>CAVWVD010000001.1:0-33546 GCA_963758345.1 uncultured Thermoleophilia bacterium
CCTTGCGCGTCTACCAATTCCGCCACCACCGCGCGCCCGGCATTGTAGCCCGCGTTTAGGGTTCAGCCCGGATGCGGGAGCTGTGCCAGGAGGCCGTCCAGGCGGCGCTTGCAGCGGGAGCGGAGTACGCCGACGCGCGCGCGGTCGTGGACCGCAACCAGCACGTGTCGACCAAGAACGGGCGCGTCGAGACGCTCGTCGACGCCGAGAGCGAGGGCATCGGCGTGCGCGTGCTCGTAGACGGCGCCTGGGGCTTTGCGTGCTCGGGCCGGCTCGACCTGGGCGCCGCCCGCGACGCCGCCGCGCGCGCAACGAGCTTCGCGCGCGCCGCCCCGTCCGGGAACGGCCGGGCGCTTGCGCCGCTCGAAGCGGCGACAGGCTCGTACGCCAGTCCCGTCGAGCGCGACCCGTTCGACGTCCCGCTCGCCGAGAAGATCGAGCTGTGCCTGCGCGCGGAGGAGGCGGCGCGCCAGCCGGGCGTGAAGGTGACGTCAGCGTCCGCGCGCGCGCAGTCGCAGCGCAAGCATCTCGTCACGTCCGCGGGCACCGACGTCGAGCAGCACATCGTCGAGTGCGGCGCGGGCCTCGACGCGATCGCCGCCGGCGACGGGCTCTTCCAGCAGCGCTCCTACCCGAGCGCGTTCGGCGGCTCGAGCGCCCAGGGCGGCTGGGAGCACGTCGAGGCGCTCAAGCTCGTGGAGGTCGCGCCGCAGCTCGGCGAGGAGGCGGCCGCCTTGCTGCGCGCGGACGCGTGCCCGCAGGCCGCGACCACCGTCGTGATCAACTCGGAGCAGGTGGCGCTCCAGGTGCACGAGTCGGTCGGCCACCCGACCGAGCTCGACCGCGTGTACGGCACCGAGGCGGCGTACGCCGGCACGAGCTTCCTCTCGCCGGGCGACCTGGGCTCGCTGCGCTACGGCTCGGAGCTGATGAACGTGACCGCCGACTCGACGACGCCGCGCGGGCTCGGCAGCTTCGGCTGGGACGACGAGGGCGTGACTGCACGGCGGGAGCCTGTCGTCGCGCGCGGCGTGCTCAGCAGCTTCCTCACCTCGCGCGAGACTGCAGCGCAGATCGGCTCTGGCGCGGGCGGCTCGATGCGCGCCGAGACGTGGAACCGCATGCCGCTCGTCCGCATGACGAACCTGCACCTCGAGGCGGGCGAGGCGGGCTCCGTCGAGGACCTGATCGCCGACGTCGACAACGGCATCTACCTCTCGACCAACCGCAGCTGGTCGATCGACGACAAGCGGCTCAACTTCCAGTTCGGCACGCAGATCGCCTGGGAGATCAAGAAGGGCAAGCTCGGCCGGATGCTGCGCGACGCGATCTACACGGGGATCACGCCGCAGTTCTGGGGCTCGCTCGACGCGCTCGGCGGGCCTGAGACGTGGGTGCTCTACGGGCTGACGAACTGCGGCAAGGGCCAGCCCGGCCAGAGCGCGCACGTCTCGCACGGCGCGCCGGCGGCGCGGTTCCGCAACGTCCAGGTCGGCGTGAAGCCGTGAGCCGCGCCCTCGAGCTCGCCGAGGCGGCGCTCGCAGCGGCCGCCGGCGAGGAGGCGGAGGCGATCGTCCAGACGGAGCTGTCCGGCTTCGCGCGCTTTGCCGGCTCGCAGGTGCACCAGCCGACGCTCGTCGAGAACAACGTCGTGTCGCTGCGCATCCAGCGCGGCGGCCGCGTCGGCGGCGCGTCGGTGAACCGCACGGACGGCGACGGGCTCGAGGAGCTGGCCCGCCGCGCCAAGGCCGCGGTGGAGATGGCTCCCGAGGACCCCGGCTTCCCAGGCTTCGCGCCGCCCGCCCAGCCGCCGTCCGTGGACGGGTTCGACGAGGAGACCGCCGCGCTCGAGCCTGCGGCGCAGGCGCGGCTCGCCGAGCAGGCGATCGCCGCCGCGCGGCCGTTCGAGCTCTACGGCTACGTGACGAGCGGCGTCGTCGACCTGGCGGTCGCGACCTCCGCCGGCCTCGCTGCGGAGCAGCGGATGACGGACGCCTCCGTCCTCGCGCTCGCCGCGACCGACGGCGCGTCCGGCTACGCCGAGCGGCAGTCGTCCGCTGTCGGCGCGATCGAGCCGGCTGTCGCCGCCGAGGAGGCGGCGCGCAAGGCAGAGGCGACGCGCGGCGGCGAGGAGCTGCCGACGGGCGACTACCGCGCCGTGCTCGAGCCGTACGCGTTCGCCGAGCTGCTCGAGTACTTCGCGACCGACAGCTTCAACGGCCTGGGCATGCTCGAGGAGTCCAGCTACTTCGCCGGCCGGATCGGGAAGCGCGTCTTCGCGTCGGGCGTGTCGATCGTCGAGGACCCGCTCGACGCAGCCGGGCTGCCGAAGTCGATCGACTTCGAGGGCACGCCCCGCAAGCGCGTGCCGATCGTCGAGAACGGCGTGGCGCGCGGCGTCGTGTGGGACCGCGTCACGGCCGCGCGCGCGGGTGAGGAGTCGACCGGCAACGCCGTGCCCTTCGAGTACCGCCGCTACGGGCCGGCCGCGCTCGCGCTCTCGGTCGCCGGCGGCGATGCGGAGTCGCTCGACGAGCTCGGCGAGGCGGTCGGCGAGGGCATCTGGGTCACGCGACTCCACTACCTCAGCGTCGTCAGCCCGCGCGAGGGGATCGTCACCGGGATGACGCGCGACGGGACGTTCCGGATTCGCGGCGGCAAGCGGGCCGAGCCGCTCGTGAACCTGCGCTTCACGGTGTCCGTCCCGGACATGCTCGCCGATATGCCCGCGCTTGGCCGCGAGCAGATGCTCGTCAACCGCACCCAGTGGTACGGCGAGCGCTACGCGTTCGGCTACCGCGTGCCGGCGATCGCGACCGGCCGGTTCACCATCACCGGCAACGGCTCGGCGCCGGGGCTGTAAGCGCCTACTTGAGGTAGTTGTAGAGCAGGATCGTGTTGATGAAGAACGCGACCGTGAAGACCACGGTGAGCCGGGTCAGGTTCTTCTCCACGATGTGCGTGCCGCCCTGCGAGGTGGGCGTGAAGCCGAGGCCGCCCATGCCCGCGTCCCGCCCCGAGTGGAGCAGGATCAGCGTGATCAGGCCGATCGAGATGACGAACTGCAGGAAGACGACGACGAACTGCATCGAGTCTCAGGATAGCGGCGTCTCGCCCGCCTGGGTCCTCTCCAGATCGGCGAGCCGGACCTCGACCAGCGGGCGGATCCTGTCCTCGAGGCCGGCCTCGCGGGCGACGGCGAGCGCCTGCTCCCAGCTCTGGCGCGCCTTCTGGGCGCCGGCACCCTGCTTCAGGCGGTTGTCGCCCGTGACGAGCAGCTTCTGGATCTTCGTGCGCGCAGCATCCGCCGACACAGCGCGATCCTAGGGCAGGAGGAGCAGCTTCCCGGTGGTGCGGCGCGCCTCGAGATCCTCGTGCGCCCGGCGCGCCTCCTCCAGCGGGTAGCGGGCGCCGATCGCCACGTCGAGGCGGCCCTCCGCGAGCAGCGAGAAGACCTCGGCGGCGCGCTTGACGAGCTCCTCTCGGGTGGCTGTGAAGTCGACGAGCGTCGGCCGCGTGAGGTAGAGCGATCCGCGGGCCAGGCGCATCGGGTTGAGCTCCGGGGCCGCCCCGCTCGCCGAGCCGAAGAGCACCATCGTGCCGCGGCGTCTGAGCGCGGTGAGGCTCGCCTCGAACGTGGACTTGCCGACGCCGTCGAACACGGCCGCGACGCCTTCGCCGCGCGTCAGCTCGCGTGCGCGCGTCGGCGAAGCCTTCGTAGCGGACGACCTCGTCGGCGCCGGCCGCGCGGGCGAGGCTCGGCCTTCTCCTCGGTGGACGTGGTCGCCAGGACGTGCGCGCCGCGGAGCTTCGCGAACTGCGTGACGAGCCGGCCGGCGCCGCCCGCGGCCGCGTGGACGACGACCCAGTCGCCGGGCTCGATCCGGTAGGCGTCGGTGGTCAGGTACTGCGCCGTCAGGCCCTGCAGGAGCGCGGCGGCGGCGAGCGCGTCGCTCACGCCTGCCGGGTATGGCGACCGCCTCGCGCGCGGCCACGACGACCTGCTCGGCGTAGCTGCCGGGCGCCTCCTTCCATGCGACGCGGTCGCCGGTCTCGATGCCGGCGACGTCCGCGCCGACGGCCGTGACCGTGCCCGCGCCTTCGACGCCGACGATGCGCGGTGGGTCGCCGCCGTAGCCCGTCGACGGTGCGCTCGTAGACGTCGCGGTAGTTGACGCCGATCGCGCCCGTCTCGACGAGCACCTCGCCGGGGCCGGGCTCGGGGGCTGCGACGTCCTTCAGCTCGAGCACCTCGGGGCCGCCCTTCTGGTCGATCGCGATCGCGCGCACGGTGGCTCCAACGACGCTCGGCGCGGCGGCGATTCCGTCAGCCGGCGGCGCGCTGGAGGATCGCCTCGATCCGCTCGGCCTGGCGGTTGACGTCGTGCTCGGCGGCCGCGGCGCGGGCGGCGTCGTTCGGACGTGGGAGCGCGACGGCCTCGCGGAGCCCGGCGGCGATCGCCTCTTCGTCGAGCGGGTCGACGAGCACGCCTGCGCCCGGCGCGACGAACTCGGGCGGCCCACCGACGCGCGTGGCCACGACCGCGCGGCCGGCGGCCATCGCCTCGAGCAGCGCCTGGCCGAACGGCTCGACGAGGCTCGGCTGGCAGACGACGTCGGCCGCCGCGATCCAGCGCGCGACCTGGTCGTGCGGGACCGGGCCGACAACGCGGACGCCGGGCCGGCCTCGTAGCTGCGCGGCAAGCGGGCCACCGCCGACGAAGGCGAGCCGCCCATCGCCCAGCGCGCTCGAACGCATTCGCAAGGCGGAGCACGTTCTTGCGCTCGTCGAGGCCGCCGACGCAGAGGAAGGCGGGGCCGTCGCCGTCCCAGCCGAGCTCGGCGCGGGCGGGACCGGGGTCCTCGGGGCGGAAGCGCTCGAGGTCGACGCCGCAGTCGACGACCTCGACGCGGCCGCGCGCTTCGGGCACGCGCGCCTCGAGCTCGCGGCGCAGGTAGTCGGAGACCGCGACGATCCCTCTGGCCCGCCGAACGACGAGCCGGGTCGCTGCCGCGACGCCGCGAACCGAGCCGACGTTGCGGACGTCGCGCCCGTGGGCGGTGACGACCAGCGGCGCGCGGGCGGCCAGCGCGGCAAGGCCGGTCGGCACGAGGAAGTGGCTCCAGACAACGTCCGGGTGGAAGCTCCTGGAGGCGGCGCGAGCGCGCCGCGCGAGGCCGGCGTACTTCGCGAGCCCCGCGCCGCGCCGGTCGACGACGACCCGCTCGAGCTCGTGCCCGCGCCGCTCGACCGCGTCGGCGAGGTCGCGGACGAAGACGCCGTAGTCGGGCGCCTCCGGGCCGGGGTACATCTGGGAGACGAGCAGGATCCGCATCCAGGGACTGTCCCTGTTATGGCCGCACCTCAGCAAGCCGAGTGCAATTAGAGCTCCGCCATAACAGGGGCTGTCCCACAAGAGCTGACTCGATCTTGTGGCTCGGCGGGGGCATGTCCCGGGCTTTTCTCGGAGCGCAGGCGTCGCGCCCCCACCGAGGCTTGGGTCAGCCCCCCATGAACCCGGGGGGACAGACCCATGACCAAGACCTACGACCAAGAACAGTCCCTGCAAGGCTTGCGGCGGTGATTCGCGCGACCTTCGAGATCTCGCCCTCGTCGGCGGTCGATGCGCTCGCCGCGATCACCTCGACCGGCGTGCCGGACGACCCGGGCGGCGCGCGGCCGGAGGTCGAGCTCGACGGTGACCTGGCGACGCTGACCTATCTCGACGCGAACTGGGGCGGCGACGTCACGCTGCTCGTCTCGTCACTGCTCGCGGGCGAGTGGGCCGACCTTGCCGTGTTCGAGCGCTGCCGGCTCGTCAGGCTCGAGCTGCCGGACGGCCTGCTCCCCGGCCCCGCCTACGACGCAGCGGACAGCGTGCTCGTCGGGGCGATCGTCAAGCCGTCGCTCGGCCTCTCGCCGCGCGAGGCGGCCGTTACCGCGGCCGAGCTCGCCGCGGGCGGCGCCGACCTCGTCAAGGACGACGAGCTGCTCGGCGACCGGCCGTGGAGCCCGCTGGAAGAGCGCATCCGCGCCGTCGTCGCAGCGATTCCGCCGCACGTGCGCTACGCCGCGAACGTGACCGGCACGGCCGACGGCCTGCTTGGCCGCGCGGAGCGCGCGGTCGAGCTCGGCGCGGGCGCCGTCATGGTCAACGCGCTCGCGCAGGGCTTCGACTCGGTGCGCCTCCTGCGCGAGGCAGGGCTCGGCGTGCCGCTCTTCGCCCACCGCGTCGGCGCCGCCTTCTGGATGCGCGGCCCCGTCGGCGTCGCGCCTTCGGTCGTCGCGCAAATGACGCGGCTCGTGGGCTCCGACTACGTCCTCGTCGCCTCGTTCACCGGTCGGATGGCCGACTCGCCGGACGACGTGCGCGCGCAGATCGCCGCGTGCCACGCCGCCTCGCCGCGCTCGACCGCCGTCGTCGGCGCCGGCGTGGGCCCGGGCAACGCCGCCGCCCAGGTCGACGCGGCCGGCACGCGTTCGGGCCTGATGGTGCTGCTCGGCTCCGCCGCGTACTCGCATCCGGGCGGCCCGCGCGAGGCGGTCGCGGCTACGGTCGCGGCGGTGCGCGCGTGACCGACCCGATCCCGCCCACGATCGCGCTGCACGAGGGCCACGTGCGCCTGATCGACCAGCGGCGCCTGCCGGCCGAGCTCGTGATGCTCGACCTGCACACGGTCGACGAGCTCGCGGACGCGATCAAGACGCTCGCCGTCCGCGGCGCGCCTGCGCTCGGCGCCGCCGGCGCGATGGGCATCGCGCTCGCGGCGTTCCGCGGCGAGGACCTCGACGACGCCGCAAGGCGCCTCAAGGCGACCCGCCCGACCGCGGTCAACCTCGCCTGGGGCGTCGACCGCGCGCTGGCCGCCGAGGACCCCGCCGCCGAGGCCCAGCTGATCGCGACCGAGGACGTGGAGGCGAACCGCCGCATCGGCGCCAACGGCGCGCCGCTCCTCCCGCCCGGCTCGCGCGTCCTGACGCACTGCAACGCCGGCTCGCTCGCCACGGTCGGCTACGGCACGGCGATCGGTGTCATCCGCGCCGCGCACGAGACCGGCCGCGAGCCCAGCGTCTGGGTCGACGAGACCCGTCCCGTGCTCCAGGGCGCCCGCCTGACCGCGTGGGAGCTCGGGCGACTCGGCATCCCGTTCCGGCTGGTCGTCGACGCGCTCGCCGGTTCGCTCATGGCGGCCGGTGAGGTCGACGCCGTCATCGTCGGCGCCGACCGGATCGCCGCGAACGGCGACGTCGCGAACAAGGTCGGCACGTACACGCTCGCCGTGCTTGCGAGCCATCACGACATCCCGTTCTACGTCGCCGCGCCCGTCTCGACGGTCGACCCCGCTACGCCGACGCGGCGCCCAGATCCCGGTCGAGCTGCGCGACGCCCGTGAGGTCCTCGGTGTGGGCGACACGCGCATCGCACCGCCGGGCGCGGCCGCCGAGAACCGCGCCTTCGACGTGACGCCCGCCGCGCTGGTGACCGCCTACGTCACCGAGGAGGGCGTCGCGCGCTCACCTGCCGACCTGCCGCTCAGGTGATCCACGGGTCTGTCCCCCGCCAGGGGGCTGACCCAAGCGGCGTCGGAGTGCGGGCGGCTGCGCCCCTACCAGGCTTGGGTCAGCCCCCCAATACACACCCGGGGGACACACCCGGCAAGCGTCAGGTCCGCTGCGTGTCGTACATGCCGAACTCCTCGCGCAGCACCTCGCTGATCTCGCCGACTGTGCACCGCGCTCGGAGCGCCTCGCGCATCGTCGGGAGCAGGTTGTCGGTCGTGTGCGCAACGCGCCGCACGTCCGCGAGCGCGGCCTCGGCAGCGGCTGCGTCCCGCTCGGCCCGCACGCGCGCCGTGCGCTCGAGCTGGCGCGCCTCCGCCTCCGGGTCGATGCGCTGCAGCTCGACATCCTCCTCGCCCTTCTCCACGTAGCGGTTGACGCCGACGATCACGCGCTCGCCCTCCTCGACCAGCTGCGTGTAGCGGTACGCGGAGTCCTCGATCTCGCGCTGGACGAACTCCTGCTCGATCGCGGCCACCGCGCCGCCGAGCTCGTCGACCCGCGCGAGCAGCTCGCGGGCGCGCTCCTCGAGCTCGTCCGTCAGCGCCTCGATGAAGAAGGCGCCGCCCAGCGGGTCGGCCGTGTCGGTGCCGCCCGCCTCATCCGCGAGGATCTGCTGGGTCCGCAGCGCAATCCGCGCCGCGCGCGCCGTCGGCAGCGCGAGCGCCTCGTCGAACGAGTTCGTGTGGATCGACTGCGCGCCGCCGCACACGGCGGCCAGCGCCTGGACGGTGACGCGCGCCACGTTGTTCTCCGGCTGCTGCGCGGTGAGCGTCGAGCCGCCCGTCTGCGCGTGGAAGCGCAGCGCCTGGGCCTTCGGGTTCGTGGCGCCGAAGCGGTCGCGCATGATCTCCGCCCAGAGCCGGCGCGCCGCCCGGAACTTCGCCACCTCCTGGAAGAAGTGGTTGTGCGCGTTGAAGAAGAACGAGAGCCGCGCGCCGAAATCGTTCGGCGAGAGGCCGGCGTCGACGGCCGCCTGGCAGTACGCGATCCCGTTCGCGAGCGTGAAGGCGAGCTCCTGGACGGCGGTCGACCCCGCCTCGCGGATGTGGTACCCGGAGATCGAGATCGTGTTCCAGCTCGGCAGCCGCTCCGCGCAGTAGGCGAAGAGGTCGGTCGTGATCCGCATCGACGGCCGCGGCGGGTAGATGTAGTTCCCGCGCGCGACGTACTCCTTGAGGATGTCGTTCTGCGCGGTGCCGCGCAGCCGGTCGCCGGTGACGCCCTGGCCCTCGGCGACGAGCTCGTAAAGGAGCAGCAGCAGCGCCGCCGGCGCGTTGATCGTCATCGACGTGGAGACCTCGCCGAGCGGGATCCCGGCCAAGAGGATCTCCATGTCGGCGAGCGAGTCGATCGCGACGCCGGTCCGCCCCACCTCGCCGGCCGAGCGCGGGTCGTCCGAGTCGTAGCCGAGCTGCGTCGGCAGGTCGAAGGCGACCGAAAGCCCGGTCTGGCCGCGGTCGAGCAGGAAGCGGAAGCGCTCGTTCGTCTCCTCGGCCGAAGCGAACCCCGCGTACTGGCGGATCGTCCACGGGCGGCCGCGGTACATGTCGCGGTACGGGCCGCGCGTGAACGGGAAGTCGCCCGGCAGCTCGAGGTCGAGCCCCTCCACGTCCTCGGCCGTGTACACCGGCTTGACCTCGATCCCGGAGTCGGTCTCGCGGCGATCGGTCGCGGCCACGAGGGGATCGTACGCGGCGCCTGACCGATCGCGCGGTTTGCCTCTAGAGACGAGTGCCGTAACACTCAGGCGTGTGAAGCGAGTGCTTCTTCTGATCCTGTGCGCCCTCGTGGCGCTCCCTGCGGCGTACGCGGCGAAGCCAAAGCCGAAGAAGAAGCCGCCGCCGCCCAAGCCGCCGACCTGCCCGAAGGACGCGACCCTGGGACGCGTCGCGTACGCGCGCGACGGCCAGCTGCACGTGATCGAGCTCGGCACGTGCAAGGACCGGGTGATCGTCTCGAGCGGCGCGGCCGGCCCGGTCAAGTTCAGCCCGGACGGGAAGTCGATCGCATTCTCGGGCGGCGTCGTCCCCGCGACCGGCGGCAAGGTGAAGCCCGGCAGCACGCTCTGGCGGCCGTCCGGCAGCACAAGTGCCCGGATCACGGCGAAGGGCGGCCTGCTGATCGGCGCACACCGGATCATCAGGGACGGCTGGGGCGCGGTCTCGGCGGCGTGGACGCCGCAGGGCAACCTCGTCGTCACGAGGTCGACCGGAAATGGGTCGCAGCTCTGGTTCTGGTTCCAGGACACGGGCCACCTGCTGAACGTGGCGCCGCTGAAGAAGACCCGCAACGCGCAGCTCGTGGGCGTTTCGGCGGACGGGCGCTGGGCGTTCTGGTTCAGCAAATCGAACTCGTCGAGCGACGCGGACGGCGTGCCGCTCGACTCGATGCTGCTCTCCGCGCGCAAGGTGGGCGCGCCGATCACACGGACGATGCTCGCCTACCGGGACTACGTGACCTGGTGCGGCGGGCGGCTCGTGGTCGTCTCCGGCGGCTCGAAGGTCGCAACCGCCGACAAGT
Source organism: uncultured Thermoleophilia bacterium (assembly GCA_963758345.1). GTDB lineage: Bacteria > Actinomycetota > Thermoleophilia > Gaiellales > Gaiellaceae > JACVRM01. The sequence goes on from CAVWVD010000001.1 coordinate 10,085, forward strand.
CGCTCGTCATCGCAGCGCCGCAGAGCTACCGGCCGAAGCCGCTGATCGCCGATTCGACGCGCTCCTGGGCATCGCCGAGCTGCTCGAGCGACGGCCAGATCGTGGTCCTCTCGCAACCGAACAACCGGAGCGCGACGCCCGCGTGGTCGCTCTGGACGGTCGACCTCAAGGGCAAGGCGAAGAAGGTTCTCTCACCTGGCCCGAAGCAGACCTTCGCCTCGCCGCGCTGGGCACCGAGCGGCGCGATCTTCTTCGTGCGCGTGGGGAGCAACGCCCGCGGGCAGCTGATGCTGTGGCGCGGCCCCGGCGACGTCGTCGGGCCGATCACCGACCTCGGTACCGACACGGACTACTACGGCCATCACGACTGGTGGGCCGCAGCCGACTCGCACTCCTGAGCTAGCTGCTCGTCACGAACGCGGCCATAGCCGTAGCGGCCTCCGCGTTCGACAGTCCTTCACGGCGAACGAGCGACCTCCACGTCTCGAACGCGACCGCGTGGCCGGCGGCCGCACGTGTCCGCTTGCGCCGCGCCACCCGCTCTGCCAGGCGGTCGGCGAGGCTCGCGAGCAGCTGCTGCCGGTGCGTCCACACCTCCGGGTAGAGCGCCGAATCGCGCGCGAACAGCGCATACGACGTCTCGACCTCGTCGTACCAGCCGTAGACGGCCTCGAGCGCAGGCGCCAGCTCAAGACCGGAGACGTCCGGGAACGGGTGCAGTTCGCGCCAGTGGGCGGAGCAGGCGTCGAACAGCGCCCCGTCGTCGGAGAAGTGCGCGTAGACCGTGTGGCGCTGGACGCCCGCGCGCCGCGCGACCGCGGCCACGCTCGTCTGCGCCGGGCCGACCGTGCTGTGCAGCGCGACAGCGGCCTCGACGATCCGCTGCCGCGTGTCCGCCTGCCGCTCTGCCCGCTTCTTCAGCTCGTACTTGCGTTTCATTGCACATCAGTGTATACCCATATTCATTCGTTGCACAATGATGTCTAGTGAAAAGGAGCAGGTCATGCAGATCGTCAACCTCAGAGAGCTGGAGATGCAGGAGAACTTCGAGGGCCACCGCGTCACGTTCCCGGTGAGCAGCGCGACCGGCACGGCGTCGACCGCGACCGTCTATATGGAGTTCGAGCCCGGTGCAGAGCTGCCCGAGCACCGCGACAGCGCGGAGGAGTTGCTCGTCGTCCTGGAGGGCACGGTCGAGGCGTCGGTCGACGGCGCGACCGTGACGATGGAGGAGGGCGACCTCGCGGTCATCCCGTCGATGGCGCCGCACGGCGCCCGGAACACCAGCGACCGGCCGGCCCGCGTGCTCGGGTTCTTCGGCGGCTCGACCAACGTGGCCACCTTCACGGACGCGCAGGGCCCGGATGCCTGGCGCGTGTTCGTGGTCGGCGCGCCGACGTTCATGGCGGCGCCGCTCGAGGAGCCGGTCGCCGTCTGATCTATGGCTCCTCGCCGGTCGCCGCAGCCTGCAACGCCATGCGAATCGCCCGGATCGCGTCTTCACGCTCGTCGAGACGGTTGTCGAGCGCGGCGTCGATCCGGGCGAGCGCCTTCTGGAAGGCGGTGATGCCCACGTCGAAGATGGCCTGGCCGGCCGGTGTCAGCTCGAGCAGGGTCGACCGGCCGTCGCGCGGGTTGGGGATCTCACGCACCTGGCCCCGCTCGATGGGACCGCGGAGCATGTCCCTGATGGTCGTGCGCGGCTGGCCCGTCGCCTCGGCGTACTGCGTCCGAGTCACCGGCTGCATGACGCCGATGAAGCTCAGCGGCCCGTACTCGACCGGATCGACGCCCGCTGCGCGTAGCTCCGCGCTCGCGATGGCGTTCGCATACCGGAAGGCCATCCCGAGCTCGTTGACGATCGCACCGCGGACGAGCGGTTCGCTCACGGGCTGATTATCCGCGCGCGACCGGCTCGAGCTTCCCGGTGGCGGTCAGCCGCATGATCCGCTTGTCCTCCCAGAAGTTGACGTAGACCGTCCCGTCGGCGGCCACGGCGACGCCGTTGGCGCGCGGCGCGGCGACGATGCGGGTCGTGACGCCGGCGGGCGTCGTCCTCGTCACGCCGCCGCCCTGGCCGTCGCGCAGCACGTCGGCCGAGTAGATGCTCCCGTCCGGGCCGACGGCGAGCCCGACTGTGATGCCCACGTCGCCGCCGAAGGTCGAGATGCGCCCGGTCGCGAGGTCGATGCGGCGCAGCCGGCGGTTCTCCGTGTCGGCGACGTACAGCGCGCCGTCCTGGCCGATGACGATCGCATGCGGGTGGAAGAGCTTCGCTGCGGTGGCCGGGCCGCCGTCGCCCGCGTAACCGTCGGTGCCGTCGCCGGCGATGGTCGTCACCGTCCCGTCGGGCGCGATCTTCTTCACGTAGCCGACGTAGACCGTCACGTAGAAGTTGCCCGCGGAATCGACCGCCACCCAGTCGCCGTCGATCGCCGGCGACACGCGCGTGAACGAGTTGCCGTCCACGCGGTAGACGGCGCCTTCGCGGCCCGAGACGTACATGGCGCCGTTCGCGAGCACGACGTTGTAGATGCCGACGCCTTCGGCGACCTTGGTGACGGCGCCGTTGGCAACCCGAAGCAGCGCGCCTTCGCGGAGCTGCCCGACGAGCAGCGAGCCGGACGGCTCCGCGGTAATCGTCAGGGGGTCGAGGATCAGCGGGCTCTTCGGCACGTCAACCGTGACCGAGCCCAGCTTCGTCGTCCGCCCGCCCGCCTTGACCGAGACGGCGTAGCTCCCCGCCTTCGCGAAGCGGAGCGTCGCGGTCGCCACGCCCTTGCGGTTGGGCGCGAGCGCCGCCCGCAGCGTGCCCGGCCCGCGTGCCTCGAGCGTCCCACGCGTACGCGGCTTGATCGACACCGAGACGCGCCAGGAGGCGCCCACCACAGCGGTGCGCGGCAGCGAGACCGCCCGGACCGTGGGCGGCTTCGCGGAGGCGGTGGCGGCGAGGATCAGCAGGAACCCGGTGACGACTGCGGCGAGGCGGAGCATGCGACCTCCTTCGGCTTGCGGCGAATTCGCCGTAGTTATGGCGATATCGCCGCTTCTTGTCAAGCCGTTACGCTCCGCCCGTGATCCGCGTTCGCCTGTTCGCCGGCCTCCGTGAGCGCGCCGGCTGGTCAACGCGTGAGCTCGACGGCGTCGCCCGCGTCGCGGACGTATGGCCGGCGCTCGAGCTCGGCGAGCAACCCGACGGCCTGCTCTACGCGGTCAACCGTGCGTACGCCCCGCCCGAGCAGGAGCTGGCCGACGGCGACGAGGTCGCGCTCATCCCGCCCGTGTCCGGCGGCGGGTTCCGGCTCTCGGGGGAGGCCGCTCTCGCTGGACGCGGTTGTGGCTGAGGTCGCCGACGAACGCGCCGGCGCGATCGCCACCTTCGTCGGCACGACGCGGCGACAGTCGCGCGGACGAGACGTCGTGCACCTCGACTACGAGGCGTACGAGGGCATGGCCGAGCAGGTCATGGCCGAGATCGCCGCCGAGCTCGAGGCCCGGTACGACCTCTGCTCGATCGCGATCCACCACCGCGTCGGCCGGGTAGGCATCGGCGAGACGAGCGTCGTGATCGCCGTCTCAGCGCCACACCGCGCCGACGCGCTTGCCGCGTGCAAAGACGCCATCGACACGCTGAAGGAGCGTGTGCCGCTCTGGAAGAAGGAGGTCTACGAGGGCGGCGAGGAGTGGATCGGGCGCGGTTCCTAGATTCAAATCCGGGACTTTGGCGGAGGTGGGTGACCGAGTCACAGGTACCAGGCAGGTACCGGTCAGCCCGCGGATGATGAAGCCCGAGCGCGGCTGCTGTTACTGGGCCTGCTGAGACTGTCTCAGCCGTCGATCGGGGGCAGATCGTGGGCGCTGAGGGCTGTACTAACCCTGCGTTGCTTAGGTCGAGTCTGGCTCGTCGGCCCTGATGCCTGCTGAGGCAGAAGGTTCAGTTGTGTATGGGGATGGTTCTCCTCCCGCCGGGTGCCGGACGGCCGGGGTGAAGGTTTTCGTGGCGGGCGTGAAGGTCTACGAGCTGATCTTCATCGCCACGACCACGATTACGAGGAAGAGGGTGAGGGCCACCATGCCGATGGCGATGTAGAGCATCGGCTGGACCGCGCCGACGAGGCGACGGCGTTCCTCCTCGGGCACGCCCCACTCATGTGACTGCTCCTCAAGGTCGGGCCAGCGGCTCATGGGTCATCCCTTCCCGGCACCGCCCGATCTCACTCGCCACCGGGGCGTCGAAGACGTGGCGGCGGGCGTCAGTCATACAGTCCGACGAGGAGGAGGAAGAGGACAGCCACCAACCCGACCAAAGCCAGCGCGACGAAGGCGAGGAACCCGGCTTGGAAACGGCGACCGCCGACGAGGTCGATGTGTTCGCCGTCCCGCTCGCGCCATTCGCGCAACGTCGAGTTTGCGATCGCGCTTGCCTCATGATCGGGCAGTTGTGTGACGCGGCGAACGAACTCTGCGAGCGACTCATGCGTCACCGACTCGAACCAGTTCTCGTGAGCGGAGTCCCAGCCCGGCGCTGGAAAGTACGAGAGCCAGACGGAAACGCCCTTGCTGCGAAGGATGTCTTGCTGCGTCATGGCGAGAACCACCCATCCGCGTGACGTTTCCACCAGGCGTCTCATGCCGATTCTTCTTCCCGCCCCCGCCCGATCTCAGCCACGCCGGAGCTTCCGGGACCTGGCGGCGGTCGTCAGTCAATCCGGGACTTCGAGCGAACGTCAACTCTCTTCGCGTTACCGGCGGCGTCGCGCGCCGGGCCCTTGTGCTCGGTGATGACGCTGACGGCGACCGCGGCGAGCCATGCGAAGAACGCGCCGCCGAGAGCTAGGAGGAACCCGGCCGCGAGGTAGTCCGGGTACGAAGACGTACCGGCTGACGCCACACCGAAGACAACAACGAAGGGCAGCAGGATGACCGCGACTAGGCCACATGCGGCCGCGCTGCGCGCCAGATACAGGCTCAGCGCTTCGGCCGTTGTGCGAGGAGAGGACACTAGGCGACTTCTTCCCGCCCCCGCCCGATCTCAGCCACCCTGCTTCCAGGACAGGGCGGCGGTCGTGATCCGACGACCCGTAGGCGGCGCCCCGTCCGGCGGCTGACGACCGGCCAGTCGAGCCCGAGTCGACCGGCGAGGAGGGTGACGGTGCGGCCGGCCTGCTTCGCCGCCTACGCGCCCCGGAGTCGACTGCCGGCCGCCACCGCCACACCGCCCGACACGTTCGGGGACCGGGGTACCGCTCTGGGAGAAGGACGTCTACTACTGCCGCGCACCGGAGTGAGTGGGTGTGAGGGGCGGCCGCCGCCCGCCCCTCGTTTCCCCGCTGCTATGCGCCGTTCAGCGTGGCCACCTGGACGGCAGTGATGCTGCGACCAAGCCAGTTGCCGCTCGGACTGGTCGTCTTGCAGACGAGCGTGGCGGATCCGGCCGCCGCCAGCGTGCCCGCTCCCGTCAGGGAGGCCACGGAGCGATCCGCGTTCAGGGCTCCCTGGATGTCGAGGTCGGTCGTGTCGAAGAGATCGTCGATCACGGCGGTGCCCAGCTTGAGCGAGCATCCGTACACGCGATCCGTGGCGTCGTTGTTGTTCGCCACGACCTTCGCCGTCACCACGTACTTTCCGGCCGGCAGATTCACGCTCTGGACGGTCTGATCCGTATTCGCCACGAAGGCCATGATGTCCGTCCCGCTCTGTGCCGAGAACCCATCGCTCGGGCCGCGCGGGCCGGTTGCGCCCGCCGCCCCGGTCGCACCGGTCGCACCGGCCGCGCCCGCCGCGCCCGTCGGTCCGGTCGGCCCTCCGGGGCCTGCCGACCCCGTCCGACCGCGTGGACCGGTCGTCAGCGGCAGTGAGGCCTTGTCGATCTTCCCGTTTGCCCCGCGTACGACCACGGTGTTCTTCTTCGCCCTCTTCGACGGGCCATAGCCGGCGAGCTTGCCCGCATTGGCCGCAAAGGCCACGCGAACGGCGTTCGAGGCCGCCTGCCCGATGCCGGTAGCACCGAGCAGGGAGACGACGAGCGCCGCCGCCGAGAGCGCGATCGGCAGTCGCTTCTGCATGGTTCCTCCTCCTATGGGGTCACACGACGGTAGACGGTCGGACGGGTGACGTCGACCTTCGGACGGGGGTGAACCGGCACCACCACGGCTAGGGTTCCGCCGCCGTGAGACCCGCCGTCGAGCGCATGGGGCACCCTGGCTGGTGCGCCAACCTGATCCAGGCCGCCGGGCTGCGGCCGGGCGAGCCGGTGATCGTCGTGGTCGACGAGCCGCTGCTCGAGCAGGGGTCGCAGCTCGTCGCGACGGTCGCCGACGCGGGCGGGGAGCCGCGGCTCGAGGTCTGGACCGGCGAGCGCCCGCTCACGCACGCGCCGCCCGCGGTGCTCGACGCCGCCGAGCACGCGCTCGTCTCGTACTTCCTGGCGCAGGAGCCGCTCGGAGCCGAGGCCGGCGCCCGGTTCGAGCTGCTCCAGCGCGTGACGGGTCACCACGGGCGCCAGATCTTCATGGCCTTCGTCACGCCCGAGCTGCTCGCGGGCGAGCTCTCGGAGCCCGCGCCCGACCTCGCGGACAAGGCCCGCCTCGTCCTCGAGCAGATCGGTGACGCGGAGACGATCCGGCTGACCTCACCGGGCGGGACCGACCTGACGCTCCGCGTCGGCGGCCGCCCGTGGCGCGATGACGTGGGCCCGCTCCAGCCGGGCCACTCGTCGAACTTCCCGGGCGGCGAGGTCTACATCGCGCCGCACAGCGACGGCGCCGACGGCGTGCTCGTCGCGGACGTGACCGTGCCGTACACCGTCGACGGCCTGGTCGACGAGCCGGTGATCATGCGCTTCGACCGCGGTCGGGTCACGTCGATCGAGGGCGGCCGCGCCGCCGAGCTCCTGCGCCGGATGGTGGACGAGGCGGGCGCGGGCGCTGACGTCGTCGCTGAGCTCGGGATCGGGATCAACGATGCGATCACGCCACGCGGCCACGTGATGCTCGACGAGAAGGCGGGCGGCACCGCCCACGTCGCGATCGGGCGCAACACGGGTCCCTACGGCGGCGACAACGAGGCCTCGATCCACGTGGACTGCGTCTTCGCCGAGCCCACGATCGAGGCCGACGGGCGCCTGATAGCGGTCTAAGAATCCCTGGCAGAAGCCACCCCGGTGGCTACTGTGTGAATGGATGAGCGGGCTCACCGACGATCGAGAGCTCGACCAGCAGGAAACGAACTACCCGGCCTCCTACGGGGGCGACCTCTTCAATCGGCTCCCACCCGAGGATCCGGATGACCTGCGTGGCTACGAGCCGGTCCACCCGAAGGGTTCGATCGACGTACGCGGCATCGGCCGCAAGCTCGCCGCGCCGTTCATCGCGTTCGCAGCGCTCGTGTGGAAGCTCAAGGTCGCGGTGTTCGCGGTCTTCAAGCTCAAGCTCTTCGCGACCGCGGCCACGATGCTCGTCTCGATCGGCGCCTACGCGCTGATCTGGCCGTGGCAGTTCGCGGTCGGCCTGGTGCTGCTGCTGCTCGTCCACGAGCTCGGCCACGTGATCGAGGCGCGCCGGCAAGGCCTGCCGGCGAGCGCGCCGATGTTCATCCCCTTCCTGGGTGCGCTGATCACGCTGAAGCAGATGCCCGAGGACGCGTGGAAGGAGGCCCGGGTCGCGCTCGCCGGGCCGATCGTCGGCTCGATCGGCGCGGCCCTCTGCTGGGTCGCCGCCGTGGCGCTCGACTCCAACCTGCTGCGCGCGCTCGCGTTCTTCGGCTTCATCATCAACCTCTTCAACCTGCTGCCCGTGTACCCGCTGGACGGCGGTCGCGCCTCGGAGGCCCTGCACCCGGTCGTCTGGGTGATCGGCCTCGCGGGGCTGGTCGTGCTGACGATCATCTCGCCGAACCCGGTGCTGATCCTGATCCTGCTCTTCGGCGGCATGCAGATGTGGGAGCGCTGGCAGAACCGGCACCACCCGGAGCGCCAGGCCTTCTACAAGATCAAGGGCTGGCAGCGGATCGCTGTTGCGGTCGTGTACCTCGGTCTCGCGGTCGCGCTCGGCATCGCCGCCGACCTCTCGCACCTTCAGCGCGATATTTAGTACCTGGTGACCAACCACCAGGACGACCAGCGGCTCCTCGAGCGAAAGGAGACCGACCTCGAAGGCTCTGTCCGCGCGATCGCGGAAGAGTTCCGCGCGGGGTTCGAGGCGGTCGCGTCGATCGGCCGCCCGGGTGTGACGATCTTCGGGTCGGCGCGGATCCGCCAGGGGCATCCCTCGTACGCGGCCGCGCGCACGACGGGCCGGCTCTTCGCCGAGGCGGGCTTCGCGGTCGTGACCGGCGGCGGGCCGGGCGTGATGGAGGCGGCGAACCGCGGCGCAGTCGACGCGGGCGGCGTGTCGGTCGGGTTCAACATCCGCCTGCCGCACGAGCAGGCGCCGAACGGCTACGTGTCGATCGGCCACACGTTCGACCACTTCTACGCGCGCAAGGTGATGCTCGTGAAGGCGGCCGAGGGCTTCGTGCTGTTCCCGGGCGGGTTCGGCACGCTCGACGAGCTCTTCGAGGCGCTCACGCTCGAGCAGACCGACAAGGTCTTCGACTTCCCGGTCGTGCTCATGGGCAGGGACTACTGGCAGGGCCTGCTCGACTTCATCGACGGGACTGTCCTGCGCCAGGGCCTGATCAGCCCACGCGACCAGGCGCTGCTCTTCTGTACTGACGACCCCGCGGAGGCGGTGCGAATGGTGGTGCAGACGGCTCGCGGCCTCCCCCCCGACGTGCCGGCGAGCCCCGTGAAGGCGGACGCGCAGTGAGGCTGCGCGACCTGCCGTCGGTCGATGTCCTCGCCGGTGAGCTCGGCAACGTGCCGCGACCGCTCGCGGTCGCGGCTGCGCGGGCGACGCTCGAGCGGGCACGGGAGGAGATCCGGGCCGGTGCCGACCCTGGCGACCTCGTCGAGCGGGCGCGCGCGGAGCTTGCCGGCGCCGAGCAGCCGCGGCTGCGGCGCGTGCTCAACGCCACGGGCGTGATCCTCCACACGAATCTCGGCCGCGCGCCGCTCGCGGCTGCGGCGCTCGAGCAGGTGGCGGAGGTGGGCCGCGGCTACTCGACGCTCGAGTACGACGTCGTCGAGGGAGCGCGCGGGTCTCGGCAGGATCACTGCGCCGCGCTCTTGCGGCGGCTGACTGGCGGCGAGGCGGCGCTGGTCGTCAACAACAACGCCGCGGCCGTGCTGCTCGCGCTCGCCGCGCTGGCGGAGGGCCGCGACGTGGTCGTCTCGCGCGGCGAGCTGCTGGAGATCGGCGACGGCTTCCGCATCCCGGACGTGCTGGCACGCTCGGGCGCCCGGCTTGTCGAGGTGGGTACGACCAACCGCACACGCGTCGCCGACTACGAGCGCGCGATCGGCGACGAGACCGGCGCGATCCTGCGCGTGCACCAGTCGAACTTCCGCGTCGTCGGCTTCACGGAGCGCCCGCGGCTGCGCGACCTGGCGCGGCTGGCGGAGCGACGCGCCCTGCCGCTGATCGACGATCTCGGCTCCGGCGCGCTCTCAGCAAGTAACAGTCTGTTACTTGGCGACGAGCCCACGGCTGCGTCGGCGGTCTCCGAGGGCGCCGACCTCGTGTGCTTCTCGGGCGACAAGCTGCTCGGTGGGCCGCAGGCGGGGATCGTCGTGGGCCGCGCGGAGCTGGTCGAGCGGCTGCGGCGCCATCCACTCCAGCGGGCGCTGCGGGCCGACAAGCTGACGCTGGCCGCGCTCGAGGCGACGCTGCGCCTCTATCTCGACCCGGCGCGCGCGCGGCGCGAGCTGCCCGCGCTGCGGATGCTCGACGAGCCGGCCGAGGCCGTGCGCGGGCGGGCCGACCGGCTAGCGGCAGCTCGTCGGCGGCTCGGTCGAGGCGACGGTCGCGCGGGTCGGCGGCGGCGCATTGCCGCTCGTCGAGCTGCCGAGCTTCGCGGTGGCGGTCGAGGAGGAGCTCGCCGCGCCGCTGCGTGCGGGCGATCCGCCCGTGGTCGCGCTCGTCCGCGACGGCCGCTGCCTGCTCGACTGCCGCACGCTCTCCGGCGACGAGGTCGACGAAGCCGCCGCCGCAGTGCACGCTGCACGGGCGTGACCAGCCCCTCACCCGACGCCCAGATCTGGAACCTGCTCCACGGCGCCCTCGCGACGCGCGTGCTCGCGATCGTCACGGACCTCGGCATCTCGGAGCGGCTCGAGGCCGGCCCGCGCCCGGTCGCGAAGCTCGCGCAGGAGTCGGGTGCCGACGAAGACACGCTCTACCGCTTCCTGCGCGCGCTCGCGACCGACGGCGTCTTTGCGGAGGAGGCGCCGGGCGTCTTCCGCAACACGCCGGCCTCCGACCTGCTGCGCGGCTCCGAGCGGGAGTTCGCGCACCTCTTCGGCGGCGTCTGGCACGGCGCGGCAGGGGCGCTCGACGCAACCGGGCGGCCGAGCTTCGAGCGGCTGCACGGCACCGGCTTCTGGGCGTGGCTCGCCAAGCGGCCGGATGAGCGCGCGTACTTCGACCTGGCGATGGAGCACGGGCTCGGCCGCCGGGTCGACCGCCTCGACTCGTACCCGTGGCGCGGCGACGAGACGGTCGTCGACGTGGGCGGCGGCAACGGCTCGCTGCTGCTCGCGCTGCTCGAGCGAAGGCCGGGCCTGCGCGGCATCGTGTTCGACCTGCCCGAGACGAACGTCCTCGACCTCGGTGAGCGCTGCATATTCGTCGGCGGCAGCTTCTTCGAGGAGGTGCCGCCCGCGGACGTGTTCGTCGTCTCGACCGTCATCCACAACTGGGACGACGAGCGCGCCGCCGCGATCCTGCGCACGATCCGGGCCGCGGCGGCCGACGACTCCATGCTGGTGCTCATCGAGCGCGTGGTCGACGCCGCCACCGAGCCGGACGGCGGCAAGTGGCTCGACCTGCTCCTGCTGGTGCTCTACGGCGCCCGCGAGCGCAACGAGACGCGATGGCGCCAGCTGCTCGGCGCCACCGCCTGGGCACCTGAGTTCACCGAGCACCTGATCGTCGCCACGCCGTGCTGACGGTCGGCACAGCCGGCCACGTCGACCACGGGAAGACCTGGCTCGTCCGCGCGCTGACCGGCAAGGACACCGACCGACTGCCGGAGGAGCAGCGGCGCGGCATCTCGATCGAGCTCGGCTACGCGCCGCTCGACGTGGGCGACGGACGCGTGCTGTCGCTCGTGGACGTGCCCGGGCACGAGCGCTTCGTCCGCACGATGGTCGCCGGCGCGACCGGGATCGACGCGTTCCTGCTCGTCGTCGACGCAGGCGAGGGGGCGCGCGCGCAAACGTACGAGCACCTCGCGATCCTGCGGCTGCTCGGCGTCTCTCACGGCGTCGTAGCGGTGACGAAGGCGGACGCGGTGTCGGCCGAGCGGCTCGAGGAGGTCGTCGCCGAGGTGGGCGAGCTCGTTCCGGACACGCCGGTGATCCCGGTGAGCGCGGTGACCGGGGCGGGCCTGGACGAGCTGCGAGGCGCGCTGGCCGCCCTGCCGCCGCGCCCCGGGAGCGATGCGCCGGCACGGCTGCCCGTCGACCGCTCGTTCTCGCTGCCGGGGATCGGCACGGTCGTGACCGGGACGCTGTGGTCGGGCTCGATCGGCACGGGCGACATGCTGCGCGTCGAGCCCGCGGAGCTCGACGTGCGCGTGCGCAGCGTCGAGGTGCACGACACGCCCGTCGAGCGGGCGGACGCGGGGCGCCGCGTAGCGGTCGCGCTGCCGGGCGTCGAGCGGCAGCAGGTGCGCCGCGGCGACGTGCTCGCTCCTCGTGGCGCCTACCCCGTCTCGTACCGCCTCGATGTCGAGCTCGTGGAGCTCGAACCGATCCCCGACGACGTGCGCCTACAGGTGCACCACGGGACGGCCGAGGTCGTGGCCCGCGTCGTGCGACTGAGCGGCCCGTTCGCGCAGCTGCGGCTGGCACGGCCGGTCGTCGCTGCGCGCGGGGACCGGGTCATCCTGCGGATGGGCCACACCCTGGGAGGCGCGCGGGTGCTCGACCCGGCGCCGCCGCGGCGGATCGACCGCGAGCGCTTGGAGCTGCTGGCCGCGGGCGATCCGGCCGCGATTGCCCGTGCGGCCGCGACCCGGCCGATCCGCCGCGACGAGCTCGCGGCCCGCGGGCTCCTCTTCGGCGCCGATCTCGACCAGGGCCTCGAGTCGCTCGAACGGGTCGGAGACCGGTACGTCACGCGCGAGTGGCTCGAGGCCGAGCGCGCGCGGATCGAACAGCGCGTGGCCGAGCGCGCCGCCTCCTCTCCCCTCGAACCCGGCGTGCCGACCGGAGAGCTGGCAGCCGGGCCCTGGGGATCAGCGCTGCTGGAGCGACTTGGTGTCGAGCAGCGTGGCGGCAAGGCGTACGCGCCCGGAGCCGCCCCGGCGCTCGGCGAGCGCGAGGCCGAGGCCGAGGAGCTGCGGGCGCGCCTCGTCGACGCCGGCCCGGCAGGGCTGCGGCTCGACGACGCGAAGCTGGCCGCGTACCTCGAGCGCGCGGGCGACCTCGTCCGCCTCGGCGACGGCGTCGCGGTCTCCGCGGCGGCCTACGAAACAGCCCGGGCCACCGCGCTCGCCCAGTTCGAGGCCGACGGCGCGATCCGCCTGGCGAGCTTCCGCGACGCACTCGGCATCTCGCGCCGCCCGGCGCAGCTTCTGCTCGAACGCCTGGACGCCGACGGCGTCACGCGCCGCATCGGCGACGAGCGCGTCGTGCGCCGCTCGGCGCGCGGAGCGGAACCCGCCAAGTAACAGTCTGTTACTTGGCCGGAGAGGCCCGCGCCGACGCGCTGCTAGCGTCGCCCGCGGAGCGGCATGGGCCCGGTGGCCCAGCCGGTCTTCAAAACCGGTGAGGTCTGGCAACCCCAGGCTGGGTCGGTTCGACTCCGGCGCCGCTCCGCTTCCAGACTCGCAACGCTCCGCGTTCTTCGCCCACCCGGCGCGGATCCCTCACGAGCCTCGGTCGTAGACTCGCCAGGTGTCGATCTGTGCCGCCTGCGACAAGGAGAACCCAGACGGGTTCCAGTTCTGCGGCTTCTGTTCCGCCCCGCTCAACGAGGTACCCACGACGCCGGCTGCGAGGGAGCGCAAGGTCGTCTCGGTGCTGTTCTGCGACCTGGTCGGCTTCACGGCCGAGTCCGAGAGCGCCGATCCGGAGGAAGTGCAGGCGCGGGTAGCCCCCTACCACCAGCGGGTGCGCGGGGAGATCGAGGGCTTCGGAGGGACGGTGGAGAAGTTCATCGGCGATGCGGTGATGGCGGTGTTCGGAGCCCCGGTTGCGCATGAGGACGATGCGGAGCGGGCCGTGCGGGCGGGGCTACGCGTCCTGGAGGCGGTCGAGGAGTTGAACGCCGGAACGCCTGCTCTCGGGCTGTCGGTGCGGGTCGGCGTGAACACGGGCGAGGCGGTGGTCTCGCTCGACGCGCGACCGGAGTCGGGTGAGGTCATGGTCACGGGCGACGTGGTCAACACCGCCGCCCGGATCCAGTCGCAGGCGCCGGTGGACGGTGTCGCGGTCGGGCAGGCCACGTATCAGGCAACCGAGCGGGTTTTCGACTACGAACCACTGGAGGCGATCAGCGCCAAAGGGAAATCGGAGCCGGTGCGGGTCTGGCGGGCGGTTGCACCTCGAGCCCGGTTCGGGAGCGATGTCATCCGCTCGATGACGACGCCCCTGGTCGGGCGCGACCTCGACCTCACGCTGCTGCGCGGCACCTTCGACAAGGTCGCTGCCGAGCAAGCGATGCAGCTGGTCTCGGTGGTGGGCGAGCCGGGGGTGGGTAAGAGCCGGCTCGTGGCGGAGCTCTTTGCCCACGTCGAGGGGTTGCCGAGGGTGGTGCGCTGGAGGCAGGGACGCTGCCTGCCGTACGGGGAAGGGATCACGTTCTGGGCACTGGCCGAGATCGTCAAGGCCCACGCGGGAGTCCTTGAGTCCGATCCGCCGGAGGAAGCGCAGGCGAAGCTGGAGCGGGTGCTCGCCGCCCAGGCTGACGCACCGTGGCTGCGGGCGCGCCTCTTGCCGCTCCTGGGCATCGACCCGGGTATCGCCGCGGCCCGTGAGGAGTCGTTCACGGCGTGGCGGCGATTCCTGGAGTCGATCGCCGACGACGGGCCGGCAGTGCTCGTGTTCGAGGACATTCACTGGGCCGACGAGGCGCTGCTCGCCTTCCTCGAGCATCTGGCCGACTGGACGCAGGGAGTTGCGCTGCTCGTCGTCTGCACGGCGCGGCCCGAGCTCTACGAACGCCACCCAACCTGGGGCGCGGGTCTCAGGAACGCTTCCACCGTCAGCCTGTCGCCGCTTGCCGACGCGGACACCGCCCGGCTCGTGGCGGCGCTCCTGGAGCAGGCTGTGCTACCAGCGGAGACGCAGCAGCTGCTGCTCGAGCGCGCCGGCGGGAACCCCTTGTACGCGGAGGAGTTCGTGCGCATGCTCCGCGACCGGGAGCTCCTCGACCAACACGGCAGGTTGCGAGACGGGGTCGAGGTCGCGTTCCCCGAGTCGTTGCAGGCGCTGATCGCCGCACGCGTCGACACGCTGCCGGCGGACCGCAAGAGCCTGTTGCAGGACGCCGCGGTGATCGGGAAGATCTTCTGGTCGGGCGCCGTCGCGGCGATGGGCGATCGCGACCCGTACGAGGTCGAGCAGGTGCTGCACGAGCTGGCGCGGAAGGAGCTGGTGCGGCCGTTTCGGCAGTCGTCGATGGAGGGTGAGCAGGAGGTCGGCTTCTGGCACGTGCTCGTCCGCGACGTCGCCTACGGGCAGGTGCCGCGAGCCGACCGAGCCGCCAAGCACATCAAGGCCGCGGTGTGGCTGGAGCACAAGGCGGGCGAGCGGGTGGAGGACCTTGCGGAGGTGCTCGCGTACCACACCGGAGAGGCGATCGGCCTTGCCGACGCAGCCGGCGACGACACGCTCGCCGGGGAACTGGCGCCGGCGGCGCGTCGCTACGCCCTGCTGGCCGGCGAGCGCGCGCTCGGCCTGGACACCGACAAGGGCCTCGACCTGCTCGAGCGCGCGCTCGAGCTCACCCCGGCCGGTGACCCGGAGCACCCGCGTGTGCTGCTGCGGTTCGCGGACGCCGCCAGCCAGGCCGGCCGTTTTGCCGACGCCGCCGACGCGGGCGAGCGGGCGCTCGCCCGCTTCCGCGCGCAGGGGGACGTGGAAGGGGCCGGGGCTGTGCTGAACGTCCTCGGGCTCGTTCGATCGAGACTCGGCGACCAGCCCGGGTCGATGACGATCGCGGAGGAGGCGGTCGCGCTCATGGAGACTCAGCCGCCGGGCCCGGGCCTCGTCGCGGCGTTCGCGCAGCTCGCCGCTGCACAGGTCGTGAACGTCGAGAACCCGGCCGCGATCGTTTCCTCCGACCGGGCGCTGGCACTCGCCGCCGAGCTCGCCCTGCCCCTGCCCGCGCGGGCGCTCGCCTATCGCGGAGCCGCACGCTGTCTGCTGGGCGACCGTGGAGGGCTGGGCGAGCTCGAGCAGGCGTGCGACCTGATGATCGGGGCCGGCGCCGGCGCACTTGCAGCGACCTCGATGCACAACCTCGCCGTCGCGATTCGGATGTTCGACGGGCCTTCCGCGGGGGCGCTGAAGATGGCCGAGGCGCGCGCATTCGGCTATGAGCGCGGTATCACGGGGAACGCCACGTCGAGTGCAGGCACCGAAGCGGCCTGGCTGATGGAGTCGGGAAGGCTCGCCGAGTCGCTGGCCCTGGCGGACGAGCTCGTCCCCACCTTCGAGGAGCGCGGCCAGACGCGGATGCTGCTCAGGATGCGCGAGATCCAGGCACGTGTCCACGGGGCGATGGGTGATCATGGGGCGGCAGTAGAAGCCGCAGCGGCCGCTCGCTCCGCTGCGCGCGAGCTCGGTGACCCCCGGAGCCTCATGATGGCACCGCTCGCACTCGAGGCGGGCGCCGCGGAAGGTGACGAGACGCGCGGGTTGCTGGCGCAGCTCGCCGCGGACCTGACGCTCCACGAGGATCACGAATTCGTGGCCCGCCTCCCCGGCCTCACGCGGTGCGCGCTGGCGCTGGGCGAACGCGAGCTCGCGCGACAGCTGGCCGAAGGTGTCGAGCCGATCGCCCCGCTCGACGTGCACTCGCTCTCGAGCATAGAGGCTCAACTCGCGGAGGCGGGGGGCGAGCACGCAAGGGCTGGAGATCTCTTCGCCGACGCAGCCGAGGGCTTGCGGGCCTTCGGAGAGGTCTTCGAGGAGGCATACGCCCTCCTCGGCCAGGGCCGCTGCCTCACCGCGCTCAGCGATCCCGCCGCCGACCAGCCGCTCCGCCAGGCCCGCCGGCTCTTCGACCAGATGGGCGCTCGCGCCCTCGTCGCCGACTGCGACAGCTTCATAGCCCAAGCGGTCGAGCTCAGCTCCTAGACCTCAATCGCATTTCGCTCCATTTGGAGACGACGCGTGGGCGGGGCCGCTATCCAACTTGGTACCGAACTTGGTACTGACCTGAGCGCACCTCAGCGCATCTCAGGGCGCGGGAGCGACGCCGAAACGCCGCTCCCGTCGCCAAACGCACCTCACGCGGCAGACCTTCAAAACCGGTGAGGTCGTGCAACCCACGGCTGGGTAGGTTCGACTCCTGCGCCGCTCCGTCAAGCCGTTCCGCTACCGAGTCGATTCCTCAGATACGTCGGAGGCGAGCCGCTGGCCGAGCGCCACGAGTGCGCACGCACACCAAGCCGTGCCCGGGAATCGAGCCCTGACGACGCCGAAGCCGCGTCAACCTCGGTCGCGTGCTTGCTCGCAATAACGGTCGCGCGCAGCGATTGCCGCCGGCGTTGCCTGTGCTTTCATCGCGTCCCACAGCACGAGCGCCCGGGTCGTGGCGTTGGCGTCGATGCGTGCGTCGACCGCACGCCGCTCGGCGGTCGTCTTGGCCGCGAGCAGATCGCGGGCGTTGACGATCGCCTCGAGACGCCAGCGAGCGATGACCTTGTCGACCGTCCCTGGGTCGAAGAGCTTGCCGAGGTCGTTCACTTTCGCAACCGTCGGATCGAAACGCTTCGCCACGTCGCGCATCATCGGCGCCTGCGCCCGCGCGATGTCCGTGTTCACCGCCACCACGTCGGGCTGGGCATCCGCCCCGTCGGCGGTGCGGAGCCCGGTCGCCGCGAGCGCGTACGGGAGGTCGCGCGAGATGTGTGCGTTCATCCCGAGGAGCATGTTTCCGAGGGCAGGCAGCTCGCGCCGGTCGGCGGCCGCGAACGCCAGCCGCCAGGCGCGCGGAACGTCGTCCTTCCGCCCCGCGCGCCAGGCGTCGGCTGCACGGAAGTAGAGCGTCGCGAAGACGGCGTCGAGATGGATCGCGTACTCGGGCGACCGGTAGCGCCCTGCGCGGGCGCTCGAGGCGACCTCGTCGGTCACCTGGCGATACATGAGCGCGAACGGCGCCAGGTGGTCGCAGCGACGGGCCTCGCGGTCGAGCCGCGCGCTCATCTCGCCGAGCACGCGGTCCATGCACTGACGCGATCCCCGCCCACAGGGATTGCGGGAGGACGGATCGAGCGGCCCGCCCATGTTCCAGACGGCGCGCCAGGAGGCGCCGGTCCCGGCACCCAGGGGCGCCAGCGGCGGCCACGGCTCCGCCCGCTGCGTTTCTCCGCAGCCGGCGACCACGGCCAGGACGAGCACCAGCGTGACGGCCGCAGAGCCCCTCAGATCACCGCCGCCTTCCGGCGCCTTCGCGCCGCAGCGCCAGCCAGGTACCGATGAGCCCGGCAATCGTGAGCAGGAACAGAGCGCCGACGTCGCGCAGCCACGCCGTCCGGTTGTGGTCCCAGCGTGCGTCGCCGCGCTCCCCTTTGTTGAGCGCGTCGAAGAGCTTGGTGGGGTTGTCGATGTCGACGGACGGCACTCGCGTGAGCACCCCGGTCACGGCCTGCAGGTCGTTCAGCGACGACGTGGACGCCGCCGCAGAGAAGCCCCACTGCGTGATGGCGACGTAGCCGAGCTGCTTCAGGACGGGCCGTTGCCCGATCTCGCGGACGACACCGCCGAGCGCGAGCACGAGCAGGACGACCAGCACGATCGGGAGCACCGTTGTGGCGCGATCGGGGGTCCGCGCGACCGCGGACACGAACAGCCCCAGGGCCATCGCCGCAAGTCCGGTCATGGCGCCGACAACGAGCAGCTCGCCGAGCGGCCAGCCGACCAGGACCGCGCTGTCGGGGCCGCCCTGTCGCAGCAGGGCCAGCGTGACCAGCACCGCTGCCTGCGCGCACGTGATCACGCCGAGGACGACCGCCTTCGACGCGACGTAGGCCGAGATCGCGACTCCGGCCGCGCGCTCACGCCGGAAGATGGGCATCTCCTTCGCGATCTCGCGGACGGCGTTCGACAGGCCGAGCCACGTCACGCCGAGGATCACGACCAGCAGGACGAGGCTCGCCTGCGAGAGAAGTCGAAACACGCCGGGCGCCGAGCTTCCGAGCTCGCCGGTCGGGAGTGCTGCGAGGAGCAGCAGCCCCAGGACCGGCGCCTGCGCGACCAGCAGCGTGAGGTTCGCCCGGTCGGCGACGGTCAGCGCGGCGTAGCGGCGTGTGAGCGTCGAGAACTGGCTCCACCACGCCCTCGATCGCAGCCGCGAGCCACCGTCCGTCGAGGCTCGCGGGGCCTCGGCCAGCTGGGCCGGGGGCTCGGCGGCGGAGCCTCCGCGCAAGACGTAGTCGCGATGAAAGGCGTGCTGCCGATACCGCTCCGCCCAGTCGACTTCGGACTGCTCGACGAGCGCCCTGAACACGTCCTGCATGTCCTCGACCTCGAAGTAGGCGGTCATGAACTGTGGCGGCCCGTAGTACGCCACTCGTCCTCCGGGGGCCATGATCAGCACCCGGTCGCAGAGGTGGAGGCTCTCCACGCTGTGCGTGACGACGACGACGGTGCGTCCGTTGTCCGCCAGCCCCCGGAAGAGCTCCATGAGGCTCCGCTCGTAGTTCGGGTCGAGACCCGACGTGGGCTCGTCGAGGAACAGGAGCGACGGCTCGGTGAGCAGCTCGAGTGCGACGCTGACGCGCTTGCGCTGCCCACCGGAGAGTCGTCCGACCACGACATCCGCCGAACGCGTGAGCGCAAGCTCGTCCAGCACCTCGTCCACCCGGCGACGCCGCTCGTCCGGCCGGACGTCCGCGGGGAACCGCAGGTCGGCCGAGTACTCGAGCGCGCGCCGAACCGTCAGGTGCTCGTGGACGACGTCGTCCTGGGGCACGTAGCCCACTCGGCGCCGCAGAGCGTCGTACTGCGCGTAGAGGCTCGCGTCGCCGTACCGGACATCCCCCTCCGTGGCCATCTGGAAGCCGGTCAGCGCTCGGATCAGCGTCGACTTCCCGGAGCCCGACGGGCCGACGACGCCGAGCAGCGACTTCGAGTCGAGCGTGAAGGTCACGCCTTCGAGCAGCACCCCCGCGTCCGGAAGGCGCACGGTGAGGCCGAGCGCGGCATAGGCCACCTCTCCGGTGTCGACGTCCTCGCGGAGGGTGTCTCCGTCGAGCCGGAACGTGTGCCGTCCGATCATCAGCACGTCTCCGGTTGCGAAGCGCTCCCGATCCACACGCTGCCCGTTCACGAACGTGCCGTTGTGGCTCCCCAGGTCGACGACCTCCCACGCACCTCCGTCGACCGCGCGCACCTCCGCGTGGCGCCGGGAGACGAGCACGTCGTCCACGACGAGGTCGCTGTCTGCGGCGCGCCCGATCAGGAGCCGCTCGCCGCTTACGCGAACCGAACGGGCGCGACGCTCCGTGGCCGCCTCGAGCTCTGCGGACGGGCCGGCCTCCTCCGTCTGCGCCGCACCGAAGTTGCGCGTCATCAGGTCGCGCTGCTCGATCGCCGGTCCGAGCTCCAGGAGCGGCCCCTGTTCGGCGTCCCCCAACCGCAGTCGAAGCGGGCCGTCCACCACGCGCCGCGTCATGCGCTCGCCGTCGACGAACACGTCCTCGCCCGCAACTGCCTCGACGGCCCAGCCGTCCTCTGCGTAGGAGATCACGACGTGCCGGGCGGCCACACCGTGATCGGTGACGCGCACGAAGCAGGCCCGGTCGGTGCCGACGACGATCTCCGGGAGCCCCGGGCCGAACACCGCCTCACGCTCCCCGATCCGCAGCTGCACCCGGCTGACCGACATGTCCGACGACCCTAACGCGCGTGCGAGCGCACTTGGAACGCTCGATGCACAGCGATAGCGTGCTCAGCGTGTCCGAGCCGCCGCCAAGACGCCTGGACCCCGGCCGCCGCATCGGCCTCTACGAGGTCGAGTCATCCATCGCGTCAGGGGGGATGGGCGCCGTCTACCGGGCGCGTGAAGTGGAGAGCGGCAGGCCGGTCGCGCTCAAGCGGATGCTCGAAGGAGGCGACGCGACCCAGTTCGAGATCGAGGCCCGCCTGCTCGCCCACCTCGATCATCCGCGCGTGGTGGGCGTGATCGACCATTTCGAGGACGACCACGGCACGTACACGCTCGTCATGGACCTGATCGAGGGCTCAGACCTCGCCCGGCTGCTGTGGGACGAGGGGTCGCCCGGCCTGTCCGTCAGCTACGTCCTCGAGCGCGCGCAGGAGGCGTGCGAGGCGCTCGACTACCTGCACGCCCAGAGCATCGTCCACGGCGACATCAAGCCGCGCAACCTCGTGATGTCGCGCGCCGGAGCGGTGGTCGTCGACTTCGGGCTCGCAGCCCGCATGGGGCACGGATCCGGCAATTTCGTCTCCAGCGCGGGCACCGCCCGCTTCATGGCGCCCGAGGTGTTCATGGGTGATCCGATCTCCCCGCGCAGCGATCTCTACAGCCTCGCCGCCAGCGTGTGGAACCTGCTGTCGGGGAGCCCGCCCGCCTACGGGGAGGCCGAGCAGCTGGCGGGGCTCATGCACGGCCTGGGCCCGAGCGTCGAGGAAGCGTTGCGTAGCGCCCTCGCGCTCGACCCGGGGCACCGCATCGCGTCGGCGAGGGAACTGGCGGACGCGCTCGGCGTGCGACTCGACGCGCGGCGCGGATGTCCCTGGCCTACGGCCTCGACGCCCCGGGGCTTCCGCGCGAGCTGCTCGAGCGGCTTGTCCGGACGTGGCGGGCGTGTTCGAGGCGAGTGCGGCGTCGCTGGCGGTGGTCCAGGAAAACGGCGACCTCCTCTACTGCGCCGCGTGGGGCGCCGCTCGGAGGGCGTGATCGGATGCGCCTCGGCGCGGGTGAGGGCCTCGCCGGCGCCGTGGCCGCGAGCGGCAAGCCGCTCGCCGTGCCCGATTGCCGCGACGACCCCCGTTTCGCGGCGCAGGTGGCTGCCAACACGGGCTACGTGCCGCACACGATGCTCGTGCTCCCGCTCGACCGTGACGGACGGACGATCGGGGTGCTCTCGATCCTCGGCCGGCGGGACGGCCGTCCGTACACGTGCGCCGACCTTCCCCGTGCCGGCTGTTCGCGGGGCTCGCGCAGGCGATCCTGGCCTGGGCCCGCAGCCGCCCCTGCGACTCGCGAGGCCGCGGCCATAGTCCTCCAAATCCAGCAGTTGCTCGGAAGTCTTGGAAACCGGTGAGGTCTGGCGGCCCTGGGCTGGCACGGTTGACCGGCTGCCGTTCGAACGAGATTCCGCCGCTCGCTCAGCTCCCCTTCGTAGGGCGCCCGCTGCGCGCATGAGACAACGGAACAGACGGTCGTGAGAGCGCCAGGAGTCGAAGTGGACGGCGAGCGTCGACGACGCTGTAAGGCGGCGATGTGGGATGTCCGCTAGCGGCTGGGGGCGCGCTGACCCATAGCTCGGAGGCGCTCGGCAAGGGCGGCGGTCGTGATCGTTCTTGGCTCAGGCGCGCCCTGGCCAGCCACGACCGGCACCGCCTGCAAAGCAACGGGGGCACGCTGAGAGCCGCCGCTGGCCGTCGCCGCGTCGACGACCGAGCGCAGCGCTTCGACGAGGGCAGCGACGACCCAGATGTTCCCCGGCGGCGTAGCAGCCATTCTGCGACAAGGAAATCGACGTAGCCCCGCGAACTCCTGGTGCGCCAGGTGAAGCTCGAGGCCGCGATGGAGAAGCGCCCCTGATAGGGATCGGCATCGCCCGGCGAGGCAAAACGGAGGGGGAGCGAGCGCAGGTAACCGATAACCCACATCACGGCCGTGGCTGGATTCGTCGATCCCGGCGACAGCGCCTTCGCCGCCATGCTCCCGTTAACTGGCGGAAGCCGAAGGCGACGTCCTGATGAGGATCCAGTAGGCTCCCGACTCGGTCGAGTGACGGCATCCCGGACCGCGCCCTCGAGCGGCTCGGCGTACGCCGCCGCCGAGATCTCGGCCAGACCAACTGCTCGAGGCTGACGAAATCCCCCCGGGCGCGACGAGGAAATGCAACTGGTTCAGAGGCTGCCCGTCGAGATGGCTCTGGGCGAGCAGAACGGCGTCGTCGGGACCTGCCTGACGGATCCGGGCAGTGGCAGGAGAACCTCGTCCCACCCGGTGCGGCTCGCCTGTCCCGCAGCGTGTCGCGCCCCGCTTCCTCGCCGGCGGGGGCGCAGAAGCGCTGGCGTGCAGGACGTGCGAGCCGATCGAGTTCGTCTTCATCACGATGCCCACCATGCAGCATGCAACACCTCGATGAGGCTTCGAGTAGCTTCGTCGATGAAGACGATCGAGGAGGGCGACGGCGGCGATCCCGAGCGCCAACGCCGACGACATCCTCTCGCCGCGGGACAAGCCGATTACCTCGGTCGAGCTGCCGACCCCGCGGAGCGCGACGATGTGGAGTGCAGCGAAGGTCCCGACGAAGGTGCCCGGCAAGGTGACCTGGGTCGCCTGATGGCTGAACATCAGCGGGGGACCCTGGGCTGGAGCTGGACTCGCCACCCAGCTCCAGCGCCACGATGGTCAGCGACAGCATCAGGGCCGACAGTAATCAGCAGGCCGGCCAGCGCCGAGAGCACGGTGCCAGCAGCAGTTCGGTCTCCCTCTGAAGACGTAGGTGTCGCTCCAAACTTCGAGCGCCTCGTCGATCTCGTTCAGCACGACCGCGGGGGCCGCGAACAGCAGAGACGAGCAACGCAGGGACGAACCACAGCCCGCGGTCGAGGTTGAGCAGGACGCCGTCGCAGGCGAGCCATGCCGCGGATTCAGCATGACGCATGCGCGGACAGCCAGCAAATCCCAGCCGGTCGGGGCGACGGCGCTCGGCGGCGCCGCCGGGCTGCTCGGCGCTGGTACCGGTGACCTCCCCGCGAAGGTGCCGTTGAAAGACCCAATGGCTTCGATCGTCCAGGCGCAGGTTTTCGTCGACGGATCCATTGGCTAGCGCAAATGCCGCGCTCGTTAGCACCGTTCTGCGCAATCAGGCCAACGGCACCGGATCCCGCGTCGGCAATTCTCGGGGGATTCCCGACCCCGGCCTCTCGCTCCTCTCTAGCGGGACTGCCGGCGTTGTACTCCTGGACGGTCGTGCGATCGGTC
>CAVWVD010000002.1:0-780528 GCA_963758345.1 uncultured Thermoleophilia bacterium
GTAGAACGTGACCAGCGTCTCACCGTTGGTCCCGTAGGGCACCGAGACGGTGATCGTGCGGGTCGCCAGGCTGCGGCTGACCTCGCGATCGGCCGGGAAGACGGTGATGCCACCGCCCGGAGCGTTCGGGTTCAGCTCGTAGTCGTTGGCGGTGGACTCGGTGACGGTGTGGTTGCCGACCGAGACGCGCTTGGGCGGCGAGCACTTGCCCGCCTGGACGCCGAACGGCGTGCCGCCGTCGATCCGGAACGTGAACGTCGGCTGCTTGTCGATGCCACGCACCGGCGCCTTGCAGACTTCGAGCAGGCCCTTGGCCGTGTTGGTGATCGTCTTGGTGTTGATGCCCGGTGCGATGACGATGTCGCCCTCGCCGGAGACGTCGATGAACTCATCTGTGAGCTCGTCGTCGCCTGTGCCGGGTGCGACGCAGCAGCGTTGGTTGCCGAACTGCTCGTCGATGTTGAGCGTCGCGCCGATCGGGAAGTAGCCGGCGATCTTGCACTGGGTCGTCGCCGCCGCTTCGATCTCGATGCCGAGCGGGGTCGAGCCTCCGTTGACCGCGAAGTAGAAGTCATGCCCGATGAGGTCAGCCGAGCCCGGCCCGAGTGCCTTGCAGACCTTGAGCTGGCCGCGCTGGGCCTCGTTGTGGAAGTGCACCTGGGTCTCGTCGTTGGGGCTGTCGGAGACAGGCACTTCGACGGTGACGTCGCGGTTGATCAGGTTGACGGTCAGCAGGCGATCCCACGGGAACGCCACGACGTCGGTCAGGTCGGTGCCTGCCTTGGGCGTCTCGACGATCTGGTTGACGCCGGCTGCGACCTGGATCGGCTCGGAGCACTGGCCGGCGATCACCGATAGCTGGTACGTCGCACCGGCGGCGTCCGTGACGGTGAAGGTGTAGGTGCCGGCTGCGTCGGGATCCCACCAGTAGTCGAGGTCGTTCTTGCAGACCTCGAGCCAGCCGGTGCCCGACGGCGGTGCCGGCTCGTTGTCGTAGTACACGACCGTCACGCCGGCGGCGACCAGGACGGTCGCGTCGCCCGACTGGGTGTTGAAGTCGACGAGGTTCTCGCCCGGGTCGGTGTCGATCCACTGCACCTCGGAACCGGACGGGATCTGCTCGTGGACGTTGACGACCGAGCCGGCCTGGAACGTGCCCAGGATGCGGCACGAGTAGTTGGTCGGATCGTCGAAGGCGTCGTTGGCCTCAGTGGACTGCAGCGGTCCGCCGTTGACGCTGAACGAGAACGCGCGGCCGAGGTAGGCCGGCGTCTCGGTCAGCTTGCAGACCTTGAGCGTGCCGTAGTTGCCGCCGGCAGGCTGGTTCACGAACGTGACCAGCGTCTCCGACGACGTCGACGCGCCCGTCTGGACGGTGACCGTGCGGTTGCCGAGATCCTCGGACGTCTTGCGGATCGACGGCCGCACCGTGACCGACTTGACGTCGGTGGCCGGATCCGACACGGCCTCGGTGATCGTCGCCGTTGCGCCCGAGACGGTGATCGGCCCGGAGCAGCGGCCGCCCTTGATCGGGCCGACCGCAAACGCCGAGCCGCCCGACGGCGAAACCGTGTAGCTGAAGTCGCGCCCCGACATCCCATTCGACGACGACTTACAGATCTCGATGACCTGCGCCGACGCAGCCTGCGCACCAACAACCAGCGCGCCCGCGCCGACCAGGACGAGCAGGACCGCACAGCGGCGCAGCCCGGTTGTCTTCCCCCTCATTGCTTCTCCCCCCTGAGACTCCGGCCGGCGGCCGGCAAATTGAACTACATCCAGCGATTGTCCGGCCTTCCGCAGTCGCTTCCATCACCCGCCGCGAGCGAACCGCACCCGAGAAAACACGAGGCCCCCGGTTTCCCGGGGGCCTCCTGAGGTCTAGTCCCGTGCCCCCGCTGACGGGGGCACGGTGGTTGGGGTCATCCCTGCGGTTTAGGGATCCTTCGCCGTGTTCAGGTAGGTCACCACGTTCACGCCCGGGCCTGGCGCGAACTTGATCGTGCCGTTGCCCAGATCAGGGAGCCCGACGGCGCGTGCGCCCGTGACCGTGATGCTGGTCACGTCGAACGTCGTCGACGGAGCCTCGACCTCGTCGACGGTGACGACGTTCGGAATGCCCGGCGCCACCAGGATCGGGATGTCGGTGAGGTAGAAGGTGCACTCGCCCGGGAGGATCGGCCCGACCGGGACCGCGATCTTCCCGAGTTCCTGGACGGTGTAGTTGAACGGCTTCATGCCCAGTGCATCGGTCGAGCCGATCGGGATCACCTTGCAGACCTTGACCTTGGCGAGCTTGACGCGGTTGTAGAAGGTCACCAGCGTCTCGCCCATCGGGCCCCACGGGACCGACACGGTGACCGTGCGGGTCGCCAGGCTCTTGCTGACCTCACGGTCGGCCGGGAAGACGGCGATGCCGCCATCAGCCCGGGACGCGTCGAGCTCGTAGTCGCTGTCGTTGACCTCGGTGACCGTGTGGTTGCCGACCGAGACGCGCTTCGGCGGCGAGCACTTGCCCGCCTGGACGTTGAAGAGCGCACCGTTGTCGATCTTGAACTTGAACGTCGGCTGCGCAGGTGCCGGCGCCGGCTGCTGCAGTGCCTCGACCGTGCCGAAGCGCACCGCGGCCTTGCAGACCTCGAGCAGGCCCACGGCCGTGTTCGTGATCGTGATCGTGTTGACGCCCGGCTTGATCAGGACCTGGCCCTCGCCGCTGACGTCGACGAACTCGGTGCCGACCGCCTGGCCGTCCGTGCCGAGCAGGCCGTTCGTCTCCCGCACGTCGACCGTATGGCCGATCGGGAAGAAGCCCTCGATCTTGCACTGCGTGGTTGCCGCAGCCTCGATCTCGAGACCAGCCGCGACTGCGAGCGAGTCGAGATCCCGCACGCTGAAGTAGAAGTCCTTGCCGATCAGGTCGGCGCTGCCGGGCCCGAGCGCCTTGCAGACCTTCAGCTGACCGCGCAGGAGCTCGTTCTCGAAGTCGACCTGCGTCTCGTCGTTCGAGCTGGCCGAGACAGGCACCTCGACGGTGGCCGTGCGGTTGATCAGGTTGACCGTCAGCAGCCGGTCCTCCGGGAAGGCGTCGACATCGCTGAGCACCGTGTTGGCCGTTGCGTGCTCGGTGATCTGGTTGACGCCTGCTGCGACCTGGATCGGCTCCGAGCACTGGCCGGCGATGACCGACAGCTCGTGCGTCGCCTGTGCCCCGTCGGTGACGGTGAAGTCGAACGCGCCCGTCACGTCGCGGTCGGAGTAGCCGTCGGCGTTCTTGCACACCTCGAGCCAACCGGTGCCCGACGGAGGCGTCGGCTCGTCGTCGTAGTAGACGACCGTCACGCCCGCCGCGACCTGGACGATCGCGTCACCGGATGCCGTATTGAAGTCGACCAGATTCTCGCCCGGGTCGGTGTCGATCCACTGCACCTCGGTGCCGGCCGGGATCTGCTCGTGGACGTTGACCACCGAGCCGACCTGGAACGTGCCGAGAATGCGGCAGATGTACGACGACGGATCGGCGAACGCGTCGTTCGCCTCCGTCGAGACCAGCGGGCCGCCGTTGACCGAGAACGAGAACTGCCGGCCCAGGTAGGACGGCGTCTCGGACAGCTTGCAGACCTTCAGCGTGCCGTAGTTACCACCGGCAGGCTGGTTGGTGAACGTGACCAGCGTCTCCGACGCGGTCGACGCACCCGTGACGACCGTGACCCGGCGGTTACCCAGGTCCTCGGAGGTCTTCCGTGCCGACGGGCGCACCGTCACCGACTTGACGTCGGTGGCCGGATCGGACACTGCCTCGGTGATCGTCGCCGAAGCACCCGAGACCGTGATCGGCCCCGAACAGCGGCCGCCCTTGACCGGGCCGACCGAGAAGCTCGAGCCGCCCGACGGGGCAACCGTGAAGCTGAAGTCGCGCCCGGACATGCCATTGGCCGACGACTTGCAAATCTCGATGACCTGCGCCGACGCCGCCTGCGCACCGATTATCAGTGCGCCCGCGCCGACCAGGACGAGCAGGACCGCACCACGGCGCAGCCCTCGTGCTTTCCCATTCATGTTCTCTCCCCCCTGACACTCCGGCCGGCGGCCGGCGCTCTACGTCTACGTCACGCGATTGTCCGATCTTCTGCGACCGCTTCCATCACCCACGGCGAGCGAACTGCGAGCGCCCGAGAACCACGAAACCCTCGGTCTCCCGAGGGCTTCGTGGGGGTCTGTCCCGTGTGCTCCGCTGACCGGCGGAGACACGGTTGGTTGGGGTCATCCCTGCGGATAGGGATCCTCTGAAGCCCCTAAAGCAGTTCAACGATTGTCCGCCGTTCGCACCTGCAATCCATCACCCGCGCCGGGCGAACCGCGCAGCAACGACGGGGCCTCAGAGGCCCTGTGCCGACGCAGCCCGGCGCCGTCGACGAGGACACCCGCAAGGCCACGAAGAGCATGACCGCGAGCCGGCAGGCTCCGGGCATTCCCACGTTCCAGCTCTCCCTGTGCCAGCCGGTGCCCGGAACCGCGATCACGCGGCCCGGGCCGCCGGCCGTCTCCCCCACTGCAGTAGCGCGATTTTCCGCTGTTCGGACGCTCCATCCAATCCCCCGGGCTGGGGGATCTGGCGCTCAGCTGATTCTCAGCCGAGTGGCGGCGGAAGCGGGTCCGAGTGCGTGACGACGAGCGTCGTCGTGGGCCGGGTGAGCGCAACGAAGAGCTCGCGCAGGCCGGCTTCGCCGCCCTCCGCGACGATGAGCGCCGGCTCGACGACCACCACGTGGTCGAACTCGAGCCCCTTCGACTCGCGCGGCGTCAGCACCGGGACACGCTGGTCGTCGAACACGGAGACGGCCGCGTC
The DNA here is from genome assembly GCA_963758345.1 of uncultured Thermoleophilia bacterium. Classification (GTDB taxonomy): domain Bacteria; phylum Actinomycetota; class Thermoleophilia; order Gaiellales; family Gaiellaceae; genus JACVRM01. The sequence continues at coordinate 4,847 of CAVWVD010000002.1, forward strand.
GCCCGAGCGGAGCGATGCCGGCGCGATGATCGCGACGAGCCCCTCCCCGACGCCGGCCGCCTCTTGCCACGCGCGGCCCAGCGGATCGTCGGTCGCGACCATGCGCGGCGGCTCCGCGCCGGTGCGGTAGGCGCGCGGCGGCCGCACGTCCGGCGCGACGACCTCGAGCAGCGGCAGCGCGACGTCCATGATCTCGCGGGGCACGCGATACGCGTGCTCGAGCTCCTCGACCACGGCGTCCTCGCCGCCCGGGAGCTGTGCAGCGAGCTCGGCCCAGCCGCGATACGGCACCGGTCCGGTCGCCTGGGCGACGTCGCCGAGCAGCGTGAAGGCGCCGCTCATCCGCCGCGCCACCATCGCCAGCTCCATCGGCGTCAGGTCCTGCGCCTCGTCCACGATCACGTGCCCGTACCGGCGCGGCCGCTCCTTCAGCAGCGAGCGCGCGAGATCGAGCAGCGGCAGTTCGGCGCGCGACCAGCCGGCGGCGCGGCGGACGAGCAGCTTCTGCTCCTGCGCGTCGAGGATGCCATCGGCCGCCTCGGCGAGGCGGGTGCGGTTGCCGAGCAGCTGCGAGACGAGCGTGTCCGGCTTGACGACCGGCCAGACCTGGTCGACGAAGCGCGTCAGCCCTGCGCGGCGCAGCCCCCGCTCGACATCGTCGGCGCCGGCGAACGCGCTTGCGCCGAGCTTGGCCGAGTAGCTCTGGTAGAGGCGGCGCACGAGCTCCATGCGGAAGCGCTCGCGCGCGAGGTCGCCGAGGCCATGCTGCTCGCGGATCTCGGCCAGCAGCGGCTCGACCTCGTCTTCACGTACGCGCACGAACGCGCCGTCGAGCCGCACCTCGAACCGCGCCGTGCGAGGCGCGAGCCGCAGCTCCGCGGCGCGCTCGACGACCGCGGCCAGCCGCAGGTCGGCCTTGAGGCGCTCCACATCGGGTGGATCCGTGCGACTCACCTCGACGCCCTCGACCAGCTCGGTGACCGCCCGCTGGTCGACGTGCTCCTCGCCGAGGATCGGCAGGACGTGCGAGACGTAGTCCATGAAGGTCGGGTTCGGCCCGACGACGAGGATGCGGCGCAGCTCCTCGCGGTGCGTGTAGAGCAGGTAGGACGCACGGTGCAGGCCGACCGCGGTCTTGCCCGTGCCGGGGCCGCCCTGGACGACGAGCGCCGGCGCCGGGTCGCGTGCGATCAGGCGGTACTGGTCGGCCTGGATCGTCGCGACGATGTCGCGCATGTGGGCGTCGCGGCTGCGCTCGAGCTCCTCGAGCAGGAAGTCGTCGACGACCGCGGCGCCCTCCTCGAGCGACCCGGCCAGCGCCTCGTCGCTGATGTCGAGCAGCCGCCGGCCCTCGGTCCGGAAGCGCCGGCGCAGCGTCACGCCGTGGGTCGCCACCGGCGTCGCCGTGTAGAAGGGCCGCGCCGCGGGCGCCTGCCAGTTCACGACGAGGACCTCGTGGCCGTCGTCGTGCACCCAGCGGCGGCCGACGTAGAGCGGGTCGCGAATCGTCTCGACGTCGATGCGCCCGAAGCAGAGTCCGCGCTCCGCGTCGGCGAACGTGACGAGCCGCCGCGACGCCCACGCCTCGAGCGCCTCCTGCGCGACCTCGCCTGCCCCGGCCGAGGGCGACCGCTCGACCGCCTCGCGCATCCGGTCGAGCGCCGCGTACGCGCCGTCGATGTACACCTGCTCCTGCTCAAGCTCCGGGTGGGCCACGGCCGCCGAACGCTAGTCCGACGGCCGCGGGTGCGAAAGGGCTAGCGCGACACGGCGCAGGGATCCTTCCCTGCGTCGTACGCCTCGTTGCTCCACGTCGGCTGGACGGCGAAGTTGTGCCCGCCGAGCTTGATGTTCTGCATCTCGATCCAGGCGCACTTGTCGGCGTTCTCGCTCGTCTGGGCGTCGTTCCACCCGTCCTGAACGGCGAAGAAGTTGTCGGGGTCGGTGACGGCCTCCGAGTACTCGTGGCCGACGACGATGCTCCAGCTGTCGAAGATCCCGTTGCCAAACGAGTTGCTCCTGGCGTTGACGGAGTGCAGGCCGCAGCCCTGGCCGAGCGCCGGCCAGTTGGTGTTCTGCCACGGGATGAACGAGTACTCGAGCCGGAACGGGTTGCCGAGCCCGTCCACGCTCGTCGTCTGCGTGTGGTAGCCGCAGTAGACCGGCTGACCGGTTCCGATCGTGCTGGGCGGGGTCATGATGATGTAGGTCGCGTCAGGGTCGTAGCCGAAGCGCCCCGACGCGCGCTGCGCCTCCATGGCGAGCGGGTCGTCGATGAGGTTCTCGGCAAGACCGAGCGTGACGATGTCGGCGGGCACCGGCGTCGGATCGGTCCAGACGCCTTTCAGCTGGTGCTTCGGGTTCGTGATGTAGTCGGCGGCCGGGAAGCCCGCGCAGCTCGTCGAGCCGGCCGGGATGCCGCGGCAGTACTGCGTCTGCACGGCCGCCCACGGGCTGCCGCCCAGATTCGCCATGAAGGTGTTGAGGTAGTTCTGGAGCGTCCTGCTCGAGTACAGCTTCCCGTCGGTGTCCGCCGTCGTGAAGCCCGACGCCCACTCGGGGCCCCAGTAGATCAGGTAGACGGCCGGCGTCTTCTGGATGCCGATCGCGTCCTGCCCAGCGCTGCCCCCGTGGTAGATCAGGTCGTTGGTGGCGGTGTCTGCGAGTGTGGCCGCGGGCGCCTGGCCCTGCGGCCAGAAGAAGTGCTTCGCGTCCGCGGACGCGGGTGGAGCGGCCGCGAGGACGAGCGCGGCGACGGCCAGCGCAACGACGATCGTTGCCTTGCCGGCCGGCGAGCGTGAGATGCGGATCGAGCCCATGCCGTGGACCTCCTGGTCGTGCCGGACCGGCGTCCGGCCTTCGGAGGCCATTTACCACCACTGGACGGGGTGTAAACTGAACGGAACCTGAACGATCAGCGCGGCTGAAAGAGCTCGACGGCGTTTCCGGCCGGATCCTCGAGCAGGATCTGCTTGCCGCCCGGGCCGGTGACGATCTCGTTGCGGAACCGGGCGCCCGCGTCGCGGAGCTCGCCCACGACGCGCTCGAGGTCGTCGAAGGTGAGCACGAGCCGGTTCCACCCGCCGGGCCCGGGCTGCCGGCCGTCGGGCATCGGCTGCGCCGCCGACGTCTGCGGCCCGCTGAGCCAGAGATCCAGCCCGTCGCGGGCGACGATCGCGAACGCCGGCCCCATCCGCTGCTCGAGCTCGAAGCCGAGCCGCTCGGTGTAGAAAGCGACGGCCTCGTCGACGTCGCCGACGAGGTAGCGGACGACCGCGGTCAACCCTCGGTCGCAGTCTGCGCGGCCACGGCCAGCTCGCCCGCCGCCGGCTCGCCGCGCTTCGGGATTCCGGCCGCGGCGTAGGCGTCGTCCTCGTCGAGCGTCTCGCGCGCGAGGAGCGCGTCGGCGAGGCCGTCCAGCTTCGAGCGGTGCTCGCGCAGGAGCACCAGCACCTCCTGGTGCGCCTCCTCCGCAAGGCGCCGCACCTCGCTGTCGATCAGCTCCTGCGTGCGCGGCGAGATCACGGGCCCGGCCCACGGCGGGCCGCCGTCGCCTGCGACCGCGACCGGCCCGATCGCGTCGCTCATGCCCCAGCGGCCGACCATGTAGCGGGCGATCTGCGTCAGCTGCTGGATGTCCGACTCGGCACCCGTCGTGATGTCGCCGAACACGATCTCCTCCGCCGCCCGGCCGCCCAGCGCGACCTTGATCTTCGCCGTCAGGTCGTCGAGGGAGTAGTTGAAGCGGTCCGCGTCCGGTGCCGAGAACGTCACGCCGAGGGCCAGGCCGCGCGGGATGATCGAGATCTTCCGCACCGGGTCGGCGCCCGGCGTGAGCATGCCGACGATCGCGTGACCGCCCTCGTGGTAGGCGGTCCGGCGCCGGTCGTCCGGCGACATCATGATCTTCCGCTCGGCGCCCAGCACGATCCGCTCGAGCGCGTCGGCGAAGTCGGCGGCGCCGACCTTGTCGTGCTCGCGGCGCGCCGCGAGGAGCGCCGCCTCGTTGACGAGGTTCGCCAGGTCGGCGCCGACCATCCCGGGTGTCGTCGCCGCGATGCGGCCGAGGTCGACGTCGTCCGCCAGCGGCACGCCGCGGACGTGCACGCGCAGGATCTTCTCGCGGCCGTCACGGTCGGGCGGCTGGACGCTGACGCGGCGGTCGAACCGTCCCGGCCGGAGCAGTGCCTGGTCGAGCACGTCGGTGCGGTTCGTCGCCGCGACCACGATCACGTCGGTCGACGGATCGAAGCCGTCCATCTCGGTGAGGATCTGGTTGAGCGTCTGCTCGCGCTCGTCGTTGCCCCCGCTGAAGCCGGCCGTGCCGGAGGTGCGCGACCCGCCGACCGCGTCGAGCTCGTCGATGAAGATGATCGACGGCGAGGCCGCCTTGGCCTGGTCGAAGAGGTCGCGCACGCGCGAGGCGCCGACGCCGACGATCGCCTCGACAAACTCCGACGCGGCGATCGAGAAGAACGGCACGTTGGCCTCGCCGGCGACCGCGCGGGCGAGCAGGGTCTTGCCGGTCCCCGGCGGTCCCGAGAGCAGCACGCCGTGCGGGATCCGCGCGCCGAGCCGGCGGTACTTGTCGGGGTTGCGCAGGAAGTCGACGACCTCCGAGAGCTCGGCCTTCGCCTCGTCGATGCCGGCCACGTCTGCGAACGTCACGCGCTGCCCGCCCGGCTCGTAGCGCTGCGCCTTCGACCGGCCGAAGGAGCCGAGGACGTTCTGCATGCGCGAGGTTCGCCGGAACGCGAAGAAAAGCAGCCCGAGGAGGAGCAGCGTCGGCCCGAACCCGAAGACGAGGTTCTGCCAGAACGGCGCCCTGCTCTCGAGCGGCTCGGCGTTGACGACGACGTCGTTGCGCTCGAGCAGCGCGGCCAGCTGGTCCTGGTTGGCGAACGACGGGATCTCCGTCTTGAACTTCGTCGTCGGCTTGGCCTTCTCGAACGTGGTCTTCTTGGCGAACTCGCCCTGGATCGCCGTGCCCTTCGACGTGATCTCCTTGACGTTGCCGCTCTTCACCTGCTGGACGAAGAACGGGCTGTACGGCACGCGGACGCGGGTCGCCTGCTCGTTGACGCGCGTTGCGGCCCAGTAGTTGATCGCGAAGAGCGCGAGCGCCACGAGGATGATCCAGCCGGGCGGGCGCCACCACGGGCGCGCGGCCTGCTGCGGCTGGCCCGGGGTACCCGGGCGCGGCGGCGCGGCAGGCTCGGGAGCGGGTGGAGGCGCGCTGCTCATGCCCGGCATCAGCCTACGTGCACCGATTGCAGGCTCGCGAAATCGCTTGCGGCGCAGGGATCCGCGGCCGTACCGTCGGGGCGTGTTACGTGCCTGGGTCGTCGTCATGGGGATCGCCGCACTCGCCGTCCCATCGGCAGCACCGGCGCCCGGCCCGTCCTCCCTTCGAGTCCTCTTCGTCGGAAACAGCCTCACGGCGGTGAACGACCTGCCCGCCTACGTGGCGGCGCTCGCTGCGGCCCGCGGCCGGACGCTCGAGACGAAGACGATCGCGCCGGGCGGGTACAGCCTCGAGGATCACTGGAACGCGGGCACGGCACCGGCCGAGCTCGCGACCGGCAGCTGGGACTGGGTCGTCATGCAGCAGGGGCCGTCGACGCTTCGCGAGAGCGAGGCGAACCTCAAGATCTGGGCGAAGCGCTTCGCGAACGCAGCGCGCGCCGCGGGCACGAGGCCGGCGCTCCTGACCGTGTGGTCGGAGTCCTACGAGCGGCCACAGACCGAGACGGTGATGGGCTCGTACCGTCGGTCGGCGAAGGTCGCGGGTGCGGTGCTGATCCCCGGCGGCGATGCGTGGTGGGCGGCCTGGAAGTGCAGGTACGGCTTCCCGCTCTACGGGCCCGACGGCTTCCATCCGAGCCGGCTCGGCACGTACGAGGCGGCGCTCGTCGTGGAGGGGCGCCTCTTCGGCGACTCGCCGCTGAAGGCGCCCGCCGACCTGAAGCGCTTCGGCGTTTCCTTCGCGACGACGACGAAGAACGCGCGGCTGGCGCGCGCGGCCGCCGCAACGGTGCTCGGCGTCCGGCCGCGCAGCGTGCCCCGCTGCGGCTGAACCCTCGACCCGAAGTCGAGCCTTCCAGAATGACGAAGCCCCGCCGTCGCGGGGCCTCGCCTGAATCGATCCCTTCCTGCCGCCGCCTGTCTTGACCAGCGTCCGGCAGTGCTGTTCGGGGAGGTTGCCCCCGTGCGCGGCAGTGTACTTCACCGCCCTCCGAAACGGCGAGGCCCCCGGCGTCCCGGGGGCCTCTGCCTGGATCGATTCCTTCCCGCTGCCTCCCTGTCTTGACCAGTCGGCTGCGGTGCTTTGTCAGCTACCTGTCTTTACGTTGCGTGTTGGTAGAACGTGACGTACTGCGGTGCCGGTGCGAGGAAGAAGTTGATGTTCCTCGCTGCCAGGTTCTTGCCGGTCGGGATGCAGTTGGCCATCGCGCCACCCGGAGCGGTGCCGGAGCACAGGCCCCTGGTGAAGGTGGGCACGATGTCGTCGACGACGAATCCGCCGCCGGATGCACCTTCCGACACGCCGATGATCGTGTTCGACCCGTCGGACTGAAGCACCGGGTACGGGCCGATGAACCCGCTGCACGCCTGCGTCGCTCCTGCAGGAAGCGTCACGTTCACCGCAACGGCCATGAAGGTGCCCGGGTTACCCGGAGCCGTCTGGACGTTGACGTTGAAGTTGTACGTCCTGCCGTTCGGCGCAGGCGCCAGGCTGTCGACCGAGGTCTGCGGGATCGTCTTGCAGACCTTGACCGTGCCGGTCTTGATCGCGTTCGTGTAGGTCACGACCGTCTCGCCGTTCGGGCCGTACGGGACGTTAACCGTCACCGTGCGGTTCGGGAGATCCGGAGTGCCCACGAGGCGGCCGGCCGGGTTGACGGTGATGGCCGTCACCTCGTAGTCGTTCGACGCGACCTCGGTCACCGTGTGGTTGCCCACGGAGACGTTGCGCGCGGTGGTGCACCCGCCAGCCCGCTGGCTGATGATGCCGCCGCCGTCGATCCTGAACTGGAAGGTCGGCTGCGCCCTGATGCCCGCAACCGGGTCCTTGCAGATCTCGATCTGGCCGAACGCTGTGTTCGTGATCGTGACCGTGTTGATACCCGACCCAATCGTCGTGGTTGCCGGCGACGTGGTCGTGATGAACTGGGTGTTGCTGTCGTCTTGCGGTGTCGTCGGGTCGTCAGGCCCGGACACCTCGTCGACCTGGACGACCGTCCCGGTCGGGATCGTGCCGAAGATGATGCACTGCGTGGTGGAGCCAGCCTGGACGGATGCCGTTCCGAGCCCAACCGGATTGTTTGGATCAGTGATGTTGGTCACCCGGAAGTAGAACCTCTGCCCGACGAGGACGCTGCTGTTCGCGCCCAGCGCCTTGCAGATCTTCAACTGGCTACGGATCGCCTCGTTCACGAAGTTCACCTGAACCTCGTCCGCCGGATTCGAGGACGTCGGCACCTCGACGTCAGCCGTCCGGTTGATGATGTTCGAGCCCACGAGGGCATCCGACGGAAGCGTGAAGATGCCGGTCAGGGCGTAGCCCGTCCTGGCTGTCTCCTCGACGGTCGCGATGCCGGCGTTGATCTGGATCTGCTCCGTGCACTGCCCCGTCAGCACGTCCCGCTGGTACACGACACCCTGCGAGTCGGTGATCGTGAAGTGCCAGGACCCGGTAACGGCGGGATCCTGGAACCCTGGCGGGTTCTTGCACACTTCGATGAACCCCGTGCCCGACGGCGGGATCGGCTCGTTGTCGAACAGCACGAGCGTCGTGCCCGAGTCGACCCTGACCTTGGCAAAGCCCACGTCCGTGTCGAAGTCGACCAGGTTCGCACCCGGATCCGTGTCGATGAACTGGATCTCGGTCCCGGCCGGGATCAACTCCTGAACGGTGACGACCGAGCCGACCTGGAACGTGCCCAGGAGACGGCACGACCAGTTCGCCGGATCGTCGAACGCGTCATTCGCCGTCGTCGACACAGCCGGTCCACCGTTCACGGTGAAGCTGAACGAGCGGCCGATGTACGCGGGCGTCTCGGTCAGCTTGCAGACCTTGAGCACCCCGCTCGTGCCGCCCGGCGGCTGGTTCGTGTACCTGACCTGCGTCTCGTTCGCCGTCGACGTCCCGAGGTTGACCACGACGGACTTGGCCCCGAGGTCCTCGGAGACCTTCCGCGAGGACGGAATGACGTTGATCGACGCGACCTCGCTGGTCGTGTTCACGTCGGATTCGGTGACCGTCGCCTGCGTATTCGCGGCCCCTGTGTTGATCGCCGCGGTGCAGGTGAAGCCACTGCCGGCCGGCGTGATGTTGTAGCCGCCGCCGGCGCCGCCCGGCGAGACGGTGTAATGGAACGTCTTACCGGCCATGCCGTTCGCGCCCGACTTACAGATCTCGAGCGTTCCGGCCGACGCAGCATGCGCGCCGACCACGAGGATCCCGAGCGCCGCGACGGCAACCACGACCGCGAAACGGCGGAATCCTCCCTTCCTAATTTGTTGCACTACCCCTCCCTTCGAAAGCTCCACACTGCGCCGGCTGTTGCCCGTCGGCCTTCGGCGCACGAAGGGTTGCCTCGCACACCGGGCCGAAAGGCCCGCCGTACCGAGACCAACGTCGCAGTGTGCAGCAAGTCCGCAGAACCACTCTCCCCAGCCGGACGTGGAGATTCTCCGCCTAGTCCCCCATCCCGGGTATCCCCCAGAGCGGGTGATTGTCCCCCATCGTGAGGGATAGGTGTCCTCCAGCCCGGGGGAGGCGCTCACCCGCCGGGTGGGATGTTTTCGCGCGGTTCTGCGGCCGGAAACCAAAAGTTGGCTAAGAACCTGCCGCTCATCCGTGAGGGACGCCCCACAATGCCGAATTTCACTGCAAAATGCGAGTGGGTTCACGTTCCCGACTGGGGGTCACGGATAGTCATGAATTCGCTCAAAGCACCACGTACGCGCGCGGTCCTCGCAGCCTCGACGCTGTTGCTCTCCGCGTTTGCAGCCACGCAGGCAGACGCCGCCAAGGCGCCCGCCTTCGCACCGCGGCTCCGCGTCGAGGCGAGCCGCTACGACCCGATTCATCAGAGCTGGGTGACGATCGACGTCACGCAGACAGCGACGGAGCACAACGTCGCACGCATGTCGTTCGTGGTGCCGAAGGGCTACACCCTTCCGAAGGTCAAGCGCGGCGGACGCTTCGCCCGCGCGACCATCGGCGTCGGCAAGACGGGCAAGGAGGCGCTGCTCCCGGATCTCCTGCTGACGGGCGATCTGCGGGCGAAGAAGATCGTCGGCAACAGATGCGTCGCCAAGCCGCTCGCGGTCTACAGCGGCGTCGTGGCGACCGATCCGGGTGGCCGCACGAAGGCGTCGATGGGCCTGACGGTGTTCCTCGAGAAGGTGGGCTCGGAGCACCGGTTCACGCTGTGCCTGCCGTCGAAGGCGCCGGCGACCGGGAACATCCGCCGCTTCGGCCTCGAGGTCGTCGCGGGCCTGTTCCCGCCCGGCCCGGGGCGGCCTGTGTGGCGCGGGCTCTTCACGCCGTACGCCTCGAGCACGGCAGCCGCGCAGCGGCAGACGACCGAGAGCCAGGGCATCGTCCCGCTGCCGAGCTACCTGACCATCGCACCGACCGGCAAGGCGACGGTCGCGCCCGGCACCGTGGTGCGGTCCACGGGGACGCTCTCGCTGAACGGCCCGCCCGGCGTGCGCAAGATCCGCATCCAGCTGATCTCCGACCCGACCGGCATCAGGACGATCGGCGCCGCGAAGACGAACAAGAGCGGCCGCTTCTCGTTCCGCATGAAGGCACCGACCGAAGCGGGGCGCTACTACTACCAGGCCCGGGCGCTCTCTACGTCCGTCAAGTGCGTGAAGGCCAGCGGCCACGCGGCACGCGGATGCACGAGCGCCACGCTGGCGGGCATCTCGAGCCAGCCGTTCAAGATCGTCGTCACCAAGGGCTAAAGCTCAGGTCGAGACTCAGTCAGGTAGCCGGGGCACTCCCGGCTACCTGACGGTCATCGACCCTGCTGCAGCAGGGACTGTCCCGCACTCCTGGACCGTCTCGACCTGCCCGGGCGAGGGACTGTTCCCGTACGCCCGTCGGACCTGACGCGCCTGAAGCGTCGCAGCACCGCCAACGCCGACTGCAAGTCAGAGGGACGCTCCGGAGGACTGGCCCTAAGCTGCAGCAGTGACGCCCCCGAAGATCGAACTGCACGTCCACCTCGAAGGTGCGGTGAGGCCGCACACGCTCTTCGACCTCGCGCGCCGGAACGGGCTCGAGCTGCCGGCGGAGACGCCCGAGCAGCTTGCCGAGCTCTACCGCTTCCGCGACTTCGACCACTTCATCGAGGTCTGGATCATGACCACGAACGTGCTGCGCCACGCCGACGACTTCCGCCGCATCACGGTCGACTACGCGGCGGAGGCGGCGAGCCACGGCGCCGTCTACGTCGAGGCGATCTTCTCGCCCATCGAGCGCACCTGGCGCGGCGTCGGCTGGGACGAGCTCTACACCGGCTATTGCGACGGCGCCCAGGAGGCGCTCGAGCTGCACGGCGTCGAGCTGCGGCTCACGCCGGACATCACGCGCGCGGCGTCGTCCGAGGACGCCGAGCTCTCTGTCGAATACGCCGCGAAGTACCGCGACCGCGGCGTCGTGGCCGTCGGGCTCGGCGGCGAGGAGGCGCTCTACGCGACCGAGCTCTTCGAGCGTCCCTTCGCGCGCGCGCGTGAGGCAGGCCTCGGCTCAGTCCCCCACGCCGGCGAGGTCGCGGGGCCGGATTCGATCCGGGCGGCCCTCGACGTCCTCCACGCCGACCGGATCCGCCACGGCATCAGGGCGGTCGAGGATCCCGAGCTGCTCGCCGAGCTCGCCGGCCGCGGCATCGTCCTCGACGTGACGCCCATCTCGAACGTGCGCACGGGCGTCGTGGCCTCGCTCGAGGAGCACCCGCTCCCGCAGCTCGTGCAAGCGGGCGTCCGCTGCTCGATCTCGACAGACGACCCGGCGATGTTCGACACCGACCTCACACGCGAGTACGAGGCGGCGGCCGCGCTCGGCGTCGACGCGCAGTCGGCCTACGAGGCGGGCGTCGCGGGCGCGCTCTGCGACGCGGCGACGCGCCAGCGGCTCGCGGCGGTCGGCGCCTCGTTCGACTGGCCTGCCGGGCGCGCCATCGCCTAGCGACGCGCCCAGCCGCAGCCCTGCCCGCTTCTCAGCTCAGCTGACGAGCCTGACCTTGACGGTCTTGACGATCGAGTCGAGCTTCAGCTTCGGGACCCGGATGAGCACGTTGGTCTTGATCGCGCGCTGGACCCGGCGGAGCGTCTTCCCGTTCTTCTTGATGAGCCGCACCTCGATCTTCACCGTCTTCTGCGTGCCGTTGACGCGCACGTTGAGGTAGCGCGTGATCTTCGTCACCCGGTGCCTGGCCGCCTTGACGACCTGAATGCGGACGATCGTGATCTTCGGCCCGGTCGCGGTCGGCGTCTTGCTCGGCGTCGTGGTCGTGGTCGGCGTAGTCGTCGTCGTCGTGGCAGCCGGCGTGGTCGTGGTGCTCGTGGCCGGCGGCTTCGGCGTCGTCGTCGTGGTCCGCGGCGTCGTGGTCGTCGCCGGCGTGGTCGTCGTCGTCGACGTGGTGGTCGTCGCCGACGGGCAGTACGAGAGGTCGGCCGTCGTCGAGCGCTTGATCTTCTCGTCGATGAAGTCGGCGCTGACGAGCGCGTTCGACTTCGAGCACTTCCCGAAGATCTCGATCGCCGCCTCGCCCGACCAGCTGGTCATGACGCAGATCCGGCCGAGCGCGTCGATTGTCGACGCGGTACCACTCGGGTACGCCTTGATGCCCTCGGCGTCGGGCGCCGTGAAGCAGACGTTCTCGTCGTTGAGCGCGGTGTTGTCGATGTCGATCGCGGTCGCGGTGCAGATCCACGACAGCAGGTCGGCGCCCGAGTTGCCCTTCCGCACGCAGGAGACTTCCTTCGTGAAGTAGTTGTCGACCGTCTCGTTGACGGCGTTCGATGTCTTGTCGACGTCGAGCACGCGCTGGCCCGGGTAGCGCGCGGTCGCCTTGATCTGCGCCGTCCCGAGCGGGTAGATGTCCTTCAGGTCGCAGCCGTTGCCGGGAGTGACGATCTGCGGGTTGGCCGCGATGAGCTGGTTGAAGTAGAAGTCCCAGCCGGGCACGTACTGCGTCATCGCCTCGCCGTGCTCGTCGCTGTAGATGACGATCGCCTGGTCGCCCGACGGGCTCTTCCGGTAGTCCGGCGTCCCGTTGTTGAACCGGCGGGCGCAGCTCGTGTTGCCGCCGACGACGCTCGTCAGCGTGAGCTCCTTCTCCCAGAACGGGTAGCTGCAGTCGTCGCCCGAGTGCGGCATGCCGCCCAGGTCGCCGTACTTGGCCGGGTCGCACGTCAGGTAGTTCGGATAGTTGTTTGCGCGATCGGACGCATCGGTGCCGGACGAGATGCCGGCGTGACCGGGGAGCTCGGCGCGTGTCGCAGGGATGTAGGCGCGGTAGAACGGCGCGTACATGTTGTGCGGCGCGTCGTGGCCGAGCGTCGGGTCGTGGATGAAGACGTCTTCCTTGTCGAGCGCCTGGAGCGTGCCCGAGCCGCTGATGTCGGTCGGCGCGCCGCTGTTGGGCGTGATCGCGAAGTCGACGCGCGCGGCGGGCATCGGCACGTCGCCGCTGTCCAGCTTGCCGTCGCCGAGGAACGTCTCGTTCGAGCGCAGCGCGTCGAACGGACCGACAGCGAGCCCACTCGTCATCACCGGCCAGATCCGCGAGAACGGCCCCTCCTCGCCGAGGCCGCCGACGCAGTTGTCCACCGCGTCGATCGCGGTGTCGCGCAGCGGCGCCAGATCGAACCACGTCAGATCGCACGGCCCGCTGTAGCCGCTCTGCGGCGACAGGGCGGCGTCACCGTCGACGTTGCCGCCCGCGGGATCGTTCGGCGCGTCGTGCGCGCTCGTGTCGTCGTGGATGTCCCACATCAGCCACGGGTGGTCGCGATAGAGCGGCAGCGCGCTCGACGTGTCCGCGAGGCGCATGGCGATGTCGTCCCACCAGGTCGTCGCGTCCCCCTGGCCGGCAGCCGGCGAGCCCGGGTTCTCGGCCGGGAGCTGGATCGCGTCCGGCAGCCCTGGGAGACAGCCCTCGGTCGGCGGGTTCGGCGCCGCGGGGCAGTAGAGATCGGAGAAGCCGCGCAGCGGCAGCGTCCCGGTGACGCGCGCGCGCAGCCAGTTGTAGGTGCCCCAGCCCGGGGCGTCGAAGATCGACGTGCCGCCGCTGCTGTCGTCGAGCGAGACCTTGTTCAGGGTCAGCCAGCCGACGAGGAACTGGTGCTTGACGAGCGGCTGGCCGGTGGCGGCGTCGCTGATGACGAGCTTGATCATCGCCATGCCGGCCTTCTGCGACACGAAATCGGCCTTCACGCAGTGCTTGCCGTAGTAGAGGCCGTTCGGGTTCTGCTCGTCGATGAACTTGACCGTGCTCGGCTCGAGCGACGGTGTGATCGAGTCGCCGCTCCAGTCCTCGACGATCCAGCTCGCGTCGAACTGCGTGCTGCCGTCCTGGGCCCACGGATCCGGAATGTCGCCCAGGAACGGCTCGCACTTGACGAGCCGGACTTCCTCGCCACGCCAGGCGAGGTACGGCACATTCGTGGTCTGCGGATCGAACACAGGCCTCGTCGTCGGCGGGTCGAACGCAGCCCGAGAGGCGTCCGCCATCGCGGGCGACGCGCCGATTGCCGAACAAGCGATCGCAAGCGCCGCGGCGCACGCAAGACGCAGTCGCATCTGAGAGAACCTCCCCCTATGGAACAGACCCCGAAGCCGCGGCCCCCCGGCCGCGACACATCTCACTTTCGGCGTGCGGGGGCCAAAGTCAACCTTTCGCGACCTAAGAATTCTGTGATCCCCCGATCGGGGGGCGGCAGACGAGGCCCTCTACAGCTGCCAGTCGCCGCCGCGGAGGACGGGATGCGGTCCCCGCCGGCGGTGACGCCCGTCACGGCGACGTCGTTCGAGCCGATCATGAAGTCGATGTGGATGTCGCTCACGTTCGCCCGGGGCCAGTCGGACTCGTCGATCGCGAACGTGTAGGCGGAGCCGAGCGCGATGTGGCTGGCGGCGTTCTCATCGAGCAGCGTGTCGTAGAAGACGGTGCCGAGCGGCCCGATGCGGCCGGCGCGGTCGACCAGGGCAACCTCGCCGAGCCGTGAGGCCCCGGCGTCGCGCGCGGCAGCCGTCTGCAGCACCGCGGCTCCCTGCTCCGCGTCGATGGAGACAGCACGGCCGCCCTCGAAGCGCACCTCGATGCCGCGGATGATCGAGCCCACGTACTCGAGCGGCAGCGTCGCGCGGACGATGCCGTCGACGCGCTCCGGGTCGGGCGTCGTGAAGACCTCCTCCGACGGGAGATTGACGAGGTGGCGCAGGCCGTCGCGGCGCGTGAACTCGGCCGAAAGCCACCTGTGCGTCGGCAGCAAGCCGACGGTCAGGTCCGTCCCAGGCCCCTCGAAGTGCAGGGCGTCCAGGTCGAGCGCGCGGAGGCGGTCGCCCACGCCGTTGAGCTCGGCGGTGCGGGTCGCCCAGGCGGCCGCCGGGTCCGGCTCGTCGAGGCGGCAGACGTGGATGATCTGCTCCCAGAGCTTGCGATACGCCGCGGCTGGCTCGAGGTCGGGGTGCACCGCCTCGGCCCAGGCGGGCGTCGGGACCGCCACGCCGGTCCAGTTGGTCGAGCGGTCGTTCACGACCAGGCCGACCTCGCGGAGCGTGGGCATGCGGTCGCGGCCGGCGCGGCCCGGGTCGAGGTCGTCGAGAGCGCCCGGTGCCGCCGTGCCGTTGAACGCGATGCGCGACGCGCCCAGGTCCCCGAGCGCTCTGAGGCGCTCACCCCACCACGGCGGGACGTAGTCGAGCGTGTCCTCCGCCGCGTGCTTGATGCGCTCGCGCTTGACGAGCTGGTCGTAGTACCAGACGTCCACGAACTTCGCGCCCCGCTTGTAGGCCGACGCCGCAACCGCACGCGTGATCTCCTCCTTGCCGGGCTCGGACAGGACAGCGACGACCTGGCCGGGCTGGACGTTCGCCGCGTAGCCGACGATCAGCTCGGCGTATTCCTCGATTGGCGGGCGGTAGTCGTCCACGGCGGGCGAGCCTACCCGCCCGTCAGCACTCCGACCGTGATGGTCACCTTCGCGCCTCGCTTGCGGGTCTCCCCCGCGGCCGGCGCCTGGTCGAGGACGACGCCGTCCTCGGCCGCGTCGTCGGTGTCCTGCGTCTCGACCTTGACCGTGAAGCCGGCTTTCTGGAGCTTCTGCTGGGCGGTGTCCTGGTCGTCGCCGACCACGTCCGGGATCGCCGCCGTGGGCGGGCCCTTCGAGACGTTGACGCGGATCGAGCCGCCGCGCTTGGCGGTGCTCCCTGCGGCCGGGAACTGGGCGACGACGTTGCCGAACGGCTCGGTCGACGGCACGTCGCGGCGGTCGGCCTTCAGGCCGAGGTCGCGGAGCTGCCGCCGCGCGTCGGCGAACGTCGAGCCGACGAGGTCAGGAACGGTCACCGTCGCCGACTGGGTGGTCGTCGTCGTGGTGGTCGTGGTCGTGCCGCTCGTTGTTGTCGTGCGACCGCCCGAGACGTTGATCAGCACCTTGGATCCCTTCGCCGCGCGGTCTCCTGCCTTCGGGCTCTGCGCGACCACCGTCCCTTTCGGCTGGTCGGAGGGAACCTGGTGCGGCGCGGCTTCGAGCCCCGCCTGCGTGAGCGCCGTCGTGGCGGCGTCCGCCGGCTGGCCGACGACGTCCGGCACCTCGATCTTCTCCACGCCCTTCGAGATCGAGAGCTTGACGACGGCGCCCTTCTTCAGCTCGGCCGACCCGCCCGGGATCTGGGCGACGACCTGGCCCTCCGGCTTGGTCGACGCGACGCGCTTGGCGGCGGCCGTCAGGCCCGCTGCCTGCAGCTTCTGCAGCGCATCCTCGAGCGCGAGCCCGGTGAGCGCCGGGACCGACACGGTGTCGACGCCGCGCGAGATCGTGACGACGACCGTGGAGCCGCGCGCCACGTTCGTCGCGGCGGCCGGGTCCTGCTCGATCGCAGTGCCGCTCGGCCGCTTGCTCAGCTTCCGGCGCAGGTCCGGCTTGAGCCCGGCCTTGACGAGCGCCGAGGCGGCGACGTCGGCGCGCCGGCCGATGACGTCGGGCACGTCCACGGTCGCAGCAGCGGCCGGCGTCGTGGTTGTCGTCGGGCGCGACGCATCGGCCGTGTTGTCGCGCGTCAGCGCATAGCCGGCTCCGATCGCGACGGCGAGCGCGACCAGCGCGAGCAGGGCGAGCAGCCACGGCCAGATCTTCGGCTCGCCCGGAGGGGGCGGCGGAGGGTATTCCTCCACGACGGACTCGCGCGCCACCGGCTGCCGCATGGGCTGCGTCGCGTCGGGGTCCCAGGCTTGCGCGGGAGGCGGTGCGGGCGGCCTGCGCCCGCGGCGGAAGAGCGGCATGCGGGCGCTATGCCCGCTGCGGCGCTTCCAGCAACATGCCGAACACGTCCTCGACCAGGCCCTCGAACGAGGTCGGCAGCAGGCTGTCCGGGCCGACGAAGTCGCGCAGGTACACGACGTAGGCCCGCCACTCGTCGACGCGATCCGGGAACTCGGCGCCGCGGCTCTCGACCAGCGCTGCGAGGTCGTCGAGGTTCCAGCGCCCGGTTGCGACCGCGACCTCCACCTCCTCGACCTCGGCGACGGGCTCCGGCTCGGGCTCCGGTTCGGGCTCGGGCTCTGGGACGAGCGCGACCGGCTCGGGCGGAGGAGCGGGCGGCGGCTCGACGGCGACGGGCTCCGGCGGCCGCGGGCGGCGCGAGGCCACCTCGCGGTCGATCAGGTCGGACTCGCGCCGTGCGAGTGCCTGCTCGCGCTCGTCGAGCATCGCCAGGTGCCGCGCAGTCTCGCGCTGGACCCGCGCCAGCGCCTCCTGCTCGAGGTTCTCCCAGACCGCGTCGAGCTCGGACTGCCGCACCGCGAGGTCGCGCTCCCGCTCCGCGACCAGCGCCTGCGCCTGGCGGTCGCGCTCGGCCGCCTCCGCCAGGAGCTCCTTCTGCCGCTTGGCCGTCTCGGCCTCCAGCTCCTTCTTGCGCTTCTCGAGCTCCGACGCCTGTGCGCGCTCGCGCGCCGTTGCCTCCCGCTGGAGCGTGAGCCGCTCGTCGTCGAGCTCCTTCGTGCGCTGCTCGACGCCCTGCGCGCGCTCGGCGAGCTCCTGCTCCGCCTGGGCGAGCTTGCCGTCGAGCTCCTTGGTCGCCTGCGCGTACGTGGCCTCCAACTCCTTGCGCCGCGCGTCGGCCTCCGCCTGGAGGTCCCTGGTGCGAACTGCGAGCGCCGCCTCGATCTCGCGCTCGCGGGCCGACACGGCCTGCTCGCGCTGGGCGACCTGCGCTTCGAGATCCTTCGTACGCGCGGCGAGCGCGGCCTCGAGCTCCTTCGTACGCGCGGCGAGCGCGGCCTCGAGCTCCTGCTCCTTCGCGGCGATCGCCTGCTCGCGCTCCGCGAGCTGCGCCTCGGCCGTCTTCTGGCGCTCGGCGAGGGCGCCCTCGAGCTCCTTCTGGCGTGACGCGAGCGTGACCTCGATCTGCTGCTCCTGCGCTGTGACGGCCTGCTCGCGCTCGGCGAGCTGCGTCTCCAGCTCATCACGGCGCGTCTTGAGCGACGCCTCGAACTCCTGCTCGCGCTCGGCAAGGGCGCGCTCGCGCTCCGCCGCCTGCGCGCCGAGCTCGGCCTGCCGCTCGGCGAGCGTGGCCTCGAGCGCCTGCTCCCGCTCGGTGAGCGCCTTCTCGCGCTCACCGGCGGCCGCCTCGGCCTCGCGCTCGCGCGCGGCCACTGACTGCTTCGCCTCCTCGATCTGCTGCTCGAAGGCCTCGCGCCGCTCGGTCAGCATCGCTTCGAGCTGGCGCTCGCGCTCGACCACCGCCTCCTCGCGCTTCGCCAGCGCGGCGCTCGCATCGCGCTCGCGCGTGCCGATGTTCCGCTCGCGCTCGTCGAGGCGGGCGACCCGCTCCGCAAGCTCCTGCGCAGCCGACTGCCGGCGCTGGTCGAGCCGCTGGATCTCCCGCTCGCGCGCGTCGGCCGCCGTGATGCGCGCGGCCGCCTCCGTCTCGCGCTGCGCCAGCGCCTGGGCGCGCCGCTCGACCTCGGCCTCGCGCGTCGTCACCTCGGTCTCACGCTCGCGGACGCGCTCGGCGACGGTCTCCTCCTGCGCGGCGATGGCGGCCTCGAGGTCGCGCTCCCGCTGCGCCATCGCCTCCTCGCGCTCGTCCAGGCCGGCGAGCGCCGCTTCGCGTTTCTCGACGTCGCGCTGCAGCCTCGTCAGCTCGCGGTCGCGCGCCGCAACTGCCTTCTGCGTCTCCGCAACCTTCTCCTGGCGCTCGGTGAGCCGGGCCTCGCGGCGGGCGAGCGCCGACTCCTGCTTCCTGGCGCCCGCGGCGAGCTCCTGCGCGTGCGCCTCCGCGCGCGCGGTAAGGACGCTCTCGTGCTCGGCCTCGCGCGCCGTGAGCACCTGCTCGCGCTCGGCGAGCTTTGCCTCGTGCTCCTCCGCCCTCGCGGCGAGCAGCTTCTGCTGCTCCTCCTCGCTCGTGGCGAGCGCTGCCTCGCGCGCGTCGAGCGCGGTCGCGCGAGCGTTGAACTCCTGGTCGCGGAGCGAGACCTCCTGCGCGCGCTCGGCCAGCTCGGCCGATTCGCGGCGCACGCGCGTGACCGTAACCGCGTGCAGCTGCTCGGCCTGCTCCAGCTCGCGCCGGCCGCGCTCCAGCTCGGACCGCCGGCGCTCGACCTCCTGCTCGCGCGGCTCGATCGCGCCCTCGCGCTGCTCGAGCTCGGCCTTGCGCGCAGCCGCCTCCCGCTCGGCGGCCTCGATCGACGCCTCGCGCTCCTCGAGCGCCTGCTGGCGCGCGGCCACGCGATCGGCGGCGGCGGCGAGATCGACCTGGAGACGCTCGAGGGTCGCGGCATGGCGCTCGCGCTCCTGCTCCAGGATCGTCCCGATCTCGTCGGTCAGCGTCTCGTTTTCGTCACGCCTGCGGTTCCGCACGCGTCGCCCTTTCTCTGGTCGCGAGGGTTACCAACCTAACGGACGGCTCAGTCATCAGCGTCCCCGGCGGCGGGACCGACGGCGACCAGGTTGAGACCGGTGTTCACGAGATCCACGGGGTACGGGAAGAGTGCCCGGAACTCGCGCGGGCCGAGCGCCCGTACCGCCGCTGCCTCCGCGCCGCCGACCGCGCCCATGATCCGCCTCGCGCGCGCGCGCGGGAGCCAGTGCACGACGGGCAGGAGCGTGTGAACCTCGATCGGGAACCACCGGTTCGGGGTCGATACGAACACGCTCCGGCCGACGCGGCAGAGCTCGCGGACGAAGGCGCTCTGGTCGTCCTCCTCGCCCACGTGCTCGACCACGGCGTTCGAGACGACGACGTCGAACTCGCCGTCCGCGAACGGGAGCGTCCGCCCGTCCGCGACCACCAGCCGCACCGCCGGGAAGGCCTCGCGGAAGCGCGGCAGCTCGTGGATGCCGACCGCCGTGATGCGCTCCGGCCACGGATAGTGGGCCTCGAAGAAGTTGTCCGACCCGTGCCCCGCCGCATCGCCGAACGCGGCGTCGGTGACGCCGACGTCGAGGATCGTGGTGGACGCATCGGGCCGGAGCCGCTCCTGCAACAGGCGGAGCTTGTGGCGCCGGCTGCGGAGCGAGACTGCGTGGGCGAGTCGACGAATCGGTGCCTCCGCGGTGGGGCGTGGCAGCCTACCCCCATGCCGCCGTCCGTCCGCCCCCTTAAGGTCCCGCGAGCCGTGGGGATCTCCGCCGAGCTCACCCCGCGCGGCCCGTACTCCCTCCGCCTGTCGGCCCGCGGGGCCAACGACGCCACTCGCCGGTGGGATCGCGAGCGGCTGACCGCGTGCATGGCCGTCGAGGGACGCCACGAGCTGGCCGAGGCGTGGCAGCGGCCGGACGGCACCGTCTGCATCCGTGCGGCGAGCGAAGCGGGTCTCGACCGCATGCGATTCACGCTCGCCATCGACGACGACCACTCGGAGTTCGTGCAGCGCTTCAAGCACGACCCGATGCTCGGCCGGACGATCCGTGAGATCCCGGGCTATCGGCCGATCCGCGTCGGGTCGGTCTGCCAGGCGGTGCTGCGCGCGCTGGCCGGGCAGCTGATCCAGGCGCGGCTCGCGCGGGAGATCGAGCGGCGGATCGTCCGGGCGGTGTCGACGCTGGACGGCCCCTTCGCCGCGCCGCCGACCGCGGAGGCGATCCTGCAGCGCTCGCCGGCGATGCTGCGCCGCGACGGGCTGTCGGCCCGCAAGGCCGCGTCGCTCGTCCGGCTGTGCCGCGGGCTGAAGCTCGAGGAGCTGCGCGCCCACGACGGCGACGCGCTCGCCGCCCGGCTCGAGCGTG
Organism: uncultured Thermoleophilia bacterium; assembly: GCA_963758345.1. Classification (GTDB taxonomy): domain Bacteria; phylum Actinomycetota; class Thermoleophilia; order Gaiellales; family Gaiellaceae; genus JACVRM01. Next base: position 25,322 of record CAVWVD010000002.1, read on the forward strand.
AGCGCGGGTTCGGCCCCTGGTCGGTCGGCGTCGTGTTCGTCGAGGGGATCGGCCGGTTCGACCGCGGGCTCGTCGGCGACCTCGCGCTCGTGAAGCTGCTCGCCGCGTTGCGCGGCAAGTGGGTCGAGGGCTGGGAGACGGCCGAGCTGCTCGAGCCGTACGGCGAGTGGAAGGGGCTGGCGAGCCGGTACATGATGACCGGCTGGGCGCGCGGCCTCCTGCCGGTGCCGCAGGACGAGTGGCGCCGCCTGCGCGACGCCGAGGCCCGCCTGGCCGCCGCGTAGGATCGCCCGGGTGATCGACGAGCGGCGCATCGCCATCCTTGGCGCGGGGAAGATCGGCGAGTCGCTCCTCGCCGGGCTGCTGAGCTCCGGCTGGCGCAAGGCGGAGGAGATCGTCGTGACCGGCCGCCGCCAGGACCGCGTCGACGATCTGCGCGAGCGCTACGGCGTGGACGCGACGCTCTCGAACACGGACGCGGTCGGGCAAGCGGGCATCGTCGTGCTCGCGGTCAAGCCGCAGGACTTCGACGTGCTCCTGGGCGAGATCGGCGGGTTGCTGACGCCTGAGCAGACGGTGCTGTCCGTGGCGGCCGCGATCCCGACGGCCCAGATCGAGGCTCACCTGTCGCCCGGAGTGCCGGTCGTGCGGGCGATGCCGAACGCGCCGGCGACGGTGCACGAGGGCGTCGCGGGCGTGTGCGGCGGCGCGCATGCCGACGACCGGCACGTGGCGATCGCGGTGGAGGTGCTCGAGCACGTGGGCTCGGTCGTCCGCGTCGCGGAGCCGTACATGGACGCGGTGACGGCGGTCTCGGGGTCGGGCCCTGCGTACTTCGCGCTGCTCGCCGAGGCGATGATCGAGGCCGGGATCCTGCTCGGGCTCTCGCGCGAGGTGTCGACCCAGCTCGTCGTCCAGACGATGCTCGGCACGGCGAAGCTGCTTCGCGACGAGAACATGCATCCCGTCGAGCTGCGCGAGATGGTCACGTCGCCGGGCGGCACGACAATCCGTGCGATCCGCGAGCTCGAGCGGGCGGGCGTGCGGGCGGCGTTCCTCAACGCCATCCAGGCCGCGATGGAGCGGTCACGCGAGCTCGCCGCCGGCGAGGGGTGAGCGTCGAGATCCGCGTGGTCGGCGACCCGGCCGCGGCCGCCGGCGAACTGGTGGCCGCCGCCGCGCGCGCGGGCGGAGCGGTGGCGCTGTCAGGCGGGCGCACCGCGGGTGCGGCGTACCGGGCTGCTGCGGCGCTCGAGCCGGACTGGAGCGCGGCAGAGGTGTGGTTCGGCGACGAGCGCGCCGTGCCGCCGGACGACGGGCGCTCGAACTACCGGCTCGTGCGCGAGACGCTGCTCGACGCGCTGGCAGTCGCGCCGGCGCGCGTGGAGCGCATCGAGGGCGAGCTCGGCGCCGAGGCTGCGGCCGATCGCTACGACGCGCTCGTGCGCGGGGTCGAGGTGCGTTTCGCGCTGAACGGCATGGGCGCCGACGGGCACACGGCGTCGCTGTTCCCGGGCGCGCCCGGCCTGCGGGAGCGCGAGCGCCGCGTGGTCGCGGCGGAAGGGCGGCTGGACCCGTTCGATCCCGCGCGTGACGATGACGCCGCCCGCCTTCGCCGAGGTCGGGCTGCTCGTCTACCTCGTCACCGGCGCGGAGAAGGCGGACGCGGTGGCGCGCGCCTTCGCCGGCGAGCCGGGCGAGGAGACACCGGCGAGCCTCGTCCGCGGCCGCCGCACGATCGCGGTGCTCGACGAAGCCGCCGCCGCGCTGCTGCCGGCGCGCTGACCCGCAGCTCGTGTCCCGCCATGACATGTCCCCGGCGGCCAGGTGCCCCGGGGCCGGCCGCTTGCCTCCCTCCAGTTCCAGCCTATTGAGGAAACGTGCGCGCGCGTGTGCCGGAAGTGCGCCGAATGTGTGTCAGCCGGCGGTGGGCAGCAGCGCCGACTCGAGCTCTGCCGCCTGGCCCCGCTGCGCGGCCAGCGCCTGGAGCACGATCACCGTGTCGGCGACGGGAACGTCCTCGAGGTACTCGTCGCGCGACTCGAAGGACTCGAGCACCGCCTCGATCGCCTCGACGTAGCCGACAGCGTCCTGGGCGGCGATCATCGCCAGCGCGTCGCCGACCTCGGCCGGGAAGTCGTCGCGGACGCGAATCGTGTCTGCCTGAACGCGCGCCTCCGCGTCGCGGCCGAGCACGAGCAGCGCGAGGGCCGCGGCGTAGCGGCCGATCGGCGACTCAGTCTCGGCGGCGCCGCTCTCGAGCGCCCAGCGCGCGTCCGCCTCCGCGCCGCCCTGGTCGCCGGCCATGAGCCGCGCCTTGATCGCGCCGATCGGCCTGCCCCAGCTGCCGGACGGCGCGTCGGCCCAGCTCTCGCGGTAGCGCTCGGCCGCCCGCGCGAACCATTCGCCGGCCTCCGGATCGCCGCTCATGCGCAACGCCAGCCCGGCCGCGTAGGCGGCGTTACCCATGCGCGTCAGCTGCCGCTGGCGCGGGTCGGGCTCGTCCGGAAGGCGCGACGCGCCGTCCTCGTGTCGCTCCTGTGCGCGCGACGCGAGCTCCCGCCAGTCCACCACGGCGCCGAGTATGCCCGGGCCGGGCGCCGGTTAGAGTCGTCCCGGTGCGCGAGCTGAACGAGGTCTACTGGATCGACGGCCTCCGAACGGCGTTCGGCCGCGCCGGCCCCAAGGGCGTCTTCTGGCGCACGCGCGCGGACGACATGGCGGTCAAGGCCACGCGCGAGCTGCTGCGCCGCAACCCGAAGGTCCCGGCCGAGCGCATCGGCGACGTCGTGTTCGCCGCGACCGCCCAGGTCGGCGACCAGGGCCTGACGCTCGGCCGCGACGTCGGCCTGCTCGCGGGGATCCCGGACTCGGTGCCGGGCCTCGCGCTCGACCGCATGTGCGCGGGCGCCCTCACCGCGGTGACGACGGGCGCCGGCGAGATCGCCTTCGGCGCCGCCGACGTCGTGCTCGCCGGCGGCGTCGAGCACATGGGCCACCACCCGATGGGCGAGGAGGTCGACTTCAACCCGCGCTTCGTCGCGGAGCGGCTCGTGGACACCTCCGCCGTGACGATGGGCGCCACGGCCGAGAACCTGCACGACCGCTTTCCGTCGATCACGAAGGACGACGCCGACGCGTTCGCGGTGCGCTCCCACGAGCGGCTCGGCGCCGCATGGGAGAACGGCGTGATGGGCGAGACGGTCGTCCCGATGATCGGTGTTCACGGACGGCGGGTGGCGCGCCGCGGACCGCGACGAGTTCCTGCGGCCCGACACGACGATGGACGGCATCGCCGACCTGCCAACCCCGTTCCGCGCCGGCGGCCGGGTCACCGCCGGCAACTCGGCCGGGCTGACCGACGGGGCCACCGCGGCCCTGCTCGCCTCCGGCCGCGCGGTGGACGAGCTCGGCCTCGAGCCGCGCATGCGACTCGTGGGCTTCGCGTTTGCCGGCGTCGCTCCCGAGCTGATGGGGATCGGCCCCGTTCCGGCAACCGAGCGCGTGCTCGAGCAGGCGGGCATCTCGATCGACGACGTCGGCCTCTTCGAGCTGAACGAGCCGTTCGCCGTCCAGGTGCTCACGTGGTGCGACGGCGTGGGCGTGTCGCCCGACGACGAGCGGCTCAACCCGTACGGCGGCGCAATCGCCTGCGGCCACCCGCTCGCCGCGACGGGCGTCCGGCTCATGGCCCAGCTCGCGTACGGCTTCCGCGAGCGGCCGGACGCGCGCTACGGCCTGACGGCGCTCTGCATCGGCATGGGCATGGGCGCCGCCGTGCTCTGGGAGAACACCGGTGCTGCGTGAATCTCGTGACGGTTTCGTGCGGCTCTTAAACCCTCGCCTGGCACCGGGGTCGCGCGCGTGAGGCGACCCGCAACCCGGTTCGCCAAGGGGCCTTGCGCGCTCGCGGCGCGGATTGCGCCACAGAGATGCGCACGTTTCCGGACGGTGCCTGGCACCGTCGATGCCGGCGCGCGGCCACGTCCGGGAGAGCCATGTCCGAAGTGAGAACCGAGTTTCACCTGCAGCGCGTCGAGACCCGGCTCGGGCCGCTCGCGCTGCTCACGATGGACAACGGCGAGGATCACACGAAGCCGACCGTGCTCGGCCGGAGCGCGATCGAGTCGGGTCAGCGCGCGCTCGACGCGATCGAGGCCGGCGACTGGGTCGCGCTCGTCGTCACCGGCAAGCCGTTCGTCTTCGCCGCCGGCGCGGACATCGACGAGTTCCCGCGCGTGCGCTCGCGCGAGCAGGCGATCGCGGGCAGCCGCGCCGGGCACGACCTGTTCGCGCGCATCCGCGACCTGCCCTTCCCGACGGTGGCGGCGGTCAACGGCGTCTGCCTCGGCGGCGGGCTCGAGGTGGCGCTCCATTGCGACGCGCGCACGATCGCGAGCTCCGTCCGGCATTTCGGTGCGCCCGAGTGCTTCCTCGGGATCATCCCGGCCTGGGGCGGCACGCAGCTCGTGCCGCGCCTCGCCGGCGCGCAGGTCGCCGTCCGCGTGATCGTCGAGAACGCCATGCGCCAGAACCGGATGCTCCGCGCATCCGAAGCGATCGAGCTGGGCCTGGCCGACCGCATGCTCGACCCGGTCGAGTTCCTCGACGAGTCGATCGCCTATGCGCTCGAGCTCGTCGCGCAGGGCGGCCTGCAGCGCGAGCCCGGCGACCTGAGCGACGCCGCCGAGGTCGTCGCCCGCGCCCGCGCGCAGCTCGACGCGTCGCTCCACGGCGCCGCGCCCGCTCCCTACCGCGCGCTCGACCTGATCGAAGCCGCTGCCACCTGGGCCCTCGAGGAGGGGTATCGCGCCGAGGAGGAGGCTGCCGCCGATCTCCTGTTCACGCCGCAGGCGCGCGCCTCGCTCTACGCCTTCGACCTCGTCGAGCGCCGCGCCCGTCGCCGCCCGGGGATCCCCCAGACCGAGACGCGGCGTATCCGCAAGGTCGGCGTCGTCGGCGCGGGGCTGATGGCGAGCCAGCTGGCGACGCTCTTCCTCCGCCGCCTCGAGGTGCCGATCGTCCTGCGTGACGTCCGCGAGGAGGCGATCGCCTCGGCGCTCGACTCGATCCGCGGCGAGCTCGCGGCGCAGGTGGCGAGGGGCCGCTACGAGGAAGGCAAGGCGCGCTTCCTCGGCGAGCTCGTCACCGGCTCGACGGGCTACGAGGGCTTCGAGGACTGCGACCTCGTGCTCGAGGCCGTCTTCGAGGAGATCCCGATCAAGCAGCAGGTCTTCGCAGAGGTCGAGGCCCTCGTCCGGCCCGACTGCATCCTCGCGACGAACACCTCGGCGCTCTCCGTCACCGCGATGGGCGCCGACCTCGAGCACCCGGAGCGGCTCGTCGGCATGCACTTCTTCAACCCGGTCGCGCTCATGCCGCTGGTCGAGCTTGTCGGCACACCGGCCGCAGACGACGTGGCGCTCGCCACCGCAGCCGACGTCGCGACGAAGCTCGGCAAGCGCCCCGTGCCGACGCGCGATGCGCCCGGTTTCGTCGTCAACCGGCTGCTCACGCGCATGACGTCCACGCTCATGGAGGCGCTCGAGCGGGGCAACACCGTCGAGGAGACCGACGAAGCCGTGCTCCGCCTCGGCCTGCCGATGGCGCCGTCGGTGCTCCTGCAGATGGTCGGCCCGCGCGTCGCCTGGCACGTGCTCGAGACGATGCACGCGGCCTACCCGGACCGCTTCCCGCTCTCCGAGAGGCTGCGCGCCATCGCCGACGGCGCCGAACCCCCGGGTCCGGTGGCCGGAAGCGAGCCGACGAGCGTGGAGGCGATCACCGACGCGGTGCTCGAAGCGCTCGCCGACGAGACGGCGCGGATCCTCGACGAGGGCGTGGTCGGATCGGCCGCGGACGTCGACACCTGCCTGCTGCTCGGCGCCGGGTTTCCGTTCTTCCTGGGCGGCATCACGCGTCACCTGGACGACACCGGCGTGTCGGAGCGGGTGCTCGGCAGACGGCTGGCCGATGCGGCTTCGGCCGTGCCCGCCTGACCGTCTGTTTTCACTCATGACACGTAATCCAGCCGATCTTTGAGCTATGCTCCTGGCGACCGCTCGCCTAGGGGTTAGCGCGAGCGTCACCTCAGGAGGTCGCGGCACGACACCCGTGTCGCCCGCATGCACGACACTGCCGAGCAACCGACCATGACGTCGGGCGCAGTGGCCGATCTGGCCGAAGCTGCCGCCCGCGCCGCCAAATGGGCCGAAGAGCCCCTTCTCCGACCGGACGAGGATCCGGCGGTCGTGCTTGCGCCGGAAACGGCGCGCCGCATGGCGCTCGACGAGGCGATCGCCGAGCTCGAGGCCGGCAACAAGGCGCCGTCGAACAGCTGGCGCGTGCGCTTCGGCCTGATGCTCGGGCTCGAGCGCGTGCTCACCGAGCGGCCACCGAAGCTCGCCTCCGGGACGGAGCTGCGCCGCCACCAGATCGATGCGCTCGCCGGGATGCTCACCGAGCTGATCGCCTCAAACCAGGCGCCGGCCGAGAACGGCAACGGCCTGAACGGCAACGGCCACGTGGCCGAGGAGGCGTTCGACGAGGAGGAAGAAGACGAGCCCGCCGCCGAGGAGATCGACGAGCTGGAACCGGCCGCCGAGGTCGAGGACCCGGGCGCCGCACGCCGATTCCGCTTCCGCCACCCGACCGCGTCCGGCAAGACGATCGCCGCGGCGGGCTTCGTGGAGGCCGCCCGGTCGCTGGGCGTCCTGATCCTCACGCACCGCCGCCTGCTGGTCACGCAGTTCACGAATGATCTGACCACGGAGGGCTACGGCAAGCGCTTCACGGACGCAGTCCTCAAGGGGCAGAAGCTCAAGCGGCGCGACCCGATCACGATCCAGACCTACGCCTGGTTCGCGCGCCACGTCGGCGACATCGACCGAGACGCGTACCAGCTCGTCATCTGCGACGAGGCGCACACGGCGCTCGGCGAGAAGACGAGCGCGGCGATCCGCTCGTTCCCGGAGCCGATCTACATCGGCATGACCGCGACGGAGCAGCTGATCGCCAAGCAGGTCGCAGACGTCTTCCCGGCCTCGGTCGACGACCTGCCGCTGACCGACGCCGCGCGCCGCGGGCTGATCGCGCCGCTGCGCTGCCTGCGCGTCCCGCCGGTCGCTGCGATCCACTCGGTGCCGATCGTCGGCGGCGACTTCGAGGAGAAGGCCTTGGCTGCCGTCCTCGACCACACGGCCTTGAACCAGGCGGCCGCGAGCCTCTACCGCGACCGCTTCGACTCGACACCGGGCGTCGTCTACGCGGCCGGGGTCGACCACGCGTACAACCTGGCCAAGGAGTTCCGCGCCGCCGGGCTGAAGGCCGAGGCGGTCAGCGGCCGCACCCCGCCGGTGAAGCTCGCCGAGATCCTCGCCGCCTACGAGCGTGCCGAGATCGACATCCTGATCAACGCGATGCTGCTGGCCGAGGGCTGGAACTCGCCGCGCGCCACCGTCGTCATGCACCTCGCGCCGACGGCCAGCAAGCGCGTCTACCAGCAGCGCATCGGCCGGATCATGCGGACGCATCCGCGCAAGGAGGCCGGCATCGTCGTCGACTTCGTGCCGAAGGGCGCGACGCATAACGACCGCGTGACGACGCTGCACGCCCTGCTCGACTCCGACTTCTACCGCGAGGGCGCGCGCGTGACGCCCGCCCCACGCAGGCGCCCGCAGCGCCGCGCTCGCCGCCACCTTTCGCCGGCGCCGTGGCTCGTCCCGGTAACGCCGGATGTGCGCCGCCGTCTCGCCGTCATCGCACGGGAGTGGCAGCGTGTCGACCCGCGCTACCTCGACGAGGACGAGCAGCGCTACTGGGCGACGATCGCGGGCCGCCAGGTGCGCTTCGAGGACCGGACCGACTTCGTCAAGAAGCTCACCGAGGGCGGCGCGACGAAGGGCTGCCTCGAGCAGTTCCTGTTCACGTGCGCCGCGGAGAACCCCAACCGGCGGCTGCGCATGACGGCACTGGCCGACCGCGTCTCGATGGGGATCAACCGCGAGGCCTTCGACGACCTGGTCACGATCGTGACGCAGGCGCCCACGTGGGAGAAGGATCGCCTGCCGGGGATCCGCACGCTCCTGCGCGCACTCGGCGACGGCAAGGTCGACGCGCCGGAGCAGATCCTGGCGCGCTGGACATGGAAGCTAGCGCGGGCGACGCGCAAGGCGCAGGACCGGCGCGCGAGCGCGGAGTTCCCGGAGGCCAAGCGGCTCCTGGGTGCGCTCGCGAACTCGCGCGGCCACCGCCACGAGGAGAACGCGGCCAAGCTCGTCAACGCCTCGATGGAGCTCCCGATGCACGTGGGAGCCGCGCTGCTTGCGTCGGCCGAGGGCTACACGCCACGCGCAACGAAGCTGGTCGAGGCGGCCCGCGAGCGCCTCGGAAGCGTGCCCGACGTGGCAAACGCGCTCGCCGAGAACCTCCCCGCGCCGAAGGCGAAGCCGTCGCGCTCGCGCCGCCGTCGCAGGCGCCGCCGCGGCGGTGCGCAGGCGCAGCAGCAGGGCGCCGCCCAGCAGCAGTCGGCGAACGGGTCGGAGCCGGCCGCCGAGAAGACCGAGGCCGAGGCTCCCGCGGACACGCCCGCGGACGCCGCGGCCGCCTGAGCCTTACTGCTCTGTAGCCGCGTCGTCGTCGCGCTCGCGGTCGCGCAGGTAGCGCGTCAGCTCGGCGGCGAGGGCGTCCCCGGACGGAATCTCCTCCGGGTCGATCGTGTCGCTGCGCTGCTCGAGCTCCTCGACGTACGCGGCCGTCTCGGCGTCGGCGGACACCGCCTCGCTCACCTGCTCGACGTAGCCGCGGCCGGCGCGGCGGAGCTCCGACACGTCGATGTGACCGCCGAGCAGCGTCGCGAGCCGCTCGCACAGCGCCTGCGCGGCGCGGGGGCTCGGCGTCAGCTGCACGTAGTGCGGGACGGCGGCCCAGAGGCTCACCGACGGGATGCCGGCCTTGTTGCACGCGTCGTGCAGCACGCCGACGACGCCGGTCGGGCCCTCGTAGCGCGACGTCGAGAGACCGAGCTCCTCGACGAGCTTGCGGTCGGTGGCGCTGCCGGTGACCGGGCTCGGGCGCGTGTGCGGCACGTCTGCCAGCAGCGCGCCGAGCGTGATGACCATCTCGACGCCGAGCTCTTTCGCGAAGTCGACGATCAGGGCGGCGAACGTCCGCCAGCGCACGTTCGGCTCGACGCCGAGCAGCAGGATCGCGTCGCGGCCCAGCTCGCGCGGGCGCGCGAAGTAGAACGCGTTCTCCGGCCACTCGATCGTGCGCGTCTCGCCGTCCTCGAGCGTGACCATCGGCCGCGTCGCCTGGAAGTCGTAGAAGTTCTCCGGGTCGAGATCGGCGAAGCGCTCGGCCTGCCACTCGCGCGCCAGGAAGCCACCTGCGAGCGACGCGCCCTGGCCGCCGTCGTTCCAGCCGCGGAATGCCGCGATCAGGACAGGTGTCTCGAGGCGCGGGCGATGGACGACGCGGAGCTCACTGGCCATTCAGGCCAGTTTACGGCCATCCCTGGGCCGCACCGGCACGCGGACGCCACAGGAGCGTGACGAAGGCCACGCTCGACGCCCACACCGCACCGGCCAGGGCGACGTGCACGAGCACCAGGCCCCAGGGCAGGTGTGTGCGGTACTGGAGCTCACCGATCGCCATCTGCACGAGCAACACGCCCAGCAGGCCGAGCGAGGCTCGGAACAGGAACGGCTGCTGCTCGCGCCGCGAGAAGAGCCAGCCGAGCAGCACGAGAAAGGTCGTCCCGAAGATGGCCGTGGCGCGCACGTGGACGTAGACGGCCGAGTGCAGCGACCAGAGCCGGTGCACCTCCGAGCTGTCGCCCGGGTGCGGGCCGGCGGCCGTTGCGACGGTGCCGGTGAAGACGAGTGCGAGCGCAGCAGCGGCGAGGCCGAGGCCGACCCAGCGGATCCACGGCGGCAGCGCCGGATCGCGCGTCCCGCGCCACGGCGCGAGCGCGACGACGATCGCGCCCGCGAGGACGGCCAGCGCGAGCAGGAAGTGCGTCGCGACCATCAGCGGGTGCAGGCCCGTCTTGATCGTGATGAGGCCGAGCGGCGCCTGCGCGAGCGTCCCGGCCAGGACGGCGCCGGCGAGCCACGCTGCCCAGCGCGGGATGTCGTGCCGGCGCCACGCCGCAACGGCGGTGGCGGCCGAGAGCCCGATCGGGAAGATCGCCACCGCGCGGTTCGAGAACTCGATCGCCCCGTGGTAGCCCTGCTCCGGGAAGAAGCTGCCCTGCTCGCACCCGGGCCAGCTGTTGCAGCCGAGCCCGGACGCCGTCAGGCGGACGAGCGCGCCCGTGACGACGATCAGGTAGAGCGACGCGGCCGACGCGATCGCGAGCTTCTGGAAGCCAGTCGGCGACAGCTCGAGCCGCCGCACGCTGCGCAGCCGGTGAGCACCCGCCTCCACGAGGCGAGTGTATTGCTAGATCAGCGCGACGCCGGAGCCCGCTTCGACGCGGCCGATGCGGGCGAGCGGCTGGCCGGAGGCCGCGAACGCGGACTCGAGCGCGGGTGCGCGGCCGGGCGCGAGCGCGATGAGCAGGCCGCCGGCCGTCTGCGGGTCGTAGGCGAGGGCGACGAGGTCCTCGGCCACGCCGTCGGCGTTCACGTGCGCCGCGGCGAAGTCGCGGTTGCGGGGGTCCCCGCCGGTGCGCTCGCCGGCCGCGGCGACCTCCCGTGCACCGGGCAGCAGCGGCAGCGCCTCCGCCTCGAGGACGAGCCTGACGCCGCTGCGGTCGGCCGTCTCCCACGCATGGCCGAGCAGGCCGAACCCGGTCACGTCGGTGACGGCGTGCGGGCCGACGGCGCGCACGAGGTGCGCCGCGTCAGCGTTCAAGCGCCGCATGGACGCGATCGCGCCGGCGAGCGCGTCCGCCGGGACGAGGCCGCGCTTGGCGCCGTGGACGATCAGACCCGTGCCGAGCGGCTTCGTCAGGAACAGCATGTCGCCCGGCTGCGCGCCTGCCTTCGTCCAGACCGCGTCCGGGCGGACGATGCCGACCACGGCCAGGCCGAACTTCGGCTCGTCGTCGCGCAAGGTGTGGCCGCCGGCCAGCACGGCGCCGGCGCTGCGCACGGTCTCGGCTGCAGACGCGAGGACGGCGGCGACCGCCTCGCCGGGCAGCGCCTCCGGGAACGCGGCAACGGAGAGCGCGACGAGCGGCTGCCCGCCCATCGCGAAGACGTCGTTCAGCGCGTTGGCGGCCGCGATCGCGCCGTAGTCGGCCGGGTCGTCGACGAGCGGCGGGAAGAAGTCGACGGTCGCGACCAGGGCGCGATCGTCGTCGAGCCGGTAGACGGCCGCGTCGTCGGCGGGCGCAAGGCCCACGAGGAGGTCGCGGGCCTCCGGCGGCACGAGCCCGGCGACGAGCTCCTGCAGCCGGGCCGCGGGGTACTTGGCCGCGCAGCCGCCGCACGACGTGTAGTCGGTCAGCCGCACGGGCTCTGTCAGGGCGCTCATCCGTCAAGAGTCGCAGAAGCGCCCGCCTTAACAGGGACTGTCCCTGTTAAGGGTCGGGGCTCTAGGGCAGCAGCGTCTTGCGGACGGCCGCCTCGAGCTCGGCCGCCGACAGCGCACCCTCGAACTTGTCCTTGATCCGCCCGTCGCGGCCGACCAGGAACGTCCACGGCTCGGTCGGCAGGTTCCACTGGCGCACCCAGCGGTTGAGGCCCTTCTTCGGGTCGTTGTCCTTGTAGATCTCCACGTGGATGAAGCGAAGCCCCTTGCTCTCGAGCCGCTGGCGCACCGTGTCGACGATGTCGACCACGGGGCCGCACGTGCGGCTGGCGCAGAAGGCCGGAGTCGCGAACGTGACCACGAACGGCACGTGCTTGCGCAGGCTGTCGGCGACCGAGTAGCGCAGCAGCGCGCGGTCGGGGGGCTTGCGCGTCGTGAGCATCGCGACGGGCGCCGAGCCCAGCACCGGCGTGTCCGACGCCGGCGCCTTCGTCCCGAGGGCGGGCGAGTCCGACCTGGGCTTGACGACGAATGTGCCGAGCCCGGCGAGGTTCGACACGCCGTCGGGCCGCGCGAGCACCCAGAACGTCCCGGGCTTGTCGATCGTGGCGTGCAGGACGTAGAGGCCCTTCGCGTCCGCATCGAGGTGCTCGTGGCCGTCCGTCATCTCGCCGCCGGGCACCTCGATCGACTCCAGCCGCGCCGACGTCTGCAGGAAGGGCGCGGCGTCACGCGAGCGCGCGATCCAGACGCGGGCAGTCGGCCGCTCCACGGGCTTGCCGTGGTGGTCGATCATCAGGAACGAGTACCGCACCGGTCCCGGCGAGAAGTCGGCTGATCCCTGCACGAGCCCGATCGTGGTGCCGCGCGCGTTTGCGAGCTCGTCGAGCGTCCTGGCGCCGGCCGGCGGCATGCCGGCGGACGAGCCTCCGCCGCAGGCGGCCAGGAGAAGCGGCAGGAGCGCGAGGCCGGCGGCTGCACGGACGCGCATCCCGCCGAGTCTAGACAGGGTCAAGCCGGGGGCGCCTGAACGCCCCCGGCTCCGAATCTCAGGCCCTCCGGTGCGGCCTCCGCAGTGGCTAGCGGAGCCGGGGAGCTAGTGCGCCATCCGCAAGACGGCGCGATCGTGGCCGTCGTGCATCGACGCACCTGCAACCGTGGGCACGAGACCCGTCACGAAGCATGCGATCAGCATCGCGAATGCGAGGCGAATCTTCATGTCGGGGTTCCTCCTTTCGCTAGAACCGGACGTCCTGCAGTGCTTCTGCGGCCCGGCGGTAGTACCGCGAGGCCGTCCGGTCCTCCCCCTGCGTCCCGCGAGATCCCCGCGGGCGACCCACACGGCCGAGCGATGGCTCGACGACTCGGCCTGCTCGGCCGTTCCGTCTGCTTTGGTGAGCCATTCGTCAGCTTCGTCAAGTCGATCCTGCTCCATGAGCGCGCGACCAAGCACCAACTGCGTCATCGCGATCTCACTGGCGTAGTCGGCGCGGTCGTCGAGAAGCTTGAGTCCCTCGCGTGAGAGCCGCTCGGCGTCGGCGTACTCCTCGCGATCGAGGTGCACGCGGGCGAGCGAGCCCGCTGCGGTGGCGGCGTCCGCGTCGGTGTCGTGCTCGAGCGCGACGGCGAACGCGGCCTTGAGGTTCTCGACCGCCTGCTCGGAGCGGCCGAGCATGTGGTTGAGCCCACCGAGGTTGTTCAGCAGGCGGCCGACGTGCACCTCGTCCTCGAGCGCCTCGTACAGCGCCTTCGCGCGCTCCGCGTAGGTGCGCGCCTGGATGAGGTGGCCGAGCCGCTCGGCGACGAGCGACGCCTGGAAGTACGTGTTCGCGATGCTGCGGCGATCCTCGAGGCCCTGCGACAGCTCGAGCGCGGCCTCGACGTCCTCGCGCGCAGCCTCGAAGTCGCGCTGGCGGCGGTAGCAGCGCGAGCGCCAGCCGAGGATCTCCGACTTCAGGTGGTCGCTGGGGAGCTCGGAGCGCTGCGCGAGCGACAGCGCCTCGTTGAAGAGCCCGAGCGCGGTGGAGACGCTCTGAAGCTTGTAGCGGCACACGCCGATGCGGAACAGCACCTCGGCGCGGTCCATGTCCGAGAAGCCCGGCCCCTCGACGAGCGTGCGCGCGCGTGCGAGCTGGTCGAGCGCCGGCCGGACGTCGCCGGCGACCTGCCGCGCCCACGCCTCGCCCGAGAGCGCTCGCACCTCGAGCTCGACCGAGCCGGTCGAGCGGACGACGCGGGAGATGGTCTCGTACTCGACGAGCGCCTCCTCGCTGCGGTGGGCACGCGTCAAGGCGTCGGCCCGGGCGAGCGCCGCCTCGACGCGGCCCCGCTCGTCCGACGACACGCCGCTGCCCAGGTAGCCCGCGTCGACGGCCAGCCGGGCGGCCAGCCAGTCGATCGTCTCCTGGGTCGGGCGCGTCTTCCCCCGCTCGATCTGGCTCAGGTACTCCTTCGAGAAGCGCTGGCCCGCGAGCTCGCTCTGCGTCAGGCCGGCGGCGACGCGCAGCTGGCGCAGGCGCTCGCCGATGCGGTTGCCGGCCTTCTGGCCTTCGCTGCGGACGCGGAGAGTCGTGTCGTTCATAGGGCGCTTGGAGAGTGTGCTCCACACTTCACCCAAACGCAAGGTGTCCGTTGCGGACATCCCCACAAAGGGGCATGTCCAAAAGAAAAGCGAAGTGAAGCGAGCCGCGCTCAAATCACTTGACCGAGTTACTTGACTTCTCGAAACGGGCGTCGTATGGTGAGTCCACCTCGCCACCCCGATCACCGCCAGGATCGGACACGAGGGAAGCGACACCTTTACGACGAAGGCCCGAGGGCGTGGCTGGGCCGCAGAGCCAAGCCCTCGGGCCATCGTCGTCGAAGGTGGGGTTGTTTCGAGCGGGGCCTCCGGGCCCCGTTCCCGTTTAACGCGCCGGCTCGGGCTCGGCCAGCTGCGGCGCGGGGCGCTCCTCGTGCACCTCGTGGCGCACGAGCACCGCCGCGACCACGGCGCCCGCAAAGGCGATGATCGACGCAACGATGAGGGCCGCGGAGAAGCCGTCCACGAACGCCGCCGGCGTCGGGGCCCCGTTCGGGAGCCTCCGGTCGCCCACCTCGTGCGCGAGGATCGCGCCCATCACGGCGATGCCGAGCGAGCCGCCCACCTGCCGCATCGAGTTGAGCACCGCCGACCCGACACCTGCGCGATCGACGGGCACCGCCCGCATCGCGGCGGCCGTGCTCGGCGTCATCGTGAACGCCATCCCGGTGCCGCCGACGAGGAAGGCGGGCAGGATCTCCCAGTAGGTCGCGGACTCGCCGAGCTGCGAGAAGTAGAGGAGCTGCGCGCCGAGCAGCGTCAGGCCGGCGGTCATGAACCAGCGCGAGCCGTGCCGATCCGACAGGCGGCCGGTCACCGGCGCGACGAGCACGATCAGGATCGTCATGGGCAGGAACGCGGCTCCCGTCTGCACCGCCGAGTAGCCGAGGATGTTCTGCATGTACAGCGAGACGAAGAAGAAGACGCCGAACATGGCCAGCGCGACGAGCAGCATCACGATGTTCGCGCCCGTGTAGGTCAGGTTGCGGAACAGCGACAGGTCGAGCATCGGTTCTCGCCCGTGCCGCTCGATCAGCACGAAGGCGGCGAGCATGACGACCGCGATCGCGAAGGCGCCGAGGATTCGCGCCGAGGTCCAGCCGTACGTGTTCGCCTCGATCAGGCCGTACGTGAGCGCGAACAGGCCGAGCGCGGCCGTGGCGAGCCCCGGGAGGTCGAGACGCTGGTCGGCGCGCGTGTCACGGGACTCGTCGATGAGCAGGAAGCTGGCTGCGATGCCCGCGATGCCGATCGGGATGTTGACGAAGAAGATCCAGTTCCACGACGCGTGCTCGGTGAGCAGCCCGCCGACGAGCGGCCCGATCGCGAGCGCCAGGGCCGAGACGCCGGCCCAGATCCCGATCGCCATCCCGCGCTGGCGCGGCGGGAATGTGGCCGAGATGATCGACAGCGTCGCGGGGTTCATCAGCGCGGCGCCGACGCCCTGAAAGATCCGGGCGCCGATGAGGAAGTTGCCGCTGTCTGCCATCCCGCAGGCGAACGACGCCGCGGTGAAGATCGCGATGCCGAGCACGAAGATCAGCCGGCGGCCGTAGTAGTCGGCGAGCTTCCCGCCGGGGAGCATGAACGCGGCGAACGTGAGCGCGTAGCCCGCGACGATCCACTCGAGCTCCGAGATCCCGACGCCGAGGTCGCGCTGGATCGCCGGCAGCGCCACGTTCACGACCGTGTTGTCGAGCATGATCATGAACAGCCCGAACGAGACGGCCGCGAGCGTGAACCACTTGCGCTTGTCGGGGTCGTAGATGAGCGCGCGCATCTCTGCACTACTAGCAGCCGAGTAGGGTTCCGCCGTGCCGGAGGTGGTCTGGGAGCCGAGCGACGAGGTTCTCGCGCGCGCGAACGTGGTGCGCTTCATGCGGCGCCACGGCTTCGACGACTTCGCGGCGTTCCAGCAGCGCTCACAGGACGATCCGGAGTGGTTCTGGCCGGCCGTGGTCGAGGATCTCGGGCTCGAGTTCGCGCAGCCCTGGGAGCAGGTCGTGGATCTCTCCCGCGGGCCGGAGTGGGCGACGTGGTTCGTCGGCGGGCGGCTGAACGTCGCGGACGCCTGCGTCCACCGCTGGAAGCGCGAGGCGCCTGACCGGCAGGCGCTCGTGTGGCTCGGCGAGGACGGCGCGCGCGTCGAGCTGACCTACGCGGAGCTCTCCCACGAGGTGACGCGGCTCGCGGAGGCGCTCGTCGCGCTCGGCGTCGAGCCTGGCGACCGCGTCGCGATCTACCTGCCGATGTCGGCCGAGGTCGCGATCGCCTCGCACGCGTGCGCGCACGTGGGCGCGATCCAGGTGCCGATCTTCTCCGGCTTCGCCGCACCGGCCGTGGCCGCCCGCCTGCAGGACGCGGAGGCGAGGGTGCTCATCACCGCGGACGCGTCGCTGCGGCGCGGCCGCGAGGTGCCGATGAAGGCGATGGCGGACGAGGCGGCGGAGCAGGCGCCGTCGCTCGAGGCGATGGTGGTCTGGCGGCGACTCGGAAGCGGCGTGCCGATGCAGGCGGGCCGCGACGTCTGGTGGGACGAGGCCGTCGCCGAATCGCCGGGCGAGCTGCCGGCGCTCGAGGTCGACGCCGAGCACCCGTACCTGCTGACGTACACGTCGGGGACGACCGGGCGCCCGAAGGGCATCGTCCACGTGCACGGCGGCTTCCTCGTCTCGATCGCGCGCGAGGTTGCCTACCAGGCGGACGCAGGGCCGGGCGACCGGCTGCACTTCTCGACGGACATGGGCTGGATCATGGGCCCGTGGACGGTGGTCGGCGGCGGCGCCGTCGGCTGCACGATCGTGCTCGCGGAGGGTGCACCCGACTGGCCGGCCGACCGGCTCTGGCGGACGATCGAGCAGGAGCGCGTGACGATCCTCGGCTGCTCGCCGACACTCATTCGCGCGCTCATCCCGCACGGGGTGCCCGAGCAGGACCTGTCGTCGCTGCGCGTGATCGTCACCACCGGCGAGCCGTGGAACCCGGACCCCTACATGTGGCTCTTCGAGCAGGTCGGCGGCGGGCGCTGCCCGATCATCAACTGCTCCGGCGGGACGGAGGTGGGCGCGTGCTTCCTCTCGCCGACGCCCGCGAGCCCGATCAAGGAGTGCTCGCTGGGCGGGCCGGCGCTCGGGATGGCGATGGACGTCGTCGACGCGGAAGGGCGCTCGGTGCGCGGACAGGTGGGCGAGCTCGTCTGCCGCAAGCCCTTCCCGGGCATGACGCGCGGCTTCTGGCGCGACCCCGAGCGCTACGTCGAGACGTACTGGAGCCGGATCCCGGGCCTGTGGGTGCACGGCGACTGGGCGTCGGTCGACGCGGACGGCTTCTGGTTCCTGCACGGCCGGTCCGACGACACGCTCAACATCGCCGGAAAGCGGATCGGCCCGGCGGAGATCGAGTCCGCGGCGGTCGGCCACCCGGCCGTGGCGGAGGCGGCCGCGATCGGCGTGCCGCACGAGGTGAAGGGCGAGGTGGCGTGGGTGTTCGCGATCCTGTCGCCCGGCAACGAGGCGACCCCCGAGCTGGCCGCCGAGGTCGCGGACGCGGTGGGCGCGGACCTCGGCCGCGCGTTCAGGCCGGACCGCGTCGTCTTCGTGAGCGCCCTGCCGAAGACGCGCAGCGCGAAGATCATGCGCCGTGCCGTGCGCGCGAAAGCGCTCGGCACCGACCCGGGCGATCTCTCGTCGCTCGAGAATCCCGAGGCGCTCGAGGAGATCGAGCGGGCGGTCTCCTGACCCCCGCACACGACGAAGCCCGGCTGCGGCGCCGTGGCCAGCTCTACATCGTCCTCGCCGCGGTCGCGTGGTCGACCGCAGGCGCGCTGCAGCGCGAGCTGACCGTGGACACCGCGACGCAGGTCGCGGGGCGGGCGCTCTTCGCCTTCGTGGCGCTCGCGCTCTTCGTGGTCGTGTCGAGCCGCGGCCGCCCGCTCGGCGCCTTCCGCGCGATGGGCTGGGCCGGCATCGCGGTCGCCGGCTGCGTGGCGGTGGCGTCGGGCACGTTCATCGTGGCGCTCAACCACGCCACGGTCGCGAACGTGCTCTTCATGCAGGCGCTCTCCCCCATCCTTGCCGCGCTGCTGGCATGGATCGCGCTCGGCGAGGGGGTCACCCGCCGTACAGCGCTGGCGATGGCGATCGCCGTCCTCGGCGTGGGCTTCATGGTCGGCGGCCCCGACACGGGCGGCGCGATCGGCGTCGGGGCGTCGTTCGCGATGACACTCGCGTTCGCGGTCAGCAATCGTCATCACGCGCCATCGGCGTGACATCTCGATGGCGCCGGCGATCTGCCTGTCGCAGGTGGTCGTGCTGGCTGTCGCGGCGCCGTTCGCGAGCCCGTCGACGATCACGTCGCACGACCTCCTGTTCCTGGTGCTGCTCGGCGTCGGCCAGATGGGGCTCGGACTCGCGTTCCTGACCATGGGCGCGCGCCTCCTGCCGGCGGGCGAGGTGGCGCTGATCACGCTGCTCGAGGTCGTGCTCGGCCCGGTGCTGGTGTGGATCACGGTCGGAGAGACACCGGCGGCGGCGACACTGGCCGGCGGCGCGGTCGTCGTGCTGGCGGTTGTGCTCCAGACGACGGAGAAGACACCGCCGCGCGAGACGTTCGTGGGTCTGTCCCCGGGGGTATCGGGGGCTGACCCAAGCTCTTGAAGCACGCCGTGGCTTGGTGCCAGCGCTTGGGACAGCCCCCTCCGGGCTGCGCCCTGCGGGGACAGTCCCATGTCTGAGCCGTATCCTGGCGAGATGGCCGACCGGCTCGACGGACAGGTGGTGCTCGTCACGGGCGGCGGGCGCGGGATCGGGGCCGGGATCGCGCGGGAGCTTGCCGACGCGGGCGCGCGCGTTGCCGTCTCGGCGCGGACCGCGGCGCAGGTCGAGAGAGTCGCGCGCGAGGTCCGCGGGCTCGCGATCGAGGCGGACGTCAGCGATCGCGCCGCCGTCGACGCGATGGTCGCGCAGGTCGAGCGGGAGCTCGGGCCGATCGATGGGCTCGTCAACAACGCAGGCATCAACCTCCGCGAGACGAGCGCCTGGGAGGTCGACCCCGACGACTGGTGGCACGTGTTCGAGGTGAACGTGCTCGGCGCGTACCTGTGCGCGCGGGCCGTCATCCCCGGCATGCTCGAGCGCGGCCAGGGCCGCATCGTGAACATGGGCAGCGGCGCGGCGTACCTACCCGGGCTGACCAGCACGGCCTACTCGTCGAGCAAGGCGGCGCTCGTCCGCTTCGCCGAGACGCTCGACAACAAGCTGGCAGCAACGCCTGTCCGCTCGTTCTTCATGAGCCCCGGGCTCGTGCGCACCGAGATGACAGGACGCGACTTCCCGGACGACGCACCATGGACGCCGCCCGAGCTCGCGCCGCAGCTCGTGCGCGTGCTGCTCTCCGGCCGGGCCGACGCCCTCGCCGGGCGGTACATCCACGCCGAGCACGACGACATCGAGGACCTGATCCGCCGCGCGGACGAGATCCGAGACGGCGACCTGAACTCGATTCGCCTCAGCCGCTAGTCCGCGGCTCGATCCACACGGCGCGCGCGACGGCGAGCACGCGGCCGCCCTCGTCGAGGAGCGCCGTCCCCGCCTCCTGGCGCCTTCCTTCGCCTCCGAGCGGCCACCCGACCACGACGTACTGCTCGCCGACCACCGGTCGCTCCTCGATGCGCACGGTCAGCCGCCCGAGCACGCGCGTGCCGCGGCCGACGAGCTCGACCGCGAACGCGCCCGGGCAGTCGAGCGCGGCCCAGACGAACTCGTCCCGCACGTCGCCCACGCCCAGGGTCGCGTCCGGCCGCCAGGTCGTCGCGACGACCCCGCCGGCCGGGCCGGGCCGGAGCACCAGCCCGTCGCCCCGCTCCCGCGCCGGCCCGCAGACGAAGCACTCAGGGAACGCGTGCTCGCCCTCGCCCACGTATCGCGCCTCTGCGGCGTCCGCCTCGGTGACTCCGACCCGCCGTGGCGGCTCGACGTCCACGTCGGACGGCCGCGCCTCCGCCACCAGCGCATCGCCGTCCCGCACCTCGACGCCCTCTCCAACGCGCACGACCTGAAGCGGCCGGTCGAGCGGCGGCGGGAGCCGGAGCGTGACCTCGACCGTGGGCGCGTCGACGAACGCCGCGACCCGGCCGGCCGTGTACCCGCCGTTGCCGGAGGCGCTCGGCCCGCGGAAGCGGTGCTCGACGACGAGCTCGTCCATCGGGCCGTATCGTGCCGGTCACCAGGTGGAGTACAGTTTTCGACTGATAGGCGAAAACCTATGAGGCTCGCACTCGCACAGATCAACACCGTCGTCGGCGACCTCGCCGGCAACCGCGCGCGCATCCTCGAGCGCCTCGAGGAGGCGCGCGGCGCGGGCGCCGACCTCGTCCTCTTCCCCGAGCTGGCCGTCACCGGCTACCCGCCCGAGGACCTGCTGCTGCGCCCGAGCTTCGTGCGCGCGGCCGCCGCGAGCCTCGACGAGATCGCGCGCGAGTGCCGCGGCATCGCGGCGCTCGTCGGCGTCCCCCACTTCGACCGCGACCTCTTCAACGCCTGCGCGGTCTGCGTCGGCGGCGAGGTGCGCGCCCTCTACCGCAAGCGCTTCCTCCCGAACTACGGCGTCTTCGACGAGGCGCGCTACTTCGCACCCGGCCGCGAGCTGCTCCTGCTCGAGCACGGCGACGCGCTGCTCGGGCCGACGATCTGCGAGGACATCTGGCAGCCCGGCCCGCCCGCGACCGACCTGTCCCTCGCCGGCGCACAGCTGGTGACGAACATCTCAGCGTCGCCGTTCCACGTCGGCAAGGAGCGCTCCCGCGAGGAGATGCTCAAGACTCGCGCGCGCGACAACGCCTGCTTCATCGCGTTCTGCAACGCGGTCGGCGGCCAGGACGAGCTGATCTTCGACGGCCACTCGGTGGTGCTCGACGACGACGGCGAGGTGATTGCCCGCGCGCCGGGCTTCGAGGAGTGCCTGCTGGTCGTCGACGTCGACCCGGTGGGCGCGGTCGCGCGGCGGCTGCGCGACGTCCGTCGCCGAACGCTGGGCGCCGAGATCGATCCCGGCGAGGTTCCGGTCGTCCACATCGGCGCGCCGCGCGAGGAGCCGGCGCCCGCGGTCACGCCGACGGTCGCCCCGCTCGAGGACGAGCTCGAGCAGATGCGGCTCGCGCTCGAGCTCGGGCTCGGCGACTACGTGCGCAAGAACGGCTTCTCCGACGTCGTCGTCGGCGTGTCAGGCGGCATCGACTCGGCCCTTACGGCGGCGCTCGCGGTCGAGGCACTCGGCCCCGACCACGTCCATTGCGTGTCGATGCCGTCACGCTACAGCTCGTCCGAGACGCAGTCGGACGCGCGGCTCGTTGCGGAGAATCTCGGCGCGGAGTTCCTCGAGCTGCCCATCGCGGACGTCGTCGGCGCGTTCGAGGCGACGCTGACGCCCGTCTTCAAGGGTCGCGAGACCGACCTGACGGAGGAGAACATCCAGGCGCGCGCGCGCGGCGTGCTGCTCATGGCGCTGTCGAACAAGTTCGGCTGGCTGCTCGTCGCGACCGGCAACAAGTCCGAGCTCTCGGTCGGCTACGCGACGCTGTACGGCGACATGGCCGGCGGCTTCGCGCTGCTGAAGGACGTGTTCAAGACCGACGTGTTCCGGCTCGCCCGCCACCTGAACGAGCGGGCCGGCCGCGAGCTCGTCCCCCTCTCGACGATCGAGCGCGCGCCGTCGGCCGAGCTGCGAGCCGACCAGCGTGACGAGGACTCGCTCCCGCCCTACGCGGCTCTCGATCGCGTGCTGGAGGCGTACGTCGAGCTCGACCGCTCGCGCGACGAGCTCTCGCGCGACGGCTTCGACAAGGACGTGGTGGAGCGGGCGCTGGCCCTTGTCGACCGGGCCGAGTACAAGCGGCGTCAGGCGCCGCCGGGCGTGAAGCTGCGGCCGAAGGCGTTCGGGCGCGACCGGCGCGTGCCGATCACGAACCGCTGGCCCGACTGAATCAGCGGACGACGCGGGAGAACGAACGGCGCGCCTGCTGCGCTGCCGCCGTGACCGCGACGGCGCCGGAGAGATGTCGGCCCCGCGAGCCACGCGGCACGATCAGCACGCAGGTCGCGTACCCCTTCGCGAAGCCGCCTGCGGCGCGCACCGATCGCGAGCCGACGCGGACGCTGCACGTGACCTTGGGGGTCGTCGTCGCGCCGTCGACTCGGAAGCGCAGCGCGAAGCGGCTGGCGGAGTGGGGTGCGCCGGCGGCAGGCGGCGCCACGCGAAGGCGCGGCAAGGGCGCGGGAGGCGGCGGCGTGGTCGTGGTGGTCGTGGTGGTCGTGGTAGTCGTGGTCGACGGCGGCACCGTCGGTGGCGTCGGGTCCTGCGGCAGCCCGTCGTCGGCAATCGTCCCGAACTCCTGCGCCCAGTAGACGACACCGTTCGGCGAGACCGCCGCGGCGATCCCGGTTGCCAGGAAGGCCGGCTGCTCGATGTTCGCGCGGTGGCCGGGCGAGGCCAGCCAGGCGGCCACAACGGCGGGCGCCGTCGTGTAGCCGAAGGCGATGTTCTCGCCCCAGCCGCCCACGTAGCCGCAGGCGGCGAGCCGGTCGGCGGGCGTCCGCGCGACGGGCGGGGCCGGGTCGTCGTGCGCCATGTAGGCGTACTTCGCCATGTGCCGCGCCTTCCAGGCGGCGGCCGCGGTGAGCGTCGGCGAGGTCACCAGCGTGGGCGCGCCAACCGACGCGCGGTGCTCGTTCACGAGCGAGAGAGCCGCAGTGGAGAGGTCGGCCTTCGTCGCCGGCCAGTCGCTGCCGGGCGTGCAGTCGCCCGACGCGGTGTCCGAGACGGCGGGCGCGACGAGGCAGGCGAGCGCAGCCGCGGCGATCGCGAGCGCGAGAGGGAGCGGCCGGCGGAAGGGCGTCCGCACGACACCTGAATCGGATGCCGCGGGCCACGGGCGGCTCCCTCAAGCGAGTGTCGCTCAGATGAGGGACGTCAGCGGACGACCCGCGAGAACCAGCGGCGCGCCTGCCCGTCCGAGGCCCTGATGCGGAGCGTCCCCCAGAGGTACCAGCCGCGCGACTTCCGTGGAGCCACGAGCACGCAGTGCGCCCAGCCACGGTCGAGCCACGTTGCGAGGACGTGGACGTGGCGGTGGCCGACGCGAGCCTGGCACGCCACTGCCCGCTTCTCGCCGCCGGTCAGGCCCGCAACCGGGAAGCGCAGCGTGTAGCGCCGGTCGACGCGCGGCGAGCGACGGTCGGGCGAGCGCCCGACCTGCAGGCGCGCTGCCTGAGGCGCGGCGACCTTCTTCGGCGCCGGCGCCGGGCTCGCGGGGGGCGGCGGAGGGGACGGAGGCGGCGGAGCCGAGCCGGCAGTCGAGGTTCCGAAGGTCTGCGCCCAGTACACGGCGCCGCTCTTCGCGACCGCTGCGCCAATACCCGTCGCGCGGAAGCCCGGCTGCTCGATGTTCGCGCGGTGGCCCGGCGACGAGAGCCAGCCGTTGAGAACGGCCTGGGGCGTCGGGAACCCCATGGCGATGTTCTCGCCCCAGCCGCCGCCGCTGTAGCCGCAAGCCGCGAACCGGTCAGTCGTCGAGCGCGCGACCGGCGGCGCCGGATCGTCATGCGCCATGTAGCCATACATGGCCATGTGGCGGGCTTTCCAGGTGGCCGCAGCCGAGAGCGTCGGCGTCGTCACGAGCGCGGGTGCGCCAACGGCTTGGCGGTGCGCATTGACGAGCGAGAGGACAGCGCCGGCCAGATCGGCGCGGGTCGCAGGCCAGTCGCCGGGCGTGCAGTTGCCGCCAGCAGTGCCCGAGACTGCCGGCGCGACGAGAGCCGCGACCGTGGCCGCGACGATGGCGAGCAGGAAGGACGGGGCTCGGCGGTGGGGAGTCCGCACGGGTCCTCCATCGGAACCCGGTCCGCACGTCTTCTCCCCCTTCTGGGGGACGCGAGATCAGACGCCGACGTCCAGAAGCTCGGGCGGCGGCCCGTCCCGCAGGAGTTCCCCGGCGAGCTCGGGCAGGCGGCGCGGTGCGAAGACTGCGTCGGTCGCGGCGAGCTCGTCCTGCGTCCACCAGCGCAGCTCGGCGACGCCTTCGGCCGCGAGCTGCTGGGGCGTCCAGCGCGGTTGTGGCTCGAAGGCGGGCGTGCGCACGAGGACGTAGCGCTCGGTCTGGCCCGCCCAGCCGTGCATTGCGGTCTTCCAGTGGGTGCGTTGCCAGATCACCGGGCCGAGTGCGGGGTCTACGAGTCCACACTCCTCGACCAGCTCTCGGCGGATCGCCTGCTCGTCCGTCTCGCCGGGCTCGATGCCGCCGCCCGGCGTCGCCCAAACGTCCCGCAACCCGGAAGGCCGGTGCGGAAATGCGAACCGCACAAGCAGGACGCGGCCGTGGTCGTCGGCCACGACTGCCCGCACGGCCCCGCGCAGCGGCAGCCCGCTCGACCGCCCGGCCAGCTCGTCGAACCAGCGCTCCCGCTCGAGCCACGGCACGGCGGCGTTCGCCGGCGACGTCGACGGCAGGACGAAGAGCTGCGTGCCGGCGAGCGTGCGCTCCTGCACGCCCAGCTCGGCACGCTCCCCGCAGACGCCGCGGTAGGCCTCCTTGCCGACGAAGCCGAGCCAGGCGGGCCGAAGGTCGGTCGCGATCCGCTCGAGCCGATTGCGGGCGCCGGCAAAGTCGGCGCGACGGAGGTCCGACGAGCCCGGCGTCGTGCGGGCCGCGGCGTTGGTGATGCCCACGCCGTATTCGAGCGCCTCGAACTGCTCGGCCGGCTCGAGCTGGCGCGGCGTGAACCCCGCGGCATGCAAGAGCCGCCAGAAGTCGTTGCGCGGATTGGCGAAGTGCGCCGCGGCGGCCGCCGAGACGCGGCCCGGGTTGATCCCGCAGAAGACGACCCGCAGCCCCGGCGCCAGCACGTCCGGCACCGCGCTCTGCCACACAGTTGGCGCACGTCCGTCACCCATGGGTGCGGATCTCCTCGATACGGTGAAGCCGGGTGGTGGGCTGGGGTGCCCCGGCGCGCGCGCGTGATTTTTTAAGCAGCTTCTTCGTCGTGCGCCGACGCGGCGGCCGGAGGCTTGACGGGCTCGGCTTCGGGGCTCTCGAGCGGCGCGTCCGGCGTTTCGAATGCGGCCGGGCTCGCGAACGGCATTGCGGGCTCTCGAAGGGCGCGGCGGGACTCTCGAACGCGGGTGTCGGCGAACCGGCCGCGCCGGCCTCCATCCCCTCGGCGAGCTCCGGCTCGCGGCGGTCGAGGCGCTCCGCGAACGCCACGCGCAGGTCCTCGCCGGACACCTCCAGCTGATAGCGCGGGCGCCGCGGAACGCGGACGACCTTCACATCGTCGCCGGCACCTCCGTAGCAGCGCGCGTATGCCTCGGCCTCGCTCAGGATCCGGAGCCGGGTGGTCACGGGCGGCAGCGTATGCGGGCCACCGGGCAACTGCAACCGCCCCGCACCTGCGCCGCGACCTCTAGCGTTCCCGCGATGCCGCGCCCCCGCCGCGAGTACCGCATCGAGCTGTCGCGCGCCGGCACGATGACGACCGACCGCGGCCACCACCTGGACGTGCCGCCGGCCTGGACGCCGGAACACCTCGTCCTCGCCGCGCTCGCGCGCTGCACGATGCTCGCGCTCGAGCACCACGCGCGCCGCGAGTCGCTCTCGGCCGGCGTAGCCGCGACGGCCTACGGCGAGGTCGACCGGCGCGACGACGAGAGCTGGGGCTTCACCCGCCTCGACTGCATGCTGGACGTCGTCTTCGACCCGGCGCCCTCCGGCGACGACCTCAACCGGCTGCTCGACCGGGCCGAGCACGGCTGCTTCGTCGGCGCGTCGCTGACACCGAAGCCGACCTACCGATGGCGTGTGAACGGCGTGGACTTCAGATGACGCTCACCACCTTCGACGTCACCGCCGTCCGGGCGCGCTTCTCGGCGCTCGACCGGCGGCTCGCGTTCTTCGACGGCCCGGCCGGCACGCAGGTGCCCGACGAGGTGATCGACGCGATCGCCGATTACCTCAGGCGCGACAGCGCCAATCTGAGCAACCCGAGCCACTACGAGACCGCGCGACGCACCTGGGAGCTCGTGGAGGAGGCGCACGCGACCGCCGGCCGGTTCCTGGGCTGCTCGCCGGACGAGACCGCGATCGGCGCGAACATGACCACGCTCAACTTCGCGCTGAGCCGCGCCGCGGCACGCGAATTCGACGCCGGCGACGAGATCGTCGTCACGCGGCTCGACCACGACGGCAGCATCGCTCCTTGGCTGGAGCTCGCCCGCGACCGCGACCTCGTCGTCCGCTTCGCCGACGTCGACGAGGGCTGCCGGATCGACCTGGCGGATCTCGAGGCGCAGCTCTCCGACCGCACACGCGTCATCGCGTTCCCGCTCGCGTCGAACGCGGTCGGGACGATCACCGACGCGGCCCGGATCGTCGAGCTCGCCCACGGCGCCGGCGCGCTGGCCTGGGCGGACGCCGTCCACTACGCCGCGCATCTGCCGATCGACGTGGAAGCGCTCGGCGTCGACGTCCTGCTCTGCTCGCCGTACAAGTTCTACGGGCCGCACTTGGGTCTCGCCTTCGCCCGGCAGGAGCTGCTGGAGCGCTGGCGGCCGTACAAGGTCCGCCCCGCGCCCGAGTCGCCGCCGGGCCGCCGCTACGAGACAGGCACCGCGGCGCACGAGCTGCTCGCCGGGCTCGTCGCCGCGGTCGGGTACGTCGAGTCGATCGGCTGGGACGCGATCGCGGCGCAGGAGCGCGCGCTCGGCGAGCGCTTCATCGCCGGCCTGCCCGTGCGCTGCCGCCTGTACGGGCCGCCGACCATGGACGGCCGGGTCTCGACCTTCGGCTTCACCGTCGAGGGTCACACGCCGCTCAAGGTCTCCGAGGCGCTCGGGCAACGCGACGTCGCCGTCCAGTACGGCGACTTCTACGCCATCGAGCTGCCGCGCCGGCTCGAGCTGCCGGACGGCCTCGTCCGCGCGGGGATCCTCCACTACACCACCGCCGACGAGGTCGACCGGCTCCTCGCCGGGCTCGACGAGCTCGACTAGCGCACGAGCGCCGACGCGGCGAAGTCGACGGCCTCGTCGAGCGCCAGCGCGCCACCCCGCGCGAACGCCGCGTCGGCACCGTCGCCCAGCGCCTCGCGGATCGCAGCGCGCGTGCCGGCGTTCATGTCCGCGTAGAACGGCTGCTCGGCCGAGCCGACCACCTCGCGCAGCGCATCCGCCGCGCCCAGAGCGACTCCCGCAGGCTCCGCCTCGCCAACGCGCACGAGCGCTGCCGCGTACGCCTCGAGCACCTGGCACGCGATGTCGCCGCCGAGCACCCGCGCGAACGTGCCCGCCTCCTCGAGCGCGGCGGCGCAGTCGTCCGCCTCCTCGCCGAAGTAGCAGGCGAGCGCGAGGTTGAGCGACGCCATGGCGGCGACATCGGGGATGCCGAGCCGCCGTCCGAGCGCCGCGGCCTCCGCCGCCAGCTCGCGGCCGCGCTCGTGCTCGCCGCGCGTGATCTCGAGATCGGCGAGGTTGAGCGAGACGAGCGCGAGCACCGGCTCGTCGCCGGCAGCCCGTGCCGTCTCACGGCTGCGCTCGTAGTACTCGACCGCCCGGTCGAGGTCGCCTGCGTAGACGGACGCCAGCGCTACGTCGCCGAGCGCACCCGCGACGCCCGTCTCGTCGCCCAGCGCCTCCCAGCGGCCGAGCGCGTCCTCCGCGAGCCGCAGCTGCTCCGGGTAGTCGCCGGCGAGCGCGGCGAGGTGGCTTCCCGCGCGCACGAGCCGCGCCGCCGTCTCCGGCTCGAGCGCGTCCGCGTCGGCCAGGCTCTCCGCGACCCAGCCGCGGCCCTCCGCGACCATCGGCCGGGCGCGCCAGTAGCGGCCGAGCGCGGCGCAGATCCGCGCCGCCGAGCCGCGGTCGCCCGCATCGCGGGCCCGCCCGAGCGCGGCGCGCACGTTGTCGTAGTCCGCGTCGATCGCGCGCAGCCAAACCTCCTGGCCGCTGCCGCGCAGGTGCGGCTCCGCCTCCTCGGCGAACCGGACGACGAACGCGACGTGCGCAGCCTTGAGGTCCGCCTCCTCGCCGGCCTCTTCGCGCCGCTCGGCGGCAAACTCGCGGATGGTCTCGAGCATGAGGAACCGGCCGTCCGGCCGCGCCTTCAGCAGGCTGAGGTCCACGAGCTCCTCGAGCGCGTCGAGGTCGGCGCCCGACACCTGCTCGGCCGCGTCGAGCGAGAACCCGCCGCAGAAGACGGAAAGCCGCCGGAGCACGACGCGTGCGTCGTCGTTCAGCAGGTCGTGGCTCCACTCGATCGCGGCGCGCAGCGTCTGCTGGCGCTCGGGCGCATCGGCGCTGCCGCGCGTGAGCAGCCCGAGGCTGTGCTCGAGCCGGGTGAGCATCGCGGGCGGGTCGAGCAGCGGCGCGCGTGCGGCCGCCAGCTCGATCGCGAGCGGCAGGCAGTCGAGGCGGCGGCAGATCGCGCCGATCGTGGCGTCCACATCGAGCTCGCGGCCTGCCGCCCGCGCGCGCTCGACGAACAACGTCGTCGCGCTCGCGAGCTCGAGCGGCTCGAGCGGGTAGACGCGCTCGCCGGTGATGTGCAGCGCCCCGCGGCTCGTCGTGAGCACCTTCACGCCCGGCGCCTGGGCCAGAAGCTCGCTCACCGGGCGCCGCGCCTCGAGCACGTGCTCGAAGTTGTCGAGCGCGAGCACGGCGCGCCGGTCGCGCAGATGCTCGGCGAGATCCTGCGTCGCGGCCACCGCCTGCGTGATCGCGGGCAGGACGAGATCGGCCTCGCGCAGGCCGGCGAGCGGCACCCAGTACACGCCGTCGGCGACGCGGCCGACGAGCTCGTGGGCGACGTCGATCGCAAGGCGCGTCTTGCCGGTGCCGCCCGGGCCGGTGATCGTCACGACGCGAGCGCCGTTCGAGAGCAGCTCGACCAGCTCGCCGACCTCGCGCTCGCGACCGAGCAGCGGCCAGGCGGTCGCCGGCAGGTTGGTCTGGCGGTTCTCGATCGTCCGCAGCGGCGGGAAGTCGCCGGATCCGAGCTGCCAGAGCCGCTGGCGGTCGGGAAAGTCCTTGAGCAGGTGGTCGCCCAGGTCGCGCAGCCCCTCGTCGCCGACGAGGTCACGCGTCGACTGCGAGACGACGACCTGGCCGCCGTTCGCCGCCGCCATGATCCGCGCCGCCCGGTGCACGTCCACGCCGACGTACTTCGGCGGGTCGAGGCCCGGCTCGCCGGTGTGGACGCCCACGCGCATGCGGACCGGGCCGCCGGCGAGCCCCTGCATCGCCTCGCCGACCGCGCGGAGCGCCGCCTGCGCCGAGCCGAACGCGAAGAAGAACCCGTCACCCTGGTTGTCGACCTCGTAGCCGTCGTCCCGGCCGAACGACTCGCGCACGACGCGCCGGTGCTCGACGAGCGCCTCGCGGTACCCGTCCTCGCCGAGCTCGTGCAGCAGGCGCGTCGAGCCCTCGACGTCCGTGAAGACGAGCGTGACCGTGCCGGCAGGCTGCGACCCCACGTGACCATCCAAGCGGGGCGCCCGGCGCGGCGCAACCGCTGCTCAGAAGGTGATCACTTCGCTAATCAGTCAGAACGTGATGATTGTTCGGATGCCTTCCTGGCGCTCCATCGCCGCGAAGGCGTCGTTCACCTCGTCCAGCGCGATGCGCCGCGTCACGAGCGCGTCCACGTCGATCTCGCCGGCGAGCCAGCGGTCGACGAGCAGCGGTACCTGCGTGCGGCCCTTCACGCCGCCGAAGGACGAGCCCGTCACGCGCCGGCCCGTGATCAGGAGCCGCGGGACGATGTCGAGGGTCTCGCCCTTCCCGGCCACGCCGATCATCGTCGCGAGGCCCCACGCCTCGCGCGCCGCGTCGACGGCCTGCTGCATGACCCGCACGTTCCCGGTCGCCTCGAACGTGTAGTCGGCGCCGAACCCGCCCGTCTCGGCGCGGATCCAGTCGACCGTGTCGTCGCCCGCGATCCGTGTGTCTGTCGCCCCGTGGCGGCGCGCCTCGGCGAGCCGCTCCTCGGACAGGTCGATCGCGACGATCCGCCCTGCGCCGGCGAGCCGGCAGCCGATCACCGCGCCGAGCCCGACGAGGCCGCAGCCGAAGACGACGCACGTCGAGCCCTCCGCCACCTGGGCCGTGTACAGCGCGGCGCCGATCCCGGTGGACAGCCCGCATGCGAAGGGCGCGCAGCCGTCGAGCGGCGCCTCGGGCGACACCTTCGCAAGCGCGATCTCGGGCATCACCGTGGCCTCCGCGAAGGTGGAGGTGCCCATGAAGTGGCGCAGCGGCGCGCCGTCTCGAGAGAAGCGCGTCGTCCCGTCGGGAAGATGGCCGACGCCCTGCTGGTCGCGGATCGCGACGCAGCGGTTCGTGCGCGGGCTGCGGCAGTGCACGCACTCGCCGCACTCGGGCGCGAAGAGCGTGACGACGTGGTCGCCCGGCGCGAGGAGCCGCGTGTCCGGCCCGACCGCCTCGACGACGCCTGCGCCCTCGTGGCCGAGCACGCAGTGCGTGTAGCCGGTGGGATCCGCCCCGGACGCCGCGTAGAGATCCGTGTGGCAGACGCCGCAGGCGTGGAGCCGGACGAGCACCTCGCCGGCCTTCGGCTCGTCGAGCTCGACCTCCTGTACAGCGAGCGGTTGCCCGAACTCCTCCAGCACGGCGGCCCTCACTCGCACCGGCCGATCCTATGCGGCCCGATAGCGTTCATCGCGTGAAGCTCCTGCTCCTCGGCGGCACCAAGTTCCTCGGGCGAGCCGCCGCCGCCGAGGCGCTGCGCCGCGGGCACGAGCTGACGCTCTTCAACCGCGGCCAGACGAACGCGGACCTGTTTCCCGGCGCCGAGCACCTCCACGGCGACCGCGACGGCGACCTCGAGGCGCTGCGCGGCCGGAGCTGGGACGCCGTGATCGACCCGTCCGGGTACGTGCCGCGCGTGGTGCGCGCCTCGACGGAGCTGCTGCGCGACGCGGTCGAGCACTACGTCTTCGTCTCGAGCATCTCCGTGTACCGCGACTTCTCTCGGGCGGGCTTCGACGAGTCCGCGCCGCGCATCGTGCTCGACGACCCGACGGTGGAGGAGGTCATGGAGCACTACGGCGGCCTGAAGGCGCTCTGCGAGGACGTCGTCTCCGAGGTCTTCCCCGGCCGCTCGGCGAACGTGCGCGCGGGCCTGATCGTCGGCCCGCACGACCCGACCGACCGGTTCACGTACTGGCCGACACGAGTCGCGCGCGGCGGCGAGGTGCTCGCGCCGGGCCGTCCCGACCGGCCCGTGGAGTTCGTCGACGCGCGCGACCTCGGCGCCTGGCTCGTCACCCTCGCCGAGCAGCGCACGAGCGGCGACTTCAACGCGACGCGCTCGGGCTTGACCTTCGCGGACGTGCTCGACAGCTGCCGGCGCGCCGCCGCCAGCGACGCCACCGTGACCTGGGTCGACGAGCAGTTCCTGCTCGACCGCGAGGTCGGCCAGTGGATGGAGCTGCCGCTCTGGATCGCCGAGAGCGACGCCGAGTGGGCGCACATGCAGGAAGCGGACGTCTCGCGCGCGCTCGCCGCCGGGCTCACCTCTCGTCCCCTCGTCGAGACGGTCGCCGACACGCTCGCGTGGGCGCAGTCGCGCGAAGGGCCCGCCCCCGGCACGGCCGCGATGGGCTCGGCGGAGGGCGTCGGCCTGGCGCCCGAGAAGGAAGCGGAGCTGCTCGCCGGATGGCACGCCCGCACGTAGCATCGGGCGGATGGACGGCTTCCCTTTCGTGCACCGCGAGCATGTGCGCTTCCGCGACCTCGACGCGATGGGGCACATCAACAACGCCGTCTTCGCGACGTACGTCGAGCAGGCGCGCGTCGAGTACCTCGCCTCGCTGGACGTGCTCGACCGGCCGGTCTACGACCCGGGCGCGGAGAGCATGATCCTGGCGCGGCTCGAGCTGGACTTCCGCGCGCCGGGCGAGGCCGAGCCCGACGAGGTGGCGATCGGCGTCCGGCCCGCGCGGGTCGGCACGAAGAGCTTCACACTCGAGTACCGGATCGAGCAAGGCGGCGAGCTCGTCGCCGAAGCGACGACCGTGCTCGTCTCCTACGACTACGAGCGCGCCGAGTCGCGGCCCGTCCCCGACGCCTGGCGCGACGCGCTGCAGGTGCCTGCATGAGCAGCACGTTCCACCGGGAGACGCTGCCGAACGGCCTGCGGGTGCTGACCGCGCCGATGGACCACGCCCAGTCGGTGACGTGCTTCGTGATGGTCGCGGCCGGCTCGCGCTACGAGCAGGCCGACTCCGGCGGGATCGCGCACTTCGCCGAGCACATGTTCTTCAAGGGCACCGAGCGGAGGCCGACCGCGCGCGACATCGCCGGCGAGATCGACGCGATCGGCGGCGAGTTCAACGCCTTCACGAGCAAGGAGTACACGGGCTACTACGTCAAGTGCGCTGCCGAGCACCGCGACATCGCTCTCGACGTGCTCGTCGACATGCTCCGGCACTCCAAGTTCGACGCCGAGGAGATCGAGCGCGAGAAGGGCGTGATCGTCGAGGAGATGAACATGTACTTCGACACGCCGCGCGACTCGATCGGCGGCGTGTACGAGTCGCTCCTCTTCGGCGACCAGCCGCTCGGGCGCGACATCATCGGCCGCAAGGAGACCGTTCAGGGCGCGACGCGCGAGACGTTCCTCGACTACCTCGGGCACTGGTACCGGCCGTCGCGGATGGTCGTCGGGATGGGCGGCAAGATCGGCGAGGACGCCGTGGAGCGCATCGGCGAGCTGCTCGGCGACCTCGAGGACCTGCCCGGCGCGGACGGAGCCGAGCCGGCCAGGCCCTTCGCCGAAGGGCCGCGTCAAGCTCAAGACGAAGGAGTCCGACCAGGCGCATCTGATCCTCGGCGCGCCGAGCCTCCCGCTCGGGCACCCGGACCGCTACGCGCTGAGCATGGTCGCGACCGTGCTCGGCGGCGGCATGTCCTCGCGCCTCTTCACCGAGGTCCGCGAGCGCCGCGGGCTCGGCTACTACGTCTTCGGGGTCAACCACAGCTACACGGACGCCGGCACGCTCTACTCGCAGGCCGGCGTCGACATCGCGCGCATCGACGACGCGGTCACGACGATCGCCGCCGAGCTGCGGCGGATCGCCGAGGAGCCCGTGCCGCCGGAGGAGCTCGAGAAAGCCCGCAACTTCTCGAAGGGGCGCTTCGTCCTCCAGCTCGAGAGCCCGCAGGGGACGATCATGTTCGGGCTGCGGCGCGAGGTGCTCGAGGGCGGTGCGGTCGACCCGGAGGAGGTGCTCGCCGGGATCAGCGCGGTCACGGCCGAGGACGTGCAGCGGGTCGCGACGGACGTGCTCGGAAACGGCGGCATGCGGCTGGCAGTCGTCGGGCCGTTCGACGACGAAGCGCACTTCGAGCAGCTCCTAGAAGGCTAGGCGCACCACGTCGCGGCCGAGCGCCGCGGCGGCTTCGGTCGTGAGCCCCGGCCGGTAGGCGAGCACGACGACGATCCGCGGCCCGCCAGGGCCGTAGACGATCGCGGCCGTGTCGCGGACGTCGGTGATCCAGCCGTTCTTCTGGGCGATCGGCGTGCCGGGCGGAAGGCCGCCGGCGACGAGGCCCGCATTGACGCCGCTGCGCTCGGACTCGAGCAGGAGGCCGAGCGCGTAGCGGGCCGTCTCCTCGTCGAGCCCGGTTCGGCGAGCGGCGGTGCGGTCGCCCGCCGCCGCCGCGGCGATCGCGTAGAGCGCGCGGCCGAGATCGCGCGCGGTCGTCACGCGGCCGGTCGCGAGCGGCGGCTGCTCGTCGACGCTCGTCCCGATCCGATAGGAGCCCGGGTAGCGGCTGCTCGTCGCGCCGAGCCGCGCGAGCGTGGCCTCGACGCGCTGCACGCCGAGCGACTCCGAGCCGTCCCCGACCAGGCGGAGCAGCCGGTTGGCGGCGAGGTTCGACGACCAGTCGGTCATCGCCCGCAGGTCGGACTCCAGGCGGTGCGGGCCCCAACGCTGCAGCACGGCCGCGAGCACGCCGAGCTTGACCGTCGACGCGGCCGGGAAGAGCGCGTCGGCGTTCCAGCCGGCAGCCCGGCCGCTGCGCAGGTCGTGCGTGTAGATCGCGGCCCAGCCCGGGAAGGCCGCGCCCACCTCGCGCAGCTCACCCTGCAGCCCCGTATCCGTGGTCAGGGCGGCCCGGTGATGCCGGGCGGTCGCGGGGAGCAGGTACGCGTCGGCCGCTTCTGCGCGCGCCACGAGGCGGCCGCGGCGGAAGAAGCGCAGCTCCAGGTCGTAGCGGCCGGGGCGCAGGTGCAGCCTGAAGCTCAGCTTTGGAGCCAGGCTGTGGACCACGCGCAGGAGCTGGCCGTTCACGGAGAGCCGCGCGGTGTCCCCGTGGTTCGGCGCACGGACCTCGCCGAAGAACGCCTCACCCGTGCGCGGGACGATCAGCTCGCCGGACTGCGAGCGCGCCGCCCGGCCGCGTGACATGCAGGTCCGCGCCAGCCCGTCCACGCGTGCAAGCTGTGCGTCGGCCAGGCGCCGGCCGGCCTGCACCCGCGCTGCGTCGAGCTGGTCGACGCCCTCCGCGGCGCCGACGACAGCGCCCGCGTAGCCGAGCAGGGCCTGCGCGAGCGGCCGGTAGCCGGGGCTCACCGAGCGCAGCGGCGGCACCGCGGCCTCGAGCGCGCGTGCCGCGTCGTACTGCGCCTGCGCCGCGATGCCGCTGCCGATCCCCGCGCCGACCGCTCGCTCGACGGGCGGCAGCGCCTGCGCGGCCGCGCGCCGGACGCCCGCATCCGAGCCGGCGGCCGACGGCACCGCGACCGCTGCGAGAAGGAGCGCCGCAACGACGCGCACTAGAGGTCCGCGAGCGCCTCGGCCAGGTGCTCGCGATCGTCCGCGTCAGCGATCGACGCGCCCGCCTGCTCGGCCAGGTGGCGGAAGCGTGCAGCCTCCTCGCCGTGGCCGGCCGCGGCGTGCGCACGGGCAAGCGCCTCGTAGGCGAACGGCAGATCCCAGTCCTCCGCGTCCGGCGACGCCTCGACGAGCTCGAGACAGCGGCGCGCGTGCCAGAGCGCCGGCTCCCCGCGGCCGAGGATCGCGTACACCCGCGAGCACTGCCAGTCGCCGCGCGCCAGGTTGACGCCGCCGGCCGCCCTGCTCCAGTGGAAGCGCGACGCGTGCGCGGCGCCGATCAGCTCGTCGACCTCCGCAGCCGTCCGCTCGGACTGCTCCATCAGCTCCCAGACGCGGTTGAAGAGCGAGATCCCGAGCCTGCGGTGCTCGTCCGCGTCCATCTCGGAAGGAGGCTACTCCACCGCCTGGCTGGTTCAGTCGGGCTCGACGCGCTTCATGAAGTAGTCGGTAGCCGGCCTGAGCTCGTCCGTCGGGCGCACCGGCCAGACGATCAGCGTCTCCTGCTCGGCCGGCGGGGTCGACATCACGTCGCGGGCGTAGACCTCGCGCACGTCGCCGGTCGTGCCGAGCTCGTGCTCGGCGATCGCGTTCTCGAGCAGCCGGTACGACCGCGGGAGCAGCTCGGACGGCCCCGTGTGCTTGAGCACCAGCGCGCGCGTGGCCGGGAGCACGACCTCCTCCGCGGGCGGCGCCGCGGGGGCGTCGCTCGGCCAGCCGGTCGTCACGCGCGAGACACCATCCGCGTCCGGCTGCGACATGACGCAGACCGGCGGCCCCGACGGCGCGACGCCTAGTTTCTTCAGGTAGCTCCCCGCCTCCTCGATCCCCTCCGGGATCACCGCCTTGAAGTCCTCGAGTCGCGCCTCCCGCGACACGGCCAGCAGCCGCACCTCGTCGAGGTCCTCGATGTGCAGCTCGAAGCGCACCGACAGCTGCGTCTCCTCGGGCACGAGCTCCTCCTCTCCGTCGACGATCCGGCCCAGCTCGGCTACGTGCGCCGAGAGAGCTCCGATCCGCTCCACGAGGCGATCGCGGTGCTCGGCGAGCACCGACTCGTCGCCGTCCAGCACGCGGCGCACGTCCTCGAGCGGCAGCTCGAGCTCGCGCAGCCGCCTGATCGCGTCCGCCCGCCCGGCCTGGTCGAGCGCGTAGAACCGGTAGCCGGTCGCCTCGTCGATCCGCGCCGGGGAGAGCAGGCCGATCTCCGCGTAGTGGCGCAGCGCTTTCACGGTCAGCTCGGTCAAACGCGCAAAGCGGCCGATAGGTAGGAGCGTGCCCGTCTTGAGCGTCACGAGAAGGAGGCTACGGCCTCCCCCTGCGGAAGAGTCAACCGTGTCCGCGGTTGGTGGTAGGTTCGTCGCGCCTGTGGCGAAAGGGGCTCGCGACCGGCTTACCCTCCCCTGCGGACCTTCACGGGGATTGCCCACGGCTCTGCTGGTGGGCCTATTTGCCGTGGCCGCGCTCGCGTTTGCCGGGCCTGCGCTCGCCGGCACCGGCGCGCCGACCGGCTACCTGGAGATCTGCAAGGAGACACAGGGCGGCCTCACCGGCACGTACGAGTTCTCGTTCGCCGGGCGCACGGCGCGCGTCACCGTCGCGAACGGCTCGACGCAGCCCGTCTGCACGCCGGGCCAGCAGGTGCCCGCCGGCCAGGTGAGCGTCACGGAGAAGCAGCCGCCGGACACGGAGCTCTGCGGCATCCGCACGATCCAGCCGGGCCGGCTCGCCTGGACACGCGGGGCGACCGCGTCCGTCGTCATCCCCGCGGGCGGGCCGGAGACCGAGTCGACGCTCGTCTTCTGCAACCGCAGCGCACCGAAGGGCTCGATCGCCGTCTGCAAGGAGACGCAGGGCGGCCTGACCGGCACGTTCTCGTTCGACCTCGCCGGCGTGCGGAAGAGCGTGCGTGTCTCCAAGAGCGGCGACGACCCCGTCTGCGCCCAGCGCATCGACGTTCCCGCGGGCCGCGTGAACGTGACCGAGACGGGCGTCGCCGGCACGACGCTGTGCGGCGTGCGCACCCTGCCGGCCGGGCGGGTCGCCTCGACGAGCGGGACGACGGCCGGCATCACCGTCGTCGCCGGCGAGCTCACGAACGTCGTCTTCTGCGACCGGCCAGTGGAACCGGGCGACGTCCAGATCTGCAAGGTCGCGGGCGCAGGGATTGCACCCGGCACGAGCTTCACGTTCGCTGTCCGCGACACCTACACCGGAGCGGTCACGAAGGTCGTCGTGCGCGCCGGCGAGTGCGCCTCCGCGGGCAGCTTCGGTGACGGCACGGTGATCGAGGTGACCGAGACGCTGCCGGGCGGCGTCGAGGTGACGAGCAAGACCGTCACGCCCGCCGACCAGGGCCGGCCTTGCGGGGTGGCGCGGGCCGACCGGCTCTGCGCGCTCGTCCGCGCGGGCTTCCTCGCGAAGCTGACCTTCACGAACAGCACGACCACCAAGAAGGGCTCGCTCGAGATCTGCAAGGTCGCCGGCACCGGGATCGCGCCCGGCACCCCGTTCACGTTCGCGGTACGCGACACCGCCGGTGGTGCAACGACGAGCGTGACCATCCCCGCCGGCCAGTGCGCCGCGGCCGGCCAGTTCGCGGACGGCGCAGGCGTCGAGGTGACCGAGACGGCCGTGGCCGGCACCGAGGTGACCGGGCGCGCCGTGCTCCCGGCCGAGCGGCTCGCGATCTGCGCTCAGCCCCAGCCCAACCGTGCGTGCGCGACGCTGGCCGCGGGCGCGACCACGCAGGTCCGCTTCACGAACGCCGTGCCGCAGGGGCAGCTCAAGGTCTGCAAGGTCGGCGGCACGGGCGTCCCCGAGGGCACCGCCTTCGTCTTCAACATCCGCGACACGGGCACCGGCGCCACCTCGTCCGCGACCGTCCCGGCCGGCCAGTGCGTCCTCGCCGGGCAGTTCGCCGACGCGACAACCGTGGAGGTGACCGAGAACGTCCCCGTCGGCACCGAGGTCTCGGCGCGCGAGGTGTCGCCGATCACGTGGCTGCAGACATGCTCCGTCCCGCAGTCGAACCGCGTCTGCGCGCGCGTCGGCGCCGGCCAGGTCACCCACGTGACATTCACGGACCGCAAGCCGCCGTCGTCCGTCCCACTCCAGCTGTGCAAGGTAGCCGGGAGCGCCGGCGTCACCGGGACGTACACGTACACGGTGCGCGTGCTTCCTTCCGGAGCGCCGCAGACCGTCACCGTCG
The DNA here is from genome assembly GCA_963758345.1 of uncultured Thermoleophilia bacterium. Lineage (GTDB taxonomy): Bacteria > Actinomycetota > Thermoleophilia > Gaiellales > Gaiellaceae > JACVRM01. Next base: position 63,492 of record CAVWVD010000002.1, read on the forward strand.
CGGCCGGCTCGTGCGTGAACGTCCCGGCCCTGACCGTCGGCTCGACCGTCGAGGTCACGGAGACGGTGCCTGCCGACGAGACCGCGACGCTGACCGTCGATCCGGCCGACGAGGAGCGGGCCTGCCCGACGCCTGCACCCGCCCGCGTCTGCGCGAACGTGACGAGCGCGCCGACCCGCGTGGTCGCGACCAACCGCAAGAAGTTCACGTCGATGACGCTGTGCAAGGTCGCAGGGACCGCTGGGATCTCCGGGTCGTACGCGTTCTCGGTGCGCGTGCTCCCCTCCGGTACGCCGCAGACCGTCACCGTCACGGCCGGCGCCTGCGTCACGATCCCCGCCCTGCCGATCGACGCGACCGTCGAGGTGACCGAGACGGTGCCTGCCGGCCAGGTGGCCACGCTGACGGTCGAGCCGTCAGGCGACGAGCGCGCCTGCCCCGCGCCCGCACCGAATCGCATCTGCGCAAGCGTCGGGGCCGAGACGAAGATCGTCGCGACCAACCGCAAGCTCGGCACACTCAAGCTGTGCAAGGTCGCCGGAAGCTACGGGCTCACCGGGACCTACTCGTTCACCGTGCGCGTCCTGCCTGCAGGACCGTCGCAGACGGTCAGCGTCACGGTCGGCGACTGCGTCGTCATCTCCACCCTCGCCGTCGGGACGACGGTCGAGATCACGGAGGACGTCCCCGCCGATCAGACGGCCACACTCTCCGTCGACCCCGCCGCCGAGGAGCGGGCCTGCCCGGTGCCGGCAGCGGCGCGCATCTGCGCGAACGTCTCGATCACCGGCACGAAGGTCACCGCGACCAACAAGAAGAACCTCTCCACAGCAACGCTGAAGCTCTGCAAGATCGCCGGCCCCGGCGTCGCGAACGGCACGCCGTTCTCGTTCCTCGTGAAGCTGGCCAACGGCACCTCGACCACCGTCGTCGTCCAGGCCGGGTACTGCGAGACGGTCAGCGGGATCCCCGGCAACTCGCTCGTCGAGGTGACCGAGACGCTCCCGCCCGGCTTCCCGTTCGCGCCGACGATCATGGTCGATCCGTCGAGTGCGTCGCGGACGTGCGCAACGTCCATGCCGACGCGGGCGTGCGCCAGCCTCGCGCCCGGAAGCACGGTCGAGATGCGCTTCACCAACCGTGCGGCCGGCTAGCGCCGCGGCGCTCGTCCTGGCACTCGTCGCAGCCTCACCTGCAGGCGGCGGCCGCGCGGCCTGCAACCGCGTCGTGACGGGCGGCACCCAGGCGGAACAGGCAGCGGTGCAGCGGATCGTCTGCCGCATGCCCGGCACGCGCGTCTCGAAGGTGGCGATCATGGCCGCGCCGCCGGGTGCGCCGGCCTCGACACGCACGGTCGGGATCGTCGTGCGCCCGCGGGCCGGAGACCCGGCCCGCGACCGGAGAGCGCTCGCGGCCCGAGCCGGCTGGGAGGCAGAGCTCGCCGCCGGCGCGATCCGCGACGGCTTCGCCCGCCGCGGCCTGAGCCGCGTCGCCGCGTTCACGTCCGCAACCTCGCGCCGGGACTTCGCCGTGCGCTTCTACCGCCCGCTCGCCCGGCCGGAGTGGAGGCTCGGCCGCTGGCAGGTGCGCCCGGGCATCCGCTCGGCGACCGGCAAGGTGCGCGACGGCCGCTGGGCCGCCCTCAACGCCCGCCTGCGCGCCGACGCGCGCCGCTACGGCCTGCGGCTGCGACTCGAGCGGTACAACCCCTACGGCAAGGCGCCGGTCGTGACCGTGACGACCCGCCGGCCGCAGGCGCTCCTCGCGAGCCGTGCGCTCCGGCAGCTGCGAGCCGACCTGGGCATTGGCGGCCACCGCTTCGACGGCGCTTTCCTGAGCGTGGTCGGGGGCGGCCGCACCGTCTTCACCGCGTTCTCGACGCATCGCACCGCGGTCACGAGTGGCTGCGCCGTATACGTGCCGGGCCTCGTCGGCCGCGGCTGCCGCTCGAGCTAGCGAGCCCAGGCCGGCTTCGTCCAGAGGCGTACCCTCAAGACGTGAAGCGGGCAGCCCTCGTCGCCGTTCTCGTCGCCGCCCTCGCGGCCGCGGCCGGATTCGCTGGGTACCGCCACAACGAGGCGGCACCAGCGCGAATGGTGATCCGCCCTCGGGCGATCCACGAGGCATGCGTCGCGAAGGCTGCGCGGCAGCAGTCGGAGACCAATAGCGTGCTCCACCGCAACCTGCGCCGCTTGCAGCTCAAGGTACGCGCGGCGCTGCGCGTGGAAACACGCCCGAGTCTCCGGCGCAGCTACCGCCGGCTATTGCGCGATCTAGCCCGGGGCGGGCCGACATCCCCCGTCGAATACGGCTTCATCAACCGGTGCGAGAACGGCCCGTGGGTCCCCGGAATCCCCGTGTCCTCCTAGGGCGGGGCTAACGGTCCGAGCGCAACCGCCCGTAGATGCGCGTGTCACTGAACTGGCCCCACCTGCGCTCGTGGCCGCGCAGCTCGCCCTCGAAGCGCATGCCGATCTTCTCCATCACGCGCCCGGAGGCCGGGTTCGACGCCATGTGCCGCGCGAACACACGGTTGAGCCCGAGCTCGTCGAAGCCGAACGCCATGACGGCGCGCGCCGCCTCGGTCCCGTAGCCCTGGCCCCACCACGGCACGCCGATCCAGTAGCCGAGCTCGGCCCGCTCGTGGTCGCGCTCGACGCGCAGGCTGATGGCGCCGATCAAGGCACCACCCTCGCGCAGGGTCACCGCGAACGTCACGCCTGCGTCGTCGTCCCACGTCGCCTGGTGGCCCGCGATCCAGCTCTCCGCGTCGACAATCGCGTACGGGTGCGGGATATGGGCCGTCGTTGCAGCAATCTCGCGCTCACCGGCGAGGCGGGCCACGTCGGCCGCGTCGTCAGGCCCGAACGCCCGCAGGCGCATTCGCGTGGTCTCGATCGTCGGACGAATCACGGTGGACGAAGAGTTGCACGGCCGGTCGCCGCTACACGCGAGCCGTAGCGGGCCGCCAGACAACGGTGCCAGGCACCACTTTAAAGCGCCCACACCGCGCTGCAGCGTCGGTGCAGTCGCCCTTGCCGTGATCCGGCGGAGCCCGGCTTGCCGGGCGGGAGCCACGTCGCGCGAAGTCGCGTCTATCTGCCGTTCATCCGTTGAAAGTCGTGATGGCGCAGCCGGACTCTCAACGGAAGGGCTTGCCTGGGCGGGAGCCACGTCGCGAAGTCGCGTGTGATGTCCACGGGGAAAGGGGTAGCTCGAAGGGAAAACCCGCGCAGCAGGGTTGCCCCTTCGAATAGAGCGGAGCCACGACGCCGGGTGTTGGGCGTCATGGCTCCGCGGTCACGATCCCGCCGCGATTATTCGTCGGGGCTGTCGGAGGCCGCGCGGTCCTTGAGCTCGTCCACGACGGCGGGATCCGCGAGCGTCGTCGTGTCGCCGAGCGGCCGGTTCTCGGCCACGTCGCGGAGCAGCCGCCGCATGATCTTGCCGCTGCGGGTCTTCGGCAGCTCGGGCGTGAACACGATGTTGGCCGGCTTCGCGATCGGCCCGATCTTCCGGCCCACGTGGTCGCGCAGCTCCTCGAGCATGTCGACCGAGCCTTCCTGCCCGCCCTTGAGCGTGACGTAGGCGACGATCGCCTGGCCGGTCAGCTGGTCGGTGCGCCCGCAGACCGCCGCCTCGGCGACCGACTGGTGGTCGACGAGCGCGCTCTCGACCTCGATCGTCGAGATGCGGTGGCCGGACACGTTCATCACGTCGTCGACGCGGCCGAGGAGCCAGAAGTCGGCGTCCTCGTCGATCCGCGCGCCGTCCCCGGCGAAGTACGTGTCCGAGTACCTCGACCAGTAGGTCGACCGGTACCGCTCGTCCTCCTTGTAGAGGCCGCGCAGCATCGCCGGCCACGGCTTGCGCAGCACCAGGTACCCGCCGCCGCCCGGCCCGACCTCGTTGCCCTGCTCGTCGTAGACCGCCGCGTCGATGCCGGGGAACGGCTTCGTCGCCGAGCCCGGCTTCGTCGTCGTCACCCCGGGGAGCGGCGTGATCATGATCATCCCCGTCTCGGTCTGCCACCACGTGTCGACGACCGGGCAGCGGCCGCCGCCGATGTGCTCGTGGTACCAGACCCACGCCTCCGGGTTGATCGGCTCGCCGACCGAGCCGAGCAGGCGCAGCGACGAGAGATCGTGCTTCTGCGCGTACTCAGGCCCCCACTTCATGTGCGCCCGGATCGCCGTCGGCGCCGTGTAGAGGATGTCGACCTGGTAGCGCTCGATCACGTCCCACCAGCGGTCCTTGTCCGGGAAGTCAGGCGTGCCCTCGTACATCACGCCGGTCGTCCCGTTGCAGAGCGGCCCGTAGACGATGTAGCTGTGGCCGGTGACCCAGCCGACGTCGGCCGCGCACCAGTACACGGAGTCGGGCTTGATGTCGAAGATGTAGTGGTGCGTCGTCGCGACGCCGACGAGGTAACCGGCCGTCGTGTGCGCGATCCCCTTCGGCTTCGCCGTGGTGCCGGACGTGTAGAGGAGATAGAGCAGGTCCTCGGCGTCCATGGGCTCGCACGGGCAGTCGCTCTCGTCGGTCGCGACATCGTGCCACCAGTGGTCGCGGCCGTCCTGCATCGGGACGTTTCCGCCGGTGCGGCGCAGGACGATCACGTTCTTCACCGACGGTGAGTCGGCGAGCGCCTCGTCCGCCGTCTTCTTGAGCGGCACGGTGGTGCCGCGCCGCCACGCCTCGTCCTGCGTGATCAGCACCTCGCAGCCCATGTCCTGAAGGCGGCCTGACAGCGAGTCGGCCGAGAAGCCGCCGAACACGACCGTGTGCGGCGCGCCGATCCGTGCGCAGGCGAGCATCGCGATCGGCGTCTCGGGGACCATCCCCATGTAGATCCCGACCGGCGTGCCCTTGCGGACGCCCAGCGCCTTGAGCGCGTTCGCGAGCTTCGTGGTCTCGCGCTGGAGGTCCGCAGAAGGTGAGCTCGCGACGGTCGTCGACGGGCTCACCCTCCCAGTAGTACGCAACCTTCGTGCCCCGCCCCGCCTCGACGTGGCGGTCGACGCAGTTGTAGGTGATGTTGAGCTTGCCGCCGACGTACCACTTGGCGTACGGCGGCTCCCACTGCTTCAGCTCGGTGAACGGCTCGAACCAGGCGACGCGCTCGCGCGCCTCCGTCTCCCAGAACTCGTCCGGGTCGCGGTCGTAGATGTCCGGCTGCGCGTTCGCCTGTGCGGCGAACTCGGGGGGCGGCGGGTAGCGCCGCTCCTCCAGGAACATCGTCTCGATCGCCTGGTGCGTCTCAGTGGCCACTCGCTACCTCCGTCCGGCTCGCCAAAGCGACGCGGATCCTACGCGGCCGCTCGCCCGCAAGTGGCCTCTCGACCTCACGTCGATTCGTCGCGAGGCTGAGTGTTCGCGCCACTGAGCGCCTTTGAGCCACCCAGTGCGTTGGCGCGGCGAAGTGCGATGCCGGTCATGATCTCGCGCACCGTCCGGTCGGCAACGAGCGCCGTCGGGTCGGCCGAGCCGATCGCCGACGGGCACACCTCGACGACGTCGGCGCCGATCAGCTCCACGCCGGCCGCCACCGTGCGGACTGCCCAGAGGAGCTCGCCGCTCGTCAGGCCGCCCGGCTCCGGCGTCCCCGTGCCCGGCGCGAAGGCCGGGTCGAGCACGTCCACGTCCACCGACAGGAACACCGGCCCCTCGCCGACCACGTCGAGCGCCCGCTCGACGACCGCTTCGATCCCCTGGCGGCGCACGTCGTGCATGAAGAGGCTCGTGATGCCCGCTTCACGCTGCCAGCCGAACTCCTGCTCGCCCGGCCAGTAGCCGCGCAGGCCGATCTGGACGTAGCGACGCGGCGCGATCGCGCCCTCCTCGACGAGCCGGTACATCGGCGTCCCGTGCGACACCTCGACGCCGAAGACCTCGGTGCCGGTGTCCGTGTGTGTGTCGAAGTGGATCAGCCCGACGGGCCCGTGCACACGCGCGCACGCGCGGATGTCCGGCTCGGCGATCGAGTGGTCGCCGCCGAGCACGATCGGGATCGCCCCCGCTCCGATCACGGTGCCGACGGTCTCCTCGATCGCCTGGTGCGAGAGCTTCGGGTCGGCCGGCACGACCGGCGCGTCGCCGAAGTCGGCCATGCGGAGCACGGCGAACGCGTCGATCTTCGCCTCGAGATGCGCCCCGGGCGGGCAGCCGGCCGCGCGAATTGCACGCGGCCCGAAGCGCGCGCCCGGGCGGTCGGAGACGAGGTCGTCCATCGGCGCACCGATCACGACGACGTCGAGCCCCTCGAGCTCGGCGGGATCCTCGGTGTACGGCAGCCCGCCGTAGGTCAGCAGCCCGGCGTAGTCGGGCTTCTCGCCGTAGGCCTTCCAGCGCGCGTTCGGGTCGAGCACCGGAAGAACCTAACGCCGCGCGCAGGCTCGGGTCCCTTTACAGGGACAGTCCCTGTAAAGGCCGTGAGCGCGCTGCGGCTCCTAACAGGGACAGTCCCTGTAAAGAAGCGTGCGCTACGGCGTCAGGTCGTACGGGAAATCGGTGAGGTTCTCGGCGCCTGTCTCGGTGACGAGCACGAGGTCCTCCAGCCGACACCCGCCGAAGCCGTCGCGGTACAGGCCGGGCTCCAGCGTTACGACGTCTCCCGGGACGAGCGTGTCGTTCGTGCCGCTCATGCCGAGGCTCGGGGCCTCGTGCACCTCGAGCCCGACCCCGTGGCCGAGCCCGTGGAAGAACCCGTCCAGCAGCACTTCGCCGCGCTGCTTCGAGAGCTGCGTCTTGTAGCCGTGCTCCTCGTAGAAGCGGGAGACGGCGACGTGGATCTCGCGGCCATTCGCGCCCGGCTTGACGAGGTCGAAGGAGAGGTCGATCGCCTCCTTCGTCAGGCGCTGGAACTCGGCCAGCTCCTCCGGGATGTCGCCGGCGCAGAACGTGCGCGTCATGTCGGCCCAGCACGCGGACTCGCGGTCGCGCGGGAAGAGATCGAGCACGATCGGCTCGCCGGGAGCGATGGGCCCGGAGCCGGGATCGTGGCCAACCGCGGTCTGTGGACCGTGCGACACGATCATCTCCTCCGCGACGACGCCGTGGTCGCTGAAGACCCGGCCGATCTCACTCTTGACGCGCTCGCATGTGAGCGGCTCGCCGTCGAGCAGCAGGACGCCGTCGCCCTGCTCGGCCCGGCGCAGCATGTCGCGAGCCGTTGCCATCGCCTCCTCGGTGGCGCTCTGCGCCCGGCGAATCCCGGCGAGCTCGGCGTCGGTCTTCGAGCGGCGCCGGTCGTTGAAGAACGCGCCGTCGGGCACCAGCTCGATGCCGTTGGCGCGCAGGTGATCCGCGACCGCCACCGGGAACTCCGCAGGCACGGTCGCGCGCGTAACGCCGAGCTCGCGGCATGCGCGCAGCGCGATCTCCACGAGCGCCTCGCTGCGGCCGATCCCGCCGGCGATCAGATCGTCGTAGCCGAACTTCTCGAACGCGCGCACGTCGAGCCCGTTGCCGCCGAGCCGCGGCGTCTCGAGCGAGGCGACCGCGACCAGACGCGTGCCGTTTCGCTCCAGGTAGATGAAGTCGTCGCCGATCCCGACCGGCACCTCGTGGCGCATCGCCGGCGACGTGACGGTCTCGCCGAAGATCAGGACGTCAGGCACGGCGGCAATTCTACGGGTCTGTCCCCAGGTGTATCGGGGACTGACCGACGCCTTTCGACCGCGGCGATCCTCTGTCGGCAGCCTGGCGCTCCCTCGGGTGTACGCGGACCTACACCGCTTGGGTCAGTCCCCGATACAGCCGGGGACAGACTCAACGTCCAGACGTAGACTCAAGCGGGTGGACGCACTCGAGCGCGAGCGGGGGCTGATCGCCGAGTACGACGAGCTGCTGCACCGGCAGCTGCCTGCCGGCGCGGACGTCTTCGACGTCCACGTCCATCTCGGGCTCGACATCGACGGTATTCCGCGGCGACTACGACGAGCTCGAGTTCGGTCAGTCCAAGTACGGCATCTCCGGCGCGTTCGTCTTCTGCCTCGACGAGCCCGACCGCCACCCGGCCTTCCGCGCCGCCAACGACCGTACGCTCGAGTTCGCCGAACGCTCGAACGGCCGGCTGATCCCGTTCGCGCGCCTCGACATCACCGAGAAGCCGATCCAGGAGGCGGAGCGCGCCATCGCGGCGGGCGCCAGGGGCATCAAGCTGCACCCGCGCGCGCAGAAGTTCGACTGCGGCGACGAGCGGCTCGACCCCGTCTTCGAGCTGGCCGCCGACCGCAAGGTTCCGATCCTGATCCACGGCGGCCGCGGCCTGCCGCCGATCGCCGATCACCTCTCGGAGCTCGTCGACCGCTACGCCGGGACGCAGCTGATCATCGCCCACGCCGGCATCGCCGATCAGGCCGGGCTCTTCGGTGCCTTCAGCGGCCGCGAGGGCGTGTACTTCGACACCTCGGTCTGGAGCCCGCTCGACCTGATCAACATGTACCAGCACGTCTCGCCGGAGCAGGTGCTCTACGCGTCCGACTACCCGTACGGGCAGCAGCCGGGCTCGCTGATCATCGCGCTGCGCACCGCGCGCGCCGCCGGGCTGAACGAGGAGCAGGTGCGCGGCATGCTCGCCGGCAACGCGCGGCGTATCGCCAACGGCGAGCCGTGGCCCGCGCTGAGCCCCCCTCGCCGCGAGCAGACGTTCGCCCAGCCGATCCAGTTCGCGCGCATCCACCAGTACCTCGCGATGGCCACGCCGCTGCTCTGGACGCGCCAGCCCGACACGATCGGCGTCATGGGCCTCGCGCTCAACGCCTCGCTCGAGCAGGACGGCTTTCCTGACGAGCGCGAGCGCATCCGCGAGCTGCTCGAGACGGCCCAGACGCTCTGGAGGACATGACCGACACGGCCGACGAGGACGAGCGCCGCCTGCGCATGCGCGCCACCTTCCGCATGGTCTACCTCGCCGACATCCTGGCGGTGACCGTCGGTGCTTGAGCTCCGCGTCAACGGCGGGCGGGTACCGGGTCGAGGCGCCCGTCGGGGCGCTCGCTCGCGTCGGTGCTGCGCGACGACCTGGGCCTGACCGGCACGAAGATCGGCTGCAACGAGGGCCACTGCGGCGCCTGCACCGTCCAGCTCGACGGCGTCCCGGTGCTGTCGTGCATCACGCTCGCGCACCTCGTCGGCGACCGTGAGGTCACCACGATCGAGGGCCTGCGCGACCACCCGCTGATCGACGCGTTCGTCCGCGCCGACGCGCTCCAGTGCGGCTTCTGCACGCCCGGCCAGGTCGTGTCGGCGGCGGCGCTCGTCGAGGCGACGCCGGACCCGGACTCCGAGACGATCCGCCACGCGATGGCCGGCAATCTCTGCCGCTGCGGCACGTACCCCAAGATCGAGGAGGCGATAGCCACGTGGCGCGACTGATCCGCACCGAGAAGGAGGTCGAGGGCCGGTACGAGGAGGTCTGGCTCGTCGTCGAGGAGGACGCGCTCGACCAGTGGCCGGCCGGCGCCCGCGACGTCGTCGGCAAGCCCGCGACGCGCCTGACCGGGCCGCAGCGGGCGCGCGGGCGAGGCGCGCTACACGGCAGACGTCCAGCTCCCAGGGATGCTCCACGCGGCTGTGCTGCGCTCGCCGCACGCGCACGCGCAGGTGAAGCGGATCGACGTCTCGCGCGCGCTCGAAGCGCCGGGCGTCCGCGCCGCCGTCGGCCCCGGCGACGTCGCACGTGCTCGAGGAGCTCGCGGGCTTCCAGGGCGCCGCCGGTCGCGGCGGTCGCCGCCGATACCGAGCGCCAGGCGCGTCGCGGCGCTGGAGCTGATCGACGTCGAGTGGGAGGTGCTCGAGCCGCTCGTCGACCCGGAGGAGGCCGTCGCGCGCGGCGAGCTCCACGGCGAGCCGCGCAGCTTCGAGCGCGGCGACGTAGAGCGCGGCCTGGCCGAGGCGGACGTCGTGATCGAGGCCGAGTACCGCACCCAGACCGTCCTGCACAGCTCGATGGAGACGCACCAGGCGGTCTGCGAGTGGCGCGGCGACAACCTCGACGTCTACATCTCGACGCAGTTCATCTGGGGCATCCGCGACGACGTCGCCTCGAAGCTCGGGCTGCCGCCGGACAAGGTGCGCGTCGTCTGCGAGTTCATGGGCGGCGGCTTCGGCTCGAAGAACGGCGCCGGGCGACTTCACGTTCGTCGCCGCCGAGCTCGCGAAGCGCACCGGCCGGCCCGTGCGCTGCGCGCTCAACCGCCGCGAGGAGAACCTCGCCACCGGCAACCGGAACGCGACGATCCAGCGGCTGAGCGTCGGCGCGAAATCCGACGGCACGCTCGTCGCGCTGGCCGGCGAGTTCGTGAACGCGACCGGCTGGGGCGGCTGGACGGCGCCGACGTACGGGCCGATGCAGATGCTCTACGACTGCGAGAACGTCCGCACGCTGACCTACAGCGCGAAGCTCAACACGCCGCCGATGCTCGCGTTCCGCGCCCCCGGCTTCGTCGAGGGCACGTTCGGGCTCGAGTGCCTGCTCGACGGCTGGCCGCGAAGCTCGACATCGACCCGCTCGAGCTGCGCAAGCTGAACTACGCGCACTCCACGGACGACCGCTCGTACTCGTCGAAGGAGCTCGATGGAGTGCTACCGGCTCGCCGAGCCGCACTGGGAGCGCCGGCACGAGGTGCGGGCGCGGAGCGAGGGGCCGTGGAAGCGCGGCGTCGGGATGGCGAGCCAGACCTGGTACGGCGGCGGCGGCCCGCCCTCGTACGCATGGGTGCGCCTGGGCTCGGACGCGCGCGCGGTCGTGATCACGGCGATGCAGGACATCGGCACCGGCACGGCGACGACGATGGCGCAGATCGCCGCGGAGGAGCTCGGGCTGCCGCTCGAGCGCGTCGACGTGGCGCTCGGCGACTCGGCGCGCGGGCCGTACGCCGCGATCTCGGCCGGCTCGTCCACGACCCCGTCGATGGGACCAGCGGTGCGCGCCGCGGCAGCGGACGTCGGGCGGCAGATCATCGAGATCGCCGCCCAGCGCTATCGACCGGGAGGAGCGCGTCCTGTCGCTGAAGGGCGGCAACGTCGTCTCCGCCGACGGCGGGTCCTGGCCGATCGAGGAGGTCGTCGGCCTGCTCGAGGACGCGCAGCTCCTCGGCAAGGGCGCGCGCGGCCCGAACCCGGCCGGCATGCAGCGTGCTCACCTTCGGCGTCCAGGTCGCCGAGGTGGCCGTCGACGTCGAGACCGGCGAGATCCGCGTCGAGCGCGTCGCGGCCATCCACGACGTCGGCCGCGTCATCAATCCGCTCGGCGCGTCGAGCCAGGTCGAGGGCGGCGTCATCCAGGGCGTCGGCCACACGCTGTCGGAGGACCGGCTGCTCGACCCGGAGACAGGGACGGTGCTGACGCAGACGCTCGACGCCTACCGGATGCCGACGATCGCGGACGTGCCCGAGATCGTCACCGAGCTGGTCGACATCCCCGACGAGCACCTCACGAACCTCGGCTCGAAGGGGCTGGGCGAGCCGCCGATCGTGCCGACCGCAGCGGCGATCGCGAACGCGATCCGCGACGCGACCGGCGCGGACGTCACGTCGCTGCCGATCACGCGCGAGGAGATGCTGCGCGCGCTCAGGGAGGCGCAGCGCAAGACCGAGGAGCCGGTTGGAACTGCTCCGGCCTGAGTCCGCCCGACGAGGCGGTCGCGGCGCTCGGCAACGGCTCGCGCGGGATCGCCGGCGGGACCGAGCTCGTCCCGCTGCTGCGTGACCGCATCGTCGAGGCGACGACGCTCGTCGACGTGCTCGCGCGCCGTCCCGCGCGGCGTCGACGGCACGCGCATCGGCGCCGGCACGACGCTCGCCGAGCTCGAGGCCGACACGCGGATCCCGGACGCGCTGCGCGAGGCCTGCCGCCTCGCCGCGTCGCCGCAGCTGCGCGCGATGGGCACGATCGGCGGGAACCTCCTGCCAGGCGACGCGCTGCTGGTACTGGCGGCTCAAGTACCCGTGCTACCTGCACGGCGGCGACCGCTGCCACGCGCGCGAGGGCCAGCACCGCGAGCACGCGATCTTCGCGAACGACCCGTGCGCGTCGGCCCATCCGTCCGACGTCGCCGCGGCGCTGCTCGCCCTCGGCGCTCGCGTGCACACGACCAGCCGCGAGCTCGACCTGGCCGACCTCTACCGGCTGCCGACCGACGACGACCGCGACCTCGTGGCGCTCGAGCCGGACGAGCTGATCCTCGAGCTCGACGTCCCGGTCGCGAAGGCGAGCGTCTACCTGAAGGCGATGGACCGGCGGCGCTGGGCGTTCCCGATCGTCGGCGTCGCCGCCGCGCGCTTCGGCGACGACGTGCGCTTTGGGCTTGCCGGCGTCGCCCCGATCCCCTGGGCGATCGACGGCGAGGCCGATCTCGACGCGGCCACGCCGCTGCCCGGAACGGCGTACAAGGTCGAGATCGCCCGCGCGCTCGTCCGCCGCGCCCGGGCCGCCGTCTAGCATCCGCGCCTCATGGCCGTCCGCCCGCTTGCACTCGCGCTGCTGCTCGCCGCGGCGCTCGTTGCCGTGGCCGGCTGCGGCGGCGGCGGCGGCGATGGCGGGAGCAGCAGCTCCGACTGCAAGGTAACGGCGACAGAAGGAGGCGGCGACGTGCCAGACCTGACACCGCTCGACACGAGCGTGGACAACGAGCTCGTGATGGACACGAACAAGGGCAGCTTCACGATCAAGCTCGATCCGGAGCAGTCTCCGTGCGCGACCTCCTCGCTCGTGCAGCTCGCGAAGAAGGGCTTCTTCGACGGCACGAAGTTCCACCGGATCGTCCCCGGGTTCGTCATCCAGGGCGGCGACCCGACCGGAAGCGGCAGCGGCGGCCCCGGGTACTCGACCGTCGACACGCCGCCGTCGGACGCCTCCTACACGAAGGGCGTCGTGGCGATGGCGAAGACCGCCGCGGAGGCGCCCGGGACGTCCGGCAGCCAGTTCTTCGTCGTGACCGGCGCCGACGTCGGCCTCGACCCCGACTACGCCATCGTGGGCACCGTCACCGACGGGCTCGATGTCGTCGAGAAGATCGGGAAGCTGGGCAACGCCCAGCAGCAGCCAACCGAGAAGGTCGTGCTCGAAAAGGTGACTGCGAAGCCCTGAGGAATGGTCGCGGGAGTCGTCCTCGCGGCCGGTGCGGCGACCCGCTTCGGCGGGCCGAAACAGGCGCTGCTCGCGCCGGAAGTGGTCGAGCGGATGGCGGCCGCCGGGCTTGCCGGCGTGCTCGTCGTCACGGGCGCGCATCCCGTCGAGACGACAGCGCCGATCGTGCGCTGCCCCGAGTGGGAGCGCGGCCCCGGGGCCAGCCTGAAATGCGGCCTCAGGGCGCTCGGCGACGCGGTCGATGCAGCTGTCGTGGCCCTCGCCGACGGACCCGACCTCTCATCTGCCGCCGTCCAGCGGGTCGTCGAGGTGTGGCAGGAATCAGGCGCGGAAGTCGTCGCCGCCACGTACGACGGCAAGCGCGGCCACCCCGTGCTGCTCGCCCGCTCGATCTGGCCGCAGATCCCCGACGAGGGCGCCCGGTCGCTGCCGGCGCTGACCGTCCCGTGCGACGACCTGGGCTTCCCCGGCGACGTCGACACACCCGCGGACCTCCCTGAGAGGTACCGGCCGACGCGCGGTGAATGATTGAAGCCGTGAACGCGATTCACGCCCTCGACCACGACAGCGGGCCGTCGCCCCTCGAAGTCGCGCGCGCCCGGCGGGGCATGACGCGCGAGGAAGCCGCAGCCCTGACGGCGCTCAGCGTCGACGAGATCACCTGGCTCGAGGAGGGACGCCTCTACCGATTCCGCTCGACGCACGGCGCGGTCGGGGCGGCAACGACGTACGCCGCCGCCCTCGACATCGACCACCGCGAGGCGCTCGAGCTCGCGGGGCGTCCGGTGCCCCCGCGCGGAGGCGAGAGCCGTGGTCCACGCCTATTCGTCCTCGGTGGAACCGCCATTGTCCTGATCCTCGTGATCGCCGCGCTCGGCACCGTCTCCTGGCTGACCGGCAACACCGACGGCGGATCCAGCTCAGCCGCAAAGCTGCCGCCGACCTGGCAGGTGACGGTGGACGTCCTGAACGGCTCGGGCGACTACAACTACACCAGCAAGGTGGCCGACGAGATCAACGGGCTCGCCTACCACCTCAGCCCGAAGATCCGCAAGGCCGACAACTTTGAGTACTCGGAGACGGCCGTCTACTACCCGCCGCATGCCGACGCGCTCGCGAAGCGCCTGGCGGACTCGCTGTGTGTCGGCACGAAGCCGCTCCCGGGCGGCAAGGACCGCCGCCGCCTGGTCGTGATCGTCGGGCCGGCGCGCGTCTCGAACTGCTGACGAAACCAGGGTCTGTCCCCGGGGTGTATCGGGGGCTGACCCACACAGGCTGACTCGATCTCTGTCCCCAGGTGTATCGGGGGCTGACCCACACAGGCTGACTCGATCTCTGTCCCCAGGTGTATCGGGGGCCTGACCCACACAGGCTGACTCGATCTCTGTCCCCAGGTGTATCGGGGGCTGACCCACACAGGCTGACTCGATGTAAACCGCCGTCACGTCGTGGGTCTGTCCCCGGGGTGTATCGGGGGCTGACCCAAGCGTGTGAGCCCGCCACCCCGGCTGTCGGAGCCGCGGGCGCGCCCCGCCCAAACATCGATAGTCCCTGTGTAGGACAGCCCCCGCCTTCGACCGGCTGGACAGGTCGGATCCGTAGTGAGGCGGGGACAGCCCCTTAGAGTGGCGTCCTCAACGACGACAGCCGCTGCTTCAGCTCCGGCGCCATCGGCTCGACGACCGCCTGCCGCACGAAGCGGCGCAGGTCGACCTCGAAGCGGTAGCGCCGCCGGCAGTAGTCGCAGCCGTCCAGGTGGCGCTCGGCCTGGGCGCGCTCGGCCGGTGTGAGCTCGCGGTCCAGGTACGGCTGGAGCATCTCCTCACACTGGTCGCACGGATCGGTGGACAGGAACTTCACTCGACCGCAGCCTCCTCGGCCTCGTCGGCCAACGTTCGTTTGAGGATACGCCGACCACGATGCAGGCGGGACATGACGGTGCCGACCGGGATGTCGAGGATCTGGGCCGCCTCCGCGTAGGCGAAGCCGCCGATGTCGACGAGCACGACCACGTCGCGGAAGTCGTGCGGCACGTCGGCGAGCGCCTTGACGACGCCGTCCTGCGAGAGCCGCGCAAGCACGCGCTCCTCTTCCTCGGGCTGCGTGTCGCCGCCCGACGAGGCCAGCCGGTTGTAGAGGAAGTAGTCGCCCTCCTCCAGCGGCTCGGTCTGCGGCCGGCGCTGCCTGGCCCGCGCCCGGTCGATGTTGAGGTTCGTGAGGATGCGCAGCAGCCACGCGCGCAGGTTCGTGCCGGGCTGGAAGGAGCGCCAGCTCCGGAACGCCCGGGCGTACGTCTCCTGCATCAGGTCCTCGGCCTCCTCACGCGACCCGACCAGGCGCCGGGCGACGTTGTAAACCTGATCGGCGAGCTCGAGCGCTTCCTCCTCGAAGCGCACGCGACCGCGCGCATCGTCCGCGAGCTGCCTCGCCTCCTCCGGGGACACCTCGGTCACCGACCGAACCTAGCACCACGTTCACAGGCCCACAAAACGGGCGCGGAACGCCTGCTATTCCCGCTTTTGAGGATCGGGACGCCTGGGTATGGGACCTCCCGGTGTCCACGAATGGGAGGAAGCATGCAGGGTTTCGAGGTCGTCTCGATCAACGACGAGAAGTGCATCGGTCACGTCGCCGAGCGCAGCGGTGACTTCCTGATCGTCGAGCACGGGCACCTGCGCCACGCGAAGAACGCGCTCCCGCTCTCGTTCGCCGAGATCGACGAGGCGAACCAGCGCGTAACCACGACGCTGTCGGCGAGCATGGTTCACGAGTCGCCGAAGGTCAACGGGGACGGCATCGACGCGGGCGCCGTGGCGGCGTACTACGGCCTCTCCGAGGGGACGGCCGAGGGCTACGGCGACACGCGCTCGGACGAGGTGGCGGCGGGCGTCGAGTCGGACTTCGACCGCTCGCCCTCGCCGGCAGAGGAACGCGCAATCGTGCGCGACGGCACCACGCAGGGGCCGGCGCCGAACGACCACGCGGGCGCGCCCGCACCCGATTCGCCGGCGCTGCTCGGAGACCGCAGCAGCTAGACGAACGAGCTCTCGCGGAATCCGGCGCGCGACAGGGCGGCGACCAGCGTCTCCCTGTCGGTGACGCCGTCATCCCACGAGAGCGTGACCTGGCCCATGAGGTTCGCGTTCGCGGCGAGGAGGCCCTCCTCGGCGCGCAACGCGACGGCCAGGCGGTTGACGCAGCGCTCACAGCGGATGCCGCTCACCTGGAGTGTGTCCGTCTGCTCGGGCACGGGATCAGCCTAGCGAGTGCTCCACGATCCAGGCCGTGAGCGCCTCGAGGCCGTCGCGGCGGCCGACCTCGAGCTGGCGCTCGGCCCATGTGCGGTCGAGGTCGAGCCCGGCGAGAAGCGCCCCGGAGCCGAGCTCGGCCGCGACCGGGCCGACACGCGCGACCAGGTCACGCACCATGTCCCGGGCGGGCACGACCTCGTCGCGCTCCGGATGGAGCAGCCCCGCGTCGAGGCCGGCCCTGAGCGCCGCCCAGCGGTTCTGCTGGTAGAGCGCGCGTGCGACCGGGTCGTACACGGGAGCGTCCCTGCGCGCTGCCCACACACAGAGCGCCTGCAGGAGCGCGATCAGCGCGGCGGTCACGGCGACAGCCGTCGGCTGGTCGGGCATGCGGATCTCGAGCGTCCCGAGGCGCGGGTGCGGCCGCACGTCCCACCAGAGCATCGTGTAGTCGGGGATCAGCTCGACCGCCTTCAGCCGGTCGATGAAGCGCTCCCATTCGGCGAAGTCGCGGAAGGCCGGCGGTGCACCACTGCGCGGCAGCTCGGCCAGGATGGCGGCTCGGCTTGACGCGAGCCCGGTCTCCTCGCCCGAGAGGTACGGCGAGTTGGCCGACACGGCGAGCACGGCGGGCAACCACTGCAGCGCGCCCTCGAGCGCGCGCATGCACGTGTCCGCGTCGGGCATGCCCACGTGGACGTGAAGGCCGTTGACGCCCTGGCGGCGCGCAGAGATGCCCGCGTAGTCGACGAAGGCCCGGTAGCGCTCCTCCGGGACGATCTCCTGCTCCTCGGGGCGGCTGATCGCATGCGAGCCCGCGGCGAAGATGCGCAGCCCTTCGCCGGCGAGCCTGTCCGCCGCGCTGCGCAGGTCTGCGAGCCGGGCGGCCGCCTCGACGGCCGACTCGCAGGCGCCGGTGTTCAGCTCCACGACCGATGCGAAGAGCTCGGTCTTGATCCGCCCCGGCCCGAGCTCCCGATCGGCCGCGGCGACGACGGAAGGCGACTCCGGCGCGAGCAGGAGCGTCCGCGCGTCCACGAGCATCAGCTCCTCCTCCGCGCCGACCGACCACGGCGTGCTCTCGCCCCAGTGAGCCTCGGCCTGCACCGCGGCACTATCGCGGTCCGCGCCGCTGAGCGCCCTCGGGGCTCAGCGGCGTTGGGGTCGTAGAGGGCCCCCGAAGGGGCCTGGGATGGGCGGCTAGCCGCGAGGGGAGGAAGGCTGCCGCCCAAGCTGCACGGTCACCGCCTGCTTGCCGGTGCCGCGGTAGAGCTCGAAGCGAATCCTGTCGCCGGGCTTCTTGCGTGCGACGAGCTCGCGCAGCGCCTCGGCGTCCGTGAGGCGCCGACCGTCGGCCGCGACGATCAGGTCGCCGCCCATGACGTACGTCTCGCCATCGACGGTGACGTGCTGGTAGCCCGCCTGCATGCCCGCCTTGGCGGCACCGCTCTCCGGCGTCACGTCGACGACGAGCAGGCCGTGGCGCGCGGGCAGGTGGAACAGCCGCGCGATGTCGGGCGTGATCGCCTGCGCATAGAGCCCGAGCTGCGCGTGCTCGACATGGCCCTTCTCGATGATCTGTGCCGCAACGTCCTTGACCGTGTTGATCGGGATGGCGAAGCCAAGCCCCACGTTGCCGCCGTTCTCGGTTGCGATCTGCGTGTTGACCCCGACCACGCGGCCGGCGCTGTTCAGCAGCGGGCCGCCGGAGTTGCCCTGGTTGATGGCCGCGTCGGTCTGGATGACCTGGTCGATCAGCGACATGTTCGGCGCCTGGATCGCGCGGCCTACGGCGCTGACGATCCCGGAGGTGACCGTGCGCTCGTAGCCGAGCGGGTTGCCGATGGCGACGACCTCGTCGCCGACGCGGACGCCGTCGGAGTCGCCCAGCGCCAGCGGGCGCAACGCCCTGGGCACGGCATCGACCTTGAGCACGGCGACGTCGGTGGACGGGTCCTTGCCGACGAGGGTCGCGGCCATGCTCTCGTTGTTCGAGAAGCTGACGCGGATCCGCTGCGCGCCCTGGACGACGTGGTAGTTCGTGACCACGTAGCCGCCCTTGTCGATCACGAATCCGGAGCCGAGCCCGCGCTCCTCCTGCTGGGTCTGGAAGAAGCTCAACGGGTCGCTCGACTTCACGACGCTCTCGGTCGCCACACGCACGACTCCGGGCCGCGCGCGCTGGTAGACCTCGCCGATCGACAGCGGCCGGCCGCCGTACGGAAGCGGGACGAGGGCGCCGTGATGCCCGGGTCGTTGGCGGTTATCGGGGCAACGGCGTCGCCCGAGGACGAGGAGTCGCCGCCGATGCCCCATAACAGCGCCGCGCCCGCCAGTGCGACCACACCGCCGGCGAGGGCGGCGGCAACGAGCGCGGCGCTCAATGTGAGGAGTCCCGTGCTTGAGGCCGCACGAACCGTTTATAACGGTCGCGCCTTACAGCACCGTGTCGGCGGGTTAACGGGCGGGTCGTTCTTTGTTAAGGGTTCGATCGAGCAGCTAGTCCGACCGCTGCCGTCGACGTGCGAGGCGTCGGTGAACTCGCGGAACTCGCCCGGTCACGAGGTACGCGATCTGCTCGCCGATGTCGACGGA
The DNA here is from genome assembly GCA_963758345.1 of uncultured Thermoleophilia bacterium. Taxonomy (GTDB): domain Bacteria; phylum Actinomycetota; class Thermoleophilia; order Gaiellales; family Gaiellaceae; genus JACVRM01. The sequence goes on from CAVWVD010000002.1 coordinate 82,428, forward strand.
GTGGTCGCCGATCCGCTCGAGGCAGCGCGAGACGATGATCATGCGCAGGCCCCACTCGCGCAGCTCGCGGTTGCTGCCGAGCGCCAGCAGGTGCTGAACCGCGCGGCGGTTGGCCCGATCGATGAGCTCGTCGAGGTCCATCGAGCGACTCGGCGGCGGGCACGTCGCGGTTCACGAACGCGTCGAGCGCGACCTTCAGCATCTCCTCGCCCGCGGACGGCCATCTCCTCGAAGCGCCTCGACCAGCTTGTGGTCCGGCGCAACGCCGTAGACGAGCTTCGTGAGCTTCGCGATCGTCACGCAGAGATCGGCGATCCGCTCGAGGGAGAGGTTGATATGGATGATCGCGAGCACGAGCCGCAGGTCGGTTGCGACGGGCGTCTGCCGGGCGAGCAGCGCCTCGACGCCCTGCTCGATCGCGATGTAGCGCGCATCGACCTCGTCGTCGAAGGCGATGACCTCGTCGGCGAGCTCCGGATCGCGCTCGCGGACGGCCTGGATGGCACCGCGAATCGCGCGGGCACACATCTCGCCCTCCTCCATGAGCGTCGCCTGGAGGGTGTCGAGATCCTCCTGGAGCGGGATCCGCATCGGGCTCATCCGAACCGCCCCGTGACGTAGTCCTCGGTGCGCTTGTCGCCCGGCGTCGTGAAGATCTTGTCCGTCTCGTCGTACTCGACGAGGATCCCCGAGCGCGTGCCCTCCTCGACGCCGCTGAGGCTGAAGAAGGCGGTCATGTCGGCGACGCGCGCCGCCTGCTGCATGTTGTGCGTGACGATCACGATCGTGTAGTCGCTCTTCAGCTCGTGCATGAGGTCCTCGATGCTCGCCGTCGAGATCGGGTCGAGCGCCGAGGCGGGCTCGTCGAGCAGGATCACCTCCGGCTCGATCGCGATCGCGCGGGCGATGCAGAGCCGCTGCTGCTGCCCGCCGGAGAGCGCGAGCGCGCTGTCCTTCAGGCGGTCCTTGACCTCGTCCCAGAGCGCGGCCCGGCGGAGCGCCTGCTCGACGCGATCCTTGAGGTCGTCCTTCATGCCGAGGATCGCGCAGCCCGTAGGCGACGTTGTCGTAGATCGACTTCGGGAAAGGGTTCGGCCGCTGGAAGACCATGCCGATCCGGCGGCGCACGGCGACGGGGTCGACGTCGTTCGCGCCCAGATCGATGTCGTGGTAGAGGATCTCCCCTCGGTCCGAAAGCCCGGGACGACGTCGTTCATGCGGTTGAGGCAGCGGATGAACGTGCTCTTGCCGCAGCCGGACGGCCCGATCATGGCGGTCACCATGATTCCGGTAGATGTCGAAGGTGACGTCCCGGACGGCGGCCGACTTGCCGTAGAGCGCGGTCAGGTCCTGGATGTTGAAGACGGTCTCGCTGCGCGAGCGGCGTCGCCGCGGGAGCGGCGGTACCCGAGCTTCGATGGGTCGATCGCTCTCGCGAGCCCGTCACCGGCAGCGGCGGCGCGACTCCGTCTCGTCCGCCATCTCTGTGGCAGGGTAGTCCATCGGCCTTTCCTTTCTAGCGCATCCCGGTGAGCGCGCGGCGGCTGCGGAGACCGAAGGCGCGGGCGACGATGCTCGCGACCAGGACGAACGCCATGAGCACGAGCGCCGCGCCCCAAGCCTGGGCCTGGATGCGCGGGTCGGGCTGCTCGGACGCGGTGAAGATGAAGAGCGGCAGCGAGGGAAGGGGCCCGTCGTGCGGGTTCCACGACGTCGTCGCCGGCAAGTCGACGACGTGAAGAGCAGCGGCGCCGTCTCGCCCGCCACGCGCGCGGTGGCGAGTGTCGCGCCGGTGATGATCCCGCCGACGCGCCTGCGGCAGGACGATGCTGAGCGTCGTCCTCCACTTGGCGGCGCCGAGCGCCAGGCTCGCCTCGCGCATCGAGTTGGGCACGAGCGCGAGCACCTCCTGGGTCGATCTCGCGACGAGCGGGAGCATCAGGATCGCGAGCGCGAAGGAAGCTCGCAGCGCGCTCTGCCCGTGGCCGACGACGAGCAGGACGAAGACGAAGATGCCGATCACGATCGCCGGCACGCCGTTCAGGACGTCGAGGGCAAGCGTGAGCGGCACGCGCAGCCGGGGCGGGGCGAACTCGCTCAGGTAGATGGCGGCGAGGATCCCGACCGGAAGGGCCATCACCACTGCGATGCCGACGATAGGATCAGGCTGCCGACGATGGCGTTCGCGATGCCCGCACGGCGTCGGCTCGCCGGTCAGGCTGCCGAGGAACGAGATGTCCTTCGTGAAGAAGTCGAGGTTGAGCGCCGGATGCCGCGCCTCACGACGGCCACGACGACGATCACGAGCACTGCCGACCGCCGGCAGCGCGGCGAGCGTGCGCGAGCGCCTCCATGAGCGCGGTTCACGATCCGCCGCCGGCGGAGCGCGCTCGCTCGTCAGCAGGTTGTGGGTCGGGCTCGCTCACGTGCGTCCTTGCTGTCTGCTGCGCAACGCGCCGGACGATGATCTGCGCGATCATGTTTGCGATCAGCGAGAAGACGAGCAGGATCACGCCGAGGTAGATCAGCGACGACTCGTGCAACTCGCGTGGTGAAGCCGTGGTACTCGGCTCGCGATCCGGCTGGCGAGCGTGTTGCCCGGCCGTCGAAGAGGTTGATGCTCGACCCGTTGTCTGGTTGCCGATGACCTGCGTGACGGCGATCGCCTCGCCGACCGCCCGCCCGAGCCCGAGGATCAAGGCGGCTGCGATGCCGGCACGCGCGTACGGGAAGATGACGCCGCGGATGATCTCCCAGCGTGTGGCCCCGAGCGCGAGCGCGCCTTCCTTCAGATCGCGGGGGACGTTCGTGAAGAGCTCGCGGCAGATGCTCGAGACGATCGGCGATGATCATGATCGTCAGGATCAGCACGGCGTTCAGCTGAGCTGGCCGGATTCGTCTGCTCGCCATCAAAGAACGGCGTCCAGCCAAGGATGCGGCCGAGGAACGGGCCGAGGGTCGTAGACGATGAACGGGCCGAGCACCAGGAGGCCCCACAGGCCGAGCACGACGCTTGGAATTGACGCGAGCATCTCGACGAGTGCCCCCACCGGGCTGCGAATCCAGCGGGGCGCGAGCTCGGTGAGAAACAGCGCGATCGCGATCGAGATCGGCCCTGCGATTGCGAGCGCTACCAGCGATGTGAGCAACGTGCCGGCGATGAACCATGCGGCGCCGAACTGCTGCGTGACCGGATTCCAGACGGCGTCAGTGACGAACCCGAGGCCGAACTGCCGGATCGACGGCCATGCGCCGGCGAGCACCTTCCACGTAATGAGGATGAGCAGTACGACCGCTGCCAGTCCTGCAAGCAGCGTGAGGACGTAGAGCAGGGCATCGCCGGGACGAAACCGGCCCCGCCGCTTGAGAGCGGCGGGGCCCGGGACGGAGTGCTGGCGCGGTGGACAAGGAGCCGCCGAGTCTCCTAGGCGGGGCTTCTTGACCTGCTTCAGGATCTGCTTGTCCTTGGCGACGACGTAGGACGGCAGCGGAGCGAAGATCAGCTTCGTCGCGAACTGCTGGCCATCCCCGATCGCCCAGGTCACGAACTGCTTCAGCGCATCGGCCTTCGCCGTCGAGCGCGGAAGGATGATGTAGGTGTACGTGCAGATCGGATAGGCGTTCGCGTACTTGGCGCTCTTTGGCGGGTTCACGATCGAGAGCGAGTTGTCGGCTGCGAACTTCTTGTCGAAGGCAGCCGCCGACTTGATCCCGCGGATCCCCGGCAGGGCATATTTGCCGGCCTTGTTCTGCACGGCGGCAAACTGGATCTTGTTCGCTTCGCGTAGGCGATGTCGGCGTATCCGACTGCGCCCGCAGTCTGCTTGACGAGACCGGCGACGCCGGAGCTCCCGCGGCCGCCCACGCCCTTCGGCCAGGCCACGTGGTGCTGAAGCCGACGGTGTTATGGAAGTCCGGGCTGGAGCCGCTGAGGAACTCGGTGAAGTTGTACGTCGTCCCGGAGCCGTCACTGCGGTAGACGGGGGTGATCGCCGTGTCGGGAAGCGAAACGCCCTTGTTCAGCTTCGCGATCCTGGCGTCGTTCCACTTGCTGATCTTGCCGAGGTACATGTCCGCGATGACCTTGCCGCTCAGGTGGAGGTTGTTCTTCACGCCCGGCAGGTTGTAGAGCACAGACGTTGCGGACAGCGCCCAGGGGACCTGCAGGCACCCGTTGCAGTTCGTCCGCTGGTCGTAGGTCATCGGCGCGTCGGATGCGCCGAAGTCGACGGTGCGGGCGGTGATCTGCTGGATGCCGCCGCCGCTGCCGATCGGGTCGTACTGGACCGAGCCGCCCTTGTACTGCAGCTGCCAGACGGCGACCAGGGGCGTCACGAAGGTCGACCCCGCACCGTGAATCGAATCGGCCGTCTTGCCAGCCGGCTGCGCGCCGGCGACTGCTGCGAATGCGACCGCCGCCAGGACCCCCGATGCGACCGCCGCGATGACGTAGCGCGTTGTGCGCATGTCTCGAAATCTCCTTTTTCGGATTCCCTCCGGATGCGCCGCGAGCGTACGACCGGCCGTACGCGGCGCTGGGGCGCCGCGCCGTGAACATGTGGTGTCGGAGTGGTAAAGCCACTTTCGGCCTTGACGAATCGACAGCGGTCGATATATTGATCTTTGTCGATATGAGCGTGACCGTGAAAGCCCCCGCGGTGTGTTGCGCACCGCTCGCCGCGCCCGCTCTCTCGGCCGGCGAGGTAGCGGCGACCGCCGACCTCTTCAAGGCGCTCGGCGACCCGGCGCGCGTCCGCATCGTCAACCTGCTCGCGACGAGCGGCGGCGAGCCGGTGTGCGTCTGCAACCTGATCGAGCCGCTCGGGCTGTCGCAGCCGACCGTCTCGCATCACATGAAGAAGCTGCTCGACGCCGGCCTGGTCGAGCGTGAGCAGCGCGGCAAGTGGGCCTATTTCTCGCTGAAGGACGACGCGGTCGAGACCCTCGCCGCGGTCGCCGACCTGAAAGGAGTGAGTCGTTGATGACTACCACCGCTGACGATCTGCGCGAGGAAGTGCGCCGCAAGTACGCCGAGTCGGCCCGTTCCGTCACGGACGGCGCCGGGTGCGGTTGCGGCAGCGGCAGCTGCTGCGAGGACGAGAGCGCGGACTTCGGGGAATCGCTCTACAGCGCCGACCAGCGGGCCGAGCTGCCCGGCGCCGCGGCGCTCGCCTCGCTCGGTTGCGGCAACCCGACCGCAGTCGCCGACCTGCACGAGGGGGAGACGGTCCTCGACCTCGGCTCTGGCGGCGGGATCGACGTGATCCTGTCCGCGAAGCGCGTCGGCCCGGCCGGCACCGCCTACGGCGTCGACATGACCGACGAGATGCTCGCGCTCGCGCAGCAGAACGCGCGCGACGCCGGCACCACGAACGTGCACTTCCTCAAGGGCGTCATCGAGGCGATCCCGCTGCCCGCGGACTCGGTCGACGTGGTGATCTCGAACTGCGTGATCAATCTCTCGACCGACAAGGCAGCGGTGCTCACCGAGATCGCACGCGTGCTGAAGCCCGGCGGCCGGGTGGGCGTCAGCGACGTCGTCGCCGAGGACCACCTCACGCCCGAGCAGCGGGCCGAGCGCGGCAGCTTCGTCGGTTGCATCGCCGGCGCGCTGTCACGCGGCGAGTACATCGCGGGGCTCGAGGCGGCCGGCTTCGAGGACGTCTCTGTCGAGTACACGCACCAGGTCGCGGACGGGATGCACGGGGCGATCGTGAAGGCGGTGAAGACCGAAACGCCGGAAGTCAAGGGACTGCCGCTCGTGCAGGCCGCGGCAAGCGCAGGCTGCTGCTGATGGAACCGGCGCTCCGGCGGGCCCTCGCCGCCGAGCTGATCGGCACGTTCGCGCTCGTCTTCGCGGGGGCCGGGGCGATCATGGTCGACGCCAGGACCGGCCAGCTCGGCCACATCGGCGTCGCGATCGCCTTCGGCCTCGTGATCATGGTGATGATCTACGCCGTCGGCCACGTCTCCGGCGCGCACTTCAACCCGGCCGTCTCGCTTTCGTTCGCGCTGACCCGTCACTTCCCGTGGCCGCGTGCCGCGGCCTACTGGGCGGCTCAGGCTGCGGGCGCGCTGCTCGCGGCCGCCGTCCTGCGCGGCTCGCTCGGCAACGTAGCCCACGTCGGCGCGACACTCCCGTCAGGCTCGGACCGCCAGTCGTTTCTCTGGGAGGTCGTGCTGAGCTTCTTCCTGATGTTCGTGATCATGGCCGTGGCAACCGACACGCGGGCCGTCGGCGAGGCGGCGGCGATCGCCATCGGCGGCACCGTCGGGCCTCGACGCGATGGTGGGCGGCCCGATCAGCGGCGCGTCGATGAACCCGGCGCGCTCGCTCGGGCCGGCGATCGTCTCCGGCGACCTCCATGCGCTCTGGATCTACCTCACCGCGCCGTTCCTGGGTGCCGGGCTGGGCGCACTCGCGTACCAGCTCGTGCGCGGCGAGCAGCCCGCGCAGGCGGAGGCGCAGGCGTGAACGTGCTGTTCGTATGCGTGGCGAACTCCGGCCGAAGCGTGATGGCCGAGCGGCTCTTCCGGCGGGTCGCCGGCGACCGGCACACGGCCCGCTCGGCCGGTAGCGAGCCCGGCACGGCGCCGCACCCGGGGGTCGTCGAGGCGCTCCGCGAGGTCGGCATCGACGCGAGCGACCACGTCCCGCGCAAGCTCGACCCGGAGGCGCTCGACTGGGCGGACATCGCCGTCTCGACGTGCAGCGAGGAGGTGTGCCCGATCACGCCGGGCGTACGACGGATCAGCTGGGAGCTTCCCGACCCGAAGGGCCTGCCGCTCGACGAGGTGCGGCCGATCCGCGACGAGCTCGAGCGGCGCGTGACGGAGCTCGCCGAAGCGCTCGCTAACGAGCCAGCTCGAGCGTCATGAACGTGTTGTTGTCCGTGCCCGTGTAGTCGGCGAAGGGCACGCACGGGACGAATCCGGCCGACGCGTAGAGCGCGCGGGCCGGCACGAACGCCTCGCCGGTGCCGGTCTCGATGCTCACCCTCCGCGCGCCCCGCTCGCGCGCGACCGCCACGAGGTGCTCGACCAGCGCCCGTGCGACTCCGCGTCGTCGCGCAGACGCGGCGGTGTGCATCGACTTGAGCTCGGCGTGGCCGGGATCGAGCTCCTTGATCGCTCCCACGCCGAGCAGCTCGCCGTCGAGCCGGACGCTGTAGAAGGTGATTGCGGAGTCGAGCAGCGCGTCGAGGTCGAGCGCGTGCACGTCCTCCGCCGGCGTCATCTCGTGCGCGAAGCGCACGTGGGTCTCGAGCAGCTCGCGGACGTCGTCGCGGCGCGGATCGTCGACCTCGATCGCGAACACCGGCTCAGAAGATGGCTTCGATCGGCCAGTACAGCAGGCCGGCGACTGCGGCGGCCGCCGGGATCGTGATCACCCAGGCGACCACGATGTTCCCGGCCACGCCCCAGCGGACGGCCGACAGCCGTTTCGTCGCGCCGGCGCCCATCACGGCGCCCGAGATGCACTGCGTCGTGGAGACCGGGAAGCCGTAGCGCGTGGCCACGAACAGCGTCGCGCCGGCCGACGCCTGGGCCGCGAACCCGCTCGGCGGGTCCATGTTGAAGATGCGCTGGCCGAGCGTGCGAATGATGCGCCAGCCGCCGACGTACGTCCCGGCGGCGATCGCGAGCCCTGCCGTGACCTTGACCCAGTCCGGGACGTAGAAGGTGTCGATGCTCCCGTTGGTGTAGAGCGCCAACGCGATCACGCCCATCGTCTTCTGTGCGTCGTTGGCGCCGTGCGTGAAGGCGAAGAACGTGCCCGAGAAGAGCTGGCCGATGCGGAACGACCGGTTCGCGGTGCTCGCCGTCATCCACTTGAAGCCCCAGTAGATGGCGACCAACAGCACGAACGCCCCGATGAAGCCGATGATCGGCGAGAGGATCCCCGGGATCACCACCTTGTGCCAGATGTCGACCCACTCGACCCCGCTGACGCCGGACTGCACGAGCGCCGCGCCGATCAGGCCGCCGATCAGCGCGTGCGACGAGCTCGAGGGCAGCCCGACGTACCAGGTGGCGAGGTTCCACGCGATCGCGCCCAGCAGCGCCGCCAGCAGCGTCTGCTCGGTGACGAGGTTCGTGTCGATGATCCCCTTGCCGACGGTCTTCGCGACCGCAGTCGTGACGAAGGCGCCCGCCAGGTTGGCGACCGTGGCGAGGAGCACCGCCTGGCGCGGCGTCATCGCGTGCGTCGACACGGACGTCGCGATCGAGTTCGCGGTGTCGTGGAAGCCGTTCGTGAAGTCGAACGCCAGCGCGGTGAAGATCACCGCGACGAGGAGCGCGTCGCCCATTAGTGCCCCTTCGGTGATCTGGCGAGCCCACTAGCGGTTCTTGACGAAGATCGCCTCGAGCACGTCCGCGGCCTCCTCGCACGCGTCGACTGCCTCTTCGAGGCGCTCGTGCACGTCCTTCCAGCGGATGATCTGCACGGCATCGGGCTCGGTACGGAAGAGCTCGCTGACGGCGTCGCGTAGCAGGATGTCGCCCTCGTCCTCCAGCTCGCGCAGCGCGTCGAGCGACCGGCTCGAGTCCTTGAAGCCCTCGAGGCGCCCCACTGCCTCGTCGAGGCGCATCGCCGCGCGCAGGATCACGTCGGCCTGCGAGCGCGCCTTCGGCGGCACCGGCGACGCGCCGTAGGAGCCGAGGTTGTCGGCCGCCTCGTCGATGTTGTCGCAGACGTCGTCGAGCGCGTTGGCGAGGCGATAGATGTCGTCGCGGTCGAAGGGCGTGACAAAGGTGCGGTTGAGCAGGTCGACGACCTCGTGCGTCAGCCGGTCGCCCGTGTGCTCGAGCGACTTGATCTGCTGGATCAGCTCGGCGCCGTCGTCGGGGAAGCGGTCGAGCAACTGGGTAAGGAGCCGGGAGATGTCGACGGCGTTCGCCGACGCCTGCGTGAACAGGTCGAAGAACTCGCGGCGCTGGGGAGTGAAGTTGAAGCGCATGTGCGGGCGGCGTCATACCACGTTGGCAGGGAACTCGCAGCGGATGCGGAGCCCGCCGCGCGGACCTCGCTCGGCCTCGATCGTCCCGCCGGCCGCCGTCACGACGTGCTTGACGATCGCGAGCCCGAGCCCGCTGCCCTGCGAGGCCCGGGCGCGGTCGGAGCGGTAGAAGCGCTCGAACAGCCGCGGGAGGTCCTCGTCCGACACGCCCCCACCGTCGTCCTCGGCGTCCAGCACGGCGCCGCCGGCCTCGTTGCGGGCGGCCAGCGTGAAGGTGGCGCCCTCCCCGGCGTAGCGGATCGCGTTCTCGGCCAGGTTCTCGGCGATCACCTGCAGCATGCGCTGGCGGAGCGGCAGCACGACCGACGCGGAGCACTCGAGGCGGACCTGAACGCCCGCGCGCTCCGCGCTTGCCGCCAGGCTCTCGACGACACCCTCGAGCACCGGGAGCGCCCGGATCGAGCCGAGCGAGACGACCGCGCGGCCGGTCTCGAGCTCGCTCAGAAAGAGCACGTCGTCGATCAGCTCGCGTGATCTGGTCGACCTCCAGACGCGCCTGGTCGATGAGCTCGAGCGGATCGGCGCCCGGGAGCAGCGCCGACTCGAGCAGGGCCAGCAGCCGCGCGAGCGGCGTCCGGAGCTCGTGCGAGACGGCAGCGGTGAAGCCTGCGCGGAGCTCCTGGTAGGCCGCGAGGTCGCCCGGGTCGCTCAGGTAGAGCAGCGTCTCGGTGTGCCCGTCCACCTCGTAGGGCACCTCGAGCGGCGTTCGGCCGCCGGTGCGGGCGAGCTCCTCGGGAAACGGCACGCCCTCGACGACCCCCTCCAGCGCCTCCCGCGCGCGGCGGCTCGCGGCGAGGACGCGGCGGTTCGCGTCGAGGACGACGACGATCTCGCGGCTCTCCTCGACCAGCCGTTCGGCGCGCGCGGCCTCGAGCCGCAGCGCGGCGAGCTCGTCGCCGCCGCCACGGCGACGGCCGACCCTCACAGGCGCGTCATGAGTTCATTCACCGCAAGCCCCGGTCTATCGTACGCAGCCGTGCCCCGCGTGCTGATCGTCGAGGACGACGACGTCATCGCGGACGGGATGGCGCGGCACCTGGCCGCCGCCGGCTTCGAGCCGATCGTCGTCGCGCAGGGCGAGCAGGGGCTCGCGCGCCTGCGGTTCGAGCGGCCTGACGTCTGCGTCCTCGACCTGATGCTCCCGGGCCTCGACGGCTGGAAGCTCATCGAGACGGCGCGGGCGGAGGGCATCGGCACGCCGATCGTCGTCGTCAGTGCGCGCGGGACCGAGCACGACCGCGTGCACGCGCTCGAGATCGGCGCCGACGACTACCTCGTCAAGCCGTTCTCGATGAAGGAGCTCGTGGCCCGCGTGAAGGCGGTCGCCCGGCGCGGCGCCCGCGCGGAGACGACGAGCGCGGCGAGCCGATCGAGTCGAGGAGCTGCACATCGACCCGCGCGAGGTGCAGGCGTACGTGGACGGCGCAGAACGTGCGGGCTGACCCCGACCGAGTTCCGCCTGCTCTACGCGCTGGCGATCGAGCCGCGGCCGGGTCGTCACGCGCGACGAGCTGCTGCAGCGCATCTGGGGCCGCCGCGAGGGCCATCGCGACCGGACCGTCGACGTCTTCGTCCGCAAGCTGCGCGAGAAGGTCGACCGGCGCGCCTCGCAGCACACCTTCATCCAGACGCGCTACGGCGTCGGCTACGAGCTCGAGCCGGTGCCGAAGACCGGCGACCAGCAGCCGGCCGGCTAGCGCCGGGGAGCAGCCCGCGCCGCCAAGTAACACTCTGTTACTTGGTGTGGTGGGCGCCGCGAGTCAGGCGGGCGTGCTGAGCCGCCGGAGCGCCGTCCCGGACGGGACGAAGTAGTACGCGCCCGTCAGCGGCTTCGTGTAGCGCGTGAGCGCATCGCGCGGGCCGCCGATCCCGGCCATGCGCTCGAGCATCTCGGCGAGCGGCCGCTGGTCTGCGCTGAAGCCCACGAACATCGTCCCGTGGTCGGTCACGGTGCCGTACGGCATGTTCCGGCGGAAGATCTTGCCGAGCCGGTCCTGGTCGGTGACACCCGCGTGCGAGTCCTCCGGCTTGGGGTCGAGCTCGACGCTGTCCGGCTTGCGGCGGCCGATGACGTGCTCTTGCCCCTCCTCCGCCAGCGCCTCCCACGAGGCGGCGTCGTGTTGCCACTTCTGCAGCAGCAGCACCGTTCCGCCGGCTCCCGGGCGACCATCGCCGATGAGCGCGATCTCGGGCGCGTCGAGCAGGGTCGGGTTCTCCGTGCCGTCGATGAAGCCCGTCAGGTCGCGGTCGTGGCGGTAGGGCCAGCTCGAGGTCTCCTCCGCGACCGTGGCGAGCCCACGCAGCGCCGCGATGGCTCCGCGCGACGTCTCGAACACGACGTCGTATGCGCTGCTCGACAGCCAGAGCACGGCGTCGTGCTGGGTGGCCGGCATCGTGAAGCCGTCCGGGCCGGACACGTCCTCCTCGAAGCCAGCAAGTCCTGCCGGGAGCATCGTCGGGGACGGCCTCCCGCCAGATCTCCGGCCGGAACCCCGCCACGAGGTTGACGCCGCCCATCGTGGTGCGGGGCTCGCGCAGCGAGGCGATCGCGGCCACGAGCTCCGCGCCGCGCACCCCGCGCGCGAGGTCGAGCTCCAGGTAGGCGTGCGAGGGCGTTCCGAGCGCGAAGATGCCGCCTTGGGGACTGCTCACCGATCCTCCCGTTCGCCGACCTGCGCAGCATCGCAGGAGTCGCGAGGGACGAGCCGCGATAGCGTCGCCGAATGAGCGAGCCGCCGGACATGCGCGAGCAGCGCGTTACGCCGCTCGAGCTCTTCTTCGACCTCGTCTTCGTGTTCGCCTTCACGGAGGTCACGACCGTCCTGTCGGACAACCCGACCTGGGCCGGGCTCGGGCGTGGCGCCTTGATCCTGGCCGCGCTGTGGTGGGCGTGGGCGTCCTACGCGTGGCTGACGAACCGGTGTTCGCGGTCCCGCTCATCACGGACGTGAGCGGGCTGCGGGTAGAGCCGGCGCACTTCGCGGAACGGCATGGCCTGATCGTGATCATCGCCATCGGCGAGGCGCTGATCGCGACCTTTCCCCCCATCCGTTCGGCGAGGACGGCGACACTCGCGGCGTGAGGTCGAAGTCCGCGCCTCTGCTCTGCGAGCTCCACGCGCACACGCGCTGGAGCGACGGGGAGCTGACGGTTCGGGAGCTGGTCGACCTCCACGGGCGGCTCGGCTACGACGTGCTGTGCGTGACGGATCACGCGCTCCGGCACGATCGCGAGCCCGACCAGGCGAGCCACGGTCGGCCCCGGCCGGTTCCGCGGCTACCTGAGCGAGATCGAGCGCGAGGGGGAGCGCGCCTGGTCTCGCTACCGCCTGCTCGTGATCGAAGGCCTCGAGCTCACGTTCGACGCGGACGCGTACGACGTCCGCCCACGTCCTGGAGGCCGTCCTCGCGTACCTCCGCTCCCCGCGGCCGGTGTACCTCGCGCGGCTCGAAGCCGCACGTTCCGCTGCCGCCTGAGCGCGTTCACCACTCCGTCACCTCTTGTTAACCCCGCAGGAGGTGGCACGCTGAGAGGATGAAGAAACCCGTGACCGCGACAGCGACGACCCGTGAGCAGGCCGAGGGACGCCTGCTCAACCGCGAGCTGTCGTGGCTGGACTACAACGGCCGCGTCCTCGAGCTCGCCGAGGATCCGGCGATCGCGCTGCTCGAGCGCGTGCGCATGTGCAAGTTCTTCTCCGGGAACCTGGACGAGTTCTTCATGGTGCGCGTCGCGGGGCTGACGGAGCATGCGGACTCTGGCCTGTCGGTCAGATCCCCGGACGGCCGCACGTCCATCGAGACGCTGGCCGAGATCCGCGAGTGCGTGCTCGAGCTGACGGCGCGTCAGGCGCGGCTCTGGAAGCGCGAGCTGCGGCCGGCGCTCGCCGAGGCGGGAATCGTCGTCGCGAACGTGGACGAGCTGGACGAGGACGAGCTCGCCGAGCTGGAGCGACTGTTCACGGCCGAGGTCTTCCCGATCCTCACGCCGCTCGCCGTCGGCACCGGCCAGCCGTTCCCGTACATCTCGGGGCTCTCGCTGAGCCTGGGCGTCTTCGTCCGCGACCCGGACTCGACGGAGGAGCGCTTCGCCCGCGTCAAGGTGCCCGAGCTGCTGCCGCGATTCCTGCCGATCGGCTCGCGCGGCTGCTTCGTCCCGCTCGAGCTCGCGATCCGGCATTTCCTGCCACGCCTGTTCCCGCAGATGGAGATCGTCGAGTGCGCGTTCTTCCGCGTCTCCCGCGATGCCGACTTCGAGGTCTCGGACGACGCGGCCGACCTGCTCGAGGCGGTGCGCGACGAGCTGCGGCGGCGGCGCTTCGGCGACCCTGTCCGGCTCGAGGTCTCCCGCTCGGTCTCGACCCGGATGCTCGAGGTGCTGAAGGTCGGCCTCAACCTGCCCGACGAGGAGATCTACCTCGTGGAGGGCCTGCTCGACCTGTCTGAGCTCGACCAGCTGGCCGCGCTCCCGAGGCCCGATCTCAAGGACGAGCCGTGGTTGCCCGCATCGCCGACGCGGCTCAACGGGCGCGACCAGGACGGCCTGTTCGGCCAGATCAAGCGCGGCGACGTGCTCGTCCATCACCCGTACGACTCGTTCCTCGGCTCGTACGAGGCGTTCGTCCGCGGCGCGGCGGCCGATCGCGACGTGGTCGCGCTGAAGACGACCGTGTACCGCACGAGTGACGAGTCGCCGACCGTCCCCGCGCTCATCGCCGCCGCCGACGAGGGCAAGCAGACGGTGTGCCTCGTCGAGCTGAAGGCGCGCTTCGACGAGCACCGCAACATCGAGTGGTCGCGGGCGCTGGAGCAGGCGGGCGTCCACGTCGTCTACGGCTTCCCGAACCTGAAGATCCATGCGAAGACGACGCTCGTGGTGCGGCGCGAGGGCAACACGCTCCGCCGCTATGCCCACATCGGCACGGGCAACTACCACTCGGCGACCGCGCGGCTGTACGAGGACTTCGGGCTCTTCACGGCCGACCCGGACATCTGCTCCGACGTCGCCGACCTCTTCAACTACCTGACCGGATTTGGCCGGCCGCAGCGGCTGCGCAAGCTGCTGGCCGCCCCGCACGACCTGCGGAAGGGCGTGATCGACCACATCCGGGCGGTCGCGAAGGCAGCGAAGGCGAAGAAGCATGCGCGGATCCGCTTCAAGGTGAATGCGCTCACCGACCCGGCGATCATCGAGGCGCTCTACGAGGCCTCCGCGACCGGTGCGAGGGTCGAGATCGTCGCGCGCAGCATCTGCGCGCTGCGACCGGGCGCGCCGGGCATGAGCGAGAACATCACCGTACGGAGCGTGCTCGGCCGCTTCCTCGAGCACAGCCGCCTGATGATCTTCGAGGCCGGCGACGACGCCACGTACTACATCGGCAGCGCCGACCTGATGGGCCGGAACCTCGATCACCGCGTCGAGATCGTCGCGCCTGTCGAGGATTCGCGCGCCCAGGCGGAGCTCACGCGTGTTTTCGACACGCTCCAGGCGGACAACGCGCAGGCATGGGAACTGCACGCCGACGGAAGCTGGACGCGGCTCACGCCCGCAAAGGGGGAGCGCGCGCGGCCGGCGCAGGCGACGCTCATGCGCGGCGCGGCGCGCAGGCGGCCGCGCGCGAGGAGAACCGCCTGACCGTCGTCCGCGAGGAGCGCCGACCGACGGTCGCGCCACAATCTCGGGCCGTGCGGGTGGGAGTAATCGACGCCGGTGCCAACACGCTCCGGCTGCTGGTGGCGCGCGAGAAACGCGGCGCTCTGTCGCGCCTGTGCGAGGAGCGCGAGCGGCTCGGGCTCGGCGAGGAGATCGAGCGGCTCGGCTACCTGTCCGAGACGACGCTCGCCAAGGTCGGCGCCGTCGCCGCCGCGCAGGCCGAGCGCGCGAGGTCGTTGCGCTGCGACCGCCTCGAGGTGCTCGTCACCTCCCCGGGCCGCCAAAGCGGCAACTTCGGCGAGCTGCGCGCCGTGCTCGAGCGCGCAACCGGCGCGCCGGTGCGGCTGTTGAGCGGCGAGGAAGAGGGCGAGCTCGGCTACATCGGCGCCGTCAGCGGGTGCCGCAAGCTGCCGAAGAGCGTGGCCGTGTGCGACGTGGGCGGTGGCTCCACGCAGGTCGTGGTCGGCACGCCCGCCGGCGGCGTGGCGTGGGCGCGGTCGTTCGACATCGGCTCGCTGCGGCTCACGCGCCGCTCGCTCGACGGCGACCGGCCGAGCGACGAGTCGATCGACGAGGCACGGGACGAGGCGGCGGCGGCGCTGCGGGGGCTCGTGCCGCCCGCAGCGAAGGCCGCGCTGGCGGTCGGCGGGAGTGCGCGCGCCGTCGCGAAGATCGTCGGCGAGTGCCTGGGCGCCGAGGAGCTCGAGCGGGCTGTCAAATTGCTCTCCTCGCGGCGCCGTTCAGACGTCTCGACGCGCTTCCGGATCGCACCGCAGCGGGCGGAGACGCTCCTGGCCGGCGTGCTGATCCTGGCCGAGGTGCAGGGCCGCCTCGGCGTGCCGTTCCGGCTCGGCTCCGGCGGCGTCCGCGAGGGCGCCGTGCTGGAGCTACTCGCCGAGCGCGCGGCGGCTTAGCTCAACTCGCTGAGGATGCGCACGTCGCGGCGGTGCGTGAGCCACTCCGCGGCTTCGTCGAGGCCGAGCCAGCGGATCCGGTCGACCTCACGGCCCGGCGTGAACGATCCATCCAGCGGCGTCATCGTCCAGTAGAGGACCGTCTTCAGCTTGAACCCGTTGGCCAGGTAGCGCGTCGAGCCGACCCACGGGCCGAGCTCGCACACGAACCCCGTCTCCTCCTCGACCTCGCGGAGCGCGCACTGCTCCCAGCTCTCGCCGGGCTTGCACTTCCCTTTCGGCAGCGACCAGTCGTCGTACTTCGGGCGATGGACGACCAGCACCTGCCCGTCACGGCGCACCACGCCGCCGGCCGCTTTGACCGTCAGTGCCAGGCTCGCCGCCCGGCCCGGTGGAGCCGCTTCCAGGCGCCTGCGAGGTCTTCGCGCGAGCAGCGGCGCCGTTCCGCCTGGCGCTCCACGAGCCGCCCCGCGGCGAAGGCTGCCTCCGGGCCGCCCCGCGCCTGGAGCTCGCGCAGGTGCTCCTCGGCGACGACGGCGTCCTGGTGCTCACCGACGACGTCCTGGAAGCGCTTTGCCTCCTTCACGAACGCCTCGGCGGGCTCGCCCACCGCGGTGGCAGCAAGCTCGGCCGCGTACCGGGCGCGCTTGCCCTTGATGCGGAGCGCATGCACGTCGTCGTCCGGCGAGCTCGCGTCCGTACGGCGGGCCGCCTTGCGCAGCTTCTTGAACTCGCGCCGCGCGACCTCGTCGAGCGGGACAGTCGCCGAGCGCACCCGCGGCGCCCGCGCCGTGCGCTCGAGCTCGTCCAGGAGGGCGACGTACCGCGCAGTTCGTACCGCGTCGATCGCACGGGCGTGCGCCTCGCTGCGGTCGGACTGCACCAACTCGATCAGCTCGTCCGTGCCCGGGCGGTCGCGCTCGTCGAGCCCGGCCTTCTCCTTGCGCAGGTACTCGAGGAAGACGTCGGAGTCGCGGAGCGGCCCGAGCTCGCCCCCGAGCCACTTGAGCTCGGCCCGCAGCGGCTCGCTCCACTCGGGCGCGAGCATCTCCCGCGCAGCCCGCAGCATGGCTCGCAGCCGGCGGATGGCGACACGCATGTCGTGGACGTCCTCCGGGTCGATGCCGAGGCGGACGCCCGGGTCGCTCCGCACGATCTCCTCGTACTGGGTGCGCAGCTGGTAGAGGAGATGCTCGAGCGGCACGGCGTCGCGCGGCGGCGGCTCGATCGAGGCGCTCGGCACCGTGCCGAGCGCGCGTTCGACGTTCGCCTCGCACGCGTCCTTGCGGGCGCCGGCCTCGTGCAGGCGGCGCTCCAGCACGTCGAGCAGCGTCTCGTCGCCCGTGACGAGCTCGACCCCGAGCTCTCCGAAGCCGTCGACCTCGCGCGAGCCCTCGAGGATCGCGACGCGGTCCGCGGACACGTCCGCCTCGCCCGCGCCGTTGCGGACGCGCACGCCGTTGCGCCGCGTGCGCAGCGTGGCCGCGGGTCCGAGCTTGCGCCCTCCGAGATGCGCGGTGAGGAGCTCGAACAGCTCCTGCGGCGGCATCGGGCCGCCCTCGGCCTCGACCTCGAGCCGACCGGTCGCGTGCGGCAGCGTCAGCTGCCACCGTGAGCTGCCGCTCTCGACGCGCCGCCGGAGCATCAGCCCCCGGCGCAGCAGCCGCCGGTCGGCCGTGTCGAAGTAGGTGGACGTGAACGTGCGGGGCTCGAGCGGCTCGCCCTCGAGCACGTCGAGCAGCTCGGCGCCGCCGAGCAGCTTGCGCTCGCGATCGGGGCGGGTGCCCATGGACGCATCGTAAGGCGGTTTGCCGTTCACCAGACGGACTCGCGATCTTCACCACGGCTGTACCCCGCCTGGTACCGCGGGGCTTCAGGATCGATGTCGTGCCGAAAGTGCTGATCGTCGAGGACGACGCCGTGATCGCGCAGGCGGTCTCGGCGCACCTTGGCGCAGCCGGCTTCGACGCGGTGCGCGTCGACCGCGGCAACCTCGCGCTCGCCCGGCTCCGCTTCGAGCGGCCCGACGTCTGCGTGCTCGACCTGATGCTGCCCGGCCTCGACGGCTGGCAGCTGATCGAGACCGTCCGCAACGAGGGCATCGGCACGCCGATCCTCGTGATCAGCGCGCGCGGCAGCGAGCACGACCGCGTCAACGCGCTCGAGCTCGGGGCGGACGACTACCTCGTCAAGCCGTTCTCGATGAAGGAGCTCGTGGCGCGCGTGCGCGTGGCCGCCAGGCGCGGCGTCCGCGCCGAGCAGGTCGCGCGCGGCGAGCCGATCGAGATCGAGGAGCTGCGCATCGACCCGGAGGTCGTCCAGGCGTTCGTCGACGGCCGCAGCGCCGAGCTGACGCCGACCGAGTTCCGGCTGCTCTACACGCTCGCGCGCGAGCGCGGCCGGGTCATCACCCGCGACGAGCTGATGCAGCGGCTGTGGGGCCGCCGCCAGACGCGCCGCGACCGCACGGTCGACGTCTTCGTCCGCAAGCTGCGCGAGAAGATCGACCGGCCGGCGACCACGCACACGTTCATCCACACGCGGTACGGCGTGGGCTACAAGCTCGAGCCGCGCTGAAGGCCGAGGCAGCCTCGGCGTGACGGGCGTCCGGGGCCGCCGGAGCGACCCCGGACACACGCCAGCTACGGCTGCGAGAGCCCCTCGACGAGGTCGCCCGTCCGCTTGTCCTTGCCGAGCCGGGCGATGTCGGCCTGCGCGATCACGCCGACGAGCCGGCCGCCGTCGACGACCGGCAGCCGGCGGACCTGGTGCTCCGCCATCAGCTGGAGCGCCTGTTCGAGGTCGGCCAGCGGGTCGACGGTCACCGGGTGGTCGCTCGCGACCTCGGCGACGGGCGTCGACGCGTCGCGCCCCTCGGCGACGACACGGACCGCGATGTCGCGGTCGGTGACGACGCCGACGAGCCGGTCCTGGTGGACGACCGGCAGCGAGCCGACGTCCTCGTCCCGCATGAGCTTCGCCGCTTCGCCCACGGTCGCCGACGAGGCGACGGTCCGCGGGCTCGGCGTCATGACGTCCTGTGCGGTCTTGGCCATGGCGGCCTCCTTCCCGGAGGCCGCTGATGGAAACTAGGCCGCGACGGCGAGCGCCTCGCGCACCTGCGAGATCCAGCCGGCGAGGTCCTCGAGCAGCACTGTCAGCTCGGCGCGCGTCTCGGGATCCGTCAGGTCGCCCTGCTCGTCGAACTTCTCGCCGGCACGGGAGACCAGCAGCTCCTGCGGAAGCGTCTGCGCGCCGGGGAAGAGCAGCGCCTCGCGGATCTGCCGCTGGGCGTTGGCGGTGCCGCTGATCCCGGTCGTGGCGCCCATGACCGCGACCGGCTTGCCGTCGAGCACCGACTGGCGCGGCGGCCGCGAGGCCCAGTCGATCGCGTTCTTGAGCACGCCCGACGTGCCGCGGTTGTACTCGGGCGTGGCGAAGAGGACGGCGTCCGCGGCCGCGATGCGGTCGCGGAGCCGCTTGACCGGCTCGGGCACGCCGGCAGCTTCGACGTCGCCGTCGTAGAACGGCAGGTCGCGGATGTCGAGCAGGTCGACCTCCACGCCGTCCGGCGCGAGCTCCTGCGCCGCACGCAGAAGGCCACGGTTGTACGAGGCGCTGCGGAGGCTGCCGGCGATCCCGAGAACCTTCATCGGTCCTAGCCCTCCTTGACGGCCGAGACCGACGCGGTGAAGTCGACGCGGTCGCCGAGCAGGTTGCCGCCGGCCTCGAGCTCCTGGTTCCAGTCGACGCCGTAGTCGTTCGGGTCGAGCTGGCCCTTCACGGTCAGGCCGATGCGGTCGTTGCCCCACGGGTCCTGCGCGGCGCCCTCGAAGGTCGCCTCGAGCTCGATCGGGCGGGTCGTGCCGCGGATCGTCAGGTCGCCGGTGACGCGGAAGGAGCTGCCGTCCACGCCGCCGATCTCAGTCGACTGGAAGGTGATCTCCGGGAACGTCGCGGCGTCGAAGAAGTCGGTCGAGCGCAGGTGCTCGTCGCGCTGCGGCTCGTTGGTGTCGATGCTCTCGGACTTGAGCACGCCGACGGACCTGGCGGCACCGTCCGGGGCGACCTCGATCGTGCCTTCGAACTCGCCGAACGTGCCCTTCACGGTCGTGATGAGCAGGTGGCGGATGCCGAACTCGATCGTCGAATGCGAGCCGTCGACGCGCCACGTGCCGGCGGGGACGAGGCCGGCGACTCCGGTGTCGGTTGCTAGCTGCGTCATGATGGGTCTACCTCCGTTGGGTCGAAAGGGATATACTTGACTCGTCAACTACAGTAGCAGGTGAATGTTGAGCACGCAAGTTCTATCTCCAGACAGTACCGAGCTCGAAACCTGGGTGCAGTGGCTGCGCGCGCATGCCGCCGTCACGCGTGACCTGAACGCCGACCTCGTCAGCGAGCACGGCCTGACGCTGAACGACTACGAGGTGCTGCTGTATCTCGCCAAGGCGCCCGACGGGGTCCTCAAGCCCGTCGAGCTGTCGTCGCGCGTCCTGCTGACGCCGTCCGGGATCACGCGGCTGCTGGCGGGGCTCGAGCGCGCAGGCTTCGTCGCGCGCAAGAACTGCGCGGCCGACAAGCGGGTCAGCTACGCGGAGATCACCGACGAGGGCCGCGACAAGCTGCGCTCGGCGTCGGGGACGCACCTGGCCGGCATCGCCGCCCGCTTCACGAACCGCTTCACGCGCACGGAGCTCGAGACGCTCTCGACGCTCCTCGCGCGGCTGCCCAGCGGCGAGCGCGCCGGCAGCGACTGCACGGTCGATTAGGGAGGCCCAGCCGCCCCGCCGCCTAGGGTTTCCCGCGGTGCGCGAGCGCGGAGCCATCTACACGGCCGCGGTCGTGCTCTTCCTCGTCGCGTTCACGCTCGCGCTCCTCCGGGTCGGCGAGCAGGCGGGCGCGCTGTCGGGCTGGCAGGCGCTCGTGCTCGGGCTCGTGCAGGGCTTCACCGAGCTGCTGCCGGTCTCGTCCTCCGGCCACCTGATCCTCGTGCCCTGGCTCGGCCACTGGCACTACCTCTCCCAGCACGACCAGTTCAACCAGACGTTCGACGTCGCGCTGCACCTCGGCACGCTGATCGCCGTCGCCGCGTACTTCCGGCGCGAGATCGTCGCGTTCACGCGCGCGTGGTTCCGGTCGATCCGCACGCGCCGGGTCGAGACGACCGAGGAGCGGCTCGCCTGGGCGATCGCGCTGGCGACCGTGCCCGCCGCGATCGTGGGCGCCGCCGGCGAGGACGCGATCGCGAACCACCTGGGCGAGCCGTGGCAGATCGCGATCCTGCTCGCACTCTTCGCCGTGCTGCTCTGGATCGCCGACCGGACGCCGCAGCGGCTCCAGCTGGACGGCCTCAGCGTCCGCTCGGGCTTCCTCGTCGGCCTGGCGCAGGTGCTGGCGCTCATGCCCGGCGTGTCGCGCTCGGGCGTGACGATCACGGCCGGCCGGTTCCTGGGGCTCGACCGCGACGCAGCCGCTCGCTTCTCGTTCCTGCTGCTGATCCCGATCACGTTCGGGGCGGTGCTGTTCAAGGGCGTGAAGGACGTGCTGCTCGGCGACCTGCCGCCGGGCTGGGCCGGGCCCTTCCTCGTCGGGACGCTCACGGCCGCCGGTGCGGGCCTGCTCGCGATCGTCGTGCTGCTCGGCTTCGTCCGCCGGCACTCGTACACGATCTTCGTCGTCTACAGGCTGCTGCTCGCCGCGCTCGTGATCGCCCTGATCGTCAGCGGCGCCTACGACGCCACGTTCTGACTCGAGCTGCGATGGACGAGTCGTGCGCCAGGGCCGCGTCGGGCCCGACCCGTGCGTGGCACCGAACACGCCTCGGCCGAGCACGGCCGCTCCGGATCCGACCCGCGCCTGGTGCGCAAACGGCCCGCCCGGCGCCGGTAGTCTTGCGCCCCCGGGGTGCCGCACCAGGCGGCTGAGAACACACCCGTCGAACCTGATCGGGGTAGAGCCCGCGTAGGGAGGGAAATGCTCGAGGACGCACCCAACTGGGGGATCGAGCCCGTTCCGGAGCGGCTGCGGGTGCTCGGGCTCGCGGACACGACGCTGCTCTGGCTCAACCTGGGCATCTCGCTGCTCGTCCTCGTCCTGCCCGCCTACTTCGACCTGTCGTTGAAGGACGCGTTGCTGGCGACGCTCGTCGGCGGCCTGATCGGCAACTCGATGCTCGCGGTGGCGGCGCTGATCGGCGCGGACGGGCGGGTGCCGTCGATGGTGCTCCAGCGCGCGCCGCTCGGGCGGCACGGCTCGTACATCGCAACCGGGCTGAACGTGCTCCAGTGCCTGGGCTGGGCGATCTTCGAGCTGATCGTGATCGCGACGGCGGCCGGGCTGCTCTGCGACAAGCTGTTCGGCTTCGAGGCGGTGTGGCTCTGGAAGATCGTCTTCGGCGTGGCGGCGCTGGTGCTTGCGCTGATGGGCCCGATCGGCTTCGTGCGGCGGTTCATCCGCAAGTTCGCGATCTGGGCGGTGCTCGCGTCGGTCGTCTACCTGACCTGGTGGATCCTCGACGGCGCGAACGTGCACCAGCTCTGGTCGAGCCCGGGCGAGCACCACGGCTCGTTCTGGCTCGCCGTCGACACGGTGGTCGCGGTGACCGTGTCGTGGGCGCCGCTCGTGGCCGACTACACGCGCTTCTCGAAGGACCGGCGCACCGCCTTCTGGGGAGTCGGGATCGGCTACCTGATCCCCACCCTGTTCCAGTTCGGGCTCGGCTCGGTCCTGGTGCTCTCGCGCGGCTTCGACCCGAACCGGCCGGAGCTCATCCTCGTGGCGATCGCCGGCGGAGGCGCCGCGGCCGCGGTCGCGCTGCTCGCGCTGACCGTGGACGAGACGGACGAGGCCTTCGCGAACGAGTACTCGACCGCGGTGTCGCTGCAGAACATCCTCACGCGTGTGCGCGCAGCGGTCGCTGATCGTCTTGGTCGGCGGTCGTGGCGACCATCGGCGCGCTCGCGATCGACATGCGCAGCTACCAGCGGTTCCTGCTGCTGCTCGGCGCCGTGTTCGTGCCGCTGCTCGGCGTGCTGGCCGCACACTGGCTGATGAGCGGCATGTCGTACACGCGCGCGGACTTCTTCGAGGGGCCGCTCGTGCGGCCCGGCGCGCTCGTCGCCTGGGCGGCCGGGTTCCTGCTGTACGAGTGGCTGTACCAGCCGACCGATCTCGGCTTCTGGTCGGACTGGATCGGCCGCCTGCCGACGCCCACGTACCAGACCGGCGCGTCGCTGCCGAGCTTCGCGCTCGCGTTCGTGCTGATGGGCGCGCTGGGCTTCGCGGGGCGGCGCATGCCTGCGCTCGGCACCGATTGATCGCCGTCGTTCTCACGGTCGACGGCGCGTTCGGGATCGACCTCGAGACCGAGGAGGTCCTCGAGGCCGACGCGGGTGAGCCGGCCGAGCCCGTCGTGGTCGAGCTGCCCCGCGTCGTCGCCGCCGCGCGGTCGGGCTCGACGGTGGTCGCCGTCCTCGACAGGCGACCGCCCCTCGTCGTCTCGCACGACGCCGGCTCGACCTGGCACGAGGCGGGCGGCGGGCTGCCGCCGGGGAAAGCCGTCGCCGTGTCCCCCGACGATCCCGACCTGGTCGTCTACGCCGCGCGCAACCGCCTCTACGTCTCCCGCGACGGTGGCCGCTTCTGGCAGTCGCTCGCCCCTGAGCTGCCGGAGATCGTCGGCGTGAGCCTCGGCTCGTAAGTCCGGCTCGCCGTACGGGTCTGTCCCAGGCTGTATCGGGGGCTGACCCAAGCGCTTTCGGACCGCAGGCCGGTGCGCCCCCAGCAAGGCTTGGGGCCGGACGGGTCTGTCCCCAGGTGTATCGGGGGCTGACCCAAGCGTTTTCGGAGCGCAGGCCGGTGCGCCCCCAGCAAGGCTTGGGTCTGTCCCCGCCAAGAAGCCGGCGGGGACAGACCCGGCAGATCGCCTACGGAAGCCGGAATTCGCCGCGGGCGACCACGACCGCCGAGCCGCCGACCCCGACGCGCTCGATCTGGTCGGCCGAGCCGTCGGCGCGGGCAAAGAGGGTGCACGGCCTGCCGACCTCGACGCCCTGCTCGATCTCGATCTCGTCGCCGAAGCCGATCGCCCCGTGGCGCGCGAGATGCACTGCCAGTGGGCCGGCCGCCGAACCCGTCCCGGGATCCTCCGCGACGCCGGAGCCGGGCGCGAACATGCGCGACTTCCACCGTCGCGCCTCGCCCGCGTAGCAGTAGACACCGACCACCGGCAGCGTCGCCAGGTACCCGAGGTCAGGGGCGAGCGCCGCGACGGCCTCCCGGCTCGACAGGCCGATGTAGACGAATCGCGGCCCGTTGTCGTAGAGCTCGACGGGAAGCTCCGAGCGCTCGACGCCGACCGCGCGCAGCAACTCGTCGACGCCGTCGAACGGCGTCACGCTCGGGAGCGGCTGCTCCATGCGGCCGAAGACGATGCGCCCGCCCTCGTCGCGCTCGAGCCGCACCGGGACGACGCCGCGAAGCGTCTCGAGCCGGATCTCGTCGCGCTGCAGCGGCGCTGCGAGGACGAATGCCGTGCCGAGGATCGGATGGCCGGCGAACGGGAGCTCCGCCGCCGGCGTGAAGATGCGCACCCGGACGTGGCCCTCGCCCTCGGGCGGCAGCACGAACACCGTCTCGGAGAGGTTCATCTCCCTCGCGAGCGGCTGGAGCTGCTCGTCCGGGATCCCGCGCGCATCGGTGAAGACGGCGAGCTGGTTACCCGCCAGCGGCCGGTCCGTGAAGACGTCCGCAATCACGTAGCGGAAGGTCGGCACGCGGCCGACCCTACCCGGGCAGCAGTGAGCCCCGCCGGGGCGGGGCTCACCGTGGTGCGGAGCGGGCCTCGTGGCCGAGGCTGCGAGAGCTCCGGCTAGACGCCGCTCCCTGCGGAGAGCAGCTTTGTGTCGGCGGCCTTCTCCTTCTTCCGCCAGGTGAAAGTGCCGAGGGCGCCACCGAGCGTGAGGATGAAGAAGCCGATCCCGGTCAGCAGGAGTGCGATCCCCATGACGATCGAGAAGAGCGCGACCTGCTCGGCGAAGAACGAGGTGTTCAGCGCGGTCGAGAGGGCGGTCTCGGTGACCCAGGTGTCGCGGGCGCCGTTGGCGACCGGCGCTCCGGTCTTCGGATCCGTCGCGGCGAGGGTCGCATCGTTCGTGTCCTTGCCCGCCGGCGTGAGGTAGCGGCCCAGCTCGGCGTACGTCTTGCCGCCGGTCGCCTCGAGGGCGTGGATCCGCATGTACGAGGCGAAGCACTTGGCCTCGGCGCCGGTGTCGATCGACTGGTTCGCGACCGAGCAGGTGGGCAGCGGGATGCTGGCGGGCAGGTTGGCCGCCTGTGCCGCCGTCTTGATCTGTGCCGGCGTCATGTCGGGAGTACCGACGATGTGCTCCTGCGCAAGCTTGTCCTGCACCTCGGAGCGGCCCTGCATTGCGATCACGAGCGACCCGATGCCGAACGCCATCAGAACGATGCTGGCTGCGACGCCGCCCCATTGAAAGATCTGCTTCTTCATGACCTTGAACCTCCTTCCGCCCGGGGCGCCTTCGCTCCGGGGCTGCTCTCCGTATCTGGGCTCACTGTCGCGCCGCCGGGACGAGGGGCCATCAGGGGGCGAGCGGAACTGCCTGTGGAGAACTACGGAGGCCGCCCGGCGGGCTACTACGCTGCCGCCATGCGCGTCATCGAGCTGCGCCCGCACCTCTGGCGCTGGAGCGCGCCCCATCCCGAGTGGCGACCCGCGAACGCGAGAGACGGGCAAGGCTGGGAGCGCGAGGTCGCGTCGGCCGCGATCGTGCGCGACGACGAGTTCGTGCTCGTCGATCCGCTCGCTCCGACCGACGAAGCCGACCGCGAGGAGTTCTGGCGCGCCGTCGACCGTGACGTCGAGCACCACGGCGCGCCGCACGTCGTGCTCACCGTCCCGGCCCACCGGCGGTCGACCGACGAGGTCTGGGCGCGGTACGACGGCACGCGGGTCTGGGCCTATCGCGGGGAGACCGAAGGCGGCACTGCGACCGACCGCTACGACGTGGACACGGAGCTGCCCGGCGGCTTGCGCGCCTTCGACGCCCGCTGGGAGCCGGAGGCGGTGCTGTGGTCGGCCGACCACTCGGCGTTGCTGACGGGCGACGTGATCCAGGGCGACGGGGCCGCCGGACTGCGCCTGCTCCACGACTCGTGGCTGGCCGAAGGCATGACGCGGGCCGACGTGGCCGGGGCGCTCGCGCCGCTCCTCGACCTGCCCGTCGAGCTCGTCCTGCCGGCGCACGGCGAGGCGGTGCTGGCGGACGGCGCCGCGGCGCTCCGGCGCGCGCTCGAGGCCTGATGCAACTCCTGCTCGTCCGCCACGCCGAGGCTGTGCCGGGCGACCCCGACGAGCTGCGCGAGCTGACCGACAACGGCCGGAGCCAGGCCGAGGCGCTCGGCGCCGAGCTTGCCGCGCAGGGCGTCCAACCCGCGCTGATCCTCACGAGCCCGCTGATCCGCGCGCGCCAGACCGCGGCGGCGCTCGGCGAGGCACTCGGCGCCGACATCGAGATCGACGAGCGGCTCGCTCCGGGCGCGACCCCCGACGGCATCCGTGAGGCGGTCGACGGCCGCGGCGACACCGTCGTCGCCGTCGGCCACGAGCCCGACTGCTCGTGGATCGCCGCAGTCCTGGGCGACAAGCCGGCGGAGGGCTTCCCACCCGCCGGCGTCGCCGTCCTGGAGCTGCCGTGAACGCCGTCGAGGTCAGCGGCCTGCGCAAGTCGTACGACGACGCCGAGGCCGTGCGCGGGATCGACTTCGCAATCGCCGCCGGCGAGGTCTTCGGCCTGCTCGGCCCGAACGGCGCCGGCAAGACGACGACCGTCGAGATCCTCGAGGGCTACCGGCAGCGCGACTCGGGCGACGTCGCGGTGCTCGGCGTCGACCCGGCGCGAGCGCCGGACGCCTGGCGCGGCCGGCTCGGGATCGTCCCGCAGAGCGGCGACCTCTTCCCGAACCTGACCGTGCTCGAGCACCTGCGGCTCTTCGCCGCCTACTACGAGCGGCCGCTCCAGGTCGACGACGTCGTGCGCATGGTCGGGCTCGAGGAGAAGCGCAGCGCTCGCTACCGCACGCTGTCGGGCGGCCAGCGCCGCCGGCTCGACCTGGGCGTCGCGCTGGTCGGCGACCCGGAGCTGATCTTCCTCGACGAGCCGACCACCGGCTTCGACCCGGCCGCCCGCCGCGCGGCGTGGGACACGATCCGCTCGCTGCGCGACCTCGGCAAGACGATCCTGCTCACCACGCACTACATCGAGGAGGCGCACCGGCTCGCCGACCACGTCGCCGTCCTTTCCCAGGGCGAGATCGTCGCGTCCGGGACGCCGGCGGAGCTGATCGGGGCCGGCTCCGGCACCGAGATCCACTACCGGCGAAACGGCAGCGAGGTCGTCGTCCGCACCGAGGACCCGACCCGGACGCTGCACGAGCTGACCGGCGAGGCACTGGCCGCCGGCGAGACGCTCGAGGGGCTCGAGGTGCGGCGGCCGACGCTCGAGGAGATCTACCTGTCGCTCACCGGTGAGGGCCTCGAGTGAGGCTCTGGCGACACCAGTTCCGCGTCGAGCAGCTGCTGTTCTGGCGCTCGCGCGAGCTGGCGTTCTTCACCTTCCTCCTGCCGATCGTGTTCCTGGTGCTGCTCGGCTCGGCCTACGGCGACAACACGGTCGACGGCATCAGCGGGTACGAGTTCCTGCTCGCCGGGATGCTCGGGTACGGCGCCGCGTCGACCACGTTCGCCGGGCTCGGGATCATCCTCGTGCTGCGCCGCGAGTCGGGGACGCTCAAGCGGCTCCGTGCGACGCCGCTGCCGTCGCGGACCTACCTGGCCGCGCTCTTCACGTCCTTCGTCTTCGTCTACTTCGTCGAGGCGACCATCCTGATCGTGCTCGCGCGGACGATCTTCGACGTGGCGGTGCCGACCGAGATCCTCTCGCTCGCCTTCGTCCTGCTGATCGGGGCCGGCTCGTTCACCGCGCTGGGCGTCGCCGTGTCGACGCTGGTGAAGACGGGCGAGGGCGCGTCCGCCGTGATCAACGCGATCTACCTGCCCGCGGCGTTCATCGCGGGTGCGTTCTTCTCGACCGAGTCGTTCCCGCAGGTCCTCCAGTGGCTCGCCGATGTGCTCCCGCTCTCGCACTTCATCGCCGCCGTGCGCGACGTCGTCATCGACGACAAGCACGCGTGGGGCGAGACCGGCAACCTCGCGGTCGTGCTCGCCTGGGGGCTGCTCGGCGCGTTCGTCGCCGCGCGCCGCTTCCGCTGGGAGCCGCGGGAACGCTAGAGCCGCCCGCGGTGTACCAGGTTCCGTGCGCCGCCTCCTGCTCGCCGGATTCGCCCTCGCCGCGCTCGCGGCCGCGTCCTCCTCGGCGGCGCCGCGCCTGTCCGTGACGCTTGCCGCGCCGCCCTCCGGCCTGCGGGCGACGAGCGTGTGGACGGCGACCGTGACCGTCCGCAAGGGCGGCAAGCCACTCGCCGGCGCCGGGCCGGTGCTCACCTTCCGCAACGGGCTGACCGCCCGGACGGTGACCACGGCGCCGGCGGGCAAGCGTGGCTCCTACCGCGCCCGCCTCGCCCTGCCGTTCGGCGGCACGTGGGCGGCCCAGGCGAAGGTGAAGGGCGCTCGCTTCAAGCTTCGCGCCGTTCGCGTCGCGTCCGCACCGCCCGTGACGTCGATCCTGCCGACCGCCGACGCGTTCGCGACCTGCGGCGGAGAGCGCGACTTCCTGCCGCAGTACGCGGTGACGCTCGACGGCTCGAAGGTGTGGGTCGCCTGCCGCGGGAGTGGCCAGCTGCGCCGCTACGACGCCGCGACCGGCGCGCTGACGGCGATCGTGGGCGCCGGCACTACGCCGCCGCAGTCGGTCACGGCCGGCGGCGGCACCGTCTGGACGGTCAGTCGCAGCAACTGGCTCACGTGGGTCGACACGGCGACCGGGCACGCGACGGGGAGCGGAATTGGCGGCGAGAGCTCCTACCTCTGGTTCGCAGCCGGCTCGCTCTGGGTCGCGGACGACTCGCGCTCCAAGCTGCTACGCATCGACCCGGCGGCGCGCCAGGTGCGGGCCGAGATCGACACGGGCAGCGGCACCTCGTCGTTCGTCACCGACGGCACGCGTGCCTGGATCACGAACCACCGCGACGCAACGCTCGACCGCATCGACCTCACGACGAACGCGGTCACCCATCTCGGCAAGCTGCCGGGCGAGGCGCCCGAGCGCATGACCCTCTACGGCGGCTCGCTCTGGGTCACCGGCCGCGGCACCGACCTGCTGCGCGTCAACCCTGAGACGGGCGCCGTGCAGGCGACGATCGAGATCGGCACCGGCGGGATCGACGTCGCCGCCGCAGGCGGGCGCATCTGGGTCGCGAACGCGAGCGCCGCCGACGACCGCCAGGGCCTGCCCGTGATGGAGCACCTCTACGCGGTCGACCCGGCGACGAACGCGATCGCCCAGACGCTGACGCCGGCCGGCCGGCTCGTGGTCGACGGTGTCGCCACCGACGGCACGACGCTCTGGATCGCGGACGTGTCCGGCGGGCGCTTGTACCGCGTGCGGAGGGGTTAGGTCCCGACAACCCCGGGCATAGCCCCGGCGTGGACGAGGCGATCGCACGCGTCGAAACGGCGCCGGACGGCAGCCTGGAGGTGGCCGTGAACTTCGGCGTGCTGGCCGGTCGCCAGGCGACGAACGCCGAGCTCGAGGAGCTCGGCCGGCAGCTCGTCGCCGACGCGGGCGAGGTCTCGCTCGTCTCGGAGGAGCGATTCGAGCTCGGCCCCCACTCGGAGGCCGAGCTTCATCAGGTGCGCGTCGAGCTGGACGGTGCCAGGCTCGACGAAAACCTGCGCGCCCGCGTGGTGGCGACAGCCGAGGCGTGGGCCCGTGCCTGCGCCGCCGACCGCCACGCGGACGTCACGGACCTCTAGCGCGCGGCCACCGGCTCTGCCGCTGCGCGCGCCAGCTCGGCGATCTCGAGCTTCCCCATCTTCAGCATCGCCTGCATGACTCGGTTCGCCTTCTCCCGATCCGGATCGTCCAGGAGGCGCGGCAGCACTTCCGGGACGACCTGCCAGGAGACGCCGAAGCGGTCCTTGAGCCAGCCGCACGGGCCGTGCTCGCCGCCGCCCTCGACCAGCCTGTCCCAGTAGCGGTCGACCTCGTCCTGGTCCTCGCAGCTGATCTGGAACGAGATCGCCTCGTTGGGCTTGAACTGCGGACCGCCGTTGAGCGCGGTGAACGTGGTCCCGTCGAGCTCGAACTCGACGGTCAGGACGGTGCCCTCGGGCCGCGGCGTATCCGGGCCGTAGTGCGTGACCTTGGTGATCTTCGAGTTCGGGAAGACCGACGTGTAGAGCTTCGCCGCGTCCTCGCCGTCGCTGTCGAACCAGATGCAGGGAGTGATCGACATCTTTGCCTCCTTGGTCGGGGTCTACGAGTCCTTGGCCGCAGGCCGGTAGATCAGCAGGAGCACGCCCTGCTCGCCGACCGGCCGCGACTCGACCAGCTCGAGCGCCGGAATGCCGGCGCCGTCCGCGAAGAGGCGCTTGCCGTCGCCGAGCACGGTCGGGAACACCATCAGCCGGTACTCGTCGACGAGGTCGTGCTCGACCAGCGTGCGCAGCAGCGTGGCGCTGCCGTTGACGAGCATGTCGCCGCCGGGCGCCGCCCGCAGCGTCGCCACCTGACGGGCCACGTCGTCGGCGATGACGGTCGTGTTGTTCCACTCCGGGTCGCGGAGCGTGGTCGAGACGACGTACTTCGGCATGCCGTTGAACTTGTCCGCGAAGTCGCCTTCCCGCGACGGCCACGCGGCCGCGAAGCCCTCGTAGGTCACGCGCCCGAGCAGGAGCGCCTCAGCGTCCATCACCTCGTCGAGCTTGAAGCGGTCGCCCTCGTCGCCCCGCTCGAACCTGAACGCCCAGGCGCCGAAGGGCCTGTGCTCCGAGCCGCCGGGATCCTCGATCACCCCGTCGACCGTCACGAACTGCGAAACGACGACCCTGCCCATCAGCTGCTCCTCTCGCTTGCGCTGTCGAGGATAGGACGGCGCTCGCCGCCGGAACTCATCGGCGCCGAAAGACCGCTACCGTGGCCGCATCGTCGAACACCTCCTAGACGCGCCACCCGCAGACACTGGACTCGTCGGGACGGCGCGACCCCGGACGAGCCGCATCAGCCAGGTTGTCATGCTCGTGGCGGTCATCGTCCCGCCCCTGGGGCTGCTGATGGCGATGGGGCTCCTGTGGGGCGTCGCATTTCACCCGGTCGACGCCCTGCTGCTCGTCGGCATGTACGTGCTGTGCGCGTTCGGGACGACGATCGGGTTCCACCGCTACTTCACGCATCGCGGCTTCGAGTCGGGCACGGGGATCAAGGCGACCCTCGCCATCCTCGGCTGCATGACGATGCAGGGGCCGCTGACGCAGTGGGTGACCGACCACCGGAAGCACCACGCGCTCTCCGACCAGCCCGGCGACCCGCATTCGCCGCACGGCCACGGGGACGGCGTCGTCGGCACGGCACGCGGGTTCGTGCACGCGCACATCGGCTGGCTCTTCACGAACCTCGGCATCGAGCAGGGCCGGCTGTACGCGAAGGACCTCTACGACGACCGGCTGATCCGCTGGATCGACCGGCTGTACCTGCTCTGGGTCGGCCTCACGCTCGGCATCCCGTTCGCGATCGGCTACGCGGTCGGCGGCACCTGGCAGGCGGGCCTCGCGGGCCTGGTCTGGGGCGGCCTGATCCGCATCTTCTGCTACCAGCACGCCACGTTCAGCGTGAACTCGATCTGCCACATGTTCGGGCGCAAGGACTACGAGTCGCGTGACGAGGCCCGGAACAACTGGGTGGTCGCGGCGCTCGTCTTCGGCGAGGGCTGGCACAACAACCACCACGCCTTCCCGTCGTCCGCACGCCACGGGCTCGGGCGCTTCCAGGTCGACCTCTCGTGGTGGGTCATCCGCACGCTGGAGCGGCTCGGTCTCGTCTGGAACGTGAAGGTCCCGAACGCGCGGGCGCGGGAGCGCCGGCGCGTGCAGCCGTCCGAGAGCTAGAAGCTCCGAACCGGACCGCCGCTCCGCGCGAAGGAGTGGCAGTCGACGGCCGATTCCTCACCGACACCCAGCGGCCGTCGCGAAAGGAGAGAACACATGCGCAGAGCCGCATCCGGTCTCGGCGTGCTCGCAGCTGCCGTCGGCGCCCTCGGACTGGCCGTCCTGTACGCGCCCGCGCCCACGAGCAGCCTGGCTTCGAGCCACCGGGAGGCACCGCTGATCTCGGAGGACCCGTCCGCTGACAACACGGACCTCTACGCCTTCCGCAGCCCGGACAACCCGGACACGCTGACGATCATCTCGAACTACATCCCGGGCGAGGATCCGGCCGGCGGGCCGAACTACTACACCTTCTCGCCGACCGCCCGGTACAACATCTACGTCGACCGGAACGGGGACGGGAAGGCGAACGTCACCTACCGCTTCCAGTTCAAGCGGACGCCCGGCGCGTTCTTCCTGGGCAACACGGTCCAGAAGTACACGGTCACGAAGATCGCGAACGGCAAGGCGAAGGTGATCGCGCACGGCACGACGCCGCCCAACAACATCGGGCCGCGCTCGACGCCGAACTACCACGCACTCGCGGAGAAGGGCATCTTCGACCTGGACCGGCGGCGGCAAGGTGTTCGCCGGCCAGCGCGACGACCCGTTCTTCGGCGACGTGGGCGCCATCTTCGACCTGCTCGCGTTCCGCAAGGACACGGGCGGAAACGGCGGCGGCAAGGACTTCCTCGCCGGCTACGCGGTGCACTCGATCGCCCTGCAGATCCCGATCTCGCAGGTCGACACGAAAAGCCATGTGATCGGCATCTGGTCGACCGCCGACCGCAAGGTCATCGGCGTCCACCGAAACGGCGGCTGGGTGCAGGTCTCGCGCCTCGCCAACCCGCTCGTGAACGAGGTCATCATCCCGACCGGCATGAAGGACAAGTGGAACGCGTCCGGCCCGGCCGAGGAGGGCAAGTTCGCCCCGTACTACCGGACGCCGATCCTGGCGGCCGTGATGAACAAGCTCTACAAGCTGGGCGTCCAGGAGCGAACCGGAGCGACCTCGTCTCCGTTTTCCTGACGGGCGTCCCCAAGCTCAACTCCACGGGCACGAAGCTCGCGGAGGAGCTGCGGATCAACCTGTCGATCCCGGTGACGCCGGCCAACAAGTTCAGCCGGCTGGGCGTCCTCGGCGGCGACACGCAGGGCTGGCCGAACGGCCGGCGCCTCGGCGACGACGTGATCGACATCGCCGAGCGGGCCGTCGCCGGCGCGCTGATCGGCAAGAAGGTCGACCTCGGCGACGGCGTCGACCAGGGCGACACGCAGCGCATGGCCGCCTTCCCATACGTGGCCGACCCGCAGTCCGGCTTCGCCAACACAAAGTCCGGCTAGCTCGGACGCACAAGGGGCCCGCCGCTCGGCGGGCCCCTTCTTTACAGGGACAGTCCCTGTTAGGACGCCTTGGGGAATGGGCGCGCTCTTTACAGGGACAGTCCCTGTTAGGACGCCGCGAACGCTTCGAGACGAGCAGCTGTCCTGGTGACCCAGCTTCCGGCGCGCGGCAGCGGGACGAGGTGGCCGCGCGGGCGGATCGCGAGCGCATGGAGGCCGCCGCGGATCAGCTCGTAGCTGCCCTCGACGCCGAGCTCGCGCGCCCGGTCGAAGCCGCGGCGGGAGCCGGACGGCGACACGCCCGGGATGCCCGGCAGCGGGCGGTCGAGCGAGCCGTGGAGCACGTCGAGCCGCTTGCCGCGCAGAGCGCTCACATCGAGCTCGTCCGGGATCCACGGCGCCAGCGCGAGCACCGCCTCGACCGACGGCTCGTCGGCCGCTGCGATCGAGACCGCGCCGCCCATCGAGTAGCCGAGGAAGAGCGTGCGGCGCGCACCGACCTCGCGCACGGCGGCCCGCGCATCCTCGACGCACCACTCGAACTGCTTCCACGAGCGCACCCGGTAGCGCACCTCCGCGAACGTGAGCCGTGGCAAGCGCGGTGCGAGCCGCCCGACGAGCCATTCCACCGACGCGCCCCAGTTGCCCGGCAGCGGCTCGCCGCGTCCGCCGCTCAGGCACACGACCGCGGCCTCGCCGCGGTCGCGGGTCAGGCGCAGCTCAGCGCCCGTCGCCAGCCGAACGGGCTCGCTCGCCACGCGGCGATCGTACGGATCATCCGCTCCGGACGACGGCAGGCGCGCGAAGTGGCGTACCGTCGTCGCATGGAGCCTCCGGAGGAGCAACGCTCGTCGCTGGGCCGGTGGGCGCGCTACCCGGCCCGCGCGGCGGCTCGCGCCTCTCGCGGCCCGCTGGAGGCAGCCGCGGACGGGCTCGCGCCGGAGGTGTCGAAGATCGCCGACCGGATGCTGGCCGGCGAGTTCCCGGAGCACATCGCCCGGGCCATGGCCGAGCACCATGTCATCGAGCGCGTCGTCACCGAGCTCGCGGAGAGCGGAGCCCTCGACGATGCGGTCGACAAGGCACTGGCGAGCAAGCGGTCGACCGAGCTCGTCGACCGCATCGTCGCGAGCGACGCGGTGCAGCGCGCGATCCGCGAAGCCGCCTCGAGCTCCGAGGTGCGCGCCGCCATGCGCGAGCAGAGCATCGGCATGTGGGAGGAGCTCGCCGGCGACCTGCACGAGCGCGGCGTCGAGATGGACGGCCGGATCGAGCACGCCGTCAGCCGCCATCCCGTCGTCTCCAGCGCGTTCGCCGGCCTCGCCACGCGTGCGGCCGGCTTCGTCCTGGACGTGGTGCTCGTCTCCGTCGTGCTCGGCATCGCCAGTGCGCTGGCAGCGCTGGTGCGCTACGTGTTCGACCTGCACCCCGGCGTGCTCGCCGGCACGCTGCTCGGCACCGGCGGGCTGGTGATCGCGGGCCTCTACTTCGTCTTCTTCTGGAGCGGCGCGGGGCGCACGCCGGGCATGCACGTGATCGGCATCCGGCTGCGCGACCCCGCGGGCAAGCCGCCGTCGGTCCGCCGCGCGATCGTGCGCGCCCTCGTCATGGCGTTCTCGATCGCAATCCTGTTCCTGGGCTACCTGCCGGTGCTGTTCGACCGCCGCAGGCGCGGCCTACCGGACCTCGTCGCCGGAACCGAGGTCGTCTACTCGGCTCAGCGCACGGCGTCGTAGCGCGCGCCGACCGCGTCCCAGTTCACGACGTTCCACCAGGCCGCGAGGTAGTCCGGGCGGCGGTTCTGGTAGTTGAGGTAGTAGGCGTGCTCCCAGACGTCGATGCCGAGGAGCGGCGTCTTCGACTCCATGACCGGCGAGTCCTGGTTCGGCGTCGACATCACGGCCAGGCCGGTGCCGTCGTGGACGAGCCACGCCCAGCCCGAGCCGAAGCGCTTCACGCCCGCGTCGTTCACCTGCCCCTTGAGCTCGTCGACGCTCCCGAACGTGTCGTCGATCGCCTGCCCGAGCGCACCGGGCGGCGTGCCGCCGCCGTTCGGGCCCATGATCTCCCAGAAGAGCGAGTGGTTGGCGTGCCCGCCGACGTTGTTGCGCGCCGCCATGCGCCGGTCCTCCGGCAGGGCGTCGAGGTTCGTCAGGACCTGCTCAACGGACTGGCCGTCGAGCGGCGTGCCGTCCAGCGCCTTGTTCGCGTTGTCAACGTAGGCCTGGTGGTGCTTGTCGTGGTGGAGCCGCATCGTCTGCTCGTCGATCGTCGGCTCGAGCGCGTCGTAGCCGTACGGCAGCGGGGGAACCTCGAACGCCATCTCCGTCACTCCTTCTCAGTCGGGTGGCATCGACTCTACGCAACCGTGATCAGGCCGGAGGCGAGGGCGCGAGCACATGACGCAGGTCGCCCGCGAGCGCCTCGATGCGGTCGCCGACGAGCGAGTACACGACGTAGTAGCCCTCGCGGCTCCTGGAGATCACGCCCGCCTCCGCCAAGAGGCGCAGGTGCTTGGACGTGCCCGCCTCGCTCAGGCCGACGAGCGGCGCCAGCTCCTGCGTCGAGCGCGGGCGCGTCGCGATCTGCTCGAGGATGCGCAGCCGTGTGCCGTCGCCGAGTGCGCGTAGCGCCTTCACGAGCTCGGGCCGGGTCGTGTGCCGCAGGCTCTCGGCCAGGTACGGCGCGCGGTAGACGAGCACCAGCGGCCACGGCGGGTCGCAGTTCACGCGGACATGCGGCCACACGTAGACGCTCGGGACGAGCAGCAGCGGCGAGCCCGGGGCGATGTCGACCTCGTGGTCGTGCGGCACGTCGAGCCCGAAGCGCCTGCCGTCCGGCTCGACGCGGAGCTGCGGTGCGAGCCCGACCAGGAACGGGAAGATCCCGTCGCTCGCGATTGCCCGGCCGGCCGTCGTCACGCTCTCGGCGAGCCGCGGCTCGATCCGCTCCCACTCGGCTGCGAACGCCTCCTCCCAGTACTCCTGGAGCAGCACGGCGAAGCGCTCGACGAACGCAGCCGGGTCGTCGAAGAGCTGGACGGCGGCGCGGCGCGCGCCCGACCCGGCACGCCCGGCGCGCGAGATCGCTCCCGCCCGGATGCGCGCGTCGCCCATGACGCGCTTGCGGGCGGGCCGCGCGCCGCCACCGTGGTCGTAGATCGGTCGCACGAGCTCGTAGGCAGCCACGTCTGTCCGCAGGCCGCGCAGCCGTGCCAGCTCGGCCTCGAAGTCCTCGTACGGCGTGGTCGCGTCGGGCAGCACGCAGTTCGGCAGCGTCCAGCGGTAGAGAAACGACAGCGCGGTGATCTCGCGTTTCAGCGCGGGCGGCAGGCGCCGCATCGCGCGCACCCACTCGTGCTGGAGCGCGTGGTGCTTGGGCTCGGAGAGGACGTGCAGGCTCTGCACGGTCTCGAGCAGCGGCGAGTAGCCGAACGCGAGCGCCGCCCCGTGGTCGTCTGCAAGTCGGAAGCGGATCGCGATCCTCACAGCCTCGCGCACCGGGGCTGCCCTCGTCAACGCGATTCGCTCCTGAGCGAATCATTTGACCGGATAGCGCCGCCTCGCAGACCCTGCGGCCGTGCGCATCCTCCTCGTAGCCGGTCTCTTCCTCGCCGCGCTCGTGCCGTCGGCCACGGCCGTCGACACGCCGATGAAGCTCGTCGGCGTCGTCGGGCCCGGCTTCACGATCGACCTCCAGTACCCGGACGGCACGCACGTCCGGTCGCTCGTCGCCGGGAAGTACGAGATCCTCGTGCACGACAACGCGGACATCCACAACTTCGCGCTCGGGAGCAAGACGGCCAACGTCAGGCTCTTCCAGACCGAGGTCCCGTTCGTCG
Organism: uncultured Thermoleophilia bacterium; assembly: GCA_963758345.1. Taxonomy (GTDB): domain Bacteria; phylum Actinomycetota; class Thermoleophilia; order Gaiellales; family Gaiellaceae; genus JACVRM01. Next base: position 119,328 of record CAVWVD010000002.1, read on the forward strand.
GCGACCAGACCTTCACCGTCGACTTCCCGCCCGGCCTCTACGCCTACGCCTGCTCGCCGCACTTCGACGTGATGAACGGCACCTTCACCGTCACCGCCGCGCCTCCGCCCGCGACGACGACGAAGGCGCTGAGCGCGAAGGTCGACGCGCGGACGGCGTCGCTGAGCCAGAAGGCCGCTGTCCCCGGCCGCTACCGCATCACCGTGACAGACCGCTCCAAGACGAGGAACTTCCACCTCGTCGGCCCGGGCGTGAACAAGAGGACGGGCAAAGCCTTCATGGGACGGGTGACCTGGACGGTGCAGCTGCGGACGGGCGCGTATCGCTACGGCGCCGACCCGCGGCTGCCGGGCCGCCTCGCGGTCTCCTAGACCGGCTGCTCGGACACGCGCAGGACGAGCACGGCCGAGACCGCCATGCCGATCCCGAGCGCCGACGCCGAGCGCGGCCCAGCCCGCGACCGCGATGATCAGGCCGCCGCCGACCGCGCCCACGAAGTAGCCGAACTGCGTCACCGCCGTGCGCGCGCCGGCCATCGCGCCGGGATGCTCCGGCAGCTGCTCGAGCGCGAGGCCGCTCGATGCAGGCGTGCGGATCCCGGCCAGGAAGCCCGCGACGCAGAAGAGCAGCAGCCCGGGCCCGATCCCCGCGTCGCCGAGGATCAGCAGCAGCGGCAGCGCGACCGCCATCGCCATCGCCGCGGCGAAGACGAGGCGGCGCCGCGACCGCCGCCTCGCGAGCGCCCCGGCCCGGCTCGAGGCGACGACGTACGCCGCCGCGCCCAGCGCGAGCAGCCAGCCCGCGGTCGCCTCGCCGACGTCCAGCTCCTCGACGTAGAAGGCGCCCAGGAACGTGAGCACGCCGGTCCACGCGGCGAACGCGATCGTCTCCGACTCGATCCAGTAGCGCGCCGAGAGGTCGCGCACGAGCAGGCCGAGCGGCGTCGGCCGCCGCGCGCCGGGGATCTCACCGGCGAACGGCACCGCCACGAGCGCCGCCAGGACGAGTGCTGCGGGCACGAGCTCGGCAAGCCGCCACGACGCCCACTCGGTGATCGCGCCGACCGCCGGGTTGACGATCACCCAGGCGAGCGCGTTGGCACCCGCCACGAAGCCGACCGCCCAGGCTCGCTCCTCCGGCGGGAACCCCACGACGCCCGCGAACCCGGCCGAGAGCAGGCAGGCGAACGCAAGTGCGACGAGCACGTGCGCGGCGAGGAAGAACCCGAGACTCGGCGCCAGCGCGACCGCCGCGCAGGCGACGAGCGCGCCCAGGCAGCCGACGACGATCAGGCGCCGCACGCCGATGACGCCGATCCGGGCCGTAATCGCCAGCGAGGCGGCAATCGCGACCGCAGCCGTCACCGAGCGCGCCTGCCCGACCGCCGCGATCGAGTGGTCGAAGTCGTCGCCGATCGCCGTGATCGTCGGCGCGAGCACGACGAGCATGGCCTGGGAGGCCATGGTGGCAAGCACGAGCGGCGCCAGGCGCCGCCACCGCGAGCTACTGCGAGCGGACGTACTCGATATAGCCGCGCACATCGGCCACGGGCTCCGAGTACGCGTCGCCGAGCGCCTGCTCCACCCGCGCCATGTACTCCTCCGTCCAGGCCGGGAAGTCGTAGTCGATCGCGCGCAGGAACTCGAGCGACGCGGCGACGCGGATGTCCGCGATGGACGGCTGGTCGCCGCCGATGAACGGCCTCCCCGCCAGGAAGAACGTGTTGTAGACCTCGAGCGGCTCCGCGATCGCGGCCGTCGCGTCGCGCACGGCCTGCGCCTTCAGCTCGTCGCTGGCGTTCGAGGACCCGACCTCGCCGGGGTACTGCGGGAAGCTTGAGCGTCGGGTAGGTCGCCCTCGTGATGAGCGGGTAGAGCGTCCCGATGAGGTAGTACATCGCGTTGTCGACCATCGCCCGCTGGCCCGGGTCGCGCGGGTAGAGATCGTCGAGCCCGTGCACGTTGCAGAGGTAGGTCATGATCGCGCAAGACTCGCCGAGGTAGCCGCGTGGCAGGCCCTCCGTCTCGAGCATCGGCGTGAGGTGCGCCGGGTACTTGTCGAGGTAATCGCGCTCTGCGGTCTTGCCCCAGACATCCTCCTCCGCGAAGTCGAGGCCGGCGGCTCGAACGAAGATGCGGGCGGTGAGGTTGTTGACGCTCGGCTTCAGGATGTTCAGCGTGTTCGCGGCCACGGCTCCTCCTCAGTAGGGGTTCTTCGCCGCGCGGTCGTCCGATAGCGACCGCGTCGAGCGGGTGGCGAGCGTCTCGATCGCGTCGGCGAGATGCGCCCGGTCGATGTTGTAGTCGCCGCGCTCCACGCGCAGCTTGTGCGCCTCCAGCAGGACGTCGGCGTGGGTGTGCCCGTGCGGCGGCTCGAAGCGGTACGAGGCGAGCTCGATCGTCAGGCCGAGCGGGTCCTCGAAGTAGATCGAGTCCATGAAGCCGCGGTCCTTGACGCCCGAGTGGCGGATGCCGCGCTCCTCGAGCCGTTCCACGGCCTGCCAGAACGTCGCCTGCGAGAGCGAGAACGCGATGTGGTGCACGCAGCCGGGATCGGTGGCGGTGCGCGTCGGGTCGGGCACGCGCTTCTCGTTCGTGAAGACGGTGATCAGCCGCCCGTCGCCCGGGTCGAAGTAGAGATGGCTCTCGTGCTCGTTGTCGAGGTTCGGCTGCTCGAACACGAACGGCATGCCGAGCACGCCCTCCCAGAAGCCGATCGACGTCTCTCGGTTCGCGCCGACCAGCGTGATGTGGTGCACGCCCTGGCTCTGCAGCTTCCTCACGGGCGCTCGACCAGCTTCGACTTGTACTCGCTGCGTTCCAGGCTCCCCCAGGGCACCAGCTCCACCTCGGTTCCGACCACCAGTACGGCGCGCAATCTCTCACGGATCGCGTCGGCGAGGGCGACTTCGGCGCGCGCGTCGCGAGCGAGCTCGACGGCGACAGGGAGCGGTGGCTCCTGCGTCACGCCGGCGGCGCGCGGGCGGACGAGCACGTTGCCGCTCACCTGCGGGGCGAAGCCGGCGACGACCTCGCGGACCGCGGAGGGGAAGACGTTCACGCCGCGGACGATGAGCATGTCGTCGGTGCGGCCGATACAGCGGACCCGCGGGCCGGTGCGCCCGCACGGGCACGGGCTCGTCCGGACGGCCACGTGGTCGCGCGTACGGAAGCGGAGCAGCGGCGCGGCCCGGTGGCGGAGGTGGCTCAGGACGAGCTCGCCGGTGGCCCCGTCCTCCAGCGGGCGGGCCGCGCCGGTCTCCGGGTCAATCAGCTCCGCGTGGACGAAGCCGCGCGCGCCCAGGTGCATCCCGTCCTGCGCGGCGCACTCGCCCCAGAGCGACGGGCCGATGTCGCCGATGCCCATCGCCTCGGTGACCTTCGCGCCCCAGCCCTCCTCGAGCATGGCGCGGAAGGCGGGCTCGCCGCCGCCCGGCTCGCCGGCGACCAGGACGCGCTCGACCGACGAGCCGCGCAGGTCGGCCTGCTCGAGCAGGTACGCGGCGTACGAGGGCGTGAGCACCACCGCCTCCGGCCGCAGCCGCGCGATCGCCTGCAGGAGCCGGTCCGTGTTGCCCGTGCCGACCGGGACGTGCGAGAGCCCGATCCGCCCGATCGCGTCGAGAGCAGCCCCGGCCACGAACGGGCCGGCGGTGTAGGTGGAGACGATCCGCTGGCCGGGCTCGACTCCCGAGGCGGCATAGCTCCGTGCCGAGCCCGTGATCCAGTTCTCGAGATCGCCCGCCGTGAGCGGGATGTAGCTCGGCGCGCCGGTCGTGCCGCTCGTCGAGTAGATCCGGACGATCTCGTCGCGGCCGACGCAGAGGTGCGCGCCGACCGGGTTGTCGTCGGTCGCGGTCGCCTTCAGCTCCGCCTTCTCGGTGAGCGGCAGCTCGGCGATATCGGCGAGCCCGACGGGGCCGTCCAGCTTGCCGCGGTAGAACGGCGACCGGTCGAGCAGGTACGCGACCTGCTCGCGAAACGATTCGGCGTCGAGCGCGAGCTGCTCGTCCCAGGGGCGGGTCTCGACCTTCGGGTCGAGGATCACGCGGGCGGCTCGTACTCGACCGCGGCCTCGGCGGCCGCGGCCAGCCGCAGGCCGACCGGGTCGGTGCGCTCCTCGGCCAGGTGCGCGAGCAGGCTCGCCGTCCGCGCCAGGATCGGGATCGCCTTCACCGCCTCCGCCGGGTAGCCCAGGTCGAGCGACACCGCCGCGATCGGCATCGAGACGTTCATCGTCAGCGGGCGGCCCCACACCTCGGTCACCGCGTCGCGCAGCGCCCGCGCCAGCGCGACGTACTCGCCGCTCACCCCACGCTCGTCCGCCAGCTCCAGGATCCGCTCTGCGCGCGGGTCGAGGGGCCGGTGGACGGGGTGGCCGAAGCCCGGCACCTTCTCCCCTGCGGCACGGAGCTGCCGCACGGCGTCGACCGGGTCGCCCTCGCGTGCCTGCTGCAGGAGGCGGGCGCACTCCTCCGCCGTGCCCAGGACGACCGGCCCGGCGCCGAGGATCCCCGCCGCGACCGCACCCTGCAGCGCGTCCGGGTCGGCCGCGAGCGTCATCCGCGCGGCGACGTTCGTGGGCATGAGCCCGTGCTCGGCGATCGCGACGAGCAGCAGGTCGAGGAAGTAGCCCTCGTCCTCGGTGGGCTCGCGGCCCGTGAGCAGCAGGTGGAAGTGCTCCGTGAAGGTGAGGCGACCCATCAGGTCGCCGGTCAGGTCGCGGCCCCGGACCTCGACGCGGTCCGGGTACGCGCGGCCGATTCGTGTCACAGGCGGCCGCTCGCTCACGCGGCCATTCTGCCGGGGGGCCGGGGCGGGCGGCTCGCGAGCCGCCCGCCCCGGCCAACCCCACGGCTGCCGCTACGTCAATACTTGGCGACCTCGCCCCAACGAATCGTCAGCGCGTAGATCACCACGATCTCGAGCGTGATCACCGTCAGCGTCCAGAGCGGATAGCCGGAGTTACCGAGCCAGCCGAGGTTCGCCAACAAGTTGACGGTGACCAGGATGATGGCCGTCCAGCGCGCCCAGCCCTGCGCGCTCGCAAGCCCGAGCCCGACGAGGAAGAGCAGGACGCCGAAGATCATCATCAGCCAGCCCCAGGTCGTCGTGTCGAACAGGATGAGCTGATCACCATGGACGACGTAGTACTGGCCGCGGATCACGGCGATCAGGCCCTCGAAGAAGTTGATCGCACCGATGATGGTGAGCATGATCGAGGCGAAGCCCACCCAGCCGGTCCAGGTAGTCGATACCTCGCGAGGTCTGTCCATTCCGAATCCTTTCTTGCCGAGGAAAACCCGTCGGCGCGACTATCTCACCTTTTGGATAGGTAGTCCACGGGGGCGGCGGGTGACTCGTCCGGGCGCTGCCGTACCGTGCGCGCGGACGTGGCGCGCTCCGGGCTGCTCGATCGGCGTCTGACGCGGCTCCTCCACGAGCCGCCGACGGTCCGGGTCGCGGCCGGCGCGATCGTCTCCGGAACGGCGATCGTCGTCATCGGCGCAGGGATCCTGATGCGGATCCTCGATCACGACGAGTACCCCAACGTCTGGATCGGCATGTGGTGGGCGCTGCAGACGGCGACCACGGTGGGCTACGGCGACGTGACACCGGCCCACGTCAGCGGACGGATCGTCGCCGCGTTCGTGATGCTCCAAGGCATCGCGTTCCTCGCGATCCTCACGGCGGCGATCACGTCGGTGTTCGTCGCGCGCGCGAGCGAGGACCTGCGCGCCCAGCACCGGCTCGAGGAGGGCGCGAAGGACGAGGCGGCGCCCGGCCCGCTCGCCGAGCTGGACGCGCGCTTCGACGAGCTCGCGCGGCGGCTCGACCGCATCGAGGCGGCGGTCGGATCGAAGCCGCCCGAGTGACGAGCTAGTTGTAGTTCCTAGCAAGGTTGTTCATCCGGGCCTCTCTGGAGGCTGGTGGTTGTCGATGCCCCCAGCTCCAGGGAGGACCCAGATGAGGCTTCACGGTAACGCTCGTACCTGCGTGCATTCGCGGCGGTTGATCGTCGAGCGGGTGCTCGACCAGGGGTGGACGATCGCGGCGGCGGCTGAGGCTGCCGGCGTGAGTACGCGAACGGCGGCGAAGTGGCTGGCCCGGTATCGCGCTGAAGGACTGTCTGGTCTGGCCGATCGGTCGTCGGCGCCGCGGCGGGTGGCGCGCCGGACACCCGCCGAACGAGTGCGGGTGATCGAGCTGTTGCGCAGGCTCCACATGACCGCGGCCGAGATCGCCGAGGTGTTGACGATGCCACTCTCGACGGTCTCGGCAGTGCTGAAGCGCATCGGCCTGGGCAAGCGCTCACGGCTCGAGCCGATCGAGCCGCCCAACCGCTACGAATGCGCAGCGCCGGGCGAGCTCGTGCATATCGATGTGAAGAAGCTGGCCCGCTTCACGCGACCCGGGCATCGCATGCTTGGCCGCGGGCCGGGTCGCTATGAGGAAGCGGCCGGATACGAATACGTGCACGTCTGCGTCGACGACTTCAGCCGGCTCGCGTTCGTCGAGGTGCTCGATGACGAGCGGGCCCTCACGGCCGTGGGTTTCCTACGCCGGGCGGTGGCCTGGTTTGCCGCGCGTGGCGTCGACGTCGAACGCGTGATGACCGATAACGGCTCGGCGTACCGCTCGCGTGTGCACTGGGCGGCCTGCGCCGTGCTTGGCATCCGACACACCAAGACCCGGCCCCGGCGCCCACGGACAAACGGCAAGGCTGAGCGTTTCATCCAGACGATGGTCGACGGCTGGGCTTACGCGCGCCTCTACGCCAGCAGCTACGAACGCGCCCAGGCGCTCCCGCTCTGGCTTAACCACTACAACGACACCCGACCACACGGCAGCCTCGGCCACCGTCCTCCAGCGAGCCGCCTGAACAACGTGTCCAGTAACTACAGCTAGTCGGCTGCGGTGAGGCGCCCGACGTCGGCCTCCGGCGGCAGGCGGGTCGGCTCACGCCCCGCACCCTCCGCTTCGTGCACGCGCGCGTCGAAGTAGACGTAGGTAGCCGTCAACGCGACGAAGGGCGTCGCCAGCGCGTACACGAATCCGGCGATGACGTTGAGCAGCGCAAGCGGGACGTCGGTCACGAAGATCAACAACGCGCCGACCAGCGGCCCGGCAGCCAGCGTGAGGACGGCACCGACACCGACGAGCGACGCCACCCGCAGCCAGCGGCCGCGCACGAGCGCAGCGCTCCGTCGCAGCGCGCCGAACGCCGAGCCTTCCTCGAGCTCGACGACCTGGGCCAGCAGGATCCAGCGAACGACGAGCCAGATCGCGACCGGGATGAGGACCGTCGTGAGATTGAGCAGGAGCCAGACGGCCGCGCCGACGGCCGTCGCTCCCAGTAGCGGCCCGATTCGTCGCAGCGCGGCCGCGTAGGCGCGCAGTGGCCCCGGCGACCGCCCGGCTTCGATCTCGGTGACCGCGCACGCCGTGGCCGCCTGGACGATCGTGAACCCCAGGACCGCCAGCGTCGTGCCGACCACGAGCAGGAGGGCGACCAGCGCTCCGGCGGCTTCGCCGGTCGCATCGATGCCGGCGAGGCCGAACCCGCCGACGATGATCGACTGCACGACCGCGATCGCCGCGCCGATCGGGATGAACACCGCGCCGATACCCAGGAACGTCAGCGGCCGGGCGGCGTACATCCGAGCGGCCGCGGAGAGGACCTGACCCCAGGTGCGCCGCCGCGCGACGCTGAGCGGTGTGGACGGCCGCCAGGTCGTCCGCGTTACCAGGAACACGACCAGCGCGAACAGCGCTGCCAGGAGCAGCAGGGCGAGAACCGGGTCGCGGAGCACCGCGATGAGCCCGCGTGATCCCGCCGCGACCCCGGCGCAGAACAGGTCCGTGGCGCCGGTGCCGAAGACGCCGCCGGTCGGCACGGCGTAGCTCCGGTCGTGCCACCCCTGCGCCCAGGCGATGGGCTCCGTCCACTGCGTCTTCAGATTCGGGCCGGTAGGGCCGTTGAAGAACGCCTTCTGCCGCTCGCCCCAGCGTCCCTGAAAGCCGATCCAGGGAAACGCGCGCGCCGCGGCGGCCGGGTCGCTCGGGATCGTCCGCACGACCGGGCGGAGCTCGACGTGCGGGCTACGGGTGTCGTCGCAGCCGACACCCGCCTCGGCGGAGCTTCCGAGGTAGAGGGCCTCCGTGTACTTGTTGGCGTGCGAGCCCGCCGCCGGGAAGACGACGGGATGGGTCCCGTCGACGAGCTCGAGCTTGTCGTCGCCCCACTCGGCGCGCTCGGCGCCCTCGTGGGAGCTGTAGCCGACCTCGACCGGCGACCGCGAGAGTGCCTCCTGCGCGTCGCGCGCGTCGAAGACGAGCTGGATCATCTCCCAGTCGCCCTCGTGCAGGTTGTTGAAGTCGTTGAAGACGTAGAAGAACCAGTACTGGAGCGCGAGCTTCCCCGGGTACGAGGGGTCGCGGGCGACGTGCGCGTACGTGGTGGGCTGCTTCCCCTCGACGATGAGGCGCTGCCAGTTGCGGTAGTCACAGCCCGGATGCAGGGCGTCCCCGGGGAAGTCGAGGTGGTACTCGAACCGTCCGACCAGATCCTCTGCCGCCGGCCCGATCTTGACGAGGTCGGGCGGGCTCCACGGGACCTCGGAGCGCCACCGTCGGCTGACCGAAGAGCGCGTCGACGTCGATCGGCAGGTAGGGCTCGCCGTCCGCGCAATCCTCCGACGGCTTCACGAGCCGGACGACGGGCGCGTACAGGGCCGCGAGCGTCTCCTCGGGATTGCCCGCCGCTCCGGCGGCCGGCGAGACGGCCAGCCCGACCACGCACGTCGCGAGGCCCGCGACGACGGCGAGGACGGCCGACGTCCGCGCGCTCACCCGCGATCGCACGTCAGAACAGCCGGAACACGGGGACAAGGGCGACAGCGACTATCCCACAGGGCACCGGCAGCGTCTCGCTCCACGGCGTCTCGGCCTTCAGGGCGGAACGATCGGTACGCCCGGTCACCGTCGTCGGCGCGTCCACATCGTCGCGTTGACGACGGCGCCCGCCACCATCAGCCGGCTGATGATGAAGAGGCCGAAGAGCAGCGCGGCCGCAAGCCCGAGCGCCCCGTACGTGCCCTGTTTGGTGAGCGCGTAGGGCGTCAGGAGGTAGGCGGCGACCGCGTGGACGCCGAGCAGGCCGAAGGCGACGACCAGGGAGCCGGGGATCAGCTGCTGCCAGCCCGCGTCGCGGTGCGGCAGCCGGATCGAGAGCAGGAGCCAGAGCGCCGCATACGGCAGGACGGCGAGGAGCGTCACCGGCAGGCCAACGCCCGCCGAGCGCGCTCGTGCCGCGCTCGTCAGCGCCGAGACGGCGAGCAGGCCGAGCAGCAGCACGAGCAGCAGGAGGGCGGCGGGGAACGTGGGCCGCGGTGCCGCCTCGCGCACGTCCGTCCACACGAGCCGGTGCGCCCCGATCAGCGCGCGCAGCACGCCCCTCGTGACGTAGACGAGGATCGGAATGCCGATCAGGAGCGCGTACACGCGGTTCGGGCTCTCCGCGGCGTTCGCGACCGAGCCCGAGATGAGCCCGGCGACGCCGAGCGAGCCCGCCTCCTCCTCCGGCGTCCGGTTCGCCGCGTCGGCAGCGATCCCGAGGCCCGCCACCGCGACGAGCGCGAGCGGCAGCAGCCAGATGAAGAACCGGTACGCCAGCGCACCGGCGATGATCCCGCCGCCGACCTCGAGGTCGCGATCGACCATCTCGAATGCCGCGTCGACCGAGCCGTGCCGTCCGCGCTCCTCCTGCGCGCGCTCCTCGAGCCGGCGGGCACGTGCCTGGACGGCGGCGATCCGCAGCGCGACCCGCTCGCGGCGGGTGGTGTCGTCCCCGTCCGCCGGCCCTGGGGGACCGGCGTCGCTCACGACGTCTCGGCGGCCGCCGGCGCCGCGGCCGCAGCCTGGAGCGCGGCCAGCCGCTCGCGGCGCTCCTTCGTGAACTCCTGGACGACGAGCTGCAGCGAGGCCGTGACCGGCACCGCGATCAGCGCGCCGATGACGCCGAGCAACGCACCGAAGACGGTCACGCTGCTCATGACGAAGAAGCCGGAGATGTTCGTCGCCTTCCCCTGGATCGTGGGCGTCAGCAGGTTGTTCTCGACCTGCTGGTAGATCAGCACGACCGCGAGCATGATCAGCGCCTTGGTCAGCCCCTCCTCCGCGTAGATCACGATCGTGAGGATGAACCCGGCGATCGTCGCGCCGATGTTCGGGATCAGGTCGAGGAAGCCGGCGATGACTCCCAGGGCGAGCGCGTAGTCCGAGCCGAGTATCCAGGCCGTTCCGCCCTGAACGGTGCCGGCGATGACCGCGATCGTGGCCGCCCCGATCGCCCACCGCGACACCGTGCGCGTGATCCGCTCCCAGAGGTCGTCGGTGCGCTCCGCGTCGCCCGGCGGGAGGATCGACGCGAGCGCGCCCTTCAGCCGCGGCGCATCCAGGATGAAGAAGAGCGCGACGAAGATCAGCGTGAACGCGGTCAGCAGCGCCGACGCGGCGTCGCCCGCGATGCCGAGCACGGCGGAGATGGCGTCGGGCGTGTTCTGCGACAGCTCGTTGGCGCCCTCCTCGACGTTCCCGGCCGCGCCCGAGTTGCCGATCGAGTCGGGCAAGCGGTCGCGCGCCTGGTCGACGAGCGACGGCGACTGGTGGATCAGGTCGCGGACGGAGCCGACGAGCGGCACGAGCAGCAGCAGCCCGAGAATCACCGCGATCACCGTCGCTCCGAGGACGGCGATGGTCGCCGCCAGCCCACGTCCGAGCTTCGCGTGCTCCATCAGCAGCCGCGTCGGGAACTCGAAGACGAGCCCGATGAAGATGCCGAGGAACACGATCAGCAGGGCGTCGCGCACCGAGACGACGGCCCAGCCGACCAGGATGATGATCCCGGCGATCAGCAGCGTCCGCGTCGTGATCGTGACGCCGATCGGGCGCTTCGTGAAGTCGGGCAGCGTGCTCACGGGCCGGCAACTCCCACGCCGAGGGCGCAGCGGACGTCACCGACAGGGGCGGAGCGCAGCAATCCCCGCCCGACGGTAGCCGGGCCGCAGGACGGCGGCCGCTCAGCAGACTGCCGTCGTGGACTGGCTCGCACGTCTCGTCGTCCGGGCGCCGCGCCGCGTGCTTGCGGTCGTCGGGGCGCTCGCAGTGGTGGCCGCCGCTCTCGGCCTGTCCACGCCTGGCAGGCTCGGCCGCGCCTCGAACGAGTTCGTGGCGGAGCACAGCGAGAGCCTGCGCGCCGAGGCCGTCGTCGAACGCGCCTCGCGGCTCTCGCCCGGGCCGCAGGTGCTCGTCCTCGTGCGCGACCCGTCGCGTGCGCGCGTCGCTCGCGTCGCCGGGCTGATCCGCTCGGAGCCGCTGTTCCCGGTCGTCACGCCGCCCGTACTGTCACGTGACGGGAGCGAGGCGGTCGTGCCCGGGTACGCGCGGGCGGGCGTCTCGCAGCGGCGCTGGCGCGACGCGGCCGAGCGCGTCGCGCGGCGCATGGACGCGGTGCCAGGCACCGAGGTCGGCGGCGTGGCGATCGCGACCGTCCAGGTCAACGACCAGGTGCAGCAGGACCTCGAGCGTGCGGAGCTGATCGCGTTCCCGATCCTCTTCCTGCTTGCGCTCGTGATCTTCCGCAGCGTGGTCGCGGCCCTGCTGCCGCTCGTCTGCGGCGGGCTCGCGATCCTCGGGTCGCTGCTGCTCCTGCGCGTGCTCGACCGCTTCACGCCGATGTCGCCGTACGCGCTGAACATCGTCACAGGCGCAGGCTTCGGGCTCGGGATCGACTACAGCCTGCTGCTGGTCTCGCGGTTCCGCGAGGAGCTCGCGCTGCGCGGACCGGGCGCCGAGGCGGTCCGCGAGACGCTGCGCACCGCCGGCCGGACGGTCGCGTTCAGCTCGGTCACCGTCGGCGCCGCGATCGCCACGCTCGCCGTCTTCCCGCTCGGGTTCCTGCGCTCGATGGGGATCGCCGGCGCGCTGGTCGGGCCGCTCGCCGGGGCGATCGCGCTGACGCTGCTGCCCGCGCTCTTCTGCCTGCTCGGCCCGCGCATCGACGCGCTCCCGATCCGGCGCGGCCAGGCCGTCGCGCGGGAGGGCGGCGGCTGGTACAGGCTCGCCCATCGGATCATGCGGCGGCCGCTGCCGATCGCCTTCGCCGCCACGGCGCTCCTCGTCGCGCTCGGCATCCCCTTCCTGTCGATCCGCTTCACCGGCGTCGACGCCGCCGTGCTACCCGAGCAGGTCAGCTCGCGCGTGGTCGACACGGCGCTTCGCCGCGACTTCGCGCCGACCGCGCTCACGCCCGCCTATGCGGTCGTGCGCGGCGACGCCGGCGCGGCGCGCTCGTACGCCGCCGCAGTCCGGGCCCTCCCCGAGGCGGCGCTCGTCCAGCCACCGCGCCGGCTCGGCCCCGGGACCTGGGAGGTGCAGGCGTCGTCGGGGTCGACCTTCCTCACCGACCGGTCGCAGCGGCTCGTCCAGGGGATGCGAGACGTGCGGGGGAGCGCCCTCGTGGGCGGGGCGACCGCGCAGTTCCTCGACCAGCGGCACACGATCGGCTCGAGCCTGCCGCTCGCGCTCGCGCTGCTGTGCGTGTCGACCTACGTGCTGCTCTACTTCGCGACCCGTTCGCTCGTCCTGCCGTTCAAGGCGCTCGTGATGAACGCACTCACGCTCTCGGCGACGTTCGGGATCCTCGTGCTCGTCTTCCAGGACGGCCGCCTCGAGGGCCTGCTCTCCTACCGCGGCCAGGGCGCGCTGCAGCTGACGCTGCCGGTGCTGCTCTTCGCGATCGCGTTCGGGCTCGCGACCGACTACGCCGTGTTCCTGCTGACGCGGATCAAGGAAGCCTGGGACAGCGGGCTGCCGAACCGCGAGGCGGTCGCCGTCGGCCTGGAGCGCACGGGCCGGATCGTCACGGCCGCCGCGCTGCTCTTCTGCATCGCCGTCGGCGCGTTCGCGACCTCCGAGGTCGTGCTCGTCAAGGAGGTCGGGATCGGCATCGCGATCGCCGTCGCGATCGACGCGTCGATCGTGCGCGTGTTCCTCGTGCCGTCGCTCATGGCCATTCTCGGCCGCTGGAACTGGTTTCCTTCCCGCCCGAAGTCCGGCCCGGCTGCGCCTGAGGCCAGGACGGCTGCGTGGGCGGGTGACGAATTCGGGCGAGTCAGACGCGACTTCGCGCGACGTAGCTGCGGCGAGGCAAGCTCGCCTCCGCAGCCGGGGACCGGCGACCGGGCCGCCGCGGGCGACCCGGTCGTCATTTCGTGATGACCTTCAGGCTGCGGCCGGAGCGGGCGTCCGCATACGGCGCGGGCCGTCTCGGAGCGCGAGCAGCACCGTTGTGCCGACGATCCAGACAGGCGTCCCGAAGATCAGCCCGGCCCAGCCGATCGGGCCGATCACGAGCACGATCGCCAGCAGCAGGCTGAAGACGGCCCACCAGCGCGGCAGCACTGCCGTCCGGAATGCGAGCACTGCCGTTGCGACGACCAGCAGGATCAACGCGAGCTCGGCGCAGACGAAGAACGCGTCCGAGACGCGGTGCAGCGTCCCGGCGGTCGCGGCGCTCACGTCGTCCTTGTTGATCGCGACCGCGATATCGCCGGCCGGGATCATCATGCCGAACACGGCTGCGGCAACCCCGCCCGCGAAGGCGACGTTGGCGAGCATCCCGTCACCGTCCCCTGCGGCGCCCAGCCGCGTCCGCAGAGCGCCGAGGAACCAGACGAAGCAGAGGCAGCCGACCATGAACACCCAGCTGCCGAGCAGGATCGTGTTCTGCGTTGCCCTTGAACCAGGCGAGGATGGTGCCGTCGGACGCGCCGTCGGACAGCGAGTCGGTCAGCGCCGCGACCGTTACGATGCCGACGATCCAGAGGACGACCGCGAGCGGCCCGGCGACCAGCGACCAGCGGTGAAGGCGATCGTTCATGTGGAGCTCCTTCCATTCGTCGTATGGAGGCCGCGAACGACGCCGACGAGTGCCAGCGCCAGAACGGCCATGACCAGCAGCGCGAGAAAGACCTTGCTCGGCATCGCCGGCTACCCGACCGCCGACGCGGCCGTTCCTGCGGGCCCGTACGTCGGCCTGTAACCGGCGAGCCGACCGACCGGCGCGCCCAGCGCCAGGCCGATCCGCTGCAGGAGCGCAGGCGGGAACGGGAGCCGCACCGTGTCGAAGTGCGCGTTCGCGATCACCGCGAGCCGCAGCAGGTTCGGCATGCCCTTGCGGTTCGTCTTGCCCTCGGCCGCGAGGGCGAACATCGTCTCGAGCAGCGACTCGAACTGGAGCGCCGGGCGTACCTCGCACACGAAGTGCGCGACATCGTCGCCCGCGTTCCAGAATCTGTGCGGCGTGCCGGCGGGTACGGCGACGCGCTGGCCCGGCCCCGCGACGAGCTGCTGCCGCCCGATCCGGAAGCCCACATCGCCGCGGAGGATCTCGAAGCGCTCCTCCTGCGCCGGGTGCACGTGCGCCGCGGCCACGAAGCCGTTCGGCTGCACGAACGTCTCGATCACGACGGCCTCGCCGTTGGTCTCGCGCGAGGTCTTGCGGAAGACGATCCGCTCGCCCGTGACCGGGTTCTCGATGGTGTCCCCTGCCTTGATCATCGGTCGTCCCTTTCGTCGGATGGCCGCCGGTGGTAGCGGCCTTTCGCAAGAGCGTCGGGGACGGCGCTTAAGATCCACTTGGCGTTCGCCAAAGGGGTCAGGATCACGACGGAGTTCCGCATGCTCGGGCCGATCGAGGCGCTCGAGGGCGGCGAGCCGCTAGCGCTCGGCGCCCCGAAGCAGCGCGCCGTGCTTGCTGCGCTCCTGCTCCGGCGCAACGAGGTCGTCACGCGCGACGCGCTCGCGGACACCGTCTGGGGCGATTCGGTGCCCGGCTCGGCGGTGCAGTCGCTGCAGGTCTACGTCCACGGGCTGCGCCGCGTGCTCGGCGCGGACCGCATCGAGACGCGCGGGACGGCTTACCGGCTGCGCGTCGAGCCCGGCGAGCTCGACCTCGACCGGTTCGAGGAGCTGGTCGGCCGGGCGCGGAGCTCACTTGCGGCCGGGCGGCCGCAGGACGCCTTGGCCGCGGTCGACGAGGCGCTTGCGCTCTGGGCGGGTGCGCCGCTCGCCGACCTCGCGGGCGAGCCGGTCGCCGACGCCCCCGCGCTGCCGCTCGCCGACCTGCGCGTAGAGGCGCTCGAGCTGCGCGGCGACGTTGAGCTGGCGCTCGCGCACCACGCAGCACTCGTCCCGGAGCTCGAGGCGCTCGTCGCCGAGCATCCGTACCGCGAGCGGCTGCGCGAGCAGCTCGTCATCGCCCTCTACCGCTGCGGCCGGCAGAAGGAGGCGCTCGAAGCCCAGCGCGCGGCGCGGCGGACGTTCGCCGAGGAGCTCGGCGTCGATCCTGGCCCCGCGCTCCGCGAGCTCGAGGGCGCGATCCTCCGCCACGACCCCGAGCTCGCCGCGCCCGGGACGGGGCCGGAGCGGTTCGCGCCGCTGCCCACGCCCGCGACGGCGCTCGTCGGCCGCCGGCTCGAAGTCGCCGCCGTGGCTGCGCTCGCCGGCGAGGGCGCCCGCCTCGTCACGCTCACGGGGCCCGGCGGCACCGGCAAGACGCGCCTGGCGCTCGCGGTCGCTCAGGAGCTCGAGAGCGGCCTCGAGAACGGCGCGGTGTTCGTCGACCTGGCGGCTGTCGCCGACCCGCAGCTCCTCGGCTCGACGATCGCGGCGGCCGTCGGCGTTCCGAGCGATTCAGAGCTCGCCGACCGGCTGCGTCCGCTGCGCGTGCTGCTGGTGCTCGACAACGTCGAGCAGCTCCTGCCCGCAGTGCCACTCGTCGCGGAGCTCCTCGCAGCGGCGCCCGGCCTGGTCGTCCTGGCGACGAGCCGCGCGCCGCTGCGCCTTTCGGGCGAGCACGAGTACCGCGTGCCGCCGCTCGAGCTCCCGTCCGCGAATGCGAGCTTCGAGGAGCTGGCGGCCAACGACGCGGTTCGCCTGTTCGTGCAGCGCGCCCGCGCGGCCGACCCCGCCTTCCAGCTGACCGATGCGTCGGCGCCGAGCGTCGCCGCCATCTGCGCGCGGCTGGACGGCCTGCCGCTCGCGATCGAGCTGGCCGCCGCGAGGACGAGCGTACTGCCGCCGGAGGCGATGGCGGCCGGGCTCGTCCCGGCGCTCGACCTGGCGGCCGGTCGCGGCCGCGACGTCGCACCGCGCCAGCGCACCCTGCGCGAGGCGCTCGCCTGGAGCCACGGCGCGCTCGGGCCGGCCGAGCAGGAGTTGTTCGCGCGGCTCGCCGCGTTCGCCGGCGGTTTCTCGCTCGCCGCGGTCGACGCGGTCGCGGGCGGGCCGGTGCTCGACGAGCTCGGCGGCCTCGTCGAGGTCAGCCTCGTGCGGCGCACCGATCCCGCCGCACCGCGCTTCGGGATGCTCGAGACGATCCGCCAGTTCGCGGCGGAGCTGCTCGCCGCATCTGACGAGGAGGAGCGCGTGCGGCGCCGCCACTGCGAGCACTTCCTCGCCGTCGCCGAAGAGGCGTCCGAAGAGCTGAACAGCGGAGGCGGCGAAGCGGTCCTCGAGCTGCTCGACCGCGACCACGACAACGTGCGCGAGGCGCTCGCCTGGGCGGCCCAGGCCGGCGAGGTCGAGCTCGAGGCGCGCCTGGCGAACGCGATGGTCTGGTTCTGGCAGATCCGCGGCCACCTCCACGAGGGGCGGCGCGTGTTCGCGCACGCCGTGCCTGCGACGCGGGACGGCGATCCGCGCCTCTACGCGCAGACGCTCGTCCGCGGCGCGCAGCTCGCGTACCGCCAGGGCGACCTGGACGAGGCGGGCGCCTGGTGGACGGAGGCGCTCGAGCTCTTCCGCGAGCACGAGGACGCGGACGGCATCGGCCGGTGCACGGCGGAGCTCGGATCGGTGGCCATCGCAGCCGGCGACCTCGAGGGCTCGCGCGCGCTGTACGAGGAGGCGATCGAGAACTTCGAGCGGCTGGGAAACCGACTCCGGCTCGGCACCGCCAAGGCGAACCTGTCCGCGGTGGCGAGCCTGCAGGGCGACCTCGAGGCGGCTGCCGCGCACGGGACGGACGCGGCCGCGCTCCAGGAGGAGAGCGGCGACCGGGACGGGCTCGCCGTGTCGCTCCACAACCTGTCGCGCGTATGGATGCGCCTCGGTGAGCCGCAGCGGGCTCGCGAGTCGCTGCGGCGCAGCCTCGAGCTCGGCAGGTCGCTCGGCTACCGCGAGGTGATCGCCTACGGCCTCGAGGGTGCCGCCGAGTGGGCGGCGGCGGCCGGCGACGAGGAGGGCGCGCTCCGGCTGCTGGCCGCCTCCGAGACGGCCTTCGGACGGCTCGGCGTGCCGATCGGGGGCGAGGAGGCGGAGGGCGCGGAGGCGCTGCGCGCCAGGCTGGCGGCGAGCCGCGGCGCGGAGGCGCTCGCGGACGCGCTCGACGCCGCCGGCCGCGAGCCGCCCGAGCGCGCGCTCGACGAGGCGCTCGCGCTCCTGGGCGGGGCCCAGGAGCGCGAGCGGCAGGCCGGTTAGCTCATCGCAGACGCGAGCGCGGACGCGTCAGTGAGCTGGCGCAGCATCCCGGCGACGTCAGTCTGGCACCAGTAGCTCACGAACTTGCCGTCCTTGACGCGGTAGATCTCGGCCATGTCGACGGAGACCGCGCGGCCCGTCGGGGCGACGCCCTTGATCTCGCCGTCCTGCGTGCCGGTGAAGATCGAGCGGCAGACGACCTTGTCGTCCTCGGCGATCAGCTCCTCGATGCTCAGGTGCAGGTCGGGGAAGGCTCCCTGGTACGTGGCGAACCCGCGGCCGACGCCGGCACCGAGCCGCTCCTCGGCGTAGAAGTCGGCGATCGCGTCGAACTCGTACGCGTTGAGCGCCCGGTAGTAGCGGCGAACCAGCTCCTTGTTCTCCTCTGACATTTCTTCCTCCTCCTGTCGGGGTCGGGACGAGCATGCTCCCGGCCGCGACGCGGCGGTAGGGGCGAACCCCCTATTCGGGCCCCAGGTTCCGCGCCGCCCACGCGGCCGCCTCCGCCCGGCTGCGGACGCCGAGCCTCGCGTAGATCCGGCTGACGTGGTGCTCGGCGGTCTTGGGGCTGATGAAGAGCCGCTCGGCGATCTCCGCATTCGACAGCCCCTCGCCGAGCAGGCGCAGCACCTCCGTCTCGCGCCTGCTCAGGTCGCCGCGGCGTCGCGGGCCGGCCGGCGCCTTGACGCCGAGGCTCCGCATCAGGGCGGCCGCCGCGTCGGCGTCGCGGTCGGCACCGAGCGCGTCCAGCTCGCTCCGCGCGCTCGCGGCGACGTCCGCGGCCGCCGGCGAGCCGGCCCGCGCGAGGAACCGGGCGAGCTCTAGGCGCGACCGCGCGGCATCGAGGCGCAGTCCCTCGGCCGCGAACCGGCGGGCGGCGTCCTCCAGCGCCTGCTCCGCTTCCGCGTCGGCGTCCGCAGCCAGCACACGGCCCCGTGCAAGCGCCGCGGCGGCGCTGATCCGGCCGCTGCGGCCGGCGGCGAGGGCATCGAGCTCCCTCTGCGACCTGTCCGGCCGCCGCGAGATCTCCGGCGCCGAGCTCCGCGACGACGAGCTGGGCGAGGAGCGGCGCCGCGAGCACGTTCTCGGGGCCGAGCTCGCTCAGCCTCGCGCGGAGCAGGCGCACCGCGGCCGCCGGCTCGCCGCGCGCCAGCCGCAGCGAGACGGCCGGGCCGACCGCCTCCGGCTCGTGCTCCATCCCCGCGAGCAGCTGCTCGGCCTCGTCGAAGCGCCCCTGCAGGACGCGGATCTCGGCGAGCCGCGCGGCGGGCTGGACACAGCGCGACCGCTGCCCGGCCGCGTCGAGCTCGGCCAGTGCCGCGACGAGCTCGCGCTCGGCGTCGTCGATCCGGCCACTCGCCACGGCCATGTCCGCGCCGCAGCTGCGGCAGAAGGCGAGCAGCGGCACGTGGTCGTACGTGCGCACGAACGACTCGAAGACCTGCGCCCACTGGCGCGGCCGTTCCGTGTCGCCCGCGCGGTCGCACGCCTGCAGGAGCGTGCAGCAGACGTCCGCGAACGTCTCGAGGCTCGCGGGCTCGCCGCCGGTCGCGGCGGCCATCGCCTCGTCGAGGTGGGCGAGCCCCGCGTCGACCCGTCCGCGCGAGACCTCGGCGAGCCCCAGCTGGGCGAGCGCCCGCAGCTCCAGGTCGGCGTCACCGGAGCGCTCGGCCGTGGCAAGCGCCTTCTCGGCGAGGGCCGCCGCGTCCGCCGGGTCGGTCGCGCGCTCGGAGCGGGCCAGCGCGAGCCAGCCGGCCTCGGCGCCGGGAGCGACGTCGCCGAGCGCCCGCTCGGCGCGCGCGAGCCAGCCGTTGGCGGCGGCGTCGTTGCGCCAGACGAGCGAGTACTCGCGCGAGAGCCAGAGGGCGATCCGCGCCGCCCGCGCCAGGTCGCCGGCGCGGCGGAAGCCCGCGTAGGCGCGCTCGCGCTGGACCACCGCCCCCTCGCCGTCTCGCAGCCACCACAGCGCCCGCCCGAGCGCGTCGAGCACCTCCGGCGACTCGTCCCCGGCCGCAACCGCAGCTTCGAGCGCCTCCCGCGCCGCCGGCCAGTCGGCCCGCGCGAGCGCCGCGAAGCCCTCAGGTGCGCCGAGCTTCGCTGCGGTCGTCATGGCGCAATCGTGACACGGAGCGCGTCAGAACTCGCCCTCTCCCCATTCACGCGCATCGACGCCGCGTGCCAGTGGGTTGAACGCGGCGGCGAACTGCCTCTTCGCCCGCGTCGCCGCGCCGTCCGCGGCGAGCAGCGCCTCCAGGCGCGGGCGCGCGCCCGGCACGCACTTCCCGCGATGCGCGAGCCAGTCGCGGTAGTACTCGTCGGCCGCGATCGACGCCTGGATCGCCTGCTGCAGCAGGTCGGAAGCGCGAATCGCGGCGTCCTCGTCGGGCACGTTGAGCGCCGCGACGGCCTGGAGGAGGCTCTGGCGGTTCCGCTCGACGCGGTTGATCTCCGCGACGGCCGCCGCCCGGCCAAGCGTGCACTGCGTGGCGCCGTGGATCGCACCGACCACCTGCTGCCGCCCGACGGCCGACTGGCCGAGGAAGCCCTCGAGCTTGTGGACAAAGGGCCGCATGGCGTCGTCGGACGAGCCGCCGCCGCGCGTGACGGCGAAGGCCGTCGCGAGCGCCGCGATCGCCAGTGCCGCCGCGACGGCGACGAGCGCCCAGCGCCACCGCGGCGCGGGGCGCCACTCGGTCGGAGCGGACGGGGCAGGCGGGCGCGGGACGACCAGCGAGTCGTCGTGGCGGAGGATCGCGCGGTGGAGCTCCTGCAGCTCCTCACCGGGCTCGATGCCGAGCTCGTCGACCAGCCTGGCGCGCGTGCGGCGATACGCCTCGAGCGCGTCGGCCTGCCGGCCCGAGCGGTAGAGCGCCACCATGAGCAGCCCGGCGACGCGCTCGCGGAACGGCTCCTGCGACGCCAGAGTCTCGCAGCTCGGCCACGAGCACTGCGTGGCGGCCGAGCGCGAGGTCAGCGTCGATGCGGTCCTCCAGCCCCGCGACCCGCGCCGCCTCGAGCTGCCCTCGTGCATCCCGCGCAAAGGGCTCCGAGCCGAACTCTGCGAACGGCACGCCGCGCCAGAGCGTGAGCGCCTCCGCGAGCAGGTCGGCCGCCGCCGCAGCGTCGCCGGCCGCAAGGCGCTCCCGGCCCTCCGCGGCCAGCCGCTCGAAGCGGTCGAGGTCGAGCTCACCGTCCTCGACGCGGAGCAGGTAGCCGGCCGAGCGCGTCTCGATCCGGTCGGGCCCGAGCGCCTTGCGCAGGTTCGAGACGTAGCCCTGGAGCGCCTTCGTCGCCGTCTCGGGCGGCGCCTCGCCCCACAGCTCCTCCACCAGCGCGCCGGCGCCGACCACACGGTTGCGGTGCAGCAGGAGGAGCGCGAGCAGGGCGCGCGGCTTGGCGGCGGCCAGCGGGACGGGGCGTCCGTCGACGGCCGCTTCGACCGGTCCAAGGACGCGAAATTCGACCACTCTCTGCCGATTTTCGCATGGCTTTACCGGCGCTTGGCCGCCGCGTTACCGCGCGCGCCCACGATGAGGGCAGTCAACCGAAGGAGAGCTTGCAATGAAGACGCTGCTCGTAGCCACCGCCGTCGCCGCCGCCCTCGTGGGCACCGCGTGCGGCGCCTCCGGTAGCGCACAGAGCTCCACGACCACGGCCGCCGCGCGCCCGATCCCGCAGAACGTCATGTGGGGCCACGTGAAGGCCTTCACGCGCAAGGGATCGAGCTACCAGATGAAGTTCGATCCGGGCTGGTGGCTCACGGGCACCGCCGCCGAGCACGCCGCGCTCGAGGACACCGGCTCCAAGGACGTCCCGAATGACGTCTACACACTCGAGGAGGGCCACCGCCTCCTCACCTTCACCGTCCTGCGCACCGCTCGCATCAACGTGCTGACGGCACCGGGCGTGTGGCAGCGCGTCACGCCCGCGCAGTTCGTCCAGATCGTCGCCGGCAAGAACCCGACCGCTCACAAGATCTTCGAGCCCCAGGCCGGCTACTGGCTCCGCATCAGCGAGAAGTACCCGAACCCGCCCGTCACGATCGACCAGCAGTACCAGCCCTAAGCCTCCTCGGCGCGCGTTTCGTTCGCCGCGGCCGCCGGCTCGCCCGCCTCGGGCGATGCGGCGGCCGCGGCTTTTTTCTATAGCCAAGGGGTGGCGATGCAATCGGCGCACCGTAGACTCCGGCTCGTGTCCGGGGCGCCCATCACGGGAGGGTGCCCGTGCGGGGGCGTCCGCTGGGAGCTGACCGAGCCGCCCGCCGGCGCCAGCTACTGCCACTGCACCCGCTGCCAGCGGCGCACCGGCACCGCAGCCTCGGCGCAGGCGCGCGTGGCGCCGGGCACCGTGCGCATCACCGAGGGCGAGGACCTGATCCGCCGGTGGGCGCCGCCCGGCGGCGCGCCGAAGTGCTTCTGCTCGAACTGCGGCGGCGCACTCTGGAGCCTCAACGAGGTCACCGGCGAGATCATGGGGGTACGGCTGGGCACATTCGACCATGACCCCGGCGTCCGGCCCGCCTACCGCCAGTACGTCGACTACGCCGCCGTCTGGGAGCCCATCCCGGACGACGGGCTGCCGCGCTACCCCGGGGCGCGTCCGCCCCAGCCCTGAGGGGCCTCCCTCGAACGAGGGAGAGAAGCCAGGCTCATGCCGATCCCTCGATCGGCCGATAGGAGCGGCGTATGGAGACGCTCAAGCCGCTCCGCGTACCGTCCAGCGCCCAGAACCCCGGCGCTGCCGCCGACAACCAGCCGCAGCAGAGCCGTGTTCGGCTCGGGACGATGCTCGTGCGCTCCGGCCTGCTGAGCGCCGAGCAGCTCGAGGAGGCGCTCGCCGAGAAGGCGGAAACCGGCAAGCGGCTCGGCGAGATCGTCGTCGAACACGGCTGGGTGCCGAGCTCCGACCTCGCCAAGGCGCTCGCCGAGCAGCATCACTGCGAGTTCGTCGACCTGCTCGAGGCCGACATCGAGGACGCTGCCGCAAGCCTCCTTCCCGAGCGCCTCGCACGCCGCTACCGCGCCGTCCCGGTGCGCTTCATGGGTGAGGACAAGGTGCTGGTCGCCGTCGCCGACCCCACCGACGTCCTCGCGTCCGACGACCTGCGCCTCGCGCTCGGCATGAACATCGAGTTCGCAGTCGCGGACCAGAACGACCTCGAGCGCACGCTCGGGAAGCTGTACCGCGTCGAGTTCTCGATGTCCGAAGACGGCGCCGCCGAGGAGGAGGACGAGGTCACCGATGTCCGCGACGTCGCCGCCACGAGCGCGCCCGCGATCAAGCTCGTCCACTCCGTCCTCTCCCGCGCGATCGAGGAAGAAGCCTCCGACATCCACTTCGAGCCCGGCCCCAAGGAGCTCGTCGTCCGGGCGCGCATCGACGGCGTCACCCGCGAGCTGACGATCATCCCCAAGTCGATGCAGGCAGCGGTCACGAGCCGCCTGAAGATCATGGGCGAGCTCGACATCGCCGAGCGCCGCCTCCCGCAGGACGGCCGCGTGTCGATCCGCTTCGCACAGCAGCCCATGGACCTGCGCATGGCCGTGCTCCCGACCACCTACGGCGAGAAGATCATCCTCCGCATCGCCGGCGTCGCCTCGAAGGCGCTCGGCCTCGGCGAGCTCGGCATGAGCCCGGACGCAGAGACCGCCTTCCGGCGCGCGATCGAGCAGCCGTACGGCGCCGTGCTCACCTGCGGACCCACCGGCTCGGGCAAGACGACCACCCTGTACGCGGCGCTGCACGTGCTCAACGAGCCGCATCGCGTCCTGACCACGATCGAGGACCCGGTCGAGTTCCAGTTTCCGGGGATCACCCAGGTCGAGGTCAACGTCAAGAGCGGCCTGACCTTCGGGCGCGGGCTGCGCACGATCCTGCGCGCCGACCCCGACGTGCTGCTCGTGGGCGAGATCCGCGACGAGGAGACCGCCCGCATCGGCGTCCAGGCGGCGCTGACCGGCCACCTCGTGCTCTCGACGCTCCACGCGCACAACGCCGCAAGCTCCATCGCACGGCTCAAGGACATGGGCGTCGAGCCCAACCTGCTCGCCACCTCGATCAACTGCATCGTCGCGCAGCGGCTCGCGCGGCGCGTGTGCCTCGACTGCCGGGAGCCCTACGACCCGACGGGCGACGAGGCGCAGGAGCTCGCCGCCATCGGTGAGGGCCAGGTTTACAAAGCAGTCGGCTGCACCCGGTGCGCGAACACGGGCTACCGCGGCCGCGTCGCGCTCTACGAGGTGATGCCGTTCCAGGGCAAGCTGCGGGCGCTCGTCGACGGGTCGACCGACCAGATCTTCGCAGCCGCCGTGGAGCAGGGCATGCGCACGCTCCGCGAAGACGGCATGCGCCAGTCGCTCGCCGGTGTGACCACGTTCGACGAAGTCCGCCGCGTCACGGGTGACAAGCTCCACTGACCCCGGCTTGCGCCGGCGGTCCAGGTCGAGGGTCGGCCTCGTTGGGATTCGCCGTGGAGCCGCTCCGCACCAGTTCCTTCGGCTTCGCGACGTAGACCAGAAGCCCCTCAGGCTGCTGGTCCCAATCACCCGATCGAGCTAGCTTGGCGTCCCCCGCAGTGGTCGATACAGGGCGTGGAATGCGGCGTCCGTTTCACCTCGGGCTGCTCGGAAAGTTCGCCCTCGCGAGCGCAGTTCCGTTGCTGGCCATGGGACTGGTGCTCGGGAAGTACCTCTCGAACCGCGTCCACGACCGGACGCTCGAGCAGACAAAGAGCTCGGCCGAGCTGATCGCGCGGATCGGCTTCCAGTCGCAGATCAAGGCGGAGGACGCGCAGCGAGGCAAGCTGCCCCCGAGCCGTCTCGCCGCGCTCGACAAGACGCTGAAGTCGAAGCAGCTGGAGGACGGCCTTGCCCGGATCAAGATCTGGAACCGGAACGGCACCGTCATCTACTCCGACAAGCAGGATCAGATCGGGAACCAGTACAAGCTCTTCCCGAACCTGAACCTGGCGCTCCAGGGGAAGACGGTGGCGTCCGTGACGCGGCTGACGCACTCGGAGGCCGTCGACGGCCAGAACGTCGACAAGGTGCTCGAGGTGTACGTGCCACTCGGGATCGACGGCGCGCAGCCGGTCGGCGCAGTCAACTTCTTCCTCCCGTACGACAAGATCGCGCGCGAGATCCAGCACGAGACGCGCACGCTGTACCTGCTGCTGCTCGCCGGCATCGGCCTCGTCTGGCTGATCCTGTTCCGGATCGTGGCCGGCGCGAGCAGGCGGCTGCGCAAGCAGGCGGAGGAGCTCGAGCTGCACGCGGACGAGAAGGAGTACCAGGCGCTTCACGATCCGCTGACCGAGCTGCCGAACCGCGCGCTTTTCAGCGAGCGCATCCAGTACGCGCTCTACGACGCCCACGACGAGGGCCGCGAGGTCGCCGTGCTGCTCATGGACCTCGACCGCTTCAAGGAGATCAACGACACGCTCGGCCATCACTGCGGCGACCTGCTCCTCCAGGAGCTCGGCGCGCGGCTGAAGACGGCGCTGCGCGAGTCGGACACGGTCGCCCGTCTCGGCGGGGACGAGTTCGGGATCCTGCTGCCGTCGATCCCCGACCGGCGGGTCGTGAACGAGGTCGTGGAGCGCATCCGCACTGCCGTCGAGGAGCCGTTCAACCTGCAGGGCCTGCCGCTCGCGATCGAGACGTCGATCGGCGTCAGCATCTACCCGGATCACGCGGACGACGTCGACACGCTCATGCAGCGGGCCGACGTGGCCATGTACCAGGCCAAGTCGAAGAACTCGCTGTTCGAGGTCTACGACGAGAAGCAGGACGAGTACGACCCGCGCCGCCTGACCCTGGTCGGCGAGCTGCGCCGCGCACTCGACGAGGACGAGCTCGTCGTCTTCTACCAGCCGAAGGCCGTGCTCGGAAACGGCGACGTCGACGGCGTCGAGGCGCTCGTGCGCTGGCAGCACCCGGAGCGCGGGCTGCTGCCGCCGGACGAGTTCATCCCGCTCGCCGAGCACACGGGCCTGATCGGCCCGCTGACGATGTACGTCCTGGATTCCGCGATGGCCCAGTGCCGCGAGTGGCGCGATTCGGGGATGAACCTCGGCGTCGCCGTCAACATGGCCACGCGGAACCTGCTCGACCTTGCGTTCCCGGATCGCGTCGCGGAGCTGCTCGACAAGTGGCGGCTGGCGCCGAGCTCGCTCGAGCTCGAGATCACCGAGAACACGATCATGGGCGACCCGTTCCGCTCGATGCAGGTGCTCCGGCGCCTGAACGAGATGGGCGTGAAGCTCTCCATCGACGACTTCGGCACCGGCTACTCGTCGCTGGCGTACCTGAAGCGGCTGCCGGTCGACGCGGTGAAGATCGACAAGTCGTTCGTGCTCGGGATGTCTGCCGACGAGAACGACGGCGCGATCGTCCGCTCGACGATCGACCTGGCACGCAACCTCGGTCTCCGCGTCGTCGCAGAGGGCGTCGAGACGAGCGAGATCTGGACGGAGCTGCGCGACCTCGGCTGCGACTTCGCGCAGGGCTACCTCATCAGCCGGGCGCTGCCGGCCGACGAGCTGACGGTCTGGCTCGGCCAGCGCAAGGAGTTCATCGAGCTGGTCGCCAAGAAGGACGGTCGCGTCACCGAGCTCGCCGCGCGCCGGACCTCGGTTGCACCGGCCGAGGAGCCGGCCGAGGCGCCGCTCGCAGAAATCGTGCTCGAGCAGTAGCTCGAGGGAAAAGACCGCCGCCCGCCTCGCCGGGGGATGACAGCTGGGACGGGCGGCGGATTCGGGGGGTGGCCGCGGACGCTCGTGGCGACCCGTCGCGGTCCGCTGCAGTACGGACGCGGTCGTGCCGCCGGGGGAAGGGCAGATGCGTAACGCGGCAGGGGCAGACCGCCCGTGTGGGCGGGGCCTGGCTCGGCCCGAGGGGAAGCATGAGTCTTTCTTCGCAAACCCAGCGAGTCAATGACCGCCCTGGGTGAATCGCCGTTGCTAGCGTGGCCCGGGTGGACGAGGTGCCTTCCGAGGGCGTGGCCCGCGAAGTCGTGTGCCCGCACTGCAAGCGCTCCTTCGAAGCCGCGCCGATCACCGGCCCGCAGGACCAGCCGCAGGGCTTCAAGTGCCCCCACTGCCGGCTGTTCGTCGCGCTCGATCGCGCCGAGCCGGCGGCCTGACCACGCGTCGCGTTCTCGGCAAGCGCGGGCGCTAGGACAGTCCGCCTTCGGGGAGCCGGCGATCTCGGAACCCGTCGCGTTCTCGGCAAGCGCGCGCGCTCGGCGACAGGATCGAGTCACCTTTTGTAGGACAGTCCGCCTTCGGGGACAGCATCGAGTCACCCGTTGTGGGACAGTCCGCCTTCGGGGACAGCCGGCGATCTCGGAACCCGTCGCGTTCTCGGCAAGCGCGCGCGCTCGGCGACAGGATCGAGTCACCTTTTGTAGGACAGTCCGCCTTCGGGGACAGCCCCTAGTTGAGCTCGCGGCGCACCGTCGCGAGCAGCCCGTGGCGCTGCGCCCAGCGGCTCGCTTCGGTGCGGTTGGCGACGCCGAGCTTGCGATACACGTTCGTGAGGTGGAACTTCACCGTCGGCTCGCTCACGGAGAGCAGCTCGGCGAGCCGCCGGTTCGAGTAGCCCTCTGCGACGAGCCGCAGGATCTCGATCTCGCGCGCGGTGAGCGGGTTGCTCTCGCTCGGCGACCCCGCCGGCGGCGCGGCGAGGTAGATCGAGTGGGTGAAGCTCTGCCTGACCGCGGTCGCGAGATCCTCGGGGTGCGCGGCCTTCAGCACGTAGGCGTCGGCGCCCGCGGTGAGGGCGGCATGGACGCGCTCGGGGCTCTCGTCGAGCGTGAGGACAATGATGCGCAGCGTCGGCCGGCGCGTGCGGGCGATCCGGACGAAGCCGATGCCGTCTCCCGAGCCGGCCGCCTCGACGTCGATGACGAGCAGGTCGGCCGCGTCCTCCTCGAGCACGGAAAGGGCCTCGTCCGGGTCGACGAAACGGCCCACCACCTCGACCTCGAGACGCCGCAAGACGAGCTCGACCGCCTCGTGCCAGAGCGGGTGCTGGTCGACCAGCAGCGCGCGCCGGCCGGGCAGCGCAGCCTCGTGGAGGTCGCGGCCGCTGCGACCGGCTTCACGGGCCGCATCCGCCAATTGGACGGCGAGGCTATTCACGTCGTCCTGCACGCACGCCGATTCTCCGTGACAGCGCGCCGTTCAACAACCGAGATCTGCACATTCACGTGCAACGGGGCCCCCTCGGGGCCCCGTCGCGCTTCCCCTCGGTGAATCCGGGCATCCCGCGAGCACTACGGCTACGCGGTTCTGCCGCCTTCGGTCGCTGCCGGCTTCACCTCCCCCACGCTTCGGGCACTACTGCCCGTGGACGCAGGGTTCATACCACGGTCCGGCCGCGCCGTTCAAGCCGCAGAGCGGGGGTTTCGCGTGGGCCACGGGGCGGTCGATTCCGGATTCCCGTGACAGTCGGGGCGTCCATGACCAAGCGGGGCGTCGCGGTCGGCTGCCGGTCGTAGCGGAGCTACGGGCGGCTGCCGAACGCGGCGCATCCGCGCAGCGTCAGGGGCGGCCCGGCTCCACGGGAGGCCGGGATCGCCCGTCTCGTGGCCCTAGCCCTTGCCGCGCACGCAGGGCGAGACCGGACGGCCGTGCAGATAGCACACCTTCGGCTTCTTCTTCACCTTCTTGGCCTTCTTCACGATGATCTTCTTCTTGGCGCACTTGCCCGCGACCTTGACCATGCCCTTCGGCAGCTTGGCCTGTGCGCCCGCGAGATTCGGGCAGACGTCCGGCGGCTTCACGCACTTTCCGCTCACCTTGCGGAAGCCGCGCGGCACCGTCGTCTGAACGCCGCCGAGGTTCGGGCAGACGTCCGCGATGCAGTTCCCGTTGACGACGCCGAAGCCGAGCGGCACCTGTGTCTGGACGCCGCCCAGGTTGGGGCACACGTCCTGCACGCACGAGCCGTTGACGATGCCGAAGCCGGGCGGCAGCGTCGGCTGCGCTCCCGGGATGTTCGGGCAGACGTCCGTCGGCGTCGTGGTCGTCGTGGGCGCGGTCGTGGTCGTGGTCGTGGTCGTCGGCAGCGTCGTCGACGTCGGCGTCGTGGTGCTGGGCGTCGTGGTCGTCGTGGTCGTGGTCGTCGTGGGCAGCGGCGTGATCTGCTTGCAGTCGAAGATGTCGAAGCGGCTGATGCCCTCGTCGTCGAAGTCGGCGATCACGTTGCCGGTCTGGTTCTTGCAGAACACCTCGACGGACGCGTTGCCGTCGCCGTCGAGCTCCAGGCAGAGGCGGTTGATCGCCTTCTGGGCGCCCGGCGTCCCGAACGGGTAGGGCCGCATGCCGGTCGTGTTGGTCATGAAGCAGACGTGCTCGCCGACGAACGGGCTCCCGTCCACGTCCTGGCCGTGCGCGATGCAGATGAAGGAGGTCGTGTCGCCGGAGACCGTGCCCTTCGCGCACTTGACCTCCTTGTGGAAGTGGTTGTGCACCGTCTTGCGGATCGCGGCGGACGTGCGGTCGGTGCCGGCGATCGGGTACTTCAGCGGCAGACGGGCCGTGGCGGTGATGTCGGCGTGGCCGAGCTCGGTGATGTGCTCGAGGTCGCAGCCGTTCGGCAGGTCGCCGGTCAGGTCCAGGTTGTCGTAGAAGAAGTCGACGCCCGGGCTGAAGTAGGCCTGCGCCTCGCCGTGCTCGTCCGAGTAGACCGCGACGCGCTGGGGGCCGCTCGGCCGCAGGCGCAGGTCCGGCGTGGTGGGGTCGCCGTCGTGGGCGCGCAGGCAGCTCGTGAACCCGCCCGGCCCGTAGCCGAGGATCGCGGCGAGCCGCCAGTAGTCGTAGAGGCCCGCCGAGAGGTAGCCCGGGTCGTTGGCCGGCAGGTAGGTCGTGCTCCCCGACGCCTCCCAGACCGGCCAGTTGCTCGTCGGGTCGGTCACGAGGCTGCCCTGGCGCGCGGCCGTCGCGGGCAGCCAGCGGCGGTAGAAGGGCGCGTAGTGGTTGCTCGCGTTTTGCGCGCAGTCGTTGGCGCGCGTATAGGCGACGCACTTGGTGACGCCGATCCACTTCGCGAGCTCCGGTGCGCTCGACGGCTGGCTCCGGTCGCGCAGCGCGAGGGCGCCGACGCCGCCGATGTCCGGGTAGCCGGTGTTGCCCGTGATCGCGAACTCGACGCGGGCGGCCGGCATGGGCACGTCGCCGGCGCTCAGCACTCCGTCGGAAAGGAGCGTCTCGGCGGGGCGCAGCGGATCGAACGGGCCGATCGTCGGCGCGTCGCTCAGCGTCCCGAACGCGGTCGAGTAGCGGCCGTCGCCCTCGAAGATGTCCGCGCCGAGACAATCGTCGACGGCGTCGAGCGGCGGATCGGGCGTGTTGCAGAGGCTGCCCGCGACATGCCCCTCCGCGCGCGTGCGGTCGTCGTGGATGTCCCACGTGTCCCAGGGCGTCGCCGCGTAGAGCGGATCCGTCGAGTGGGCCAGCGAGTGGGCGAGGTCGTCCCAGAGCGTCGAGCCGTCCTTCTCGCTCGGCAGGCGGATCGACGCGGGATACGGCGCGCCGGTCAGATCGCGCAGATCGGCCCAGTTAGGCCCGAGCGGCAGCAGGCCGAAGACCTCCGCCTGCACGCGGCCGGGCAGGTCGCCCGCGTAGAAGTTGCCGTCGCCGAGCGGATCGCCGAGCGGGCCGCCGCCGCCGGGCGGATCGTTCGGCCCGGTCGCAGCGGACACCTCGCGGATCGTCGGCGTGTCCAGGCCGAGCCAGCCGACGAGGAACTCGTGCTTGAAGTCGCACTTCCCCGCCCGCGTGAGGTCGAGCTGGATGCGCGCGAGCCCGGCGGCCGGCGACGTGACGGTCGTCTGGACGCATGCCTCGCCGTTGTGCTCGTCGTTGCCGAAGAAGAACTTGGTGGTGCCGTCGACGACGGACGGCCGGTCGAACGAGTCGTCCGACCACGTCTCGACGACGAAGCTGGCGGTCTGCCCGAAGCCGGCGACCTTCTGCCCGTTGCGCACCGTGACGGTGATCTCGGGCGTGCAGAGGACGAGGCGCAGCTTGTCGCCCTTCCACGCCAGGTAGGGCACGTTGGAGTCCTGCGGGTCCCAGCGGGTCAGCGGCGTCGTCGCAGCATGCGACGGCGCAGCGGCGAACGCGCCCACTGCAACGGCAGCGCAGGCCATGGCGATGCAGCCCCTGAGCACCACTCTCCCCCTCGGTTGTGTCGCGGCTCCCCCTGGTGATGCATCGGCCACTTCACCGCTTTCGCGGCCGACACACTCGTCTTACACCGATCGAGGGACTCCTGCAAGACGAGAATTGCGAAGGTTTGCAGGAAGAAGCGGTGTGCTCTAGCTCTGGCGCTAGCCCTTGCCGCGGACGCAGGGCGACACCAGTCGCCCGTTGAGCATGCACGAGCTGGCCTTCTTGACCTTCTTCTTCTTCGCAGCCTTGACCACCGGCTTCTTCTTCTTGACGCACCTGGTGCCGATCTTGACCTTCCCCTTCGGCACCGTCGTCTGACGACCGGCGAGGTTCGAGCACACGTCCTTGCGAACCCGCGGCTTCGGCTTCGGCTTCGCTCGTAGTCGTCGTTGGCGGCTTGTGAGGGATCGTGGTGGTCGTGCTCGGCGGCGGGATCGTGCTCGTACCGGCGACCGTCGACGTCGTCAGCGCGGGCGTCGTGGTCGACGGCGTGGTCGTGCTGCCCACCGTGGTGGTGGGTGTGGTGGTCGTGGGTGTCGTCGTCGTGGTCGTGCTCCCCACCGTTGTAGTGGTTGTCGTCGTCGTGGTGGTCGTCGTGGACGTCGTCGGCGGGACCGTGGCGCACTGGAACAGCGTCACGCGGAGGATCCCCTCCTCGACGAAGAGCGCGAAGACGTTGCCCGTCTGGTTCTTGCAGAGCACCTCGACCTGGCCCACCCCCTGCGCCGTCAGGCGAAGGCAGATCGTCTTGTCGCCCTGGCGCTCGGCGGGTGCGTTGACCGGGAACGGGAAGATCACCTCGCCGTTGGTCGTGAAGCACACGCGCTCGCCGCCGAACGGAGAGCCGTCGATGTCGACCGCGGTCGCCGTGCAGATGAAGGCGGTGCCCGTCTCCGGCGAGCCGAGCCCTGACTTCGGGCTGCACTCGATCGTCTTGGAGAAGCGCGAGTGGATCGTCTTGGCGATCGGCGCCGAGCTCTTCGCGCTGTCGGTCGGCGCCTGGAACGGATAGCGCGCCGTCGCGGTGATCGAGGCGCGGCCCAGCACGTCGACACCACGGAGGTCGCAGCCGCCGTTGCCGTTCGTCGGGATGCCCAGGTTGTCGAAGAAGAAGTCGACGCCCGGGCCGAAGTAGACCTGCGCCTCGCCGTGCTCGTCCGAGTAGACGGCAACGCGCTGCGGGCCGGACGGGCGCTGGCGGAAATCGGGCGTCGACGGGTCGCCGTCGTTCCGCCGCAGGCAGGAGGTCGCGCCGCCCGGGGCGTAGTCGAGGATCGCGGCGAGCCCCCAGTAGTCGTAGCGGCCCGCGGCGAGGTAGCCGGGGAAGTTGTTGCCGGCGGGCGGCCCGTCGTTGCCCGAAGCCTCGGCAGGGGGCGCCTGGGTGGCCGGCTGCCAGCGGCTGTAGAACGGCGCGTAGTGGTTGTGCGCGGCGGGGCCGAACGGCGGCGGCGCCACGTTCGGCTGCGTGGCCGGATGCGAGCCGGTCGCGGACGTGCACCGGTTGTCGCGCGTGTAGGCGATGCACTTGAGCACGCCCGTCCACGTCCCGGGCTGGCCTGCAACGCGAACGGCAAGCGCGCCGGCGCCGCCGAGGTCGCTGCCGCCCGTGTTCGGGGCAATCGCGACATCCACCCGCGCGGCGGGCATCGGAACGTCGCCGGCGTCGAGCTTGCCGTCGGGGAGGAGCGTCTCCCGGGGCCGGAGGGGGTCGAACGGGCCGATCGTCGGCGCGGCGCTGAGCGTGCCGAACGCCTGCGAGTAGCGTCCGTCGCCGCGGAAGACGGCGGCGCCGAGACAGGCGTCGACCGCGTCGATCGGAGCCACGGGACCACCGCAGATGCTTCCGACCACGTGGCCCTCGGTGCGCGCGCGGTCGTCGTGGATGTCCCACGTCTGCCAGGGCGTCAGGCCGTACCCGGGCGCCGTGGTCGTCGCGAGCGCGCGCGCCAGATCGTCCCAGTACGTGGTCCCGTCGTTCTCGAACGGCAGCTGGATCGAGCCCGGGAGGCCGAGCTCGGTGAAGTTGTTGCCGAGGGGGAGCGTGCCGAGCACCTGAACCTGCACGCGCCCCGGCGGATCGCCCGCGTGGAACTGGCCGTCGCCGGCCGGGTCGCCGAGCACGCCGCCGCCGCCGGGCGGATCGTTCGGCCCGGTGCCGGCGGCCACCTCGCGCGTCGTCGGGGTCCCGAGCGCGAGCCAGCCGGCGAGGAACTGGTGCTTGAGCACCGGGTTGCCGTCCCGGTCGGAGACGACGAGCTTGATCTGCGCGAGCCCGGCGAGCTGCGAGACGACATCCGCCTTGACGCAGTCCTCGCCGCGGTGCTCGCCGGTGCCCGTGAAGAACGCGACCGTCGAAGCCTCGAGCGCCGGCGGGTGGAACGGGTCGCCGGACCAGTCCTCGACGATCCAGTCCGTTCGCTGGCCCGCACCGCCGATTTCGGGCGCGCACTTGACGAGCCGCAGCTCCTCGCCCCGCCAGCCGAGCGACGGCACGTTCGTCTGCTGCGGATCCCAGGGCGCGATCGCCCCGCCGGCCGTCGACGCGAAGGCCAGAAACGCAGCCGCAATGACGACCCGGACAGCCCAGGTACGCATCCCCAAATCCCCTTCCCACGAACGTTCGTGAGGGCGCGGAGACTAGTACCGACAGGCCCGCAGCGCAGGGGTCCAGCTTGCTGAAAAAGCCGCTCTTTGCGGGAAGTTTGCGAATAGCGGCTCGGCGCGTGCCCCACTCCGGCGTTGAGCTAGAGACAGCTAACGAGAGAAACGCCCAGGATGCTGCACCGGAGCCGGTGACGCCCTACGTGATGCAGGCAAAGGCGGGTTTCGCGCAGAAGTGGAAGCTGTGGACGAGCACCGTGTGCGCCACGCGGCCGTGCTCCTCGCGTTCACGTCACCGTACCCGCCCTCGTCGGCTGGGTGGGCTGGCTGGGCTCTTCTCGTCATGGAGCGGACCCGTACGACGGCGGGCCGTAGTGGCTCGGCGCAGCGTTGACGGCGTTCGTCTGTGGACTGCTGGCTCGAAGTCTCTGGAGCGGAGCGCTCGTTCCCTTCGCGCTGATCGCCTACCCGTTCTGGAATACGCCGCAGCTGGCCGAGGATTCCCACTCGCCGTTCGGGCCGATCGGCGTGGTCTTCCTGATCCTCTATCTGCCAGTTCTCGCCGGCCTGGCCATGCTCGGCGCGTACCTGCACCGAGGGCCCGACGGGGGCGAATGGCACAGGAAAGCAAAGAAGTTCGCCCGGTAGACGTGCGCGCGGGAGACGCCCCGCACGGGCAGAAATCGAGAGTCACCTTGTGGGACAGTCCCAAAAATACGGGACAGTCCCTGAAAAATCCGGGACAGTCCCTGGTTTAGACGCAGTCGTAGAGCGACTGTGCTTCGGGCAGCGTCTCGAGCTTCTTCAGCGTGTTGTTCTCGATCTGGCGGATGCGCTCGCGCGTGACGTTGAACGCGCGGCCGACCTCTTCGAGCGTCCGCGGGCGGTCGCCGGTGAGGCCGAAGCGCAGCTCGATGACTCGCCGCTCGCGCTCGGGGAGCGAGTCCAGCGCCCGTCGGATGTCCTGCTGGCGCAGCGACAGCGACGCCGAGTCGAACGGCGACTCGGCCTGCTCGTCCTGGACGAAGTCGCCGAGCTCGGACTCCTCCTCCTCGCCGATCGGCTTCTCGAGCGAGACGGGCAGCTGAGCCATGCGGAGGATGTCGCGCACCTCCTCGGTCGTCATCTCGAGCTCCTCGGCGATCTCCTCCGGCTTCGGCTCGCGGCCGAGGCGCTGGACGAGCTGCCGCTCGATGTGGACGACCTTGTTGAGCTTCTCGACCATGTGCACCGGGATGCGGATCGTGCGCGCCTTGTCGGCAATCGCACGGGTGACCGCCTGCCGGATCCACCACGTCGCGTAGGTGGAGAACTTGTAGCCCTTGCGGTAGTCGAACTTCTCGACCGCACGGATGAGGCCGAGCGAGCCCTCCTGGATCAGGTCCAGGAACGACAGGCCGCGGCCCAGGTAGCCCTTGGCGATCGAGACGACGAGGCGCAGGTTGGCCTCGATCATGTGCGTCTTCGCCGCCATGTCGCCGCGCTCGATCCGCTTCGCCAGGTAGACCTCCTGGTCGGCGGTCAGGAGCGGCACCTTGCCGATCTCGCGCAGGTAGAGCCGCAGCGAGTCGAGCGAGGGCTCGACGGTCAGATCGATCTTCGGCGCTTTCTCCTCCTCGGGCTCCGGCTGCTCGTGCGGCGGCCGCTTGTGCTGCTCCCCCTCCATGAGCTCGATGCCGTGATCGATCAGATACGTGTAGAAGTCTTCGACCTGCTCCTTCGTGAGCTCGACTTCCTCGAGCCCCGCGACGATCTCGTCATAAGTAAGGAACCCCTTCTCTTGTCCCTCCTGGACAAGTTTGTGGAGTTCCTCGACGTCGGGCAGAGAGATATCGACGGTGAGCATGGGCTTTGGGCCTCGGCTTTCCTCGCGCTGCGGTGGACGGGGGACGGATCTACCTGAGCACGAAGAGAGCCGGCCATCTCAGTCCGGCTCCCCCTCGCAATGGGGGATGGTACTACCGGATCCACAGAATGTGAACACTTTGTTTGGGTTCTTGAGAGCAGATTTCGCTGCTCACGAAGCAGTGCGGATCGAGCCCACCTGCTCGCCCCGGCTGTTCTCCACCGGGTGGACCGCCAACTGTGGAAGATCCGACTCGATCCCGACGCTGTTCAGGAACGCTGCAAGGGCCGGGCCGCGGGCGCGATCCCTGCCGTCCTCGACCTTGAGCGCTACACCGGTGGCGTCCGGCCCGGCCGCGCACATCAGCCCTTCCGCACCCCCTTTCGCGATCCAGCCGTCCGCCGTCTCCATGAGCACGGTGTCCGTCGCGCCGGGACCGGCGATCAGACGGGGATGGGCCCGCATCGCCGCCGCGACGCGGTCGCCGCCGTCACGCTCGCCTAGCCGCGCGAAGGCACCCGCCATCCGCTCGAGCGAGAACGCGAACGTGACCACGCCGCAACCGTCCGTCGCCGTCGGGATGTCCGCCGCGTCGACTCCCGTGACCGCCGAGACCTCCGCGAGCAGCAGGTGCTGGAGTGGATGCTCGGGCAGCCGGTAGCCCTCCGTGGGCCAGCCGTGCGCGCGGCACACGGCGAGCATCCCGGCGTGCTTGCCGGAGCAGTTGTGGCGCAGGCGCGACGGGGGCGTGCCCTCGGCGCCGCACTCGAGGTCGTCCTCGGTCGAGCCCGACCGGGCGAGCAGCTGCTCGACGGCGGCGAGCTGCTCCGGGAGCGCCCAGTGCGAGGCACAGGCGATCGCGAGCTCGTCCGCCGGCAGGTCGGGGTAGGCGCGCGCGAGCGGCAGCGCCTGGATCGGCTTCGCCGACGAGCGCAGGAAGGTCACGAGCTCTGGATCACCGGCGCGCTCGACGATCTCGCCGTTGCGAACGGCGACCGCGTGCACGCGGTGGCGCGACTCGACGGTCTCGCCCCGCACGACCTCGACGATCAGCGGCTCCACGGCGGCGCAGTCTTGCAGCCTTACTCTTCCCGTATGCCGGAGCTACCCGAGATGGAAGCCTGGCGGCGCGCACTCGAGCCGTCGGTCACATCGGCGCCGATCGTGAAGGCGGGGCCGGCGCACATCGCCACGTTGAAGACGTTCGACCCGCCGCTCAAGACGCTCGATGGCCGTCGCTTCGACGCGCTCGACCGTGAGGGCAAGCGGCTCCTGTTCCGCACCGAGGACGGCGAGCTCGTCCTGCTGATCCACCTGATGACGGCGGGGCGGCTCAAATGGCTGAAGCCCGGCGACGACGGGCCGAAGAAGCCTGCGTTCAGCCTCGCGCTCGAGGGCGGCGGCCGGCTCGTCCTCACCGAGGCGGGCTCGAAGAAGCGCGCCGGCGTATGGCTCTTGACGGCGGAGGCCGCCAAGGCGGAGCTGGCACACCTCGGCCCGGACGCGCTCGAAGTCGACGAGGCGAAGATGGCCGAGATCCTCGCCGCCGACTCGCGCCGGCTGCACCCGCTGCTGCGCGACCAGCGGGCGATCGCCGGCATCGGCCGCGCCTGGTCGAACGAGATCCTCCACGCGGCGAAGCTCTCGCCATACGCGCTGTCGACGCAGGTGGACGGGGAGGAGACGGAGCGGCTGGTGGCGGCGATGCAGAGCGAGCTGCGCCGCGGCCTGGAGCTACGCGAGCGAGGCGCCAACGACAAGCGCACGTACCGCGTGCACAACCGGCTCGGCGAGCCGTGCCACGTGTGCGGCACAAAGCTCGCGCGCGTCGACTTCGACGAGCACACGATCTACTACTGCCCCACCTGCCAAACGGGCGGGCGGATCCTCAAGGACCGCCGCCTCTCTCGCCTGCTCCGCTGACGGCCGGGCGCCGGCCTGGTTACGCGGCCCAGTTCGCCAGCGGATGCCGGCTCGATCGAAGCAGCGCGCGTTCGCCTTCGATCCACTCGGCCAGGGCATCCGCTAGCTCCTCGGCCGTGATCGTCGACGTGTCGACGACGTGCACGCGCCAGCGCGGGTCACCCTCCTGCCAGTCGCTCCAGCGGTCCCACGCCATCTCGTCTTCGGTCTTCGCCACTCTGATCACGTCGTGACGCCAGCTTGGGTCGGCCGCGTGCATGCGCATCCAGGCCGCCCAGTTGAGATACGCCTGGAGATCGCCGCCGACCTGTGCGAGCCACTCCGGGCCGCGAGCCTTCAGCCGCACGATCCGCGTGTGGTCGTCGCAGTCCAGCAAACAGCCCGAAATCGCATCCAGCTGCCGTGCGGAGGGCGTCGCCAGTATTTCCCCGAGCGGCGTCTGGCCCGCCAGGAGGAGGTCGGTGCCCCCGGACTGGTAGCGCAACGCGCGCTGCATCCACTGCTCGAGAGCACGATGCCGCCACGCCGTGTCCGCACCCGCAGGCACGTCGATCTCGTCGAAGTCGTGCAAAGCGAGGTCGGGCACGCGGCCGTCCAACGCAGTCAGCGCGGCCGTCTTGCCGGCGCCGCTCGATCCGAACAGGACAAACAGCACCCGTGCACCTAAGCAGACAACCGGACAGCCAGCCAGGCGGCAGGCCTACTGCGGCAGGCGTACGGCCAGAACGGCGCCCTCGACGGCGACCGAGCCGCCGATCGCCTCGATCACGGCTCTGCCGGCCGCGGCGCCCAGATCCTTCAGCTCGTAGCCCATGACGACCGCTGCCGCACCGTCCTGCAGCGGCGAGATCCGGACGGTCGCGCCCTCGGCGGCGAGTTCCATCCGCTCCGCACCGCCGTGCAGCAGCGCTGCGAGCGCCAGACCTGCGAGCGAGTGGGCGACGAGCTCGGCGTCCACACGCACCGGCGAGCCGGTACCGCTCGCGGCCGCCTTGTCGCCGAGCCGCTCGGCCGCGCTGCGGGCGAGCTCCAGCGAATCCGCCTCCTCGAGCGCCGGCTCGAAGCGGCCGCCCTGGATGCGGGCGACGACGCCGAGGTCGTCGACGATCTCCGCGAGCTGCGCGCCGGACGCCACGATCAGCTCGACGTAGCGCGTCGACTGGGCGTCGAGCGTCCCGAGCCGGAGCAGCGTCGAGGCGAAGCCGGAGACGGTCGCAAGCGGCGTCCGCAGGTCGTGCGCGGCGAGCGAGACGAGCTCGGGAAAGCGGGGGTCGGTGGCCATCGTCCTCGGTGCTACGGTCGCACTCTAGTGAGCGAGATTCGGCAGCGAGACGCCCAGGACTTCGACCTTCAGGCTTCCGAGCCGGAGGTGCGGCTCGGACTGTCGCGAGCCGGCGTGCGCGGCGTCGAGAAGGCGATCCGCATCCGCTACGAGGGCCGCGAGAAGCTCATGACCGCGACGATCGACTGCACGGTCGACCTCGACCCGGGCCAGAAGGGCGTCCACATGTCGCGCTTCCCGGAGCTGTTCGAGGAGGCGATCGAGACGGTCGTGCTCGAGGAGGCATCGCTCGTCGAGGAGCTCGCCGAGCACGTCGCACGGCGGATCGTGGAGCGCCAGCGGGCCGGGCGAGCTGAGGTTCGGATCGCGGCGCGGTACCCGCTGGCGCGCGAGACACCGGTGAGCGGGCTTCCGACCCAGGAGCTCGTCGGCCTGATCGGCATCGCCGCAGTCTCCGAGCGCGGCGCGCGCAGCCTCGTCGGCGTCGAGGCGAACGGCATCAACGCGTGCCCGTGCGCGCAGGATCTCGTCCGCCGCCGTGCGTGGGAGCGGCTCCTGGAAGCGGGCTTCGACGAGCCGGAAGTCGAGCGCATCCTCGAGCTGGTGCCGGTGGCGACCCACAACCAGCGCGGGACGGGAACGCTCTACG
Source organism: uncultured Thermoleophilia bacterium (assembly GCA_963758345.1). Classification (GTDB taxonomy): domain Bacteria; phylum Actinomycetota; class Thermoleophilia; order Gaiellales; family Gaiellaceae; genus JACVRM01. The sequence goes on from CAVWVD010000002.1 coordinate 158,349, forward strand.
TCGGGTCCTCCGCCAACGTGAACGCCGAGCGCCTGGTCGCGATCGTCGAAGCGTCGATGAGCGCTCCGGTCTACGAGCTGCTGAAGCGCCCCGACGAGGTCTTCGTCGTGGAGCACGCCCACCTGCAGCCGCGCTTCGTCGAGGATTCCGTCCGCCACGCACTGGCCGGCGCCGTCGAGGCGTATCCGGGCCTCGCTGACGACGACTTCCTCCTCTCGCGCCAGGTCAACTTCGAGACCATCCACACCCACGACGTGATCGCCGAACGGTGGGGCACGGTCGCAGAGATCCGCGGCGAGCTGGCGTCCGGCGAGCCCGTGGGCGGCCACACGGCACTGGACGCCTGGCTGGCCGCTCAACCAGCCAAGTAACAATCTGTTACTTGGCTATCGGGTCGCGCCGTTCGTCGGCGGAGCCCAGCTTGCCTGGGCGGGAGCCGCGTCGCGCGAAGTCGCGTCTGACTCGGTCGTTAGGTAGTTGATCCGCTGAAAGTCGTCATGGCCCCCAGCGGAGCGGGGCCGGACTTTCAGCGGAAGTTCAGCGGTTAGGGATCCCATATGCGGCGACCCAGTCGTTCACGACGCCCCAGTCGAGGTTGTTGAAGAAGGCGTCGATGTAGGAGGCGCGGTCGGTCTGGTAGTCCAGGAAGTACGCGTGCTCGTAGACGTCCAGCGCGACGAGCGGCGTCGCGTTCCAGATCGGGAACGTGTTCTGCGCGTCGCCAACGTAGTTGTAGAGCCGCCCCTCGTCCCAGTCGTAGGCCGTCCACGCCCAGCCACGGCCCGCCATGCCGGTCGCCTTGAGGTCGGCGCGCCACGCGTCAGCGGAGCCGAAGTCGCGCTTGACGAGCTTGCCCATCTGCCCGTCCGGGTCGCCGCCCGTGCCGCCCAGGTGCTCGAAGTAGATCTCGTGATTCTTGATGCCGCCGATCGCGAACGACAGGTCGACCTTGAGCGAGCGAACCTCCGAGTAGACCTGGTTCGCGCTGGCAAGATCGACCTCGGCGAGCTTGCCGAGGATCTCGTTCCGCTTGTTGACGTAGCCCTGGTAGAGCTTGTAGTGCGCCTCGATCGCGGCGCGGGAGATGCCGTCGAGCTCGAGCACCGCAGGCTTCAGCTCGCGCGGTTGGATTTCCTGGATCTCTGAAGCCATGGTGGCCACGAAACGCTCCTTCTGGGCAGGGTCGGAGGGCCGGGGGAGTCTAGCCCCATGAACGGGCGGCGACTGCCGCGTAGTCCAGACGTGGGCGAACCCGTTCAATCCCTCTCAGCTCACCACGACGACGAGCGTGGGCCATACGGGCTCGGCAACCGAACCGAGAGGGATAGCACGGGTGCTCCCCGACCTCCGAGCAACCCGCGCAAATGCCCCCCGTGCTAGCGGCGAACGAGCATGACGTTGCTCGACGACGCCAGGTAGCCGACACCGGCCTGGTTCACGGTGATGAAGAGCCGCAGCCGGGAGGTGCCGGTCGGCAGCTTCGGGAGCTTGAAGCGCTGGGTCTTCGGCGTGCCGAGGCGGACGCGCTTGACGATCACCCACTGGCCGAGCGCGGAGCGGCGCTGGACGTAGACGGTGCGGTTCTTGAACGACCGCGCCGCGTCGACGCGCGCCACGAACCACGCGCCGATGCGCTTGAGCGTCAGCTTCGGCTCGACCGCGGTCTGGATCTCGGCGCTCTTCAGGTTGCCCCACTGGGCCTGGTACGAGGTGAGGAGCTCGGGCGTGACGGTGTAGCTCCACAGACCGCCGTCAGCCGTGCGCACGGTTCCGAGCTGAACGTAGGAGATCTGCCCGTACGGCCTGCCCCAGAGCGTGACGGTCTCGTCGATCTTCCCGCTCGAGACCCGGCCGTTGAGGATGACGTCGGTGCCGTACGAGACGATCGGCTCCGACGCGCTCAGGGTCACCGACGGCGGCGGGCCGCTCACGACGATCGTCCCCGTCTGGGCGGACTTGAACGCGTCGCGGTACTTGAACGTGCCGGCGGTGTCGAAGCGGCGCGTCCAGCTGCCCTTCGGCTTGATCACGGGCGAGGCGAACTGGCCGCCAGTGGCGACGACCTGGCGGTCCACGGTGTCCCTGTTCGTCCAGGTGATGCTGTCGCCGAGGGCGATCGTGACCTTTGACGGGGAGAAGCTGCCCGGCTTGATCGTCACCGTCTTCGTCACGGCCGCCTGCGCCGGGACGGCGAAGGCGAGCGCGGCGGCGACGGTGATCAGGATCCTGGTGATTCGCATATGGAAACCCCCTGGCAGGACGGTCGCGGGAGTTGTCTCCGATTGATACGTGCTCTGAACCAGCTCGTTAGGGGGATTTGACAGAACCTTTACGCGCCGCAGACCGGCGGCACACGAACCAGCCCTCGTTCGAGGGACGCAACCTGGCTGCTTACACTCGGCCGGTGCTGGCGCTCGTGACAGGCGGGACGGGCCGCGTGGGCGGTGCGATCGTCGCGGGGCTGCGGGCGGACGGCTGGACGGTCGTCGCCGCGGGGCGGGCGGACGGCGACCTGGCCTCCGCCGCGGCGGCACGCGCGCTCGTGGAGCGGGCGGCGGGCGAGCTCGGCGCCCTGGACCTCGTCGTCAACGGGGCCGGCGCCGGCTGGAAAGTGCAGCCGCTCGGCGAGGTCAGTGAAGCGGACTGGGACGAGGCCTTCGGCGCGACGGCGAAGGGCACGTTCTTCGTCTCGCAGGCCGCCGCGCCCCACCTGCGCGCCTCGCGCGGGCTGCTGGTCAACATCGAGGACGTGGCCGCGTTCCTGCCGTGGACGAACCTGGCGGCGCACGCGGCCGCGAAAGCGGCCCAGGCGCACCTCACGAAGATCTTCGCGCGGGCGCTGGCTCCAGAGGCGCGCGTCTGCGGGATCGCGCCTGGCCCCGTCGCGGTTCCCGAGGAGCACGCGGAGGGGCGAGCGGCGCGAACGCTGCTGCGGCGGGTCGGCACGCCGGAGGACGTCGTGAACGCCGTTCGCTTCCTGCTCGCGAACGACTTCGTCACCGGCACGAGCCTCGTGATCGACGGCGGGCGGACGCTGAAGACGATCCCGCCGGAGGCCTAGAGGCCCAGCTCATCCAGCACGTGCGGAACGAGGTACGTCGAGCCGAGCGCGACGAGCGGGAGGCCGACCTCCTCTGCCAGGTCGAACGCGGCCCGCGTCGCGGCGCCGGGCTCCTCGACGACCTGTACCGGCAGGTCGGCCAGCGCCGCGGCCAGGGCTGCGGCCTCCGTCGTGTGCCCGGGCCAGGCGGTCGTCACGACGACCAGCCGTGCGCCGGCCAGCACGGGGATCAGAGCGGACAGCGACCGGTCGAGCGACGCGGACACGACCGCGACGAACGAGGGGGAAGCTCGCCGCGTACCGCCTCCCAGGCGCCGGGATTGTGCGCGGCGTCGATGACGACCTCGACACCGTCCACGACCTCGCGCTGCAGGCGTCCGGCTAGCGCGAGCCCGTCCACGAGGCCCACCTGCGCGTCGAGCCCGAACCGCTCGACCGCGCGCCGTGCCACGACCTCCGCGAGCGCCGCGTTTCGCTCGAGGACGCCGCGCGCCGCAGCGTCGACGAATTCGAGGTCCGGCCGGAGCTCGCGCGCGACCGCCTCGAGCTCGCCGCCCAGCCGCGCCGACACGACCGTCGCGTCCGGCGCCGCCACGCCGAGCTTCTCGCGGAGGATCGCCGCCGGTTCGTCGCCGAGCAGCTCGACGTGGTCGAGCGAAACGCTCGTCAGCGCCACGACGGCCGGCCGGAGCACCGCCGTCGCGTCCAGGCGCCCGCCGATCCCGGCCTCGAAGATGCCCACGTCGACGCCGCGCTCGCCAAAGATCCGGGCGGCGGCGAGCGTGACCAGGTCGAAGAAGCGCAGGTCCTCCCGTTCGACCGCGAGCTCGTTCAACGCCTCGACCTCGGCGGCGAGCACCTCCTCCGTGATCGGTTCGCCGTCGACGACGACGCGCTCGCCCCAGCTGCGCAGATGAGGCGAAACCGTCAGCCCGGTCGAGACGCCTGCACCGCGCACCAGCCGCTCGACATACGTCGCGGTGCTCGTCTTGCCGTTCGTGCCGACGACGGCGATCGCACGCTCGGGCACCGAAAGCGACGCGGCCTCGCGCAGGCGGTCGACCGCGGCGATCGACCGACGCGGAGTGCGCGACGGAAAGCTTCGTGCAACCGCTCTGAGGCGTTCGTCCGGCGTGCTCATGTCGCTAATCCGCCGAGGCGATTTCTCCGTAGTGACTTTCGTGGTAGCAGTCGCTCCACTTACGATACGGCTCATGGGCCCCGCAACGGACGGCGATCTGCTCGTCCGTACCGGCGAGGGCGACCGCGACGCGTTCGAGGAGCTGTACTCGCGGTATGCGCGTCCGGTTCTCGGGCTCGCGCTGCGGCGCCTCGGCGACCGGCATCGGGCCGAGGACGCCGTGCAGGAGACATTCGCCTCCGTCTGGCGCTCGGCGCGCACGTACCGGCCCGAGCGCGGCGCCGGCGGTACCTGGCTCTACGCCGTCGCCCGCAACGCGATCGCCGACCGCGGCCGCCAGCGGCGCGAGCCGCCGATGGAGGCTCCGGACACCGCGTCGGACGAGCCGGGGCCGAGCGAGCAGGTCGAGCAGGGCTGGCTGGCATGGCGCGTGCACCGCGCCGTGGCCGAGCTGCCCGATCAGGAGCGGGTGCTGGTCGAGCTGGCGTATTGGAGCGGCCTGTCCCAGAGTGAGATTGCCGAGTACGTCGGCATCCCGCTCGGCACGGTCAAGACACGGACCCGGTCGGGCCTCGCCCGGCTCGCAGCAGTACTGGAGGACCTGGAATGAGTGGACCCGACTTCGACGAGCTGACAGAGGGCATGTCTCCCGAGGAGCGCGCGCAGCTGCGCCGCGCTCACGACCTGCTGCTCGCGGCGGGGCCGCCGCCCGAGCTGCCGCCGTACCTTGCGGAAGCGCCGCGGATGAAGAAGCAGAAGGAGCCGGCGCTGACGACGGTGCCGCGGCGCCGGTTCGGCGCGATCCTGACCGCGGCGGCAGGCATTGCGGCGGCCGCGTTCGTCGTCGGCTACGTGATCGCGAATGTCGGCGGGTCGAGCGAGCCGACGGTCACCCGCACGATCCCGATGAAGCCGACCGCGGCCGGTTCGGCCCAGAGCGCAGCCGTTATCGACGTGCTCGAAAACGGCGAGGGCGGCAACATCCCGCTCAACCTCACGGTCTCCGGCCTGCGCAAGCTGCCGGACGGCGGCTACTACGAGCTCTGGCTCACGCGCGTCGTGAAGGGCAAGCAAGTGCCGGTCGTCTCGTGCGGCACGTTCGTCGCGCCGACGGACGATCGGATCCAGGTCGCCCTCAACGCGCCCTACCGCCTCGGCGAGGGCAAGCCCGGCTGGATCGTGACGCGCCACCTGCGCGGCGCGAACACTGCTCCGGTGGTATTGACCACCTAGCACGATTGACGCCGAGCCGCACCTGAGCGGTTACCGCGCCGAACCGAACATCAGCGCCCAGCCGTTTCCTGGCGCCGAGGGATGAGGGCGGCGATTCTCGGCACCTTTGATCCCCACGCGCCCGCCGCCGTCGCGCTGCGGCTCGTCATCGAAACGAGGCACTACGTGCAAGTGAGCATGCAGTTTTCGAACCTCGTCGGCGGAAGCCGGAAACGACGTCCATGAAAGGAAGTAGCCGTCAGGACGAAGACGCTCGTCTTGCAACGCCTTCGCCTCAAGAAGGAGGTCGCGCGTTGCGGCCCATTCCTCCGGCGTTAAGTCGAACGGCGACGCACGGTGGGCCTTCGGGACGATGACCCCCGACCCCGGTAACACGTCGGGCGGGTCGCGAGGATCACGTGCTGATGCGTATGAACACCAGTCGTTCTCGATGAAGATCTCTGCTCCACGGAGCGCCGTCCCGTCGCAGAAGACGCACTCGATCGGATCCGCAAGGCGTAGGTCTTGCTCGACCTTGATCTCGACAGCTCCCTCCTACGGTGCCGTGCGGCCGTTCGCCACGAAAGCCTCGTGGGTTACGGGCATCAGTCGCTCGAGGAACGACTCTGCCGCAGCCGCGTACTGACGGATCTCGAACTGCGCGTCGTCATGGTTTCGCAGCGAGCAGAAGTGCATGAGGCTGCGCGGGTTGCAGCTCCAGTAGTACTTCGTGTACGTCGACAGCGGAAGAACCGCGCGCGCGACCTCCTTCGCAACGCCACGCTCGAGCATTCGCTCGTACGCCTGAAACGCGCGAGTGGCGTTCTGCTCGATCTCGTCCTGTGTCGCGGCGCGAGTGTCCTCGTCCACCGGCTCGAAGCTGTAATTGCCGGGCTTACCGACCTGTGTCCGCACGTACTCCGGCACGTAGAACTCGGGCTCCATCTTTGAATAGCGTCCGCTCCACTCGTTGTAGCTATGTCCTGCTCGATGTCTGTGGTGCTCACGGACAACGAACAACGGAGCCTTGACGAGAAACCGGAAGTACCCATGCTCGAACGGGCTGCCGTGGCGGTTTCGGATGAGGAACCGAATCAACCCCGCATCGCGCTCGCCGAGCTCGTCGGACGCCTGATTGAACGACACGCGGGCGCCATTGACGACTGCGAGGTCGGAGGCAAGGGCGCCATCGAGTGCAATAAACCCGTGGTCGAGCACGTCGACGAGGTTGTCAGCTACGACTTCGGCCATGGCGGACACATCGTCGAGTCTAGAGGCCGTGCATGTCGGCACGTCCGGGTGGGCCTACCCGTCGTGGAAGCCGGGCTTCTACCCTGCCGGGACGGACTCCGGCGAGTTTCTCCGCTACTACGCCGAGCGCTTCGACACCGTCGAGCTGAACACGACCGGCTACCGGCTGCCAGCCGAGGATCACTTCCGGCGCTGGGCGGAGGCCGTGCCGGACGGGTTCACCTTCGCGCCGAAGCTGCCCGGGAACCGGGCGCGCATCGTCGACGAGTTCACGAGCCGCGCCCGGCTGCTGGGCGACCGGCTCGGCCCCGTGCGCGTCGTGCTCACCAGCCCGCGCGACGACGGGATGCTCCAGCTCCTGCTCGGCTCGCTCGACCCGGAGCTGCGGCTCGCATTCGACCTGCAGCACGAGTCGTGGGACGGCGTCGAGCCCGTCCTGGCCGAGGCGGGCGCGGTGCGTGTGAACGACACCGAGTCGCCCGCGCCGTTCCGCTACCTGCGCCTCCGCGAGCCGCCGTACGACGACGAGACGCTCGCGCCGTGGGCCGACGCCATCCGCACCGCGGACGGCGAGACGTGGGCGTTCGTCCGCCACGAGGACGAGCCGACCGCACCCCATTACGCGCAGCGCCTCCTCGCCCTCGCAGCCAAGTAACAGTCTGTTACTTGGCGTCGGTGCCGTTGACGTTGACCGGCGGAGCCCGGCTTGCCCGGGCGGGAGCCACGTCGCGCGAAGTCGCGTCTGACCAGGCCGTTCAGCCGTTGTCCGTCGAAAGTCGTCATGGCGCAGCCGGACTTTCGACGGCTACTACTCGCCTCGCAGCCAAGTACGTCTGACTTGGCGTCGGTGCCGTTGCGTAGGCGGACCGGGCGGGAGCCCGTCGCGCGAAGTCGCGTCTGACCAGGCCGTTGCCTTTCGTCGAAAGTCGTCATGGCGCAGCCGGACTTTCGACGGCACTCGCAGCCAAGTAACAGTCTGTTACTTGGCGTCGGTGCCGTTGACGTTGACCGGCGGAGCCCGGCTTGCCCGGGCGGGAGCCACGTCGCGCGAAGTCGCGTCTGACCAGGCCGTTCAGCCGTTGTCCGTCGAAAGTCGTCATGGCGCAGCCGGACTTTCGACGGCTACTACTCGTACTGGAGCGCTTCCAGGACGTTGAGCCGCGCCGCGCGGCGCGCGGGGAGCAGCGCCGCCACCAACCCGGCGATCACCGCGATCACGCCGAAGATGAGCAGCGTCCCGAACGGGATCTCGTAGCGCACGTCGAACTGCGACAGCGCCTTCGTCACGAGCAGGGCGAGGAAGAGCCCGAGCGGTATCCCGAGCGCGGCTCCGATCAGCGCGGTGATGACCCCCTCGTGGCGGATCATCCGGCGCGCCTGCCGCCGCGTCGTGCCGACGGCGCGCAGCATCCCCAGCTCGCGCGTGCGCTCGTACACCGACAGGGCGAGCGTGTTGATCATCCCGAACAGGCTCACGATCACGGACAGCGCGAGCAGCACGTAGAGCATGGTCAGGAAGTCGTTGAAGTCCGAGTCCTGGTCGGTGATCCACGCCGGGCGCGACTGCACCTTCGCGTCCGGGAACGTCGCCACCGAGGCGTCGAGCTGCTTCTGCGCGGCGTCGCTCGGGTCGCCCTTGACGTTCACGAACGTGTACTCGTTGCGCGGGCGCTGGTAGAGGGTGTCGAACTGCGGGATCGTGATGCTCGCCGCGCCGAGGATCGGGAAGAAGGGCGGCGCCTTGTAGATGCCCTTCACGACCGCGTTCGTCGTCTTGCCGCCCTGCACCTGGATCGGGAACGTGTCGCCGACCTTCAGGTCGTTCTGCTCGGCGAACTTCTTGTCGATGACGGCGCCGTTCGCGCCGAGCTCGTCGAGCGTCGCGTCGGAGCCGGTCTTCCAGTCGAAGTTGTACGTCTTCGAGATCGTCGCCGGGTCGATGCCGCTCAGGTACTGGCTCTTGCCGTCGATCTTGGCGAGGTCGTAGCGCACCTGTGAGGCGGTCTCCACGGGCGGCGCCTGCGCGACCGCGTTGCCGGCCGCCGCGACGAACGGCGTGAAGCCGTCCGTCGAGGTCATGATGTACTCGGCGCTGACCTGATCCTCGATGGCGCCGCGGTTCGAGGCCTTCATGCCGTTCGCGAGCGTGCCGACGAACGTGACGAGCGCGAGGCCGATCATCAGCGCGGCCGCCGTCGCCGCGGTGCGGCCCGGGTTGCGGCGCGAGTTCTCGCGCGCGACGCGGGCCATCTGCGGGTCGAGCCGCAGGTTCGGGAACTCCGTCGGCCACTCCGGCCGCCACCTCGTGACGAGCGTGCGCACCCACATGAAGAGGACGATCGCGATCAGCAGGGCCGCGAGCACACCGACCGCGAACGCGGCGCTGCCGAGGAGCCCGAACAGCACGACCGCGAACGCGACCGGAAGCAGGAAGCCTCCGACGAACGCACCCACGCGGCGCAGCGCCGGCGCGCCGCTGGCGAACACGGCGTAGCGGAGCAGCCAGAACGAGAGTGAGATCGGATAGGTGATCAGCACGAACAGCCAGGTCGCACCGATCGCGATGTAGTGGGTCAGCGACGCGAGCGGCCGGACGAGCCGCGGCGACAGCATCGCCACGCCGATGAAAAGCAGCAGCACGCCGACGCCCATGTAGAGCAGGCGCCGCCCGGTGCCGAGCGAGCTCGACGACGCGAACATCGAGTAGCTGAGCAGCACCAGCGCGATCGCCGTCAGCCCGGCCGCGATGAACGGCGCGAACGGGGCCAGGCGCCCGCGCGGCAGGACGGCGCCTTCGCGCACCGCCGCGATCGGCGGCACCTTCGTCGCGCGGATCGCCGGTGCGAGCGAGGCGAGCAGCGTCACCCCGATCCCGACGACCAGCCCCCAGAAGACGATGCTCAGCGACAGCGACAGGGACGCCGTCGGGATCCCGCCGCCGCCCTGCTCCGCGATCCACTTGATCCCGCGCGCGATCAGCAGCCCGAGGAACAGCCCGACGATCGAGGCCAGCGCGCCGATGACGAGCCCCTCCACCAGCACCGAGCCGAGCACCTGCCGCCGCGATGCGCCGATCGTCCGCAGGGTCGCGAACTCGCGCGTTCGCTGCGCGATCGTGATCGAGAGCGTGTTGAAGATGACGAACGCGCCGACGAAGAGCGCCACGCCGGCGAACGCGAGCAGGAAGTAGCGGATGAACTTCGTGAACGACGTGATGTCGTCGGTCTGCTTCTTGGCCTCCTGCACGCCGGTTCGGACCTGCGCGTCGGACGGGAGGAGCGGCTTGATCTCCGAGACCAGCTTCTCCGGGGTCGTGCCATTCTTCGCCGACGCGGAGATGCCGTCGAAGGCGTTCTTGCGGTCGAAAAGGTCCTGCGCCGTGGGGATCGTGAAGACGGCGAAGGTGGCGCCGCCGATCGAGGCCACGTCGCCGTACCGGGCGACGCCGACGAGCTTGAACTTGCGCACCGGCTTGAGCGACGCGACGCTGACCTGGTCGCCGACCTTGAAGTGCTGGTCGTCGGCGGTCTGGACGTCGATGACGACCTCATTGGAGCTCGTCGCCCAGCGGCCCTCCTGGAGCTTCAGCGGGTTGAACTTGGAGTACTGCGGAGCCGTGTCGATGCCGAACCCGAAGGCCGGGGCGCCGCCGGTGTCGATCGCCTTGCCCTTGCGGTCGATGATCTTGGCCGACGTCTGGTCGGAGACGATGCCGGTTGCCAGCGCCGTCCCGGGCAGCTCGCGGATCTGCGGCAGCAGCGAGGCCGGCAGTGAGGGCGGCTGGGACGTGTCGCCCTGGTAGCTGAACGTCTTGCCGCTGACGACCGCGTCGGTGCCCGCATACGTGTCCGAGAAGATCTGGTTGAACGCGCTGTCGATCGCGTTCGTCAGCGACAGCGTCCCGCTGACCATCGCGACGCCGAGCACGATCGCAATCGCCGTCAGCACCGCGCGCAGCTTGCGGCCCCAGAGGCCCCTGAGCGCTACGCGGAGCACAGGTGCCCCTTCAGGTGATGTTGCCGCGTTCCTGGCGTGCGAGGAGCAAGCCAGGCAAGGACCCAGGGAGCCTCAATGTCGAAGTTGGATATTGGGGCGACTGAGGACGACGCATGGCGCCGCTCATCGCGCGTCAGGGACCCGGAGGGCATTGCCTGGAGGGGCACTCAGACGTGTGCGAGCTCTTCCATCGCCTCGAGCACTTCGCGCTCGGTGGCGCACCCGAGGTCCTTCACGATGCGGCCGTCGGCAAGGAAGAGCGCCCGGTCGGCGATGGCCGCGGCGCGGGGGTCGTGCGTGACCATGACCAGCGTCTGGTTGTAGTCGCGCACGGACTGCTGGAGCAGCTCGAGGATCTCCATGCTCGTGCGCGTGTCGAGGTTGCCGGTCGGCTCGTCGGCGAAGACGACGGTCGGCCGCGTGACGAGCGCGCGGGCGATCGCGACGCGCTGCTGCTGGCCGCCGGAGAGCTCCGACGGGCGGTGCGTGCGCCGGTCGTCCAGGCCGACGCGCTTCAGCAGGTCCTCGAAGAAGGCCTTGTCCGGCTTCTCGCCCGCGATCGAGAGCGGCAGGAGGATGTTCTCCTCGGCGCTCAGCATCGGGAGCAGGTTGAAGAACTGGAAGATGAAGCCGATGTGCTCGCGGCGCAGCTTGGTGATCTCGTTGTCGTTCAGCTCGCCGAGCCGCGTGCCCTCGATCGTCGAGTAGCCCGCGGTCGGCTGGTCGAGCGCGGCCAGGATGTGCATGAGCGTCGACTTGCCCGACCCGGACGGCCCCATGATCGCGGTGAGGTCGCCCTTGTCCACCGTGAGATCGACGCCGCGGAGCGCGTCGACGGCCGCGTCGCCCTCGCCGTAGCGGCGGGTGACCTCGTGCGCAGTCACGACCGGACCGGCGCCGTTCGTCGAGGCAGGCACAGCCTGCTGCGGGTGGGTCTGCTCCATCTCCACTCCTGGCCTCCTGCGCGCGGGGTAGTACGCAGGTCGAGCCAAGCTAGCAGACCCCGTCCAGACGGCAAAAGAGGGCGCTCACTCCGCGGAGGGATGGCGTTTGGCGGTGCGGCGCCCGATAGACGTGCGGTCCGAAGTGGCGGGCGCCCCACGCCGACCAACGCCTCAGGAGGTGCGTCATGTCGGTCCGGGTGCGTGCGTTCGGCGAGGAGCGCGGCCAGGCGCTGGTCGCCTCCGTGATCTTCCTCTCGGCCCTGATCGCCATGGCGGGCAGCACGGTCGACGTGGGGTCCTGGTACTGGCAGGACCGCAAGCTGCAGGGAACCGCCGACGCTGCCGCGCTCGCGGGCGCGCAGGGGCTCGCCGACGGCACCGCCGCGACGTTGGCGGTCCAGTACGGCGACGCGAACGGCGGCGGCGTGGCGCCGGGCGACGTGGCCGTGAGCGCGCCCGACGCGCCGACCGACACCGTCACCGTCCAGGCCCGGAAGGTGGCGCCGACCTACTTCACCCGCCTCTTCGGCTTCACGTCGGTGAATGTGCGCGCCCAGGCGACCGCCCGCGCCGGCATCCCGGAGAAGGCGCGCTGGGCGGCGCCGATCGCCGTCGACAAGAAGCACCCGCTCCTCAGCGGCCCGGGCTGCCCGTGCTTCAACCAGGCGACCGACCTGGATCTCACGAAGGTCGGCCCCGGCGCATTCCGGCTCATCAACCTGGACGGCGACAAGGGCGGTACGGGCCCGACCATCGTCGCCGACTGGATCCTGCACGGCTACGACGGCTACATGCCGCTCGACTGGTACTTCTCCGACTCGGGCGCCAAGTTCAACTCGTCGCAGATCAAGGACGCGATGCAGATGCGCGTCGGCGACACGATGCTGTTCCCGATCTACACCGACACCCGCGCGCAGGGGTCGAACTTCCAGTACCTCGTCGTCGGCTGGGCCGGCTTCCACGTGACCGGCTTCAGCGCCCAGGGCAACAGCGGGAAGGTCTTCGGCTACTTCGAGTCCGTGCTCTGGGACGGGCTGCTCGGCGAGTCGGACGACGGCGCCAACGACTTCGGCGTCCGCAGCATCGAGCTCGTCGGCTAGCCGCGCGACGTACCAAGCTTGCCGGGCAACGCCGCTAGCCCGGCAGAGCCAGCCGCTGCCCGGCCGTCAGGCCGGCGGCGGCGGCTGCGCCTGCAGCGAGCTCGACCACGGCCTTCGCGCCCTTGGCGGCGGACGTCCGCCACGGCGGGAGCGAGTCCGCGACCTTGATCACGGTGCCTTCGCCGTCGACGAAGACGACGTCGATCGGAAAGCGCATGAAGGCGGTGTGAACCGAGCCCGCGGGCCGCAGCAGGATGCCCTCGTCGGGCGCGAGCGACCTGCGGCCGAGCAACCCGCGCATGCGCTGGAGCGGGGACTCGGCGCGGGCGCACCGCTCACACACGGTGCGCCCGTCGCCGGTCTCGAGGCGGAACTCCTGCAATTCCTAGAACCCCACGTGGATGTGGTTGTAGTGGTCGGCCTGTGCGAACGACGGGCCGCCGAGGCCGAGCAGCGAGATGACCTGCCGCGGCCGCAGCTCGGCCGGCAGGAGCAGGATGCTGCGCACGGTCTCCTCCGTGACGCCGCCGGGCTGCTGATGGCCGAGGATGGTCGTGTCGCCGACGGCTGCGATGTCCACGGCAAGACCGTAGATGTGGGCCGAGACGACACCGGGCCGCGCGTAGAGGCGGTGGCCGCTCTCGAGGCACGAGACCGAGACGCCGCCGTACGTGTCGGCCAGGAAGCCGACCAGCGCCAGCACGCGCACGTCGATGCGGCCCGCCTCGATGTCGCCGCGGCCGCCGTCGTAGATCGTCACGCGGCGGTCGTGCAGCAGGCGGTTGCCGAGTCTCGTCTTCGCCCAGTCGAACCCGTGGACGAGCGTGCCGATGCCGACGAAGCGGTTCATGTGCGCCATCGCGACGGCCTGGTCGGCGGTCGCCGTGTCGCCGGTGACCGCGAGGACGGGCGCGGAGCCCTGCTCCTTCGCGCGCGCGAGCGCGCGCGCGAGACCGTCGAGCTCGCCGGCGGTCGCGGGCACCGACTCGAGGTGGCCCTGCGCGCGCAGGATGCCGAGCAGGAGCGCCCAGTCCACGTGCTCGCGCTTCGCGGTCGCCCTCAGCTGCCGGGCGAACGCGGGCGTGAGCCGCCGTGAGGGCGGTGTCGGGTCCGGGAGGACGGTGTGGAGCCAGACGGTCGCGCTCGCCTGGTTTCCGCTCTCGACCTCGAGCTGGCTCACGCGGTGCTTCGCGGGGACGGGCGCGACGACCGGCCTGGCCGTCTCGCGGCGGACGCGGTGCGCGGGGGCCGGCGCCGCGGCGGCGCGGCGCGCGACGACGTGCGCCGGGTGGGGCGCCGGGGCAGGGGCCGCCGGAGTGGGCTCGGGGGCGGGCGCTGCAGGCGCGCGAGCGAGCGAGTCCCCGTCGTCGGCGGGAGTCGTAGCGGCCGGCTCCTCGGCGGGCGGCGGCGTGGCGATGGTCGTCTCGGCCGGCTGCGCCGTCTCTACGGCCGAAGCCGGCTCCGTGGTGGTGGAGTCGGTCGTGGTCGTCGAGTCGGTGGCCGTCGAGGACACGTCGCCGGCCGAGGCGACGAGCGTGCCGTCGTCGTCCGTGACCGCGCCGGCGACGCGGTCGCCTGCGGCTGCGGTGAAGGCGGCCCCGAGCGCGAAGAGCGCCACGAGCGCGCCTGTGGCCGCGACGCGGCGCGCAGGGCGCCGGCGGGGCGGCGCGGCAGGAGCGGGCTCGTCGCCGGCCGCTGCACGCAGGTCGCCGAGCCAGGCGGCCGGGTCCTCGTCGTGGGCGGACGCGCGCACCTGGCCGAGCCAGGTGTCGGACGCGCGGCCGTAGGTGTCACGGCCGTGGCCGGCCGGGTCGTGCGGGGCGGATTGACTCATCGAGGACTCCGTTCGTGTCGGGCGCTCGGGGCGCTGAGGTCGGGCTGCATCCCGCGCCGCACACGGAACCTGCGCCACCTATCGGAGCCTGCGGGTGAGGCCGACTCACCCCGACGAGGGGGATCGCCCCGGTGTTCCCTCCTGCGAGGGATCGGCCGGCATCTGAGCCGCCCCGATACGTCGGGGGACAACGAAGAGGCGCTGCGGCCGCGCCGGGAGAAACACACGCATCACCAGGAGGTTCTCGTGTACGCGACCGCATCTGTCCGCAACCGATCGCCCTTCGTTTCGTGCTCGCCCCACATCCGTCGTCGGCGTGCCGTACGGCGTGCCCTGAACGCGCGAAAGGAGGTGAACCAGGTGCTGAAGCTCTTCGACGCCCTCGAGCGGCTGCAGAAGACCGAGAACGGCCAGACGATGGCCGAGTACGGCGTTGTCCTCGCCGTCATCACGATCGCAGTCTTCACGGCGCTCGCTCTCCTGTCCGGCAACATCGTCAGCGCGATCACGCGCGTCGCCGGTTACGTCAGCTAGCCATTTTCGGCTCGGAGGGCGGGCTCCCCAGTGGGGCCCGCCCTCGCTCTTTCAGAAAGGAACGCCCCGCCCCCAAATGTCCAGGAAGCCGCAGATCGCAGGACAGCACGGCCAGACCATGACCGAGTTCGCGCTGGTCATGCCGATCCTCCTGTTCCTGCTCCTGGCCATCGTCCAGTTCGGCGTCGTCTTCAACAACTACGTCACGTTGACCGACGCCGTCCGCGCCGGCGCACGCAAGGGCGCCGTCGCCCGCCGGCTCTCGTCGCCGGCCACGGTGACGGAGACCCAGGTGCGCAACGCCGCCACCGACCTCAAGTCCTCGGACCTCCAGGTCACGGTCACGTCGACCTTCGTCCAGGGCTCCGACGTCACCGTCACCGCCACCTACCCGTATGACATCAAGGTGCTCGGCCTCGTCGTCAAGTCGGGCCGGCTCCACAGCACGATGACGGAGCGCGTCGAGTGATCCGTCGCCCCCATCCGCTCTCCCCATTTCGATCGGAGGATCTGCCGCCGTGTTGACGTATCGCGTACGGAACATCGGCATCGCGGCGGCGCTCGCGCTGCTCGCGGCCGTGTTCACGTTCTTCTATGTGAGCAACTACAAGCAACACGTCCAGCAGGGCGAACAGCTCGTGGACGTGTACGTCGCCTCGCACGACATCGAGATCGGCACCTCGGGCACCGAGGCCGCCGGAGGCCTGAGCCACAAGCGGGTCGCCCGCACGGCCGTCGTCCCCGGCGCCATCTCGGACCCGTCCCAGATCTCGAAGCTCTACGCCACCCAGCCCATCTTCACGGGCGAGCAGGTGAGCACCAAGCGCTTCCAGCCCGTCACCGAGCAGGGCATTCGCGGCCAGCTACGCGGGACACAGCGCGCCCTCGAGGTTCCGGGCGATCAGCACCAGCTGCTCGTCGGCACCCTCCAGGACGGCGACCGCGTCGACGTCGTCGGCTCGTGGACGTTCCCCGAGGGCCAGCAGGACCACGTCAGCAAGGTGATCCTGCGCGACATCAAGGTGCTGCACGCGCCCACGCAGTCGGACGTCGCGGGCAAGCTCGGGGCCTCTGCCAACGATCCATACGCAGCGGTCCTCGCGCTCTCGGATATGCAGTCCAAGCGCCTCTTCTGGATGATGAAGAACGGTGAGTGGTCGCTCGCTCTGCGCCCGGTCGCCAAGTCGAAGGACAGCGCCGAGGATTACGACACCGGCACGTCGATCCTCAAGGCGGGGCTCAAGAAGGGTGTGAACCACCCATGAGCGTCGATCAGGAGCGCGAGCCCACCCGTATCTTCGTCACGGGCGCGTGCGACGGGCTCGACGAGCTCGTCGCGGCGCTCACGGAGCATCCCGAGGTCGAGCTGGTCGGCCGCCAGGAGCACGTCGGCAACGCCGCCGGCGCGCTCGCCGGCGGGCACCTCGGCGCGATCCTTCACGCCACTCGCCGGGCCTCGCTGCCGTCGGACGAGCTGGCCGCGATCCGCGAGCACACGCGGACCCCGGTCGTGCTCCTCGCGTCCGGTGAGGCGTCGGCGCTGCTCGAGGAAGCCCTCGACGCCGACGTCGCCGACGTCCTGCTCCTCCCGCAGCTGGCCGACAACGTCGTCTTCACGGCGCGCAAGGCCGCGCACGCGGGACGGCGGGTCGTCAGCGGCACGAAGGAGCACGGCCGCATCGTCACCGTGTTCTCGCCGAAGGGCGGCACGGGCAAGACCGTCACCGCCACGAACCTCGCCACCGCACTCGTCAAGCACACGGGCAAGCGCACCCTGCTGCTCGACCTCGACCTCCAGTTCGGAGACGCGGCGATCATGCTCGCGATCGAGCCCGACCGGACGATCCAGGACCTGATGGCCGCGCCGGGCGAGCTCGACAGCGAGAAGCTGGCCGGCTACACGCTGCACCACACCTCGGGCCTGGACATCCTCCCGGCGCCGATCCGGCCGGAGGATGCCGAGCTCGTCACCGAGCCGAAGCTGGCCCGGCTGCTCGAGGTCGCCCGCGAGTCGTACGACGTGATCGTCGTCGACACGTCGCCCTTCTTCCACGGGCCGATGCTGGCGACGCTCGACCGCACCGACGAGCTGCTGCTCGTCTGCGGGCTGGAGGTGCCGACGATCAAGAACGTCCGGCTCAGCCTCCAGACGCTCGAGCTGCTCTCGTTCCCGCCGAACCGGATCCGGGTCGTCCTGAACCGCGCGAACTCGAACGTCGGGCTGAAGCGCGGCGAGGTCGAGGCGGCGCTCGAGACGAAGGTCAGCTTCGAGATGCCATCGGACCGCGCGGTGCCCCTGTCGGTGAACCGCGGCCTGCCGGCCGTGCTCGCCGAGCCGGGCTCCGACTTCGCACGGGCGATCAAGGAGATGGCGACCGCGATCGTGAAGCCGGCCGGCGAGCGGGCTGCCCGCCGCCGCTGGATCCCGTCGCTGGCGAAGGCGTAGCGGCCGTGTCCCTCCACGACCGTCTCAAGACCAGCACCAACGGCCATCCCGGCCCGGACGCGGACGGCGTCACGCTCGTCGCGGCGCCGGTGCTCGGCGACCCGGCGCCCGAGCCGGTTCAGTCGAGCGACCCGTACGCCGAGCTGAAGACGCGCGTCCACCACGCCGTCATCGCCCAGCTCGGCCCGCAGCTCTTCACCACGCGCACGACCGAGGACCTCTCGGAGCGGGTGCTGCGTGCCGTCACCGAGCAGGTGATGCTCGACGGCACGCCGCTCACGCGCGAGGAGCGCCGGCAGCTCGTCCGCGAGATCTCGGACGACATCCTCGGCTACGGCCCGCTCGAGCCGTTCCTCCGCGACGACGCCGTGACCGAGATCATGGTCAACGACTACGACCGGGTCTACGTCGAGAAGCTGGGCAAGATCGAGAAGGCCCGCGCGGCGTTCGCCGACAACGCGCACCTGCTGCGCATCATCGACAAGATCGTCTCGCAGGTCGGCCGCCGCATCGACGAGGCCTCGCCGATGGTCGACGCGCGCCTCCCGGACGGGAGCCGTGTCAACGCGATCATCCCGCCGCTCGCGCTCAAGGGGCCGACGCTCACGATCCGCAAGTTCTCGCGCGACCCGTACACGATGGACGACCTGATCACGTTCGGGACGATCTCGGCGAAGGGGGCGCAGTTCCTGGCCGAGTGCGCCAAAGGGAAGCTCAACGTCCTCATCTCCGGCGGTACCGGCACCGGTAAGACGACGACGCTCAACGCGATCTCGGCCTACGTGCCGAACGAGGAGCGCATCGTCACGATCGAGGACGCGGCCGAGCTCCAGCTCCAGCAGGAGCACGTGATCACGCTCGAGGCGCGGCCGCCGAACATCGAGGGCCAGGGCGAGGTGCGCATCCGCGAGCTCGTCAAGAACGCCCTGCGCATGCGCCCCGACCGGATCATCGTCGGCGAGGTCCGCGGCGCGGAGACCCTGGACATGCTCCAGGCGATGAACACGGGCCACGAGGGCTCGCTCACGACGATCCACGCGAACTCCCCGCGCGACGCGCTGTCGCGGCTCGAGACGCTGGTCATGACGGCCGGCGTCGAGCTGCCGCTCCGCGCGATCCGCGAGCAGATCGCGAGCGCGTTCGACCTGCTCGTGCAGATCTCGCGCCTCGTCGACGGGTCGCGCCGCATCACGCACATCACCGAGGTGCTGCGCATGGAGTCGGACGTGATCACCCTGCAGGACATCTTCCACGCCAAGCCGCCGACCGAGGAGAACGCGACCGGGATCCGCACGGCGAACCGCCTGCTGACCCCGCTGTCGTGCACCGGCCTCAAGCCCCACTTCCTCGAGAAGCTGGCGACCAACGGCGTCGTGCTGCCGCCGAGCTTCTTCCAGGAGGAGGGCGGCGACGGGTACCGGCCGTCGTTCGCGGCGTCGCAGTTCGGGAGCTTCCAGTGAGACGGGCGTTCTGGCTGGTCGCCGCCGTAGCCGCGGTGCTCGCGGCAGGTCCGGCGTCGGCCGGCGTGACGATCCATGCGGTCGACACGTCGGCCTACCCGACCATCCGCGTCACCGTCGTCACCGGCAAGCCCGTGTCGCACGCGCCGACGCTGCGCGAGGGCGGCCTCCCGCTCAGCGGCGTCCAGGCAACCAATCTCGGCAGCGCCAAGAGCGTCGTGCTCGCGATCGACCGCTCGCGGTCGATGGTGGGGCGGCCGCTCGCCGACGCCATCGACGGCGCTCAGGCCTTCGTGTCGGCGATGCGTCCTTCCGACCGGGTCGCGGTGATCACGGTCGGGCGGCGCGCGACGCAGGTCGCGGACTTCACGCCGGCCTCCGAGGCGCAGAACGTCTTGCGCAGCATTCGCGTCGAGCCGGTCGAGGGCACCGCGCTGTGGGACGGCGCCGCACTCGGCGCGCGCATGCTCGGCGCGGAGCAGGGCAGGGGCCGCGCGGTCGTGCTGCTCACCGACGGCAACAACACGAAGAGCACGGCCACCGTCCAGGCCGCCGCCGACGCGGCGCGCAAGGCGGGCGCGATCGTCTACGTGATCGGGATCGAGGGGCCGCAGTTCAACCCGAGCCCGCTGCGCGAGCTCGCCCGGGACACCGGGGGGAGCTACGTCGGCGCCCGCACGAGCCGCGAGCTGCGCGGCGCGTACGAGGCGGTTGCGACCGCACTCCGGCGCACCTGGCGCTTCGAGTACGCCACCACACTTCGTCCCGGCGAGAAAACGAAGCTGGCGGCCGCAGCCGACGGAGGCGTCGGTACCCAGACGCTCTCCGTCGGCGGCGCGACCTCCGACGAGCCGGGCAGCTCGCTGCCGGCACCGTTCCTCGAGACCCGCCTCGGGACACTCGCCCTCGCGATCGGCGTCGGCATCATCGTCCTGCTCGCAGCTGCGGCGGTCTTCGCCGCGTCCGAAGGCGGCCGGCTTCAGCGCCGGCTCAAGCCGCACCTGGGCGAGGCGCCGAAGCGGCGGGCGACCGAGCGGAAGAGCCGCCTCTCCCTGTTCTCGGGCCTCTTCCAGGCCACCGAGGAGGTCTTCTCGGGAGCACGCCTCTGGCAGAAGCTCCAGAAGATGCTCGAACGGGCCGACGTCCCGCTGCGCACGGTCGAGTTCGCGTACGTGATCGCGGGCGCCGCACTGGTGGGGATGCTCGTCACCGCCATCGCGCTCGGCTCCTTCTTCATGGGAATGCTCGGGCTACTCGCCGGCGGGAGCCTCCCCATCGTCTGGCTCCACATCAAGGCGAAGCGCCGCGCACGCCTGTTCGAGGACCAGCTCCCCGACGTGCTCGTCGCCCTCGCGGCGACGCTCAAGGCGGGGCACAGCTTCCGCCAGGCGCTCAAGACCGTCGCCGACGAGGGCCGCCCGCCCGCGAGCAAGGAGCTGAATCGCGTGCTGACCGAGGCGCGCCTCGGCCGGCCGATGGAGGCCGCGCTCTCGGAGATGGCGGAGCGAGTCGGCTCCAACAACTTCGAGTTCGTGATCACGTCGGTGACCATCCAGCGCCAGGTCGGGGGCAGCCTCGCCGGGCTGATCGACATGGTCGCCGACACCGTCCGCGCCCGGCAGCAGTTCGCGCGCAAGATCAAGGGCCTGACCGCGATGGGCCGCGCATCGGCCTACGTGCTGATCGGGCTGCCGTTCGTGATGGCAATCGGGATCACGCTCATCAACCCGGGCTACATGCGCCCGCTCTACTTCACGTCCACGGGCCACCAGCTGATCGTGATCGGGCTGATCATGATGGCGTTCGGCACCTTCGTCATGCGACGGATCGTCGCGTTCAAGGGGTGATGAGACAGTGCTGCTGATCCTTGCGTTGATGTGTCTCGGCGGAGCCGTCTACCTCGTCAGCCAGGTCGTCACGCTGCCCGGCCGGGAGCGGGAGCTCTCGGTTCAGCGAGCCGCCCGCTACGGCAAGCTCGGGCTGCCGATCCGGCCGCAGTCGCCCCACTTCAAGCAACGCGTTGTAGGGCCGCTCCGCGACCGGCTCGCGGGCGCCGTGCTGAAGGTCAACCCGCGCACGAGCCTCGAGTCCGTGCAGGTCAAGATCCTCTCCGCCGGCATGGGCCGCCGGCTGACCGCGACCGGCTTCCTGGCACTCAAGGGCTCAGGCGTCGTCGTCGGCATCCTGATGGCGCTCCTGTTCGGCGCCGCCGGCCGCGGGGCGACCGGGCTCTTCTTCGTCGTCGCGTTCGCCGGCTGCGGCTTCTTCGCGCCCGACGGCCTGCTCACGATCAAGATCCGCCAGCGCAAGGACGACGTCGGCGCAGCGCTGCCGGATGCCCTCGACCTGCTCGCGGTCAGCGTCGAGGCCGGGCTCGGGTTCGACGGTGCGATCGCCAAGCTCGCCGAGTTCATGGAGGGCCCGCTCGTCGACGAGTTCAGCCTGATGCTCAGCGAGATGCGCATCGGCGAGAGCCGCGCGGAAGCGCTGAAGCGGCTCGCGATTCGCGTCCCGACACCGGAGGTCGGCGCGTTCGTCCGCTCGATCGTGCAGTCCGACCAGCTCGGCACCTCGCTCGGCCGGATCCTCAAGGTGCAGGCCGCCGACACGCGCCTGCGCCGTCAGGCGGCGGCCGAGGAGAAGGCGATGAAGGCGCCGATCAAGATGCTGTTCCCGACGGTGCTGTTCATCTTCCCGGCGATGTTCCTCGTCATCCTCGGCCCCGCGATCATGAACGTCTCGGCGCTCTTCGGCTAATGAGCCAGGCAGAAGACACCACCGCGGCCGAGACCGGCGACGCCACCCAGGGCGGCTTCGGCACGGGGCTCCGCGCGCTGATCGCGGAGCGCGGCTCGGGCGAAGGGGCTCCGGCTCCGCCGCCGCCCGTCGCGCCGCCGGCGTCGCGGGCCGTGCCCGCCGTGCCGGCCGAGGACGAGGCGCCGCTCCACGCCGAGCTGCGCGCGGCGATGGCGCGCGAGCAGGACCTGCGCACGGCGCTCGCCGAGCAGGTCGAGGCGTACGAGCGCAAGCTCGCGCACGAGCGCGGGTCGGCCCGGCACGCGGTCGACCTCACCGAGCGGAGCGAGAAGCTCGAGGCGATCGAGGCACAGCTCCAGCAGCGCGAGCGGCGCGTCGCGAACGAGCGCAAGACGATCGAGGAGGGGCGCAAGCGGCTCGCGCTGGCCGAGCAGCGCGCCAACGAGGCGCGCGCCGCGGCCGAGGCACAGGCGCGCCAGGCGGCCGAGCTGCAGCAGCGGCTGGAGGAGCGCGAGCGCGGGCTCGCTCGCCGCGAGACGGACGCGGAGCAGCGCGTCGGCGGCGTCGGCAAGCGCGAGGAGCGGCTGGCGCGCAGCGAGCGGGAGGTCGAGCGGCGGGAGCAGGAGGCGCGAACGCGCGAGGAGCAGCAGGCCGCAGCGCTCAACGAGCGCGAACAGAAGATTCAGGCGCGGGCGCGCGAGCTGCAGGATCAGGAGCAGACGCTCCAGGCGCGAGAGGCCCACGTCTTCGGCGTCGACGCGGGCCTCGCCGAGCGCGAGGCCCAGCTCGCGCAGCAGCTCGACGGGGTGCGGGCGGAGGAGTCCGCGCTCCGCGACCTGCAGGGCCGCGAGGGCGAGCAGGCGGCCGAGTTGCATCGCATGCGCGGCGCGCTCGGAGACCTGGAGCGGACGCTTGCCGAGCGCGAAGCAGATTTGAGCCGCCGCGAGGCGGCGATCGCCTCGGCCGAGGGCACGGTGCTCGAGACCGCGGAGATCGAGCAGCGTCGCACCGAGCTCGAGCGGCGCGAGGGCGGCGTCAAGGAGCGCGAGCAGATCCTCGACGAGGAAGAGGCGCGGCTGCGCGAGGAGCGCGAGATGATCAGCCAGCGCGACCAGCGTGTCCGCATCGGCCAGCAGGAGCTCGGCCGGGCGCTCTCCGAGCTCGAGGGCCGCGAGCAGGCGCTGGCGCAGCGTGAGGCCTCGTTCGAGGCCGACCTCGAGGTGCGCATGCTCGAGGTCGAGCGGCGCGAGGACACGCTGAGCGCCCTCGAAGAGCGCATCGACGCCCGCAAGCGCGAGCTCGCCACGCTGGTCACCAAGGCGCAGGTCGAGCTCCAGTCGTCTGCCGCCTGAGCAGCAGCTCGGCACGCAGTAAGACGGTTACCCGTCTGAGAGGAGCCGCCCGCGGCAGACCAGCCAAGACTTAGGGACTGGATTCATCCTGTCCCTTACACGTCTGAAACGGCGCGCTCTCGGAGCCGAGCAAGACGACATGCGCTGGAGACACTGTCTTGCCGTGCGTCGGGCGTCGCGCCGATTCCCTTGAGACCACCGCCTCCGACCGCGGGCGGTCGCTCTCGGAGGTCCGAGGTTTGCAGGCGCCAGGCGAGGTGCGCGATGCGCGGTAGGACAGTCTCAGCCACCACGCATGCGGTCTTGGTCGCCTCCGAGGGCGAGCGCTCTCAGACGGGTGAGGGACAGGATGAATTCCTGTCCCTCGGTCTTCGCTTGTCTGCCGAGAGCGAACGGTCTCAGACGGGTGAGCGGCTCTGCGGCCGGCTTCAGGCCGTGCCGTTGGCGGCGCGCGTCAGGGACGACACGTCGCGGCGGCGCAGGTCGGCCTGCACCACGCCCAGCTGGGCGTTGAACTGCGTCTCGCGGGCCTCGAGGCGCGTGCGGAGCTCCTCCACGTACGCCTCGGAGCGCTGAAGCTTGTCGAGGCGGATCTCCTCCTCGGCCTCGAGCTGGGCCTGGCGAACGTCGAGCTCGCGCTCCCGCTCGTTCAGCAGGCGGTCGCGCTGCGACGCACGGTCATCCGCGTCGCGCAGCTGCGTCTCGAGCCGGTCGACGCGGAGTCGCTGTGCATCGAGCAGCCGCTCGAGCTCCTGCACCCGCTCCTCGCGCCGCGCGAAGTCGGCGGTGCGATCGTTGATCGACCGGACGAGCTGCTCGACCCCTTCGGCGAGCGGGTCGTCCTGATCGTCCGAAACCGTTTCGAGCAGAGCGTCAGACATGAGCCGCGCTCTCTGTATCGACCCGCGAAACCGCCGCCGTCATCCCTCGTTCGGGACGACGGCGGCGGTCCGCCGAAGCGCTAGCTGTAGGCGAGCGTGAGCCGGTCGGTGCGGAGTGTGAACGGCAGGCCGTCGGTCCGCGAGCACGACACGCGCAGCCGCACCTCACCGAGCGTCCCGCTGCCGCCGAGGTAGCGGCCGAACGGGGCCGTGAGCGGGAGCGTCAGCGTCGACGTCGCGGTGCCGGCGGTGCTCGTCGAGAGCGTCAGCCAGGTGAACCTGCTCCAGTCGTAGACCGAGACGGTCCGCGTGCAGCTCTGCGTCGCGAAGCCCGCGTACGAGGCGGTGAGAGCCGAGAACGTGCGCGGGACGTTGAACCGTGCGTACCACGCAGCCGTGCCGCCCGACGCGGCGAAGTCGAGCGTGGACCCGTCCTGCGCGCGCAGGTTGCTCACGAAGCCGCCCGCAGCCGAGCCGGACTGCAACGAGTAGCTGGACGAGTAGACCGTCGTCCCGCCGGTCGGCGGCGGCGGAGGCGGCGGAGGCGGCGGAAGCGGAGGCGGAGGCGGCGGCACGGACCCGGACTGCGTCGTGGCGGTCGCCGTGTTCGAGGCCGGGCCGAGGTTCGACGCGGCGTCGTAGGCGCGCACGGTGTAGCTGTAGGTCGTTGACGCGGCGAGCCCGCTGTCCACGTAGGTGGTGGACGTCGTCGTCGCGACCTGGACGCCGCCGCGGTAGATGCGGTAGCCCGTCACGCCGACGTTGTCGGTGGCCGCGCCCCAGGTGAGCGTGATCTGCGACGACGACGGCGACGTGGCTGTCACCAAGCCCGGAGCCGTCGGCAACGTCGTGTCGGATGGCGGGGGCGGCGGCGGGGGCGTCCCCGACCCGGAGTCGTCGGCCGTCCCGAAGTCCTGCGCCCAGAAGACCGTCGAGCCGGCGACTCCGACGCCGATCACGCGGTAGCTGGGATTCTCGATGTTCGCCTTGTGGCCGGACGAGTTGAGCCAGCCGGCCATCACCGCGGCGGGCGTCGTGTAGCCGTACGCGATGTTCTCGCCGGCGCCCGAGCCCGCGTAGCCGCAGGCCTGCACGCGCTGGAACCACGTGCGCGCGATCGGCGGCGCCGGGTCGTCGTGGGCCATGTAGCCGTAGGCGGCCATGTGGCGCGCCTTCCAGACCGCGGCCGCGGTCAGGGTCGGCGAGACCTTCAGCTGGACGAGGCCGAGCGAGGCGCGGTGCTGGTTGACGAGCGCCACGACCTGGTCGGCGTAGTCCTGCCGGCTGGCCGGCCAGGTGCTGCCCGGGCTGCAATCGCCGACGCCGGCCGCGACCGCCGCGGTCGGACGGGCGAGCTGGCCGGGCGCGAACGCGATCGCCGCGGCCGCAACGCCGGCGAGCGCAATGGTCTTCCAGGCGAGACGACGCGCGCCTGTGGGGCGAAGCTTGTACACGAAAGGTCCCCTTCTCCTCGAGATGAATGCCCCGGTCTCCCGTCCAGGGCGCGGGCAAGGTACTGCAGGTTCGGGCGAGCCGCAATAGGCCGCTTGGACACCGCAGTAGGACCTTCGACCCTCACCATCCAGCCGGATATCGGCGGCCCGGGGAGACGGCTCGTCCCTCGCGGCAGGGACTGGCTGGGCTACCTGCTACGCGGCGAGGAGCGCCAGCCGGTCAGTGGCGAGCGTGAACGGCATCCCGTCCGCGCGCGCACAGCTGACACGGGCGCGAACGACGCCCATGATGCTGCTCCCGCCGAGGAAGCGAGCGACCGGCCCGGGCACGGCAACGGTGGTCGAGGCCTTCGCCTCGCCGGTATCGACCGGCTGCCAGACGCCGTTCGTCCAGTCGTAGACAGCGAGCGTGCGGGCGCAGGGCTGCGTGCTGCCGCCGGCGTACGCCACGAAGAGGCCGGTGACCCCCCGCTGGACGTTGAAGCGGCCGTACCAGGAGACGCTGCCGAGCTCCGACGCGACGTCGAGCGTCGATCTGTCCTCCGTGCGCAGCGCGAAGGGGAACCCTCCGGCCGCGAAGCCCGACTCGATCCACGTGCTCGAGGCATAGACGGCGCCCGCGATCGGCGGCGGCAGCGGGATCGTGACGGTCACCGCGCCGGACGGCGGGCCGGGGTTCCCGGCGGCGTCGTACGCGCGGACCGTATAGCTGTACGCACTGCCGGCCGTCAGCCCCTCGTCGACGTAGGACGTCGCCGTCGTCGTCCCGACCTGGGCCCCGTTCCGGTAGACCCGGTAGCCGGTGACGCCGACGTTGTCGGTGCTCGGCCCCCAGGTCAGCGACACCTGGCTCGATGAGCGGGCGGTGGCGGTGAGGAGGCCGGGCGCGCTCGGCGCAGTGGTGTCGGCAACCGGCGAGCCGGAGTCGTCGATCGTGCCGAAGTCCTGCGCCCAGAAGAGATACCCGTCGATGATCGGCGCCCGGGCGACGCCGACGCCGATCGCCCGGAAGCTCGGATTCTCGATGTTCGCCGCGTGGCCGGGGGACCCGAGCCACCCCTTCACGACCGCCTCGGGCGTCTCGTAGCCGAGGGCGATGTTCTCGCCGCCGACCCCCCACGACGGATACCCGCACGCCTGCAGGCGCTGGAACCAGCTGCGATCGACCGGCGGCGCGGGATCGTCGTGGGCCAGGTAGCCGTAGTACGTCATGTGGCGCGCCTTCCAGACCGCGGCCGCCGTCAGCGCCGGCGAGACCTGCAGCGGGACGAGCCCGAGCGAGGCGCGATGCTCGTTGACGAGCGCGACCACCTGGTCGGCGTAGTCCTGGCGAGCCGCCGGCCAGGCGTCGTCCTGCACGCAGTCGCCGAGACCTGCGGTGAGCTCCGTCGCGGCCTGCGATCCGCCGACCGGCGCCACGGCGACGCCCGCCGCGGCAAGCGCCGCGACGGCAAGCATCCTCAGGGTGAGCCGGCCAGGGCTCACATCGAAGCCGCAGATCTTCAGAAACCCCTCCGGCGACGAACCTACGCAGGTTGCGCCGTGCTTTCAATAGGCCGAACGGCCTCCTGAACGGGCGGCCAGGGTCGGCATCACCCGCCGGGGGTGGCGCGGCTGTCCACGGCCGGACTCTCCCTGGACGGGCGGTTAGCTCTCGAGCCCGGCCTTCGCGGGACGGCTACCGCTCGGCGGAGCAGACCTTGTCGCCCGCGAGCAGCGAGTCGAACCGCGCGTTGAACGCGGAGTCGGCCTTCGCGTCGTAGGCGCCGAGGCCGTCGCCGGCCCATTGCAGGTCAGGCGTCACGCCGGGGCCCATGACGGTCACGCGGTGCTGCCTGCCGTTCCCGGCGGGCCGGATCGCGCGGTCGGGATAGCCGGGCGGCGGCCGGTCGTCGACGAAGCTGAAGCAGAAGCCGCCGTTCGGGTTGTGCGTGACCTTCGCGGCAGCGCGCTTCCAGCCCGCGCCCCAGACCGAGTCGAGCGTGTCGATGTAGAAGTAGCGCGCGTCGAGGTCGCCGACGGTCGAGGTCGGCGTGCGGTAGCCGTGCACCGCCCAGCCGTGGTAGGTGAGCCGGCCGAAGAGGCCTTGCCACATGCCGCCATAGGTGAAGTTCGGCGAGACCTCGAGCGTGCCGAGCGCGCCGGTCCAGTGCGACAGATGGAGCTCCCAGTGGCCCTGGCCCGGCTTGAACGGCGCAACGCCGCGCATCGGCAGGATCCGCTGCCAGCTCTGGAGCGCCCAGTACGAGCCGTCAGGCGCCTTGCAGGTGGCGACCACGTACACGAGTGCAGGCCCGTCGTATGCGGTGCACGCGTTGCGGAACGTCTTCCAGACGAGTCGCCGCTCCTTCTTCCAGCCGCCCGAGTTGTCGATCTGGAACGCCACCGGCGCGACGTTCGGGCTCGGCTCGCGGGCGTTGATCGCGCCCCACGCGAGCACGTGGCGCACGACGCCGTCCGCACGCGTGTAGGTGACGAGCGCCTCGCCCCTACGGTTGACCTGGACCGTGGGGTTCTTGACGTCCACGTCGCCGAGCCGCTGGCTCGCGTCCGCCGGCCGGGCCACGAGCCCGAAGGCAAGCGCGCACGCAACTGTCAGAAAGAGAACCCGCATCCTGGAGAGCGCCCGCTCCCCGCGCGGGCGGCGCAGGGTAACCGCGATCTCGGCGAATCGCTACTTGCGGCTCGCGCGCGTGCGTGACTTGCGCGCCGGCGCCCGCTTGCGAGTCGAGGCGCGTTTCTTCGGCGCGGATTTGCCGCCCTTCGCCGACGCGAGGCTCGCGCGGAGCGCCTCCATCAGGTCGGCCGTCTCCTCGGGCTCCGGCGTCGTCTCGGTGTGGATCTTCTCGCCCTTGCGCTTGCGCTTGATGACGTCCATGAGCGCGTCGCGGTAGGTGTCCTTGTACTTCTCGGGCTTCCACTCGCCCCGGAAGCGGTCGATCAGCTCGATCGCCATGTCGAGCTCCTTCTTCTCGACCCTCGACTTCGGCGGCTTCGCGTCCTTCGGCGCCACGACCTCGTCGGCGAAGTACAGGCGCTCGAGCGTGATCACGCCGTCCCGCACGCGCAGCGCGCCGAGGTGCTGCCGGTCGCGCATGACGAACTTGGCGATCCCGGCGAGCCCCGACTGGTCGAGCGCCTTGGCCAGCAGCGCGTAGACCTTCTCGTCACCGTCCTGCGGGCCGAGGTAGTACGTCTTCTCGAAGTAGATCGGGTCGATGTCCTCGGAGTCGACGAAGTCCGAGATGTCGATCGTGCGGCCGCCCTCGGCCTGCGCCGCCTCGAAGTCCTCGTCGGTCATGTAGACCCACTCGCCCTTCTCCCACTCGAAGGCCTTGACGATCTCATCGTCCGGGACCGGCTTGCCCTCCTTCTTGCAGACCTTCTCGTAACCGATCCGGCTGCCGTCCTTCTCGTGGACGAAGTTGAAGTGGAGATCGTGCTCCTTCGTCGCGCTGTACATGCGCACGGGCACGTTCACGAGGCCGAAGGAGATCGTCCCGGTCCAGAGCGCGCGCGGAGGCATGTCGGCGTTCTTTCTCGCCCGCCCGGGATGCAAACCGCCCGCCCCCCTCGTCGTCGTACCGATCGTGGGACGAATGCTCGGCGCCGTGGCCGGCGTGATGCTTGTCTGCGTCGTCCTCGCGCCGCAGGGTGAGGCGGCGCTGCACCCGCACGCGCCACCGTGGGTGCAGCGGGCGGTCGACACATCGGCTGCGTCGATGGGCGAGCACTCACCACACGTCGTCTGGGTTCGCCTAGGTCGCTTTCCCCGCGTCGTCTTCACGGGCCATTTCGTCTGCAACGCCTGCTCTCGTCCTTACGGAGCCGGCGCGCCTTCGGGCACGGTGGCTTCGCTGCGCTTCGATGGCATCACGCATCGCGTCACGGATTTCGGGCTGAGCAACACGCCGTTCCATCCGCCTGCGTGCGGCACCTCGTGTCCGTTGCCGCACGGGACCGTGCTGGACTCGGCGCTCGGCGCGCTGGCGAAGGGCAGCCATGGACGGTACGCACCAGCGGGCCGCGCGGTCGGCTGGCATCGGTGCCCGATTCGCCTGCCCACGCACGACTACCGGGTCATCGAGGCCCGTTGCCTGACCCGCATCTTTGCCGGGGCGAAGCGGAACGTCGTCATCTTCGTCGCGCGCTGGCACGGCCGCGGGCGGGACGGCCGCCGCGCGACCGGCCCGATCCTCGAGCACAGGTGGCGCGTCGTCGAGGACGGCGGCGGCTGGGTGCTGCGCGTGGAGTCGAGCGGACCGTGGCCCCACTGAGCGCTTGCTTGGCCAGCCAAGCGCCCTTTATCCTCGGCTCATGGCAGACACAACCGACCCGCTCGGCGGGTTCATCCGCATGCAGCGCGAGCTCGCCGATCTCTCGCTGCGCCAGCTCGCCGACATGGCCGACGTCTCGAACGCCTACCTGAGCCAGGTCGAGCGCGGGCTCTACCAGCCGTCGGCGCAGGTGCTCAAGAACCTCGCCGAGGCGCTCGATCTCTCGGCGGCGACGCTCTACGAGCGGGCGGGTCTGCTCGACGAGCGCGAGCGCGGCCCCGGGGTCGAGGAGGCCATCCGCCTCGACGACGCGCTGAGCGCCGACCAGAGGGAGACGCTCATCCGCGTCTACCGCGCGTTCACCGGCGCGAACTGACGTACTCGCGCACCTGCTTCGACGTGGCTCCGCCGGCGCCCGACGCGTACCGGGCGCTGGCTCGCCTGATGCTGCGGCCCGGCGACGACGGTGCCGGGCTCGAGTTCGAGTGGCTCGGGTACGCGGAGGCTGGCTCGCCGCCTACGCGACCTTCGCTGCTCTGAAGCGAGACGGCGTCGTTCCCCGCGGTTGCCGCTTCCAGGTCTCGCTGCCGGGCGTGGCGGTGCCCAGCCCGGAGTGCGCCGTTGGAGGACTAGAAGCCGCGCCGCCGGCCAGCAGCTCAGAGCGAGCGCTCGCGCACGACGCGGGCAACGTCGAGCCTGCCGACGGCGCGGACGCCGGGCCACTGCGACACGAGCGCGACGACGAGCATGGCGAACGCGGACAAGACCAGGGTGCGCGGCCGCACGTGCAGCGTGAAGGTGAAGAGGTCGCTGTTGAACGAGGACATGAAGACGGCGGCGAGCGCGTAGCCGATCGCGAGACCTGGGATGATCCCGATCGCCGTCACCAGCAGGTTCTCGCGCGTGAGCAGGCCCGAGATCGTCCGGCGCCGCACCCCGGCCGCGCGCAGCGTGGCCATCTCGGTCGCGCGCTCGGCGATGTTGGCCGACATCGTGTTGAACATCAGGCCGAAGGCCATCAGCCCGCCGAACAGGAGCATGATCCCGACGAAGGCGTAGAAGAGGCCGAGGAACGAGCGCGCCGAGCGAGCGAGCCCCTGGGAGTCCGTCACGACCGACACTGACGGCAAGGCCTGGAGCCGGTCGAGGACGCGCATGCGGTCGGCGCCGGGCGCGAAGCGCACGAGCGCCGTGTTCGCCGGGTCACTCCCGCCCACGGCCCGCTCGAGACCCGGGAGCGAGACGTATGCCAGCGTTCCGAGCGGCTCGTCGACGAAACCGGAGAGCGGCAGCTGCACCGGCGCCGGCAGCGACGCCGACCGGACGGTGACCCGCTCGCCCTTCGACACGCCGATCTTCCCGCCGAGGGCGCTGCCGGCAAGGAGGCCGCCGTCGTCCAGCGTCGCCGTTCCCCCGCCCGGGCGCAGGAAGGTGTGCATGGCCGTGCCAGGCTCGAGCGCGACGAGCGTCGTCGCGTAGCTCCGGCCGCCCCTCGACACGGAGACGTCGAGCTGAGCCGCAGCCTCGACCGCGGACACGCCCGGCACCGCCCGCACGGATGAGAGCTCCGACGGCGACGGCGTCCCCTGCGTGAAGTAGAGCTGCGCGTCCTGCCGCTGCACCGTGTCGAACTGGCGCGAGACGAGGATGTCGGTCGTGTCGAGCATCCCCCACGACACGAGCACCAGGCTGAGCGACAGCACCACGCCCACCACCGTCGAGATCGTCCGGCGCCTGCTGCGGCCGATGTCGCGCAGGGCGAGCTTCCAGCGTCCCGGGAGCCGCCGGAGCGGAGGCACGACGCGCTCGAGCAGGCTGCCGCGGCCGGCCGCGACGGGCGCGATCCCGCGCATCGCCTCGGCGGGCATCACGCGGGCCGCCGCGCGAGCCGGGGCCGCGGCCGCGAGCGCGCCCGCGAGCACCGCGATCGCCACGCCGATCAGCGCCGTCCAGGGCGAGAGCCGGATCACGGTGATCGGCACGGAGATGGCGGACGTGTACACGTGCGTGATCCACCTGCCGAGCAGGGCGCCGGCGATCGCGCCCGGCACCCCGCCCGCGAGCCCCGTCCACACCCCGTAGCCGAGGTAGGTGCGAAGGATCGTGCGCGGCGGGAACCCGTTCGCCGTGAGCATCCCGATCACGGGCCGCTGCGAGCGGACGAGGCGGCTCAGGAGCACGAAGGCGGCCATGGCGCCCGCGGACAGGAAGAGGATGGGAAAGAGGACAGCGAGCTCGCCGAAGCCCTGAACGTCCTCCTGCAGGGCGGCGTTCGAGGCCTGCTCCGAGCGCGCGACCACCTCCAGGGCGCCGCCGTCACGGGCACTCGTGCGCAGGCTCTCGAGCAGGGACGAGCCCGCCCCCCACACGGCCACCTGGGACGGCGCAGCCGGCGGAGCGAGGCTCCGCGCCAGGGCCTGCGGGACGAACAGCACGCCGAAGCTGCCGGGCGCCGTCAGGATGTCCTGCCGGCTGCGCGACGGCCACAGGTACTCCGGCGAGGCCACCACTCCAACGACGTCGGCGTTCACCCAGCCCCCGCTGCCGCGGACCCGGATCGTGTCGCCCACGCCCAGGTGGAAGTGGGAGGCCATGTGCTGCTCGACGAGGACGCCGCGCGACTGCGAGGGCCGCAGGTACGTGCCGGACAGGACCCGCACGCGGTTGACGGCGGGCTGGCCGCCGGCGGGCATGCCGACCACCCGTCCCAGGAGCTTCGAGCCGGCGACCTGGAACGGCGTGTCAGCGACCGTCCGGATCGTCGCCGAGGCCCCGCCCGCCCGGGCCCGTGCGGCGAGCTCGGCGGTCGGGCCGCCGGTCACCGTGAGATCGGCGAAGTGGAGCCGGGAGTAGAGCTCTCGGTAGGAGGCGTCGAGGTTCCGGTAGGCGTCGTAGGTGGCGACGAACAGCGCCACGCCGAGAAACAGGGTGGCGACCACGGCGCCGAACTGCGCCCGCTGCCGTCCCAGGTCGCGCCGACGCTTCAGCCGCAACAGGCTCACCAGTGCAGCGCCTCCGCGAGCACGGGCTCGGCGTTTCGCCGGTCGTCCTCGAGCTCCCCCGAGCGCATGCGGATCACCCGGTCGGCCATCTCGGCGATCGCGGAGTTGTGCGTGACCAGAACGACGGTGCACCCGCGCTCTCCGTTCACGCGGCGCAGCAGGTCGAGGACCGCCCGGCCGGTCTCCTGGTCGAGCGACCCGGTGGGCTCGTCGCAGAGGAGGAGCGGCGGGTCCTTCACGAGCGCGCGGGCGATCGCGACGCGCTGCTGCTCGCCGCCGGAGAGAGCACCCGGGAAGTGATCCATCCGCGTCCCGAGGCCGACCTCGCGCAGCACCCTGGCCACCGCGCCCTGGTCGGGTTTTCCGGTCAGCTCGGCGATCAGCCCGACGTTCTCCCGCGCCGTCAGGGTCGGGATGAGGTTGAAGAACTGGAACACGAAGCCGACGCGGTCACGCCGGTAGGCCGTTCGCCCCTCGTCGTCCAGCGCCGGCAAGTCGACGCCGTCGGCCACCACCCGCCCCGAGGTGGGAGACTCGATGCCGCCGACGACGTTCAGGAGCGTGGTCTTGCCCGAGCCGCTCGGCCCGAGCAGAACGACGAAGTCGCCCGCGTCGACGTCCAGGTCGATCCCTCGCAGCGCGTGCACGGCGATGTCGCCGCTGCCGTAGGTCTTGACGACGTCCTCCAGTTGGAGCATTGCGCCGCCGCGCGGCTCCTCACCCATCTGGCATCACCACCTTCCGGTTCGGCTCGCCGCCGGGTTGCACCGTCCGGAGCATCGCCTCGAGCGGCCCGGCCGCCTGCACCACGTCCAGCTTCGGGTCCACGAGGCGGTGGAAGAGCAGGCCGTCGAGGGCCGCCGCCAGCAGCACGGCCGTCCCCTCGAGGTCGAGGTCGGGATCGACTTCGCCGCTACCCCGGGCCGCCTCGAGCCGCTCCAGAAGCAGTGCGCGGAAGCGGCGGGAGGCGTGGCGCGTCCACCGCCGAAAGGCAGGGTCGCGGGTGGCCTTCACCATCGCCTCGGCCAGGATCGTCGAGCTCGGCGTCTGCTCTCCGTAGCGCTCGATCCACTCGAGGATCGCACGGACGCCGTCGTGGATGGTGGCGCCGGACTGCAGCGCCTCGATCGACGGGAGGAGCTCGCGGACGAGGGAGTCCTCGGCCGCCTCCAGGACGAGCGCCGACATGGAGCCGAAGTGGTAGTGGACGAGTGCCGGGTTCACGCCCGCGCGCTCGGCCACTGCGCGGCTCCGGACGCGGTCGATCCCGATCTCGGCCATGAGCTCGGAGGTCGCACGCAGGATCCGCTCCCGCGTCGGCCTGATCCCATCGCCGGTCTCCTGCAGCTGATTGGTCATTTGCCTAAAGCATAAGCCTAATGAGTCTCGTCCGTCAAGCCACCGCGCTCCGGCGCTTCCTGCTGCAGGGCCGGCTCTGGCCGCTGGCGGCCTCGCGTGCGATCGTTGCGCGGTCAGGAGAAACCGGACGGAGGAGGTGCTTCAGTGATGGAGCCGGGCAACCAGACCACCGGGGCGGCTGCGCCGTACCCGCTGCAGTTCTCGATCGAGTACCCGGACCGCGACCTGAACCGGCTCACGACCGGGTTCCGGATCTTCGCCGCGATCCCGATTCTGATCGTCCTCGCCGCCGTCGACGGCGGCACGTCGTACTACAACCATGAGTACGCCACCGGAGCCACTGTGGGTGCGGGCGGGATTCTCTTCTTCGGCCCGCTGCTGATGATCCTCTTCCGCCAGAAGTACCCGCGCTGGTGGTACGACTGGAACCTCGAGCTGCTCCGGTTCACGAACCGCGTCGGCGTCTACCTCGCACTCATGGATGACCGCTACCCGTCGACGGACGAGCGGCAGGCGGTCGTCCTCGACGTCCCCTACCCGGACGCGGGGGAGGACCTGAACCGCTGGCTCCCGCTCGTCAAGTGGTTCCTCGCGATCCCGCACTACATCGTGCTTGTCTTCCTCGCGATCGGCGCGTTCGTGGCCGTGATCATCGCCTGGTTCGCGATCCTGTTCACCGGGCGCTACCCGAAAGGCCTGTTCGACTACGTGCTCGGGGTGATTCGCTGGGGCAACCGCGTCAGTGCGTATGCCTTCCTGCTCGTGACCGACCGCTACCCGCCCTTCCGGCTCGCGCCGTGAGCCGTCGTCGCCCGCGAGCAGGCGCTGGACTACCAAGCGCCTGCTTGGTATACCTAGCGCAGTTGGAACACGAACCTGGAGGGTTGCCATGAGCACCATCACCACCGACTACAACGCCCTGCTCGCGTCGGCCGAGAAGGCCGCGATCACGTCGCTGAAGCAGGCGCAGGACGTCTCGCTGCGCGCCACCAAGGTCGCCGTCGGCCTGATCCCGGATGCGGGCGCGGCGACCGGCTTCCCGACGCCGCGCGAGATCGTCGAGAG
Organism: uncultured Thermoleophilia bacterium; assembly: GCA_963758345.1. Lineage (GTDB taxonomy): Bacteria > Actinomycetota > Thermoleophilia > Gaiellales > Gaiellaceae > JACVRM01. The sequence continues at coordinate 193,475 of CAVWVD010000002.1, forward strand.
CTCGTTCACGTTCGCGAACGAGCTCCTCACCGCGCAGAAGGCCTACGCGCTCGAGCTCGCCGACATCGTCGCCGAGGGCACGGGCAAGCTCGCGAAGCCGGCCAAGAAGCAGCAGTAGCGACGCGGGAAAGCACGGTTTCGCCGCCGGCGTGACCGTGCAACGGTGGCCACCGTGGGCGTGAACGCGTTCACGGTCGCCGCCGCCGCGCTGGTGACGGCGCTGGCGTGCGGGCTGGGCGCGCTGCCCTTCGCATTCGGTGCCGACGCGATGCGCGGACGGCTCGGCATGGCCGATGCCTCCGCGGCCGGCGCCATGCTGGCCGCCACGGTCGTGCTCGCCTACGAGGGCTGGGGACGCGGCTCTCCGCGGCTGCTCGCAGGCGTCGTCCTCGGCGTCGCCTTCATCGCGCTCACACAGCGCGTCCTGGCCGGGCGCGAGGAGCTGCACATCGGCGGGCTCCGCGGGGTGGACGCACGCACCGCCGTGACCATCATCGCCGTGATGACGGTGCACTCGGTGGCCGAGGGCGTCGGTATCGGGGTCTCGTTCGGCGGCGGCAAGGAGCTGGGCGTCTTCATCACGGCCGCGATCGCGATCCACAACATCCCGGAGGGGTTTGCCATCAGCCTCGTCCTCGTGCCGCGAGGCGAGAGCGTGCTACGTGCGGCCTGGTGGAGCGTCTTCTCGAGCCTGCCGCAGCCGCTGCTCGCGGTGCCCGCGTTCATCTTCGTCGAGCAGTTCGGCTCATTCCTGCCGGTCGGGCTCGGCTTCGCGGGTGGCGCGATGGCGTGGCTCGTCTTTGCCGAGCTCGTCCCCTCGGCGCGCCGGGCCGCGACCGCGCACACCGTTGCCGCCGCGCTGGCCACCTCGTTCGCCGGGATGCTGGCGCTCCAGGTGCTGCTCGCGCGCGCCTAGAAGAGGACCGTGGCGAGCCGGCGGCGGTACGCCTGTGTGACCGCGTCGTCGGGCCCGAGCTCGTCGAAGATCGCGAGCGCGATCCGGCGGAGCAGGTCGCGCCGCTCGGGCGGCACGGCGGAGATCTCGTCGAGGATCAGGTCGAGCGCGGGCGCGTACTCGCCGCCGCCGATCAGCGCGACGAGGCCGGGCTCGTCCCCGCTCTCGCCGAGCTCGGCCAGCAGCCGCTCGCCCTCGGTCGGCTGCGTGAGCGCGTCGAGGAACGCGGCCACCGACGTCGGCGACTGCGCGCCCACGAACTCGCTGACCACGCGGCCGTTGCGGAACGCCTTCACAGCGGGGATCCCGCGGACGCCGTACTCCTCGGCCAGCGCGGGGTTCGCGTCCACGTCGACCTTGGCGAGCTCCACCTGGCCGCCGCGGGACTCGATCTCCTGCTCGAGCACCGGCGTGAGCGTCCGGCACGGGCCGCACCACTCGGCCCAGAAGTCGACGACAACCGGCACCTCGGCGGAGCGGTCGACGACCTCGGCGGCGAATGTCTGGTCTGTCACGTCCACGCGCCGGGAAACGTCTAGCAGCCGCCGCGGCTTCCCATCCGCGAAAGACCGCAACGCGCGTCCGGAGCGATCCCGATGGCGCGGCAGCGGCGCGGGCCGACCATGCGGTAACCGATTCTCGACCGGAGGCGCTCCCGTGACCCAGCTTTCCACCCCACCCCGCACACAGCGAGCCGGCCGGCAGCCACGCGGCTCGTTCGCGTTCGTCGGCACGCCGACGACCCCGACGCACGCCGCCCTCGCGCGCGAGGTGGCCGCCGCGCTGGGCGCGGCGGGCTTCGAGCAGACCGAAGCGCCCGACGCAGCGCTGGTCGTCAACCTCGTCGACCCGGCGGCGCCGAAGCCCTACCGGCGGCGCGCGCGCGGCACGTTCGTCGCTGCGCTCTGGGAGCTTCCCGAGCAGCCGCCGGACGTGCTCGGCGCGACCTATCCGATGCTCGTGCGGGCGCTGGCGAACGTCTCGCTCATGTTCGTACCGGGCTCAGGCGTCTGGTTCACGACGATGGAGCGCGGCAGCTACCGCGTGCTGGACGACGGCGACATGGAGGCGCTTGCGGACGGAGTCGTGGAGCGGCTCGAGCCGCTGGCCACCTCGCGGCTCGTCATCGACAACGAGTTCCGCACCGACCTCGAGCCCGACCTGTGGGAGGGCGACGCGCACACGCACGAGATCCGGGCCGCGGGCGTACGGCTCGGCGAGCTCGGGCTGCTGCCGAACCCGTTCCCGATCGACGACCTGCTCAACGAGCAGGAGCTCCGCCACGTGAAGCGGCTCTACGGGCTCGGCGGGCTCTCCTACGGGAACCTCTCGGCGCGACTCGACGAGCGCCGCTTCTGGATGAGCGCGAGCGGCGTCGACAAGACGCAACTCGACGTGCCGGGGCGCGACATCCTGCTCGTCTCGGACTACGACGTCGACGGCGGGCGGATGGTACTGAGCGTCCCGCCGACGGTCGAGCCGCGGCGCGTCTCGGTGGACGCGATCGAGCACTGGATGATCTACCGCAACCACCCGGACGTGGGCGCGATCCTCCACGTGCACGCGTGGGTCGACGGCATCACGGCAACGGAGATCAACTACCCGTGCGGCACCGAGGAGCTCGCGCGAAGCGTCTCCGACCTGATCGACGCCGCGCCCGACCCTGGTCACGCGATCGTCGGGCTCAGGAACCACGGCATCACGGCGACCGGTGAGTCGCTGACCGAGATCCTCGATCGCATCCAGCCGCGCTTGCTGCTCCAGGTTCCGATGGAATAGCTGCCGTCGAAAGTCCAGTGCGGCTTCGCCGGCACCATGACGACTTTCGACGGATGAACAACAGATCAGACGCGACTTCGCGCGACGTGGCTGCGGCGAGCAAGCTCGCCTCGCCGGAAACGCCGAGAACATGGCGCCGCGCTCCAAGGCGATTAGCGTGTGCGATTCGTGGAGAGCGTCCTCGTTGCCATCCACCTGCTCGCGGCCGCCGTCTGGGTCGGGGGCACGGTCGCGCTCGTCTTCGTCGCGGTGCCCGTGATCATTCGGCTCGAGGGCGAGGCGCGCGGGAAGGCGCTGAAGGCGCTCGGCACGCGCTGGCGGCCGATCGGCTACGGGGCGCTCGGCGTCGCCGTGGTCACCGGGCTGCTGCTGGCGGACGACGACCTCGACGGCGCGTCGGCCGGCTTCGGCGTCGTGCTCGCAGTGAAGATGGCCGCGGTCGCGCTGATGATCGGCATGTCGGTGCTGCACGACTTCGTCCTCGGCCCACGCCTGGCGGCCCAGGTGCGAGCCGGCGAGGCGCCCACCGAGCGCCCGCGGCTCGTCTTCGTCGGCCGGATCGCGTTCGTGCTGACGATCCTCGTGCCCGTCCTCGGCGTGACGCTGCAGCAGCTCGCGGACTGAGCAGGCTGTCCTTCGGAAGCCGCCGGGCCGCATGAAAGCCGTGACACTTTTGCGCGGGTTCGTCACTACGCCTGGCACCGCGGGAGCGCCAAGCGGCCTCAGCGGATCCCAGCCACCTGAGCAGCGTTGCGCTCGGCACGTGCGGATCGTGTTACTAAGCCGCGCGCCTTTCCGGATCGTGCCTGGCACCGTCCGAAGAGGCGCGCGAGACATCGCCCTCCGTTGGCACAGGGGTAGCGTCGTCTGGTGATATCGCACGATTGGTATACATGAATCGTGGTCGTTTTTGCGGGCCGCGACCGGGTCGCCGCGCCAACGATTCTCGTGCTCGGCGCAATCGTCGTGGCGGGGCCTCTCCTCGCGGCCGTGCTGCTCGACCGGGGCCACCCGACGTGGCAAGCGGTCGGGGTGGGGCTGCTGATGCAGGTCGGAATCGCCTCGCGCGTGCCGGGCGCCGGGTCGCGGCGTCACCGTTGGGCGATCGGCGTCGCCTACGCCGGCTTTTCCTGGGCACTCGCGTTGATCCTCCGCGAGGCTTCCGTTCGAGCGGCGCATGCGGCATCAACGACCATGTGGGGACTGGGAACACGGTGCTATCGTCGTCACGGCCGCGGCCGCCCTCGCCGCCGTCGTAGTTGCATTCGTCGTGACTGCCATCCTGCAGGTCGCCCACGTGACAGTCGTTCTCGCCGTCGGCACTGCCTCCGGGCTCGCGCTGCTCGTCGTCCCGCAGCTCGACAGCCGCATGGAGTTGTCGGGACGCGCTCGAGTCACCACTACGTTTCCAGCCGGGCCTACGGGGTGGCGTGCCGCAACGACGACATGTACGTGGACTCCCTGGGCAGCCGGATACACCTGCGGACCGACGGTAGGCTGGACACCGTGAGCGCGGACACGTTCGGAGCCCGTGGAACGCTCGCCGTCGGCGGGCAGGACTACGAGATCTTCCGGCTCGGCGCGCTGCAGGAGACGTACGACGTCGCGCGACTGCCGTACACGCAGCGCATCCTGCTCGAGAACCTGCTGCGCCACGAGGACGGCGACACCGTCACGCGCGAGACGGTCGAGGCTGTCGCGCGCTGGGTCGCCACCGACGAGCCGCGCAGCGAGATCACCTTCAAGCCGTCGCGCGTCCTGCACCAGGACTTCACCGGCGTCCCCGTCGTCGTCGACCTCGCCGCTATGCGCGCAGCGATGCAGGACCTCGGCGGCGACCCGGCCCGCATCGAGGCTCGCATTCCGGCCGAGCTGGTCATCGACCACTCGGTGCAGGTCGACGCGTTCGGCAGCCGCGGTGCCTTCCGAATCAACGCGGAGCGCGAGTTCGAGCGCAACAAGGAGCGCTACGCGCTGCTCCGCTGGGGCCAGCAGGCCTTCGACGGCCTGAAGGTTGTCCCGCCGAGCACCGGGATCGTCCACCAGGTCAACCTCGAGTTCCTCGGCCGCGTGGTCGAGAGCCGCGACGGCCAGGCGTTCCCGGACACGCTCGTCGGCACCGACTCGCACACGACGATGATCAACGGCCTCGGCGTGCTCGGCTGGGGCGTCGGCGGCATCGAGGCGGAGGCCGCGATGCTCGGCGAGCCGCTGTCGATGCTCGTCCCGCAAGTGGTCGGCTTCAAGCTCGGTGGCCGGCTGCGCGAGGGCGCGACGGCAACCGACCTCGTCCTGACCGTGACGCAGATCCTTCGCAAGGTCGGCGTGGTCGGGAAGTTCGTCGAGTACTTCGGCCCGGGGCTCGCCGGCCTCGCGCTCGCCGATCGCGCGACGCTCGGGAACATGTCGCCCGAGTACGGCGCGACCTGCGGCTTCTTCCCCGTCGACGAGGTGACGCTCGACTACCTGCGCCTCACCGGCCGGCCGCCGGAGCGCATCGACCTGGTCGAGGCCTACTGCCGCGAGAACATGCTCTGGCACGACCCCGACGACCATCCGACCTACTCGCAGATCGTCGAGCTCGACCTCGGCGACGTCGAGCCGAGCATCGCCGGGCCGCGCCGCCCGCAGGACCGCGTGCCCCTGACGGAGGCCAAGGAGTCGTTTATCGCGGCGATGCCGTCGTTCGGCGCGAGCTACGGCAACGGCGCGCTCGACAGGGGCCTGGCCGACACGTTCCCGGCGAGCGACCCCACGGTCGCACAGGAGCCCGGCGCGCTCGAGCACGAGCTCGAGCCGCAGGCGGCGCCGCAGCCCGCCGCCGCGACCGCCACGCACGCGCGCACGAGCGTCGACGTCGAGATCGACGGCCAGACGTACGAGCTCGACCACGGCGCCGTCGTCATCGCGGCGATCACGAGCTGCACGAACACGTCGAACCCGCAGGTGATGCTCGGCGCCGGCCTGCTCGCGAAGAAGGCGGTCGAGCTCGGCCTGACCCGCAAGCCGTGGGTCAAGTCGTCACTCGCGCCGGGCTCGAAGGTCGTCACGGAGTACTACGAGCGCGCCGGCCTGACGCCGTACCTCGAGGAGCTCGGCTTCCACACGGTCGGCTACGGCTGCACGACCTGCATCGGGAACTCAGGGCCCCTGCCCGAGGCGATCTCCGAGGCGGTGACCGAGGCCGACCTCGTCGTCTGCTCGGTGCTGTCCGGCAACCGCAACTTCGAGGCGCGCATCCACCCGGAGGTGAAGGCGAACTATCTCGCCTCGCCACCGCTCGTCGTGGCCTACGCGCTCGCCGGTCGCATGGACCTCGACCTGACGAGCGAGCCGATCGGCCAGGGCGACGACGGCAGCGACGTCTTCCTGCGCGACATCTGGCCGACGTCAGCCGAGATCCAGGAGGCCATCGCCGGGTCCGTCAAGGGCGAGATGTTCGCCCGCACCTACGCCGACGTCTACACGGGCGACGACCAGTGGCGCGCGCTCGACATCCCCGACGGCGCGCTGTTCGACTGGGACGCCAGCTCGACCTACGTGCGCCGGCCGCCGTACTTCGACGGCATGCCGCGCGAGCCGCAGCCGGTCGAGCCCGTGCGCGGCGCACGCTGTCTCGTCTCACTCGGCGACTCCGTCACGACCGACCACATTTCGCCGGCGGGGGCAATTCGCCCGCAGAGCCCGGCGGGCGAGTACCTCGTCGAGCACGGCGTCGAGCGCCGCGACTTCAACTCGTACGGCTCACGCCGCGGCAACCACGAGGTGATGATGCGCGGCACCTTCGCGAACGTCCGCCTGCGCAACCAGCTCGTCCCCGGGAGCGAGGGCACCTGGACGGTGCACATTCCCTCCGGCGAGGAGATGACCATCTACGAGGCGTCGCAGCGGTATCTCGCCGAGGGCACGCCCCTCGTGGTGCTGGCCGGCAAGGAGTACGGATCCGGCTCGTCGCGCGACTGGGCGGCGAAGGGCCCGAACCTGCTGGGCGTGCGCGCCGCGATCGCCGAGTCGTATGAGCGGATCCACCGCACCAACCTGCTGATGATGGGGATCCTCCCGCTGCAATACCCGGAGGGCCAGAACGCCGAGTCGCTCGGCCTGACCGGACGCGAGACCTTCGACGTCGAGGCGCCGTCGGGCCCGGGCGGGACGGTGCGCGTGACCGCCGACAGCGTCGGCTTCGACGCGCGCGTCCGCATCGACACCGCGCGCGAGTTCGAGTACTTCCGCCACGGCGGGATCCTGCTCTACGCGATCCGCCGCGCGCTCTCGGCCTAGCCGACGTCGTCGGCCGCCCTGCGGAGAGCGCCCTCGAGCTCGCATAGGCGAGCGGATCGCCACGCTGGGCCGAGCCTCCGCACGCGGAAAGTGCGGAGAGGCAATCGAGATGAGTGCGAGCCGCAGGGTCACGTCGGGGCGATTCCCGGCGCGGGACGCGACCGAAGCGGCCGCGCCCCGCCGGGTCAGGGTCAGTGCGCGCGGACGCGGACGACCGTGTACGGGTCGGTCGGCTTCGGCGTCGCCAGGAAGCGTGCGTTCACGGCGTAGAGCCACGGGCCGAAGCGCTCGATCGTCGTCGGGACGTCGAACCGCGGATCCTTGATCGTCCCCACGACCTTCCCGCTCCGCAGGTCGTGGCGCAGCTTGATCACCGTGATCTGGTTGTCCGCGTTCTGGACGACATAGAGCCGCTTGCCCTGCAGGAGGATCCCGTCGCCGTTGCGCACGAGCCCACCGCCCAGGTCGATCCGGTGCGTCACGCCCGTCGCGGCATCGACCGTGAACAGGAAGCCCGTGTTCGTCTGGACGATCACGAGCGTCTTGCCGTTCGGCGTCGCGTCGATGCCGTTCGCGTTGAAGCCGGCGGCGTACTGGATGTCGCCCGTCAGCGGCACGGTCTGTGCGGCCGCGGGCAGGCTCCGGTGCCGGCCGAACGCGAGCTTGTACAGCTGCTGGTTCGTCGAGTCGGTGAACCAGGCCGCGCGCTTGGTCACGACGACGTCGTTGATGAAGGTCGGCAGCGCCGTCAGCGTGAACGAGCCGAGATCGGCGCCGGTGCGCGCGTCGTAGACGAACGCCTTGCCGGTGGCGCCGCCGGCCACGAACAACCGGCTGTGGTCGACGTCGACCCCGATGGCGGCGCGCCCGGCCTGCGGCTGGACGAGCACCGAGCCCGTCCCCGTGCGAAGCGACCCGCGGTAGATCGCGCCCGTGGGAATCGAGCCGACGTAGAACGTCTGGCCCTTGACGGCGATGCCCTCCGGCTGGAACCCCTTCGGCAGCGAGATCGTCGCCGGGAACGGGAACGGCTTGTGGGGGTGCTTGCCCTTGCCGTGACCGCTCGCCGTTGCGGCGACCACCAGTGCGGCCAGGAGCGCAAAAAGTGGGATGAGCAGGATCTTTCGCATACGGGGCGCCTACCCCGCATGCGTCCTGCGGCAAACGTCAGCCTGCCGCGAGCTGGGCCGGCACCGCAGCATGCGGGACGACCAGCACGGGCCGGTCGGCGTCGTGCACCACCGCGCGCGACACACTCCCGAGCAGCGTTCCGCTCACCGCGCCGAGGCCGCGCGAGCCCACGACGATCAGGTCGACCGAGCGAGCGCGCGCGAGCTCGACGACCTCGCGGGCCGCCGGCCCCTCGAGCATCTCCGCGACCGCAGGCACACCGAGATCCGCCGCTTCGTCGAGCGCGCGCCCGAGTGCCTCTTCGGCGTGCTCGAGCTCGCTGGTCAGCGAACGCTGGTAGTACGGCGCGCCGAGAATCGGCATCGGGGGCTGGCGAACGAAGACGAACGTGACAGCCGCGCCCGTCGCGGCGGCAAGCTTGAGCCCCTCGTGGACCGCGTGGTCGCTCCCGCTCGACCCGTCGACCGCGATCAGAACGTTGTCCATCACTCCACCTCCGTTCGAGTCCTGCCCGAAGCTTCGGCGAGCAGACCCGGCCGGGAATCGGGCGGTCGCCTGATTCTGCGGTGTGGGAAAGCCGCGCGACCGGTAAGCGCGCGCCGTAGGCTGGCGCGTATCCGTACAAGTCCGCACCAGGCCTCGACGATCCGCTGATGCCGCCACCGCCCGCCCCCGACGACGCTTTGGCCGTGGACACGCTAACGCCCGCCGCCGACGCGGTCGACGTCATCCTCCGCGACGGCAGCACGCTGCGCCTGCGCTCGCCCCTCGCCGCCGACGGGGACACGGTCCGCGAGTTCTTCGAGCGGCTCTCCGAGCAGAGCCTCTACCTGCGCTTCCACGGCATCCAGCGGATCGGCGACGAGCTCGTCGGGCACTTCCTCGACCCGGACTGGCAGACGACCGGATCGCTGATCGGCACGCTGGCCGAGAACGATGAGGAGCGGGTCGTCGCGCTCGGGACGTGGGCGCGCCTGCGCGACCCGAGCACCGCCGAGGCGGCCTTCACCGTCTCGGACGAGTTCCAGCGTCGCGGCATCGGCACGCGGCTGCTGGAGCAGCTGGCGCAGCGGGCCGGCGAGGCGGGCATCGAACGCTTCGTCGCCATCGTCCTCCCGCAGAACCAGCAGATGCTCAAGGTCTTCGAGCGGATCGGCTTCGACGTCACGCGCGAGCTCGCGCAGGGCGAGGTCGAGGTGTCGTTCCCGATCCGGTCGACGGAGGCCTACCGCGAGCGCGTCGAGAGCCGCGACCACGTCGCGACCGCCGCCTCGCTCGCGCCGTTCTTCTCGCCCCGCTCGGTCGCCGTCATCGGCGCGTCGCAGCGCACCGGCTCGATCGGCGGCGAGCTCTTCCGCAACATCCTGCGCGCCGACTTTCGGGGCGCCGCCTACCCGGTCAACCCGGCCGCCGAGGCCGTCGCGGGCGTGCGCGCCTACCCCTCCGTCGAGGACATCCCAGATGACGTCGATCTCGCCGTCATCTGCCTGCCCGGCGAGCGCGTCATCGACGCGGCCGCGCAGGCGCTGCACAAGGGCATCCGCGCGCTCTGCGTGATCTCTGCCGGGTTCGCCGAGATCGGCCCCGAGGGCATCGAGCGCCAGGCACGGCTGCTCGCCCTCGTCCGCGCCCACGGAGCGCGGCTCGTCGGACCAAATTGCCTCGGTATCGCCGTCTCGGGCCAGCGCCTGAACGCGACGTTCGGCCCGAAGGCCCTGCCGCCCGGCAACGTCGGCTTCTCCTCGCAGAGCGGCGCCCTGGGGCTCGCGCTCCTCGAGAGCGCTGCCGAGCGCGGCCTGGGCTTCTCGGGGTTCGTCTCGATCGGGAACAAGGCCGACGTCTCGTCGAACGACCTGCTCGAGTACTGGCAGGACGACGAGGAAACCGACGTGGTGCTGCTCTACCTCGAGTCGTTCGGCAACCCGCGCAAGTTCGGGCATATCGCCCGGCGGCTCGCGCAGACGAAGCCGATCCTCGCCATGAAGTCCGGGTCGACGGGTGCCGGGGCGCGCGCGGCGAGCTCCCACACTGCCGCCCTCGCCGGCTCCGACGCGGCCGTCGAAGCGCTGTTCCACCAGGCCGGCGTCATCCGCGCGACCACCCTCGAGGAGCTGATCGACGCCGCGGTGCTGCTCTCGTCGCAGCCGCTGCCGCGCGGGCGCCGCGTCGCCGTCCTCACGAACGCAGGAGGCCTGGGGATCCTCTGCGCCGACGCGTGCGAGGCGGCCGGGCTCGAGCTCCCCTCGCTCGGCGACGAGACGGTCGCAGCGCTGCGCGAGATCCTCCCGGCCGAGGCGAGCATCGCCAATCCCATCGACATGCTCGGCTCCGCTACCGAGAGACCTACGAGCGGGTGGTGCCGCTGATGCTCGCCGACGGCCACGTCGACGCGGTCATCGTCCTCTTCGTCCCGCCCGTGATGGCGGGTGCCGATGAGGTCGCCGCGTCCATCGGGCGCGTCGTCAGCGAGGCGCACCCCGACAAACCAGTGCTGGCTGCGATCGTTGCCGAGGGCGGCGTCCCCGCCGGTCTCTCGGAGGCAGGCATTGCGGCGTTCCCGTACCCGGAGTCCGCGGCGCGCGCGCTCGGCCTCGCAGCACGCCGCGGCGAATGGCTGCGCCGGCCTCACGGCACCGTCCCGCAACTCGACGGCATCGACGTCTCTCGCGCCAGGCTCGTTGCGGACGGCGCGCTCGCGCGGGACGACGACGGCTGGCTCACGCCCGACGAGGTGCGCGCGCTGCTCGACAGCTTCGGCTTCCCGCTCGTTCCCGAGCGCCTCGCCGAGACGCCCGCGGCCGCGGGAGAGGCGGCCGCAGAGCTGGGCTTCCCCGTGGTCGTGAAGACCGCCGAGGCGGGCGCGCACAAGACGGAGTCCGGCGGCGTCGCGCTCGACCTGCGCGACCGGGCAGAGGTGCTGCTCGCAGCCGAACGCATCGGCTGCCCCGTCGTCGTCCAGCCGATGGTCGGCGGCGGCGTCGAGCTGCTCGCCGGCCTCGTGCAGGATCCCATGTTCGGCCCGCTCGTCGCGTTCGGCCCGGGCGGCGTCTACGCGGAGCTGATCGGCTCGGCGGAGTTCCGCATCGCCCCACTGACCGACGTCGACGCGGAAGAGCTCGTCACGTCCGGCAAGGCCGGGCGCCTCGTCAGCGGCTTCCGCGGGCGGGCACCGGCAAGCGTCGCCGCGCTCACCGACCTGCTGCACCGCCTCTCGCTACTCGGCGAGGAGCTGCCCGAAGTGGCCGAGCTCGACCTCAACCCGGTGATCGCATCGGGCGACGGATGCATCGCGGTCGACGCGCGCGTTCGCGTGCAGGCGCCGGACCGGGCGCCGCGCACCAAGAGCTGGTAGTCAGAACCGGCCGATCTCGAGCCCGGGGCGCCGCAGGTGCACCGAGAGGTAGCGGAGGCCCGCAGGCCCTGCCTCGGCCGCGTACGGTGTCCCTTTCTCGACCAGGAGTAACCGGCCGGGCGCGAGCACGTGCGACTCGCCCGCGACGGTCGCCGTCCCGGCTCCTGCGACGATGACGAAGAGCAGGTCCCGGTGCGGGTTCGAGCGCTCGGGCTGTCCGCCGCCCGGCGGCCATTCGAGCAGCGTGGCGTTCAAATCCTCGGTGGCAGCTCCCCAGAGCGGCCCGCGCTCGCCGGCGGCGTGCAGCAGGTCGAGCACCGGTGGCTGAGGCGCGGCGTCACGCTCGTCGAGTGCGAGCTCGGCGAGCGCCGCGGCCGGGATCCGCTTCTCCAGGACAGGGAAGAGCTCGCGCTCCTCGCGCCGGATGTGGCGCTCGAGCAACAGGGCGGCCTCGCCAGCCGCCTCCGGATCACCGTCTGCGACGCGCCCGACGAGCGCGTGCAGTTGGACGTGCTCGAGGACGAGCTCGGCCACGAGCAGCTCGGTCTCCGGAGCGTGCAGGAGCGCCAGCGGGAAGAGCCGCTCCTCCTCGTCGCGGAAGTGCGGCACGCTCTCGCGGAGAAACCCGTGGACGAACGCGGCCGCCTCACGCGCGAGATCGCCCTCGCCGGCCGCCGCCTTGCGGAGTCGCCGCGCGCGCACGAGCGCGTGATGGTGATCATGGGAGAGGGGGACGAGCCCCGGATCTCTGCGCACTACAGCGACGGACGCCAGACCATGAGCACGAGCACGGCAAGTGCTGCAAGGGCGGAAGCGACGTTGAGCACCCGCGCGACCGGCTCGTCGAGCAGGCGCCGGAGCTCGGCCGAAGGCGGATCCTCGACCGAGGATCGCTCGGCGAGCAAGCGCGCCTGCTTGGGGCTGCGCCCGCCGAGCGCGCCGAGCAGCGCCGAGACGACGAGAAAGCCGAGCGCGAGCAGCAGCCACCCCTCGTCGAGGCTGCCGTCGGTGGCCTGGATCAGCCAGAAGCCCGTGACGAACACGACCCCGATCCCGATTCCGACCAGCAGCACTGCGATCGGCGCGAGCCCGAGCAGCACGGCGACGTCGCCGGTGCGCTCTCGCCGCCGCGCCGCTTCGAGGGCGACTGCCGCAACGAACAGCCCGCCGAAGAACAGCAGCACGCCGAGCAGGTGCGCGATCAGCGCGAGGTCTTCCTGCGACACGTCAGCGGGCCGCCGCTGCCACGGGCCGGGGCCGGAGCGCCGGCACGAGCCGGCGGCCGATGAGCGACGTCACCGCGAGCAGCGACCCGAGCACGAGCATGTCGAGCGGGTCGTGGTTCCGCACCAGCGCGACCAGCGCGATCAGGCCGGCGAGCCCGACCAGGAGTACCGAGACGCCGCGGTGGAAGCGGCCCGCCTCGGAGACGATCCACGGGTCGAGGAAGCGAACGATCTCGCGCCCTTCGTCGGAGTCGGTGCACCGCTGTTTAACCGCGCAGGCATTGCAGACGTGCGGCTTGCCGCGATAGCGAACGAGGCGGCGTTCCTCGTCGTGCTCGTGCCGCCAGAGGTGCTGGCCCTCGGGGCACTCCCAGGCGTCGAGGTGCTCGTGGTAGGTGAAACCCGCCGTGCGGTAGCGATCGGAGCGGCGCTGCGTGTGGCGGGCGAGCACGTCGAGCCCCAGCGCGAAGAGCAGCAGGAACGTGCCGTACGACGCGGCGAGCAGCGTCTCGGTCACACCGGCTCCGCCGCGCCCGCGGGCTCGGTGATCTCCGTGAAGAGGATGTCCTCCGGCTCCTCGAGCGTGACCTGCTTCACAGTGTGGCGGATGCCGATCCAGCAGATGTAGAGGAGCGGGAGGACCCCTCCGGCGATGAAGAGGATGTCGCCCGGGAGCCGGATCCACTCGATCAGCCGGTTCGTGTCGTTCGTCAGGAACTCGATCGTGCGCGCGTTGTAGTAGCCCTTGTTCACCGACTCGTAGAGCTGCATCAGCCCGAGCGGGAAGAGCGTCGCGAACACCATCCATGCGAGCCCGATGTTGAGCGACCAGAAGCTGACCTTCGCGGCGCGCTCGGGCCAGCGCTCGGCCGGGATCAGGTAGCGCAGGCAGAAGAGCGCGAGCCCGACCGCGAGCATCCCGTAGACGCCCATCATCGCCGCGTGCCCGTGGTTCGCCGTCAGGGCGGTGCCGATCTCGTAGTACGAGACGACCGGCAGGTTGATCAGGAACCCGAAGATGCCCGCCCCGAGGAAGTTCCAGAAGCCAACGGCGACGAGGAACATCACCGCCCAGCGGTGCGGGAAGGGCGTCTGCGATCGTTGCTCCTGTCTCGCCCCTAGCTGGAGGAACGTCCACGCCTCCACGGTCAGGAACGTCAGCGGGATCACCTCGGCTGCCGAGAAGAACGCGCCGAGCGCCATGTGCTCCGCGGGCTCGCCCGAGAAGTACAGGTGGTGCATCGTCCCGATCACGCCGCCGACCGAGTAGAGGACGATGTCGAGGTAGACGACCAGTCAGCGCCACTCGCTCGTGCACGACGCCGAGCAGCACGAAGATGTACGCGACCATGACGGTGGTAAAGAGCTCGAGGAAGTCCTCGACCCAGAGGTGCACGACCCAGAAGCGCCAGAAGTCGGTGACCGTGAAGGACGAGTCGGAGCGGGCGAGCAGACCGACCGCGTAAAAGATCGGGATCGCGAGCGCCGCGAAGAAGAAGAGCCACGGCATGTTGCCGCGGTGCTCGTTGCGCAGGCGCACGCGCAGGACACGCCACAGCATCCAGACCCACGCAGAAGATCCCGATAGAGAGCAGGATCTGCCAGAAGCGACCGAGATCGAGGTACTCGAAGCCCTGGTCGCCGAACCACTCGGCGGCTCCCGTCGTCCAGCCGTGAATGCCGGCGAGCTCGCCGATCAGGCTGCCGCCGACGACGAGGGCGAGCGCGCCGAGCAGGGCGTACGCCAGCAGGTGCTGGCCCTTCGGCTCGCGCTTGGCGATCATCGGCGCCAGGAAGATCCCGGCGGCCAGGAACGACGTCGCGACGAAGAAGATCGCGAGCTGCACGTGCCAGGTGCGCATGAGGTTGTACGGGAACCAGGCGGCGAGGTTGATGCCGAAGAAGCTCGCCAGCATCGGCCCGGTAGTGCTGGGAGGCCGCGCCGACGAGCGTCTGGACGAAGAAGAGCGCCGCCATCACGAAGAAGAACCACGCGGTCGCCCGCTGGGCGGGCGTTAGCGCGACGTCACCGGGGGCGCGGAACGACAGCGTCTGCTGCTCGCGGCCCTGCCAGCCAAGGACGTGCCAGCGCCCGAACGCGGCGAAGAGCAGGCCGATCCCGCCGAGCAGCGCGATCAGCGACAGCACGCTCCAGACGATCACGTTCGCGGTCGGCCTGTTGTCGACGAGCGGCTCGGGCGGCCAGTTGTTCGTATACGAGTAGTTGTGGCCGGGCCGGCGCGCCGCGGCGGCCCACGCCGACCACGCGAAGAACGCGGTCAGCTTGTGAACGTCCGCCGGCGTCCGTGACCGGAGCGCTGCGCAGCCCCGTGTCCGAGCTGGGCTTGGCGAAGAACTCCTCGTAGTGCTTCTGCACCACGCCGAACGCGTAGGCCTGCGCCGGGGTCAGCGTCAGCGTCTTGGTCTTCGAGTCGTAGCGGTTGGTCTGGAAGTCCTCGATCGTCCTGCCTGTTGCCCGGTCGGTGCCGCCGTAGCGGTCGCGGACCGACCACGGCCGCGCGGTGGAGGTAGTCGGCCGTGAAGTCCGGGCCGAGGTAGGCGCCGTGGCCGAAGATCGACCCGTACTCCATCAGGCCGTTGCGCAGGAAGAGGTTCTGGCCGTCGCGCACGTCGTCGGCCGTGAAGATCGTCGCGGTGGTGCCCAGCACGGCCTTGTCCGGGATCGGCGGGTCGGAGGTGTACGTGCGGTAGGCGAGCAGGCCGAGGACGAAGAACCCACTCAGGAAGACGAGCAGCGCGGTCTGCACCCACCACTTCGAGACGAGCAGCGGACGGCGGCCGGTGGCCGCCGAGTCGGCGGTCACCCCACGGCCAGCGCTCCCGCGGCGCTCATCACGGCGAGGCAGCCTAAACAACTCGTGCGAGCCGTGCCCACCGGCGGGAAACTACTGATGCGGGCTGCGTCCCTCCCGGATGGCAAGGCGCCTCGGCGCGGCGACACTCCGTCCCGAGATGACGCTCATGTCGCAGAGGCTGACGCCGCGCGAGAGCGAGGTTTTGCGCCTGCTTGCCCTCGGCTACACGAACCGCGAGGTCGCGGACGAGCTGGACATCTCCGTCCGCACCGTCGAGACGCACCGTGCGTCGATCCTCGCGAAGCTGCGGGTGCGAACGCGGGCCGACCTCGTCCGCTACGCGCGCAACGCCGGCATGCTCGCCTACTGAGGCGCCGCTCACACCGGCCCGCCGGGGGGACGAATACGGACGGCGCGAAGGTGCCGGCGCGGATGACAGACGGCGCCGGCTCACGCACAGTGCGTGCTCCGAGACGACACAGGAGGCACGCCATGTCCGCTGCCAGCCCGTTCCGCGTTCTCGTCGCCGGCGGCGGCGTGGCCGCCCTCGAAGCGACGCTCGCGCTGCGCGCCTACGCCGACGACCTCGTCGACGTCGAGGTACTCGCGCCGGACGCCTACTTCACGTACCGCCCGCTCGCCACGGCGGCACCGTTCCGCGCCGCCCAGCTCACGCGCTTCCCGTTGCGATCGCTCGTCGAGGAGGCAGGCGGGACGCTCCGGCCAGGCTCCCTCGCCGCGCTCGACGCCGACGCGCACCGCGCATATACGGCGGCGGGCGAGACGATCGAGTACGACGGGTGCCTGCTGGCGCTCGGCGCGGTCCCCCGCCCGGCGCTGCCCGGCGCGCTGACGTTCGCCGGCCCCGACGACGAGCCGGCGCTCGCGAAGCTGCTCGAGGACGCGCTCGACGGCCGCGTTCGGCGGATCGTCTTCGCGCTGCCGTCGAGCCGCGGCTGGCCGCTCCCGGCGTACGAGCTAGCGCTGCTGACCGCCGCGTACCTCACGGATGCGGGCGCATCGTCCGTCGAGATCGCAGTCGTCACGCCCGAGGACCGGCCGCTGAACGTCTTCGGGTCGGGCGCGAGCGGGGCGATCGCCGAGGTGCTCGCCTTCCGCGGCATCGAGGTGCGCACCGGGACGGTCCCGCTCGGCTTCGCCGACGGCCTCCTGCGCGTCGCGCCGGACGGTGACGGCATCCCGGCCGACGCCGTGGTCGCCATGCCGCGGCTCGAGGGCATGCGGATCGACGGCATCCCCGCGGACGGCGACGGGTTCGTCGCCGTCGACCGGCACGGCGCGGTGGCTGCGCTCGACGACGTGTGGGCGGCGGGCGACCTGACCGCGTTCCCCGTGAAGCAGGGTGGCCTGGCCGCCCAGCAGGCGGACGCGGCGGCCGAGGCGATCGCGGCCCGCGCGGGCGCCGACCTGGAGCCGGCGCCGTTCCGGCCCGTGCTCCGCGGCCTGCTGCTCACCGGCCTCGTGCCGCGCTTTCTGCGCGCCGACGAGCCGGGCGGCCGCTCGACGTCCGACACCGAGCCGCTCTGGTGGCCGCCCGCCAAGATCGTGGGCCGCTACCTCTCGCCGTTCCTTGCGCTGCGGCTGGGCCAGGCGGCCGCACCGCCGACCGGCCAGGCGGTCTCGATAGACGTCGACCTGTCGCAGGTCGAAACCCAGGCTTAACCCGCAATGTGGGTTTTCCACAACGGCCGTGCGGCGGGCAGCGACTTGCGCCGCCGCGTCTCCCGGCTACCGTTCGAGAGGTGAGCAAGGCAGCCCGCATCCGTGCGCAGCGCCAGGTTCAGGCACCAAAGAAACGCAGGGGCGTCCCGCGCCCGCCCGGCGCGGCGACGTCGCGCCGCTGGCTCTACGCAGGCGTGGTCGGGGCAGCGGGGCTGATCGCGCTGATCCTCGTGCTCGCAAGCGTGCTGAGCTCCTCGTCGAGCAACAAGGCGTCGTCGGGCACGGTGTCGCTCTCCTCGGTCGCGGCCACCAACAAGCTGCTCGCCGGGATCCCGCAGAACGGCGGCACGCTGGGCAACCCGAAGGCGCCCGTGACGATGCAGGAGTTCGCCGACATTCAGTGCCCGGCCTGCGACCAGTTCATGAAGGACGCTTTCCCGGACATCGTGCGGAAGTACGTGCGGCCGGGGAAGGTCAAGGTCGAGTTCCACGGGATCGCGTTCATCGGCCCGGACTCGGAGAAGGCGCTCCGCTACGTGAACGCCTCGGGCCAGCAGAACAAGCTCTGGAACGTGGCCGAGCTGCTGTACCGCAACCAGGGCGCGGAGAACTCCGGTTGGGTGACGAACGCGATGCTGCGCTCGGTCGCGAACGCCGTTCCCGGGCTCGACCCCGACACGGTCAACGGCGCGATCAATAGCTCCGGCGTGAACCGCCAGATGGCCGAGTCGGCCAACGCGTACACCAACTACGGGTTCAACGGCACGCCGTCGTTCGCGGTCGGCCCGACGGGCGGCACACTCGACGTGTTCAATCCGGCCGGGTACAGCGTGAGCTCGTTCGCCCCCACCTTCGACCAGATCATCAAGCAGCGCGCCAAGCAATGACCGACCGGCACCTGCGGGTCGCGATCTGCGTGCTCGCCGCGGCCGGCGTTGCCATCTGCGCATACCTGCTGTACGAGCGCTGGACCGGCGGCCGGCTGATCTGCTCGACCGGCGGCTGCGAGACGGTGCAGGAGTCGAAGTACTCGAAGATCGCCGGCGTCCCGGTCGCCCTGCTCGGGCTGTTCGCCTACATCGGGGTCTTCGCCAGCGGGCTGCTGCGGAGCGAGCCCGCACGGGCGGCGGGCGCGGCCATCGCGGTCGGCGGCCTTGCGTTCGCGCTGTACCTCGTCTACGTCCAGAACTCGAAGATCCACGCCTGGTGCCAGTGGTGCCTCGCGAGTGACGTGATCCTCGCGCTGCTCGCGGTGCTGACCTCGGTGCGGCTCCTGCGGGCGGAGACCGCCGCCTCAGGACCCGCTTCGCGGGTCGTGTAGCGGCTCTATTCGAATTGGGAACCCCCGCTTCGCGGGTTCCCCCCTCGAGCTCCCCCCTCCCGGATGGCCGTCACACGCGACTTCGCGCGACGTGGCTCTCGCCCGGGCAAGCCGGGCTTCGCCCGGACGAGCAGGAGCAACGTGACCTGTTGGTGCGCCCGCGCCGGCGGTGGCTCGACCTCGTCACGGTCTGCCTGCGCAGGGCTAAGGGCGGCCGCCCGAAGGCGGCCGCCCTGGAGGAGTCAGCGGTGGCTGACGGTGACGCGCGCGTCGACCGAGACGACGCCCGGGACGCGCGCAACCTCTGCGGCGAGCGCGGCCTGGACGGCCTCGCTCTCGACCTCGCCCTTCAGTGAGACGTCGCCGCCGTGGACGCTCACCTCGAGCGTGTCGGGCGCGAGCCAGAAGGAACGGAGCAGGACCTGGTCCTTGATGTCCGCCTCGATCTCGTCGTCTCCGCGCGCGAAGGCGCGGACGAGGTCGCGGCGAGTGATGATGCCGACGAGCATCCCGTCGTGGACGACCGGCAGGCGCTTGAGGCCCCGCTCGGCCATCAGGCCCGCCGCGGCGGCGGTCGAGCGCCAGCGCTCGATGGTGACGGCCGGCGACGTCATCGCCTCGCCGGCGGTGCGCGCCCAGTGCTTCTCGGCATCGACGTCCTCGCCGAGGAACCAGCCGAGCAGCCCGTCGGGCTTGCCGACATCGGAGCGCTCCTTGGCGAGCAGGTCGCGCTCGGAGACGACGCCGAGCAGCTCGCCGTCCTCGACGACCGGCACCCCGGAGATGTCGCGGTCGACGAGCAGCGTCGCGACCGTCTTGAGCGATGTCGAGGGCGTCACGGTCAAGACGTCGCGCGTCATGACGTTCTCGACGCGCATCGCCGAGGAGCCGTGAGGCGGCCGGATGCCCGCGAAGACGGCGGCGATGTCGAGCGTCGAGACGACGCCGACCGGCCGCTCGCTCTCCGGGTCGACCACGATCAGGTGGGCGACGGCGTGCTCGCGGATGAGCTGTGCTGCGTGCTCGAGGGTGTCGCCGGGCGTGATCGGCAGCGCGTCGGTCGCCGCCGCGCCGGCCGCCGTGAGCGTCTCGTCGCCGCTCGCGAGCATGGAGACGAGGTCGAGGTCGGAGACGACGCCCCACGGGGCGGTGTCCTCGCCGACGACGATCGCGTGAACGCGGTGCACGGCCATGAGGCGCGCGACCTCCTCGAGCGGCGTGTCGGGCGTGCAGGTGATGACGCCGGCGTGCATGGCGTCGCGGACGCGGAACGCGCGCAGCGCCTCCGAGTCCTTCGGGCCGGCCTGGAGCGTTGCCATCGCGTACCCCCTTGTCGGGTTCGTCGGGTTCTGCCCCGAGTGTCCAACCGGCGGCGGCGGCGGCCATCGGAGCGGCCGCTGATAGCGGAGCGGCGAAGTACTGACGCGGCGCAGCCGCCCTGTGGGCGATGACACGTGCCTGGCACCGTCGTGCACGTGCGCGGTGCCAGGCACCGCGACTGAGGTGCCACGAACGGCCACGGGCCGCGGCTTCCCTGGACTGGTGCCTGGCACCACCATGGGCGCGCGAGGTGCCAGGCACGCCGAGCGGAAACGCGCGGCGGCGTGTGAAACCGCCTCGCGCGGGGTACCGCCGAAGCGTGCTCGACAGGGTCAAGCGGTGGTGGCACCTGCGCTCGCTCGATCGCGGCGAGTACGTCGAGGAGGGCGAGCGCCCGGTCGGCAACGTCGATGCCTGGACCGCGGCCGGGCTCACAGCACCCGGGGGGCGACGGCGGCGGCATCTACGGCGGGGGCGGCTACCCGCCGGGCTACGTCAAGGGCTACGACGAAGGCCGGCCGAAGACGTAGCTACAGCTCGCCCGGCGGGGCGAAGCGGTAGAAGACGATCCCGGCCTTGCCGAGCACGCCGGGGACAAAGTCTTCGAGGGCCCGCGCGTTCTCGAGGCCACCGACCGAGACCGGGTCGAAGCCCGCGTCGCGGATCAGCTGCTCCGTCACCTCGCGCGCCTCGTCGTCCGCCGCGTAGAGGCAGCTGGGGCGGTTCGCCTGCGCCGCGACCTGGTCGTAGATGCGCGCGTAGTTCGCGTTGAACGCCTTCGCAACCGGGCCGTTCGTGGTCGCCTTGATCTGGTGGGCGAGCGACTCGAAGCCGCTGTCGCGCCCCGCGAACGCGTTGGTTGCGTCGAGCACCGTCTTGCCTGCCAGACCGGTCACGCGCTCGAGCGCCTCGCCCAGCGATCCGCTCGGCACGGCGATGAGGACGACATCCGCGTCGGCCGCGTCGCCGCCTTCATGGCCGAGCGCCGTCACCTCGTGACCGGCCAGCTCCCAGAAGCGGGCGAGCCCACCGCCGATGTTGCCTCTGCCTACGGTCGTGATCTTCATGGAGCGGCCAAACGCGCCGGGCGGAGGACCTATTCCGCCCTTACAGCGCCTTCACGCCCGATCGCTAGCGTGAACCGGCGATGCGAGGGGTCGTATTGCGGATGGTGCCGGTGGTTGCCGCGCTCGTCGTGGCGCAGTCCGCGGGCGCCCAGACGGCGCCGCTCGGCATCGACGTCTCGCACTGGCAGGGGCAGATCGGCTGGCTCCAGGTCGGCGCGGCGGGCTACGACTTCACGTTCGCGAAGGCGACCGAGGGGACGACCTACACCGACCCGACCTACGGGACGAACCGCACCGGCGCCGGCGCGGCGGGGATGAGGTTCGGCGCGTACCACTTCGCGCGCCCGACGGCCGGCTCCGACGCAGCCGCGGTCGCGAGCGGCATCGCCCAGGCAGACGCCTTCATCGCGTACGCGCAGCCGCGGCGCGGCGACCTCCTCCCCGTGCTCGACCTGGAGCGCAGCGGCGGCCTGACGGTCGCTCGGCTCGTGCTCTGGACGAAGGCGTACCTCGAGCAGGTCTACGCGCGGACTGGCGTGCGACCGCTGGTCTATGCCTCGCCGAGCTTCTGGAAGACGTCGCTGGGCGACACGCCGGTGTTCGCGCAGGCCGGCAACCGGCTCTGGATCGCGCACTGGACGTCCGCGTCGCTCCCGCTCCTGCCGGCCGGCAGCTGGGGCGGGCAGGGCTGGACGTTCTGGCAGTACACCGACTGCTCGAAGGTGCCGGGCATCTCGGGCTGCGTCGACGGCGACCGGCTGAACGGGTCGACGCTGACGCCCTCGACGATCGCGTCGCTCCCGGCCGGGCTGCCGGCCAGCACGGCGGTGCCGGCGGTCGTCGGCCCGCCGCAGACCGGCAAGCTCCTGACCGCGACGGCGGGAGCGTGGAGCGGCGGCAAGCCGGTCGCGTTCACGTACGCGTGGGGACGCTGCGACGCGGCCGGCGCCGGCTGCGCGCCGATCGCGAGCGCGACGAAGGTCTCCTACACGCCCGTCACTGCCGACGTCGGCCACGCGCTCGTCGTGACCGTGACGGCGCAGACGGCCTCCGGAACCGCGGCGGCCACGTCCGCGCCGACCCTCGCCATCGCCGGCACGGGCAGCGCGACGGCGCCGAAGTCGACCGCTCCGCCGAAGATCACCGGCACCGCCCAGGTGGGCCAGACGCTGGCTGGATCGGTCGGGACGTGGACCGGCTCGCCGACGTCCTACGCCTACCAGTGGCGCCGCTGCGGCGTGGACGGCAGCTGCGCGGCGATCGCCGGCGCAAGCATGACGAGCTACGCGCTCACGCCCGACGACATCGGCGCGACCATCCTGCTCGTCGTGACCGCGACCAGCTCCGGTGGCTCGGCGTCGCAGAGCTCGTCGCCGAGCTCGGCCGTGCTGGCCGCCCCGCTGCCGGAGCCCGCTATCGGCTCGACCGTCGCGCAGGCCGGCCAGGCCGGCGCCGTGACGACGGAAGATCGCGCCGCCACGGTCACGTGGCAGCCCGGCGCCGTGCAGCCGCTCTCGACCGTCGGCCTGGCGGCGACGCCGAGCAGGCTCTCGCTGAATGGCTCGTCGTTCACCCTGGCGCTGAGCGGAACGCCGCCGCTCCGGTGGCCGGTCGACCTGCAGTACGCGGCCGCGCCGCCGACAGCCGTGCCCGGGTTCATCGGCGCCGCCGGCGGCGTCTGGCAGGCCGTCCCGACGCTTCCGTCGGCCGCGTTGCCCGCGGCCCAGGACCTGGGCGCCTACCGCGACACCGCCGGCGCCCTGCACGTGCTGCTGCGCCGGCCCGGACGGATCGCGCTGTTCGAGCCGGGCGCCTGGGGCGATCCGCGCTACGCCTCGATCGCGCGCCCGCGCCTGACGCTCGTGAGTCACGTCCTCGCCGGCCGGCCCCGCAGCGGGGCGATCATCCTGCGAACGCGCTTCACCCTCGACTCGCAGGCGCGCCTGGTCGTGACCGTCGTGAACAGGCAAGGCCGGCGGGTCGCGCTGCTCGCCAAGGGCAGCCGGATCGGCACGTACCTGAAGGGCGGCGCCGCGACCAAGCTGAAGACACTCCAGCTCCGGCCGGGCGCGCTGCCGCTGCGAGTCCGCGTGCGGACGAAGGGGCTCAGGCCCGGAACGGGCTACCGGCTACGCATCGAGGCAACCGACCCGTACCGCCGCCACGCCGCGCTGACCACGCCGCTGCCGAAGCTCGGCTGACCGTCTTCGGCGAAGGCGGGTCCCCCGCCGCAGCTGACGTCGCGCGAAGTCGCGCGACCGGGCGGTCTGCCGTGACCCGCTGAAAGTCGTCATGCCTACGGCGAAGCCGAGGCGGACTTTCAGCGGGAAGGACTTCAGCGGTCCCAGACCCAGTCGCGGACCTCGGGCAGGTCGTCACCGACCTCGCGCGTGTACATCCGTGCGCGGAGCCGCTCGTCGACCAGCTGCTGTCGCAGGTGCGCGGCGCGGTCGGCCAGGCCGGGCACGCGGTCGATCACGTCGATCGCCAGGTGGAAGCGGTCCATGTCGTTCAGCATCACCATGTCGAACGGCGTGGTGGTCGTCCCCTCCTCCTTGTAGCCGCGCACGTGGAGGTTGTCGTGGTTTCGCCGCCGGTAGGTCAGCCGGTGGATCAGCCACGGGTAGCCGTGGTAGGCGAAGATCACCGGCCGGTCGGCCGTGAAGAGCGCGTCGAACGCGGAGTCGGACAGGCCGTGCGGGTGCTCCGACTCGGGCTGCAGCCGCATCAGGTCGACGACGTTTACGACGCGCACCTTCAGCTCGGGCAGGTGCTCGCGGAGCAGCGCCACCGCCGCGAGCGTCTCGAGCGTGGGGATGTCACCGGCGCAGCCCATCACGACGTCCGGCTCGCCGCCTTCGTCGTTCGAGGCCCAGTCCCAGATGCCGATCCCGCGCGTGCAGTGGACGATCGCATCGTCCATCGCGAGGTAGTCGAGCGCCGGCTGCTTGCCGGCCACGATCACGTTCACGTAGCTCTTCGAGCGCAGGCAGTGGTCGGCGACCGAGAGCAGGCAGTTCGCGTCCGGCGGCAGGTATACGCGCACGACCTCCGCCTTCTTGTTGACGACGTGGTCGATGAAGCCCGGATCCTGGTGCGAGAACCCGTTGTGGTCCTGGCGCCAGACGTGCGACGTGAGCAGGTAGTTGAGCGACGCGATCGGGCGCCGCCACGGGATGTGCCTCGTCACCTTCAGCCACTTCGCGTGCTGGTTGAACATCGAGTCGACGAGGTGGATGAACGCCTCGTAGCAGTTGAAGAGCCCGTGCCGGCCCGTGAGCAGGTAGCCCTCGAGCCAGCCCTGGCACGTGTGCTCGGAGAGGATCTCCAGGACGCGGCCCTCCCGGCTGAGGTGCTCGTCGACGGGGAGGATCTCGGCTTCCCAGGCCTTGTCGGTCGCCTCGTACACGGCGTCGAGGCGGTTCGACGCGGTCTCGTCCGGGCCGAAGATCCGGAAGTTCTCGCCGTTGCGCTTGATCACGTCGCGGAGGAACGTCCCGAGCACGCGCGTGGCCTCGCTCGACGTGGTCGCGGGCTTGTCGACCTCGACCGCGTACGACCGGAAGTCGGGCAGGACGAGATCGCGGAGCACCTCGCCGCCGTTCGTGACGGGGTTTGCACTCATGCGCAGGTGGCCGCGCGGCGGAAGCTCGCGGAGCTCGGCCACGAGGCGCCCGTGCTCGTCGAAGAGCTCCTCGGGCCGGTACGAGCGCATCCATTCCTCGAGCACTTTGAGGTGGCCGTCGTTGGTACGCACGTCCGTCATCGGCACCTGGTGCGAGCGCCACGTGCCCTCGACCTGGACGCCGTCGACCTCGTGCGGGCCCGTCCAGCCCTTCGGCGTGCGCAGGACGATCATCGGCCAGCGCGGGCGCGAGTCGTCGCCGCGCTCGCGGGCGGCGTGCTGGAAGCCGGCGATGTCGTCGAGCGCCTCGTCGAGCGCGGCCGCGAGCGCCTGGTGCACCGCCTCCGGCTCGTCGCCCTCGACGTACAGCGGGCGCCAGCCGTTGCCCTCGAGGAAGGCGGTCAGCTCCCGCTCGGGGATACGCGCAAGGATCGTCGGGTTCGCGATCTTGTAGCCGTTCAGCTGCAGGACCGGCAGCACGGCGCCGTCGCGGCGGGCGTTGAGGAACTTGTTGCCGTGCCAGCTCGTCGCGAGCGGGCCCGTCTCCGCCTCGCCGTCGCCGACGACGCAGCAGACGACGAGGTCCGGGTTGTCGAAGGCGGCGCCGAACGCGTGCGAGAGGGCGTAGCCGAGCTCGCCGCCCTCGTGGATCGACCCTGGCGTCTCGGGCGCGACGTGGCTCGGGATGCCGCCCGGGAACGAGAACTGGCGGAAGAGCTCGCGCAGGCCGTCCTCGTCCTCCGAGACGTGCGGGTAGACCTCGCTGTAGGTGCCCTCGAGGTAGGCGTTCGCGACGAGGCCGGGGCCGCCGTGACCGGGGCCGGCGATGTAGATCGCGCTCAGGTCGCGCTGCCGGATCGCGCGGTTCATGTGCGCGTAGATCAGGTTCAGGCCGGGCGTCGTGCCGAAGTGGCCGAGCAGCCGCGGCTTGATCTGCTCCTTGCGCAGCGGCTCGCGCAGCAGCGGGTTCGTGAGCAGGTAGATCTGACCGACCGAGAGGTAGTTCGCGGCGCGCCAGTAGGCGTCGATCAGGCGGAGCTCCTCGGCCGTGAGCGGCGCGGCGGTGCGGGTCTCCGGAAGCGTCTCGGTGCTCATCTCTCCTCCTCGGCGGCGGCGGTGGCCGTACGACGATAGGCGAAGCCGCGAGCCGGAGGACAAAGTGTTTCGGTGCCTGGCACCGCCGTTGGCACGCTCGCGCCCCGAGGACGCCGGCGTCAGGCTCGCGGCGTTCCCACCGGTGCCAGGCACCCTGACGGACCCGTGACGATCGCTCCACAGGCCGTGCTAGGAAGGCGGGGTGGACGAGACTCGCTGGTGGAGCTTCCGGCCCGTGTCGAGCCTCAAGCCGGCGACCTACCGCTGCCCGTTCTGCGACCGGCAGCTGCACGCCACGAGCGACCACCTGCTGATCGCCCCCGAGGACGACCGCTCGCGCCGCCGGCACGCACACACCGAGTGCGTCACGGCCGAGCGGCGCGCGGGGCGCTTCCCCACGCGTGACGAGTGGAAGGCCTCGCAGCCGCGCACCGGGCTGCTCGCCTGGCTGCGGCGATGAGCATCCTCACCGTCAACGCCGGCTCGACGAGCCTCAAGCTTCACCTCGTCGACGGCGAGCAAAGCCGGGCGATCGCATCGCTCGACGAGGCGGACGGCGTCTCCGCGGTGGGTCATCGCGTCGTGCACGGCGGTGCTCGCTTCGCCGAGCCCGTGCTCGTCGACGACAAGGTCGAGGCGGCGATCGAGGAGCTGCGTGCGATCGCGCCGCTGCACAACGAGCCGGCGCTGCGCGGCCTCCGGCAGGCGCGCGCGGCGTTCCCCGGGCTCCCCCACGTCGCCGCGTTCGACACAGCCTTCCACACGTCGATCCCGCCGCACGCGTCCACCTACGCCGTGCCGCGCGCCTGGCGCGAGGAGCTCGGCATCCGGCGCTTCGGCTTCCACGGGCTCAACGTCGAGTGGGTCGCGAGCCAGGTGCCGGTGCCGCGGCTCGTCGTCTGCCACCTTGGCGGCGGCTGCTCGGTCACCGCCGTGCGTGACGGCCGCTCCGCCGATACGACGATGGGCTTCACCCCGCTCGAGGGCGTCCCGATGAAGACGCGTTCAGGCTCGATCGATCCGGGAGCGCTCATCCACGTGATCCGGCGGACCGGGCTCGACGCCGACGGGCTCGACCGCGCGCTGGAGCACGACTCTGGCACGGAGGCGCTCGGCGGCCTCGACGACGAGCTCGCGTTCGAGCTCTTCACCTACCGCGTGGCCGGCGCGGTCGCAGCGATGGCGGTCGCCCTCGGCGGGCTCGACGCGCTCGCCTTCACCGCCGGTCTCGGTGAGAACCGCGCCGACGTGCGCGACGCCGTCACCGGCCGGCTCGCCTTCCTGCAGCCGTTCGAGGCCTGCGTCGTCCCGGCGCGGGAGGAGCTGACGATCGCGCGGGCGGTGCGCTCGCTCGGCTACGGCAGCTGACGCAGCAGCTGCTCGGCCAGGTCGGCCAGGGCACCGGGTGTCGCGATCGTGGCGACGCGCAGGATGCCGCCGCCGCGCCGCTGCAGGACGAGCGTCGGCAGGCCGCGCAGGCGCTCGTCGAGCTTCCGCGTGACGTGCACATCGTCGAGCTCCGCGTAGTCGACGTCGCACACGACGGGGCCGCTGCCGTTGCCGCCTTCGAGGTGAAGTGCAGTCGGTCCGAGGTCGAGCCGCCCGGAATGCTCCCGGCCGTCGAAGCCCTGCCACTTCACGGCGTACGACTCCTCCATGCGCAGAGTGTTGCGGCGATCAGGCGAAGCGCAATCCGTGCCCCGCCCGCGCGCCCGTGCGGTAAACCCACACGGTCAGGGCGTCCGCCGGCGAAGCGTGAGTGCACCGAGGGCGAGCGCGAGCCCGGTCGCGCCGATCACGACGGCGACGTCACGGGCAAGCGGGGCGCCACCGGTGCCCTTGTGGGTGACACGGTCGAGTGCGTCGTACGCGTACGTCAGCGGTAGCGCCCACGACACCACGCGCAGGACATGCGCCATGTCGTCGCGCGCGACGATCAGCCCGCAGAGCAGCATCTGCGGGAAGACGATCGCCGGCATGAACTGCACCGCCTGGAACTCCGTCTGGGCAAACGCGCTGACGAACAGGCCGAGCGCCATGCCGAGGAGCGCGTTGCCGACCGCCAGCGCGACCACCGCCCACTCCGCGCCGGCCACCTTCAGATCGAGCGCCGACAGGGCGACCGCCGACACCAGCGTCGCCTGGACGAGCGCGACCGCACCGAAGGCCAGCGCGTACCCGGCCAGGAGGTCGACCTTCGCGAGCGGCATCGTCATCAGCCGCTCGAGCGTCCCCGTGGTTCGCTCGCGCAGCATCGTGATCGAGGTGACGATGAACATCGAGATGAACGGGAAGATCCCGAGCAGCGGCCCGCCGATGCGCTGGAACGCGAGCGGCTGCCCGTCCAGCACGTAGCGCAGCAGCACGACCAGCCCGACCGGGACGAGGAGCAGCAGCCCGATCGTCCGCGGGTCGCGGCGCAGCTGGGTGAGCACCCGCAGCGCGGTCGCGAGCGTGATGCGGGCGCTCACGTGGCGGCCTCGATCAGCGCGAGGAACGCGTCGTCGAGGCGCTCGACACCTGTGCGGGCGCGCACCTCGTCGGGCGAGCCCGTCGCGATCACGCGGCCCTCGTGCAGGAGCAGCAGCTCGTCGCAGCGGTCGGCCTCGTCCATGACGTGGCTGGAGACGAGCAGTGTCTTCCCGTTCCCGGCGAGGCGATGGAACGTCTCCCAGAGATCGCGCCGCAGCACGGGGTCGAGGCCGACCGTGGGCTCGTCGAGCACCAGCACCTCCGGCGAGCCGAGGAGCGCCGTCGCGAGCGAGACCCGCGCGCGCTGGCCGCCCGAGAGCCGGTTGACGATCCGCCCCGCGAAGTCCTGCAGCGCCACCGTCGCGAGCACCTCGTCGACGTCCCCCGGTGCCGCCGCGAGCACGCGCGCGAAGTAGCGCAGGTTCTCGCGCACCGTCAGGTCGCCGTACACCGACGGCGCCTGCGTCACGTAGCCGACGCGGCGGCGCAGCGCAGGCGAGCCGGCTTCGGCGCCGAGCACACGCACGGAGCCCGACTCGACCTGCTGCACACCGACGATCGCGCGCATCAGCGTCGACTTGCCGGAGCCGCTTGGGCCGAGCAGGCCGGTGACGAGGCCCCGCGCGACGTCCAGCGAGAGATCGGCCAGCACCACCGTCCCGCCCCGCACCACGCGAAGGTGCTCGACCCGCACTGCGGCCTCGCGAGTGCTCATGGAAAGACGCTACGGGATTCCCCGCGCGACGCGTGTGGCGGCCGCTGATGGCGCACCTTCGAGGCTGCGCGAGCGTGCGGTCGTACCCTGAAATCGAGGAGGAATGCCATGTCTGCACCTGTTCTGGAGCGGACGGCTCCACAGCCCCTCGTTCGCACGCTGCGAGCCCGCCGCCGGCGCCTCCGCCTCGCGAGACGATCGTCGAGGCACGCGCCGTCCACAAGACCTACGACACCGGCAAGGTCAGCGTCCGCGCGCTGCGCGGCGTCGATCTCGCGGTGGCGCGCGGCGAGATGCTCGCGATCATGGGCCCGTCGGGCTGCGGGAAGACGACGCTGCTCAACTGCCTGTCCGGGCTCGATGCGATCGACGAGGGCGAGATCCTGATCGACGGCACGCCGCTGTCGGAGCTCTCGGACCGCGCCCGCACCGACTACCGCGCTCGCCGGATGGGCTTCGTCTTCCAGTTCTACAACTTGATGCCCGTCCTGACCTCGGTCGAGAACGTCGAGCTGCCGCTGCTCGTCGCCCGGCACCCCGCGAAGGAGGCCCGCCGCCGCGCGCTCGAGGCGCTCGACATGGTCGGGCTCGCCGACTGGGCGAACCACATCCCGGACGAGCTGTCCGGCGGCCAGCGCCAGCGCGTCACGATCGCGCGAGCGCTCGTCAACGACCCCGCGATCGTCTGGGCCGACGAGCCGACCGGCGACCTCGATTCCGAGAACGCCGAGGAGATCACGGCGCTGATGCGCCGGCTCAATCGCGAGCGCGGGCTCACGTTCCTGATCGTCACCCACGACATCACGGTGGGCCGCTCGACCGACCGGATCGTCCGCATGCTCGACGGCGAGGTCGCCGAGGAACAACTCCTGGAGGTGAGGTGACATGTACGCCCGTGTGACCATGCTCGAGGTCGACCCGCTCCGGATCGACGTCGAGGACGCGGTCGCGCTCTACCGCCGTGACGTCCTCCCGGAGCTGCGCGAGCAGCCCGGCTACGAGGGCGCCTACGTTTTCACCACCCCGGACGGCAAGGCGCTGCTGCTGACGTTCTGGGAAACCGAGGAGCAGGCCGAGGCGAACGCCGCCGCCGGCTTCTACTCCGAGACGCTCTCACGGTTCGCGACGCTGTTCAGGGCGCCGCCGGGGCGCGACCGCTACCTGGTCGCGCTCGAAGACGCCCCCCTCGGCACGCACGTCTAGGGGGTCGTCATGAACAAGCTCTTCGGCATCCCGGCCGGCGGCCTCGCCGTCGGCACCGCCGCAGCGCTCGGCCTGGCGCTCCTCGTCGTGGCCGTGCTGGCGGCGCGCAACCCCATCTTCCTGAAGCTCGGCCTGCGCAACATCCCCCGCCGGCGCGGCCGAACCGTCCTGATCGTGGCGGGGCTCATGCTCGGCACGACGATCATCGCGTCGGCGCTCGCCACCGGCGACACCATGAGCACGACGATCCGGTCGGAGATCCTGTCCGCCTACGGCCAGACGGACGAGATCGTCTCGGCCCAGAGCGTCGCGACCGACGCGCCGCCCGGGCTCGGGACGCGGCCGACGATGTTCGACCAGGCGGACACCGCGTACGTCAGCCTGGCCGCGGAGCGGTCGCGCGACATCGACGGCGTGACGCCGGCGATCGTCGAGCCGCTCGCGATGCAGTCGGTCTCCAGCCGCCAGAGCGAGCCGCGCGTGACGCTCTTCGCAAGCGACCCGGGCTCGATGAAGGGCTTCGGCACGATGCACGGCCGCGGCGGGCCGGTCACGCTCGCCGCGCTCGGCGCGCACGAGCTGTACCTGAACAAGGAGGCGGCCGACAAGCTGGACGCGTCGCCCGGCGACCAGGTGGTCGCCTTCGCGGGCGACAACCAGGAGAGCTTCACCGTCAAGGACGTCGTTTCCTGGGACGGTGCGCTCGACTCGGACGAGGCCGCGCTGGCGCCGCTCGCGACCGCGCAGCGCCTGCTAAACGAGCCGGGGCGGATCGAGCACATCCTGATCTCCAACCGCGGCGGCACGACCTCGGGCGCCGGACTCAGCGACACCGTCGTCAACCAGCTGGCGCCGACGCTCAGCAATCTCGGCCTCAGCATCGACACGAACAAGCAGGACGGCCTGGAGATGGCCGACGCGCAGGGCAACGGCTTCATGTCCCTGTTCACGACGTTCGGAACCTTCTCGATCGTCGCCGGGATCATGCTGATCTTCCTGCTGTTCGTGATGCTCGCGGCCGAGCGCCGCGGCGAGCTCGGCATCGCCCGGGCCGTCGGCACGCGGCGCAGCCACCTCGTGCAGATGTACCTGTTCGAGGGCGTCGCCTACGACCTGATGGCGGCGGTCGTCGGGGTCGCCCTGGGCGTGGCCGTCGCGCTGGGGATGGTGTTCGTCCTCGCGCGCGCCTTCGCCTCGTTCGGCTTCGACATCACGTTCCACGTGACGACCCAGTCGCTCGTGCTGTCGTACGCCCTGGGCGTGCTGCTGACGCTCATCGTGGTGGCCATCTCCGCCTGGCGCGTGAGCGTCCTCAACATCACGTCCGCGGTGCGCAACCTGCCCGACCCGGCTACGCGCACGCGCGGGCGGCGGCGCTGGATCCTGGCGCTCGCCGGGCTGGCGCTGGGGCTGCTCTTCGCGGTCTCCGGCGTGAGCGCCGCGAACGGGACGTCGTTCCTCGTCGGGTTCTCACTCGTCGTGATCAGCCTTGCCTCGCTCGCCACCAAGCTCGGCGTCCACAAGCGCATCGCGTACACGACGGCCGGGCTCCTGATCATCGCGTACTCGCTCCTGCCGATCGGGACCTTCGACTTCATCGCGAACTTCTCGCTCGACTACTCGTACTTCCTCGCCGGCGGGCTCGTGATCGTGCTCGGCGCGACCTGGGTGATCGTCTACAACGCGGAGCCGATCGTCGGCGGGCTGACGTGGATGTTCGGGCGCATACGCGCGGTCGCCCCGGTGCTGAAGCTGTCGACCGCGTACCCGCTCCGAAACGTGTTCCGCACGGGCGTGACGCTGGCGATGTTCACGCTCGTCGTCTTCACGCTCGTGTGCGGAACGACCATCTCCGGGTCGTTCGTGCATGCGTGGGACCGCGTCGACCTCTTCGGCGGCGGGTTCGACGTGCGCGCGCAGGCGGCGCCGGCGACGCCGATTCGCAACCTCAACGGGGCGGTGACCACGCTCCACGGAGCCGGCTTCAGGCCGGGCGACATCCAGGTGGCGGCCTCGCAGGCGTCCGTGCCGCTCAAGCTGACGCAGCTCGGCAGCGGACGTGGCCTTGCGACGTATCCGGTGCTCGGGTTCGACGACCGCTTCCTGTCGCGGACGACGTACGGATTCGCCGCGATGGCGAAGGGCTACCGGTCGGCGAAGGACGTCTGGCACGCCGTGCAGACGCGGCCGAACCTCGCCGTCGTGGACGGCATCGTCGCGCCGCGACGCGACAACTGGAGCTTCGGGGTGATGCCCGACTTCCGGCTGAGCGGCTTCTACGTCGAGGACGGGACGTTCGATCCCGTTCCGGTCGTCGTGCACGACGACCTGACCGGCAGGCAGATCCGCGTGACGGTCATCGGCGTGCTCAAGGACGCGTCGCAGGGCGCGCTGAGCGGCCTGGCGACGTCGCAGCGGACGCTCTACACGCTCGTCGGGCAGCGGGCCGAGCCGACCACGTACTGGTTGAAGCTGCGGCCGGGCGTCGATCCGAATGCGACGGCCAGGCTGCTCGAGTCGAGCTGGCTCGGCAACGGCATCGACGCGGAGTCGCTGCAGGCGACGCTCGACGACCAGGTCGGCGCGTCGAAGACGTTCAACCTGATCATCGAGGCGTTCATGGGGCTCGGGCTCGTCGTCGGCGTCGCCGCGCTCGGCGTGATCACGGCGCGCGCGGTGGTCGAGCGGCGGCAGCAGATCGGCGTTCTGCGCGCGATCGGCTTCCAGCGGCGGATGATCCAGGCGGCGTTCCTGCTCGAGTCATCGTTCATCGCGCTGACGGCGATCTTCGTGGGGACGGCGCTCGCGCTGGTGATCTCCTACAACATCGTCGCCGACTCGGCGTCGCAGCCGTCGTGGGACTCGCTGACGTTCACCGTCCCGTGGCTCAGCCTCGGGGTGATCTTCCTGACGGTGTACCTCGTCGCGCTCGGGACGACGCTGCTGCCGGCCGTGCGCGCGTCGCGCGTCTACCCGGCCGAGGCGCTCCGCTACCAGTAGCGGCCCTACGGGACCCGTCCGGTGCCAGGCACCGGACGGGTCCCGCTCGGGCGTGTCTGCCCGGCACATGGCCGGTGCCAGCCACCCTGCACATGCTCGTGGGTCTGTCCCCGAAGGTTCATCCGGGGGCTGACCCAAGCGTCGCGCGGCGCCCGGCGTTCGCGCTCCCATGACGCTTGGGTCAGCCCCCGATACACCCGGGGACAGACCCACGGATTGCGCGCTCCCATGACGGTGGCTCAGGCGTGTACGGGCAGCGCCTCGCGGCGCTCGACCGCCAGCTCCGGATAGGCCGCGAGCGGGTCGAAGCGGGCCTGGAAGAAGCGCAGGATCTCCGGCGCGTACGTCATCCGCAGGCCCGGGATCTCGTCACGTGACTCGTACGCTGCGACGACCGCCTCGGCGACCCACGCGAGGTGCTCCTGCGTGTACACGCGGCGCGGGATTGTGAGCCGGACGAGCTCGAGCCCGTCGTACGGCGCGTCGCCGTGCTGGCCCGAGACGATGCCGCGCTCCATCGTGCGCACGCCGCCGGCGAGGTAGATCGCGGCCGCGAGCGACTGCGCCGGGTACTCCTCCTGCGGCAGGTGCTCGAGGAACCGCTTCGCGTCGACGAACACGGCGTGGGCGCCGACGGGCACGACGATCGGGACGCCTGCCTCTTCGAGCAGGCCGCCGAGGTAGGCCGACTGGCCGGTGTAGTGGCGGATGATGGCCTCGTCCGTCGACTCCTTGATGCCCTGCGCGAGCGCCTCCATGTCATGGCCGGCGAGGCCTCCGTAGTGCGGGAAGCCCTCGTAGACCACGACCAGCTCCCGGGCGCGCTCGGCAAGAGCGTCGTCGTTCAGCGCCAGGAAGCCGCCGATCGGGACGAAGTGGTCCTTCTTCGAGGAGAACACCGCGCCGTCGGCAAGCAGCGCGATCTCGCGGATGATGGCAGGCAGCGACCACGTCGAGTACCCCGGCTCCCGGTCCTTGATGAAGAGCGCGTTCTCGGAGATCCGGGTGGCGTCGAGGATGAGCGGGACGCCGAACTCGTGGGTCAGCGCACGCACCTCGTGCAGGTTCTCGAGCGAGAAAGGCTGGCCGCCGGCCATGTTGAGGCAAGCCTCCTGGCGGACGAATGCGACCTCTCCGGGCTCCGCACTCGCCAGCACCGCACGCAGGGCCTCGACGTCGATGTCGCCCTTGAACGGGTACTCCGACTCGGGCTGCGACGCCTCGGGCACCGCGACGTCGACCCAGACGCCGCCGAGAAGCTCGACGTGCGCGCGCGAGGTCGTGAAGTAGAGGTTCGACGGCACGAGCTTCCCCGGCTGCACGAGCAGCCGGGCGAGCAGGTGCTCGGCGCCGCGGCCCTGGTGCGTCGGGATCAGGTGACGCCAGCCGTAGACGTCGTGCATGGCCTGGTTCAGGCGGTAGAAGCTGCGGGACCCGGCATACGCCTCGTCGCCGCGCTCCATCGCGGCGCGCTGCTCCTGCGAGAGCGCGGACGTGCCGCTGTCGGTCAGCAGGTCGACGAAGACGTCGTCGGAGCGCAGGAGGAACGTGTTGTAACCCGCGGCGGCCATCGAGTGGCGGCGGTGCTCGGGGTCGCGGAGCGCGATCGGCTCGACGACCTTGATCTTCCAGGGTGGCGGTTGCATGGGTTCATCGTCGGCGGGCCGCCGGGCGGCGGCATCCGCGAAAACCCGTGGGGCCTTGTGGACAATCCGGCGCTCGCGGGGCGGCGGCGCGGGTCAGGCGCTTGGGTCAGCCCCCGATACACCCGGGGACAGACCCATGGATAGTCCATAGCTGGGTCTACGAGCGGCGGGCGACGCCGGCTTTGCGGGCCGCGTCCGCGACCGCGGCAGCCACGGCCGGCGCGACGTCGCGGTTGAAGACGCTCGGGATGATGTAGTCGTCCGCGAGCTCCTCGGGCGTCACGATCGCAGCGATCGCATGGGCCGCGGCGAGGTTCATCTCCGGCGTGATCGCCGATGCGCGCACGTCGAGCGCGCCGCGGAAGATCCCCGGGAACGCGAGCACGTTGTTGATCTGGTTCGGATAGTCGGAGCGGCCTGTCGCGATCACCGCGGCCGCGTCGTCGATGTCCTCCGGCTGCACCTCCGGCGTCGGGTTCGCCATCGCGAACACGATCGCGTCGCCGGCCATCGTGCGCACCCCGTCGGCCGAGACGGCGCCCGGCCCGGAGAGGCCGATGTAGACGTCCGCACCCGCGAGCGCCTCGTCGGCGCTGCCGCGGAACCCGCGCGGGTTCGTCCACTCCGCGAACGCCGCCTTGTCCGGTGCGAGCGACTCGTCGCCGCGGCAGACGGCGCCGTGGCGGTCGCAGCCGACGATGTCCGGCACGCCCGCATCCTTCAGCGCCTGCGCGACCGCGACACCGGCGGCGCCGACGCCCGTCATGACGACCTTCACGTCGTCGATCCGCTTGCCGACGAGTCGCAGCGCGTTGATCAGCGCCGCCAGCGTGACGATCGCGGTGCCGTGCTGGTCGTCGTGGAAGACGGGGATGTCGAGCGACTGGCGCAGCCGGCGCTCGATCTCGAAGCAGCGCGGCGCCGAGATGTCCTCGAGGTTGATGCCGCCGAACACCGGCGCGATCGCCTCGACGACGCGGACGATCTCGTCCGTGTCCTTGGTCGACAGGCAGATCGGGAACGCGTCGACCCCGCCGAACTCCTTGAACAGCAGCGCCTTGCCCTCCATCACGGGCAGCGCGCCCTCCGGGCCGATGTCGCCGAGCCCGAGGACGGCCGTGCCGTCGCTGACCACCGCGACCGTGTTCGCCTTGATCGTCAGCGTCCAGACGCTGGCGGGATCCTTGGCGATCGCCGAGGAGACGCGCGCGACGCCGGGTGTATAGGCCATCGAGAGGTCGTCGCGCGTCTTCAGCGGTACGCGCGAGACGACCTCGATCTTGCCGCCGAGGTGCATGAGGAAGGTGCGGTCGGAGACGTGCTCGACCTCGATGCCGGCGACGGAGCGGACCGCCTCGACGATCTGGTCGAGGTGCTCCTGGTCGCCGGCCAGCACCGTCACGTCGCGCACCTTGCGGCCGCGCTCGACGCGCACGAGGTCGATCGCGCCGAGCGAGCCGCCAGCCGCCGCGATCGCGGTCGCGAGGCGCGCGAAACTGCCCGGCTGGTCGTCCAGGCGCACACGAAGGGTCGCGCTGAACTGCGCCGACGGGTGGAGCGCGCGGGTGGTGTCGGGCGTCGCGGTCAGAAGAGCCCCACTGTACGCCCGTCCGCATCCACGTCGATGCCGAGCGCGGCCGGCTTCTTCCCAAGTCCCGGCATGGTCATCGTGTCCCCGCAGATTGCCACGATCCAGCCCGCGCCGGTGTAGGGACGGAGGTCCGCGATCGGCAGGGCGAACCCGCGGGGCGAGGCGCCGAGCTTCGGATCGTGCGCCAGGGACAGGTGCGTCTTGGCCATGCAGACGGGCAGGCCGGCGAGCCCGTCGCGCGTCAGCTGCTCTGCCGCTGCCTGCGCGCGCGGCCCGAACACGACCGTGCCGGCGCCGTACGCGCGCGTCGCGATTGCCTCCACCTTCTGGCGGAGCGGATCGTCCGGCGCGTAGAGCGGCGTGAGCCGCGGCCCGGACTGGGCTGCCTCGTACACCGCCTCCGCGAGGGCCTGCGCGCCGCGGCCGCCCTGGGCGTACCCGTCGCTCACCTCGGCGGCGAGCGCCCCTGCCTCGAGCGCGATCCGCCGGACGGCGGCGATGTCCGTCCGCGAGTCGCCGGGGAAGCGGTTGACGGCGACGACGGCGTCGTGGCCGAGCTCGCGAATCATGGCCAGGTGGCGGCGGAGGTTCTCCGCGCCCGCCTCGAGATCGCCGGTGCCGTGCTCGCGCAGCGCCTTGACCGTAACGACGACGACCACCGCGGAGGGCTGGAGCCCGCCGAGCGGAGCGACGATGTGCGCGAACTTCTCGAAGCCCATGTCTGCGCCGAAGCCGCTCTCGGTGACGACGAAGTCGCCCAGCTTGAGCGCGAGCCGGTCGGCGACCAGCGAGTTGTTCCCGTGCGCGATGTTGGCGAACGGGCCGCAGTGGACGAGCACCGGCTGGCCCTCGAGCGTCTGGATCAGGTTCGGCTTGATCGCGTCCTTCAGCAGGACGGCCATCGAGCCGGCGGCGCCGAGCTGCTCCGCGGTGACGCGCTCGTGGTCGCGGGTGTGCGCGACGGTGATCGCGCCGAGCCGCTCGCGCAGGTCGGCCAGATCGCGGGCCACGGCCAGCACGGCCATGACCTCGGAGGCTGCGGTGATGTCGAAGCCGGTCTCGCGCGGGAGGCCGTTGGCGCGGCCGCCGAGGCCGATCACGACGTCGCGCAGCGCGCGATCGTTCGTGTCCAGGCACCGGCGGAACGTGACCGAGAGCGGGTCGATGCCTAGCGGGTTGCCGTGCAGAAGGTGCGCGTCGACCATCGCGGCCAGCAGGTTGTTCGCCGCCGTGACGGCGTGCAGGTCGCCGGTGAAGTGGAGGTTCAGGTCCTCCATGGGCACGACCTGCGCCCGGCCGGCGCCCGCGCCGCCGCCCTTGATCCCGAACACGGGGCCCATCGACGGCTCGCGCAGGCAGAGC
Source organism: uncultured Thermoleophilia bacterium (assembly GCA_963758345.1). Classification (GTDB taxonomy): domain Bacteria; phylum Actinomycetota; class Thermoleophilia; order Gaiellales; family Gaiellaceae; genus JACVRM01. The sequence goes on from CAVWVD010000002.1 coordinate 231,115, forward strand.
ACGGCGCGCTCGCCCAGCAGGCCGAGGGCCTCGGTCAGCGCAATCGCGGTCGTGGTCTTGCCTTCGCCGGCCTTCGTCGGCGTGATGGCGGTGACACAGACCAGCGCGCCGTCCGTGACATCCGCGCGGCGCTCGATGGCCTGCAATCCGATCTTGGCCTTGTAGCGGCCGTACAGCTCGACCTCGTCGTCGGCGAGACCGAGCTCCTCGGCGATCTCCGCGATTGGACGTGGTGCTGCCTCCTGCGCGATGCGCAGGCTCTCTGCGTGGGTGTCAATCGTCGTCGTCATGCCCCGAGCGTCGTCCGTAGGGCATACGGAGGCATCCGCGGGCGGGCGGATCGGCGTACGGACTTCCCACACCGTGCTCCGCGAGCGAACCGATTCGCCTCGCGGCCGCGCGCACAACGCTGGGACCGACACACCGAAGGAGGCTGCGATGACCATCGTTCCTGCCCGAGCGGAGCGCAGGCCGGCGCGCGCTCGCTCGTGGCTGCTGCCGCTCGTGATCGTCCTGGTGTTCCTCGCCTGCACAGCGGCCGTCATGGCTCTCACGCGCATCGAGGTCCACTACGGCACCACGTCGAGCGCAGCGACGATCGAAGGCTCCGGCGTGCCCGCAGAGGAGGTCCGGCAGGTGCCGCGGTTCAGGCAGGTCGTGCTCACCGGGTCGAACGAGGTGCTTCTGCGGATCGGCCGGCCGCAGTCCGTGGTCGTCCACGCAGACGACAATCTCCTGAGCCACGTGACGACGGAGGTCGACGCCGGAACGCTCACGATCGGCGACAAGCCCGGGGCGGTTGAGGCGAACGCGCCGAGGATGGTCGGGATCACCGTCCCTTCGGTCGACGCGCTGACACTCGGCGGCAGCGGCTCGATCGTCGCCGGCGGCCTGGACGCACGCTCGCTGACCGTCCTGCTCAGCGGGAGTGGGACCGTGGGGGCGCGCGGCAAGACGCAGCGGCTCGGCGTGACGATCTCCGGCGCCGGCGAGGCTGATCTCTCGCAGCTCGTCGCACGCCACGTCAAGGCAACGGTCAGCGGCGCGGGCCAGATCGCCGTGCACGCGACCGCGAGCCTCGACGCGTCCGTGCCGGGCACGGGCGAGATCGTCTACGCGGGGAATCCCGCACACGTGACCAGGACGGTGACCGGCACCGGCGCGATCACGACGCCGTAGACCCGCAGAAACCACCATCCGTAGAGGCGCCCGACCCGCCCGCCGCGAATCCCCCGATGCGGTCGCTGCGACCGAGGGCGACGATCGAGGCGTCTCCCGAAAGGAGGGGATAGTCATGGCGATCGCCAAGAGGACGCCCTGGCAGGAGCTCGACCTGATGGAGCGCCGCATGCGCCGCTTCTTCGACGAGGTCGGCTTCGCGCCCGGCTACCTGCCGCCCGCCGACATCTTCGAGACCGACAAGGAGTTCGTCGTCGAGCTCGAGGTGCCGGGCTTCAAGGAGGAGCGGCTTGCGATCGAGCAGACCGATCACCTGCTCACGATCAAGGGTGAGCGGGAGGAGGAGGTCGAGAAGGCGGAGCGCGCGTTCCACCTCCACGAGCGCCTCGAGCGCTCGTTCGAGCGGCGGTTCCGGCTGCCGCCGGAGGTCGACACGAAGCACCTGAAGGGCACCTTCCACGAAGGAGTCCTGACGATCCGCGCGCCCAAGACACCGGACGCCAAGTCGCACCGCATCCCGATCACCCACTAAGCGCGGTCACGGGGGGAGCACCGGCTCCCCCCGTGCTTCTGCTCGGAGGTTCCGATGTCACTGACAGCCACTGACCGGCACGTTCCGTTCCTCGCCCTCTCGCGCGACATGCTCGGCCAGCTCGAGTGGCTCGCGGCCGGGCTCGTCGTGGCGTTCGCCGTGCCGTTCGTCTTCGCGGACACGCTCGGGACGCCGCGCGACCTGTACTACGCGATCTACGTCGCGAGCGTCGCCGCGCTGTTCGGAGCCTGGCTCCGCACGCGGCCCGACCCGCGCGCCGTCCTGCTCCGGCGCTGGCCGTGGGGCATCGCGCTCGGCCTCGCCGCCGCCGCGCTGCTCACACTCATGGTGATCCGCTCGGAGAACGCGGCCTCGCGGCCCGGCGGCGTCGAGCTGGGCGCGGCCCTGCTGTGGCGCGGCGTCGTGTACGGCGCCGCCGACGGCGTGCTGCTGTCCGTCTTCCCGATCCTGGTCACCGTCGCGGCGTTCGGCGGCCTGCACGGCCGCGCCGGACACAAGGCGCTCAGCCTTGCAGCTGCCCTCGCCGCGTCGCTCGCGTTCACGGCCGTCTACCACGCCGGCTACAGCGACTTCCGCTCCGGGAAGATCGGCAAGCCGGTCGCCGGCGACGTCGTCTGGAGCGCCCCGACGCTGGCGACGATGAGCCCGCTCGGCGCTCCGATCGCCCACATCGGGCTGCACGTCTCGGCCGTGCTGCACAGCTACGACACGGACACGTTCCTGCCGCCGCACGAGTAGCGGTCAGGAGGCGGGCGGCTGCTCCGTGGCGTCGAGCTCCCGGGCGAGCGGCGGCACGAAGCGGTCGTCCGTCAGCACGAGGAACGTGATCGAGAACGCGGCGCCGATCACCGACAGGACGAGCACACCTGCGCCCGGCGGTGAGAGCGCGAAGAAGTCGCGCGTCGCCGGCACTGCGAGCACGACGAAGTACAGGGCGAGGAGGGCCGCGCACATGACCGACACGGCCGCGCCGCGGCGCAGGCCGGACGCCTCGAGGGCGAGGATCAGGTAGAGGCCGACCAGCACGACCACGGTGGTCGCGACCGTCTGCGAGCGCTCGAGGCTCAGGTTCGCGACGTTGAGCGCGAAGAGGTAGCTCGCGAGCACGCCGAGCGCAGCCGCGGTCCCGGCCGGAACCGAGAAGCGCGCGACGTCGCGGAGGAAGCCCTCCTGCCGCCAGGCGCCGCCGCTCGGCGCGAGCGCCAGGAAGAACGCCGGGATCCCGATCGTCACCGCGGCGGCCAGCGTGAGGTGGCGCGGCAGCAGCGGGTAGGCGATCGGCGTCAGTCCGACCGACAGGATCAGCACGACCGCGAACACCGACTTCGTGACGAAGAGCTTCGCGACGCGCTGGAGGTTCCGGAACACGCGCCGGCCCTGCTCGACCATCGGCGGCACGGACGCGAAGTCGCCGCGCACAAGCACGACGTCGGCGACGCTGCGCGCCATCTGCGCGCCGCTGCCCTGCGCGATCGCGAGCCGCGCCGCCTTCAGCGCGGGCACGTCGTTGACGCCGTCGCCGACCATCGCCACGTAGCGGCCGTCGTCGCGCAGGGCCTCGACCACGCGCCGCTTTCCCTCCGGCGAGATGCGGCCGATCACCGACGCGGCCGCCGCGGCCTGGCGAAGCTCGGCCGCGCCGGCCGGAAGCGACTCGCCGTCGAGTGTCTCCTCGACGGGCACGCCTGCATCTGCGGCGATCGCGGCCACCGTCGCGGGCCGGTCACCGGAGAGCACCTTCAGCTGGACGCCCTGGTCGAGGAAGAAGCGCACGGTCTGGATGGCGTCGTCGCGCAGGCGCTCGGCGAGCACGACGAGCCCGTGGAGGCTGAGGCCCGGCGGCGGGCCATGCTCGGGGTCGGCACCGTCGAGCGGCGCGGCCGTCGTCGCGAGCGCGAGCACACGGCGGCCCTGCTCGGCCTCGGCGGCTGCGCGCCCCGCGAGCCCGCCCAGCGGGAACCGCTCGGGGGCGCCGAGCACGTAGGTCGTCCCGCCGAGCCGTGCACCGCTCCAGCGGTAGCGCGACGAGAACGGCACCGTCTCCTCCGGCACCTCCGGGGGCGCGTGGTAGGCCTCCGCGACGGCGTCGAGCGTGGCGTTGCGCGCCGGGAATGCGGCTGCGAAGCGCGCGAGCGCGCCGGTCAGCGCCGCCACGTCGCCGTTGGCCGGCACGGCCTCGACGACCCGCAGGCGCGGGTCGGTCAGCGTGCCCGTCTTGTCGAGGCAGAGCACGTCCACGGACGCGAGCGACTCGATCGCGTTCAGCTGCTGGGCGAGCGCGCCGCGGCGCGCCATCGAGAGCGCGGCGACGGCGAAGGTCACGCTCGTCAGCAGGATCAGCCCCTCGGGCACGAGCGTGACGCCGGCTGCGACCGCGGTCGAGGCCGCCTCGTTCTTCGGCGTGTCGCGCTCCCAGAGCGCGTAGCCGAGCACCAGCGAGAGCGGCACGAGCACCCCGACCGTGATGAGGAGCAGCCGGTTGAGCGAGAGCTCGAGCGGCGAGCGAGGGTGGCGGAACTGGCGCGCCTCTCCGGCCACGCGCTCGGCGTAGCTGTCCGGGCCGACCGCGGTCACGACGTAGGCGCCGTCGCCCTCGACGGCGAAGGAGCCGGAGCGCACCTCGTCCCCGGCCGCGCGCGTGACGGGCTCCGCCTCGCCCGTGAGGATCGACTCGTCCACGCGCAGGGAGGCGGCTCGCGCGAGCCGCCCGTCCGCGACGACCTGGTCGCCCGCGCGCACGAGAACGACGTCGTCGACGAGCACCTGCTCGACCGGTAGCTCGCGCGGCTCGGCGTCGCGAACGACCCGCGCGGTCGGCGTGACGAGCGCGGCGAGCCGGTCGAGCGCGTTCTTGGCCCGCACCTCCTGGGCGATGCCGATGCCCGCGTTGGCGACCAGGATCAGCAGGAAGACCGCGTCCTGCGGCTGGCCGAACGCGAGCGTGATGACGCCGAAGACCAGCAGGACGAGGTTGAAGATCGTGAAGACGTTCGCACGGACGATGCTCCCGGTGGAGCGGCTCGTCGGCGGCGGCTCGCGCGTGCCGCGCTCGCGCAGGCGGCGCTCGGCCTCCTTCCGGGTCAGGCCTTCCACGCAGTCGAGGCTACGCGGCGAGCCTGTGCAAAGTCACGAAGTCGGCACGCTTTCGCCACACATCCGCGACGCGTGGCGTGGTACCCGGGTCATGACCCCGGTGTTAAAGGGAACTACACCTAGCGGACGAGCTTGCCGCTGGCGCGGATCACGAGCCAGTCGCCGCCGTACTCGGTGACGTTCTGGCAGAGGATCCGGCCCTTGCCATCGCCGACGTAGTAGTAGAGCGGCCGGCCGGCGTAGGTCACCTGGCGGCGCCCATCGGCCCGGCGGATCGTCCCGAGCAGCGATCGCTTCACGCCCTTGCCGGCCCGCAGCGTGGCGGGCGCGTAGTAGGGCGGCCACGCCGCAGCGCAGGCGCCGGAGCAGCGGCTCTTGCCGCCACGGTCGGCCGTGAACGCGTAGAGCGCGCGATTGGCGCCGTCCCAGAGGACCTGCCCGTAGTCCGAGCCCTGGACGACGAGCGTGGGGCGGGCCGTGCTGCCCGCCCCGCCGGCGGGCACGAGTACAAGCGGCGCCGCGGCGGCGAGCGCGATCGCGAGGGCCTTCAGCATGTGGCTCCAGTCGCCCGCTGCGCCCGGGCGTTACGAGCGCGGTCTTTCCGCATGCGGTGTGCACTGACCCACCGATGGCCGGCCGCGACGGGGCAGCCACGCTGGAAGCAGCGATCCAGAGGAGGCTGTGATGAGCACGGTCAAGGACTTCCGCTTCCCCGTCGGCATCGAGCGGTCGGAGGCGCTCTGGGTAACGGCTCACGCGCCGCGCAGGCCGCCGCTCAAGATCGCCGTCCCGGCCGAGTTCCGCGGCGGCGTCGAGGGCCACTGGTCGCCGGAGGACCTCCTGGTCGCCGCCGTCGCGTCCTGCTACGAGCTGACGCTCCGCGCAATCGCCGACCGGCGCCAGATCCGCTTCAAGAACATCGACGTGCAGGCGACCGGCCACGTGACCCAGCTCGCCCGCGGGCAGATCGGCTTCCTGGCGATCGAGCTGGACGTTCAGCTCGAGGTGAGGACGGGAGAGGAGGGTATCGCCGAGCTGGCCGCACATCGGGCGCATGAGCTCTGCATCGTGGGCAACGCGCTCGAGGTGCCGGTCGAGCTGAAGCTCAAGCTGCGCACGCCGGGCCTGGTCGCTGCGTGACCCCGCTCGACGTCGCCGCGACAAGCGTCACCGACCACCGGTTCGGCGAGGGCTCGCCGTTCACGGTCGGGATCGAGGAGGAGTACATGCTCCTCGATCCCGACACGTTCGACCTCGTGGCGGGAGTCGAGCCGTTGCTCCAAGGCAACGCCGAGCTCTCGCCGGAGCTTTTCGAGTCGCTGCTCGAGACGCACACGCCGGTGTGCCGCGACGTCGGCGAGGCGCACCACGAGCTGACGCGCCTCCGGGCGCGGGTCGCCGAGATCGCGCACCTCCATGGCCTGGAGTTCGGAGCGGCCGGCACGCACCCGTTCAGCCTCTTCGAGCAGCAGCGGATCACCGGGCGCGACCGCTACCGAAGCATCGTCGAGGAGCTGCAGTACGTTGCGCGGCGGGAGCTCATCTTCGGGCTGCACGTGCACGTCGGCGTGAGCGACCCGGAGACGGCGATCACGGTCGCGAGCGGGCTGGCGCTGCACCTGGGCGAGCTGTGCGCCCTGTCCGCGAGCTCACCGTTCTGGCGCGGCGAGCCGACCGGCCTCGCCTCGACGCGCGCCCAGATCTTCGGCGGCTTCCCGCGCGCCGGGCCGCCGCCGCCCCTGCGCGACTGGGAGGACTTCGTCTCGCTCGTCGGCCATCTCGAGGCGACCGGCTGCATCGAGGACTACACGCGCATCTGGTGGGACGTCCGCCCGCACCCGCGGCTCGGCACGGTCGAGACTCGCATGATGGACGCGGTGTCGCGCCTGGACGACGCGGTCGCGCTGGCGGCGTACGTCCAGTGCCTCGTCCGTTACTACTCGGAGATCGACCCGCCGTGGCGGCATCCGGGGCTCGTCGCCGAGAACCGCTGGCGCGCCGTCCGCTGGGGCCTCGATGCGCAGCTGATCGATCTCGGCGCGGACGCCCCGAAGCGTGTGGCCGTCACGCGGCTCGTCCGCCGCCGTCTCCACGTCCTGGCGCCGCTCGCCCGCGAGCTCGGCTGCGAGGCGGAGCTGGACGAGGTGCGGAGGATCCTGGAGCGCGGCAACGGCGCGATGCGCCAGCTCCTCGTCTTCGCCGCGAACCACGACGCCGCCGACGTCGCCCGCGACATCGCCGAGCACACGTCCGGGTAGTCGTCGCTCCGCAGAACGCGGCAGGCCGATCAGCGCTGCGGACGATCGGCGCGGCCGGCACCGTAGCGCTCGCGCGCGTGATCGGTTCCTGCCGATCAGGCGTACGGCGCGCCGCGGGCGGGCCGTGCGCTGCAATACGGATGGGCCCGGTTAGACGGCCTCACCGCGCGCGTCCTGCGGCATTTCCGCGAACGGTGCTCGCGCCCGCACGGATGGCATGAGCGTCGCCCGGCGGCAGGGTTCGTTCATCCTAGAGAACCGCCATGGAGGCCTGAGATGATTGCGTTCACGACAGACGAGTACAAGCAGGCGGAGCTGATCATCATGCGGCGTGACAGCGCCCGGCACTGGCGGACCCACCGGAACTGCTTCATTGCCGCGGTGGTCGTGCTCGTCCCGGCGGCGCTGATCGCCGATCGGCCCGGCTGGTTCGCGGTCGTCACCGCGGCCTGGCTGCTCGCGCTCACGCTGCACTACCTGCACGCGATCCGCTGGTTCGACCGGGCCAAGGAGGAGTTCCAGGGCCGCGTCGACTACGTGGCGCAGCAGCTCCACCGCACCGCCTGAGCCAGCCTCGGGCTCGCGGCGACGTGCCGGGCACGCTTCCGCGCGCGTGCCTAACACCGCGTGGCGCGGCTCGAAGTGAGACCGAAGGGCGCCTTCAGACGGTCTCGGGGATCATCTCGATCGCACCGCAGGGGCACTCGGCGGCGCAGATGCCGCAGCCCTTGCAGTAGTCGAGATCGATCGCGTACGGCCGGGCCGGATCGCCGGTCTTGATGACCGCGTTGTCCGGGCACACGCCGAAGCAGTTGTCGCATGAGAAGCAGTTGCCGCACGAGAGGCAACGGCGCGCCTCGAAGAGCGCGTTCGACTCGTCCAGCCCTCCGACGACCTCCTCGAACGTCGAGCGGCGGCGCGCGAGCTCGAGCTGCGGCTGCACCGTCCGCGGAGCGTCCGCGTAGTACCAGGTGTTGAGGTTCTCGAAGGTTGCGAGCTCGTGTCGCGGCCCACGGCCGTTCTCCGCCGGCCGCAGGTACTCGTCGATGCACCGCGCCGCCTTCTTGCCGTGGCCGATCGCGACCGTGACGGTGCGCTCCGCGGGAACCATGTCGCCGCCCGCGAAGATCCCCGGGTAGCCGGTCATCAGATCCGGGCCGACCTGGACGACGCCGTCCTCGATCTCGAGCCCCGGGACGCCGGCGAGGAACGAGAGGTCGCACTCCTGGCCGAGCGCCAGGACGAGCGAGTCCGCCTCGAGCTCCTCCAGCTCGCCGGTCGGCTGCGGGAACCCCGTCTCGTCGAGCTCCATCTTCTCGATGACGAGCTTGCCCTCCTCGGCGTGCTTGATCGTGGAGAGCCACTTCATCAGCACGCCCTCCTCCTCGGCCTCCTCGACCTCGAAGTCGTGCGCCGGCATGCGGTCGCGCGTGCGCCGGTAGACGACGATCGCCTCCTCGGCGCCGAGCCGCTTCGCAGTGCGTGCTGCGTCCATCGCCGTGTTGCCGCCGCCGTAGACCACGACGCGGCGGCCGAGCAGCGGCTTCTCCTCGCCCTCCATGGAGTGCAGCAGCGTCACAGCATCGAGGATGTGCGCCGCCTCGCCCGCGGGGATGTACGCCCGCTTGCCGATGTGCGCGCCGACCGCGACGAACGCGGCGTCGTAGCCGCGCATCGCGTCGAGCAGGTCGTCGACCTTCGTGTTCAGCTGGAGCTCGACGCCCATGTCGACGATCCGCTCGATCTCGGCGTCGAGCACCTCGCGCGGCAGCCGGTAGCGGGGGATCCCGAAGCGCATCATCCCGCCGGTCAGCGGGCCCGCCTCGAGCAGCGTGACCTCGTGGCCGAGGCGCCGCAGGTGGTAGGCCGCTGAGATCCCCGACGGGCCTGCGCCGACGACGAGCACGCGCTTACCGGTGGGCTCGCCGGGCTCGACGCGCCAGCCGCGCTCGATCGCCAGGTCGCCGAGGAAGCGCTCGACCGAGTTGATGCCGACCGATTCGTCGAGCTGCGCCCGGTTGCAGGCGGTCTCGCACGGGTGGTAGCAGACCCGCCCCATCACGGCCGGCAGCGGGTTGTCCTGCATGATCTGGCGCCAGGCGCGCTCGTAGCCCTCGCCGCCCTCCTCGGCGTGGTAGAGCCATTTCTGGACGTTCTCGCCCGCGGGGCACTTGTCGGCGCAGGGCGGCAGCCGGTCGACGTAGACCGGGCGCTCGGTGCGCCACGAGCCGGTCTTGTTGGCGAGGCTCGAGCCGACGTCCAGCGTGATCGCGAACGGCTTCTTCATGCTGCTGCCTCCTCGAGGTGGAAGCGCTCGATGTTGCGGTTCGCCGCCGCCTGCAGCCGGGCGACGATGTCCGGGCGCGGCGGGTCGCCGAACAGGTGCGCGTAGCGCTTCTGCAGCTTCAGGTAGGCCTCGACCGGCGTGCGGTGGCGGATCGTCGTCGTCGCCGTGATCTCACCGTGCTCGGCCTCGAAGAGCGGAAAGAGCCCGGTCTCGACGGCGAGCCGCGCAATCCGGATCGTGTCCCCGGAGGCCGAGCCCCAGCCGAGCGGGCACGGCACGAGCACGTGGAGGTAGCGGGCGCCGCGGAACTTCATCGCGCGCTCCACCTTCGCCTCCAGGTCGTGCAGGTCGGCGACCGTCGCGGTGGCCACGTACGGGATCTCGTGCGCCACGGCGATGAGCGGCACGTTCTTGCCCTGGCCGAAGCGGTTGCCCGGCTCCGGCCCGATCGCCTTCGTCGTCGCAGTCGAAGCCCCCGGCGGCGTCGCGCCCGAGCGCTGCACGCCGGTGTTCATGTACGCCTCGTTGTCGTAACAGACGTAGAGCACGTCGTCGTTTCGCTCGAACATCCCGGAGAGGCAGGCGAAGCCGATGTCGACCGTGCCGCCGTCGCCGCCCTGTGCGAGCACACGGATGTCCTCGCGGCCCTTCACCTTCAGCGCGGCCTGCATCCCGGTCGCGACGGCCGGCGCGTTGCCGAACAGCGAGTGGAGCCACGGCAGTTGCCACGACGACTCCGGATACGGCGTCGAGAAGACCTCGAGGCAGCCGGTCGCGTTGGCGGCGACGAGCCGGCCCTCGGTGGCGCGCATCGCCGCGTCGAGGACGTAGCGGGCGCCGAGCGCCTCGCCGCAGCCCTGGCACGCGCGATGGCCGGAGGTCAACGTGTTCGAGCGCTCGGTGCGCGACTGCACCGTGCGCTGCTCCGGGTCGAGCAGCCGGTTGCCGGCCGCGAACGAGCCGACCTGGTAGAAGCGGACGCGCTCGGCGGTCATCAGTAGGGCCTCGCCAGGACGCCCAGGTCGCGCAGGATGTTCTCGGCGTGCGGGCCGCTGGGCCGGTCGAGCTCGCGCTCGACGACACCCGTATCGAGGTCGAGGAACGTCAGCCGGTTCGGCGGCAGTTGCCCCGCGATCGCGCCGAGCACGAGCCCGCGGAGCGAGCGCTGCGTGATCGGCCGCCCGCCAAGCCCGGCGACCACGTCGTGGACGACTGCCGGCAGCCCCGCGAGCGCGAGCCGCACGTTCTGGCCGACGATCCCGCCGGCCCCGACGGCAAAGGCCTTCTCGACGACCACGACGCGCTGTGCGTGCGCGAGCGCCTCGCGCACCTCGTCGAGCGGCCACGGGCGAAACGTCTTGATCCCGAGCGCACCGACCCGCACCCCGTCGGCCCGCAGCTCGTCGACGACCTCCTCGATCGTCCCGAGCACGGAGCCGAGCGCCACGACGACCGTCTCGGCGTCGGCGCTGCGGTACTGGCGCAGCAGGCCTCCCGACTGCCGGCCGAACGCCTGCGCGAACTCGCCGGCGATCGCCGGGATCGAGTCGAGCGCCTGCATCTGCTTCGCGTGCATCAGGTAGCGCACCTCGGTGAACGCCTCGGGGCCGACCATCGCGCCGATCGTCACGGGGTCGTCCGGGTCGAGCACCTGGCGCGGCGCAAACGGCGGCAGGAACGCGTCGACGCTCTCCTGGTCCGGGAGCTCGACGCGCTCGTACGCGTGCGTGAGCACGAAGCCGTCCATGCAGACCATGACCGGCAGGGAGAGCGCCTCGGCGAGCCGGTAGGCCTGGACGTGCAGGTCGACGGCCTCCTGGTTCGACTCGGCGTAGAGCTGGATCCAGCCGGAGTCGCGCTGCGACATCGAGTCGGAGTGGTCGTTCCAGATGTTGATCGGCGAGCCGATCGCGCGGTTGGCGACCGTCATCACGATCGGCAGTCCCAGGCCGGAGGCGTTATAGAGCGCCTCGACCATGTAGAGGATGCCCTGGCTCGCGGTGGCGGAGTAGGTGCGCGCGCCCGCCGCGGAGGCTCCGATGGCGGCCGACATCGCGGCGAACTCGGACTCGACGTTGAGGTACTCGCAGGGCGCCAGCTCGCCCGTGCGGACGAGGTCGGACAGGTGCTCGACGATGTGCGTCTGCGGCGAGATCGGATAGGCGCAGATGACCTCGGGCCGGCAGAGGCCGATCGCCTTCGCGACGGCCACGGAGCCTTCGAGCTGTCTAAGCATGGACGGCCGCCAGCTGCTCGTACGCGATGCGCGCGGCCGCGATGTTCTTCTCGCCGACGGCGCCGGGGAACTTGCCGCGGATCGCCTCCGCGACGGCCTCGAGCGAGACGACGCCGGTGAGCGCGGCGAAGCCGCCGAGCAGCACGGCGTTCGGGACCGGCCGGCCGAGGTGCTCGCGGGCGATCTCCGTCGCCGGGATCGTGACGATGCGGTACGCGGCGTCGTCGAGGCCTAGCTCGATGAGCGGCCGCCCGCTGTTCAGCAGCACGAGGCCGCCGTGCTGGAGGCCCGCGAAGAGGTCGACCTGGTGCAGCAGCGTCGGGTCCTGGACGATCAACGCGTCCGGCTCGGCGATCGGCTCGCGGCTGCGGATCGGCCGGTCGTCGATGCGGCAGAACGCGACGACGGGCGCGCCGGTGCGCTCCGATCCGAAGGTCGGGAAGGCCTGCGCGTGCTTGCCCTCGGCGAACGCCGCCACCGAAAGCAGCTCTGCGGCGGTGACGACACCCTGTCCGCCGCGTCCGTGAATTCGCACCTGGAACACGGGTCCAGCCTGCCCGCGGCCCCGGGCCGGGCCATCCGCAGAAACCCCTAGGTCCGCGGTGGTCGAGCCGCGCGCGTCAGCGGGCGAGCGGATCGTGCCGCACGCCGAGCGTCTCGCCGACGCCGGCGAAGGCGTCGAGCGCGAACTCCAGCTGGTCGAGCTCGTGCGCGGCCGAGATCTGAACGCGCACCCGGGCAGTGCCCTCGGGCACGACGGGGTAGCCGAAGCCGGTGACGAACACACCCTGCTCGAGCAGGAGCTCGCTGAAGCGAATTGCGAGCGCCGTGTCGCCGACGATGACGGGGATGATCGCCGCCTGGCCGGGAAGCGGATCGAAGCCGCGCTCCTCGAGCCCGGCCCGGAAGTAGACCGTGTTGTCGCGGAGCCGCTGAAGGAGCTCCGGCTGCTCACCGACGAGCTGCACCGCCCGCAGCGCGCTGGCGGCAACCGTCGGCGGCAACGCGTTCGAGAAGAGCTGAGGGCGCGAGCGCTGCGCGAGCAGCTCGCAGACTGCCTCGCTGGAGGCGACGTAGCCGCCCGCGGCGCCCCCCAGCGCCTTGCCGAGGGTGCCCGTGAGAACGTCGACCTGGCCGGTGACGCCGAAGTGCTCGACCACGCCGCGGCCGGTGGCGCCCAGGACGCCGACCCCGTGCGAGTCGTCGACGACCACTGCCGCGTCGTGCGCGCGGGCCAGCTCGAGGATGTCGGGCAGCCTGGCCAGGTCGCCCTCCATCGAGAAGACGCCGTCCGTGACGATCAGCTTGCGTGCCTCCTGCTCGCACTCGCGGAGCCCCGCTCGCAGCGCAGTCATGTCCGAGTGCGGGTAGATGATCTTCCGCGCCGGGCGGGCCAGCCGCATCGCGTCCACGATGCTCGCGTGATTGAGCTCGTCGGAGAGGATCACGGTCCGCTCGTCCGTGAGCGTCGGGATCGCCGCCTCGTTGGCGTTCCAGCAGGAGACGTAGGTCAGCGCAGCGTCGGTGCCCGAGAAGCGGGCGAGCTCCTGCTCGAGGGCGCGATGGGGGGCGAAGGTGCCGCAGATGAAGCGGACCGACGCCGTGCCCGCGCCGTAGCGGGTGAGGGCGGCGCGGCCTGCGCGCACGACTTCCGGGTGCGCCGCGAGGCCTAGGTAGTTGTTGGAGGACAGGACGACCACCTCGCCGCGGCCGGCCATCCGGACCGCCGGCCCCTGCGGCGACTCGAGCGTGTTGAAGTGCTTGAAGGTGCCGGCGGCGCGCAGAGCGTCGAGCTCGGCCGCAGCAGCCTCGTGCAGCTCCGCGCTCATGCGACTGCGAGCGCCTCGGCGCGCGGCGGCGAAGCGGCGGCGCCGCTCGGGGAGAGGACGATCTTGCAAGCCTGGCCCGCGTCGAGCAGCGCGAACGCCTGCTCGAACTCCTCGAGCGGAAGCTGGTGGGTGATGAGGGGCCGCAGGTCGATCACGCCGTGCTCGAGCAGCCAGCGCGTGCGGTACCACGTGGCGAAGACCTCGCGCCCGTTGACGGCGGAGACGTTGAGGTTCTTGAAGATGAGCGCCTCGGCCACGTCGATCTCGACTGGCTGCCCGGGGATCCCGAAGAGCACCACGTGGCCGCCGTTGCGCACGATCCGGAAGGCGTCGCGGACTGCGGCAGGTGCGCCCGACATCTCGAAGACGACGTCGAGGTGCTCGCCCTCGTTCTGGCCGACGAACCACGCGGTCGGGTCGGCCGAACGCGCGTCCAGCGTCTGCATCGCGCCCATGCGCGAGGCGAGGTCGAGCCGGAACGGCGTCACGTCGGAGGCGAGCACGCGGCCGGCGCCGAAGGCGCGTGCGAGCGCGATCGTGAAGAGCCCGACGGGCCCGCAGCCGAGGACGCCGACGGTCTTGCCCGCCAGGTCGGCGTGCTCGACGGCGAAGACGGCGTTGCCGAACGGCTCCTGCAGCGTCGCGATCTCGGGCGGCAGCTTGGCGCGGTCGTTCTGCCAGAGCACCGACTCGGGGACCGCCACGTAGCCGGCGAAGGCCCCGTCGCGGTCGACGCCGAGGATGCGCGTGCGCTCGCACATGTGAGCCCGGCCGGTGCGGCAATGGAAGCAGCCGCCGCAGGTGACGTGGCTCTCGGCGGAGACGAAGTCGCCCTCCTGCGCATGGCGGACCGCGCGGCCGGTCGCGACGACGGTGCCGGCGAACTCGTGGCCGAGGGTGACGGGCGGCGCGATGCGGTTGCGCGCCCAGTCGTCCCAGCGGTAGATGTGGAGGTCGGTGCCGCAGACGCTCGCGGCCTCGACCCGGACGAGCACCTCGTCCTCGGCCGGAACCGGGACGGGCACCTCGTCGAGGACGAGCCCCCGCGCGGGCCCGGGCTTGCGCAGCGCCCACATCGTGTCCATGGCCGGACGATCGACCTCCGGCGCCGTGAGAGCATCCGCGCCCGCGCGGAAGAGGCTGTGGGAAAGCCACAGGGCGCCGGCCCGGTCCACGCGCGGTCCATTCAATTCACGCGCGCGCCCCACCCCTTGGGGTGGGGAATGGGCCCTTCCGCCCGCCTCCCGCGGCCGACGCTATCGCCGAACTGCGCGCGTGTCTGTGCCGGATGTGTGCCGATTTCACGGCGGCGCGAGCGCCCGCGCGGCTAGGCGGCTTCGCCGGCGGCTCCCCGCCCGCCGCGCGCGAGCCAGCGGTCGAGGAGCACGACGATCGCGACCACGCCCAGGAAGCCGAGCGCGAGGATCGCCCACGTCCAGAAGGTCTCGTTGTCCGAGCCGGGCAGGAAGCCTTGAGGCGCGAAGTTCGCCTGACTGATGTACCGCGAGCTGTGCCCGCGGTGCAGGTAGTCGACCAGCCACCGGTCGGTCTTCGCAAAGCGGATCGCGACCAGCGTGGCCTGCTCGCCCGTCGCAGGGTCGTCGACGCCGACCGACGATACGAAGCCGGCCGACTTCGGGCCGTAGAACGACAACACGGTCGACGGCGCGCCGTCCTGCGGGGTGTCGGCCGAGAACGGCAGGTCGTGCCCGGCGTTCCAGTCGTCCAGCGAGTACTTCCCGCGCAATCCCGGAGCCAGCAGCGCGTGAGCCTGGGCCAGGTGGCGCCGCGAAGCCACGTCCGCGACGAACGCCTCCGCGAGCGGCCGCACGACCTCGTCCGCGGCCTTCCTGCTCGCGACGTCGGCAGCCGGGTTCGACGGCGCACGCACGACCGGGCCCGTGGGCTGCGGATTGAGCTGGATCGGCCCCTGAGCCGCGTTCGATCCCCCGCTCGACGGCAGCAGCCAGACGACCGCCGCGACCACCGCCACCAGGCCGGGGACGGGCGTGAGCCACACGATTCGCCGGCGGCGCCGGGGCGAGGAGAGAAGCGCCATACCTCTCCATATTGCCCGCGAGCAGCCAGAAGTTCCCCTGCCGCAGCCGTTTTCTCTCAGGCCCGGTGGGTACCGTTCACGACATGGGTGACAACCGGACGCGGCGCTTCATTGCGACCTTGCGTTCGAGCCCCCGCAAGCGGCGGAAACTTGCCTGGCTGGTTGGGAGCTTCCTCGTGCTGGCCGTGCTCACCGCGGTCGTGCTGATCCTTCCGAACACCGCCGGCAAACCGAAGCCCGTCCCGGAGGCTGTGGCGCCTCAGCAGGGCGGCACGGGGCCGTTCTGGATCGTGGCATCCGTACTGCTCATCGGCTTCCTGGTCTCGATCGCGTTCGTGCTGATCCGATTCGTCTGGCGCATGCACAAGGACGAGGTCGACGACCCTGCCCGTCCCGGCGCGTACACCTTTCCCAATCCGCGGCTCGACCCCGAACAGCTGACCCACCCGAGCCCGGAGTAGCAGCGCCCTCAGGCACACTCGGCCGCGATGGCCTTCCTGGTAGCGCACCGCGGGGGGAACGACCTCGCTCGCCTGCGCGAGTGCGAGCGCCTCGGGATCCGGCTCGTCGAGTGCGACGTGCGGCTCTGGCGGGGCCGGCTCGAGGTGACGCACCTGCGGGCCGTCGGGCGGCTCCCGATCCACTGGGAGAAGTGGCGGCTCGGCAACCCGCTGCGCCGCCGCCTCCGGCTCGACGAGCTCTGCGACGCCGCCGGGCCCGAGACCGAGCTCATGATCGACCTCAAGGGCAGCGACCCGCGGCTCGCCGAGCTCGTCCTCGCAGCACTCCCGCCCGGCCGTGCGGTCAGCGTCTGCTCCCGCGAGTGGCGCCTGCTCGAGCAGTTCGAGCACCACGACACCGTGCGCGTCGTCTACTCGGTCGGCACGAAGGCCGAGCTGGACGCGCTGCTCGCGCGCCCCGACGACGCAGCACTCGCGGGCGTCTCGATCCACCACCGGCTGCTCGACGAGCACACGGTGGCCGAGCTACGGCGACGCACCGCGCTCATCCTCGCGTGGCCGGTGGCGAGCGACCACCGCGCGCACGAGCTGATCGAGCTCGGCGTCGACGGGGTGATCACGCAGGACCTGTCGATCCGCCTGCGCCACGCGGAGCCGCCAGTCGCTCAGACGGCGACCGGCGACGCGCCGCGCTCCTCCATCGGCACGTAGTCCCGCGTCTGGATGCCGGTGTAGATCTGGCGCGGCCGCGCGATCTTCTGCTCCGGGTCCTGGATCCCCTCGAGCCACTGCGCCAACCAGCCCGAGGTCCGCGGGATCGCGAACATGACCGGGAAGAGCGCGGTCGGCAGGCCGAGCGCCTGGTAGATCAGCCCCGAGTAGAAGTCGACGTTCGGATACAGCTTGCGCGAGACGAAGTAGTCGTCCTCGAGCGCGATCCGCTCGAGCTCGAGCGCGATGTCGAGCAGCGGGTCGCGGCCGGTCACCTCGAACACCGAGTCGGCCGTCTGCTTGATGATCGTCGCGCGTGGGTCGTAGTTCTTGTAGACGCGGTGGCCGAAGCCCATCAGCCGGCCCTCGCCCGCCTTGACGCGCTCGATGAAAGCGGGCACCCGCTTCACGTCGCCGATCGACGTGAGCATCCGCAGCACCGCCTCGTTCGCGCCGCCGTGGAGCGGGCCGTAGAGCGCGGCCGCGGCACCGGCCATCGCCGAGTAGGGATCGACCTTGCTCGAGCCGATCGACCGCATCGCGCTCGCCGAGCAGTTCTGCTCGTGGTCGGCGTGGAGGATGAACAGCACCTCCAGCGCCCGCTCGAGCACCGGGTCGGCCTCGTAGCGCGGCTCGGCGATCCGGTACATCATCGAGAGGAAGTTCGCCGTGAAGCCGAGGTCGTTGTCGGGATAGACGTATGGCAGCCCCTTGCCGTGCCGGTACGACCAGGCGGCGATCGTCGGCACCTTCGCGATCAGGCGCACGACCTGCTCTATGCGCACGCCCGGGTCGTCGACGTGGCCGGCCTCCGGGTAGAAGGTCGAGAGCGCGCCGAGGACGCTGACGAGCATCCCCATGGGGTGCGCGTCGTAGCGGAAGCCCTCCATGAGGCGCTTCACGTTCTCGTGCAGGAAGGTGTGAACGGTGACCTCGTGCGTCCAGCGCGCCAGCTCGTCCTTCGCCGGCAGCTCGCCATTGAGCAGCAGGTAGGCAACCTCGAGGTACGTGCTGCGCTCCGCGAGCTGCTCGATGGGGTAGCCGCGGTAGCGAAGGATGCCGCGATCGCCGTCGATGTACGTCACGGCGCTGCGGCACGCGGCCGTGTTGAGGAAGGCCGGGTCGTAGCTCATCAGCCCGAAGTCGTCGTCGTCGACGCGGATCTGGCGGAGCGCGTCGGCCCGGACCGCGCCGTCGTCGATCGGGACCTCGTAGCTCTTGCCGGTCCGGTTGTCGGTGATGGACAGCGTTTCGGGCATCGGTGCGTCCTCCTCGTATGGCTCGATGCGGCGCACTGTGGCGTCGCCTGCAGTCTGCTTCATCGGGCGGGACGCGGAGACGGCCTGCCCGCAACTACCGACGCAGGCCGCGGCGAACGGCCTTCCCCAGCTCCACGCCCAGGAAGGGCACCAGGGCGAGCGCGCCGACCGCCGCGGCGAGCCGGCCGTCGAGCGACACGGTCGCGAACGCCTCGTGCGCGGCGGGCGTGTAGACGAGCGCCGCGACGAGGAGCGCCGAAACGACCACGCTGGCCGACAGCCACGCGTTGCGAGGCAGCCGCCACGCCGGCTCGATCGCCGAGCGCAGCGCGAAGACGAGCACGAGCTCGGACAGCGCCAGCGTCGCGAAGGCGGCCGTACGCGCGGTGTCGTCATCGGCGCTCAGGCCGAGCGAGAAGGCAGCCAACGTGGCCCCGCCCACAAGAACGCCGATTCCCGCGAGCGCCGCCCACGCACGGCGGTCGAAGAGCTGCGCGCCGGCGCGTGGCCCACTGCTCATGGTCTCTGCCGACGCCGGGTCGCGCGCCAGCGCGACCGCCGGGAGGCCGTCGGTGACGAGGTTCACGATCAGCACCTGGATGACCGCCAGCGGCGCGCCGAGTCCTGCGGCGACGGCCACGACGAACACCAGCACCTCGCCGAAATTCGCCGAGAGCAGGAACGCGACGAACTTGCGGATGTTGTCGCCGATGCGGCGTCCCTCACGCACCGCGGCGACGATCGTGGCGAAGTCGTCGTCCGTGAGCACGATCGACGCTGCCTCGCGCGCCGCCTGGGTGCCGCCACGGCCCATCGCCACGGCGACGTCGGCGCGCCGCAGCGCCGGCGCGTCGTTCACGCCGTCGCCCGTCATCGCCACGACCTGGCCCGCGGCCTGGAGCTCTTCGACGAGCCTGAGCTTCTCGGCGGGGGTCACCCGGGCCGTAATGGCCTCCTCGGCGAGACCGAGAGCCCGCCCGATCGTCCTCGCCGTCGACGGGTGGTCGCCGGTCACCATGCGCACCTCGATCCCCGCGGCGCGGGCCTCTTCCACCGCCTGGACGGAGCTCGCCCGCAACGGATCGTGGAAGGCCACGAGGCCGAGCACGTTGAGCTCCGACTCGATCTCGTCGGGCTCGTCGTGCGGATCGACGTCCACGCGGTCGGCCACCGCGAGGACGCGCAGCCCTTCGCCTGCCCAGTACCCGGCGAGCTCGGTCAGCTCGCCGTCCGCGTCGTCGCCGGCCGCGACCAGCTCGAACGCTCCCTTCGTGTAGGCGTGCGCCCCCTGCGGCTCGTCGTAGACGAGCGTCATCCGCTTCCGGTCGGCGTCGAACGGCAGCTCGCGCAGGACTTGCCGCCCACTGCGCAGGGCCTCGATGTCGACGCCGCGCTCGAGCGCGGCCACCAGGAGCGCAACCTCGAGCGGGTCACCCTGCGCGCCGTCGCCGACGAGACGCGCGGTGGAGGCGAGCACCGCCCGCCTCGAGCAGCGTGCGCTCGTCCATGCCAGGAGCGGTCCGCAGGGCCGCCACCCCGATGCGGTTCTCGGTGAGCGTCCCTGTCTTGTCGGTGCAGATGACGGTCGTCTCGCCGAGCGTCTCAATCGCGTCCAGGCGGCGCGCGATGGCGCCGCGGCGTGCAAGCGCGCGGGCGCCGAAGGCGAGCGCCGCCGTGACGGTCGCGGCCAGCCCTTCCGGGACGGCGGCCACGGCGAGGGCGACGCCGACCAGAAACGCCTCGTGGAGCGGATCGCCCTGCAGCAGCATCATCCCGGCGACCGCGAGCGTGATGAGCACGCCAACGAGAACGAGCTGCCGCGCAAGCCGTCCGAGGCGCCGCTGGAGAGGCGTCTCGGGAGGCTTCGCGCCGGCGGTCAGCGCCCCGATCCCGCCGACCTCCGTCGTCGTGCCCGTCGCCACGACGACGGCGCGCCCCCGCCCGCGGGTCACGCCTGTCCCCGCGTACAGCATCGACGACCGCTCCGCGAGGGGCGCGGCGGGCTCGACGCTGGACGCGCTCTTCGCTACGGGAAGCGACTCGCCCGTGAGCGCCGACTCGTCCACCTCGAGGCCGGCGGCCTCGAGCAGCCGCGCATCGGCGGCGACCGGCTCGCCCTCGGTCACGATCAGCAGGTCGCCCGGAACCACGCCGGCCGCCTCCACCTCGACCTCGGCCCCGTCGCGTACCACGATTGCGCGTTGCGCGAAGCCGCGCGAGAGCGCCAGGATCGCCCGCTCGGCACCCGCCTCCTGGAGGAACCCGAAGACGCCGTTGAGCACGACGATCGCGGCGATCGCACCGGCCTCGACGGTGTCGCCGATCGCGAAGGAGACGACGGAGGCAGCGAGCAGGAGGGCGACAAGCGGGTCGACCAGCTGCCTCAGCGCGAGCCGGAGCCGTGAGTGGCCGTGATCGCGCGCCGGCTCGTTGCGCCCGAACCGGGCGAGCCGGTCGGCCGCCTCGCCGGCCGACAGCCCACGCACTGAGTCCGACCCGAGTCGCGCGACGACGGCGTCGGGCTTCGCAGCGTGGAAGGCGTCGGCGCCGGGCGCGGCCGCGGCCCCCTCGCGCGTCAGCGGACGATCACGACCGGGCATGCGGCGTACTGCGCACACTGTGCGCTCACCGAGCCGAGCAGCAGCCCGACGAACCCGCCGTGGCCGCGCGAGCCGACGACCAGCAGGTCGGCGTCGCGAGAAGCCTCGACGAGCGCGTCCGCGCCGTGCCCCTGCGGCACCGAGACGCCAGTGTCGACGCCTGCCTCGCGTGCCTCATCGGCCGCCGCCTCGGCCGCCTGCTGGGCGGCGGCGTGGAAGTCGTGCCGCGCCTCGTCGTAGCCGCCCACTCCAACCGAGCCGTAGAGCGCGCCCGGTACCGACCATGCCGACACGACGTGGAGCGCGGCGCCACGGGTCTTCGCCTCGGCGACCGACCACGCGAGCGCACGCCGCGCATTGTCCGACCCGTCGACGCCGACGACGATGTGGCCCCCCGAGAAGGGTGTCGCTGCGACGCTCATGCCGCCATCGTCTTTGCGTGCACCCAGGCCCGCATCCGCACGGCACCGGCACGCCGTGCGGGAAAGCCACAGGGGCAGCGCGCCGCGCGCACACGCGCTGCGTAGCCACCCGCACGACGGCGGCGTGGCCTCACCGATGCCGTGCCGCCCGGCCGGGATCACCCTCTTGGCGACACGTCGAAACGGAGTTGGAAGGAGGCACGGCCATGACAAGATCCTGGTCGCGTACGACGGGTCGGAGCGCGCCCAGCGCGCACTCAGCGAGGCGGCGAACCTCGCAAACGGCAGCTGCCTCACCGTCGTGAGCGTCGCGGAGCCGCTGTCCCAGTTCGGCCGCGCGGGGAACCTGGTGCTTCCCGAGGAGGACGCCGAGCGCCGCCGCGAGCTGCTCGACGCGAAGGAGCTGCTCGCGAAGCGCGGCGTGGAGGCCACGTTCGTCGAGCGCAAGGGCGACGCGGCGACGCGCATCCTCGACGAGGCAGAAGAGGAGCACGCCGACCTGATCGTGATGGGCACGCGCGGGCTCGGTCTCGGTAAGCGCTGGCTCATGGGCTCGGTCAGCACCAAGGTGCTGCACCACGCGCAGTGCAACGTGCTCGTGGTGCGCTAGGCATGCCATAGGTCTATTCCTAAGGGAACTGACCCTGCCGACTACTCGGACGCGCAGGGACAGTCCCCTGCAGGGACGACCGAAGGGCAACCGCGGACACTGCCGCCTTGCTGGCGCGCGAGGCCAGTCCCCTCCGGGAACACTCCCTATCTCGATTGCGGGCGAGGACTGATGACTTTTGCCTTTCGGCCGATAAAGATTGAGGCATGGATCCCGCCACGTCGACCGTCGCCGCCAGCCTCGCCCTGCTGATCATGCTCTCGGCGGGGATGTTCAAGCGGCAGCTGACGTGGAAGCGCCGTCCGCCTCGCCGGCGGCGGCGGGGTCCCCGCTTCCGGGCCGGCTAGGGGATCTCGAGCTCGAGCCCGAGCAGCACGAGGTCGGTCGCGCGCTCGTCCTCGGGGTCGTCGGCGAGCTCGGCGTCGACATCCGCACCGGCGGCGATCGTTCCCCGGCTCGCGGCCGCGTAGTCCCGCTCGAAGTGCTCGGGCGTGAAGTCGGAGAGCGCGCCGAGCAGCACGTCGACATGCGTGACGCTCGCGGCTCCCTCCTGCTCGGCCAGCCGAACGACGTGGCCCACCAGATCGCGCACCGCTGCCTGCTCCTGCATCGCTACCTCCTGAGGAAGAGACGACCGCGTCAGTCGTCGAAGCTTTTCACGCCGAGGGTCGCGGTGCTCAGCTGCACGACACACACCCCCGGCTCGGCGAACGGGCGCAGGGCGTCGACCTGCACGGGCGCACGCAGCTCCTCGAGGGCGCCGCGCAGCACGCCCAGGTGAAGCGCGCAGATCACGCCGCCGTGCGACTCGGCCAGATCCTTGAACGGGCAGCGGCACATCCGCACGGCGTCGCCCGCACGCTCCGGCGCGAAGCCCTGGTCGGCCAGCAGCCGCGCGATCTCGTCCTTCGCCTCCTCGGCCGAGACCGGCTCGTCGGGCGCGCGGCCGTCGATCAGGAAGCGGCCCCAGCCGTGGCCGGCGCGCTCGGCGTCGCGCTCCGGCTCCGGCCCTGCTTCCAGTGCGCTCGCCAGCATGCGGGCAAGGAAGCGGTAGTCGTCAGCGGGCTCGCCGGCGTCCGCGGTCGCGCGGTACAGCACGTGCGGCCGCCCGGGCCGGCTCCGCACCTCGAGCGTCGAGGAGACGAGCCCGGCCTCGGCGAGCCGCCCCAGATGGAAGCGCACCGTGTTCGCGTGCAGCCCCACGCGGCGCGCCAGGTCGGCGGCGTCCAGCGGCTGCCCGGCCTCGACGAGCTCCGCGAGCACCCGTCCGCGGCTCGCATCGGCGAGGGCGCGGTGGCGGTTGAGAAGTTCCGAGCTCATTCGGGCAAACGCACCTTCGCGCGCGCGGGCCGAGCCGGCCTCCGGGCATCCCGCAGGACTGCGTAGGGGCTTTCACCGATCCGAGAGCGGTCGCTGCTACGGATGGCGCCGCGCCGGGTTCTTCCTACGTTCCTTGTGAAAACTCGATGAAGGGAACGGCAATGAAGAAGGCGATCATCATCCTGAGCGTTCTCGCGTTCTTGCTGAGCCTCGCGGCGCTCATGCGCTCGGGCGGCTCGTCAGACGCGCAGGCGCAGGCAACGAGCGGCGACGACATGGCGGGCATGGCCGGCATGGACATGAGCGCCTCGGGCAGCGGCGGCAAGACGTCGATGGTGAGCTACGCGGGCACATCCCCCGCCAACGCCGACGACCTCGCCATGGCGCACAAGCCGTACCCGGCCAAGCTGCCGCCCCTGCCCGCAGGCCCGGTGGCCAACGTGCACATGACCCTGAAGGACGTCACGATCCAGATCGCACCCGGGATCAAGTACGCGGCCTGGGGCTTCGACGCCGGCGCTCCCGGCCCGGTCGTCCACGTGCGCGAGGGCCAGACGGTGCGCATGACGCTCACCAACGGCGGCGCGATCCCGCACTCGATCGACTTCCACGCAGCGCGCGTCGCTCCCAACAAGGCATTCCGCGACGTCAACCCCGGCGACTCGTTCACCTTCAGCTTCACGGCGGCCGACCCGGGCGTCTACATGTACCACTGCGGCACCAAGCCGGTGCTCGCGCACATCGCGAACGGCATGTACGGCGCGATCGTCGTCGACCCGGCGACCCCGCTGCCCCACGCCGACAACGAGTACGTGATCGTCGCGAGCGAGTGGTACCTGACGACGCCGGGCACCGACACGCCTGCTTCGTTCGCGATGGACAAGGCCCACGCGATGATGCCCGACTGGATGACGTTCAACGGCTACGCCGGCCAGTACGTCAAGCACCCGCTGACCGCCGACCCGGGCGACGTGACCCGCTTCTACGTGGTCGACGCCGGCCCGAGCATGGACACCGACTTCCACGTCGTCGGGACGATCTTCAACCGCGCGTGGGCGAACGCCGACCTGACGGACCCACCGCAGCACGGCGTCCAGACGGTCACGGTGCCCGCGGGCGGCGGCGGCATCTTCGACGTGCAGATCCCGGAGGAGGGCCTCTACCCGTTCGTCAGCCACTCCTTCGCCGCAGTCGACCTCGGACAGGTCGGCCTGCTCAAGGTCGGCAACCCGCCGGGCACGATGTCCCACTAGCGGTAGGAAGCTGGCGAGAAGGGCCCCGTTGCCTGGGGCCCTTCACGCCGTTCTGAGGAGGGCTACCTCAGATCGATCGGCGCGCAGCTCGGCGCGCTCGCAATGCCCTCACGGTTCGTGAGCGTGATGCAGAAGGTGTACGCCGCCCGGCCGCCGGTCTTCGGCGAGCGCCAGGAGAAGCCGTATGCCTCGCCCGGGTTGACGCTGGTGAAGCGGCTCGTGCGGCGCTCGATCGTCTTGCCGTGCCGCCGAACGGCCAGCGCGGCGGCGACGGCGTAGGTGTCCTCGCCGGCCTCGTAGCGGAGCGTCGTCTTGGCGCCGCGCTTGCCGGTGGCCGGGAGTGCGCGGAGCGTCGGCGGAGGCGTCCGGTCCGGCCACACGACGGACGATCGGGCGCCGACCGCGCAGGCTTCGTCCGCTGCGTGGCCGTCGCCCTGCCACGCAGCCCGGTCAGTCGCGAGCTCGAGCGCCGCTCCGGCGTCGAGGATGCCGCAGCCGAGCGTAGGCGACCAGGCGCCGGCGGGGCGCCTCGCGGACTGCTTGATGATGTCGGCCACCTGGTAGTTCGTCAGCTCGGGCCGGGCCGCCCAGACGAGCGCGGCCACGCCCGCCACCTCGGGCGAGGAGAACGACGTGCCGGGCAGGTAGGCGTAGCGGGCGCCCTCGCCGCCGGTCCAGTTCGGGTAGCACGAGCCGTCGAGCTGGCTCTCCGGGGCGATCGCGACCAGGACGCCCGAGCAGGCGCCCGCGTAGTTGCCGGGCGCGACCAGCGAGAGATGCGAGCCGTAGTTGGAGAACGACGCGACGGCGTCGCCGGCGTCGGACGCACCGACAGCAAGGCCGTAGCTGCGCTTGCCGCCGGCCGGTTGCAGGTCGGCTGCCGGGTACGCCACGAAGCCGTGGTTGTTGCCGGTCGCCGCGACGAGCAGCACGCCGTCCTCGGCCACCTTGTGGATTGCGTCGAGCAGGATCGGCCCCGAGGGCGCGTTCCCGCCGAGGCTCATGTTGATGATCCGCACGCCGAGCGAGTCGAGCTTCATCAGGCCCGCGGCGAGAACGGAGTCGGTCCAGCCGCGGTTGTCGACGCGGAACGAGACCACGTGCGAGGCGCCGCCGAAGCCGGCCATGCCGAACCCGTCGTCCACGTTCGCGGCGATCAGCGAGGCGACCGCGGTGCCGTGACCTACCTCGTCGATGCCCACATCGCCCTCCTGGGGCGCAGTCGCGCCGTCCGCGAAGCCCCAGCGGCCGTCGACCTTGCCGGCCAGGTCGGGCACATCGGCGACGCCCGTGTCGAGGACGCCGACGAGGACGTGCGGGCTGCCCGGCGACAGCTCGAGCGCACGGTCGACGTGCGCTGCTGCGAACTGCCATTCGAACGGACGCGTGGTGCCCGGGTCGACGGTTCGCAGCATCGGGTCGTTCGGCATCGCGAGCGGGTGCCGCCTCTCCCCGACCGGTGAGACGTACCGGATGCGCGCGTCGTCACGGGCGCGCGCCACCAGCGTCCCGAGCCGTGTCCGTGCCTGCACCGCATGCAGCGCAGGAATCGCCTGCACGTGGGTCAGCCCGTACTCCTCGCGAACGGCGCCGACGTCGGCCATCCGCTCGAGGCCGATGACGACGGTCCCGCGGGACGCCGTGCTGCGCCCCGGCGTGGTGGACGGCCGCTCATTCCAGTGGAACCAGGTGAAGCTCTTCGGGCCGTGAGACCGCAAGCTGCGAGTCGCGGCATGCCGGCCGGAGCCCGCACTGCCGATCGCGGGCAGCGCCAGGGCCGCGGCGGCGGCAACGGCCAATCCGCGTGTCCAGGTAGACGTTGACATGAGCCCTCCTCAGATCCGCGACCGCCCTGTTGCGGCCGTGGCCCGAGGCTCGGCTCGTGCGCTAAACGCTCATTTGCAGCCCGCTAGCAGCGCGCTGAACGCGGACTGACACCAGCTGAAAAGTGGCTTCAGGCAGCCGTCCCCGCGGGGACGGGCCTCAGGACTCGTTCGGTTCCAGGAGGCCCTGCTCGAGCGCGTAGCGGACGAGCTCGGCGCGGGTCGTCAGGCGGAGCTTCTGCATGATGTGGGCCCGGTGCGTCTCCGCCGTGCGCACCGAGATGTACAGCATCTTCGCGATCTCCTGGTTCGTGTGGCCCAGGGCCAGGAGGCGCAGCACCTCGCGCTCGCGCTCGGACAGCGGATCCTCCTCGGCGCGGCGGCGCTCCTCCGCCTCGGCCGTGATCATCCGGGCGCCGAGCGCCGGATGGACGTAGCGGCCGCCGTCGGCGACCTCGCGGATCGCCTGCACGAGCTCTTTGTCCGCGGCCTCTTTCAGCACGTAGCCGGACGCGCCGGCGGCGAACGCCTCGCGCACGTAGCGCGGGTCGTCCTGCATCGAGAGCACGACCACCTTCGCGCCGGGCGCCTCCGCGAGCACGGCGGGCGTCGCCTCGATCCCGCTTGCGCCGGGCATGACGACGTCCATGAGGATCACGTCCGGCTTCTGCGCCCGCGCCTCGAACACCGCGTTCCGCATGTCGCCCGCCTCGCCGACGACCTCGAACCCGCCCTCGGACTCGAGCACCTTGCGCAGGCCGCTCCGGACCACGGCGTGGTCGTCGACGATCAGCACGCGGATCGTCTCGATCATGCGATCGGCACCTCCGCGATCACGGCCGTCCCGGCCTCGCCGCCCTCGACCTGCAGCCGGCCGCCGAGCAACTCGACGCGCTCGCGCATGCCGAGCAGGCCGAAGCCGGTCTCGCCGGTCTGCTCCAGGTCGATGCCCTGTCCGTCGTCTTCGATCACTGCGGTCACGGAAGCATCCTTGCGGGTCAGGACGACACTCACGCGAGAAGCCTGCGCGTGCTTGACCACATTGGTGAGCGCTTCCTGCGTGATCCGGTACAGCGCGGTCTCGACGCCGGCCGGCAGGCGGGTCTCCCCGAGCCGGTGCTCGAGGTCGACCGGGATGCCCGTTTGCTCCGAGAACAGCGTCACGAGACGCTCGAGCGCGGGCGCGAGGCCGAAGTCGTCGAGCGCCTTCGGCCGCAGCTCGACGGCGAGGCGGCGCACGTCCTGGAGCGCGGCGACGGTGATCTCGCGCAGCGACGCCAGGCTCTCGCGGCGTGCCTCGTCGGTCGGTGCGTCCTCGACCTCCTTGAGCCCGAGCAGCAGCGAGGTGAGCGCCTGCCCGGTCTCGTCGTGGAGCTCGCGCGCGATCCGCCGCCGCTCGAGCTCCTGCGCGTCCATCACGCGCCGAAGTGAGTCACGTGCCACACGCTGCGAGAGCTCGGCCGCGGTCGCGACCCGCTGCGCGAACGTCTCGACGAGCCGCAGGTCCTCCTCCGCGAACCGCGGGTCGTCGCCGGCCTTGTCGTGCACGGCGACGATGCCGAGCGCGCGGCCTCGGACGAGCAGCGGCACGTAGAGCCCGGTCGTCGCGTTGATGAGCCGCGCCGTCTCCTGGTCGACCTCCAGGTCCTCGATCATCGAGTCGACCCGCTCGCTCCGCCGCCGCTGGAACACGCGGCCGAGCTTCGACTCGCGCGCGTCGAGGACGAGGCCGCGGAACTCGTCGGCGCCCGCCCCTTCGGCGGCCTCGACCCGCAGCGAGCTCTCGCCGTGCGGCAGCGCGATGGCCACCAGCCGCGCGCCGACGAGCTCGCGCAGCCGCAGGCAGACCAGGTCGAGCAGCTTCGGGAGCTCGATCTCCGTGGAGATGGCGTTGCCGACCTCGATCAGCGACTCGAGCTGACGCAGCCAGCGGGTCGCCGACTCGTACAGGCGCGCGTTCTCGATCGCGACCGCCGCCTGCGCGGCCAGGAGCTGGACGAGCTCCTGATCCTCCTCGGTGAAGTCCTCGCCGGAGCGCTTCTCGGTCAGGTACAGGTTCCCGTAGGCGTAGCCGCGCAGCATGATCGGGACGCCGAGGAAGCCCTTCATGGGCGGGTGGTTGGCCGGGAAGCCGACCGAGCGCGGATGGTCGGCGATCTCGTGCAAGCGAAGCGGCCGCGCGTCCTCGATCAGCACGCCGAGGATCCCGCGGCCCTTGGGCAGGTCGCCGATCGCCTTGTGGGTCTCCGCGTCGACTCCGGTCGTGAGGAAGCGCTCGAGCCCACGGCGCTGGCGGTCGATCACGCCGAGTGCCGCGTAGCGGGCGTCGGCCAGCTCGGCAGCGGCCTCGACGATCCGCTGCAGGACGGCGTCGAGCGACAGTTCCGACGACAGCGCGATGCCCGCCTCGACGAGCGCCTGGAGTCGTCCTTGCTGCTCCTCGATTGCCACGGTTGCATTCTCTCCTTCGAACCGGTTCGGAGCGCAACGCGAACAACGCCGCTCGGTTGTCAACGCTCCGAAAGGGGTCAAATGTCCAAAAAGTGGCTAACTCTTCCGATTGCTGTCGCAGCGCTCGTCATCGGCGTCGTGGCCGCCGTCGCGAGCACGAACAACACCTCCTCCACGGCCAGGTCGAATCACGCCGGCATGCACGGGATGCCCATGACCACCACCGCGAAGCCCACGGCCGCCGACGTCCGCGTCACGCTCGACCGGCTGCTCGGCGAGCACGCACAGCTGGCCGTCGCCGCCACCCGCGCCGGCCTCAACGGCAGCCCGGACTTCAAGGCGATCGCCGCCAGCCTCGACGCCAACAGCGTCGATCTCGCGAACACGATCGGGTCGCTGTACGGCGCGAAGGCGCGCAACCAGTTCCTGAACAGCAAGTTCGGCTGGCGTGCGCACATCGGCTTCTTCGTCGACTACACCGTCGCGACCGCGAAGGGCGACAAGGCCGGCAAGACGAAGGCGGTCAACAACCTGAAGGGCTACATCGGCGCCTCGGCCAACTTCTTCAACGGCGCGACCGGCGTGCCGACGAAGACGCTGGTCGCCGGCCTCACCGCGCACATCATGCAGCTGAAGGGCCAGATCGACGCCTACCACGCCAAGAACTACGCGAAGGCCGCCGCGCTCACGCGGGCCTCGTACGAGCACATGTTCATGCTCGGCGACGCGCTCGCGGCCGGCATCGCCAAGAAGTTCCCGGAGAAGCTCGCCTAGGACCGTGGCAGCGGGGCGCCCCACGCGGGGCGCCCCGTTCGACGTCTCGACCCGCGTCGTGGAGACTGCCGGGGTGAACGCCCGGCGAGGAGGCGCGGCCGTTGTCCTCCTCGGGACGGTCGCGCTCGCCGCCGCCGGCTGCGGTGGCGGGGCCTCGCAAGCGACGCTCCCCGTCACGCCGTGCGGCACGACCGACGTGACGACCGGCGCCGTGACGATGCCCCGGGATCCCGCTGCCGAGCAGCCCGCGCCCGAGGGGCTCGACGCGAAGCAGGCAGAGCAACTCGCGTGGTACGAGGGTGACGTGAAGGCCCAGGAGGGACTGCGGGTGCTCGCGCCTCGCGGCTGGAGCTGCGCGGCCGTCCTGGGCCTGAGCGACAGCTGGGGGCTCACGGTGCGACCGGACGAGGCGAGCGGCCGGCAGGTCAAGGTCTCGGCGGTGTACGGCGAGCCTGCCGCGCAGTTCGCCTGCGACTACTTCCCATCGGCGGTTGGGCCGGCGCCGGTGCCTGGATCGTGCGCAAGGCCCGCCGACACGGCGATCACGCACGTGGGCGAGCACCTCGTCCGCGTCACGACGACCATCCGGGGCCTGCCCGTGCAGGCGATGCTGTTCTGGTACCCGGGGCTCGACGATCTGGCCGAGGGCGCCCGCTGCCTGCTGCCGAAGACGCGGGCAGCGCTCTGCACCGCGATCCTGGCCGAGGCACGGTCGCGCGTCGGAAAGCAGCTCGAGGCCGAGGCGAAGCCCTAGCGGTGCCGGATGCTGCGGGGCACCCCGCGCCTCGGGGCACCCCGCCTACATCAGGAATTCAGGCGCGCGCGAGGGCGCCGAACTGCACGAGCGTGTCGCCCTGCCACACCGTCATCGGCGGCGCGCTGATCTCGCTGGCATGGTCGGCGAGCCACTGCTTGGCGCGGCGCGTCGACTCCTCGGCGCCCGACGCGTCGTCGAACACCGAGATGGTCGCGCAGCCGCCGTCCGTCTTGACGAGGAAGTAGCCCTGGAAGCCCGGAACGGTTGAGATGAGCTCCTCGATCTCGCTCTCCCGTGCCGCCAGCTCGTCGGCGAGGTCGGGCGCGTTCGCATAGGTCCGGATGGTCGCGTACATCGGTCCCCCTTCGGGTGCCCGCAGAGGCCGGAGCCGGGCAGGGGTCTGGGCCGGCGGGCTCGACCCTACGCCGACGCGCCGCCGCTGTCGAGCAGCTGCGTCACGCTCGGCGAGAGCGCTATCCCGTCGCGCAGCCCGGGCGACGGAACGGGCTGCCCGTAGCGGAGCGCGACCGGGACGATCCCGGCCCAGACGTCGAGCGCCGCGTCCTCCGAGTCGTCGTCGTGCGGCCCGCCGGTACGCACCTTCGCGGAGGCCTCGTCGATCGGCAGCGCGAGGATCTCGGTGGCGCGCAGCTCGAGCTCGCTCGGCCAGCGCGCCTCGTCCCAGCGGCCCGGCAGGAGCTTCTCGACGAACGCCTCGTAGGCCGCCATCCGCTCCTCCTCACCCTCGACGCGCGCGAACGAGCCGAGCAGCACGGCCGAGCGGTAGTTCACCGAGTGCTCGAAGACCGAGCGGGCGAGCACGAGCCCGTCGATCACGGTCGCGGTCAGGCAGGCGGTGACTCCGCCCGCGAGCGTGCGCAGCGTGCGGCTGGCGCTCGACCCGTGCACGAGCACCCGGTCGCCCGCGCGGGCGCAGAGCGTGGGGATGCAGATCGGCTGGCCGTCGTGGACGAAGGCGACGTGCGCCACGAGCGCGGCGTCGAGCACTGCCTCGATCTCGGCGAGCGAGTACTGCCCGCGCTCGGGCTGGCGGCGCACGCGGACGCGGTCGGTGGCGGGACGCTCCATCGGGCCAGGCTAGTCGAGGCGGTACAGGACTTCGCCCGGCTCGACCTTCGCGTCGTCGGCCAGCCTGAACCCGCACTTCTCGAGCACGCGCCGCGAGGCGAGGTTCGACATCAGCACCCACGCGTGGAGCGGCCGCTCGTCGTAGCCGTCGAGGAAGCGGACGAAGCGCGGCGGTGGCGATCCCGCGGCCCCAGAACTCCCTGCCGATCCAGTAGCCGACCGCGCGCTTGCCGACGTCGGGGAAGACGGCGAGGTTGCCGGCGAGGTCGCCGCCGGCGAGGATCGAGCGGGTCACGACGCGCCGGGTCGGCGCGGATCCGGTCCCAGTGCGCGACGAACGCGCTGCGCCCGCGCGACGGGAAGCCGGCCATCGAGGCCGCCTGCTCGTCGAGCTGGTGCTCGTACAGCGTCTCGAGGTCGCCGTCCTCGACCTCGCGCAGCTCGACCTCGACCATGGCCATGACCGTATCGGTCTCCGCGCAGTGGACCGGTTGGTTTCCCCGGACGCGATCAAGGCAGCCGGGCGTTACGTTCGGGGTAGCTCAAGCGAGACAAGAGTGTGAGCGAATACATCGACCGCGCGTTCCGGGCCCACTGGGCCGACGTCGTCGCGTTCCTGCGCCGACGCACCGGGAGTGCGGACCGGGCGGAGGAGCTTGCCCAGCAGGTGTTTGCCGACGCCGCTGCGGACCTGCGCGACGACGGGCGACCGCCGTTGGCGTGGCTGTACACCGTCGCGAAGCGGCGGTTCACGGACGAGCTGCGCGCCCGCGGACGGGCCGCCCGCCTCGTCGGGCTCCCCCGGCCGGTCGCCTACGACGAGGACCTCCGCACAGCGCTGGTCTCCGCGTTCGCCCGGCTACCCGAGAGCCAGCGAAGCGTCGTGATGCTGAAGCTGGTGCGCGGCCTTTCGTTCGCGGAGGTGTCCGGCGAGCTCGGCATCTCGGAGACCGCGGCGCGGATGCGCTTCTCGCGCGCGCTCGAGAAGGTGCGCGCGTTCCTGCTCGAGGAAGGGATCGAACCATGACGCTCCGTGACAAGGAAGTGCTGAGCGAGCTGCGCGGCGATCCCGAGCTGCTCGCGATCGCTGACGCGCTGGGAGAGGCGTTGCGCCCGAGGCGATGGTCTCGTAGCGTCGTGTTGCTCGCGGTCGCCGCCGTGGCACTCGCGTCCGGGATCGGCCTGATCGTTGCCAACGCATCCGCCCAGAAGCACGGCTACGAAGGGCCCGGGATCACGCCGTCGAATCTCAGTGCGCTGACGAGCGAGAGCACGCGCCTGGCAGGCATCCCGGACGACCTGAGCGGCCAGACGGGGAGCCTGGCGCCGCGCACGGGAAGCGTTCACGTTCTCGGACGCGGCGTCGCCTACGCCTGGGTCACCGCTTCCGGCCGCATCTGCTCATCGGCGCTCCTCTCGGGCGGGTGCCTCGACAACCTGAAGGAGCCGATCGACATCACCGCCGCCGACCCGGACGTGGTCGGCGGCGGCAATCCGGGACAGGTCTACGGCATCGCCGGAGACGACGTCGCATCCGTCACCGTGCGGCTCGACGAGGGCAGATCCGTGACCGCGGACGCGGTCGACAACTTCTACGTGGTCACGCTGCCCGACGGCGTGGAGGCGTGTGCGCCGATGACGGTCGTCGCGAACCTGCGCGACGGCAACGCGATCAGCGAGCGGCTGGTTATTGGCTCGTTCCAGCCGGCGCGCGCAGGTATTCCGGCCCGTTGCTGATCGCTTAGACAGCCGAGGGCCGCCCAGCGGCGGCCCTCAGTCCTTGTACGGATCGACGCACGTCCCGGCCGGCCATGGCGACGCCGAGCGGACGGAGCGTGTGCTTCACGCGGATCGTGTCGCCGTGGGCCGCGAGTACCTGCGGCAGGCGCTTGTAGACCTCCGGCGCCTCGTCCGCGCCGCCGCCCACCAGCACGATGCCCTGCTCGCGCAGCTGTGCTTGCACCGCCGGCCAGTCGACCAGGCCCGGCTTCAGCTGCTCCTCGATCCACACCTTCTTGACGCCCGCCTCCGGGTGGTCGGGGCAGACGCCCTTCTTCGGTGCGCCGAGGTTCGAGCTGACGCCGTCGATGTCGAACACGCGCTCGCAGTCGCGGTTACGGCACGCCCAGCGCTTGCGCCGGCGCACGCGGCCCGCCGCCTGCGTGCGGCTCATCACGCGGCCGGCTCCGTGCACCGTGGAGTACAGCGCCGCCGCGTTGTCCTCCGACTCGACGCCCTCGAGGATCACCGACTCGTCGCCCATCGAGCCGCCGACGAAGCCCTCCTGCCCCGGCCGCGCGGGCGTGCAGCCCTTGCGGACGACCCAGTACGTGCGGCCGAAGTGCTCCTCCCGCCACGCGAAGTTGTGGTGGTTGTGCACCTCGTGCTGGGCCGATACACCGAGGATCTCGAGCACCTTGCTGACGACGACGTCGCGGCCGGCGTAGGCGTACTCGCCGGCCAGCTCCATCGCCGAGACGTACGACTCGCCGAGCTCGGAGCCCGTCTCGAACAGCACCGGCGGCGAGTCCATCTCGCCGTCCGTCGCATGCTCGCCGAACCGCTTGCCCTGCGCGAGCGCGAGGAAGCCCGAGGCGGTCTTGTGGCCGAAGCCGCGCGAGCCGAAGTGCACGCCGACCCACACGCGGCCCTCCTCGTCCTCCATCAGGTTGACGTAGTGGTTGCCGGAGCCGACGGTGCCGAGCTGCGACTCGGCCAGCTGCACCATGCTGCGCTGCGGCGCGAAGTCGGCGTTGCGGATCTTGTCCAGCACCGGGTGGTCGACGCGCTCGCGCGCCGGCACGCCCATGCCGAACGAGATGCGCTCGGTGATCTCGCGCATCAGCGTCTCGACACCGCCGAGCGCCTCCAGGTCGTCGCGGGTCAGCTCGGTCTGCGCCGCCTTGTTGCCGCAGCCGATGTCGTAGCCGACACCCGACGGAGACACGTAGCCCTCGTAGGCGATGCCGCCGCCGATCGGCTGCGAGTAGCCCGGGTGGTGGTCGGCGCAGAGGACGCCGTACGCGGCGTCGCCGGCCTGCATGCAGCGCTCGAGCTGGTCGAGGCTGCGTGCGTCGACCGGGCCGAACGTCTTCACGTTGCTCATGGCTCGATCCTTTCTCGTTTCGTCGGGAAGAGACACCGGGCGGAGTCGAACCGCCCTCTCGCGGGTTGCAGCCGCGCGCCTGGCCGCTCGGCCACGGTGTCGCGTGGTTCTAGGAGGCGTGCAGGTCGCGCATGATGCGCGCGACGATTCCGGGCACGGCCGGCTCCGGAGCGTCGTCCGGCTCGCCGAGGTCAAGCTCCCACCAGTCGGTCTTCGGCTCGTCGGCGTCGAGCGCTGCCCAGGCGGTGCGGGTCGCGGGGACAACGTCCGGGCACGTACGCGCGAGACGGATGAGCGTGGCGCGGACTGCGTCGCGCAGGACCTCGTCGGCGTCCGTCAGCAGCAGCGACTCGCCGCTGTGCGCCACCGCGTTCACCGCGGCCGCCTGCCCCTCGGGGAAGCCAAAACGCGTGAGCGCGTCGGGATCGTTGACCAGCAGCAGGTCGACGAGCGTGAGCCAGTCGTCGAGGCGACGGACGTCGTCGCGGTCGTGAAGCGTCGCCGACTCCGTGGGCAGAGACTCGATCCAGGTCGCAGTCACGTCGGGCGATGCGGGAGATTCGCGAAGGCGCCGGGCGACGCCGAACCACTCCGAGAGGAGCGCGACCGGAATCGCAACATGACGCTCGTCCCACGACAGGCGGAGTCGCTCGAGTGCGTCGCCCGCGATCGCGGCCACCTCGGCGCGTGCGGTGCCGAGCGCCTGGGCCAGCGCCTCGCGCAGCGCGAGCAGCAGCTGGAGCGCGTCGTGGTCGTCAAAGGCGGGCGTCAGGTCGTAGAGCCGCGCCGACAGGGAGTCCCAGTCGGCGTCGTCGGCGAGGAGCGGCAGGACGCGCTCGCCCGCCGCGCCGCCGCCGGTGGAAAGCGCAAGCAGCAACCCGTCCACCGAGCACCGCTCGAGAAACCGCCGCCGCGCGTCCGTGTCGGCGGCGAGCCGCTCGATGACGAGGTCGCGCCAGCTCGGGTGGACCCAGCCGACGCGGTCGTCCGGCGTGACGCGCACGAAGTGGTCGGCGAGCAGATCGACAAGATCGGAAACGGTCCTGTCGAGGCCATGATCTGCGTGACGCCGTACCGCGGACGCGAGGTCGCGCTGCGCGACGGGGCCGGGCGGGGAGTCGACGAGCGCCACCAGCACCACACGCAAATCGTCGGGGAGCGCGTCGAGCGAGGTCGCCATCGCCGCCGTCGGCTCGCGCAGCTCCCACTCGATCGCCTCGTGCACGAGTCCCGGCTCGCGGTCGGCGAGCTCCAGCAGGCGGCGACCGACGAAGCGGCGGATGCGCTCGGGCGTGAAGTGGTCGTTGCCGACGATCGTGCGCGCATTCAGGCGGATCACCGAGATGGCGCCGCTCTCGAGCCGGGCTGACTGGGCGTGGCGGAAAAGGATGAGCGCCTTCTCCTCCACCTCCAGCGCGGAAGCGTCGACCTGCACCTCCGCGGGCTTCGGCCAGCGCTCGACGCCGTGCTCGCGGTGGATGCGTCGGAGGGCCGCCCGGAGCGGCCCGGGCCGGCTCGTCCAGATCAGGTGGTGGGTCGCGTCGAGCGCACGCAGGATGCGGTCGAGATCGACGGCCCAGCGCTCGGCGGCGCCGGGGTTGTACTCGGTCGAGCCGAAGGCGTCGTCGGCGATGAAGATCTGCGGCCGATCCGGCCGGTAGGCCTCCCAGAGCTGTTCAGGGCGCGTGCACTCGTGCGCCTCCCACCCGGCCGCGAGCCCGGCGAGCGCGATCGTGCGCGCGGCGGCCGTCTTGCCCATCTCGGGCGGGCCGCTGAGGACCGCGAAGCTACTCCGGTCGAGCACCTCGAGCGCACGCCGGTACGCGCCGGTGGGCACGAAGACCTGCGCGAGCGCAACCGCGGCGTCGACGTCGAACGTCGATCCGGCCAGCGCGTCGGCGTCGGCCACCTCGTCGCGGATCCCGAGAACGAACGGCACGCGCCGCCGCACGTGGGGACGGGCGTCGAGCGCCGCGGCGACCTCGGCGGGGCCGATGCGAATGACGCCCGGGTCGATCTCGAGCTCGGGTAGCTCGCGGTTCGCGATGAGGATCACCGGGGCCAGCGCCTCGCGCAGCCAGTCGCGCAGGTAGCCGCGCTCGCGGTCTTCGACGAGCCACAGGACCACCACCTCGCGCGCCCGCGGCCACCCGAGCGCGGCCGTGGCGCCGTCCGGCAGGCGCGCCGTGCGCAGCCGGTCGGCGTCGCCGTGCCAGGCCTCCCGCGAGAGCCCCGCATCCGCGAACAGCTCCGTGCAGAGCTGCTGGAACTGGAGCCAGCCCAGCTCCTCGAAGCGGTAGCCGCCGGGGTCGGTCACCCGGCTCCATTGTGCAGCAGAGCCCCCGAGAGGATTCGAACCTCTGTGCCCGGGTTCGAAGCCCGGTGCTCTTCCGCTGAGCTACGGAGGCAAAACCAGGGACTGTCCCCGTCGGAGCCGTTTTCCGACGGGGGCTGTCCCACAAGATGTAGCTCGGTGTCTTGACCGCCGCCGGCTAGCGCTTCCGGTAGTAGTCGTGGCCCATGGCGTCGTCGAAAGCGGCCGCTCGGGCGACAGCACTTCTTGAAGCGGCGGCCCGATCCGCACGGGCAGGGGTCGTTGCCGCCGAGCTTCTCGAGCAGCTCCTTCTCGCCGGCCTTGACGGTGCGGTAGCCGCGCTTGACCTGGGTCTCGGAGGGATAACCCGCGCCTCCGCTTGCTCATCGGCTCAAAAGGACATGTCCTCGTCTGCCTGTGTGCGTGCCATCGTTGGTGCCTCCTTTGTCGATGCCGGAGTGCGGGCGAAGGGATTCGAACCCTCATGGCCGAAGCCGCCGGTTTCTGAGACCGGTGCGTATTCCGTGTGTTCCGCCACACCCGCAAGTGGGTCTGTCCCCCGGGTTCATGGGGGGCTGACCCAAGCCTCGTAGGGGCGCACTGCCTCGCCCTCCGACGACGCTTGGGTCGGCCCCCCTTGGCGGGGGACAGACCCATTGCGTGTCATGCGGCCGGCGGGAGCGGTGCCGGCCGCGACTTCTCGAGGCGGGCCTTGCGGCGCGTCTCGAGCACTACGACCTTCGCCGGACGCGGCAGAGCCTTCGGCCGCGCGGCGACGCGTACGACGTGGAGATGCATCTCCGGTCCTCTCTCTAGAAGGGCGCCCTGCGGCGCCCCCGATCAGAGGGCGCCGCGGGCGAAGTCCGAGATCAGCTGCGGCGTCGCGGTGTCGAAGCCCACGACGTCGAGCATGCCCCGGTCGTTCGGGTCGGCGATCGAGAAGCCGTTCGAGACCATGCCCACGACCACCAGCCGCGCGTCGATGCCCGACGCCTGGCGGTAGTCCTCGAGCGCCTGCGCCGGGTGAACGCCACCCGCCCAGGTCTCCGAGTCGGTGTAGGATCACGAACGTGTCGACCGCCCGCTGCTGCGGCCTGCGCGTACAGCATCGGCAGCGCACAGTCGGTGCCGCCGAACGGCAGGTCCGACACCGCCTTGACCGCGTCGTCCAGCCGCTGGCGCGGCGAGATCGACAGCGGCGTGAGGCCGTCGGCGCCCCAGTTCCAGTGGGCGCGCCGAGTGCCCGACTTCCAGCCGCGGCGACCGGCGAAGAAGCCCACGATCTCGTGACGGGCCTCCGTCGCCGCCGTCACCAGCGCCAGCGCCGCCGATGCGTCGCGCGGCGTCAGGCCCGGGACGCCGGCGACCTCGCCCCACGCCATCGAGCCCGATACGTCGAGCGCCAGCAGCATGCGCGTGCCCGCCGGCTCGACGTTGCCGAACGCGGCGTAGAACGCGCCGTCCAGGGCGTCGACGATCTGGCGCACCGGGTTCCACTCGCCGCGGCCACGTGCACCGCGGCCGGCCGCGTAGGTGCGGAGCGCCGCCAGCACGGCGATCGGGTGCACCCGCGCGCGGCGGATGCGGCTCCGCGTCGCCGAGCTGCGCGACCGCGCGTGCCGTGCCGTCCGAGCCGGGCGCGAGGACGCCGACACGCGTCATCGTCGCCAGGTTGCGGATCAGCGCCGTCATCGGCATGTCCTCCAGCAGCGCCTCCCAGACCTCCGGCGAGGTCAGGTGCTCCGGCTGGAGCGCCTCGCGCGGCAGGCGGTACTCGCGGACGAGCGCCGCCGCCTCCCGGGCAGATGCCGCCTCCTGCGCGCGGACGAAGCCCTCGACCACGCGCGGCAGGCCGTCGGTCTCGCCGCCGCGGACGATCCACTCGAACAGGCGAGCGTGCTCGTCCGAGACGTCGAGCGCCGGGTTGCCCGCGCCTACGCGGCGCGCCGGGTGGGCGAGCCGCAGGACGTCGCGGTGCGTCACGCCCGCCCGCTGGCGGTACTTCACCGCCTGGTAGCGCGAGCGCGTCGACCGGCCGCGACGGCGTACCAGCGGCCGACCGCACGCCGCAGTGCGCGGCCCCAGCCGCGGAAGCCCTCCGCATGGACGGACGAACTGGAACAGGTGCGTGCCCGTGCGGGCCACCCGCGGCAGCGCGTCGAGCGCGGCGCGGCGCGTCTCGACGTCCTCCGCGCCCGCGGCCACCGCGAGCGCGTACAGGGCCGGGTCGTTCTTCGGCGCGCGACCCTCGGCCGACACGACGAGGATCTCGGCCACTGCGCGCCGGCCGTCCTCGCGGACCGCCTCGGCCACGGCCTGCGTGTTCTCGCGCGTCAGCGCCCACTCGCCGGCGTAGTAGGAGCCGCCCTCCGAGCCGAGGATCAGGAAGCGGCGGAGCCGCGTCCACACGTCCACGGCCCACGAGTGGCCGCCGGCCGAGTTCGGTGTCTGGCCCGCGAGCGGGGCCCACTGCGGCACGCGTCGCGTGCCGTGTCGCTTCAGGTACGTCATCGCGCACCTCCTTTCAGTTGTTGTGGCGTGCGGCCCCGAGCGCCGCCTCGGCGGCGAGCGCCTCGCGGAAGCGGGTGAGCGTGTCGACCAGCGTGTCGACCTTGAAGAGCGAGTTCTCGCGAAGCCGGGCCGTCTCGAGCGAGAACTCGAGGTTGATCGTGTTCGAGCAGTCCGCGATCCGCAGGCGGATGCGCGGCTCGCGCGCGGCCGCCCGTCGTGTCCTCGACGAAGACGCGGATGAAGGCGTCGCCGTAGAGGCCCGGCCGGTTGAGGCGCAGGTACTCGTCGACGCGCGCGTCGCCGCGGCGCCGCAGGTGCTGCAGCAGGTAGGTCATGGCGCCCTCCTCGAGAAGTGCGGTCGTGGGATCGCAGAACGGATGACTGAGCTACGCGCTTGCGCGCGGGCGCGACTTGAACGCGCCGTCTCCCGGTCTCGAACCGGGCGCTCTTACCGGTAACCGTCCCGCTCCGGCCCGCACGTCTGGCGAAGCTCGCGGTCGTGGTGGCGACAACCGGTGGTCGGAGACCCGGCGTTCGCCGGGCGGAGGTTCTCGGCCTCCCGATGCTCCCTGGGCGAGAGATAACCGGCCGTCTTCGGCCCGCGAATGGTGTGCTGCTGCGGTCATGGCGTCACGATCGGGAACTGCTCTGCCACTGAGCTACCGGAGCACGAAGGCTCCGAGCGGGATTCGAACCCACGACCTGTCGATTAGGAGTCGATAACCCGGGTCGTTCCGGCCCGCAGCAGGCCGTTGCGTCGCGGTCGTGGGGTGCGGTCGGATGCGCGGAGTTGAACCGCAGGCCCGAAGGCCCTCTGCCCATGAGATAACCGAGCCGCTCCGGCCCGCGACACAAGCAAACCCACCAGGATTCGAACCCGGACCTGCGAGGTTGGAGCTCGCCGTGCTGCCCTTACACCACGGGTTTGTAAGCGGACGGCCCGGATCGAACGGGCCTCCCCGGAGTGGCGCCCCGGTGCTCTTCCGTCTGAGCTACGTCCGCGAAGGTGCACATGCCTCTAGGGAGTGAGGCGGTGCGGGGTCATTCCGACGCGACGTGTGGCCGCCGCGGTGCGTTTGGCCCAGCGCCTTCGCGCTCTCGGCGACGCCTGATACCTAGGGTGATGACGACCGCAATGACCGAGCCGATGTAGAGCCCGGCGAGCAGGCGCCGCCACCATCGCGAGGGTGCGGCAGCCCTGTGGGGGTCGCAGGCGCATGAAACGGTCGGGTTGAGCCGGTCGTATACGACGTGTACCCGATCACCAACGGACAGCTGGCCTGCGTAGGGATTGGGAAGCTCGGAGCGATCGCCGGACGAGTAGGTCTTGCCGTTCGCCACGAACGAATAGAGAACGGTGTTGTGGTTCGCCGGCTCCGTACCGGTTACTCGAGCCATCACCGCGACTCCGTGCTGCTCGAGCTGCGAGTAGGTCGCCTGGTTTCGGTAGTCGAGACCGATGAGCAGAAGCGCGCCGAATGCGCCACAAACGATCCAGACGCCGATGAAGATAAGCACGAGGCGCACCCCGTGCAGACCCGGCCGACGCGCGTCTCCGCCGTCGATATCTCGATCGGCTGCCATCCCACTCATCATGGGACATCGCGCCGGGATTCTCACGGTCCCTGCGATACGCCCGGCTGGAGTCGAACCAGCGTCCTCTGCCCTCGCAAGGCAGCGCTCGGGTCCACTGAGCTACGGGCGTGAGAAAGGAGCCTTCGGCAGGAATCGAACCCGCACCTCGGCCGTACAAAGGGCGCGTGCTAGCCGTTGACACTACGAAGGCTGGGAGTGGAGCCGGAGGGATTCGAACCCTCGTCTTCCCGCTGCCTCAGCTGGGGTTTTTGCTCCGCGGCAACTACCAGGAACCCCGGCGGGTGCAATCGCCGAATCGCATGCTGCGGCCCCACAAGTGGAGACGGTCGGAGTCGAACCGACACCTCCCTCGTTGCAAGCGAGGTGCTCTCCGTTGAGCTACGTCCCCGGGACAGTGCGGACGGGTGGAGTCGAACCACCACAGCGCGCGGCGGCAGGGTTACAGCCTGCTGAGCTCGCCGGTGCTCAGCGTCCGCAAAGAGGTGGCCGGCCGGGCTCGAACCGGCGCCGCGGGGCTCACAACCCCGGGTGCTTCCGTCTACACCACGGCCACCATGAAAGCGGGGACGACCGGACTCGAACCGGCGCCTTCCGGCCTGACAAGCCGGTGCTCAAGCCGCTGAGCTACGCCCCCAATAGCGCGGGTGGGATTCGAACCCACGGTCTCGAGCTCATGAGGCTCGCGGGGACAGCCGCTCCCCTACCGCGCAAGTCTGGCCGGCAGGACTCGAACCTGCGGTCTCCGGTTCCCGAAACCGGCGGGGTGGCCAAGCTCCCCCACAGCCAGAAAAGGGACCTCCGGCGGGACTCGAACCCGCAATCCCGGGGTGAGGGCCCGGTGTCATGACCGTTTGACCACGGAGGCACGTCAGAAGCTCCGGCGGCAGGAGTCGAACCTGCATCTCGCGAGTAACAGTCGCGGGTCCTCCCGATTGGACGACACCGGAACGGAACGGAGGCAGCAGGACTCGAACCTGCGAACGGCTCGGGGCCGTCTGCGCGGTAGCAACGCGCTGCCTTGCCAACTCGGCCATGCCTCCAGCGGAAGGAGAGGGAGTCGAACCCCCAAGGCCGTGAGGCCCACCCGTTTTCGAGACGGGGTACCGCACCGGTGGCAGTCCTTCCAGAATGGCCCCGGCAGGCCTCGAACCTGCACGTCCCCGGGTAAGAACCGGGAGCTCTGCCGTATTTGAGCTACGGAGCCGAACGATGTGGCCGGCAGGGATCGAACCTGCGACGCCCCGCGTTTCAGGCGAGCGCTCTACCGCTGAGCTACAGCCACGAGAAGTAGGCGGAGCCGGAATCGAACCGGCGCGCTCCTCCGTATCAGAAAGGTGCTCTCCACTGAGCTATCCGCCATGGGCAAGGCTGGAGTCGAACCAGCGGCCTCCTGTTTGTAAGACAGGCGCTCTAGCCAGCTGAGCTACTCGCCCGCGGGTACTGCAATCCGGGCCGAGGAGTCGAACCTCGATCTCCACGGTCAGAGCGTGGCGTCCTCCCGATTAGACGATCCCGGAACGTGGGAGCCGTGGCGGCGAGCGAGCGGCTCGC
Source organism: uncultured Thermoleophilia bacterium (assembly GCA_963758345.1). GTDB lineage: Bacteria > Actinomycetota > Thermoleophilia > Gaiellales > Gaiellaceae > JACVRM01. The sequence continues at coordinate 273,217 of CAVWVD010000002.1, forward strand.
CGCCGCGGGTCAGTCGATGAAGGCGACGTGCTGCATCGCCTGGGCGCGGTGCTCGGTGTTCATGAACACCCGATGCCACACCGCGAGGTGGATCGTCGCGTGATCCGGGTGGCGCACGGTGCCGCGCGCGTAGACCTCCGGATCGCGGACGAGCTGCTCCCAGTCGCCCTGGCGGCGCACCTTCTCCGGAAGCTTCTCGAACTGCTGCCGGGTCAGGCCGCGCGGGTTGCGGCGGCTCACGTAGACCACCGCGCCGCCACGCTGATACGCGAACTGCATCACGTGCGCATGTCCGCCCAGACCGCGCGTGAGCACCTCGTTGCGGAGCACCGCCTTGTCCGCGACGTGCAGATCAGGCGCCGGCACGAAAAACCACTCGCCCTGGCGCACGTAGGCGGCGCTGCGCCGCCGGAACCGGTCCTTCGGCCGCTTGCGGGCGACGAGCGCCTGCACCGCGTCCGGCTGGAGAGCCTGCTTCGCGGTGGCTACGCCCGTGACGCCGCGAGCGTCCTCCGGGACGGCCGCGACGAACCAGTGCCGCTCGTCGTGGCCCAGCAGGAACTTGCTCTTCTCGGCGCCGGTGCGCACGAGGAGCAGCAGGTGCCGGTCGGCCGGCGCGATGTCCACGACCTCCAGCTCCAGGTGGCCCTGGCCCACGAAGCGGACGTGGAACCACTCGCCGTCGCGGCCACGCAGAACGTCGATGCGCGGCTCGCCGCGCGGCGGGCCGTCGATCTGGACGCGGGCACCGATGGCGGCGAAGCGCCGCTGCAGTACCTCGGTCATGCCCGTCTCCTCTCTAGCTGCCGGCCTCATCTCAGGGAGGGCGCGCCGGCAGAACCACGCCTCTCCGTCCATCCACCTCACGGGATCGACGCAGCAGGCCCGGCTCCGGGGAACGGGCAGGTGTGCATGGCACGTTCGGCGCGCGCGCCGAACGATGTTTTCCAAGCCTCTCGCCTACCCTTCGACCCTGGATCGCCGCGCGCGGTATGCGCCTTGCTCGCGCACGCGTCGTCCTACGTGGAGGGGTGTTGGAGCCCGAGCCTCGCGGCTCCGGCGAAATCGCAGGCTAAAGCTAACGCTATTAGCCGAGCGCAATTTCCGGCGCGGAGCGCCGAGGGTCTTTCTCTCTCAGGCGGGGCCTCGATCCGAACTCTGTTTTCTCAAGCTGGGCATCACCTCTCGTGTCTCGACATTGGCGGGGCGCCCTGGAGCATGAAAAAGGCGACCCGTTGGGTCGCCCTCGTCTGGCTTGGATGCGCACTAGAGACCTAGCGTGCACGCCTCCCAGCGAGGGCGTGGCCGTTATCGCGCCCAAGCGTCACGGGGACGCCGTACGGGCACGGCTTCGCCTGGACGGCCAAGGCCGCTTCGGCGAATGAGCTCATGGTGTGGATTCTGTTCAGCATGGTCTGATGGTTGTTGCCGCGTCGGAGGATAGACAAAGAATCGATGGTGCGCAAGGTCTTCGACGCAATATATCGACGATCGAGACGAAAACCTTACAGATATCGCCCGCGATTGTTCTCACCACAATTCAGTTGGCGGGAGAACGAGCCGTGGCGTCAGCTGAAGAGACCCTCGCCCACGAAGCCTCCGGATCGCGCGCCCGGCGGGACGGCGAACAGCCCGCCGCCGGTGTGGGCGATGTACTCGTTCAGCGCGTCGTGTGCTCCGAGCCGGCTCTGAATCGCCACGAACTGCTTCTTCGGGTTCCGCTGGAAGGCGATGAAGAACAGGCCGGCGTCGACCGCGCCGGTGGCCGGGTCGATGCCGTCGGTGAACGAGTAGCCGCGGCGCAGGATCCGCTGGCCGCCGTTCGTGGAAGGGGCCGCGAGCCGGATGTGCGCCTTCATCGGGACGATCGGCTGCACCGCCGGTGCCGCGCAGGTCGAGATCGACGGTGTCGTGCTCTCCAACGCCGGAGAGCGGTGCGCCGCTCAGCTTGTGACGACCGATGATCGCTTCCTGCTCGCCCAGCGAGACCCGGTCCCACGACTCGATCAGCATCCGGATGCGCCGCGCGACGAGGTAGGTGCCGTTGCGGAACCACCGCTGCGGCTCCTCGTTTCCGACCCAGACGAACTTCCTCATCGCCTTGAGGTCGTCGCCGTGGAGGTTGTTGGTCCCGTCCTTGAAGCCCTGCAGGTTCCGCGCCGTCTCCTGCGTCGAGGTCGTCGATGCGGTGCGGCCGAACCCGAACTGCGTCCAGCGCAGGTCGACGGCCCCGCGCCCGATGCGTGCGAGGTTGCGCATCGCGTGGAAGCGCGACCTGTGGATCGTTCGCGCAGGCCTGGACGCAGAGATCTCCGTCGGATCGTTCGGGGCTGAGCGCGTCGCCGGGCAGCTTCCCGATCGGTTGGAGCGCACTCGGCCTTCGGGCGGCGAGCCCGAGGCCGCTCCTGGCGAAGAGCGACGGCCCGAGCCCGAAGGTCACCGTCAGCCGGGCGGGCCCCAGCCCGAGGGCTTCTCCGGTGTCGCCCGGAGGGGCCACCGAGGAGTCGTCACCGCCGACCGGCTTGCCCGCGCTCATCGCGGCTGCAGCGACAGTCCACTCCCGCAGCAGATCGCGAAGCTCGCCCCGCTTGCGGGTGGTCAGGTCGAAGGAGGCAAAGACCAGCTTGTCCTGCGCCGCAGTCGCGATGCCTGCCTGGTGGTCTCCGTAGAAGGGGACCATCGACGTCTTCGGGGATCGAGTCGATGCCGCGCTCGAGGAAGGCGGTCGCTCCCGCGCCGACCGCAAGACCGGCAATGCCCACGCCCGCGGTGCCGAGGAACTTCCCCCGCGTCAGCATCAGCCGCTGACCTTCGCCGCGACGCTCGAGAGCGGTTCGGCCAGGGCGTCTACCTGCCGTGCCAGCTTCCGCCGGTCGGCAGCGGTCAGCTCGTTGTAGAGGGCGAATCGAAGCGGCGTCGCGCGCCGGTACTTGTCCAGCCCCCTCTGCACGTCGGAGAACCGCGCTGCGATCGTGTTCCCGAGCTCGCCGTCCCCTTGCTCGAGGAGCGCCGGCCGGAGGAGCTCGAAGGCCTTGCGCGCGCCAGCCAGGTTGGCCTGGAAGTCGGACAGATCGGTATGGGAGTAGCGGTCCTCCTCCCCGGTGATCTTCGAGCGGGCGACTTCGTCCAGCAGCTCGACGGCGCCATTCGCGAGCTGCGGCGGCTGGAACCGGAGCGTCGCGGCCTTCCGCTCGAGCGTCGCCGCATCCGTGCGCAGCTGCTTTGCGAGCGGTGCCGTGCCGTCCGTCGTGCCGTCGACCCAGAGGATCTTCTCGATCCGGTGGAAGCCCGTCCACTTGGTGCCCGGAGCCACATCGCCCTCGCGAGCGTCGAGCTTCGGGTCAAGATCGCCGAAGCTCTCGGCGACGGGCTCGATCCGCTCGTAGTACGCACGAGTCGGCCCGAACAGCTGCTTGGCCCTGGCGAGGTCGCCCGTCTCGAGCGCGTCGGCAAATCGATCGACTTCCCTGGCGAGGACGCCGACCTGCTGGCCGACGTAGACGCGATAGTCGGCCACGGCGGCGTTCAGCTCCTTCGCCGGCAGCCCCGCGGTGGCGACCCTGTCCCCGGTGACGACGAGCTCGCCCTGGTTGTCGGTCGCTCCGGTCGGGCAGCTGAGGACGTAGCGGCCCGGCTGGAGCGTCAGCGTGAACGACCCGGTGAGCGCGCCGACGATGTTCTCCTGCTCGCCGAGGATGATGCCGTTCGGGTGCTTGACCTCCAGCTCACTCACCCGTGACGTGCCGCCGTTCGTGACGGCGAAGGTGACCGGGCCGGATCTCGCCTCGAGCTTCGTGGGCGAGCAGCCCGCATCGACGAGGCTCACGTCCAGAACCTGAGGGCCGGATGCGGACTTCGATCCACCACCACAGCCGGCGGCGACCAGGAGAACTGTCGCCATGAGGAGGACGAGCGACGCTTCGATGCCACGTGCCGCACTCGTGTTCACGAGGTATTCCTCCCGTTCTTCGACGCGCGCCGGCCAGAGGAGCTCGCAGGGCTTTTGCGCACGTTCCAGGTGGCCCTGGAGATCGGACAGATCGGTATGCGGGCCACGTCGCCCATCTCAGGAACGTCGGCAAATCGATCGACTTTCTTGACGGGGACGACCTGCCGCCGGACGCAGACCGAAGCTCCCCGCACCTCTTAGTAAGGTTGCCCTTACTTTGGGTGCCTGCCGAGTCCCCTACCGGGCACTGACGTCGATTGGCGCGCTGCTCATAGCGCTTGCGCTCGCCGGTTGCGGCGGCGGAGCCTCATCGTCGGGCGTCGAGCTGCAGAGCGCCGTGGACACGACCGGCGGCAAGGCGTTGCTCTTCAGCGCCACGACGGGCGAGAAGCTCGCCCAGGCGAAGGCGGGGTCGCATCTCGCACTCGAGCTGCGCGGCATCGACCTCGACAGCACGCCACGCGCGACGTACGACCACGCCGACTACGTCGCGGCACGCTGCGCGGCGTCGCCGTGCGAGTGGGCGGTCGCTCCCGACAAAGCAGGCACGTACGAGTTCCGCGCGTTTCTCGTCGATTTCATCACGGGCAAGTCGACCGGAGAATCACAGCCCGTGAAGGCCGCCTGGGACGCGCCGCCGCGACCCCGCGGGCTCAAGCTCCTGATCAACGGCAAGCAGCTTCCGATCACGCCACTGGAAAGCGACATCGACGAGTACAAGGACGTTCCCGCCGGGAAGCTGCAAGTCGAAGCGGTGTGGACCGGCGACGCGAGCGGCACGGGCTACGAAGTGGCGATCTCCAACTCCCAGCCGCCGGTCGACAAGAGGTGCTCGACCGGGACGTCCTGTCGCGTCGACGAGAAGGTGCCGATCCTCGCCAAGCAGGAAATGAGCTGGGTGGTCAAGCTGCAGACGGCTCGGGGCCACAAGCCCGTGACGGGCTTCAAGGTCTGCCTCGCCGGCCACGCCTGAGCGATTCAGGCACGTCCAGGCCCGTCATCCAAGTCGCACCAACGACGTCGCCGCCGCCGCGGTCGGCCAGCCCGTATCGCCGCCGAGAAAGACGCGGCCCTGGCGCCCGCGGCCGTTCGGTCGAGCAGCATCCGCCAGCCTTTCAAGCCGACGCGCGGACTCGAACCGCGGACCCCTTCACGAGTAAAACCGGCCTCCGGATCGGGAGGCCGCTTTCGTGGAGCAATGCGCGTTTGCAGTGGTCACGGTTGGTCAGGGCACCCCCTAACTGAAGGCGCCGCAAGACGCTGCCGGGCCGGGCCGGACTCGAGCACGGGAGCAGCGTCCGGGCGCCGAGGGCGCGGTATCCTCCTGGTATGGGACTCATGGCACGAATCCGCGAAGTCTTCAGCGGCAGCACGCCGTCCGATGACGACGTGCGGGCCGCAGCCGAAGCGCAACGCATCCGCGATGAGATGGCGACGATCCGCGTTAGCCAGCGCTCGGCGGCCGGGGAGAACTACCAGTCCGGTCGCGGCTCAGAGCACTAGACGTCGTAGAGGAAGTGGAGAACCAGCGGCCACGCCTGCGCCGCTGCGCGGCCGTTGGAGTCCGGCGTCCCGCCGCGAGACTGCGTGATGCCGGGGCTGACGAAGTAGTCGCCGATCGGCAGGTTCGGCAGCTGGCACCCGACCGCATGGCCAGCAGCCGGGTAGACACGGCCGGTGATGTTGTGGAGGTTGTGGGCCTTTGCGCGTTGCTGGATGACATCTACGGCCGTGCTCGATCGACCGAATGCGTCTTGGCCAGCACCGAAGACTAAGACAGGCCCCGCGATCTTCTCGACTGCGTACGGCTCACCCGGCTTGATCGCCTTGCCTCCCAGAGTCCACGCGGCGCCGGAGCCACTACTCGCGGGAAGGACGTACTGGTTCGGAGTGCAGGCGATCACGCCGCGCGCGAGGTCGGGATACGCCGCCGTGACGAGGAGAGCCGCCTCGGCCCCACGCGAGACACCGAGGATGGTGATCCGGCCAGGGTCGACGCCTGGCTGGGAGCCGAGCCAGCGGAGCGCCTTGGCGAAGTACTCGAGTGGGATGTTCTCGAGCGTGCTCGGCAGGCCGTCCTCTCCGAAGTAGGCCAGCGACAGGGTCGGGTAGCCGTGTGAGGCAAGAACCGCGGCCGGTAGTCGCGAGTGGCCGCCCGCGGAGCCGCCCAGTTGGAGCACGGCTGGCGCAGGAGTCGCGGACGGCTTCGCGAGGTACGTTCCGACGAAGCCCTGGCTGGCGAGCGTCGTGTCCGTCGCGACCAGAGCAGGATCCTCCGACCGGCGCATCAGCGTCCCCCGGGCGAGGGTGCGGTTTCCGGACACGACGCGGACGGTGATTGGCGCGTATCCGCGTTGCAGGGCGAACCCTGGCGTGTTGGCTTTGGTCGGCTGCATCAACCAGAACAGGCGCATGCTCCGGTGGGTGTCCACGACGCCCTTGCGGTCGGCGCGGAACTTGATGGCGGAGCGCCACCCAGCGCCCAGGAAGTCGTGCGTGGTCGCCTGCATCGTGACCGTCTGACGAGCCCGCAGACCGGAGGCGCGAATCCGCACGGGTTGATCTACGAAGGCGCGAGCAGGCGAGATAGACACGCGAACCGCGGGAGCGCGCCCGACGGCGGAGCGGGGGACGACGACGACAACGGCGGTGAGCAACGCCACGCCCAAGGACGCCAGTCGCATGATGGTCACTCCGGTCAGATGGTACTGCCGCCCGTGCCTGGCGGTCCCGATGACGCGGAAAGCCGCGAGGAGTCACGTCGGGTAGATCGTCAGCCGATATGTCTCTGTGGGCTGGCAAGATCGCGACTGGGCGCGTTGGCGCGACGACGAACGTGGCCGCTTCTACCAGTCCACTGGCAGCGCGCCGTCATCGCGACACGTTCGTCCCGGGGCGTGGCTCGCGATCGCCGTCAGCGTTGCGCTCACCGTGGCCCTCGGCGCGATGCAACGACACGCGCACCCGCCAAGCTCCAGCAGCCCGGTGCGCGGGCATCGCCTTTACGGCTGGCGGTATGTCGCGCCCGTTGAGTCGCCGCCGGGTTACGTCCAAACGACGGATAGAATCGGCGCAAGCCCTGTGCTGTGCACCGCTCGCGAGCCAGCGCCGTCCGGCGATTGGTGGTGCACCGCGTACACGTTCGTTCAGTCGGACGACGAAGTCGTCGAGTTGTCGCCAGCGTCCACGGAGACGGTCGCATCACCCCAGACTGCCCGCTGAAGGGGAGCGCGCCGCGTCGTAGTCTCCGTCGGGTGAAGTGGTTCGCGCTTATCGTCGTGGCCGTGCTCGCAGCGGCCGTCGGCTCCTTCGCGATCTACACATTCGGCTGGCACGACAACCGCGACAACCTGCACAAAAGTTCAAGACGGCGCCGCGGCCCAGCAGCGAGGCCAGGTCGATATCTCCCTGTCCGCTGATACGGGCCAGCGAGAACGCTGGCGCCGCGGGCGACTTGCCCTTCGGAAGGCGTTGGCGACTCCGCTTTCGCTGTGGAGCACCGTCCATACGAGAAGTTGCGAAAAGACTGGCAACGGTGAGCACAGCGAGGCCCTGCGCCACGCGCCTAAGAGCGTTCACGGCACGGCGGACCGCACGGTCTCGGAGGTGGCGGTACGCGTCGACCAGACGATCGTGTGCGCGGCGAGCGCCGAGTTGATGTTCTACCGGCGGCACCGCGACGAGGTCGAGATGGGCCACCTACTCAAGAAGGCCCAGACCACCGGACATTTGCGGCCGAACGCCTGCTCGAGCTCCGAAGCGACGCGACGCGACGCGGCGACGGCGCCGTCTCCTCGAGGACGCGGGCGAAGCAAGGGCGCTCCTGCGCGAGTCCGCTTCGAGGCTGACGATGCCGACGAGGACGGGCAGGCGGACAGCGAGCCGTAGCGCGCAGGTGCGCGGCGTACCTCGTCGGGGTCATCATCTTCGGACCGCGTCGGCGGACACGCGCATCCGCGTTCCGACCCTGCACCCGGACACGCGAGCGCCCGGACGGGCCGGCAGTCGCGAGGCTGCGGCTGTCGCCGCAAACGCCCTCTCCTAGCGAAGCCGACGCGCGGATTCGAACCGCGGACCCCTTCATTACGAGTGAAGTGCTCTACCAGCTGAGCTACGTCGGCGCAGGTCGCAGCTTAGCGCGAGGCCGCGATAACGTCGGCTCCGCCGCCGCCGTTACGACGGGTGGATTCGCACGACTCCGGAGCCGGCGAAGTCGGTGACCCAGACGTCGCCTGCGCCGGCCGCGACGACGATCGGCTGGCCTCCCACCGCCACCGTCTCGACCGCGCGGGCGGCGACGGTGTCGATGCGGGTGAGCGTGCCGTCGCCGAGGTTCGGGACCCAGAGGTCGCCGCCGACGAAGTCGGGATCGACCGGCGTTGCTCCGACCGGCACCCTGGCGGACAGCTTCCCCGTCGTCGTGTTGACGCGCGAGGCCGTTCGCGAGACGGCGTTGGTCACCCAGAGCTTGCCGGCGCTGACTGCAAACCAGGCGGGACCGACCTGCGAGCTGCGGATCCGCGCGACCCGGTTCGTGCGTGGGTCGATCCGGAGCAGCGCGGCACCCTCTTCGTCCCCGACCCAGACGAAGCGGCCCGCAACCGCCACCCCGGTCGGGTGCGCGCCGGGCAGCTTGATCGTCTTCGTCACGCGGTTCCGCTTCGGATCGACGCGCGTCACCGTGGGCGGCAAGCGGTTCGTCACCCACACGGAGCCGGCGCCAACCTGCACGTCGTACGAGTCGCCGCCAGTGCGAACCCGGGCGGCTACCCGGTTGGCCGTCATGTCCACGCGATCGACGACGCGGGAGCCGGTCTCGATCCAGAGCGACCCGCCTCCGACGGCAAGACCACACGGTTGGGCGTCGACCGGGATCCGCGCGACCACCGCGTTCGTTGCCGGGTCGATCCGTACGAGCGATGCGTCGCCGAAGTTCGTCACCCAGACGGATCCGGCCGCAAACAGGACACCGCACGGCTTCGACCCTGTGTCGATCCGGGCCGCCACGCTGCTCGCATCCGGACCGGCCGCCGCCGCAGTTCCCACCGCCGCGGCTGCAGCCGCCAGGCAGACGGCGACCCAGCGCGCGGGCGCGGGGGCAGAAGCTATGAAGTGGGAATGGATCATATGCTGATTCGGACTACTATAGAGCGCATCATCACGGATTTTCAAGTCCGTCGCATATGCCGTTTTGTACTCATCTGAGCCGCACTCGTGATGCCCGCTCCGGGATCGACGCATCGCGACGCTGGGTACCAGCCGCTCGGCAAGGCTCGATCCGCCCGCTTCGACCCGCCGCGGCCGGGTGACGGGAGAGAATCCGCTTGTGCCTCCCTCGCTTCCCACGGCGACCGAGTGTCTCGTCCTCGGGATGCTCAGTCGCGGCGAGCGCTCGGGATACGAGATCTTCCGCGAGATCCAGGAGGGGGCGGCCGTGTTCTGGACGCCCGCACGCAGCCAGGTGTACGCCGTCCTGCCGAGGCTCGTCGAGCGCGGGTACGCGACCGTCCGTCACGTCGAGCAGTCCGATCGTCCGGACAAGCTCAGCTACCGGCTGACGCCGGCCGGAACGGACGCGCTTCGCAGCGGCCTCGAGCAGGATTTCGGCTACGCGATCAAGGATCCGGTCCTGCTGATGCTCGCGTTCGGCCGCTTCGTCGAGCCCGAGCGGCTGGTCAAACGGATCGAGCTACGGCGCAAGTGGGCGGAGGAGCGGCTCGTCAACTTCGAGCACGCGGCGGCGAGCCTCGGTGACAGCGACGAGGATTTCTTCCGCCTGGTCACGCTCAGGGCGGGCATCGAGCGCGCCCACGGCACGATCCGGTGGGCCGACGAGACCTTGCGGGCGCTCGAGCGCCGCGCCGCAGACGCGTCGACCTGAGCCGGGCCCGGCGCGGTAACGCCAGGGCGTTCTTGCCACGACGCCTCGCCGACGCCAGAGGATCAGGACGCTTGCGCCACGTCGGCGTCGATGTCGGTGTCGGGCGCCTGGTAGCGCGCCTCGGCCGCACGCCGTCGCCGGACCGCGCGCGCCTCTGCTCTCGCTGCCGGACCGCCGCCCGCCACGGACAGGTGCCGCTCGACATCCGATGCCTCGAGTGTCGTGTAGCGCGCGATCTGGCGCACGGTCGCGCCCGCCGCGCTCATCGCCACAACGGTTGCGGCGTCCTCGTCGAGCTCGACCTGGCCGCGCAGCCGACCGAAGAGCGAGCGCCGCGGCTTGCGCTGCTTCGAACGCTCCTCGACTTCCAGGCGCAGCGCTTCGAGCGTCTCCTCGGTGCGCTCGCGCAACCGCTCGCCCTCCCAGACGCACGACGCCGAGCAGAAAGACGAGAAGCCGAGCTCCAGGCTCAGCGACGAGCCACAGTGAAGACAGCTCCGAACCGTGGGCCGCACACGCCGGGACACTCCCGGTCAACGGTACGAAGGGCGCCGGACGAACTACCCCGTTGCCCGCACCTCGTTCACGTGAGCGAGATCTCCGCCGCCCAGGGCGGTGATCCACACCACGTAGTAGCGGGCGTCGGCGTTGTTCAGCGTGAAGACCGTCAAGGAGCCGACCTGCTTCCCGGACGCAACGGTCGTGAAAGGACCGGTCGGCGACGCGCCGGCCTGGATCTCGGCCGTGAAACCCGGCGTGTCGGTGCGCACCGTAATGCGCTTCACCTGGCGCCGTGCCCCCGCGTCGAGGACGACGCCGACGCCATCTTTGGTGAAGGTGTTGTAGGTCTCGGTCTTCCAGAAGGTGCCCGGGTTGCCGTCAGTCGCCAGTGGCGCGTCGTTGTCGTGCTCCCCGTCGCCGCCCTGAGGGTCGTACGCGCGAATCCCCTGGAGCGCGATGACGCTTCCGCCTGACGAACCGCCGCCTCCGTTGTCGTCGCCCGACAGGCCGCTCGCGATGACGTACGCGCCGAGCGCGGCGCCCGCCACCAGCAGGATCACGATCAGCGTCAGGAGAAGCGCGCGCACGAGCCGCCGGCCCCGCCCGCGCCGGACGCGCTGCCGCGCGGGCGGCGGCGGCACGATCATGGTCGGCGCACCGTCGCTCGGCGGCGGCATGTCGCCGCGCCCGCACGCCTCGAGCTCGGCCACCAGGTCCGACATCGTCGGGAAGCGGTCGCGCGGCTCCTTCGCCAGGGCGCGGTGCACGAGCGCCGCCAGGCGCGGAGGCACGTCCTGCCGCAGCTCGCGCACGTCGGGCACCGGGTCGTTGACGTGGCGCATCGCGACCGCGACCGCGTTGTCGCCCTCGTACGGCAGCCGCCCGGTGAGCAGCTCGAAGAGCACGACGCCGAGCGAGTAGACGTCCCCCGCCTCGCCCGCGGTCTCGCCCCGCGCCTGCTCCGGCGGGATGTAGTCGCTCGTGCCCATGATCGTTCCGGTGAGCGTCATCCCTTCGGTGTTCCGCGTGCGGGCGATCCCGAAGTCGGTCACCTTGGCGCGGCCCTCTTCAGCGAGCAGGACGTTCTGCGACTTGATGTCGCGATGGACGACGCCGCGGTCGTGAGCCGCCTCGAGCGCGCGCGCCACCTGGAGGCCGATCTCGATCACGGTGGCGACCGGCAGCGGCCCCTCGCGCGCGACGAGCTGCTTGAGGTTCTCGCCGCCGATGTACTCGAAGACGATGTAGGGGCGGCCCGCGTCCTCGCCGCGGTCGATCACGGTGACGATGTTCGGGTGCGCGAGCTGGGCGACGGCGCGCGCCTCGCGGCCGAAGCGCTCGAGCGCATCCGGGTCCTGCGAGAACTGCTCGTGGAGGATCTTCAGCGCAACGGACCGCTCGAGCAGGCGGTCATGCGCCCGGTAGACCGTCGCCATGCCCCCCGACCCGACGAGCTCCTCGAGCTCGTAGCGCCCCGCGATCAGCTCCCCGACCACGCAGGGAGCCTAGAGGGGTTTGGCGGAACGTCGCTCGTCGCAGGGACGTGATGCTCGTTCCGAGGCTAGGACGCAGGGAGTGTTCGTATGCTGGCTATACGGGCGCGACTGAGGACGACGCATCGGGGCGAGCAGCGCGCCCCTGCGGCTCAGACGTCGTTTCGCCAGACCCCTCTGGGTGCGCGCTAGCCCGCCGCGTCCGCGGCGTGGTCGCCGGCGTTCAGGTGCTGGTCACCGCGGCCAAGCGCCACGGCAAGCGCTTCCTCCCACACGTCGAGCGCCTCTTCGAGCTCGGCGTCGGAGATGACGAGTGGGACGAGCACGCGGATGCAGTTGCCGTAGATGCCCGACTTGAGGAGCAGCAGGCCCCGGGCGGCGGCCTCCTCGACGACCGTCGAGGCGAGATCCGGCGCGGGCTGCTTCGTGTCGCGGTCGTGCACGAGCTCGATCGCGAGCATCGCGCCGAGGCCGCGAACGTCGCCGATCGCGGCGTGCCGGTGCTGCCACTCGAGCATGCGCCCGCGGATGACCTCGCCGATCTCGCCGGAGCGTGCGATGAGACCCTCGTCCTCGATCACGTCCAGCACCGCCAGCGCGGCTGCCACGGCGACCGGGTTGCCCACGTAGGTGCCGCCGACCGCGCCGTCGGCGGGCGCGTCCATGATGTGGGCCTTGCCGATCACGCCCGAGAGCGGCAGGCCGGCGGCGATCGACTTGGCCATCGTGACGAGGTCGGGCTCGACGTCGTAATGCTCGATCGCCCACATGCGGCCCGTGCGCGCGAAGCCGGTCTGCACCTCGTCGACGACCATGACGATGCCGTGCTCGTCGCAGATGCGGCGCACGCCTTCCATGAAGGGCCGCGGCGCGACGACGAAGCCGCCCTCACCCTGGACGCACTCGATCACGAGCGCTGCCACCGACTCGGGCGCGACCTGCGTGAGCAGCGCGCGCTCGAGCGCGTCCAGCGCAGTGCGCGGGTCGGTTCCGCGGTACTCCTGCGCGAAGGGGACGCGGTAGACCTCGGGCGCAAACGGCCCGAGCCCCGCCTTGTAGGGGTGCGTCTTCGACGTGAGGGTCAGCGACAGCAGCGTGCGGCCGTGGAAGCCGCCCTCGAAGGCGATCACCGCGGGCCGCCCCGTGTAGGCACGGGCGAACTTGACCGCGTTCTCGACTGCCTCCGTGCCTGCGTTGAAGAACGCCGCCTTCTTCGGGCCCGCGATCGGAATCGTGTCGGTCAGGCGCTCGGCAAGCCGGATGTAGACCTCGTAGGGGACGATCGTGAAGTCCGTGTGCGAGAAGCGCGCCATCTGCTCCTGCGCGGCCGCGACGACGTCCGGGTGCGAGTGGCCGACGTTGAGGCAGCCGACGCCCCCGGTGAAGTCGACGAACGTGTTGCCGTCGACGTCCGTCAGCAGCGCCCCGCGGCCCTCCTCGGCGACGACCGGCAGCACGATCGAGAGGGGGTCGGCGACCACGCGCGCCTTGCGCTCGAGGATCTCGCGCGAGCGCGGGCCGGGGATTTGCGTGCGGACGTCGATGGACCGGGTGGCAGCCATCGAATTCACGATATCCGAGCAATCGGCCCACCCGGCTGCGGCCTTCCCGCACAATCCTCCAATGCCCCTTCGCCGCCGCGCCGCACCGGAGCAGCCAGGCGTCCGCCGGATCCTGGTCGGGACCGACCTGTCGCCGACGGCCGAGCGGGCGGTCACGTGGGCCGCGGACATGGCCGCGCGCTACGAGGCGGAGCTGATCCTGGTGCGCGTCGTGACCAACGGGATGTCCCCGGCGGACGCCGAGGACGAGCTCCGCGCGTACGCGGCGGGCGTCGCCCCAAACGCGCGCACGGTCGTGGCGACGGGTGACGACCCGGCCGAGGCGATCGTCGCCGCGATCGCGTCCGAGCGCGCAGACGTGGTCGTCGTCGGCAGCGTCGGCATGCGCGGGCGCCGCCAGTTCCTGCTCGGCAACGTGCCGAACCGCGTCTCGCACGCTGCCGGCTGCACGGTCGTGATCGTCAACACGGCGGACGTGGCGTGACCGTGCACGAGGACCTGCCGGCCGGGCTGCTCGGCCGCGCGACGCGCATCGGCGCCGTGCTCGCCCGCCACGGCCTGCGCGAGCGGCGCGGCGACGAGTCGGACGAGGTGCGCGCGCGCCACCTGCGCGAGGCGCTCGAGGAGCTCGGCCCGACGTTCGCCAAGCTCGGCCAGATCCTGTCCACACGGCCTGACTTGCTCCCGCCCGCGTACGTGGAGGAGCTCGCCTCGCTCCAGGACAACGTGCCGCCGCTGGAGGAAGAGGACGTCGTCGCGGTCATGGAGCAGGAGCTCGGCGTCCCGTGGGAGGACGTGTTCGAGACGATCGACCCGGTGCCGATCGCGGCCGGAACGATCGGCCAGGTCCACCGCGGCACGCTCGAGGGCGGCGAGCGCGTCGTCGTGAAGGTGCAGCGCCCGACCGCGAGCGACGAGATCCTGCGCGACGTCGCGCTGCTCGAGCTGTTCGCGGAGCAGATCGCCGGGCGGGACGTCTTCCAGCGCGTCGTCGACGTGCCCGCCGTGGTGGAGCACCTCTCGTCGTCGCTGCGCCGCGAGCTCGACTTCTGCATCGAGGCGAAGAACATCGAGCGGCTGCGCGAGGTGCTGGCGCCGTTCTCGCGGCTCGACGTGCCGGCGCTGTACGACCGCTACACGTCGTCGCGGCTGCTCGTCATGGAGGACATCCAGGGCGTGGCGATCCGCGAGGCGCCGCCCGGGCCCGAGCGCCAGGAGGCGGCGCGCCAGCTCGTGGAGGCCTACTACCGCCAGATCCTCACGGACGGCTTCTTCCACGCCGACCCGCACCCGGGGAACCTGCTCTGGTGGCGCGACCGCATCTACTTCCTCGACCTCGGCATGGTCGGCGAGGTGCCGCCGGAGGTGCGCGAGCTGGTGCTGCTCCTGCTCATGGCGTTCTGGCAGGAGGACGTCCCGTTCCTCGCGGACGTCGTCCTGATGCTCGGCGGCGCGACGTCGACGCCCGACGACCCGGAGGCGTTCGAGCGCGAGCTCGGCGACCTGCTCAAGGCCTACCGGCACCAGAACCTGTCCGAGATCCAGCTCGGACCGGTGATCCAGCAGGTGACGGAGATCTCGGCGCAGCACGGCGTACGCCTCCCCGCGTCCATGGCGCTGACCGGCAAGGCGCTCGCGCAGATGCAGCTCGCGGCCGCGGAGCTCGACCCCACGCTCGACCCGCTGTCCGTGATCGGCTCGTTCCTGCGCCGGCACCTGACGACGCAGGTGCGCGGAGCCGCCAACCCGCAGCAGCTCTTCTACGACGCGCAGAAGCTGAAGGCGCGCGCGTCGCGGCTCGTGGAGGGCTTCGAGCGAGTGGTCGGCTCGCGGCCCGGCGCCCGGCTGCAGGTGCAGTTCCGCGGGCCCGAGCTCGAGTCGACGATCCGGCGCGCGGCGCGGCAGATCTCGCTCGCGTTCGTCGCCGCGGGCACGTGGGCGGCCACGGGAGCGACCGCGGGGAGCGACTCAGTCGGCGAGTGGGCGCCGGTGACGCTCGGCGCGACGGCTGCGGCCGTCACGCTCGTCCTGTTCGGCGACCTCTGGCGGCACCGCTAGTCGCCGCCGAAAGTCCGGCGCAGCTGCGCGCGCCATGACGACTTTCGGCGGGCCTCAACTCCTAGTCACACGCGACGTTGCGCGGCACGGCTGCGGCGGGGCAAGCCCGCCTCCGCCGAAAACGGCTCAACTGCGCCGACGAAGTGCCTTCCTGAGCCGCCGCGCCATGAGGACGGCGGTCATGCGCATCAGCAGCGTCAGCACGGTGCGCTCGACGCGGCCGAGCTTCTTGGGCGCGAGCTTGGCGGCCATCCCTAGCTGGATATCGTGAAGCACGTGGCAACACGCGACCTCCCCACCGGCACGATCACGTTCTTCTTCACGGACATCGAAGGGTCGACGCGGCTCCTCCACGACCTCGGGCCGCTCTACCAGGACGCGCTCGCGCAGCACCACCGTGTGCTGCGCTCGGCCATCCGGGGCGCCGACGGGCTCGAGGTGTCGACCCACGGCGACGCGTTCTTCGCGGTGTTCACGGATCCGGACCGGGCCGTCGCCGCGGCGACCGTGGCGCAGCGTGAGCTCACCGCGCAGGAGTGGCCGGGCGAGCGCGACGTCCGCGTGCGCATCGGCCTGCACACGGGCAAAGGCGTCGTCGCGGTCGACGACTACGTCGGCATCGACGTGCACGCGGCCGCGCGCGTCTGCTCCGCGGCCCACGGCGGCCAGGTTCTCCTCACGCGCGCCACCCGCGACGCGCTCACGGGCGAGACGACGCTCGTCGAGCTGGGCCACCACCTGCTGAAGGACCTGGAGGGGTCGATCGAGCTCTATCGGCCTGGCGGCAGAGGGGCTGCCGGGGGACTTCCCGCCGCTCAAGACGCTGACGAACGCGAACCTGCCGGAGCCGCCGACGCCGATCGTCGGGCGCGCGCGCGAGGTGCACGCCGTCCGCCAGCTGCTGCTCCGCGACGAGACGCGGCTCGTCACGCTGACCGGCCCGGGCGGAACGGGCAAGACGAGGCTGGCGCTCGAGACGGCGCGCGAGCTCGTCGAGAAGTTCCCGAACGGCGTGACCTTCGTCGCGCTCGGGGCGGTGACCGATGCGGAATTCGTGCTCCCGTCGCTGGGCGAGGCGCTCGGCGTCGAGGGCTCGAGCGGGCGCTCGCTCGACGAGGCGCTCGCGAACTACCTGCGCGAGCGGCGGCTGCTGCTCGTCCTGGACAACTTCGAGCATGTGATCGGCGCGGCGCCGTCGATCGCGAAGCTGCTCGCCGCCGCGCCCGGCGTGACCGCGCTGGTGACGAGCCGCGAGCGGCTGCACCTCTCCGGCGAGCAGGAGATGGTCGTCCCGCCGCTCCGCCCGGCCGACGCGGTCGCACTCTTCATGGCGCGCGCGCGAGCGGCGCTGCCGACGTTCGAGGACAACGAGCTCGACCGGCAGGCAATCGACGAGATCTGCCGGCGGCTCGACGGCCTGCCGCTCGCGATCGAGCTCGCCGCGGCGCGCGTGAAGCTGCTCTCGCCGCGGGCGCTGCAGGGGCGGCTGGGGCGGCGGCTCCAGCTCCTGACCGGCGGCGCGCGCGACCTGCCCGAGCGCCAGCAGACGCTGCGCGCGACGATCGACTGGAGCTACGAGCTGCTGGCGGCGAGCGAGCAGCGGCTGCTCGCCCGGCTGTCCGTCTTCTACTCCGGCTGCACGCTCGAGGCGGCGGAGGAGGTCTGCGAGGCGTCGCTCGACGACCTCGCCTCGCTCGTCGACAAGAGCCTGCTCGGCCGCCACGACCGCGCGGACGAGATCCGCTTCGTCCTGCTCGAGACGATCCGCGAGTACGCCTTCGAGCAGCTGCGCGAACTGGGGGAGCTCGACGGGCTGCGCCGCCGGCACGCCGACCACTACCTCGGCTTTGCCGAGCAGGCGCACGTGGAGATGCGCGGCGCCGGCCAGGTGCGCTGGCTCGCGGCGCTCGACAGCGAGCACCAGAACCTGCGTGCCGCGATCGAGTACGTACGCGGCGCGGGCGAGAAGGAGCTCGAGCTGCGCTTCGTCGCGGCGCTCTGGTTCTTCTGGATCGTCCACGGCCACCTGACGGAGGGCATGACGACCGCCGAGCGGGCGCTCGAGGGCTCGACGTCGCAGCCGCCGCTCCTGCGCGCCGATGCCCTGCGGACGGTGGCGGCGCTCGCGCACCGGCTCGGCGACACGCGCCGGGCGAAGATGTACGCGAAGGAGAGCGTCGGCCTCTACCGCGAGGTCGGCGACCTCGGCGGCGAGGCGGCTGCGCTGACGACGCTCGCCGGCGCCGCGCTCGTCGAGGGCGACGGGGCACGCGCGCGAGAGCTGTACGAGCAGGCGCTCGACTCGACGCGCAACCTCAACGACCCGTTCCGGCTGGCGAGCGCGCTCGGCAACCTCGGCTACCTGCTGCTCATGGAGGGCGACAACGGGCGCGCAGGCAAGCTGTTCGAGGAGGGGCTGATCGTGTTCCGGCGGCTCTCGAGCGAGGAGGGCGTGGCGCGCTCCCTGCTGAACCTCGGCTTCGCCGCCTGGCAGCGGTCGGCGTTCGGCGACGCGGCGGCGCTGATGAAGGAGAGCCTGCGGCGGTTCGCGACGATCGGCTCACGCGAGGGCATCGCGTACTGCCTGGAGGGGCTGGCCGCCGGGGCCATGTCCGAGGGGCACGGCGCGCGAGCCGCACGGCTGCTGGGCGCGTCGGAGGCGGTGTGCCTGAGCCTCGAGCTGACGCTCGACCCGTTCGAGCTCGCGCTGCACCGCTGGAGCGTCGCGGAGGGGCGCAGGGTGCTCGGCGAGGACGAGTTCGAGCATGAGTTCTCGGCCGGCAAGGGCCTGTCGGTCGACGCGGCCGCGGAGCTGGCGCTCGGCGAGGCGGCCGCCGGCGAGCCGGTGCTGGTCGACGCGTGACGGAGCTGCGCGAGGCGGACGCGGCCGACGATCCGTTCGAGCAGTTCCAGGCCTGGTACGCCGACGCGGAGGCCGCGGTGCCGGTGCCCGAGGCGATGGTTATCGCGACCGCCACGCCGGACGGGGGGCCGTCCGCACGCATGGTGCTGCTGAAGGACGCAGCCACGGAGGGCTTCCTCTTCTTCACGAACTACGAGAGCCGCAAGGGCCGCGAGCTGGCGGCCAACCCACGCGCGGCCCTGCTCTTCCACTGGCAGCCGCTCGGCCGCCAGGTGCGGATCGAAGGGCCGGTCACCCGGCTCGACGAGGCTGCGTCGGACGAGTACTTCGACTCCCGCCCGCTCGGCGCGCGCCTGGGAGCGTGGGTCTCGCGTCAGAGCGAGCCGATCGAGTCCCGGGCGGTCCTGGAAGAGCGCATCGAGCAGATGCGGCAGCACCTGGGCGCCGAGCTGACGCGCCCGCCGCACTGGGGCGGCTTTCGCGTGCAGCCGGAGGTCTACGAGTTCTGGCAGCACCGCGACGATCGGCTCCACGACCGGCTCCGCTACCGGCGCGACGGCACGCGCTGGATCAAGGAGCGCTTGGCGCCCTAGCCAGGGTCTTGTCTCGACAGGGCACTGACCTCGTACGGGGTCGATCGGGCCGACAGGGTCAGTCCCCGATACACCTGGGGACAGACATCGAATCAGCCCGTGTGGGTCAGTCCCCGATACACCTGGGGACAGACCCTAGAATCGACGCGGTGGTTCTCTCCGACCGCACGATCCGCCGGCTGCTCGAGGAAGGGCGGATCGGCATCGACCCGTACGACGAAGGGCTGCTGCAGCCGTCGAGCGTGGACGTGCGCGTCGACCGCTTCTTTCGCGTGTTCCACAACAACCGCTACCCGTACATCGACGTGCGGGAGCCGCAGGAGGAGCTGACCGAGCTCGTCGAGATCGACGACGAGCGCGCCTTCGTCCTGCACCCGGGCGAGTTCGTGCTCGGGTCGACGCTGGAGCGCGTCACGCTGCCGGACGATCTCGTTGGCCGTCTCGATGGCAAATCAAGTCTTGGCCGGCTCGGCCTGCTGATCCACTCGACCGCCGGCTTCATCGACCCGGGCTGGGACGGCCACGTGACGCTCGAGCTTTCGAACGTCGCGAACCTCCCGATCACGATCTACTACGGGATGAAGATCGGCCAGCTCTCCTTCGTGCAGATGACGGAGCCGGCCGAGACGCCGTACGGCACGGGCGAGCTCGGCTCGAAGTACCAGGGCCAGCGCGGGCCGACGGCGAGCCGCTACTGGCAGAACTTCGAGCGGGAAACCGTTTGATCCTCGTCACGGGCGGCACGGGCTTCGTCGGCCCACGGGTCGTCCACGCCCTGCGCGCGCACGACCTGCCGGTGCGCGCGCTCGCACGCAAGCCCGAGCGCGAGGAGACGCTGCGCACTTGGGACGTGGAGCTCGTCCAGGGCGACATGACCGACCCGGAGAGCCTGAAGCGAGCGCTCGAGGGCGTGGACACGGTCGTCCACCTGGTCGCGATCCGACAGGGCAAGCGCGAGCAGTTCGAGCGCCTGATGATCCAGGGGACGCGCGACCTGCTCGCCGCGGCGAAGGAGGCAGGCGCCCAGCGCTTCGTCCTGATGAGCGCGCTCGGCGTGACGCCGGAGACGAAGGATCTCGTCCCGTACTTCGCCGCGAAGTGGGCCGAGGAGGAGGACGTGAAGGCGTCGGGGATCCCCTACGTGATCTTCCGGCCGAGCTTCGTCTTCGGCCGCGACGGCGGCATCCTTCCGACGTTCGCGAAGCTGGCGCGCCTCGCGCCGTTCACCGCGATCACGGGCAGCGGCACGCAGCGGATCGCGCCCATCTGGATCGACGACGTCGGCGAGTACTTCGCGGCCGCGGCGACCCGCGACGATGTCCTCGGCCAGACCTGGGAGCTCGGCGGCCCGGACGCGGTCACGTGGAACGAGTTCTGGCAGCGGCTCCGCCGCGTGCTCGGCATCAAGCGGCGGCCGACAGTGCACATGCCCATGTGGTTCATGCGCGCGAACGCCCTCGTGACCGAGCGACTGCCCGGCAACATCCCGCTCACGCGCGACCTGCTGAAGATGCTCGAGGCGGGGGACAACGTCCCGTCCGACGACTCGGCCCGGCGCACCTTTGGGATGACGCCGGTCGGGCTCGACGAGCAGCTCCGCCGCGGTACGGAGTAATCCGCTTTACGGGCGGAGCGGTGCGACATACGCTCGCAGCGTCGTGACGGAGCGGCTCGCACGCGCAGCGGCAGGGCATCCGTGGCGCACCGCCGGTGCCTGGGTCGTCGCCATCCTCCTCGCCATCGGGGTCATCGCCACGTCACTCGGCGACGTGCTGACGAGCGACGCGAGGCTGACGAACAACCCGGAGTCCTACCGCGCGTACGACCTGATGGCGCAGCGCCTGCCGCCGGACCCGAACTACGTGTCGGAGGTGGTCGTCGTCGGGGCCAGGGCGCCCCAGGCGGACACGGCAGGCGTGAAGGCCTACGCCGCGCGCGTCGCGAGCGATCTCGGCTCCACGGGCGACGTCACGATCGTGGACGCGCCGGCGGCGATCTCACGCAACGGCAAAGCGGCGCTGATCACGCTGCACACGAACGCCGACGGCGTCATCCCGGACGTCGTCGACCACGTGCACGCCCTCAGCCGCGGCGCATTCGCCGTGACGATCACCGGCACCGACACCGCGGACGAGGACTTCTCGAAGCTGTCGCAGGAAGACCTTCAGCACGGCGAGCTCTTCTTCGGCCTGCCCGCGTCGCTGATCATCCTGCTGATCGTCTTCGGGACGCTCGTCGCCGGCGTGCTCCCGCTTTTGATGGCGCTCGTGGCGATCGTCGTCGCGCTCGCGCTCGTCGCGATCGTCGGGCAGGAGTGGGACCTCTCCGTCTTCGTCGTGAACATGCTCACTGGGATGGGGCTCGCGCTCGGCATCGACTACACGCTGTTCGTCCTGTCGCGCTTCCGCGAGGAACGCACCGCCGGGCGCGAGAAGCTCGACGCGATCGTCATGTCGGGCATGACGGCGAGCCGTGCGGTCGTCTTCAGCGGGCTCGCGTTCATCCTCGCGATGACCGGCCTGCTGCTCGTGCCGAGCACGATCTTCCGCAGCCTCGCCGCCGGCGCGATCCTGGTCGCGATCGTCTCGATCGCGGCGGCGCTGACATTGCTGCCGGCCGTCCTCTCGCTGCTCGGCGACCGGGTCAATGCGCTGCGCGTCCCGTACGTCGGCCGCTCGGCAGGCGGCGAGAGCCGCTTCTGGCTCCGCGTCGTCGACCGCGTGCTCCGCCGGCCGGGCATCTCGCTCGCGCTCAGCGCCGGCCTGCTGATCCTGCTCGCGCTCCCGGCCATCGGCCTGAAGACGGGCGAGAACGGCCTCAGCATCCTCCCCGACCGCTTCCCGTCGAAGCAGGGCTTCCTGGCCTTCGAGCGCTCGTTCGGCGTGGGCACGACGGACACGGTGCAGGTCGTCGTCGACGGTGACATCCGCACGCCACCGGTCGCTGCCGCCGTCAACCGGCTCGCGACTGCGCTGCGGAGCGACCGGGAGCTCCGGCGCGTCGACGTCCAGCGGCACCCGGACGAGCGGCTCGCCGTCATCGAAGCGCTCCCGGTCGGTGACAGCCGCAGCAATGCGGCTATCGCCACGGTGAAGCGTCTGCGCTCCGAGACCGTGCCGGCGGCCCTGAAGGGCGTGGCGGCTCGAGGGCTCGTGACAGGCGAGACGGCGGAGTCGGTCGACTACCGGACGGTGACCGAGACGTGGCTGCCGCGCGTGATCGCCTTCGTCCTGCTGCTCAGCTTCGTGCTGCTCACGCTCGCGTTCCGGTCGATCGTCGTCGCGCTCGAGGCGATCGTGCTGAACCTGCTCTCGGTCGGCGCGGCGTACGGGGTGCTCGTGCTCGTCTTCGTCCACGGGGTCGGCAACGAGCTCTTCGGATTCGAGCAGGTCGACTTCATCGAGGCGTGGGTGCCGCTGTTCCTGTTCAGCGTGCTCTTCGGGCTCTCGATGGACTACCAGGTGTTCCTGCTGAGCCGGATCCGCGAGCGGTACAGCGAGACGGGCGACAACGACGGCTCGATCCGGTTCGGGATCGGGTCGACTGCGCGGCTGATCACCGGCGCCGCGCTGATCATCATCGCCGTGTTCGCCGGCTTCGCCCGCGGGGACCTCGTGCAGTTCCAGCAGATGGGCTTCGGCGTCGCCGTGGCGCTGTTCCTCGACGCGACCGTGATTCGCTCGGTGCTCGTTCCCGCGAGCATGAAGCTGCTCGCGCGCTGGAACTGGTACCTGCCGAGCTGGCTCGAGTGGCTGCCGAACGTGCACGTCGAGGCGCCGGAGCGCGCGCACGGCTACGACCAGGTCGCTGGATCGGCGACGCGGTGACGTTCCGCGATCACGCGACCTGGTCGACACCCTCCTGAAAAAGAAGAGGGGCCGCTTTCGCAGCCCCTCATTCCGGTTACCAGCGGTGAATTGGTAAGGACGCTTTCCGGCCGTCCGAAGACGGCGGCGCTGTAAGCGGGTCCCCCACGCTGGCTAGACGATTCCCCTTAGGTCTCGGGGACGGCGCCCTTACCCGCTGGTACCTCCACTGCCCGTACTGGAATCTGTCACGTCCGGACCACCTCCTTTCCGCGGTAGACAGAGAATAGCCGACGGTGCCACGGGTGCTCGGCGTCCAGTTACCGCGGCGGGTGCTGAACGCCGCCGTAACACCGCTCGCCTGGGCCGGGGTCGCGCCGTTCGGCATCCACCTCTTGAGCGTGACCGGCCGGCGGACGGGGCGCCGGTATACGACGCCGGTCACGGTGCTGAGCCATGCGGGCGAGCGGTGGCTGGTGGCGCCGTACGGCGAGCGGAGCTGGGTACAGAACGCGCGCGCGGCCGGCTTCGTCGAGCTGCGCCGCGGTCGACGACACGAGCGAGTGGCCGTCGAGGAGGTTCCGCCGGACTCTCGCGCGCCGGTGCTGCGCGCCTACCTCGACCGGAATCCGAGCACCGGCGACCTGTTCGACGCGGCCAGGGGAGCTCCGGTCGCCGACTTCGCGGCGGAAGCGGACCGGCACCCCGTGTTCCGCCTCGTCAGTCGTCCGTGATGTCGACCTTGATCATCCCGGCCTCGTCGACGCGCACGGGGAAGGTCTCGACGGGCGCATAGGCGGGTGGATTCAGCACCCGGCCGGTCTTGATCTCGAACTTGGAGCCGTGGCGCGGGCAGATGACGGTGTGGTCGCCCCAGTCGACGGGGCCTTCGCAGAGCGGGCCGTCGTCGTGCGAGCAGCGGTCCTCGATCGCGTGGAGCTCCCCGTCGATGTTGAAGACGCACGCGCCCAGATAGCCGGACACGACCGTCTTGGACGAGCCGGGAGGCAGCTCGTCGAGCGGGCAGACGTCGACTTCCAACTAGTGCCCGTTCAGGTAATGCTGGTGGATTCCTGGGTCGCTAGCACCAAGCGAGAGGCCGCACTCGGCCGCAGGGAAGGTTGCCAACCTTTTCAAGGCCGAGGGTGGGCTCTCGCGCCGCGTGATGGCGGGCCAGGGGCCAGCATGTATTGCCTGAAGGGGCACTAACTAGCTGAGGGTCAGGTCGGCCGCGCCCGTCCACTCCTCGGGGAGCGGCGTGCCCTTCGCCTTGTGGAGCGCGAGCTTGAGCGTGCCGAGGCCGAGGATCGCGCACTTGAGGCGGACCGGCGTGAGCGGGATGCCGACCTCGTCGAGCAGCTCCTCCCTGGGCATCGCGGCGACTTCGGTCGCGCTGCGGCCCTTGACCATCTCCATCAGCATCGAGGTCGCCGCCTGACTGATCGCGCAGCCGCGGCCCTCGAAGCGGACGTCCTCGATCGTGTCCCCGTCAGCGGCGAAGGCGACCGAGACGGACACCTCGTCGCCGCAGAGCGGGTTCATGCCCTCGGCGGTGGCGTCGGCATGGTCGAGCGTCCCGTGCCCACGCGGGTTTCTGTAGTGGTCGAGGATCACCTCGCGGTACATCTGGTCGAACTCGCTCACCAATCCACCTTAGCGAGCGATGCCCAGCCTGGCGACGCGCAGAACTTTTCACAGAGCCATAGCGGTCCCGTCACCACGCCTGGCACCGACCGTACGCCGCGAACGCCGCACGGGAAAGCCGCGCAGGACACTTCCGCGACACTCGCGTCACGGTTCTGCGACGGTGCCTGGCACCGGTGTTCGAAGCGCGCGGACACGCCCGCGCGTGACGTGTCCAGCCTCGTGTCAGGCGAAGACGGAGCGGGCCTTGTGGAGACCCTCGACGAGCCGGTCGATCTCCTCCGGCACCGTGTAGAGGTAGAAGCTCGCGCGGTTCGTCGCCGCGACGCCCAGCCGGCCCATCAGGGGCTGGCAGCAGTGGTGGCCCGCGCGGATCGCGACGCCGCCCATGTCGAGGATCTGCGCCACGTCGTGCGGGTGGATGCCATCGAGGTTGAAGGAGACGATCCCAGCGCGCTTGTCGGGCGGCGGGCCGTACAGCGTGATCCCCGGCACGTCGACCAGGCGCTCGAGCGCGTACTCGGTCAGCTCGTGCTCCCACGCCTCGATCGCCTCGAGCCCGACCGCCTCGAGGTAGTCCACGGCGGCGCCGAACCCGACCGCCTCCGCGATCGGCTGCGTGCCCGCTTCGAACTTCGCCGGCACGTCGCCCCACGTCGTCTGCTCGAACGTGACCTTCTTGATCATGTGCCCGCCGAGGTTGAACGGCTCCATCGCCTCCAGCAGCTCGAGCCGTCCCCAGAGGGCGCCCACGCTCGTCGGCCCGCACATCTTGTGGGCCGAGAACGCGAGGAAGTCGGCGCCCAGCGCCTGGACGTCGATCCGGCGGTGCGGCGCCGCCTGCGCGCCGTCCACGACCACGATTGCCCCCTGGTCGTGCGCCCACGCCGCCACCTGCTCGACCGGGTTGACGGTGCCCAGCGAGTTGGAGACGAGGTTGATCGCGACGACCTTCACGCCGCCGTCGGATGCGAGCCCGTCCAGAGCGGACAGGTCGAGCTCGCCGCCGTCGTCGACCGGAAGCAGCTTCAGCGTCGCGCCCGTCTTCCGGGCGATGTACTGCCAGGGCACGAAGTTCGAGTGGTGCTCGAGCTCCGTCACGACGACCACGTCGCCGGGCCCGAGATTCGACAGCCCCCACGCGTACGCGACGAGGTTGAGGCTCTCGGTCGCGTTCCGCGTGAAGATGATCTCGCGCGGCGTGCGCGCGTTCACGAACGCCGCCAGCTTCTGGCGCGCGCCCTCGTAGCCGGCCGTGGCCCGCTCGGACAGCGCGTAGACACCGCGGTGCACGTTGCCGTATGACGTCTCGTAGAAGTCGCGGATCGCGTCGAGCACCTGGCGCGGCTTGTGCGAGCTGACTGCCGAATCGAGGTATGCGAGCGGCTTGCCGTGGATCTGCTGCTCGAAGATCGGGAAGTCCGCGCGCAACGCGCGTGCGTCGAGCTTCTTCGGCGTGGTCACGGCCATCCAGCCATGCTACTCCGGGGCACCCGGCTCACCGAAGTAGGCTGCCGCGCCATGGCCGACTTCGCGAAGACGATCGCCGACGCATACGCGACGACCGGCGCGACGGTCGACCTCGGCCGCGGCGTCCACGAGGGCAAGCTCTTCCCCGACGCCGTCGTCGCCGCGCCGCTGAAGATGCTCAACCGTCACGGCCTGATCGCGGGCGCAACCGGCACGGGCAAGACGCGCACCCTCCAGCTCCTGGCCGAGCAGCTCTCCGTGCAGGGCGTCGCCGTCTTCGCGGCCGATTACAAGGGCGACCTCTCCGGGCTCGCCGAGCCGGGCGCCGTCGACGGGCCCGCCCCCGACCGCATGAAGGAGCTCGGCCTCCCCTACGCACGGGCCGCGTTCCCCGTCGAGTTCCTGTCGCTCGGCGGCATCGGCCCCGGCGTCCCGGTCCGCGCCACGGTGACCGACTTCGGCCCACAGCTGCTCGCGAAAGTGCTGAAGGCGAACGAGACGCAGGAGTCCAGCCTCGCGCTCGTCTTCCGCTTCGCCGACGAGCGCGGCTTGCCGCTGCTCGACCTCGCCGACCTGCGCGCGCTGCTGACGTACCTCGACTCGGACGAGGGCAAGGCGGATCTCAAGGGCATCGGCGGCGTGTCGAGCCAGACGATCGGCGTGCTGCTCCGCTCGCTCGTCGAGCTCGAGGACGGCGGCGGCACCGAGTTCTTCGGCGAGCCCCAGTTCGAGATCGCCGACCTGCTCCGCACCGCGCCGGACGGACGCGGCCAGATCACCTGCCTGGAGCTCGCCGCCGTCCAGGACAGGCCGCAGCTCTTCTCGACCGTGCTGATGTGGATGCTCGCCGAGCTCTTCGAGCAGCTGCCCGAGGTCGGCGACCTCGACAAGCCGAAGCTCGTCTTCTTCTTCGACGAGGCGCACCTGCTCTTCGACGACGCGACCGGCGCGTTCCTCGACTCGGTCGAGCGAACCGTGCGGATGATCCGCTCGAAGGGCGTCGGCGTCTTCTTCGTGACGCAGGCGCCGACGGACCTGCCGAGCTCCGTCCTCGGCCAGCTCGGCAACCGCGTCCAGCACGCCCTGCGCGCCTTCACCCCGGAGGACGCCGACGCGCTGCGCAAGACCGTCCGCACGTACCCCACCTCCGACTTCTACGACCTCGAGCAGCTCCTCACCTCGCTCGGCACCGGCGAGGCGGCCGTGACGATCCTCAGCGAGCGCGGCGTCCCGACGCCGGTCGTCCACACGCGCCTCCGCGCGCCGAGCGCGTCGATGACGACAGCCGCGAACGTGGACGCCCTGGCGAAGGCCTCGTCACTACAGGCGAAGTACGGCACCGAGATCGACCGGGAGAGCGCCTACGAGCTGCTCGCCAAGCGCGTCGAGGCCGCACCCGAGCCCGAGCCGAAGGCCGACACGCCGGCGCCCGAGCACCACAACGGCACGAAGCAGCCGAGCGACGAGCTCACCGACTTCCTCGGCTCACGGCAGGGCAAGGCGCTGCAACGCGAAGTCGTTCGCGGCGTCTTCTCTCTGCTGCGGAAGAAGCTCTAGAGGGATTGGCGGAATGCCGCTCGTCCGGCGTGGTGCGAAGCTCCTGCTCTGTGTCACAAGGCAAGGACGCAGGGAGCCTCGATAGCGGAGCTATCGGGGCGACTGAGGACGCGGCATCGGTGCGAGCAGCGTGCCGCGACGGGCACAGGCTGCGTTTCGCCAAGCCCTCTTAACTAGGCCGAGGCGGCAGCCGGCGACACGTTCCGGCAAGCGTCCACGAGCCCGTACCAGTCGACCTTGTCGACGACCGCGACCCCGATCGCGGCGCACTCACGCTCGACCTCCGCGTCCACGAACGCGGAGAACAGCACGAGGTGCCCGCCGTACCCGTCGGCGCGCAGCCGCTGCGCCACGTCGATGCCGGACAGGCCGGGCATGCGCAGGTCGAGCACGACGATGTCGTAGGGGGCCGCAGCGCAGCGCTGGAGCGCCTCGCTCCCGTCGGCTGCTTCGTCGACCTCCCAGCCCTCGGTCGAGAGCACGATCGCGAGCATGCTGCGGATGTCAGCTTCGTCGTCGACTACAAGGACATGGCCAAGCGGCGATGGAGTCATCTGGAAACAGCCCTTTCTCTCGCAGGCCGCCGCAGTCGGCCCTCATGCCAATGTTCCCTCGCGAAGAGCCTCGTGAACTCCCCCATCCGAGTGATATGCGCCTTGGAAGAGTTCAGGGATCCGTAATGACGGTTCGGATCGAATAACCGGCGTCCGGTTCACCGAACTGAGAGGAGAAGCACATGCGCGTTCGCATTCCGATCGCCGTCGTGCTCGTGCTCGTCGCCATCCCCCTGGTCGCCCTCGCGGCCCAGGCGTCGATGAGCCCCGTCGTGTCCGCCAAGCTGACGGGCGGCGCCGAGGCGCCGAAGAAGGGCCCGTCCGCCGGCAAGGGCACGGCGGTCGTCCACCTGAACGCCGCGAAGGCGACCGCCTGCTGGTCGTTCAAGAACGTCAGCGGGCTCGGCGGCAAGCCGACCGCCGCCCACATCCACAAGGGCGGAAAGGGCAAGGCGGGGCCGGTCGTCGTCCCGTTCGGCGGGACGTACAAGGCCTCCGGCTGCCAGAAGTCCACGAAGGCGACCATCAGCGCCATCGAGAGCCATCCGAACCAGTACTACGTCAACATCCACACCGCCAAGTACCCCGACGGCGCGATCCGAGGCCAGCTCGTCGCCGGCATGATCGGCGGCTAGCCCGAGCTCCGGCG
This sequence comes from uncultured Thermoleophilia bacterium, assembly GCA_963758345.1. Taxonomy (GTDB): domain Bacteria; phylum Actinomycetota; class Thermoleophilia; order Gaiellales; family Gaiellaceae; genus JACVRM01. Next base: position 301,797 of record CAVWVD010000002.1, read on the forward strand.
AAGGGCGGGGGCCGGCCCCGCCCTAGCCGAAGGTGAAGGCGTAGGCGGAGACGCCCGGCGTGAAGCGCAGCTCGAGCAGGCCCGTGCGGAGCTTCGGGAAGCTCGCGAGCGTGTAGAGCCTTGGCTCGCCGCTCACCGTGGTCGTGCCGACCGGCTTCCCGTCGACGAGCACGTCCACCCGGCCGTGGCCGCCGAGGACGAGGTGCACCTTCTGGGCCGCGAAGTCGAGCCGCAGGCGCGCGAACGTCCCCGCCACGATCCGCTGCCCCGTCACCTTCCAGCTCCCGTCGTAGGCGAGCTGGTCTGGGCCGAGGTGCGACGGGAACTTGTAGAGCGCGAAGCGGTCCGGGTGGATGCCGCCGACGAAGCGGTCGAGCCGCTCGTAGCCGAGATACGACTCCGGCGTCATCGCGTGGCTCGGCGTCGTGTCCGCCACCTCGGTCATGGGCGCGGTCGTGTCGCCCAGGTAGTGGCGGATCGTCTGCTCGGTCTCCGAGTAGTTGCCCTCGCCGAAGTGCGTGTGGCGCAGGTGCCCCGTGCGGTCGATCAGGTACTCGGCCGGCCAGTACTCGTTGTGGTAGGCCGTCCACGTGCCGTACTGGTTGTCGAGCGCGACCGGGTAGCGGACGCCGAGGTTCTTGACGGCCGCGCGCACGTTCGACGGCACGTGCTCGAACGCGAACTCCGGCGTGTGGACGCCGAGGATCACGAGCCCGTCCTTGCGGTAGCGCGCGTCCCAGGCCTTCAGGTGCGGCAGCGTGCGCAGGCAGTTCACGCACGAGTACGTCCAGAAGTCGATCAGCACGACCTTCCCCTGCAGGCCCTTGAGCGTCAGCGGCTTGCCGCCCGGCGTGTTGATCCAGTCGGTGAGCCCGACGAACTGGGGCGCCGTCGGCCCCTTATTCGCGGCGAGCGCCTCGCCCGTGCCGCTCAGGTCGCGCAGCTGGCGCTTCGCGGCGCCGGTCTCCTCGATGTGCTTCTGCAGCGCCTGCGTGTAGCCGGGCAGCGCCGTCGTGAAGCGCTGGTCGTAGTTCTTCGCGATCGCGAACGCGGTCAGGGCGAGCACGACCCCGGCGGCGATGCGGATGCGCGGCGCCTCACGGCGCAGCAAGCGCCATGCCGTTGGCGAGCCGCTGCGAGCCGAGCAGGATCGCGAGCATCGGCAGCGCCGCGCCAAGGCTGTACGCGAGCGTGATCAGGATCGTGCGGAGCCCGACGTTCCCGTTCGCGGCGATCGCGGCCACCGCGGCGAGCACCGGCCCGGCGCACGGGACGAACACGAGGCCGAGACTCGCGCCGAGCAGGAACCCGTTCGCGTCGGCGTTCGCGCGGCGGCGCGTCAGGAAGTAGAAGGGCCGCTCGAGCAGGTGCGCGAACGGCGGGAAGATCAGTGTCGCGGCCAGCACGAACAGCATCACGATCGCGAAGTTGCGCAGGAAGTCCGCGGGCAGGCCGAGCGCGCTGAGGATCGCGGCGCCCGCGAGCGTGAAGAGCGTGAAGCTGCCGACGAGGCCTGCGACGATGGCGAACGGCCGCCAGCGGCTCGACGTCCCGGTCGCGCCGCCGACGAGCAGGATCGGCAGCACCGGCAGCACGCAGGGCGAGATGGCCGTGATGATCCCGGCGAGGAAAGCGATGCCAAGAAGGACGAGCACCCCGCCAAAAAGGGTACGCCGCGCCTGTTACGTACGGCTTAACTCGGCGCTTCGGTGGCCCGCGGCGCGAAACGCCCTGCGATCCAGCGTGCGAGCGCGCCGAGCCCGAACAGGAAGAGCCCGACCACGACGAAGAACGCGATGTCGTCCATCCGCGTGTCGTCGAAGGCGAAGTCGAGCAGGACGAGCGCCGCCACCGCGGCGGCGAGCATCCAGAGCCCGCGGCGGCCCAGGCGGCGCCACCCGACGACGGCGCCGACCGCGATCGGCACTCCCAGCAGGGTCGGGTAGTAGACGGCCCCGCTCTCGAAGATCGACCCCAGCAAAAGCGGCCGCAAAGTACCAGGCGCCGCGGAGCGGCAAGTCACGGCTGAACCCGAACCACGCCATCGCCCGTCATCACCCAGATGGAGCCGAAGCCGATGGCGAGCCCCGAGGCGGTTCCCGGGATTGGCAAGGCACGGCCGATGGTGCGTCCGGTGCTCGGATCGAGCCGCACCAACTCGCTCGGCTTGTCGACCGTCGCCCAGATGCCACCCTCGCCGACGGCGACGTCCGAGACGTACGGGAGCTTCGTGCGCGTCACGACCGTGCCTTTGCGCAGATCAACGCTGTTGACCGCGCCGGCATAGCTGTCGCCCACCCAGAGGCGGTTGCGGCCAGCCGCGAGCGTGAGCAACGCCTTGCCGGCTTGAATCGGCTTGCCAGTCACCGTCGTCGAGCGCGGCTCAACCCGGTAGACGTAACCCGTGTCAGAGCAAGCGACCCAAAGCAAACCCCGAGCGGCAACGACACCGGCTGGGCCGCCGGGAATCTTCAGCGTCGCAACTATCGCGCGACGCCGAGGATCCACCCGGAAGAGGCGGCCGTACTGCGCGTGGTCGCCGTTGGTCACCCACAACGCACCCGCAACGGAGGCGACATCGGCAATTCCCCGGAAGCGAATCGGCTCTCCATCCACCTGTCCACTCCCCGAGTCAACCGCCCACAGCTGACTGCGCACCCGAGTGCCCATGTCGATAACGATCGGATTCCGGGCCACCCACAGACGGCGGCCGCTCGTCGCCACCGCACCGAGGATCGGTTGCAGCCGAACGCGACGCGTAACCCTGTCCGTTCGTGAGTCGAGGCGCACGACCGACCGCAACGTCGTCACCCAAAGGCCGCCGTCCCCGACGACGATCGCTTGCGGCGCGCTCGCAAGGCGAAACGTGGCGAGAATCTTCGGCGCGCTCGTCGTTCCCGCTGTCGGCGCGACCGCAAGCGCGCCCGCGACGACCGCAAGCTTCAGGAAAAGCCTCACCGGCCACGAGCGACAGGACGATAAGCGCGCACCCCCCATCTAGTGCATACGTCCCGAGCCGGGATCGAGGTCCTGCAATCTGTCCGTCGGCCGCTCGGCACGCCGTTCGAGCCGCGACCTGCGTCCGGATCCGCTCGGTGGCTAGGGTGGCGGCCCGATGAGCGACTACGTCTACACGATGTACCGGGCCGACAAGTTCTACGGCTCGGACCGGCAGGTGCTGGCCAACATCTCGCTGTCGTTCCTGCCCGGCGCCAAGATCGGCGTGCTCGGCCCGAACGGCGCCGGCAAGTCGACGCTGCTGCGGATCATGGCCGGCCGCGAGGAGCCCTCGAGCGGCGTCGCCGAGCTCGCCCCGAACGCGACCGTCGGGCTGCTCGAGCAGGAGCCCGACCTCGACCCGGCCAAGGACGTGCGCGGCAACGTCGAAGACGGGGTGCGCGAGGTGCGCGACCTGCTCGACCGCTTCAACGCCGTCTCCGCGAAGTTCTCCGAGCCGGACGCCGACTTCGACGCGCTGCTCGCCGAGCAGGGCACCGTGCAGGAGCAGATCGACCGCCGCGACGCGTGGGCGCTCGACGCAACGCTCGACCGGGCGATGGACGCGCTCCGCGTGCCGGACGGCGACCGCGACGTGACCACGCTCTCCGGCGGCGAGCGCCGCCGCGTCGCGCTCTGCCGACTCCTCCTCTCCTCGCCCGACCTGCTGCTCCTCGACGAGCCGACCAACCATCTCGACGCCGAGTCGGTCGCCTGGCTCGAGCGCTTCCTCGCCGAGTACAAGGGCACCGTCGTCGCGGTCACGCACGACCGGTACTTCCTCGACAACGTCGCCGGCTGGATCCTCGAGCTCGACCGCGGCAAGGGGCTCCCGTTCAAGGGCAACTACTCGTCCTGGCTCGAGCAGAAGCAGGCGCGGCTCGCCGTCGAGGAGAAGACCGAGTCGGCCCGCCAGCGCACGCTCGCGCGCGAGCTCGAGTGGGTGCGCGCCAGCCCGCGCGCGCGGCACGCGAAGTCGAAGGCACGAGTCACCGCCTACGAGCAGCTGCTCGCGGAAGACAGCGCGAAGAAGCTCGACAAGATCGAGATCCACATCCCGGCCGGGCCGCGCCTGGGCGACACCGTGGTCGAGGCCGAGGGCGTGGCGAAGGGCTTCGGCGACCGCCTGCTCTTCGAGGACATGACGTTCTCGCTCCCGCCGGGCGGCATCGTCGGCGTGATCGGCCCGAACGGCGCCGGCAAGACGACGCTCTTCCGCATGATCGCGGGCGAGGAGCAGCCGGACGACGGCGCGCTCCGCATCGGCGACACTGTCGAGCTGGCCTACGTCGACCAGGCGCGCGCCGACCTCGAGCCGGCCAACAACGTCTGGAAGGAGATCTCGGGCGGCCACGACACGATCCAGCTCGGCAAGCGCGAGGTCAACTCGCGCCAGTACGTGTCCTGGTTCAACTTCAAGGGCTCCGACCAGCAGAAGCGCGTCGGCGATCTTTCGGGCGGCGAGCGGAACCGCGTCCACCTGGCGAAGCTGCTGCGCTCGGGCGGCAACGTGCTGCTGCTCGACGAGCCGACGAACGACCTCGACGTCGACACGCTGCGCGCGCTCGAGGACGGGCTGCTCGACTTCGCCGGCTGCGCAGTGGTCATCTCGCACGACCGCTGGTTCCTCGACCGCGTCGCAACGCACATCCTCCACTTCGACGGCGACTCGCAGGTGACGTGGTTCGAGGGCGCCTACGACGAGTTCGAGGCGTGGATGAAGGAGACGCGCGGCCCCGACGCGCTCGAGCCCCACCGCATCACCTACAAGCGGCTGACGCGCACGTAGGCGAAGGGCCGCCGAAGCGGCCCTTCGTCTGTCTCGCCCAGGAACATCGAGCTTCCGCTTGTGGGACAGCCCCCGTCAAACACCCGACGGGGACAGCCCCTGGTTTTCGCTGCTAGACGAACGCCTTCACGAAGACCTCGACCTCCTCGATCGGGAAGGTCTCCGTCTTCAGATACTTCATGCGCCCAATCAGGCCGAGGGCGCGAAGCGCCTTCTCGTTGTCGGGGAACTTGGTGATCGCGAAGAAGTCATACGGTCCCATCAACGCGTACCACTTGTCGAGAACGCCCTGCTCCTTCTCGATGATCTTGGTGATCTTCTCGAAGTGCTCAGGCGCCAGCGGCAACTTCTCCCTGCCTTCAGGGGTCAGCTCGAAAAAGCTGACGTACGTGAACATATGTCACCTCCTTTGCAGGTTCCATGCCAGGCTGCCACGGCCATGCCGCGGCGCCATCTGCGCCGGCCCTGATCGGGACTGCCCGGAACTACTGAACGTCCGCTAGGTTCGCGGGGATGGAGCGCACGCGGGCGAATCCGAACGTCACGCTCGCGATCCTGACCCTGGCCGGGGCCGCGTTCTCGCTGCAGCAGACGATGGTGTTCCCGTCGCTCTCGACCTTCCAGGCGGAGTTCGGGACGACGACGGCGTGGGCGACGTGGGTCGTCACCGCCTTCCTCGTCTCCGGAGCGGTGTGCACGCCGATCCTGGGCCGGCTCGGCGACCAGTACGGCAAGGCGCGGATCCTGCAGGTGAGCCTGTCGCTCTTCGTCCTCGGCTGCATCGGCGCCTCGACCGCGTGGAGCATCTGGTCGCTGATCGCCTTCCGCGCGGTCGCGGGCGCCGGGGCGGCGCTCTTCCCGCTGTCGTTCGCGATCATCCGCGACGAGTTCCCGCCGGACAAGGTGAAGGTCGGGATCGGCCTGATGTCGGCGGTCTTCGGCGTCGGCGGCGGCTTCGGGATCGTGCTCTCCGGGATCGTCGTCGACCATCTGTCGTGGCGGTACCTGTTCCTGTTCGGCTTCATCCCCGTGACCATCGCGATCGTGCTGATCCGCCGCTACGTGCCCGAATCGCCGGTTCGCGTGCAGGCACGCGTCGACGTGCCCGGAGCCCTGCTCCTCGCCGCAGGGCTCATCTCGCTGATGATCGCGCTGACCGAGGGCGAGGGCTGGGGCTGGAGCTCGCCGGGCATCGTCGGCCTGTTCTTCGCCTCGGCGGCCATCTTCGTGCTGTGGGGCGTCGTCGAGCGCCGCTCGTCGGCTCCGCTCGTCGACCTCCAGATGCTCGCCCACCGGCCCATCCTGTTCACCAACGCGACCACGATCGTCGCGGGGTTCGCGCTCTTCAGCTGCTTCGTGCTCGTCCCGACCTTCGTCGAGACGCCGTCGTCGCATGGCTACGGCTTCGGCGCTTCGCACACGCAGGCGGGGCTGTACCTGCTGCCGAGCTCGCTGGCGATGCTGTTCGCCGGGCCGGTCGCGGGGCTCGCAGGGCGTCGCTACGGCTCCAAGTGGCCGCTCGTCGGCGGGATGCTCCTGATCTGCGTCGCCGCCACGCTGCTGTCAGTCGCCCACGACAAGCCCTGGCACATCGCAGCCGCAACCGCCGCGCTCGGCTGGGGCGTCGGGACGGCGTTCGCCACGCTCGCCGCCCTCACCGCGGAGAACGTGCGGGCGACCGAGACGGGCGTCGCCACGGGCATCAACACGGTGGTGCGGATGATCGGCGCGATCATCGGCGGCCAGGTCGGAGCCGCGCTGCTGACGTCGCAGACGATCGGGCGGACTTCCATCCCCGCGGAGTCCGCGTTCACGACCGCGTTCACGCTGAGCGCGGTGGCCGCGCTCGCCGCCGCGTTCATCGCGCTCTCGATCGACGCGCGGCCCGCACCACGGCTCGAGCCGGTCGAGGTCTTCGACTAGTGGCCGACACCGCGATCGTCCACGCGCCTGCACCGACCCTGAAGCGGCTGCGCACGATCTGCCTGCGCTTCCCGGAGGCCGTGGAAGCCGGTGGCGTCGGCAACCCGTCGTTCAAGGTGCGCGACAGGATCTTCGCGATGCAGCACGGCCACGAAGGCGAGCCCTCCTGCTGGGTGAAGGCTGCGCCAGGCGTGCAGGAGCTCCTGACCGGCCACGACCCGGCACGCTTCTTCCGCCCGCCTTACGTCGGCCAGCACGGCTGGGTGGGCGTCCGGCTCGCCGGCGCCGTCGACTGGGACGAGCTCGCCGACCTCGTCGAGGAGAGCTACCGCATGACCGCACCGAAGCGGCTCGTCGCGCAGCTCGAGGGCGCCCCGGCCACCAAGTAACAGTCTGTTACTTGCGTCGAACGGCGCCGTGGAGAGGCTGGGCGCGGCTACCGTCTCCCCATGCCGACGAACCCGCTCGACGCGGTCCGCCAGCTGGGCGACCAGCTGCGGCGCAGCGCCGGGCCCGAGCTGGAGGAGTGGCTCGGCGACCGGCTCGCCCCGAAGCGCCTGCCGCCGCTCCCGCTCGAGGAGCTCCAGGCCGAGCTCGACTCCCTCGTCGGCCTCGAGACGGTCAAGGAGCAGGTGCACGCGCTCACCGCGTTCCTCCAGGTGCAGGCGCGCCGCAAGGAGCACGGCCTCCCGGAGGTCGCGACGAGCCAGCACCTCGTCTTCCTCGGCAACCCGGGCACCGGCAAGACGACCGTCGCCCGGCTGCTCGCGCAGATGTACCGCGCGATGGGCCTGCTCGAGAAGGGCCACCTCGTCGAGGTCGACCGCGCATCGCTCGTCGGCCAGTACGTCGGCGCGACCGCGATCAAGACGAACCGCGCCATCCGCCGCGCGCTCGACGGCGTGCTCTTCATCGACGAGGCCTACTCGCTCGCGCCGGAGGGCATCGCCCGCAACGACTTCGGCCCCGAGGCGGTCGAGGTGCTGCTGAAGCGCATGGAGGACTTCCGCCACCGCCTCGTCGTGATCGTCGCCGGCTACCCGAGGCTGATGCGCGCGTTCCTCGACTCGAACCCGGGCCTGCGCTCCCGCTTCTCGCGCGAGATCACCTTCCCCGACTATTCGAACGCCGAGCTCCTCGCCATCACGGAGAAGCTCGCGGGCGAGCACGAGTACCAGCTCGAGCCGGCCGCGCTCGAGGCGCTGCAGGGCATCTTCGAGAACGCCCAGCGCGGCGAAGGGTTCGGCAACGCGCGCTACGCGCGAACGATCTTCGAGCAGGCGCTGAACCGGCAGGCGCTCCGCCTCGCGCACGTCGAGGGCCGCGACCTGGCCGAGCTGGAACGCGACGACGTCACGACCCTCACCGCCGACGACGTCGTCACAGCCGCGCGCGGCCTCGGTGAGGAGCCGGGCCGCCGCAAGCGGCGCTGGCTCGGCTAGCGAAATCTAGGCTTCCGGCCGGTGCACGACCTCGAGCCGACCGAGCTGCGCGTCCTCGGCTGCCTGATCGAGAAGCAGCGGACGACGCCCGACGTCTACCCGCTCTCACTCAACTCGCTGCGCGGGGCCTGCAACCAGTCGACGAACCGCGATCCGGTCGTCGACTACGACGAGCCGACGATCCGCGACGCGCTCCAGCGGCTGAGCCGGCGCGGCTGGGTGCGGCTCGCGAGCGGGCCAGGGAGCCGCGCGGTCAAGTACCGGCACCTGTTCGACGAAGCGCTGGGCCTCGACGGGGCCGAGATCTCCGTGCTCGCAGTGCTGATGCTGCGCGGCCCGCAGACGCCCGGCGAGCTGAAGCTGCGCACCGAGCGGTTGCACGCGTTCGACTCGCTCGACGCCGTGCACGAGACGCTCGAGCGGCTGATCGACCGCGAGCTCGCCGTCCGCCAGGACCGTCGGCCAGGGCAGAAGGAGGAGCGCTACGCACATCTGTTCGGCGGCGAGTCGGCCGAGCCGGCCGCGCCGGTTGTTGCGGCGGCCTTCACGCCGGGCAGCCTCGAGGCGCGGGTCGCCCGGCTCGAGGAGCAGATCGCCGAGCTGTTGGACGCGCTCGACCTGAAGGACTAGTCGCTAGCGGTCGCGAACCTGCGGGTCGCCGAGACCGTAGAGCAGCGCCTCGCTGACGATCACGGCGGCGGCAAAGGCCAACGCCGCCGTGTGCCAGCCGGCAGCCCAGAGCGCGACGGCTGCGGAGCCGAAGACGACCAGCTCGAGCACGACGCGCACGCCGAGCGGCACCGGGAACCGCGCCTTCGGCGCGATGAACGCGCCCCAGAGGACGGCGGCTGCCAGCGGCGCGCCCACGCCGAGGACGAGGTCGGCCGGCAGCGAGTCGCCCGTGTGAAAACCCCAGGCGGCGAGCGCGGCGAGCGACGCCAGCTCGAGCAGGAACCGCAGGCCGAGGTTCGCTGAGCGGAGCCCGTTCACAGCTCGCGGATCACCCGGCAGGGGCTCCCGGCAGCGAGCACGCCGGCCGGGATGTCGCGGACCACGACGGTTCCCGCACCGATCACCGAGTCGTCGCCGATCGTGACGCCCGCGCCGACGATGGCGCCGGCGCCGACCCAGACCCTGCGAGCTCTGCGGTGACCAGCCGCTCCCGTTCGGTGGACACGAAATCGACACTATCTCGACACGATTTCGAGGTTCGTAGGGTGCTAATCTGGCCCAAGTTCAGAGAGCGAGTTATGGCGGCTCCATCGCCTCCTTACCCGTTCGTGAGTTACTCCTGGGAAGGAGGTGTTTCCATGGCAAACGGAACCGTCAAGTGGTTCAACGACTCGAAGGGCTTCGGGTTCATCACGCCGGAGGACGGCGGGAAGGACCTGTTCGTGCACTTCAGCAACATCGCCGGCTCGGGCTTCAAGTCCCTGACCGAGGGTGCGAAGGTCGAGTACGAGCCCGCAGAGGGCGAGAAGGGCCCGGTGGCGACCAACGTCATTCCGGTCGGCTAGCAGGCAGAATTGACGGAGCGCGCGCGGTTCGCGCGCGCTCCGTCGAGTACCTCGAAAGGAGGTGAAGACATATAGCCAACAAGGAAGAGAAGATCGAGATGGAGGGCGAGGTCGTCGAGGCGTACCAGAGCGGCCAGTTCAAGGTCATCCTCGACAACGGCCACCCCACCATCGGCTACACCGCCGGCAAGATGCGCCGCTACCGCATCCGCATCAACCCCGGCGACCGCGTGAAGATCGAGCTGTCGCCGTACGACCTCGATCGCGGCCGCATCGTCTACCGCAACCGCTGAGCCGGACCAGCGTCAGGTGCCCACCGGATTGCGGGCGCCCGTTGAATGCGTGTTCAGCGCTGCAGGAGCGCGTGGTCCAGGAAGCCCACGACGCGGCTCTCGTACGCGGCCGGCTGCGCCTCGAGCCCGCCCGTGTGCTCGGCTCCGGGCACCTTCCACATCTGCTTCGGCTCGCCTGCCGCCGCGAAGAACCTCGGCTGCAGGGGTTGCTCGTCGCCCATGCCCGGGTCGGCGTAGATCAGGAACACGGGCCGCGGCGCGATCTTCCCGATGCGCGTCTCGATGGGCGGCGGCGGGCCGTCGTTCTGGTACACGGTCATCGCCGCGGTCATCACGGCCAGCGTCGGCGCCGTGAGCACCTGTCCGATCCCCGAGCCGACCTCGCTCCCGACGCGGCTTCCGGCGCCTTCGGAGACCACGGCCGAGATCGCCTCCGACCGGGCGGCGGCCTCGAGCAGCTGCTCCCCGCCGATCGAGAAGCCGTAGCCGGCGACGCGGCCGGGATCGACGTCCGGACGGTGCTGAAGGTACTCGGCCGCCGCGATCACGTCGCGGTAGCCGTTCCAGCGGCCGACGTCTCCCTGGCTCCGGCCCTGGCCGCGCGCATCGACGAGCAGCACGCCGTAGCCGTGCCGGACGAGCATGCGCCCCTCGCGGGAGCGGCTCTGCCCCGGGTAGAGCACGACCGCCGCGCGGTTCCTCGACGGGACGTAGTAGCCGGTGAGCCGGAGCGAGTCGCTCGTCGTGAAGTGGACGGTCTCGTACGGGACGCCGAGCCTCGGGTTCTCGACGATCCGGCCGCTGTGCGTGTAGATGTACGGGAAGCCGACGGGGAAGACGACCGTCGCGAAGAGCACCGGCGCGAGCACGAGGATCCCGGCGCCGGTCAGGGCCCGGTGGCGGTAGCGGCGATTACGGCTCGGGTCATGGGAGCGGTTCCGCCAGAGGATCACCGGCCCGCTGAGCACGAGGACGGCGCCGGCGGCGATGGAGAGCAGGCCGGTCCAGTGGTCGCCCTCTGCAGCGCCGTGCGAGAGGTAGTAGGCGCCCGGAATGCCGAAGGCGATCCCGATGCCCCCCAGCGTCATGACGAGCGCGGCGCGGAGCCCGGCGCGAGCGTGGGGATACGCCCACGCGGCCAGGGCCAGGATCCCGAGCGGGACCAGCCCGCTGGCCAGGTGGTCGCGCGGCGATGTCCCCGGCGCGGGCTGCAGGAAGTTGTCGTCGGCAACGTGCAGGCCGATCACGGCCAGCGCGGTCCAGACGACACCGCGCTCGGTCCAGGCGAAGCGGCGCGTGCGCTCGAGCGCAGCGCGCACCCGCGCGCCCGGCGGCGCAGCGGTGGCGGTGTTGGCGTGCGTGGTCATGAGGAGCCTCCAGGGTTCGGTGTCGTGCACCGAACTCTCCCGCCCGGCCGCGGCTGCCGGAATCGTGCTTCCCCACGCATCGGGGTGGGGCTACCCACACCGTGACGTGCACTCGTTCGGCAACACTAGGCCCCCGGTGCTCCTCTACAACAGCCCGATCTCCGGCAACTGTTACAAGGTGCGGCTCCTGCTTGCGCACCTCGGCGTGCCGTACGAGACGCAGTTCGTCGATGCCGTCGACCGCACCCAGAAGCGCGACGAGCTCTCCGGCCTGAGCCCGACTCGCCGCGTGCCGACGCTCGTGCTCGACGACGGCCGCCCGCTGGCCGAGTCGAACGCGATCCTCACCTACTTCGGCGAGCGAACGCGGTTCGTCCCGGAGGAGCCCTACGACCGCGCGCAGATGTTCCAGTGGATGTTCTGGGAGCAGTACGAGCACGAGCCGGCGATCGCGGTCGCGCGCTTCCTGAAGACGTACTCGGGCCACCCGGAGTGGTACGAGGCGCAGCGCGACCAGCTCCACAAGCGCGGCCTGAAGGCGCTCGACGCCATGGAGCGCCACCTCGACGGGCGCGCGTGGTTCGCCGGCGACGCCATGTCGCTCGCGGACATCGTCCTGTACGCGTACACGCACGCGGCCGGCGAGGGCGGCTTCGACCTCGAGCCGTACCCGGCGGTGCGGGCATGGCTCGCGCGCGTCGCCGCCGAGCCGGGCCACGTACCGATCGACGCGTAGCCGTGGCCGATCAGGCTCTGCGCGACCTGATCAACGGTTACCGCGAGTCGCAGGCACTCCACGTCGCCGTCGTCCTCGGCGTCCCGGACGCGCTCGCCGGCGGGCCACGCTCGGCAGACGAGCTGGCCGAGACGACCGGTGCGCGGGCGGACTCGCTGTACCGGCTGCTGAGCGCCGGCGAGCATCGGCGTGCTGCGCGAGGAGCATGGCCGGCGCTTGTCGCTCGCCGAGCTTGGCGAGCCGCTGCGCGCGGATGTCCCCGGCTCGATCGCCGGCTGGGCCCGATTCGCCGGCGGTCTCGCGATGTACGAAGCGCGCCCGGCCTAGGCCTGCGGAATGCGCGCTTCGAGCGCGGCGCCGAGCGCTTCGCGCACGGGCTCGAGCTCGATGCGGTCGAGCACATCCGCGAAGAAACCGCGAACGATCAGCCGCTCGGCTGCCGCGCGCGTATAGCCACGCGCCATCGCGTAGAAGAGCTGTTCGCGGTCGACCTGACTGATGGTCGCGCCGTGCGTGCAGCGCACGTCGTTCGCCTCGATCTCGAGGCCCGGGATCGAGTCGGCATGCGCGCGCGGCGACAGAAGCAGGTTGCGGTTCTCCTGGTACGCGTTCGTCTTCTGCGCCTCCTTCTCGACCTTGATCATCCCGCGCCAGACGGCCCGGGCACGGTCGCGGAGCGCGCCCTTGAAGGCGAAGTCGGAGGTCGTGTCGGGCGCCTGGTGCGACTGGAACGTGTCGAAGTCGAGGTGCTGGCGGCCGTCCGCGAAGTAGGCACCGGTCACGCGCGACGTCGCGCCCTGGCCGGCGAGGTCGTTCTCGATCCGCACCTTGCCCTTCTTCGAGCCGAAGCCGGCCACGACCCAGTCGAGCTCTGCGTCGCGGCCGACGCGCGCACGGTGCGAGGCGAAGTGCCACGTCTCGCGCGCGAGATTCTGGATCGAGACGTACTCCACCGTCGCCGCCTGCTCGACGAAGATCTCGCTGACCGCGTTCGAGTAGCCGGCGGTCTCGTCCGGCGCACCGGCAAGCTCCTCGATGATCGAGAAGCGGCTGCCCTCCTCGGCGACGACGAGCAGACGCCAGAAGCGCGAGCCGCCGTCGGCCGGATTGGCGACGCGAACGTAGAGCGGCTTGGAGAGCTCGACGCCCTTCGGGACGTGGACGAGCAGGCCGTGCTCCCACGCTGCCGCGTTGTGGGCGGCGAACTTCTCGTCGGCACCGACCAGCGTGCCGAGGCGCTCGTGGTCGCCGAGCGGCTCGAAGCGGATCCCGTCTGGCGCGCGCTCGATCGTGATCCCGGACGCGTCCATCACGGCGAACCCGGCCACGTCGATGTCGAGCATCGTCCCTTCCGAGCTTGTAACAGTCTGTTGCAAGGCGGCGGAGGCGCCGTTGGTGGCGAACTCGTCGGGATCGAAGCCGCGCAGGTCCGTGAACCGCCACGGCTCGTCGGTCGTCGTCGGGAACGGGAGCGCCTGGTAGCGCTCGAGCAGGTCGGTCCTCACGGCGCGTACCTCCGGTGCAGGATCAGCGAGTTGCCGTCCGGGTCGGTGAAGAAGGCCATGTTGCAGACGCCCGAGTCGCGCTCGCCGACGAACTCGACGCCGCGCTCCTCCAGCTCGGCGCGCGCGGCGGCCACATCGGCCACGCGCAGCGCAATTCCATGCGCCCCGCTCACCGGGAAGTCGACGCCCATCTTCTCCGGCTCCCAGAGCGCCAGCGTGACGTTGCCGGCTTCGAACTCGGTCGGCTCGCGCGAATCCTGCGGCAGCTCGAGCACGTCACGGTAGAACGCGGTCGCGCGCTCCAGGTCGCGGGTCGGCACGTCAACGAAGTCCACGCGCTCGACCTTCACGCGTTCCTCCGGTGCAGGACGATCCCGTTCCCGTCAGGATCGGCGAAGAACGCCATCTGCCGCACGCCCGTGTCGACGACGTCGCCGGAGAACTCGACCCCCTTGGCCTCGAGCTCCTGGCGCGCTCCGGCGACATCCGCCACGCGCAGCGCGAAGCCGTTCTGGTTCGGCGAGAACTCGACGCCGATCAGGTCCGGGTCGACGAGCAGGATCCTCACGTTGCCGGTCTCGAATGCGACGAAATCGATGTCTTCGCCGGCCCGCGGCAGCCCGAGCGTCTCGCCGTAGAACTGCGTTGCGCGAGCCATGTCGCGCGTCGGCAAGGAGATGAAGTCCGTTCCCTGGATCACAGCGAACCCCGCCGGCGCCTAGCCGACGGAGCCTTCCATCTGCAACTGAATCAGCCTGTTCATCTCGACGGCGTACTCGAGCGGGAGCTCCTTGGTGATCGGCTCGACGAAGCCGGACACGATCATCGCCGTCGCCTCGGACTCCGAGAGCCCGCGCGACATGAGGTAGAAGAGCTGCTCCTCGCCGATCTTCGAGACCGTCGCCTCATGCCCGATGTCGACGTTGTCCTCGTCGATGCGGATGTACGGGTACGTGTCGGTGCGCGAGTGCTCGTCGAGGATCAGCGCGTCGCACACGACCTTCGACTTCGCGCCGTGCGCGCCCTTCGCCACCTCGAGCAGGCCGCGGTACGACGAGCGCCCCCCGTTCTTCGAGATCGACTTGGACGTGATCACCGAGGTGGTGTTCGGCGCGACGTGGACGCACTTGCCGCCCGCGTCCTGGTGCTGCCCCTCGTTCGCGAACGCGATCGACAAGACCTCGCCGTGGGCGCCCTCGCCCATCAGCCAGATGGCCGGGTACTTCATCGTCAGCTTGGAGCCAAGGTTGCCGTCGACCCACTCCATCGTGGCGTTCTCGTAGGCGACCGCGCGCTTGGTGACGAGGTTGTAGACGTTCGTCGACCAGTTCTGGATCGTCGTGTAGCGGCAGCGGCCGCGCGGCCGCACGATGATCTCGACGACCGCCGAGTGCAGCGAGTCGGACGAGTAGATCGGCGCGGTGCAGCCCTCGACGTAGTGCACGTAGGCGTCCTCGTCGACGATGATCAGCGTCCGCTCGAACTGGCCCATGTTCTCCGCGTTGATGCGGAAGTAGGCCTGCAGCGGCTGCTCGATGCGCACGCCCGGCGGCACGTAGATGAACGAGCCGCCCGACCAGACGGCCGAGTTCAGCGCCGCGAACTTGTTGTCGTTGGCCGGGATGACCGAGCCGAAGTACTCCTTGACGATGTCCTCGTGGTCGCGCAGCGCCGAGTCCATGTCGAGGAAGAGCACGCCCTGCGACTCGAGGTGCTCCTGGAGCTTGTGGTAGACGACCTCGGACTCGTACTGGGCGCCGACGCCGGCGAGGAACTTGCGCTCGGCCTCCGGGATGCCCAGCCGGTCCCACGTGTTCTTGATGTCCGGCGGCAGGTCCTCCCACGAGGTCGCCTGCTTCTCGGTCGGCCGGATGTAGTAGTACATCGCGTCGAAGTCGATGTCCCCGAGCTCGCCGCCCCACGTCGGCAGCGGGCGCGCCTCGAAGTACTCGAGCGCCTTCAACCGCTGGTCACGCATCCACTGCGGCTCGTTCTTCTGCTCGGAGATGTTCGCCACGACCTCGCGCGTCAGGCCGCGGCCCGACTTGAAGAAGTAGTCCTCCTTGTCGTGGAAGCCGTACTTGTAGTCGTTGCCGATCCCTGCGACGACCTGGGTCTCGTCGATCGTTGTCACTAGGACACCGCCTCCGGCGTGAACGCCTCGTAGCCCTCGGCCTCGAGCCTGTGTGCGAGCTCGGGACCGCCTTCCTCCACGATACGCCCCCCGACAAACACGTGGACGAAATCGGGCGTGGATGTAGTTCAGGATCCGCTGGTAATGCGTGATCAGGAGCGCGCCCATCTCCGGGCCGACGAGCTCCTTGACGCCGCCGGCGACGATGCGCAGCGCGTCGATGTCGAGCCCCGAGTCGGTCTCGTCGAGGACGGCGATCTTCGGCTTCAGCATCGCCATCTGGAGGATCTCGACCCGCTTCTTCTCGCCGCCCGAGAACCCGTCGTTCAGGTAGCGCGATGCGAGCTCGCGCGAGATGCCGAGGTGCTCCATCGCGGCCAGGAGATCCTTGCGGAACTCGGGAATCGGAATCGGGTCGTCCTCGCCGGCGCGCGCCTTGCGCGTCGCGTTGATCGCGCTGCGCAGGAAGTTCGTCACGGTGACGCCCGGGATCGCGTGCGGGTACTGGAACGCGAGGAAGAGGCCCTTCTGCGCGCGCTCGTCCGCGCCGAGCTCGGTCACGTCGGCGCCGTCGAGGAGGATCTGCCCCTCGGTGATCTCGTAGGCCGGGTGGCCCATGAGCGCGTAGGCGAGCGTGGACTTGCCCGAGCCGTTCGGGCCCATGATCGCGTGCACCTCGTTCGCGCTCACGGAGAGGTCGACACCCTTGACGATCTCGGTGCCGTCCTCGAGCGCGACGTGCAGATTCTTGATCTCGAGCTGAGACAGAGTTTGTGCCTCCGTAGGTCTAGGCGCGACGCGGGTTTGCGCCGCCGCTCGTAACACGATCGTACCGGAGGCCTACCCAGCTCCGGAGTACAGGAACCACCCCGCCGCGGGATGGGCCTTCCGAAGGGCGCTGCTACGCTCCCATCATGCCTGGGAACATCGGCTGGCAGGGACTCGTGGTCATCCTCCTGGTGCTGCTGGTCGTATTCGGCCCGAAGCGCCTCCCCGAGCTGGGCCGTTCGCTCGGGCGCGGGATGCGCGAGTTCAAGGATTCGGTCTCCGGCGACCACAACGACCACAAGGACGACTCGGAGCTGCAGGCGCCCGAGCACGAGATCGGCCGCTCGCCATCGCCCGAGCCCGAAGCGCTGCCCGAAGCCCGCGAGCACGACAAAGTCGTTTAGGGGGCTTTGGCGAGACGCAGCCTGTGTCCGTCGCGGCACACTGCTCGTCCCGATGCCGCGTCCTCGGTCGCCCCGATAGGGCACCGCTATCGAGGCTCCCTGCGTCCTTGCCTCGGAACGAGCATCACACCGCGCCGAACGAGCGGCGTCCCACCAAAGCCCCCTAGCCCTCGGCCGTGCCGCAGCTGAGGAGGCCGCTCCCCCGGCGCCTCGGGCACGAGGAAGAGGCGTCCCTCGTCGAGCACCTGACGGAGCTGCGGACGAGGATCATCGTCTGCCTCGGCAGCGTCGTCTTCTGGTTCACGCTCTGCTTCGTCTTCCGGGACACGCTGATCGGGTGGCTGAACAATCCGCTCCCCGACGACAAGAAGCTGATCACGCTGGGGCCGGCCGAGCCGTTCACGACCTCCTTCAACGTCTGCCTGTGGACGGCGATCGCGCTGTCGATCCCGATCATCGCCTGGCAGCTCTGGGCGTTCCTCGCTCCGGCCTTCGAGCCGCAGAACCAGCACTCCGTCGTGAGGCTCGCGGCCGTCGCGACGGCGCTGCTCGCCGTCGGGATGGCGTTCGCCTACTTCGTCGTGCTGCCGATCTCGATGAACTTCCTGCTCAACTTCGACAGCGGCCTCTACAACGCGCAGCTGCAGGCGAGCAAGTACTACGGCTTCGCCGCGGTGATGATCTTCGCGATGGGGCTGGTCTTCGAGCTGCCGATCTTCGTCGTCGGCCTCGTGCGGCTCGGGATCGTGTCGTCCGACAAGCTGCGGCGCGAGCGCCGGATCGGCTACGGCATCTGCATCGTCATCGGCGTCCTGCTCCCGGGCGTCGACTTCGTCTCGATGCTGCTCGAGATCCTGCCGATCGTCGCGCTCTTCGAGGTGTCGATCTGGGCCGCGGTGATCGCCGAGCGGCGTATGACGGCACGCGACCTGGCGCCCGGGCCGGTCTAGAGGCCCCAGGCGGGCGCCACGTCGCTCGCGCGGTCGACGGTCGCGCGGATCACCTCCGGCGGCTGGAGGCTGACGAGCCAGATCGCGTAGTGCCCCGAGCGGTTCGACGCCGTCGCGATCCAGATGCCGTCCGTCGACCACGACGGCGAGCGCTCGTCTGCCCGGGTGCGCGTGACGCGCCGCAGATGCGACCCGTCCGCATCGGCGACGTACACCTCGCGGCCGCCGAACCGGGCGCGCGTCGAGGTGAAGGCGAGCCGCCGCGCGTCCTGCGACCAGGCCGGCTCGGCTGCGTTGCGGATGAGCAATCGCGGCTTGCTGCCCGCGGCCGCCACCGTCCAGATCGAGCCGCCCCGCTCGTAGGCGATCGTCGTCGCATCCGGCGACCAGGCAGGCGCGCGGCCCGTGGTCAGGCGGCGCAACCCGCGGCCGTCCGCGCCGACGATCCACAGCACACCCGCGCGCGCGAAGATGAGGCGGTTGCCGTCCGGCGCCCACGACGGCTCACCGCCCCGGGCGATCCGCCGCTGCCCGGAGCCGTCCGCGGCCATCACCCACACGGCGCCGTCGCGCACGAACGCGATCCGCGTGCCGGCCAGCGTCCACACGGGGCTCGACCCGGCCGCGAGCCGGCGCAGCCCGGTGCCGAATGCGTTCATCGTCCAGATCGCCGAGCGCCCGTTGCGCACCTGCGCGAACGCAACGTGCCCAGGCGGGCTGTGCGCCGCCGCCGATCCGGCGCCGAGCAGGAGCGCCACCGCGAGACAGACCCCGAGCCGCCGCACACCGCCAGCGTATGCACTGGTCCGGTGGCAGGTAACGGAGTGTTACGAAGCCGACACGGCCGCCGGGCGCAACCGGCCCCACGCCTCGCTGAGCACGTCGCCGAGCACCGAGACGATCCGGTCGAACTCCGGCTGCCGCGCCACGAGCGGCGGCGAGATCTGGATGACCGGGTCGCCGCGGTCGTCCGCGCGGCAGATCAGGCCGGCCTCGAAGAGCGCCGGCGTGAGGAACCCGCGCAGCAGCGTCTCGCACTCCTCGTCCGAGAACGTCTCGCGCGTCTCCTTGTCCCTGACGAGCTCGATCGCGTAGAAGAAGCCGGCGCCGCGCACGTCGCCGACGATGGGCAGGTCGAGCAGCTGCTCGAGCGTCGTGCGGAACGCGTCCTCGTGCTCGAGCACGCCGCTCACGATCCCGTCGCGCTTCATGATCTCGATGTTCTTGAGCGCGACCGCGCACCCGACCGGGTGACCGCCGAACGTGATCCCGTGCGAGTACATGGACGTGTCCGCGAGGAACGGCTCCATCACGCGGTCGGTTGCGATCACCGCCCCGATCGCGGCGTAGGCAGAGGACAGCCCTTTGGCGCTGCAGACGATGTCCGGCCTGATGTCGTAACGCTCGGACCCGAACCAGTGGCCGAGGCGCCCGAAGCCGGTGATCACCTCGTCGGCCGACAGGAGGATGTCGTACTGGTCGCAGAGCTCCCGCACGCCGCGCCAGTAGCCCTCGGGCGCGACGAAGCAGCCGCCGCCGTTCTGCACCGGCTCCATGTGCACGAGGCACACCGTCTCCGGCCCCATGGCCTGGATCGTCGACTCGAGCTCCGCGAGCAGAAAGCGCGTGAACTCCTTCTCCGTCTCCTCCGCTGGGCGGTGGTAGCGGTTCGTGTTCGAGACGTGGCGGACCTCGGGGACGAGCGGCTCGAACGGCATGCGAATCGCCGGGATGCCGTTGATCGAGAGCGCCCCGAAGGTGGTGCCGTGGTAGGCGATCCGCCGCGCGATCGCCTTGTACTTACGAGGCGGCGGCGTGGCGTGGTGCTGGTCGTGGTGCATCGTCTCCTCGAAGCCGCTCGAGGAAACGCGCTTGCTCCCGCGTGCGAGGTAGTACTGGCGCGCCAGCTTCCACGCCGACTCGACCGCCTCCGATCCGCCCGAGACGAAGAAGACGCGGTTGAGGTCGCCGGGCGCGAGCGACGCGATCTCGGCGGCGAGCTCGACCGCGCGCGGGTGGGCGTACGACCAGTTGGTGTAGAAGGGCAGCTCGCGCATCTGCTCGAGCGACGCCTGGCCCATCTCCTCGCCGTACGAGTAGCCGATGTTGACGCAGAAGAGCCCGGCGAGCGCGTCGAGGTAGCGCTTGCCGTGCGTGTCCTCCAGGTAGCAGCCGTCGCCGCGGACGATGATCGGCACCTCGCCGTCGCGGTACGCGCCCATGCGCGTGAAGTGCAGCCAGAGGTGGTCGCGCGCGGCCTGCTGCAGGTCGACGGTCACTGCTCGTCCGTTGCCGGGACGACCAGCAGCGGAACCTGGGCGCGCTGCACGAGGCGCAGCACCACCGAGCCCATCAGGGCGCCGTGAATCGGATGCTCGCCGACCGTGCCGACGACGACCAGATCCGCACCGGTCTCCTGGGCGACGGCGATGAGCGCGTCCGCCGGCTTGCCCTCCACGAGCCTGGACGTGACGGCGACGCCGGCATCCCGCAGGTCGGCGACCGCACGGTTGAGCGCGTGCTCGCCGACCTTCTTGACCGCATCGCGGATCGAGCCCTCGCCGGTTCCGCCCCAGGGCGTGATGTGGAACCCGAACACGACCACGACCGCAGCCTCGCGCTCCTTCGCAACGCGGATCGTCTCGACCAGCGCGGCGTTGGCCGAGGGCGACTCGTCGTAGCCGAGGACGATCGTGCCGCTCACAGGCGCATCTCAGGGGCGGCCGCCTCGCGCTTCTTGCGGAAGAAGGCCGGGTTGTTCCGCCACTGCAGCAGCATGAGGACGACCCCGAGCAGCAGGCCGAGTATGGCAATCGTGAGCGGCGGCCCCATGCCGAGCAGGGACTGCCCCGTGTACGAGTTGGCCGGGTCGAACTGGTCGATCGCCGACTTGACGAAGATCCAGCCCATGAGGATCGCGCCGAGCGCCGGGCCGAGCCCGGCGAGCAGGAAGGTCCGCACGGATTTGAAGAGCGCCTTGCGAAAGTAGATGACGCAGGCGACGCCGGTGATCCCGAGGTAGAAGGTGATCATCAGGCCGGTGGCCGTGATCGAGTCGCCGAGGATGTTCTCGCTCACGATCGTCAGGATCACGTAGTAGGCAATCGAGATCGCGCCGTACCAGATGGTCGCGTACCCGGGTGTCAGGCGCCGGGGATTGATCGACGCGAATGCCTTGGGTGCGGCGCCGTGCGCAGCCATCGAGAGCGCGGCGCGCGTCCCCGGCAGGATCGTGGTCTGGGTCGAGGCGGACGCCGACGTCAGCACCGCGATGATCAACAGCTTGTCGAGCCCGGCCGGGAGCACGTCCTGGCCGAGCGGGTTCAGCACCTCGTCCTGGTTGTCGACGAGGAACTGCGGCCCGTGGACCGCGATCGCCGCGACCGCAACGGTGATGTAGATGCCGAGCAGCAGGATCGTGCTGACGACCCCCGCGATCCCGGGCGTGCGCGAAGCGTCCTCCGTCTCCTCGTTGACGGCCACCGCGGTGTCCCAGCCCCAGTAGATGAACACCGCCGTCAGCACGCCTGCCGTGAGGGCGGTCGACGAGACGGCGAACGGGTTGAGCCAGCTGAGGCTCGGGTTGACCGAATCGCTGAAGTCGCCCGCGTAGACCTTGACGAGCGCGACGATCGCGAAGAGCGCGAGCGTGACGACCTCCGCGGCCAGCAGGAACCACTGCGTCTTCGCGGAGAGCTCGATGCCGATGTAGCAGACCCACGTCATCACCACGATCCAGATGACGCCGATCACGGTCACCCAGAACGTGCTGGCCGCCAGGCTGTCCGCGCCGAAGAGCAGGAACGTGTACTGGCCCGCGATCTGCGCCAGGCTCGCCATGACGAGGATGTCCGCGAGCAGCAGCGCCCAGCCGGAGATCCAGCCGGGGACCGGCCCGATCCCCTTCGTCACCCAGGTGAAGGTCGTGCCGCAATCGGGGTCGACGCGGTTCATCGAGTAGTACGACCCGGCGATCAGGAACATCGGGACGAAGGCGACGAGCAGCGCAGCGGGCGCCTGGAACGCGACCGCCGCCACAACGACACCGAGAGACGCGGCGAGGCTGTAGCCGGGCGCCGTCGACGCGACGCCGATGACGACCGACGAGACGAAGCCGATCGCGCCGGTCTTCAGGCCTTTCTCGAGCGCGCCCCCCTCCAGGTGCTGTTGTTCCGGCGCCTCTGCGACGCTCACGCCGCGACTCCCGGGCCGTCCTGCGTCGCGACGCCGCCGACCCCCTGGGTGCCCCAGTCGTACAGCTGCTTGCGCAGCTCGAGGTAGACGAAGCTCTCGGTCGAGACAACATCGGGAACGGCGCGGATGCGGTTCGTCATCTCGAGCAGGTGGCGGCGGTCCGAGCAGACGAGCTCGACGAGCAGGTCGAAGCGGCCGGCGGTGACGACGACGTAGCTCGCCTCCTCCCAGCCCTCGAGCGCACCGGCGACGTCCTCGGGCGCGCCGGTGGTGCGGATGCCGACGATCGCCATAGCCTCGAACCCGAGCCCGAGCGGGTTGGTCACGCCCGTGACCTGGACGATGCGCTCGTCGACCAGGCGCGCGTAGCGCGCGCGAATGGTCGCCTCCGAGACCCCGATCTCGGAGGCGATGTGACGGAACGACTCCCTCCCGTTGCGCTGCAGTGCCTCGACGATCGCGCGGTCGACGGCGTCGAGGCGCGCGCGGCCGACGGGGCCGGTGCGCTGCGCGTTGCGAGGATCAGGCGGGTGGGGCGTTCGCAATGCGCAGCGATCCTCCCACAGCGATGCGCATTGCGTCAATCATGAGGCGAGCTCGTCGCGGCACGCCAAACGAGCGACGATTAGATCCGCGCCTCGTCGGCGGAGCGAGTTTGCGAGCAGCCCAGGGTGTTGGTGTTGGGCTGCCGGGCGCAACTCGCCGCGTGCGGAGGCCGGCTTGCCCGGCCGCAGCTACGTCGCGCGAAGTCGCGTCTGACGTCTCCGGGAAAGGGGTAGCTCGAAGGGGAAACCCGCGAAGCAGGGGTTGCCCCTTCGAGAGAGCGCAGCGGTTACCGGTCAAGCGAGCCTCAGGCGAGCTTGACGACGACGTGCTTGATGCGCGTGTACTCCTCCATCGAGTAGAGGCTCATGTCCTTGCCGTAGCCGGACTGCTTGAAGCCGCCGTGCGGCATCTCCGACGCGAGCGGGAACAGGTGCTCGTTGATCCACACCGTCCCGAAGGCGAGCTCTTCGCGGCCGACAGCGCCCGGCCGACGTTCGCGCAGAACACGGACGCGGCGAGCCCGTAGCGGACGCCGTTCGCCATCTCGATCGCCTCGTCGTCCGAGGTGAACCGCTGCACCGTCACGACCGGCCCGAACACCTCGTCCTGGACGATCTCGCGCATCTGCTCGACGTCGGCGACGATCGTCGGCTCGACGAAGAAGCCGCGGTCGCCGACGGCTTCGCCGCCGGTCACGACCGTCGCTTCGCGTGGGCAGCCGCTCGAGGAAGCCGAGCACGCGTTCGCGCTGCGTCGTCCGAGATGACCGGGCCCATGTCGAC
Source organism: uncultured Thermoleophilia bacterium (assembly GCA_963758345.1). Taxonomy (GTDB): domain Bacteria; phylum Actinomycetota; class Thermoleophilia; order Gaiellales; family Gaiellaceae; genus JACVRM01. The sequence goes on from CAVWVD010000002.1 coordinate 325,144, forward strand.
GTCGTCGCCGTCGGCCGGGTCGGCGGTCTTCATCGCCTCGATCGCGACCTTCGTCCGACAGGACCTCGTCGTACACGCGCTCGGCACGAGGATCCGCGAGGAAGCCGTGCAGTCCTGGCCGGAGTTCCAGTAGCCGCCGATCTTGACCGCCTCGGCGACGGCGGCCGGGTCGGCGTCGTCGAGCACGACCATCGGCGCCTTGCCGCCGAGCTCCAGGTGGACGCGTTTCAGCGTGTCGGCCGCGTTGCGGGCGATCAGCTTCCCCGTCGCGACATCGCCGGTCAGCGAGACGAGCGCGATGTCCGGGTGGCGGACGAGGCCGTCGCCGACCGGGACACCGTCGCCCGTGATCACGTTCAGGACGCCCGGCGGGAGCACCTCCTGCGCGAGCTCGACGAAGCGCAACGTCGTCAGCGGCGTCTGTTCGGCCGGCTTGATGATCTGCACGTTCCCGGCCGCCAGCGCGGGCCCAAGCTTCCAGACGACCATCATCAGCGGGTAGTTCCAGGGCGTGATCCCCGCGACGATCACCCAGCGGCTCGCGCCGGAAAAAGGACGTGTAGCCCTCGACGTATTCGCCCGCGCACTTGCCCTCGAGTGTGCGCGCCGCGCCGGCGAAGAAGCGCAGGTTGTCAGAGGCGAACGGGGTCTCGTCCACCGCGATCGACTTGGGCTTGCCGACGTTCGCGGACTCGAGCTGCCGAGCTCGTCGGCATGCTCCTCGATCAGGTCGGCGAGCTTGAGCAGCAGATCCATGCGGTCCTTCGGCGTCTTGTCAGCCAGTCGGCGAACGCCTTCTTCGCCGCCTCGACGGCGCGCTCGACGTCCTCGGCCGTCCCCCGCGGCACCTCTGCGATGACCTCGCCCGTCGACGGGTTCAGCACCTCCATCGTCTCGCCGCTCACCGAGTCGACCCACTGTCCGCCGACGAAGTTCTTGTGCCGAGTGACTGCGACTGCCATGATCCTCCCTCGTCTCTGTCGTGTGACCCTTCGCCGCCGGATCACGCCGGTGTCACGCGTCAGGCGCACCGAGAGACCACCGGAATGACCGTCAGCAGCAGCACGACGAGGGCGACACGTTGACGACCGGGAGCCGGAGCCCCTGGCGGATGTAGCCGAAGATGAAGACGGCAGCGTGTTGTTCGACCCCGGCCGTGAAGTAGGTGACGATCACCTCGTCGAACGAGAGCGCGAACGCCAGCAGCCCGCCGGCGACGAGCGCGGTCGGAGATCGTCGGCAGCGTCACGTAGCGGAACGTCTGCCAGCCGTCGGCGCCGAGATCCATCGAGGCCTCGATCAGCGACGCCGACGTACGCCGCAGCCGCGCGACCACGTTGTTGTAGACGACGACCACGCAGAAGGTCGCGTGCCCGACCACGATCGTCCAGAGCGACAGGTCGAGCCCGGCCACGTCGTAGAAGCGGTTCAGCGACATCCCGGTGATGATCCCGGGCAGCGCGAGCGGCAGCAGGAACAGGAACGAGATCGAGTCGCGGCCGAAGAAGCGGAAGCGGTGCAGCGCGAACGCGAGCGCCGTGCCGAGGAGATCGCGATCGCGGTCGCGGCGAGCGCCGACCTTGATCGAGAGCTTCAGCGCGTCGCGGACCTCCGTGTCGTCCCAGGCCACGCAGAACCATCGTGGAGTACCAGCCGGAGATCGGCCAGCCCTGGATGTTCGAGCAGTTGAACGCGTAGAGGCAGATGAGCACGCAGCGGGAGCCAGAGGAACGCGACGACGAGCACCGTCCACGCCGCCAGCCCGATCCGCATGCCGCGGCTTCCATCACAACGCCTCGAATGCGCCCAGGCGACGCATCAGCAGCAGGTAGAGCGTCATGATGGCGACCGGCACCAGCGCGTAGCGCCGCGGCGAACGGGACGTTGTTCGCCAACCCGACGTTTGCGTAGACGACGTTGCCGATGAGCTGCGCGTTCGGCCCTCCGACGAGCACGGGCGTCATGTAGTCGCCGAGGGTCAGCGAGAAGGTGAAGATCGACCCTGCGGCGATCCCCGGCAGCGCGAGCGGCAGGATCACGCTCCGGAGCGTGCGCCCGCTCTCGCGCCCAGGTCGCGCCGAAGCCTCGAGGTAGTTGTCCGGGATCCGCTCGATCGACGCGAAGACCGGCAGGATCATGAACGGCAGCCAGACGTACGAGAACACGAGCCCATCGACGTGCGCGTGAACGCGAGGTGCGCGTCGGGCAGCCCGATGCCGTTCAGCGCCCAGTTGAGGGCGCCGTTCTCCTTGAGGATCACGCGCCAGGCGTAGACGCGGACGAGGTAGCTCGACCAGAGCGGCAGCAGGACGAGCACGAAGAGCAGCGACCGCATGCCGCGCCGACGCGAGCCGCGCCATGAAGTAGGCGATCGGAAACGCGAGCACGATGTCGAGCACGGTGACCAGCGCGGCCACCCAGATCGTCGTCCAGGCAACGCGCAGGTAGGTCGTGATCGTCCAGGCTGAAGATGAGCCGGAAGTTGTCGAGGTTCCAGTCGTGGACGATCTCGCCCGTGAGGAGTCGGAGCGCCAGAACCCGGAGACGAGCAGCGCGGCGAGCGAGGCGAGGTAGATCAGGACGAGCCAGGCGAGCGGCAGCCCGAGCAGCGCACCGCCCTTCGCCCAGGGCCGCCGCCAGAGCCAGCCGGAAAGGCGCAGGCGGGCCCCCCGAAGGGAGCCCGCCCGTGCTGGGTCAACCGTCAAGGTTCGCTACGAGGCCTTGATCGAGGTCCAGGCCTGCAGCCACTTCGAGTAGTCCATGCAGTCGCTCTTGCCGCCTGCCGCAGTCGGCGACCGGCGTCTTCCAGAAGTACATCGACTTGTAGTACGAGAGCGGCGCGTTCGGCGTGGTACGTCTTGCACGACCCCTTCGAGAGCTTGTCCATGTACGAACAGGCCTTCGAGTTGACGGGCGTCTCGCCGCAGGGACGCCCTGCAGCGCCTGCACCTCGGGGCCTGAGACGTAGCGGCATCCACTGGTACGCGCAGTCGGTGCGTCGCCTTCGCCGAGAGCATCCACGTGTCGAGCCAGCCCGTCGTCCCCTCCTTCGGGATCAGCTCCTTGACCTTTGCCTTCTTCGCCAGCAGCGACCCCGTCGTGAGCGGCCACGTCGGGCCGATCCAGGCGTCGCCGCTGGTGATGAGCTCGGCGTTGTCGGCCGCATCCGACCCAGTACTTCTTGATCAGCGGCCTCTGCTTCTTCAGCAGGCGACGACCGCGTCGAACTGCTTCGAGTTCAGCTCGTACGGATCCTTGATCCCGAGCGACGCGCTTCGTCTTCATCAGGTAGAGCGCGGCGTCGGCGATCTGGATCGGGTTGTCCGGGATCGTGACTGGCCCTTGTACTTCGAGTCGTAGATCGCCGACCAGCTCTTCGGCGCCGGCTTGCACCTTTTCGGTGGTAGAGCAGGTGTTCGGCCCCAACTGGAGCGAGATGCCGTAGTGCATGCCGTTGACCGTGTTGTTCGGCGGCGACTTGAACGGCCCGAAGAACTGCTTCCACGCGGGCACACTTGACGTCGACCGGCTGGACCAGCTTGGCGTAGATGAGCCGCAGGCTGGCGTCGCCCGAAGCGGAGACGAGGTCGTACTGGCTGCCCCGCCGCCGGAGCGCATCAGCGCGAACATCTCGTTCGAGCTCGCGGCGTACTTCGCTGGATCTTGCAGCCCGACTGCTTCTCGAACGGCTTGACCCAGTTCGCGTCGAGATAGCCGTCCCAGGCGATCATCTTCAGCGTGCCTCCCTGCCCGAGGCGCCCACGCCGAGCCGACGGGACGACCCGAGCGCAGCGAGCAGCGCCACAAGCGCCGCGGCAGCGAGCGCGTGCCGCTTACGTACTGACTCTCATTGTCCTCTTCCTCCTGTGGGACGCCGATGGTGAACGCGTCGCGGGAGACCATGCGAGCGTCACGGGGCGTCCCTGCTCCGTGAGCACCTGCTCGGACGACGTTCGAGGTTCTGCCGTACGACGACGAGGTCGCCGCCGCGGTCGAGCTCGACGACGGTAGCGAGTGACGGGGCCGAGCGTAGACGACCTCGTCGATCGTCCCCTCTTCGGTCGGTGGAGCCGGCTCGGCGGAGCATCCCGTCGAGCATGCGGATCTTCTCCGGCCGGATGGTGAAGCGGCGGCCGTCGCGCTCGATGATGTTCGAGACGCCGACGAAGCCCGCCACGAAGTCGGTCTCGGGCCGCTCGTAGACGTCGGCCGGCGCGCCGACCTGCTCCACGCCGCCCTGGTTGAAGACCGCGACGCGGTCGCTCATCGCCAGCGCCTCTTCCTGGTCGTGCGTGACGTAGACGAAGGTCTTGCCGAGCTCCTGCTGCAGCGCCTTGAGGAACACCTGCATCTCCTGGCGGAGCTTCAGGTCGAGCGCGCCGAGCGGCTCGTCGAGGAGCAGCACCTGCGGGTCGGTTCACGAGCGCGCGCGCGAGCGCGACGCGCTGGCGCTGGCCGCCGGAGAGCTGCACGGGCTTGCGGCCGCCGAGCCCCGCCAGCCGCACACGGTTGAGCGCCTCGTCGGCCTGCGCCTTGCGCGAGCGGCGCGCCACGCCCTTCACGCGGAGCCCGTACTCGACGTTCTCGCGCAACGGTCATGTGCGGGAAGAGCGCGTAGTCCTGGAAGACGGTGTTCACGTCGCGCTGGTACGGCGGTCGCCCGGCCACGTCGACGCCCGCCGAGCAGGATCCGGCCTGCGTCCGGCCGCTCGAAGCCGCCGATCAGGCGCAAGCGTGGTCGTCTTGCCCGACCCCGACGGTCCGAGCATCGTGAAGAACTCGCCGCGGCGGATCTCGAGGTCGAGGCCGTCCACGGCCCGCACGTCGCCGTAGCGCTTCGTCAGGCCCTCGAGCTGGACGGCGGCGGCCGCGGGCCGCGCGCCGGACGCGGCGTCAGGCTCCGCCGCTGCCGGCAGCGACAAGCGATTCCTCCAGGATCTGCAGCCCGCGCTCGAGATCGTCGTCTGCGATGACGAGCGGGACGAGCATGCGGACGACGTTGCCGTGCAACCCGCAGGCGAGGAGCACCAGGCCGCGCTCGCGTGCGGCGTTGACCGCGCCGGACGCCAGCTCCGGCGCCGGCTCCTTCGACTCGCGGTCGCGCACCAGCTCCAGGGCCAGCATCGGGCCGAGACCGCGCACCTCGCCGACGGTCGGGACCCGCTCGGCCAGGTCGTCGAGCCTCGCGCTGAGGCGGGCGCCGAGCTCCTGCGCGCGCGCAAGGAACTCCGGCGAGGAGACCTCGTCGAGCACCGCCGCCGCCGCCGCGCACGCCACGGGGTTGCCGCCGAACGTGCCGCCGAGCCCGCCGGGCGCGACCGTGTCGACGATCTCCGCGCTGCCGGTCACGCCGGCGAGCGGCAGCCCGCCGCCGAGCGACTTGCCCGAGACGAGCAGGTCTGGCGCGGCGTCGTAGTGCTCGATCGCCCAGACGCGAGCCGGTCCGGCCAACCCCGCTCTGCACCTCGTCGTCGACGTACAGGATTCCATGCTCGCGGCAGACGGTGAGCAGCTCGGCCGGGAAGTCGTGCGGCATCGGGATGAACCCGCCCTCGCCTTGCACCGGCTCGAGCACGGCGCATGCGACCGTCGCCGGGTCGAGCTCGCGCTTGAAGAGCAGGTCGAGGCCGGACAGGGCCTCGTCGGTCGAGATGCCGCGGTACGGGTACGGCGCCGGCGCGCGATAGACCTCCGGCGCGAATGGCCCGAAGCCCTTCCGGTACACGAGCTTCGCCGTCATGGTCATGGTCAGGAGCGTCCGGCCGTGGAAGGAGTTGTCGAAGACGAGCACGGCGGGCCGGCCCGTCGCGGCACGCGCGATCTTGACCGCGTTCTCGACCGCCTCCGCGCCCGAGTTGACGAGCAGGGTCTTCTGCTCGGCGCCCGAGCACGGCGACAGCTCGCCGAGCCGGCGGCAGACCTCGACGTACGGCTCGTAGAGGCCGACCATCACGCACTGGTGCAGGTAGCGGTCGACCTGCTCGTGGATCGCAGCAACCACCGCCGGGTGGCCGTGGCCCAGATTCTGGCAGCCGATGCCGCCTGCGAAGTCGATGTACGTGCGGCCGTCGGCGTCCTCGAGCTGCGCGCCCTCGGCGCGCGCGACGACAAGCGGTGTGGTCGAAACGCCGCGCGCGACCCAGCGGCCGCGCTCGCCGGCGATCCGTGCAGCCTCGGTCCCGGAGGCGAGCTGGGTCACGTGGGTCTTCCGGCCACGGCGGCATTCTGCACGGCGCGAGGAAGGAGCAGCAAGGTGAGGATTCGATGAAGATTCCGGCGCGGCCCGGAGAATTCGGCCGCCGGGCCTTCCTATCGCGCGAGTTGCCGCTACGCTGCGATTCGTGGCGCGCTCTGCAGCAGGACGCCGGCCGAAGGCGGTCGCAACGCCCGATCGTGGGCGGCGCCAGCCTCCGCCGAAGCGCCAGCCCAAGCCGGAAGACCTCATGTTCTTCCCGCGGCTGCGCAATCACGCGAAGTGGATGTTCGTCTTCCTCGCGCTGGTGTTCGGCGTCGGCTTCGTCATCTTCGGCGTCGGCTCGAGCCTGCCCAGCGGCCTGGGCGATCTGATCCGGAACAACGGATCGAGCGGCGTGGCGTCGATCAACGACGCGCAGAAGAAGGTCGACGCGAACCCGAAGAGCGCGGCAGCGCAGGTCGAGCTCTCGCGTGCGTACCAGGCCGACAGCAATCTCGAGCAGGCGATCCCGCCGCTCGTGAAGGCGACGAAGCTGAAGCCGAAGAACCAGGACTACCTGAACGAGCTGGCCGGGCTGTACACCACCCAGGCGAGCGAGGCGCAGGCGGTCGCGTCGGCCGCGAACACCGAGTATCAGTCGGCCTCCGGGATCACGTCGCTCGTGTCGGGAACGACCCAGCAGCTCTTCCAGGCGGGCCCGCTCGACCAGACGATCCTGGACGACGTCAGCAAGCGGGGCCAGGATGCGAACGGCACGGCGTCGACGGCCCTGAACAACGCCATGTCCACCTACGGGAAGTTGACGCAGCTGACCCCGAAGAACGGGCAGATGTGGCTGCTGTACGCGTATGCCGCACAGTCCGCGGGTAAGACCGACAACGCGATCAAGGGCTACAAGCAGTTCCTGAAGCTGTCGCCCGACGATCCCTCGGCGCCGGAGATCAGGCAGCAGCTCAAGAGCCTGCAGCAGACGTCGAGCACCAACGTTTCAGGCGGCGGCATCACCCGGATCAACCGGTAGACTCGCGCGGCCGCTGAGGCGGCAACGCGCTATGGACTTCTCGGTTCGGACAGAGCAGCTCTCGGGCGACGCCTACCTGATCGCGCTCACGGGCGAGGTCGACCTGTACACGGCGCCCGAGTTCAAGCAGGAGCTGCTCGACGCGATCGCCAAGGGCGCGAAGCACGTCGTCGTCGACCTCTCGGGGACGACGTTCATCGACTCGACGACCCTCGGGGTGCTCGTCGGCGGGGTGAAGCGGCTGCGGACGAACGACGGCCAGCTGTCGCTGATCTGCTCCGACCGGAACATCACGAAGATCTTCGAGATCACCGGCCTCGACCGCGTGTTCACGATCCACTCGACGCGCGAAGAGGCAGTGTCGGCCCTCGGCGTCGCCGGAACTTCCGCATAGTGCGCCGCGCCCTCTCGGCAGCCTTCCTCCTGGGGAGCCTGGTGCTCGCCCTCTCCGGGTGCGGGACCGGCGGCCTGGCGGAGCCGGGGAGCGTCTCAAACGGCAAGGCGCTCTTCACCGGCGCGGGCACCTGCTCGTCGTGCCACACGCTCGCCCACGCGGGTGCGCAGGGCAAGATCGGCCCGAACCTGGACGCCGCGTTTGCGGTGATGCGCGACGAGAAGTACCCGCTCAGCACGATCCGCAATATCGTCGCGATGCAGATCAAGTACCCGAACACCGACCCGGCTACGGGTGCTCCCGGCATGCCGGCGCACCTCGTCACGGGCTCCGACGTCGACGACGTCGCCTCGTACGTGGCGTGCGCGGCGGGGATCCCGGTGCACGCGGCGGTGGCCGCGGGCTGCGGGGCCGCGGGGACCGGGACGGGCGGAGGCGCCGGCGGTGGTGGCGGCGGCTCGAACGACGGCAAGGCGATCTTCAGCTCCGCGGGCTGCGCCAGCTGCCACACGCTGAAGGCGGCCGGCGCCACCGGGAAGGTCGGCCCGAACCTCGACCAGTCGAAGATCGACGAGGCCGGGGCGATCAAGCAGGTCACGAACGGCGGCGGCGTCATGCCGGCCTTCAAGGGTCAGCTCTCAGAAGAGCAGATCAAGGCCGTCGCGCACTTCGTCGTAACCGAACGCGCCAAATAGCCCCGGCGGAGCCCAGCTCGCCTGGGCGGGAGCCACGTCGCGCGAAGTCGCGAGTGATCAGGCGGTTGAGCAGTTCAGCCGGCGGAGCCCAGCTTGCCTGGGCGGGAGCCACGTCGCGCGAAGTCGCGTCCATTCAGGCCGTTCAGCAGTTCATCCGTCGAAAGTCGTCATGGCGCAGCCGGACTTTCGGCGGTGAAGCTTGCCTGGGCGGGAGCCACGTCGCGCGAAGTCGCGTCTGGCTAGGTAGTCAGCGGTTGCCGTCGAAAGTCGTCATGGCGCAGCCGGACTTTCGACGGTGAACTCGCGCTCGGCCGCCAGGTCGACCACGACGTGCGTGATCGGCGGCGAGAAGCGCTCGCGGGCCGCGTCGACGACGCCACGCTCGAGCCAGTGCGAGCGGCCCTCGGGGTGCGTCGAGATGATGATCTCGTCCGCGCCGAACGTCCGCAGCGCGTCCTCGATCGCCTGCAGCGGATCGGCGTCGCCGACTTCGCCCTCCGCGTTGACGCCGAGCGCCCGGAGCCTGACGAGGCTCCGCTGGAGACGCTCGGCGGCCTCGGCGCGGGCGCCGTCCTCGTCGGAGACCCAGTGCTTGAGCGGCGAGTTGAGCGCGGGCGAGACGACGAGCACGTGCTCGTCGACGCCCTCGGCGCGCCGGTGGATCTCCTCGACCAGCATCGAACCGCCGACAGTCTCGTTGGCGACGACGAGGATGCGCCGGTCGTCCTCCGCGTGGTCGACCCCGGCCGCGACGGGCCGCGCGGCCTCGCGGCGCCCGTTGAAGAGCCGCCACAGCGCGATCGCACTGAGGACCACGAACACGGTGAAGCCCACCCAGGTGCCGAAGATCAACGTCCCCGCGACGATGAGCGCGAAGTACCCGATCGTGAGAAGCAGGAAGCGGTAAGCCGCCGCCTCACTGCGCAACGGATTCGCCATCTCAGCACGCTCCTTCCCTGAGGCCTAGCGCCTAATCTTGCCGGAACTACGCCGTTCGAAGCCTGGCGGTTCTTGGCGCGCGCCGGCATCGGCAAGTTCTGCGTCTCCGACCGCTTCACACCGAACGGCTCATACAGGCGCGTCCACTGCGTCACACCCGCCGAATCGGTCGCGTTCACAACCGAGCCCAGCGCGTCGTGATGGAAGAAGAACTCGCCCGCCGGTGTGATCTCCGACACCGTCTCCAGCCCGTTCACGTAGCGGCGCAGCGGCTGATCTGCCCCGTCGCGCTCGATCGCCAGCTCCGGCAGCGCGAAGTTCGTGTCCCACAGGTACCTCGTGGTCTGCGCCGCCGCCGGGCCCGTCGACGCCGACAGCCGCTTCCCATCACCGTCATACGCATACGTGACCGTGCTCGAGCCGACCGACGAGCTCGTCACGCGGCCGGCCACGCTCCACACGAACGAGCGCAACCCCGCCGAGAGCTCCTGGCCGTTCGCGTCATACGTGTACGACGTCGCACCGACCTTCGTCAGCTGATCGGCCCTGGCGACCGCCGGCACGACAAGCCCCGCCAGCGCCGCGCAAGCGACAGTGAGCGCGAGCACGACGCGTCGTCGTCTCACACGAGGCCGGTTACTCAGCCCAACACAGCAAGGCGAAGGAAGGAAACAGCAGATTTGTCGCAATGCAAGACCTGACCCACTGACCCACTGACCCACTGACCCGCGACATACCACGGAGCCAGGCTCAAGGGCCGACCGATTTCATGCGCTGGTGCGCCCGTTCCCGCTGTGTGTGCTCGCCACGGGCGCGAGAGAGTCCCACTCGTACGCAGACGTGGGAACGAAGTCAACGTTGGTCAAATTGTGGCTCATCACCACGCTCCGAAAGCGATCAGTAGCGATGACGATGCCCGGAAGCCCACGCGCGATGAAAACATCGTCACCCGCCCAACTACCAGGCTCGAGGACGAAGCCGTGGATCGCCGACAGCCCATCAGACCGACACGCGGCGCATGTTGATTCTCCTGATCTCATGAGCGAGCTTCGGTCTTCATCTACCGCCGCGCCGCCAATCGGCACGTCCACGTGGCGATACATCGGCGCACTCGACCCGCCCTTCACCTCTACGAGCTCCACGGGCTCGAATCCCGTCAGCCCTGAAACATCAGCATCGCGCATGACGGCGGCGGCCCGGTCTGAGACGAGGAACTGACGGGGTCCCGGAAAAGGCAAAATCTCCCCATTCAGATCCATGCAGGGTCAGCTCGGCACGAAATGGCGGTAGCCAACGGCGCATGCCGACTGGGCGCCCGCAAACCTCGCATCGTGGTGCGTCGCCGAACGTCGACCCATCCGCCTTGAGGAACGCCGTGTCGTCCTGCAACTCAGGCGGTGGCTTGGCGACTACAAAGAATGACTCATTCGCCTCAGAACCCAGTCGGAAATCTTTCATGCAAGACCTGACCCGCGGTTGACGGCTACTCACCGTGACCCCGCACTAACTCCCGCGCTCGCGAACACCACTCACCCAGGCGGCGGAGAAACAGCAGGTTTGTCGCGATGCGAGGCCGGACCTGACCCGCGCTTAGTTCCGATTAATCGCACCGAAGCTGGCAGTCCCGGGTCCGAAGATCATCCACACCGATCAGCACCGCATCGAAGGTCGCAAAACCGCGTTGGCCAGTCGCCTGGCGCTTCTCCGGAAGCATCTCGCCCTCCAAATCGAGGCTCTGTACGACCTCACCGTCGAGCAACAACTGACACCTGCAAGTACCTACGAACGCCACAGAGGCTGGCACTGCGCCAACGAAGACCGTTCGGCCATCGCCAAGACGAAATATCTCGTCAACGCGCATTGAGAACCCGCTCGGTTCCGAACCAGTGCGCATTGTCACAGGCCCGCTCCGAGCAGCTCTTGCAGAACCGAAACGTCTTCCTCACCGAGGCCGAGCATTTGGCTATGCCGGATCATGAAGTCTTTCACGTGGGCCTCGGCTCCTGCAGGACCCAACCTGTCAACGATGCCGAGGCGCGCCTGCGTGCCGTGTAAGAACTCTTCCAGGACGGCAGACTTGCTGGGATTTTCACGCAGCAGGACGTGGGTTAGGTCGGCGCCGCCAACGTTAGCCTCCGCGTTCATGTGGTCGAGGTACCGGAGCTCGTCAGATCCTGCCGTTGCGAAACGCACCGTTCTCTTCGCGCTTACAGCTTCGATGAGTTCTGGCGAAGCGCGCTCGACGCCGCTCATTTCTGCCGAGCTACTGAGTCGAAGGCCGGCAGTTGCGGCACCACGGCCGCCTATGGCGGCCGTCAACGCTTTGCCCGCGACTGGCGCAGCGACGAAGAGACCGATCTGAACAGCGGCGCTCGCGCAGCTGGTGCCGCGGCCCCAGCCGTTGGAGGTGCCGTAACCGGTCAGACAACTGTCGCCGGCGGCAAGGATCTGGAAGCCGGGGTTCCAGACGCGGTTGAACGCGTCCAGGGCTCCGCGCCAGCCGCCACCGGACTCGCGGTACACCGCGGCGGTCTCCTTGATCAATCCAGCCACAACGCCTTGAACCTTCGCGGCGGCGGGGCCGGCGCCGAGCGTCGCAACTGCGGCGATTTCATCGCGGTGACGCCACGCAAGGCTTGCTCCCGATGTCGCAGCATGCACACCACGCGTAGCCAGGTCGGCCCCACCAGAGATGACCCGCTCACCCCCGTGCACGACCCCTTCGCCGCCGTGATACAGCGCCCCCCAACCCCGAGCCCGCCGTCGACGTCACGCTGTCACGCAGACCATCGAGGATTAGCCCGCTTGGATCGCCGTAGACCGTGGGCTGGTCAGCAGCGTAGGCGTACGCGGACACATACCGGACCGGTGACCCCCGGCGACACCGGGTCCTCCGACAGGAACCGGCCCACCGCCGGGTCGTACTGGCGCGCCCGCAGGTCGTACAACCCCGACGCCGGCTCGTTGTACTCGCCCGCATAGCCAAGCGGCACGGGCGGCGCACGTCGGTGAGTCCTTCGTTTCCGCCCGCTTCACCCCGAACGGCTCGTACAGCCGCGTCCACTGCATCACACCCGCCGAGTCGGTCGCGTTCACGACCGAGCCCATCGCGTCGTGATGGAAGAAGAACTCGCCGGCCGGCGTGATCTCCGACACCGTCTCCAGCCCGTTCACGTAGCGGCGCAACGGCTGACCGGCCCCGTCACGCTCGACCGCCAGCTCCGGCAGCGCGAAGTTCGTTGTCCCACAGGTACTTCGTCGTCTGCGCCGGCGCCGGCCCGGTCGACGACGACTCAGCCGCTTGCCGTCGCCGTCGTACGTGTAGGTGACCGTGGACGACCCGACCGACGAGCTCGCCACACGCCCGGCCACACTCCACACGAACGACCGCAACCCCGCCGACGTCTCCTGGCCGTTCGCGTCGTAGGTGTAGTTCGTCGTACCAGCCTTCGTCAGCCGATCGGCGCCGAACGCGGGCAAGACCAGCACGGTGGCCGCAGCACAAGCAACAGCAACCGCGAGCACGAACCATCGCCGTCTCACATGGCGGACTATCTCAAGCCGACACGATCAAACGGAGCAACAAAACAGCAGGTTTGTCGCAACGCAAGACCTGACCCCGCCCTATGACCCCGCCCTACGCCAGGAAGCGGCAGATTTGTCGCAATGCAAGACCTGACCCCGCGCTTGACGCGACTACTTACCGAGTTCGGATCATGTCCCTGGCTGGCGCGGGAACATGCTGACGCCACCAAGCCAGTTCGTCGTCGTCGAGTTCGATCCACGCCTCTTCCTCCTGAGCCACGCTGCCGAGCACGGTGGACTCATCTCCACGGAGAAGGTGAAGATCCTCAGGTAACGCCGGATTCACCCACTCGTACAAACTTGAAGTCGCCTCGGCCAGCACGTCGAGCGCTTCCGGCGTCAGGCGATAGAGGAAGCGCCTTGAGAGGCGCCCGCCGATGAGATCCGTGCCGGGCCAGCTAGCAGTGTCTTCCACTCTGACGAAGTGCGGAGCCAAGGAGGACAGTAAACGGTCGGCGGCTTCGGACAAGTGAACGAGTTCCGAGCGGACGACGACACCAAAGAGCGCAGCAAAATGGGCCGACGATCTCAAGAGCGTCTCGTAAGGGGACCCTCAGGCGGTACCACAACGTCATAGACGTGGCGCTCGCTCATTTGATAACCGGAATATGTCGAACGGGGCCAATGTTGATGTGAACATTTGTCCCGCCCCACCCCGGCCGCCCTGTGTGCACGGCAGGGCCGTGCCCAGGCAAGCCGAGTTCGTCGGCCCAATCAGCAAGGGTGTTCGCATCATCTTGCGGGACGCCCCCACGCCGCTTTGCATCCTTCGCGAGCTGAATGAGGGCGTCCTGGTCTTCGCTGTACCTGCTACCGAAACGGATCGAGCCGGTTTCTTCTCTCAAGTCGACTGAACGGAGCCGTGCAAGGAAAGCGGGACCAGCTTCTCGTGCCGCACCGCCCGCGACCTCTGCTCCGGCCTTCGCCGCAGCACCGCCGACCACGAACAGCCCGATCTGCACCGCAGCGCTTGCGCAGCTGGTGCCGCGCCCCAGCCGTTTGAGGTGCCGTAGCCGGTCAGGCAGCTGTCGCCTGAGGCGAGGATCTTGTAGCCCGGGTTCCAGACCACGTTGAACGCGTCCAGCGCGCCGCCCAGGCCGCCGCCGGATGAGTTGTAGACCGCCTGCGTCTCCTTGGCCATGCGCACGATCGCCGGGATCACGATCGAGGCCGGGCTCACGGCCGCGATGACGGCCGTCCTGGCCACGTCGCGGTGGCGCCAGGCCGTACTCGCGACCGACGTCGCCGCGTCCTTGCCCTTGTCGAGCGCACGCCCCGCCAGATGGGCGCCGCCGACCGCGAGATCGTTGGCCCCGCCCGCGACGGCGACGGCCGTGTCCTTGATCGCTCCCGGCGTCGCCTTCGCCGCGTCAACAAGCCCGTCGAAGCAATCCGTCAGGCACAATCCGCTCGGATCAGTGAACACCGTCGGCTGATCGCTCGCATACGCATACGCCGACGCGTACGGATCCGTCAGGGCTGGAGAGACCGGATCTTCCGACAGGAACCGCCCAACCGCCGGGTCGTACTGGCGCGCCCGCAGGTCGAACAGGCCCGACGCGGGCTCGTTGTACTCGCCCGCATAGCCCAGCGGCACCGCCGGAGCCGTCGGAGAGTCCTTCGTCTCGGAGCGCTTCACCCCGAACGGCTCATACAGCCGCGTCCACTGCGTCACACCCGCCGAATCGGTCGCGTTCACGACCGAGCCCATGGCGTCGCGATGGAAGAAGAACTCGCCCTGCGGCGTGATCTCCGACACCGTCTCCAGCCCGTTCACGTAGCGGCGCAACGGCTGGTCGGCGCCGTCGCGCTCGATCGTCAGCTCCGGCAGCGCGAAGTTCTCGTCCCACAAGTACTTCGTCGTCTGCGCCGCCGCCGGGCCCGTCGACGCCGACAACCGCTTCCCGTCACCGTCGTACGCATAGGTGACCGTGCTCGACCCCACCGACGAGCTCGTCACCCGGCCGGCCACGTTCCACACGAACGAGCGCAACCCCGCCGACGTCTCCTGGCCGTCCGCGTCGTACAGGTACGACGTCGTCCCCGCCTTCGTCAGCTAATCGGCGTTGTTGTAGGTCAGCGTCGTCGACGTCGCACCCGAGGCCGCGCCGCGCTTCTCCGTGAGGCGATTGCCGACCGCGTCATAGGTCCAGCGCACATAGGGGTCGGGGAGCACTCCGGGGTCAGGTCTTGCAATGACGCAAAGCTGCTCATTCCTGGCGCACAACCAGCCGGACGACATGAGCAGAGGAAAGAGCAGGTTTGTCGTAATGCAAGACCTGACCCCGCGATGTGAACCCGCACGGCGCTCGACTCTGCAGTACAGGAAGCGGCAGGTTTGTCGCAATGCAAGACCTGACCGCGCGGTGACTCATCTCTCGGCGGGCGACATCACCTCTTGCCAATCGACGGCGGCAACCCATATCCGTTCGTCGGAGCTGAACTCGACGCGCCCATCGGCCTCGAGTTCGCCATCGACAAGCCGAAGTTTTTCCGCTGTCCGAAGATCGATCTCCTGGTCAGAGATATCGGCGACCGCTCCGGCAGTGTTGAGCCTGACTCGCCCATCAGCGTCTGCGTTCTGAAAATCAACTCTCACGCGTGGATAGCGACCGGATTGGCTCATCTGATCCTCTCTTCGACTGGGACCGGGTTTGCCCGTGGCTTTCCAAAGAGTGCACTGAGATCCTCGGGCGAGATCTGTGTGATGGTCACGTGATTAGGACTGCGTCCGCGGGTTCGAACGACGTCTCCTCCCGCGGCCCGAATCTTCCCGACCGTCGTCACGCCCACTTGATTATTCGGGATCGCCCTGCACAACTCTTCCAGGCATAGTCCCGCTCTGCTCTCGGCCGACCAGCCTTTGACCCCGCTCGGATGAGTTGAGATTCGCTCGGCTAGACCCTGCGGGGACAACGCCGCCTCGGCTCCTCCACGAACCACAAGGGCGTCTTCAGCGATCGCGGCTCCGCGACCCAGCGCTGGAGCCACGACGAACAGTCCGATCTGGGCGCCGGCGCTGGCGCAGCTGGTGCCGCGTCCCCAGCCGTTGGAGGTGCCGTAGCCGGTCAAGCAGCTGTCCCCTGAGGCGAGGATCTTGTAGCCGGGGTTCCCGACGACGTTGAACGCGTCCAGGGCACCGCCCAAGCCGCCACCCGATTCGCGGTAGACGGCCTGCGTCTCCTTGGCCATGCGCACGGCCGCCGGGATGATGATCGAGGCCGGGCTCACCGCCGCAATGACGATCGTCCTGGCCACGTCGCGGTGGCGCCAGGCCGTACTCGCGACCGACGTCGCCACGTCCTTGCCCTCGTCGATCGCACGCTCGGCAAGATCGACGCCGCCGGACACCGCACGCCCACCGGCATGGATCGCGCTGCCCACCGCGTGATAGCCACTCGTAGCCGCGTCACCGATCGCACCGGCCACATCGCCCGGACTCGGGACGTCGACACACACGATCCGGCACAGGCCGCTCGGATCCGTGAACACGGTCGGCTGATCGTCGGTGTACGCATACGCCGACCCGTACCCGTCGGTCATCGCCGGCGACACCGGATCCTCCGACAGGAAGCGGCCGACCGCCGGGTCGTACTGACGCGCGCGCAAGTCGTACAAGCCGCTGGCCGGCTCGTTGTACTCGCCCGCATAACCGAGCGGCACCGCCGGCGCCGTCGAAGAGTCCTTCGTCTCCGAACGCTTCACCCCGAATGGCTCATACAGACGCGTCCACTGCGTCGCACCTGCCGAGTCGGTCGTGTTCACCACGGAGCCCATCGCGTCGTGATGGAAGAAGAACTCGCCCGGCCGGCGTGATCTCCGACACCGTCTCCAGCCCGTTCACGTAGCGGCGCAGCGGCTGGTCGGCGCCGTCGCGCTCGATCGTCAGCTCCGGCAGCGCGAAGTTCTCGTCCCACAGGTACTTCGTCGTCTGCGCCGCCGCCGGCCCCGTCGACGCCGACAAGCGCTTCCCGTCGCCGTCGTACGCGTACGTGACCGTGCTCGACCCAACCGACGAGCTCATCACCCGGCCGGCCACGCTCCACACAAACGACCGCAACCCCGCCGACAGCTCCGATCACCGGCACGACGAGCCCAGCGAGCGCGGCGCCAATAACCGCGACCGCGAAGAAGAGACGTCGAGGACTCAGACCAAGACGCCGACTACCTTCAACCAATGCAGCGAGCCGACGTCAGGAAACGGGAGGTTCGTCGCAATGCAAGACCCGCGTCGCTCTCCAGACCTGACCCCGCGTCGCTCTCCGCGCCTATCCCAGTGACAACCGCTACGTCGTCGATTCTTCCGCGCTCAGTGGTCTGTACTCAAATTCAACAGCCCAGCCGCGGTTTCCCGCGGCCCATTGGCGATCCGCCTCGTCGAGGAACGACCAAGCATCGCCGACGCCTAAGACCTTCTCGAGGCGCCCAACCGTGGCACTGCGTCCCGTTACGAAATGCTCGCTCGAGTGTGATCCACCCGACATCTGTACCTCATACCGCTTGGACAGCGGGATCGGACCAGGGACTCGTCGAATCCTGATCACGGCTGTGGATCCTGGAAGTAGTTGAAGTACCCGCCAGTCTCAGCACGTTCCATGTCGTAGAACTCGCTCAGCGGCAGCCCGGCGGCTCACCGATGTTCCGCTGCTCTGAGCCATCGGGGGTCAGGTCGTTGGAATCACGCAAAGCTGAGTCCTGAACTCGCAGCCTCTTGACTATGGCAGAGGAACCGGCAGGTTTGTCGCAACGCAAGACGCCGCGCTTCTTCATTTCGCAGCGCAAGACCTGGCTCCACGCTGATGACTCCCGCGCCCAGCCCGCGATTCGTCCTAGCCCTTCGTGCTATCGGCAAGCACGACGCCCCGCCCCACGACCCTCTCGCCCTCCCGCATCTCAAAAGGATCGCCCGGCTCGAAAGCGGGAACGTGATCAGTCGCCCAGAAACTCAACTCACCCTCGCCGGATGCGCCTGGCTCCAGGCGATCCGAGTCAAGTGTCAGTTCAAAGCCGAGGTCCACCTCCGACCCTCTGAATCGGGCGAGACTCCGGTACCCCGACGTCATGGGCGTCGTCCGCCCGCCCTCATCGGATTCGAGTAGCTGCAAGCTCACGCGCGCTGTTCGTCTCATTTAGGCACCACCGAGTAATTGAAGATCTTCACCGGTCCCGACGGAACATCGGGCGTTTGGAGCCATCCGGGGTCAGGTCTTGCAATCACACAAAGCTGCTGATTCTTGACCCGCACCCCCAATCGACTATGGCAGCGGAGCTGTGGCCACGCAGGAACCGGCAGGTTGTCGCAATGCAAGACCTGACCCCACTGGCACCCGGCAGCCATCTCGAGAGATGACCGCCGTGTCGCCGGTCAGCCGTCGCCTGGTTCTACCTGGTCATTCAGGATCCGCGACACCTTCTGGCCAGGTCGCAGCGTTCTCGTTTGAACTCGCAACTGGCCACATAAGTCCCAGTACACCTCGAAATCCGATACCTCAAGGTTCTCGATGGTGTCGTCTCCGCCCATAAACAATGGAACCCTGTAACCCACGCAATGGTTCGTGTCGAGCGGGACTGCCTCGGGGTTTGCGACCGACCATTGCTCAAAGAAGCTACTTGCAAGCGTCGCGTCAGGGTCGTCTACGAGTTCTTGATCGTGGAATCGCGCGAATCCGGCCGGCACTTCGAGCGCCTGCCCAGTTCCCGGCTCGAGTAGGAGTACCTGCGGCCCGTCATCATCCATCCGAGCGTCATCGAGGGCCGCCTGAGTTCCGAGCCAGTCGAAGGCGAACACCCAGAAACGGTCACCCATTTCCGGGAAGGCAGCGCGCGCCAGGCCCTGTGCGCGGGCGCCACTCGCCGCGGAGTGCACACGATAAAGCCCGCGATTGAAGGACACTCCTGCAAAGCTCTTCATGAACTCACGAACCTCATCGCGAATCGCCAGAGAGCCGTCAGACCACGCCTCTTGAGTGTCGGCGCCTCCGTCGGGTTCAAAGACTGATGAGAACCGCTCAAACATCGTTGATCAACATATCGACACGCTGGTTATCCGAGTGCCCACGGGTACGTTCTTCAACTGGCACGCGATCTGCGCGCCGAGACTTCGGTTGACGCTCGAGTCCAAAGGCCCCATGTTCGCCAACTCGTCCGCACCGCCGAGCTGAAGGTCTTGCAGATGGTCGACGTCGGCGTTCTCGGGAATGTCGTTGCCAGCGTCCTTGAACCGCGCGCGCGCAGAGGATCCGGAACGCAGCGGAACTGACTTCCTCAGCGCTCCGGCCTCGGCGCGAGCGTTGAGGTAGGCCGCCTTCGCATTGGCCTCTGCTACTTGCTCGGGGGACCAACCCGGCTTGAATTTCAGTCGCAGGGCGATGCCCTCTCCAACTTCCCCGAGACCGCGGCTAGCGCCCAGTTCGACTGCCGTCCCGGCCGCACCGCCGACCACGAAGAGCCCGATCTGAACCGCAGCGCTGGCGCAGCTGGTGCCGCGTCCCCAGCCGTTGGAGGTGCCGTAGCCGGTCAAGCAGCTGTCCCCTGAGGCGAGGATCTTGTAGCCGGGGTTCCAGACGACGTTGAACGCGTCCAGGGCACCGCCCAAGCCGCCACCCGATTCGCGGTAGACGGCCTGCGTCTCCTTGGCCATGCGCACGACCGCGGGGATGATGATCGAGGCGGGGCTCACCGCCGCAATGACGATCGTCCTGGCCACGTCGCGGTGGCGCCAGGCCGTACTCGCGACCGACGTCGCCACATCCTTGCCCTTGTCGATCGCACGCTCGGCGAGGTCGACGCCGCCGGACACCGCGCGACCACCGGCATGGATCGCGCTGCCCACCGCGTGATAGCCGCTCGTAGCCGCGTCACCGATCGCACCGGCCACATCGCCCGGACTCGGGACGTCGACACAGACGATCCGGCACAGGCCGCTCGGATCCGTAAACACGCTGGGCTGGTCGCCCGCGTATGCGTACGCCGACCCGTACGGCGCAGTAGCCGGTTCCGACATCGGATCCTCCGAGAGAAACCGCCCCACGGCCGGGTCGTACTGGCGCGCCCGCAAGTCGTACAGCCCCGAGGCCGGCTCGTTGTACTCGCCCGCATAGCCGAGCGGCACCGCCGGCGCCGTCGGTGAGTCCTTGGTCTCCGAGCGCTTCACCCCGAACGGCTCATACAGCCGCGTCCACTGCGTCACACCCGACTGGTCGGTCACGTTCACGACTGAGCCCATCGCGTCGTGGTGGAAGAAGAACTCGCCCGCCGGCGTGATCTCCGACACCGTCTCCAACCCGTTCACGTAGCGGCGCAGCGGCTGATCGGCCCCGTCGCGCTCGACCGCCAGCTCCGGCAGCGCGAAGTTCGTGTCCCACAGGTACTTCGTCGTCTGCGCCGGCGCCGGCCCGGTCGACGCGCTCAGCCGCTTGCCGTCGCCGTCGTACGTGTAGGTGACCGTGTTCGACCCGACCGACGAGCTCGTCACCCGGCCGGCCACGTTCCACACGTACGACCGCAACCCCGCCGACGTCTGCTGGCCGTTCGCGTCGTACAGGTACGTCGTCGTCCCGTTCTTGGTCAGCTGATCCGCGTAGTTGTAGGTCAGCGTCGTGCTGGTCGCGCCGGTGGCCGCGCCCCGCTTCTCGGTGATGCGGTTCCCGACGGCGTCGTACGTCCAGCGCACGTACGGATCCGTTGTTGCCGAGCAGGCCGCGCCCGACGCCTTGAAACACGCCTCCAGGATCCGATCATCGGCGTCGTACTTGTACGTCTCGCTCGCAGTCCCGATGTGGTCGATCCGGGTCGGGTTGCCCACCACGTCATAGGTGACGGTCGCCTTGTTGAGAACGCTCGCACCCTTCGCTGACTTCACCTCGGTCAGACGGCCGAGCGGGTCATACGCCCGCGACTCGACATAGCCGTTGCTCGCCGGCAGCGTCGTCGAGACGAGATGCGCCTCCGCGTCGTACGCGTACGTCGTCGCGCTCGTCGCCGTCGCCACCGAGTCCATGCGGTTGTCGTCGTCGTAGTGGTACGTGACGCCATTGGTGCCGTTCAGCGCGCGCAGCGTCACCTGGCCGTTCTCGTCGTAGTCGTACGAGAACTCGTTCGGCCCGCGTGTGACGGTCTTCAGCCGCTCCGCGTTGTCGTACGTGTAGGTCTCGTCGGGCCCCTGCCCGTCGGCCATCGATGCGCGATGGCCCACCTCGTCGTATGAGTACGCAACGTCGGGTGTCGAGTCGGAGTAGTCGATCGACGTCTGCAGGCCACGCCGGTCGTA
This sequence comes from uncultured Thermoleophilia bacterium, assembly GCA_963758345.1. Taxonomy (GTDB): domain Bacteria; phylum Actinomycetota; class Thermoleophilia; order Gaiellales; family Gaiellaceae; genus JACVRM01. The sequence continues at coordinate 346,243 of CAVWVD010000002.1, forward strand.
GCCGTACTGCGTGATGCCGCCGAGCGCGTCGGTCTTCTTCTTGAGCTGGTTCTCCTCGTCGTACTCGTACCGCCAGAGGCGCTCGGTGCCCTTTACCTGCCCCGGCTTGTGGAGCTCGGTTAGCCGGCCGGCGAGGTCGTAGACCGACTTCGTCGGGCGCGTGAGCGCATCGGTTCTCGTGACGCTGCTGCCCGCGTTCGCGATATCCGCGTACGCGTACGCCGTCGCCTTGCCAATGGGGTCGGTCGTGCTCGTAAGCCGGTCGAGCACGTCGTAGGCCCACTTCGTCACGTGACTCAGCGCGTCGGTCTGCGTCAGACGGTTGCCGACCGCGTCGTACGTGTACTTCGTCACCTTCGCGGCGGGATCGGTGACGGTCAGCAGGTTGCCGTCGGCGTCGTACGTGTACGCCCACTTGTAGGTGGCCGCGCAGTTGCAGGCTGCCACGTTGCCGCGCGGCGTGACCTTGCTGATCAGCCGGTTGTCGGCGTCGTAGTTGTAGACCGTCTGGAAGCCGAGCTGCGTCTGGTCGAGGACGAGGTTGTTGTTCCTGTCGTAGAAGAAGAGCGTCGTCTTGCCGCGCGCGTCCGTGGCGGTCGAGCGCCGGTTCAGCTCGTCGTAGGTCGTGCTCGAGGAGTGGTTGAGCGGATCGGTGGTCTGGGTGAGGTTGCCGTCCGCGTCGTAGTCGTACGACCACGTCTTGCTGCGCGCGTCGGCCATCGTCTTGCGACGGTTCAGCGCGTCGTAGGTGTAGGTGGTCGCGTTGGCGTACGGGTCGTTGACTGCCGTGAGGTTGTTCGTGGCGTCGTAGTCGTACGTCCAACGGAAGTTGGCTGCGCAGTTGCAACCGGCCACGTTGCCGCGGGGTGTGACCATCTCCGACTTACGGCCGGCGTCGTCGTACCTGTAGGTCGTGATGCCCGCAGGCGTGGTACTCGCCGAGACCTTGCCGCGCTCGTCGTAATCGGTCAGCGTCTGGGCGCCGTTCGGCGCGATGACCTTGATCTGGTTGTTCGCGTTGTCGTAGAAGTACTGCCAGAGCCGGAGCTTCGGGTCCTTCTTCGTCGCAACGTTCCCGGCGTTGTCGTACGTATAGGTCGTGATGCGCGCGAGCTCGTCCTTCTCGGTGAGGACGTTCCCCGCCGCGTCGTACGTGTACGTCGTCGTGTAGGTCCTGGCGCAGTTGCAGCCCGTGACGTTTCCGCGCGGGTCGATCTTGGTGAGGACACGGCCGTACCCGTCGTACGTCCACACGGTCTTGTTCAGCGCCGGCGTGACGACCGACGTCCGGTTGCCCTGGGCGTCGTAGAAGTACTGCGTCTTGCCGCCCTTCGAGTCGAGCATGAAGGTGGGCAGGCCCGTTCCGGCCTGGATGTCCCAGGTCGTCACGTTGGTCTCGCCAGGCGGAGCGGGCCCGATGCGCTTGGTCAGGTTGCCAGCGCCGTCGTAGAAGTTCCTCGTCGTGAGCCCGCGGCCGTCCGTGTAGGCCACAACCTGGTTCTTCGTGTTGTAGGACCAGCTTTCGACGTAACCAAGCGACGGCGGCGCCTGCCGCGTGAGCATGTTGCCGTTGTCGTCGTAGGTGAAGGTCGTCGGGTTGTTGCGCGCGTCGACCTGCTTCACCATCCGGAAGTTGCGGTCGTACCTGTAGGTCGTCGCGTGCCCGAGCGGATCCGTCCGCTTGACGAGCGTCCCGTTGGCGTAGTCGTCATTCCACGCCTTGTGCGCCCGATCCGTGATGGTGGCCGTCTCGGTCGTCGCGTTCCAGTCATACGTCGTCGGATTGACACCCGGGACGTCACGCGGATCCAGCTTCGAGATAACCCGCTTCTTCGCGGGGTCGTTCTCGTTCGGGTCGTAGGTGACGCGCGAGACGAAGTGACCCAGCGGGTCCTTGATCGACGCGAGTCGGTTCGACGTGCCGTCGTAGCCGTAGGTCCACGTCTTGCCGCGCAGGTCGACGAAGGTCTGCAGCCGACCCGAGGAGTCGTACGTGTAGGAGACCTTGCGGGCGTCAGCCAGCGTCGCGGACGCGAGCTTGTTGTTCAGGTACCCCAGGGTGATCGCACGGCCAACCGAATCGGTGACCTTCGTGAGCAGGCTGCCCGTGTACGTCATCGTGAGCGTCTTGCCGTTCGGCCCGCGGATGTTGAGCAGGCGCCCGGTCGAGTCGAAGACGTACGTCTTCATGAGGTCGGTCGTGAGCTCGTAGTTCGCGCCGACCAGGACGAGCTTCGATGTGCCACCGCTGGACGGGACGAACGAGCCGTTGGCCTGCTTCACGAAGAGGAGCTGCTGGCCGTCGGCGGCGCGGGCGAGCCAGTTCCCGCCGGTCTGCGCCGTCAGCTTCGCGCCGAAGCTCCACTGCCAGCCGGTGCCCAGCGGGCCGCCCGTCGACAGGTCGTGCGAGTTGTACGAGCGCTTGAGCTCGAACGGGATGTCAATTCCCGGCAGCGAAAGGTCGACGGAGTGGTACGCGTACGCGCCGGTGCCCGTGTTGACCTCGTCGACCTCACCGGTCGGGTTGTCGGCGAGCTCGTCGCCGTACGTCTGCCCGTCAGGAAGCTTGACGGCGGTCGGCGGCAAGAAGGTCGGGACGGAGCCGTCGTAGAAAATCGTCCCGTCGACGGCGAAGTGCGGCGGGCTCTGGGTTCCCGTGAGGTTGGGATACACCGTAATCGCACCCGTCTGCGTGTCGTAGGTGCGGTACTGACGATCACAGCCAGCCTGCTGGAATCCAGAAGCGCAGCTCTGGCCAACGAGCTTCAGCCCGTCCCACGACCACGCAGGAGTCTCGTAGAAGTAGTTGTTGACGTTGGCGTACGACGCGGCGTCGGTGACGTCGGGCGCCTGCGTCAGGAAGCCGCCGTCGGTGCCGTCAGGCCTGAGGAGGTAGATGCTGCGCTCGAGCTTGCACTCGGTGTCAACCGCGGCCCCGCCTGAACAGTCGCTGTGGTTCGAAGAGGTGAAGTACAGGTCGAAGTTCGTGATGCTGTAGTGCTTCCAGATGTGCCATCGGTGCGACGGACTCGTGGTGACCGCGATCCACTGGCCGTCGGGTGACCACGCCGTCGTCCCAGGCGGGCCGTAGCCGTCGCCGATCGGGACCGGCACATGCGTCGGCGTACCGCTCCCGTCGCTATTGGCAACCCAGACGCCGTAGGTATCGCTCCAGGCGACCCTGTCCCCGTTCGGCGAAAGAGTGGGGCCACCCGCGTGAGTAGCCACGGAAACGAGATTGCTGCCATCTGCGTTCATCACCCAGACGTCAGTTCCGAACGACGAGGAGTCGCGGAGGAAGGCGATCTTCGTACCGTCCCACGAGACCGACGGCTGGTACGCGACGAATCCCGAGGCGATCTGCCTCGGGTTCGAGCCGTCGAAGTTCTCGGCCCAGATGCCGCCGCCTCCCGGGGCGTAGACGCGGTCGCCGCCGACCCGCAGCTCGGGCGTGCTCGTCGCTCCGTCGACAGACGTACTGTTGTGCGCCATCACGTGGCCGCGGAGCCAGTGGCCCGTGAGGTTCGACGGGATCGTGAAGGCCGAGCACGATGTCGCACCGGCGATGTCCGTCCAGCCCGCGCCGACCGTGCCGTTGCCGCCATCCTGCCAGGTACAGCTCGTCGTGATCGGCTGGGCCCCGATGACCGGCGGCACCGTCAACGAGACGGTCTTGCCGGCGAACGGCAGCTCCGGATCAAGCTCCGCCTCGGAGAGGAAGTTCGGCGGGGCCAACGAGTCGGGCGGTGGATCTGCGTGCGTCGCGCTGGGCGCTCCCAGGGTCAGAGCGACTCCTACGACGAGGGCGATTCCCGCAAGACGGCGTGCGTTGACCACAGCATCTCCTCCCTGATGCGACAACTGGCGGCAACGCACTGATGAAGCATCTGTTGCCGCGAATCAAGAGAGAAGTGCCGAAAACTCACGCACTTTGCGTGAATCTGGCTTCTTCCTCGGCGGAGCCCAGCTTGCTGGGCGGGAGCCACGTCGCGCGAAGTCGCGTCTATTCGCCGTGCAGCAGTTCAGCCGTCGAAAGTCGTCATGGCGAAGCCGGACTTTTGACGGCCCTAGAGGATGTAGATCGTCGTGTAGACGATCACCCACATGACGTCGACGAAGTGCCAGTAGATCCCTGGGATCTCGACGCCGTGGTGGTGCTCTGGCGAGTAGTGGCCGCGGAAGCTACGGATCGTCACCATCGACAGCAGCGTCAGGCCGACGAGGACGTGGGCGCCATGCAGGCCGGTCAGCGCGTAGAAGACGGTGCCGAACGCGTTGTCGTGGGGCGCGAAGCCGATGCGCGAGTACTCGCGCGCCTGGGTCAGCAGGAAGCAGATGCCGAGCGCCAGCGTCAGCACCATCCCGGCTTGCAGGCCGGCGCGGTTGCCGCGCTTGATCGACTGCGTAGCCCAGTGCATCGTGAAGCTCGAGGTCACCAGGATCGCGGTGTTCACGCCCGCGACGAAGACCGGCAGCTCGCTGCCCTCGGGCGGCCACGGGTAGTTCGCGACCACGCGGATGAAGAAGTAGGCCGTGAAGAACGAGCCGAAGACCATGATCTCCGACGCGATGAACAGCAGCATCCCGAGCGTCGCCGCATCGATGCGCGAGCTCTGGTGTGCCAGCGGCGGGCCGTGATGGGCTTCGGCGTGCGCGCTCACGAGGCCACCGCCGCCGCTTCGGGCTCGACCACGACGTGCTCCACCGGGACGCCTGCGTCCTTGCGCAGCCGCTCGATCAGGTCGCGGCGCAGCCACCCTGAGCGCTGACCGGGGAAGGTCGAGACGAGCACCTCGTCGACGCGCTCGTCCGCGATCACCTGCAGCGTCGCCGTGTACGGGTCGGGGTGCGTCACCTGGCCGTGCGCGTCGATCCCTTCGGAGCGAAGCGTCGCGAGCGCGCGGCGCAGGCGGCGCTCCGCCTCGGGATGCGACGCCTGCCGCGGGTCGCTCTGCGGGCTGATGAGCAGGAAGCTCGACGGCGAGCGCTGTGCGCGCTCGCGGATCCGCTGCAGGAGCGGCTCGCCCACGACGGTCTCGTTCGCGACGACGAGCACGTTCGCCTCGTCGTTCCTGGTCTGCTCCACGACCACGTGCTCGACCGGAACCCGCGCGCCGGCGACGGCGCGGATGCGGTCGATGACGTTGCGGCGCATCCAGCCGGAGCGCTGCACGGGGTGGGTCGACACGACGATCTCGGTCGGCGGCGGCTCGAGCTGGTGCAGCGCGTCGCGCACGGCCTCTGCCGCGTCGCCCTCCACGACGAAGCCGTCGGCCGCGATGCCCGCGTCACGCAGGCGCCTGAGCGTGCGGTCGAGCCGGCGGCCGGCCGACGCGCGGCGCGAGTCCTCGTACACGACGTAGCCCTGCCGCGGCGGGTTGACGGGGCTCAGCACCGTGACCTGGATCGCGGCGCCGCGTGCTCGCAGAGCCGCGATGAGCGTCTCACCGCAGACCGTCTCGTTCGCCACCACGAGGACGTGCGCCCGTGCAGCGGACGCCTCGCTCACGTGTGCGCCTCCTCGAGCTCGCCCGCCTTCTCACCCGCCAGCACCGCATGGCGCGCGCCTGGCACGCCGTACTCGTACGGGCTGCCGACGACCTGCGGTATCTCGTCGAAGTTGAAGACGGGCGGCGGCGAGGAGACCTGCCACTCGAGCGTCATCGCGCGCCACGGGTTGCCCGGCGCCTTCGGCCCGCGCGCCCAGCTGACGATCATGTTGTAGACGAAGATGATGAACGAGGCGCCGAGCACGAACGAGGCGATGGACATGAACATGTTCCAGTTCTCGAACCTCGGCCCGTGGTCGGCGTAGCGGCGCATCATCCCCTGCGTGCCGGTGAGGTGCATCGGGAAGAAGGTCGCGTTGAAGGCGACCAGCGTCAGCCAGAAGTGGATCTTCGCGAGCCGCTCGTCGTACATGCGGCCCGTCATCTTCGGGAACCAGTAGTAGATCCCGGCGAAGATCGTGAACAGCGACCCGCCGAACAGCACGTAGTGGATGTGCGCCACGATGAAGTACGTATCCGACACGTGGATGTCGATCGGCACCGAGCCCAGGTAGATGCCGGAGAGGCCGCCGATCACGAACATGGAGAGGAAGCCGAGCGCCCATAACATCGGCGCGGTGAAGTGGATCTTCCCCTCCCACGTCGTGGCGAGCCAGGAGAAGATCTTGATGCCCGTCGGCACCGCGATCAGAAGCGTCGTGATCATCATCGGCACGCGGAGCCACGGCGCCATGCCGGCGACGAACATGTGGTGCGCCCACACCGAGAAGCCGAGGACGACGATCGCGCACAGCGACAGCGCCATCAGGCGGTAGCCGAAGATCGGCTTCCGGCTGAAGGTGGATATGACCTCCGAGGCGATGCCGAAGCCGGGCAGCATCATGATGTAGACGGCCGGGTGCGAGTAGAACCAGAAGATGTGCTGGTACCCGAGCGTGTAGCCGCCGCCGTCGGGTTCGAAGAAGTGCGTGTGCATCACGCGGTCGAACAGCACCATGAACTGCGAGCCGGCGATGAACGGCGTGGCGAGAACAACTAGTAGGGAAGTCGTGAAGTTCGCCCAGACGAGCAGCGGCATGCGCCAGAAGGTCATCCCCGGCGCGCGCATGGTGATGATGGTCACCAGGAAGTTCAGGGCGGTCGCGATCGACGACGCGCCTGCCCACTGGACGGCCATGTTGAAGAACGTCTGACCGAGCGGCAGCGACGTCGAGAGTGTCGGGTAGCCGGTCCAGCCGGCCGCGAACGGCCCGCCGTCGACGAAGAAGCTCGAGAGCATCATCGTCCCGGCGATCGGCAGCATCCAGTACGAGAGCGCGTTCAGGCGCGGGAACGCCATGTCCGGCGCGCCGATCATCAGCGGCAGGACGTAGTTCGCGAGCCCCGCGAACGCCGGGATCACGAACAGGAAGATCATCAGCGACGCGTGCGCCGAGAAGAGCCCGTTGTAGGTCTCCGTGTCGGTGAACTGCATCCCCGGCCGCGCGAGCTCTGCGCGCACGAGCATCGCCAGCAGGCCGCCCGCGAGGAAGAAGAAGATCGTCGTGGTGACGTACTGGACGCCGATCACCTTGTGGTCGGTATTGATCCGGAAGTAGTCCTTCCACGAGTACGCGCCGTGGCCCGAGTGGTCCTCCGGCAGCGTGGGCTTGCCGAGGAAGTAGTGCACCCAGTAGTCGAAGGCGCCGATCCCGGCCAGGAAGCCGACCGGCATCGCCGTGAGGAACGCGACGGTCACGACCGACTCCGTCTGGTTCAGCGGCTCGTAGCCGCCCCACCAGCGGAACGCGATGACGATGCCGTAGCCGATCAGCGCGAACAGCGGCGCCATCCACAGCGCGCGGATCCAGCCGGGGCCGAGCAGGTAGCGGCGCCACGGCGAGGACGGCGTCGTCGGGGGCGCCGCGTGGGCGCCGTGGCCGTGCGCAACGCTCGTCACGAGGAGCTCTGGGTCAGGAAGGTCACCAATGCGTCGATCTGATCCTTCGGCAGGCTGCTGAAGGGTGGCATCACGTTCGGAAATCCGGGCTGGATGTAGGCGGACGGATTCTCGATCGACTCCCTGACGAAATCGTCGAGCGGCTTCTTCGCCTGCTCGGCGTACTGCGGGAGCTTATCGAGGTCGGGGCCGATCTTCCCCGTGGCGCCGGCGGGCTGGTACGTGTGGCATTGGCCGCAGCCGTTGTTCGCGAAGACCGTCTTGCCCGCGCTTGAGCCGCCGGCCTGGGTCGTCTGCCCGCTCGCGTTGGCCCACTTGTCGAAGGCGGCCTGCTGCATAACGATCACCCGGCCGAGCATGCCCGCGTGGCCGAGCCCGCAAAGCTCGGCGCACTGGATGACGTAGCTGCCCGTCTTCGTCGGCGTGATCACGAGGTCGCGTGTCACGCCCGGCAGGAGATCCTCCTTCTGCCGGAACTCCGGCACGTAGAACGAGTGGATCACGTCGCGCGAGGTCATCTCCAGCTTGACCGTCTTGTTCACCGGGAGCCGCAGCGTCGTGGTCTCCATGTTGCCGTAGCCGGGGTACGTGAAGCTCCACGCGAACTGCTCGCCGAGCACCTTGACCGTCAGGTGATCCTTCGGCACGTCCTCGTTCTTCGCGAGCGCAATGGCGCTGACGATGCCGATCGCGGTGACGAGGATGAACGGGATCGCCGTCCAGGTGATCTCGAGGCCCGTGTGACCGTGGACCGGCGCGCCGTCGGTGTCGTCGTCGGGGCGCGCGCGGAACATCCACAGCGACGTCACGAAGATGCCGGTGACGAGGGCGAAGACGCCGATGCAGATCGCCGTGACGAACCAGAAGATCCAGTCGATGCGGTCCGCCTGCTTCGAGTCGGCCGCGGGAAGCCACGGCAGGAAGAGGGCGACGGCGGTGCAGATCGCCGCCACGACCACAGCGATTCCGAGTACGCGTAGGAGGTGTCCCTTCTGCACGAGGCGCGCAGACTATCGCGTCGCGCAGAAGACGCTCGCGGTCCCTCCGATCGGGTGATTTCGCGGCCCTGGACGTTTCGGGCGCGCGCCTTTCCGGGTACCAGGCTCGGCGCAAGGACTTGGAAGGAGGAACATCAAAATGGGTGTTGGCGTAAGCATCTTTCTGATCGCAGTCGGGGCCATCCTCGCCTTCGCCGTCAGTGCCGAGGCGAACGGGATCGACATCCAGACAGTGGGGTGGATCGTGCTCGCCGTCGGCGTCATGGGCCTCGTGCTCTCGATGATCTTCTGGTCGTCGTGGGGCGGGCCCGGCTACTTCACGAGCCGGCGCCGCACGTATGTCGAGGAAGGCCCGGCCGCACCGCCGCCGCCGTACTAGGCCGCAGCAGCTTGTGAGAGACCGGGGCGGGGCGGAAACGTCTCGCCCCTCGTCGTTTCGAGGGAGGACGTGGCAGCAGGGACCGTACGAATGAGCCGGGAGCGGGTGCGGGAGCTGCGTCCGTTTCTCGCGCTTGCCCGGGTCGCAGGGGGGCCGTACTCGGCCCTCGAGCTCCTCGAGCGGATCTGCACCGAGGCCCGGAGCGGATTCGGCTTCGCGGGAGCGCTCGTCCTGCGGTCCGACGGCGCGTCGGTACAGGCGGCCGTGTGCCAGAACATCGCGTGGCCCGACGCGGCGGTCGCGATCGACGAGGTTCCGCCGCTCGCCGAGGCGGCCGCATCCGGCCACTCGCTCGTGTCCTCGGCCCGCTGGCCGGGCGGCGAGGACTGCACGCGCGTCGTCGTCCCGCTCGTGCTCGAGGACCGGTGCGTCGGCTTTCTGCTCGCGGACGGGCCGGACGAACCCGTCGACGCGTCCGGGGAGACGCTCGCGCTCCTCGGCGCGCTCGGAGTCGTCGCTGCGGTGCTCGTCGACAGAGCCGACAGCCATGGCGGGATCGCCGGGGTCTCCGCGGAGCTTCAGCACGCGGACGGTGTGAAGAGCGACGTCGTCGGCATCGCGTCGCACGAGCTGCGCACGCCGATCGCGGTGGTGCACGGGATCGCCGCCACGCTCCACCTGCGCGGCGACGACCTTGATCACGACCAGCTCGTCGATCTGCGCACCACGCTCTACGAGCAGACGACGCGGCTGGCGGCGCTGACCCAGAGCCTGCTCGACCTGTCACGAATCGAGTCCGGGTCGATGCAGGTGCAGCCGCGGCGGCTTCGGCCGCGCGAGCGTGTGATCGCGCTCCTGCAGCAGATCGCTCCCGACGACGGGGTGCGCGTCGAGATCCCCGAGGATCTCGAGCTCGTCACCGACGCAGACGGCATCGACCGCGTCGTCGGCAACCTGGTCACGAACGCCCTGCGCTACGGCGGGCCGCCGGTGGAGATCCGCGCCGAGCCCGGCCCGCCCTTCCGGCTCGCTGTGCGCGACCACGGGCCGGGAGTGGATCCCGCGTTCGTCGACCGGCTCTTCGAGCGCTTTACGCGCGGCAGCCGCGCGCGGGGCAGCGCCGGGCTCGGGCTGGCGATCGCGCGCTCGTACGCGTACGCGCTCGGCGGCGACCTCCGTTACGAACGAGCCAATCCCGGCGCCCGCTTCGAGCTCGTCCTACCGGGCGGCTAGAGCGAGGCAGGGCAGCGGGTCGACCGCGGCGTCGCGGACCCGCACCTCGAAGTGAACATGCGAGCCCTCGGCGTGGCCGGTCGCACCCACGGCGCCGACCGTCTGGCCGGTCCTGACGCGCGTCCCGATCGAGACGCTCGCGCGCGAGAGGTGCGCATACATCGAGATCAGGCCGGAACCGTGGTCGATGCGAACGACGATGCCCCAGCCGCCGGCCATGTCGCCGGCCCAGGTGACGCGGCCGGGAGCGGCAGCCCCGACCGGCGTGCCGGTGGCGGCGGGGAAGTCGACACCGGTGTGGAAGCGGTTCCCGCGCGGGCCGAAGCGGTCCCCATACGGGACGGCTATTGGCGCCCGCATGGGGATCGGGCAGACGGGCGGCGGCTGCTTGAGCGCGGCGATCACAGCCGGGCCTGCGACGCCATCGGCGGGGAGCCCAGCCCAGCTTTCGAACTTCTCGAGCGCCGCGACGCTGTGCGATCCGAAGTTGCCGTCCACGGTGGCCGACGGAAAGCCGTGCCAGGCGAGCATGAACTGGAGCGCCGCGGCGTCCCAGCCGACGGCGCCGCCCGCAACCGCACGGCTTCCGAGCGGGTGGCGGCCGAGCCGGCCCAGCTTCGCGCGCGTGCGGGCACTGAGGAGCCCGCTGCCGCCAATGGCGCGGACCGCGGCCACGGTCCCCGGCCCGGCAACGCCGTCCACGGATCCTGAGTAGACGCCGCGGGCGCGGAGCCCAACCTGGAGCGCGGCGACGTTCGGGTCGTGCACGGCAGCGGTGGAGGCGATCGGCGCTGCGCTGGAGGCAGAGGCGAGGCCGGAGAGGACAACCGCAGCGAGCGCGGCGATGGAAACGCGGACGGGCATGTGCCTGGCCTGGATCGGCGGAGCGTCTCAAACGAGCGACCCTCGTTCGGGGGAGGACCGCCCGCGAAGGCCCTCCCTCGTTCGAGGGACTGACTAAGCAGCCGGCCCGCGGGAACAGGACGTCCCTCAACCAAAGGAGGGACGATGAAACCGAGCTACCTGATCAAGGGGTTCCCCGGCCATCCGCTGCACCCGCCGTTGACGGACGCCACGGTCGGCACCTACACGGTGGCCACCGTCCTCGGCGTGCTCAGCGCGCTGGGGGTCTCGGATGCGAACACCGCGCACGCATGGTGGCTGGCGCTCGTCGTCGGCCTCGTGATCACCGTGCCGACGGCACTCACGGGGCTCGCCGACTGGCTGACGATCAGCCGCGGGACGCCGCTCTTCCGGACTGCGACCTCGCACCTGCTCGCGATGGTGAGCGCGACTGTCCTCTTCCTGATCGCGGCTCTCGTGGGCCACAGTGGCTACGCCGACGGCGAAGTGAACGGTGGCGGCCTCGTCCTGACGATCCTCGGCTTCGCGGTGCTGACGCTCGGCGGCTGGCTCGGCGGCGCCGTGGTCTTCACGCACGGCATGCGCGTGCTGAACCTCGTGGACGAGCCCGCCCTGCGCGCCGCCACGCCGCTGACCGAGGAGAAGGAGCGCGCCGCCGCCTCGGAGGGCTAGCGTGGCGGCGTGCGCCGCCTCGTCGTCGTCGCCACGCTCGTCGTCCTCGTCGACAGCACGCTCTACGCGGCGCTGACGCCGTTGCTTCCGGGCTACGCAGACGACTTCGGCCTCTCGAAGGCGGGCGCAGGACTGCTCGCGGCCGCGTATGCGACCGGCACGTTCGTCGGCGGCATCCCCGGCGGCATCGCAGCCGCTCGGTTCGGCCCGCGGACGGCCGCGCTGACCGGACTGGCGGCCGTCGGCGCGGCCAGCGTCGTCTTCGGGCTCGCGGGCGACCCGTGGACGCTCGGAGCCGCGCGCTTCACGCAGGGGATCGGCAGCGCGCTCGCCTGGGCGGGCGCGTTCTCGTGGATCGTCGCGAGCACGCCGCAGGCGCGCCGCGGACAGGCGATCGGGACGGCGATGGGCGGGGCCGTTGTCGGCGCAATGCTCGGGCCCGCGATCGGTGCGGTCGCGGGTGTGACGAACACGCGGGCGACCTTCGTGGCGTTCGCGTTCGTCGTCTGGGGCCTCGGCGTCGCGGCCTTCCGCCTGCCCGACTCCGGGCCACAGCCGCTCGAGCTCGGGGCGTTGTGGCGCGCCGTGCGCCAGCGCGAGCTGCTCGCCGGCTTCTGGCTCATGACGCTGCCCGCGCTGCTCTTCGGGCTGATGAACGTCCTCGTGTCGCTGCACCTCGACGCGCTCGGCTGGGGCGCCGCAGCGATCGGCGCGCTCTTCCTCGTCTCCGCCGGGCTGGAGGCCGGAATGAACCCGCTCCTCGGGCGGTGGATCGACCGTCGGGGCCTGATGCTGCCGGTCACGCTGGGCGTGGCAGGGTCGACGGCGGTGGCGGTCGTCTTCGCGTTCGCGAGCTCGGCCGCCGCGCTCGCCCTCCTCACGGTCGTCGCAGCCGTCACGTTCGGATCGCTGTTCACGCCCGGGCTGGCCTTGATCGCCGACGGCGCCGAGCGGGCGGGGATCGCCCAGGCGCTCGCGTTCGGGACGATGAGCGCCGCGTGGGCGCTCGGCAACATCATCGGGCCGGCCGGCGGCGGGGCGCTCGCGCGCGCGACGAGTGACCGCGCCGCCTTCCTCGCCGCCGCGACGGTGAGCCTCGCAACGCTCATCGTTTTCAGCCGTTCCGCAGTCCGCGCGCGGGTCCCTGCGCGGGTCTGACGCGCGCGAATCGGCCGCCCAGAAGCCGTCTCGCTCCCTCGTCCGAGGGGTCTTGATCCTCCGGACGAGGGATCTTCCGTGCAATCCGCTGCCAGATCCGCTCAATGAGTGAACGCCGCCGGGGGGCGGCACACGTCAGGGGCTCAAAACTTTGGGGGGTCTTTCCAGATGAAGCATCTGTTTGCGGCAGTCCTCGTAGTGCTCGTTGCCGCCGTGATCGCGCCGGCGGCTCTCGCGGACGCACCCAGCCCGGTGAGCCTTACCGGGACGACTGTGACGAACGCGGACGGCAGCCGGACGCTGACCGTCAGCGGCACGTACGAGTGGGAGAAGAAGTGTGATCCGAAGAAGCCGGACGGCTACGCCATCGCGTGGAACGATCCGACTGCTCCGGGCAACGTCGTCGCCAACGGCGTGGCAGTGGGGACGCCGGCCGACAACACGATCCACACGACGAACGGCTGTGGCGTCCCCGGCACGTTCGGCCCGCTGAGCCATACGTACCCCGCCAGCGTCACCACGGCGGTCCAGGTGTGCGTGGTCACGTACCACAACAAGGACACCAAGAAGACCGCCGGCGGCTCGACTCGTCAGACCGACAACTCCATCGAGGAGAACGACGACCACAAGCCGATGGTGTGCATGGCGTTCAATCCTCCGCCTCCGCCGAACGACGTCTGCCCGAATATCGAGGGCGTTCAGACGGCCGTTCCGAGCGGCATGGTCAAGGACAGCGCCGGCAACTGCGTGACGCCGCCGACCGATCTCTGCCCGAATATCGAGGGCGTTCAGACGGCCGTTCCGGCCGGCATGGTCAGGGACGCCTCGGGCAACTGCGTCCCGCCGGGGCCGATCACGCAGACCGTCGAGAAGGTCGTCACGATCGTCGAGAAGTGCACGTGCCCGGCCAAGGTCGTCAAGAAGCCGGTCAAGAAGGCCAAGAAGGTGAAGAAGGTCAAGAAGGCCAAGAAGAAGATCAAGGTCAAGGGTGTCTCCAAGAAGTTCACGCCGCGTGTCCTTCCTCACACGCGCTAGCACCCTCATTGCCACTGTCGCGCTGGGGCTCGCACTCGCGAGCCCCGGCGCGGCGGCAGGCACGCCTCATGTCGTGATCCCGCGGATCGGGCTCGACATGCCGCTCTCGCGCACGCTGGACGGAGGGCCGCTCCTCTACTTCCACGACTCGGACACGCTGGCGATCGCGGCGCACCGGACGACCTGGTCGCACCCGTTCAACCAGCTGCCGGCCCTGCGCCACGGCGACGTGATCCGGGTCGGCAAGCGGGTCTTCCGCGTCCGGCGCAAGCTGATCGTGCGGCCGTGGCAGACGTGGATCGTGCACTACAAGGGGCTCGTCCTCTCGACGTGCCACCCGGCCGGCAGCGACGCCTACCGCTACGTCGTGTTCGCGGCCGAGGTCACCAAGCCGAACGTTTCCTAGCCGGGGGGCCGGGCAAGCAAGGGCGCGACGAAAGGAGCGCCATGGCGAACCCGGTTCCCGCCGGCAGCGACGTCTCTGCCGGCACCTACAGGTGCACCAACTGCGGCAACCAGCTGGACGTCGGATCGACGACGCATCTCCCGCCCTGCCCGAAGTGCGGAAACGGCCAGTGGGCCACGGTCACGGGCGGCGACGCCGTCGACGACCCGTACCCCGACCGCTGACGCCACGCTAGCGTCGAGCGGGTGGAGCTGCTCGACCGCAGCGCCGCAGGACGTCGCCGCGCGTCTGGCTCGTCCAGGCGGGCGGCGTCGTGGCGCTGAACGTCGTCTTCGTCGCGTTCGGCTTCGAGATGTTCGCGCTGCTGCCGCCGTACGCGAAGAACGTGGCGGGCGTGAGCGAGCGGTGGATCGGGATATCTGGCTCGCGAACAGGCCCTTCATCGTGATCACCCAGGTGCCCGCGGCACGGCTGCTGGAAGGCGGCGCGGGATGGCTGCACTGGCGCTCATGAACGTGGTCTCGGCCTGCGCCGCGATGATCGTCCTGGCCGGCGGGGTGTTCTTCACGGCGACCGCAGCCGCGCTCGTGTTCGTCTTCGCAACGGTCGTCTTCGACGTCGGCGAGGTGCTTCAGGGGCCGGTGCAGGACGCCCTGGTGGCCGACCTCTCGGTCGAGCGGCTCCGCGGGCGCTACTTCGCGCTGTCGAGCATGTCGTGGAGCCTCGGCTTGGCGCTCGGCCCCTGCCGTCGGCGGGCCGGTGCTCGGCTGGCACTCGTCTCTCGTCTGGCCGCTCGGAGCAACCGTGTGCCTGTTCGCGGCGCGGGGCTATCTCGCGCTCGAGCGGCGCCTGCCGGCTGAGGTGCGGTGCACGGCGGTCGCACCCGTATCCGAGCCGCTGCCGGCCCTCGGCGTCTACTGCACGGTGAAGGGCTTCCTGCCGTGGTCGCCGATCCTGCGAGCCGGTACCGGCGCGGAGCGCGTTGCCGCGACTCCCGCCGTGGCGCCCGGCTGATCTCGCTTGAACGGAGGGGGGCGGTACGCGGCCGCCTCCCTCCAAAACCTCCGGAGTGGGCCGTGGAGGAATCGAACCTCCAACCTTGGGATTAAGAGTCCCCTGCTCTGCCAATTGAGCTAACGGCCCTGGCGCTTCGCAGGCGCCAAGGGCGCGGAAGCGACCGCCCATGGTACCGCCGAAACTAGGCTGGCGCGGCGATGAAGATCGTCTCCGTCGTCGGGAACCGGCCGCAGTTCATCAAGTCGGCGCCGCTCTCCGAAGCGCTCCGCGCCGCGGGGCACGACGAGGTCGTCGTGCACACCGGCCAGCATTACGACCGCGAGCTCTCCGACGTCTTCTTCGAGGAGCTCGGCCTCGCGCCGGCCGCCTACATGCTCGGGATCGGCGGGCTCCCGCGCGACGAGCTGCTCGCCCGGCTGCAGCCGCTCATCGAGGACGCCGTCCGGGCAGAGGAGCCCGACGGGGTGCTCGTCTTCGGCGATACGAACTCGACGCTCGCGGGCGCACGAGCGGCAGCGGCGATCGGGGTGCCAGTCGCGCACGTCGAGGCGGGCCTGCGCAGCGGCGACCTCTCGATGCCCGAGGAGCACAACCGGATCGAGACCGACCGGCTCGCTGCGCTGCTGCTCGCCCCCGACGAACGCTCCGCCGCGATCCTCGCCGCCGAGGGCGCGGGCGGGCAGGTCGAGGTCGTCGGCGACGTGATGCTCGACGCCACGCTGCGCCTCGCGCCGATCGCGCGGCAGCGCTCCCGTGTCCTCGAGCGGTTCGCGGTCGAGCCGGGGCGCTACGTCGTGGCCACGATCCATCGCGAGGCGAACGTGCAGCCGGAGCGGCTGCAGGCAATCGTGGACGCCCTGGGCCGGCTTGGCGAGCGTGTGCTCTTCCCCGCGCACCCGCGCACGCGCGCGGTGCTCCAGGCGGCCGGGATGGTGCCCGCAGCCACGGTGACGATCGCCGCGCCGCTCGGGTACCTCGACCTGGCCGCCCTCGCCTCACAGGCACGTGTGATCGTCACCGACTCCGGCGGCCTTCAGAAGGAGGCGTACTGGTACGGCGTGCCCTGCGTGACGGCGCGGCCGTCGACCGAGTGGGCCGACACGGTCGAGCTCGGCGCCAACGTCCTGGTCGACGCCGATCCGGAGGCCCTCGTCGCCGCCGTCCGCCGGGCGCGGCTGCCGGACGGCCTGCCACAGCTCTACGGCGACGGCCGTGCGTCGGAGAGGATCGCAGCGAGGCTGTCTATGCTCACGCGCGGCGTGCAGGAGGCAAGATGACGACCGTCGGCGTGGTGGGCCTGGGCTACTGGGGGCCGAACCTCGCGCGCAACTTCGACGACCTCGGGACGCTGCGGTGGCTTTGCGACGCCGATCCCGAGATTCAGGCGCGCTTCGCCTCCCGCTACCCGCACGCACGGGTCACCGTTGAGCTCGACGACCTGCTCGCCGACCCGGAGCTCGAGGCGATCGTGGTCGCGACACCGGTGCCGACGCACTACCCGATCGCAAAGCGTGCCCTCGAGGCCGGCAAGCACGTTCTGGTCGAGAAGCCGCCGGCGATGCACGGCGACGAGATGGAGGAGCTCGTCGCGATCGCCGAGGAGCGCGACCTGACGCTCATGCCGGGCCACCTGCTGCTCTACCACCCGGGCGTCCGCAAGCTGAAGGAGCTGGTCGACTCGGGCGAGCTCGGCGACGTGCTCTGCATCTACGGCAACCGCCAGAACCTCGGCATCGTGCGGACGAACGAGAACGCGCTCTGGTCGCTGGGCGTGCACGACCTCTCGGTGATCCTCTACCTGCTCGACGAGGACCCGATCGAAGCGGTCGCGCACGGCCGCGACTTCCTCACCGAGGGGGTCGAGGACGTCGTCTTCTGCTACCTGCGCTTCCCGTCCGGGAAGATCGCGCACATGCACCTGTCGTGGCTCGACCCGCACAAGATGCGGCGGATGACGGTCGTGGGCGACCACAAGATGGCGGTCTTCGACGACATGGAGCTCGAGCGCAAGGTGACCGTCTACGAGAAGGCGCCGTGGAAGCGCGCGGAGACGTACGGCGAGTGGCAGACGCGCAGCGGCGACATCTACATCCCGAAGATCCCGACGGACGAGCCGCTGCGGCTCGAGTGCCAGGAGTTCCTGCGGCTCGTGCGGGGCGAGGGTGACCGCGGCAAGGTCGCGCGCGACGGCGCGATGGTCGTGCGCGCGCTGGAACGGCTGACGGACTCGCTGTCCGCGGTGCGCGCGTGACCCTCGAGCGCCAAGTAACAGACTGTTACAAGGCGATGTTCGGGCCCACGCTGCGGCCTGCCGGGACACCGGCGTGAACTACACCGTCGGCGAGCACGTCGTCATCTACCCGGGCACCGTGATCGGCGACGGCTGCCACATCGCAGACGGCGCCGTGGTCGGCAAGCAGCCGTCGCTCTCGCCGCGGTCGACCGCGAAGCGCGAGCCGCTGCCGCCGCTCGAGATCGGCGCGGGGACGATCGTCTCCACCGGCGCGATCGTCTTCGCCGGCACGAAGCTCGGCGAGCGCGTGATCGTCGGCGACCAGGCCTGCGTGCGCGAGCGGGTGGTCGTGGGCGACGACGTCGTGATCGGGCGCGGCTCGCTCGTCGAGAACGACACGACGATCGGCGCGCTGACCAAGATCCAGGCAGACGCCTACGTGACCGCGTACTCGACGCTCGAGGAGAACGTCTTCATCGCGCCGTGCGTCGTCACGACGAACGACAACTTCATGGGCCGCACCGAGAAGCGAAAGAAGCTCCTCCGCGGGCCGACGATCCGCAAGAACGCGCGGGTCGGCGGCGGCGCGGTCCTCTGCCCGGGCGTCGAGATCGGCGAGGAGGCGTTCGTCGGCGCGGGCGCCGTCGTCGTGAAGGACGTGCCGCCGCGAGTCGTCGTCGTCGGCAACCCGGCACGCGTCCTGCGCGAGGTACCGGAGGAGGAGCTCGCGCCCTAGAAGCTCGGGCGCTGCTTCGCCAGCGCCAGCGCGTACGTCCCGGACTGGCCTGCACCGGCCGCGACGCCGACCTGCACGAAGTACCAGCCCTTCGAAGGTGCCTTGAAGGACACGCGCTTCGTCGTCCCCGCACTCGCCGTGACGCGCAGCAGCGGCTTGCCGGGAACGCCCAGGGTCGTGTCGATCGAGCGCGTGCCCGGTCGCCACAGGCTCAGCGTCGGGCCCGCCGACCGACCGTCGAGCTGCATGGAGAGCGTCGCGCCCGGCTTGAGGAAGACGCGGTACACGTCGGTGGGGTCGTCCCACGAGTCGAGCGTGGCCCGCAGCAGGCGCTTCCCGCCCGCGACCGTCCACGCGCTCGTCCCGGTGTCGTCGTTCGGCTCGTACGCGTCTTCGATCGGCGGATCGGTCGCCAGCCGCTGGAGCGCTCCGGCCACGTTCAGCAGGCCCCAGCCGCTCGCGTCGTCACGGCCGTAGTCGCAGCGTTTGCACCCGCCGGGCGTCATGTCTGTCGCGCTGTGCTCGATCAGGGACGAGACCTGGTCGGGCGTCAGGGCCGAGTTCTGGGCGATCAGAAGCGCCGCCGTCGCGGAGACCTCCGCGGCCGCGTACGACGTGCCGTCGCCGCGGCGGAAGTCGTCGGGCCCGCAGACGGAGTAGCCCTGGCAGGCCGGCTTCTCCGTCGACAGGTCGCGCGGCACCGTGGACAGGATCGAGGCGCCGGGCGCCGTCACGTCGTTGAACACGGCGTCGCCGTTGGAGAAGTCGGGGACGCTGCCGTCCGAGGCGGAAGCGCCGACACCGATGACGTGCGGCAGCGCCGCCGGGTAGCTCGCGTAGCGCCACGGCAGCTTCGGGGCGCCGTCACCGTTGCCGACCGCCGCGACGACGACCACGCCATGCGCGACGGCATAGTCGATCGCGTCCTCCTCGAGCGCCGAGTACTGGTCGTTGGCCGGGTCGAGAGGGTTGCGGAACGCAGCGAGGCTCAGGTTGACGACCCGGGCGCCGCGGTCGACGGCCCAGTGAATCGCGCGGGCCTCGGCCTCCGGGGAGATCGTGCCGTCCGAGCGCACGACCTTCGCGACCAGCAGCTTCGAGGGGAAACCGATGCCCGCGATCCCGGTGCCGTTGTTGAGCTCGGCGGCGATCAGCCCCGCGACGAACGTCCCGTGTCCGATCGGGTCCTTGCGGGCGTTCGGCGAGTCAGGCACGAACGACTGGGCGTCCTCGATGCGGCCCTCGAACTCAGGATGGGTGCCGTCGATGCCCGAGTCGATGATCGCGACCTTCACGAAGCCGAGTGCCGGCTTCACGGGCCAGAGCGGCCAGGTGTCGAAGGCGTGGATCGCGGTGAGATACCACTGCCTCTTCACCATCGGGTCGTTCGGCGTGAAGGCGAGCCGGCGCGACCGCTCGAGCCGCTCGACGTACGCGACGCCCGGAACGCCGGCCGCCTGCGCCGCAGAGCGGTCGTTCAGGACGAGCGCGAACGGCGTCAGCTTCTGGACATGGCCGCCGGTGGCCGCTTCCACGCGCGCGGCAACCGCATCGGCATCGGCGCCGTCCTGGAGCCCGACGGCGAAGCGCCCGCCGGCCGCCGGGCCCACGCAGACGAGGGCGAGGACAGCGGCGGTCAGGGCAAGGAACGGTCTCATGGCTCCACGTTCAGCGGCTGGCTCGCGCCGGCGACGTAACCGGGCGTGGCGCGGATCCAGGCGCGGTAGCTACCCGCTTTCAGGGTGAGCGACGCCGCCCAGCGGCCGGTGCCGTCGGTCCGCGCTCCGGCGACGGGCTTCCACGTGGTGCCCCTCAATCGTTGCACCTGTACCACGCTACCCGCCGGAGCGGGTCGCGCAAGTCCCACGAGGCCTGATCCGTCGAGCGC
Organism: uncultured Thermoleophilia bacterium; assembly: GCA_963758345.1. GTDB lineage: Bacteria > Actinomycetota > Thermoleophilia > Gaiellales > Gaiellaceae > JACVRM01. The sequence goes on from CAVWVD010000002.1 coordinate 366,311, forward strand.
CGTCGAGATCTTCAAGAGTGGCGAAACGGTCACGCGCACCGGCGCGCTGGTCGCCGTGCCCGTCACGAGACGGAACGCTGTCGTCACCTTGGGCTTCACCGGGATCGCGAGCACGCCGTCTGCGCGGCTCGCGACGGTGCTGAACGGCGTCCAGCTCCCCTCCCCCGCCGCACGCTGCTCGACGGTCACCTTCCCGAGCGCGCGCGCGAGCGCGCCGAGCTCCAGCTTCTTGCCGAACGGGACGGGTGCGGCCGGGCGCTCCACCGCGAGGACGCCGATCGTGAACCAGGTCGAGCGCAGGTCGAGGGCGCTGCGAAGCGTCGAGGCATCGATCGGCGCGGCCGGCCCGTTTCGGCCCACGCCCGTCACGCTCGTGACGCGCTGCGAGCCGTTGACCACCGCGGTCGCGTCCATCAGCGGGCCCTGCACCTTCAGGAGCTTCGCGAGCCGCTCGCGCGTGATCGCGATCGGCCCCCAGTCGTGGTACGGCGAGGCATTGTCGTACGGGTCCGGGACGGAGACGAGATACGGGACGGGCGTCTCGCCCGGCCATACGTCCTCGATCGCCGCGGTGCGGCCGCCCGACGTCGAGTGGTAGTAGGTGCTTGCGACCTTGCCCTGGTAGAGCACGACCTGGCCCGCCGTCGCGCTCACCGCCGCCGTCGTGGAGGCGACCTCCTCCGGCAATCCGAGGTAGACCTGGCTGCGCGTGTCCGGGTACACGTCGAAGTCGCCGCCGGCCAGGTGCGAGAGCGCGTACGAGCGGGCGACGACGGCCTGGGCCTTGAGCGCCTCGGCCGGCCAGTCGTCGGGCACCTCGGCCGGGACGACGCCGTACAGGTACTGCTCGAGCGACACCACGTTCACGATCTTGAGCTTGTGGCCGTCGGCCGCGACCTCGAAGCTTCCCCGGTAGGCCCGGTCGCCGAGCGCAAGCGGGCTCTTCCCGGCCGTGAAGGTGAGTGGACCGACGAGCTGCTGCGGCTTGTCGACTCCGTCGACCGCGAGCGCGAGCTTCGGCTTGAGCGTGTACTTGCCGCTGGCGACCACGTGGGTCGCGCCGCCGGCGTCCTTGACCTTGAAGTCGTCCTCGGACGAGACCACGAGCGACGGCGATCCGCTCGCCAGCAGCACGCGTACGCGCCGCACCGGCGCCGGACCGAGCGTCGTGGTCGGGTAGTAGTGGGAGAGGATCTGCTTGTAGGTGAAGCCGTTCTTGGCGTAGCCGTAGGCGCCCCACTGGCTCATGCCGATCCCGTGGCCCCAGCCGTGGCCGCTGACGACGAAGGTCGGCGCGGCGAGACGGGCAGGATCGAGCGCGCGCGGCGCGGCGGCAGATCCCGCTGCGACCCAGGCGGCGCCCAGCGTGAACAGGAGGATGGGTGCGAGCTTGCGGATGGTCACGGCTCCGTGTGTCTGTTCTCGACCGACGCTCGATGAGGCTTGAGCGCGCGACCCATCGCACGGTAACGCATCCTGCGCCCGGTCTACAGCCGCTTTTACAGGGCGTTTACGACTCTGGTTTCCCTCACGCGGCAAACGGAGAGCAGCAAACAGGGCGCCGGGCCCCGTCCGCATGCGAGTCGAGACCCACGTACTGCCTGAGCGCTACCGCGACCCTGTCCAGATCGGGCACGGGGCAATGGGCGACGTCTACAAGGCGCGCGACGCCCTGCTCGACCGCGTCGTGGCGATCAAGCTGCTCGCAGAGCGGTTCGCCGCCGACCCCGAGATCAGGGCGCGGTTCGAGCGCGAGGGGCTCGCCGCCGCGCGGCTCTCGGCCGACCCGGGCATCGTCACGATCTTCGACGTCGGCGAGGCGGAGGGCCGGCCGTTTCTCGTCATGGAGTACCTGCCCGGCGGGTCGATCGCGCAGCAGCTGGCGCAGGGGGTGCCGTCCGTGGCCCAGGCGCTCGACTGGCTCGACCAGGCCGCGCTGGCGCTCGACGCGGGGCACCGGCGGGGCGTCGTCCACCGCGACGTGAAGCCCGCGAACCTGCTGCTCGACGACGCGGGTCGCGTCCACGTGGCCGACTTCGGCGTCGCGAGCGCCGCGGGGTTGGAGTCGCTGACCATGACAGGGACGATTCTCGGCACGGCCGGCTACCTCGCGCCCGAGCAGGCGGCCGGCGGGCGCACGACGCCTGCGAGCGACCGGTACGCGCTCGCGGTCGTCGCCTGGGAGCTCTTCGCAGGGCACCGCCCGTTCGCGGCCGAGTCGCCGACCGCCGAGGCGGCGGCCCACGTCAACGACCCGCCGCCCTCGCTCTGCCCCGAGCGCCCCGACCTGCCCTGCCGCGAGCTCGATGCCCGCTTCGCGCGCGCGCTCGCGAAGGACCCTGCCGTTCGCCCGGCGAGCTGCGCGGCGCTCGTCGCGGAGCTGCGCGACGCGTTCGTCGCGGGCGGGACCACGACGCGGCTGATCGCCGCCACGCCTGGCGGCCGCCGTCGCGGGCCGACCGTCGGGCTCGTTGCGATCGCGCTGGGCGTGCTCCTGGCCGGCGGGGCCCTCGCCGCGATCCTCGCCAGCGCGGGCGGCGACTCAACCGGCAAGACCGAGTCCGTGCGCACCGTGCGCGTCACGCGCCCCGGGACAACCGTCACGCGAGACGTCACCGTCACGTCGCCGGCACCCACCGCCTCGCCGCCGCCTGCCACCACGCCGCCGCCTACCACCACGCCGCCGCCTGCAGCGGGAGCGAGCCCGACGCAACTGACCGACCAGGCCACCGCGCTGCTCCACGCCGGCCGGTACGAGGAGGCAACGCAGAAGGCCCAGCAGGCGCTTCAGTCCCTGCGCGGGACCGGCCAGGTCTACGAGGCGTACGCGTGGTACGACCTCGGCGCCTCGCTCGCGGGGCTCGGCGACTGCAAGGACGCGAAGAAGGCGCTCGACGAGAGCCAGAAGATCCAGGGCCACCGCAGCGAGATCGACGCCGCGAAGAAGGCGTGCGGGCCCGGCGGCAAGCGGCACTAGGCTTCAAGCGTGCGTTTGCTCGTCACCGGCGCGGCCGGATTCATCGGCTCGAACTTCGTCCGCTACTGGCTGGGGCACCATCCGGGCGACCACGTGGTCGCCTACGACCTCCTCACCTACGCCGGCAATCGCTCGAGCCTGGCCGACCTGGAGGGCGAGATCGTCTTCGTCGAGGGCGACATCGGCGACCTGGACCTCGCCGAGCGGACGCTGCGCGACGAGCAGGTCGACGTGGTCGTCAACTTCGCCGCCGAGTCGCACAACTCCCGCGCGGTGATCGACCCCGGCAGCTTCTTCCAGACGAACGTCGTCGGCACGGCGACGATGTGCGAGGCGGCGGTGCGCGCCGGTGTCGAGCGCTTCCACCACGTCTCGACGTGCGAGGTGTACGGCGACCTGGCGCTCGACACTGACGAGGTGTTCACCGAGGACTCGCCCTACCGGCCGCGGACGCCCTATAACGCGTCGAAGGCGGGCGGCGACCACGCGGTGCGCGCGTACCACGAGACGTTCGGGTTGCCGATCACGATCACGAACTGCTCGAACAACTACGGGCCCTTTCAGTTCCCGGAGAAGGTCATCCCCCTCTTCACGACCAACGCGCTCGACGATCTCCCGCTGCCGATGTACGCGTCCGTTCAGAACAAGCGCGAGTGGCTGCACGTGCTCGACCACTGCACCGGGATCGAGCTCGCGCTGAGTGACGGGAAGCCCGGCGAGACGTACAACGTCGGCTCGGGCGTCGAGGTGTCGATCGAGGAGCTCGCCGACATCCTGCTCGACCTGACCGGAAAGCCGCAGGACCTGAAGACGATCGTCCAGGACCGCCCGGGGCACGACCGCCGCTACCTGCTCGACTCGTCGAAGATCCGCCGCGAGCTCGGCTGGGAGCCGCGCATCGGCTGGGAGGAAGGCCTCCGCGAGACGGTCGAGTGGTACCGCGCGAACCGCGCCTGGTGGGAGCCGCTCAAGGAGCGCGCCCCCGTTTCCGAGACCGCCTGGCGATAGCGCATCCGCTATAGTCAGGCCCATGCGGGCTGCGGTGCTCGCCGTTGCGATCGCACTCTCCGCGGCCGGGTGCGGCGGCGGCTCGACGTCTGTTCCCTTCCAATCCGACGTCCGCGCCGACCTGAACGCGCTCCGCCATCCCGGCGCGCCGGCCGAGTACTACCTCGGGAGACGATTCGCCCGTCTCCCGCTCACCGCGGTCTTTCACGACAAACGCGGGGACTCGTTCATGTACGGGACCTGCGAGGCGAGCGACGACTCGGGGTGCGCACCGCCGATCGAGATCCAGAACGTCACGTGCCCAGGCGAGCCGACCGCGGTCGCGATCTTCGTTCGTCCCGATGTCGAGGGCGATCTCGTCGCAGCCCTCGTGCCGGTGAACGCGCAGGCTCGCCGCGCCGGGCCGCCACGGACGGCGATCGGCTCCAATCCATTCGGTGCGTGCTTCAGCCCGAGCGGCTGAGCGCGGCGAGGCAGTCCCGAAGCCCCTCGCGCCAGTGCGGGAGCCGAGGCGCCCCGGGCCGCTCGCTGCGCAGCACCGAGTACGCCGGTCGCGGCGCGGGCGCGCCGTACTCCGCGGTCGTGATCGGGACGACGCGGCAGTCGAGCCCCGCCTCCTCGAAGATCACGCGTGCGAACTCGGCCCACGTGCACTCGCCGTCGGCAGCGACGTGCCACACGCCGCGCGGCAGCTCGACGATCGCCCGCGTCGCCTCCGCGAGATGGCCGACGTAGGTCGGAGAGCCGACCTGGTCGTCGACGACGCGCACCTCGTCGCGCTCGGCGCCCAGGCGCAGCATCGTCCGCACGAAGTTGTGGCCTGTCGCGCCGAAGAGCCACGACGACCGCACGATCCAGGCGTCGCCGGCGGCGGTCTCGCCCTCCAGCTTGGTGATCCCGTACACCGAGTGCGGATGCGGCCGGTCCGACTCGACGTACGGCTCGCGCTTCGTGCCGTCGAAGACGTAGTCGGTCGAGTAGTAGACGAGCGGCGCGCCGAGCTGCGCCGCGTTCCGCGTCCCCGTCACGTTGATCTCGGCCGCGCCGGCCGGGTCGCGCTCGGCGTCGTCGACCCGCGTCCAGGCGGCCGCGTGCAGGACGAGATCAGGCGAGAGGCCCGCGGGCGGCGGCTCGCGCACGTCCCAGTCCTCGCGCGAGAGCGCGACGACGTCCTCGCCGGCGAACGCGTCGGCGAGCGCGTGCCCGAGCTGCCCGCCCGCGCCCGTGATCAGGACGCGGCGCGCTGGTCCCGGGCCGAGAGGATCGGCGATCGCGTGCTCCACAGGTCGACGACGCGCGGGTCGTCCCACGGGACTGCGTGCTCGTCCGGGTCGGCCGCGTCGTACTCCTCGGTGACGAAGTAGCAGAAGAGGCAGTCCGTGAGCGCCTCGTAGCCGTGCGCGTGCTGGCCGGGCACGTAGATCGCGACCGGGTTGTCGTCGCCGATGTCCTCGGTGAACGTCTCGCCCGTCTCGCGATGGAGGACGACGACCCGCACCATGCCCTGGAGGCAGAGGAAGAGGTCGTCCTGGCCGCGCTCGTGGAAGTGGAGCGCCCGGATCACGCCCGCACGCGAGCGCGCGAGGTTCGCCTGGCGCACCGGCTTCGGAAGCCCGCTCGCGCGCATCAGCTCCATGAACCAGCCGCGCTCGTCGTCGTGGCGCTGGAGCTCGAACCGCTCGACGATCACTTGTTGGCGCCCGTTTCCTCGATCAGCCGGCCCACGTCGGCGAGGTCGCCCCAGTGCTTGCCGCCGTCGTGCCACCAGCCCTCGACGCGCTCGACCTTCAGCCGGCCCTGCTGCGCGTAGACGCGGTTCACGTCCGTGATCTCGAGCTCGCCGCGGCTCGAGGGCTCGAGCCCGTCGATGATGTCGAACACGTCCGGCGGGTAGCAGTAGAGGCCCACGACTGCGTCCGACGACGGCGGCTCGGAGTACCGCATGTCCACGCGCCCGGCCTTCTCGACGATGTCGGCGACCGTCCCGTCGCTCGCCGTACACGACCACGCCGAAGTTCTCCGGGTCGGGCACCTCCTTGGCGAAGACGAGCGCTCCGTCGCCGTCCGCCGCCCAGGCGCGGATCGCCGCCGCCTGCGCATGCTCGAAGATGTTGTCGCCGAGGCAGACCACGAGCCGGTCGCCCGCGCGCGAAGTCGCGCGCCATGCCGACGACCTGCGCGATCCCGCCCGGCTCGACCTGCACCTTGTAGGTCAGATCGAGCTCGAAGAGCGGCTCGTCGGTCGCGCGCGCGCGGACCCGGCCGTCGCCGAGCAGGTCGATGAAGTCCCCCGCGTGCTGCTGGCCGGTCACGAGCAGGACGTCGGTCACGCCAGAGCGCTGGAGCAGCTGGAGCGGGTAGTAGACCATCGGCCAGCGACCGACAGGCAGCAGGTGCTTGTTCGTCACGCGGGTCAGCTCCTGGAGCCGCGTCGCCGTCCCTCCCGCGCAGATCAGTCCCTTCGGCACGGGCGGATGCTAGGCACTCAGCGCGACGCTGCGTGCGGATCGCGTAGTTTCTGTCTTGGAGCCGCTGGAAATGAGGCTCTGATGAACCCGAGGAAAGGACTGAAGTGGCCACTACACGCGACCGTCTCACCGATCGGGCCAGCGACATGAAGCCCTACGTCGAGCGCGCGTTCACCGACGAGAAGGTGCGCAACGACGTGCGCGACGCGATCGCCGCGGCCCGCGAGATCTACGACGAGCTGATCGGCAACCGCGGCGTCACCACCATCGCGGCCCGCGTCGCGAGCGACAAGGACATCCAGGCGAACCTGCGGGATGCGATCGACAACCTGCGCAGCGCGGCCGACCGTGTCCAGGGCAAGGAGAAGCACACCGGGCGCAACATGATCCTGCTCACGGGGATCGTGGTCGGCGTGCTGTTCAACCCGGTCACAGGCCCCGCGACGCGCGAGTGGCTGAAGGGCCTGGTCGGCGGCGGCGAGAGCACCGACTTCGGCGACGCGCCGACCAGCAACAACGGCTCCTAGCTGCGTAACGGGCTAGCCGCGGTCCAGCGGACGCGCCGGCACCAGCGGGATGGTGCCGCGCCCGCTGCCGGACCGGCTCAGCCCCCGCAGCCCCACCTTGGCGCTGACCGCCCGGCGGAGCGAGCCCGGATCGAGGCCGCTCGCCGTCGAGATGTCGGATGCCTGCAGGAGGATGGCCCCGGCCTTCGGGGCCGCCCCGCCGAGCGGCGGCGCCCAGCCGACGACGCCCTCGATCGGCACGTCCTGGAGACGCTGCCACGCCTGCAGGTAGTTGGTCGGGTCGACCGCGCCGTCGTAGCCGAGGTACAGCATCGAGACGGGGTGGATCTCGAAGTGCAGGTGGGTCGGCGTCCCGCGGGCGTCGCCCGTGTTCCCGACGAAGCCGATCACGTCGCCCGCCTGCACGGCCGTGCCGTCGACGGCCGCGGTCGATAGCGCGGAGAGGTGCGCGTAGTAGAACTCGTTCCCTGCACCGTCGCGCAGCCACAGGCGCAGGCCGCCGATATCGTTCCAGCCGACGGAGAAGAGCGTCCCGTCGGCGACGGCGAGGAGCGGCGCGCCGAGCGGCGCGAAGATGTCGTCGCCGTGGTGCCAGACACGTCCGCGCGGGCGGCGCCGAACGTGTCGATGAACGACGACGGCCCGTAGACCGGGAAGACGTAGCCGCCGGCGGTGAGCGGCGGGTGCACCTTGCTGGGCTTGCGCGTGGGGGGTTCGAGGCTCAGGCCCGGGCCGCGCTTCGACTTCGGCTTCGACTCCGGCGGCTCCGGCGTCGTGTCCGGCGGCGCGAACGTCGTCACCGGGTGCCGGGAGGTGCGTCGTCTCCTGTAGCGGCGGCGGCGTCGCGGCCTGGACGGCCGAGTCGGCGTAGCCAACCGTGATCATCGAGCCCGCCGGCAGGCCGCCGTGGTTGGCGAGCAGCTCGACCTCGAGCGCCGACACCGAGATGCGGAATTTCGGCGCGCCTCGCTTCATGCCGGGCTGCGCCGTCTCGGTCAGCACCGTCAGCCTCCCCCAGTCGGCGAGCGGGATCTCGGTCCCCGGCTCGCCTGCGACCGGTGCGCCGAGCACCTGCAGCCCGACGACGCGCGTGCCGGCGTAGTCGGCCTTCGCGTCCGTCTCGCCGGCGTTGGCGGCGACCTTGACGGTCACGGTGGCGGCGGTGATCTCGCCGGCAAAGAGCGACAGGCTCGTGACCTCGGCGGCCGCCTTCGCGGTCACGGCCGTCGCCGTGCTCGCCGTCGCGCTCGACAGCGCGGTGGCCGCGCTCACGATCGACGCGTCGGCGGGGTACGAGAAGGCGGCTTTCGGCGACGAGGCGGCAGGCGGCGCGGCGACGTCGCCGGCCACAACCTTCGCGTCCGGCGTCACGACCTGGACGGCGAATGCGCTCGCATCCGCACTCGCCTCGACGGTCGCGGGCGGCGCAGAGGCGCCCGCCGAGACCGCGACGAGCACGACCACGAGGGCAGCCAGCAACATGCCGAGACGACGCGACATGCCGGCATTATCGGCCACGAGGCCTGGAGTCGCCTGTTTTCTTTCTCCAGGCTTGCCAGGCGATCTGCGCTGCGACGACGACCATCAGCACGCCGAAGAGGCGGCGCAGCGCATGCTCCGGGATCGAGGAGGCGATCCGGACACCGACCTCGACCCCGGCGAGCGCCGCGATGCCCATGACGGCTGCGGGCCGCCAGCGGACGTTGCCGTAGCGCTGCTGCGTCCACGTTCCCGCGATGACGGTCGGGATGATCGCGAGCAGCGACGTCGCCTCGCCCTCGAGCTGCCCGAGCCCGAGCCCCAGGGTCAGCACGGGGACGAACAGGATGCCGCCACCGACGCCGAAGAGCCCCGCGATGACGCCCGCCGCGAGCCCGACCGACAACGCAAGGAGGACACCGGTCATACGACGATCAACCGCACGCCGATCACGGCCAGCAGCAACGCGAAGGCGAGCGCCAGCGTCCGCGTCGCCAGCCGCTGCTGGAGGACGGCCCCGAAGACCGCGCCGCCGGCCGCCGGCAGGCCGACGAGAAGCGCCGCGCCGACGTGAACCTCGCCGCGGATCCCGTAGAGGACGGCACCCGCGACGGCGATCACGCCGATGGCTGCGAGCGAGGTTGCTGCGGCCGCCCGCTGCTCGAAGTGCAGGAACAGGATGAGCAGCGGGACGATGATGATTCCGCCCCCGACGCCGAACAGCGCCGAGAACAACCCGGCGACGGCCCCGATCGCGACGAGGCGCAGCGTGCTCGGGGCCACCCGGGGAGCATACGAGGGCGCCCGGCTTATCCTGCGTCCGTGGAGCTGCCGCCCCTCCTTGCGCGCCTGGCGGAGGAGCCGCGGGCGGCGGCGCTGCTCCTGGACGTCGACGGCACGCTGGCGCCGATCGTCGACCGGCCGGAGGAGTCGGCCGTCCCGCCCGAGACGCGGGCCGAGCTCGAGCGGCTCCGCGGCCGCTACGGGCTGGTCGCGTGCATCAGCGGGCGGAGCGGAGTGGACGCCCAACGCGTTGTCGGCGTGGACGGCCTTCGCTACGTGGGCGCGCACGGGCTCGAGCTCGCGCCCGAGGCGGCCGTGTGGGCGGATCGTCTGCGCGAGTTCTCGTCGACCGTCGACTGGCCCGTCGAGAATAAGGGGCTCACCGTCTCGTTCCACTGGCGCACCGCGCGCGACCAGGAGGCGGCGGAGGCGTACCTGGAGACGGTCGCAGAGCGCGCGCGCCAGGCCGGCCTCGACGCGCGCTTCGGCCGCAAGGTGCTGGAGCTACGGCCGCCCGTGCGCGCGGATAAAGGGACGGCGGTGGCGGCGCTGCTCGCCGAGAGCGGGCTGCGGCGCGCCCTCTACGCGGGCGACGACACGACCGACATCGATGCCTTCCGCGCGGTTCGCAAGACGGAGCTGGGGGTCGCGGTCGCCGTCCGCTCCGCCGAGGTGCCTGCGGGCCTCACGGAGCAGGCGGACGTCGTCGTCGACGGCACGGCCGGCGTGCTCGAGCTGCTCAGAGCGCTGTAGCCCGGAGCACGTCCCAGGCGCGGGACACGTCGGCCTCTGTCGTCCAGAGGTTTCCGACCGCGAGCCGCAGGACGTAGCGGCCGTTCAGCTCGGTCGGCGAGATGAAGATCTCGCCGGTCGCGTTCGCCCGGTCGAGCAGAGCAGCGTTCTCCTCGTCCGAGCCTTCGTGCCGGAAGCAGACGACGGAGAACGGGCGCGGCGCGACCACCTCCCAGCCCGGCTCGGCCCGCACCCACTCCTCGAACAGCGCCGCCAGCCGAACGTGCTCGCGGATGACGGACTGGAGGCCGCTGCGGCCGTAGCAGCGAAGCACCGCCCAGAGCTTGAGGGCGCGGAAGCGCCGCCCGAGCGCCGGCCCGTAGTCGCTCAGGCTCAGCGATTCCTCGTCGCCCGACCGCAGGTAGGCGGGCACGAGGCTGAACGTCTCGCGAAAGGCGTCGGGCCGGCTCGTCCAGATGCAGGAACAGTCGGTCGGGACCAGCAGCCATTTGTGCGCGTTCACGACCAGTGAGTCGGCACGGTCGACGCCGTCGAAGGCCCAGCGGAGCTCCGGGCAGACCATGCCCGAGCCCGCGTACGCCGCGTCGACGTGCAGCCAGGCGCCCGCCTCGGCGGCGCGGTCGGCGATCTCGGGCACGGGATCCACCGAGGTCGTCGACGTCGTCCCGACGGTCGCGACGACCGCGCAGGCTTCGGTCAGGTCGAGCGCATCGGGGCGCAGCCGGAACGCGTCGTCGGCCGGCGTCTTGCGGGTCTCGAGCCCCACGATCCGCGCCGCCTTCTCGACGGACGAGTGCGCGTGCTCGGAGCAGACGACCACGCGCGCGTCCGGGTTGGCCGTGCGCGCGGCCGCGAGCGCCGCAAGTGTCGACGTCGACGCGGTGTCCTCGATATGGCCGTGCCAGTCCGGCGGAAGCCCGAGCAGCTCTGCGAGCCAGCGGACGGCGACGTACTCGAGCTCCGTCCCCGCCGGCGAGGCGCGCCAGCGGATCGCGACCGCGTTCAGCGTCGCCGCGATCAGCTCCGCCAGGATGGCCGGCTCGGACGAGCTGGTCGCGAAGTAGGCGAAGAAGCGGGGATGGTTCCAGTGGGTGACCGCCGGGAGGATCACCTCGTCGAGGTCGCGCAGGACGTTCGCGAACGGCTCTGGCTCGTCGGGCGGCGACGCCGGAAGCCGCTCGGTCAGCTCGCCGGGCTGCACCTGCGCCATGACGGGCAGCTCGCCGACCCGCTCGAGGTAGCGCGCCGCCCACTCGACCGCGGCGTGGCCGTCGTCGCGGAACGTCACTTCGGGCGGATGCGGCTCCACGGCCGCGTGTTCAGCACCTGCTCCCTGGTCATCCAGGCGCGTCGGGCCTGCGCGGCGCCGATCTCGACGTACTGGAGCGTCTCGATGCCATGGCCGTCGCTCGAGATCGGGATGCTCACGCCGGCCTCGGCTGCGGCGCGGGCGTGCGCGTCGGTCATGTCGAGCCGGTCCGGCTGCGAGTTGATCTCGAGCGCGGTATCGGTCGCGAGCGCCGCCTCGATCAGGCGCTCCACGTCCACGTCCGCCGGCGGCCGCTTGTTGATCTTGCGCCCGGTCGGGTGGCCGATGCAGTCGACGTTCGGGTTCTCCAGCGCGGCGAGGATGCGCTCGGTCGGGCTCTTGTCGAAGCTCGAGTGGAGCGACGCGACCACCCAGTCGCGGCCGGCGAGGTCCTCGTCGGCCATGTCCAGCGAGCCGTCGGGGCGGATGTTGACCTCGACGCCCTTCAGGAGCTTCAGCGGCTTGACCCGCTCGGCGACGGCGTCGATCTCCTTCGCCTGCGCCTCGAGCGCGCCGTCGCGGAGCCGGTGCGAGTGGTCGCAGATCGCGAGGTACGAGTAGCCGCGCTCGCGCGCCGCCAGCGCCATCTCCTCGACCGTGTTGCGGCCGTCCGACCAGCGGGTGTGCGTGTGGAGGTCGCCCTTCAGGTCGCTGGCCTCAACGAGCCGGTCCGGGAGGCTGCCGTCGCGCGCCGCGGCCAGCTCGCCGCGGTTCTCGCGCAGCTCAGGCGGGATGAACTGGTAGCCGAGGAACGCGTAGAGCTCTTCCTCCGAGCGCGTCTGAAAGACCTCCTTCGTCTCGACCGTCTGCACGCCGTACTCCGAGATCGAGAGCCCGCGGCGCACCGCGTCCTCGCGCAGCGCCACGTTGTGGTCCTTCGAGCCGGTGAAGTGCTGGAGCAGGTTGCCGTACGACTCCGGCGGCACGACGCGCAGGTCGAAGCGCAGGCCGTCGTGCGAGACGACGGTCGCCTTCGTCGGGCCCTGGGCGGCGACCTCGGCGACCCACTGGAGCCTGGTGAGGTACTCGGTCAGCGCCTTCGGGTCGGTAGCAGTCGCGATGATGTCGAGGTCACGTACGGTCTCGCGCCGGCGGCGCGCGCTACCCGCCTCCGAGACGAGGTCGGCGGCCGGGTGCTCGCGCAGGATCTCGACGACCGCGAGCAGCGCCGGCAGCGCCTGGCCGAGCAGCGTGCGCGGCGGCCCGGTGGGCTTGGCGGCGAGCGCCTTGAGCACGTTCTCCTCGGTCTTGGCGCCGAGGCCTCGGAGCGTGCGGAGCTGCTGCTGCTCGGCCGCCGCGCGCAACTCGTCGCGGGTCGTGATGCCGAGCTCCTGCCAGATGCGCTTCACCGTCTTCGGCCCGAGGCCGGGCAGCTTCATGAAGCCGACGACGTCGGGCGGGACGCGCTCGCGGTGGCGGGTGAGCGTCTCGATCTCGCCCTTGTCGGCGATCTGGACGATCTTGCCCTCGATCGTCGCGCCGATCCCGGGCAGCTCCTTGGCACGACCGGCGAGCGCGAGCTCCGCGATCGGCCGCGGCGTCTCGCGGATCAGCGACGCCGCGCGACGGTAGGCGATCACCTGGAACGCGTCCGTCCCCTCCAGCTCGAGCAGATCGGCGAGCAGGTCGAACTGGTCGGCGACGTCGCTGTTGCGAGGCAGTCCCGTCGCCACGGCTCGATCCTAGTGACGCCCGAGCGGCAGGATGCACGCCGTGCGCGCGGTGATCTGCATCCCCACCTACAACGAGCGGGAGAACGTCGAGGCGATGGTCGCGGCGCTCGGACAGGTGCTCGGGCCGGACGACCGCGTCCTGATCGTCGACGACAGCTCGCCGGACGGGACGGGGGAGATCGCCGACCGGCTGGCCGCCGAGCTGGGCCACGTGGACGTGCTGCACCGGCCCGAGAAGCAGGGCATCGGGCCCGCGTACATCGACGGCTTCCGGCGCGCGCTCGCGGCCGGTGCCGAGCTCGTACTCGAGATGGACTGCGACTTCTCGCACGACCCGGCCGACGTGCCGCGGCTGATCGCGGCCGCGCAGGAGGCCGACCTTGTGCTCGGCTCGCGCTATGTGCGCGGGGGCGGCACCCGGAACTGGGGGCTCGTGCGCCGCGCCATCTCGCGCTGGGGCTCGCTCTACGCCCAGGTGCTGCTCGGGCTGCACGTGCGCGACCTGACCGGCGGGTTCAAGTGCTATCGCCGCACCGTGCTCGAGACGATCGACCTCGACGCGATCGCCGCGCGCGGCTACGCCTTCCAGATCGAGACGACCTACCGCGCGATCCGCGCCGGCTTCCGCGTCGTGGAGCTCCCGATCACGTTCGTCGACCGCGAGGTGGGCGGCTCGAAGATGAGCCGGTCGATCGTGGTCGAGGGGTTCTGGCGCGTCCCCGCGCTCAGGCTCGCCGCGCTACGCGGCCGGTTGTAGCCAGTGCGACCAGGCTCGCTCGTAGTCGGCCCGCTTGCGCGCGCCGGGCACCGGAGCGGCCGGCTCGCCCCCGTCGAAGAGCGTCACGGTCGGCAGGCTGAGCACACCGAGGCGTGCCGCCGTCAACGGGTTCGCGTCCACGTCCATGCGGACGAACTCGACCCGCCCCGCGTGGTCGGCGGCGAGCTGCCTCGAGGATCGGCTCGATCGCCTTGCACGGGCCGCACCACGGCGCCCAGAAGTCGACGATCACGGGCCGCTCGGCGCGCAGCACGTCCTGCTCGAAGCTCGCGTCGGTGACCGTACGCACGCTCAGCCCGTCTCGGGCGCCGGCGGAGGCAGTGGTACGCGCGCCGCCGGACGGCACCTCGATCTTCTCGATCGACTGGGACTTGAAGGTCATGCGCGGGTCGACGAAGACGTAAATGATGTCCGTGATCAGGTTCAGCACGAGGACGAGCACCATCACCCAGATCGTGACGCCGAGGATCACCGGTGTGTCGCGCCGCGCGAGGCTCGTCACCGCCAGCTGGCCGACGCCCGGCAGCCCGAAGACGCGCTCGACGACGACCGCGCCGCCGATGGGCCCGCCGATCGCCAGCGCGAGGTCGGCGCCCGCCATCGCGACGAGGGGCAGCATCGCGTTGCGCAGCACGTGACGCTTGATGACGATGCGCTCAGGCGCGCCCTTGGCCCGTGCCGTGCGCACGAAGTCCTCGTTGAGCGTCTCGATCACGCTCGCGCGCACCATCCGCACGTAGATGGCGGCGAAGAGCAGCGAGAACGCCATCCACGGCATGATCAGGTGCGAGAACCAGTCGACGGGGCCCCCGCACGACCCGACCGGGTTGACCATGTTGCAGTAGCCGCCCGCGGGCAGCACGTCGAGCTGGCCGGTGAAGAACCAGCGCAGCACGAGGCCGAGCCAGATCGGGTGCGCGGAGATCCCGACCAGCACGAAGATCACGGCGGCCCGGTCTAACAGCGACCGTGGCCGAAGCGCCGAGAGGATGCCGAGCGGGATCGCGATCAGCAGCCAGAGGACCATGCCGCCGAAGATGAGCGACAGCGTCACGGGCGCGGCGCGCATGACCCGCTCGGTGACCGGCTCGCGGTTCGCGACCGAGTTGCCCAGGTCGCGCTCGGTGACGAACCGCCAGACGAACCGGCCCCAGTCCGCGTAGAACGGGCCGTGCAGCGCGTATGCGTCGCGGATCGGGAGGCCTTCCGTCTCCTGCGAGCGCGCGGCGCGCAGCGGGTCGGACGGGATCATGAAGAAGAGGACGTACGCGGCCAGGGTCAGCGCCAGGAACAGGAATACCGACCACACCAGGCGGCCGATCAGGTACCGGAACACTGCCTCGCCCTCCCCTCTCCTCGAGGCGCCGCGGGGACCTGAAGCAGCGTACCCCGTGTGCTGGCGGGGTCAACCGCCGGCGCGGAAGTGCTCCCAGCCGCCGGTCTCGAACGGCCCACCGTCGAGGAGCAGCACCACGCCGTCGCCCGGCTCGCACCGCCCGACCACCGGAAAGCCGGAGCCGGCGGCTGCCTGCGGCGCGAGCGTGGCGAGCAGCTCGTAGTCCTCACCAAAGCCGCATACGAGATCCCACGGCGAACGGTTCACGCGGGCCGCCAGCTCGGCGACGCCTTCGGCCACGGGGACGCGCTCGAGCTCGACGACGATGCGGCAGCCGGAGCGCCGCGCAAGCTGGCCCGCGTCCGAGGCAAGGCCGTCGGAGAGATCCATCAGCGCGGTTGCATCGCGAGCGAGCCGGCGGCCCTCGTCGAGGCGGAGCGGGCGGGCGGCGGTGCACGTCCACGAGCGGCGAGTCGATGCCGGCGCGCAGCGCCTCGTAGCCAGCGGCAGAGGCGCCGAGCGGGCCCGTGACGACCATGGCGTCGCCCGCGCGTGCCCCGGCGCGGCCGGGAACGCGTTCGGAGCGTCCGAGCGCCGTCACGCTCAGCACGAGCTGCGGCGCAGCCGTCGTGTCGCCGCCGATCACCGGCACGCCGGTCTCGGCAATCCCGGCGTAGAGCTCGAGCACGTCTTCGGCGGCCGTCTCGGGCGGTGCGCCGAGCGTGACCACGAGCCCGAGCGGCTCGGCGCCCGATGCTGCGAGGTCGCTGAGGTTGACGGCGGCCGCCTTCCAGCCCAGGTCGCGCCACGACGTCCAGTCGAGCCGGAAGTGGACGCCCTCGACGAGCGCGTCCTGCGTGACGACGAGGTCGGGCTCGACGAGCGCTGCGTCCGCGTCGATCCCCTGCGCGAGGCCGCGCCGTTCGAGCTCCGCGAGCAGGCCGAGCTCGCCGAGCTCAGCGAGGCGCATCGAGCGCCGCCATCACCGCGGCGGCGTCGGCGGCCGCCCGCACCACCGCCACGCCGGCGGCCCCGGCGTCGACGCAGGCGCGGGCCGTCGTCGCGTCCACGCCGCCGATCGCGACGACGGGAACGCGGACGGCGTCGCAGATGGCGGCGAGCCCGTCCAGCCCGATGGGCGAGTCTGCGTCGGTCTTCGAGGGCGTCGACCAGACCGGCCCGGCGCCCACGTAGGCGGCGCCTGCCTCGACGGCGTCGACCGCCTCTGCGACGGAAGACGCGGACACGCCGAGCAGGAGACCCACCTTGCGTGCCTGCTCGCGACCCGGGTCGCTCTGGCCCAGGTGAACGCCATCGGCGCCGAGTGACAGCGCCGCGTCCACGTCGTCGTTGACGATGAACGTCGCGCCGTGCGCGGTCGCGAGCTCGCGGAACGGGCGCCCGCGCTCGACGACCTCCGCGGCGGGCCGGCGCTTCAGGCGCAGCTGCAGCACGGTCGCGCCGCCCTCGAGCGCGAGCTCGGCCGTCTCGAGATCGTCGACGAGCGCGTGCAGCCTCACAGCTCGCTCATCCGTGCACGCTCGTCGAGGGTACCCGGGTCGAGCGCCGCCAGCGCGTCGTACAGCCCGACATGGAATGAGCCCGGGCCGCCTGCCTCACGAGCCGCATCTTCTCCCGCGACGCCGAATGCGACAAGCGCGCTCACCGCGGCGTCGAACGGCTCGGCCACTGCGAGGAAGCAGCCAGTCATCGCCGTCGACATGCAGCCGGTACCGGTGACGGACGCAAGCAGCGCATGCCCGTTTGCCACCGCGACGACACGCGAGCCGTCGGAGACATGGTCGACGGGGCCGGTCACGGCTGCAACTGCGCCGAGCGCGCCGAGCGGCGGCGCGCGCGAGCCTGGCAGGGTCGGCATCGGTGCCGATCGACTCGACCCCGCGAATCTCGGCCTCGTGGCCGGCGAGCGTGGCGATCTCGGCCTGGTTGCCGCGGACGACAGCGAGCTCGAGCTCCGCGGCGAGGAGGCGCGCGGTGTCCGTGCGGTAGTCGGTGGCGCCGGCGCCGACCGGGTCGAGAACGACCGGCACGCCCGCCCGATTCGCCGCGCGGCCGGCGAGCAGCATCGCCTCGACCCACGGCGGCGACAGCGTGCCGATGTTGAGCACGAGCGCGCCCGCGGCGGCGGCCATCTGCTCGACCTCCTCGCGGGCGTGGGCCATGACGGGCAGCGCGCCGATGGCGAGCGTCGCGTTCGCGGTCTCGTTCATGACGACGTAGTTGGTGATCTGGTGGATGAGCGGCCGCTGCTCGCGAAGCCGTCCGAGCGCTCCGCCGGCCCCGATCACCGTGCCGCAGCCAGGACGTCGACCGGGCCGTCGCCGCGGCCGAGCTCGGGGTGGCCGTGCTCGACCGCAGCGCCTGCGAGCGCGGCAGCCTCGCGTGCTGCGTCCGCAAGGGAACGGCCGCGTGCAAGCAGGCCGGCCAGCGCCGCCGAGTGCGTGCACCCGGCACCGTGAGTAGCAGCGACGTCGTGACGCGGAACGGGGATCTCCAGGTGATCGCGTCCGTCGAAGAGGTGATCTGCCGGCGCGTCGCCGTGCCCGCCCGTGACGATCACGGCCGGCGCACCGCGCGCGTGGATCGCCTCCGCGAGCTCCCGGCGGCTGCCTTCGCGGCCGGCAAGGACCTGTGCCTCCATCAGGTTCGGCGTCACCACGGTCGCGAGCGGGAAGAGGTGATCGACGAGCACGTCCACCGCATCTTCCTGGAGCAGGCGCGAGCCGGAGCTGGCCACCATGACGGGGTCGACCACGAGCGGGACCGGGTGCGCCTCGAGAAACGCGGCGACGGTCTCGATGATCCGGCGAGAGAACAGCATCCCCGTCTTGGCCACGTCGACCCCGGGATCCCAGAAGACGGTCGTGAGCTGGAGCTCGATGAACTCCGCCGGCACCTCGAGCGTTCCGTTGACGCCCATCGTGTCCTGCGCGGTGAGCGCGACGATCGCGCTCATCCCGTGGCAGCCGGTCGCCGCAAAGGCCTTGAGGTCGGCCTGGACACCGGCGCCGCCGCCCGAGTCCGAGCCGGCGATCGTGAGTGCTCGTGGAACCATCTACTCCCTTCGCGGGCATTACCCCGATCAGGTTCGCGGGTGTGTTCTCAGCCCCGCCGCGCGGAGCACCCCGGTTCGGCGGAATGGTAGTCGGCGGGTGGCGGGTTAGATGATTGATGCCTTTACCGGACCGGGTGGCCGGTCGGGGCGGCCATGACCAAGCGATGCGTCACGGTCGCCCGCAGCCCATAGCAGCGCCATTCGTTGTGGGCGACCGGGGCGCAGCGCGCCGTGTCAGGGGCGTCATCCGGCCGCTCCCCGCCGGTTCGGAATCACTCATCTAGCCTAGGTCGATGGCACGCGCCGTCGACGCCGCGCTCTGGGACGACGTCCTCGCGGCATCCGATGACGAGCTTGCGCACCTCGCCATCGAGCCGGCGCGGCCGGCGAACCTGGTCGGGCTGCCGCCCGCGCTGCACCCGCGGGTCGTGCAGGCGCTCGCGGCACGCGGCGTCGACTCGCTCTTCTCGCACCAGGCCGACGCGTGGATGGCCGCGCAGCGCGGCGAGCACCTGATCGTCACCACGGGCACCGCGAGTGGCAAGACGCTCGCCTTCAACCTGCCCGTCCTCGATGCGCTCGCCCGCGAGCCGAAGCTGCGCGCCCTCTACCTCTATCCGACGAAGGCGCTCTCGCAGGACCAGCTGCGCGGGCTCGCGGAGCTGGGTGTGCCGAAGCTCCGCCCGGCGATCTACGACGGCGACACGCCCGGCGAGCAGCGCTGGCAGGTCCGCAAGTCGGCGAACGTGATCCTCACGAACCCGGACATGCTCCACGTCGGCGTCCTCCCGCATCACGACCGCTGGGGCGACGTGCTCTCGAACCTCCGCTACGTCGTGGTCGACGAGGCGCACGTGTACCGCGGCGTGTTCGGCTCACACGTGGCGAACGTCCTGCGGCGCCTGCGCCGGCTCGCGCGGGTATACGGCGCCGACCCGCAGATCCTGCTGGCGTCGGCGACCATCGCGAACCCCGGCGACCTGGCCCGCTCGCTCGCGGGCGTGGACGCGACCGTGATCGGCGACGACGGCGCGCCACGGGCCGAGCGCACAGTGGCGCTGTGGAACCCGCCGCTGACCGATGCCGAGCTCGGGCTGCGCGCCAGCTCGCTCGGCGAAGCCTCCCGGCTGATGGCCGGTCTGGTCGAGCGCGGGCTGCGAACGCTCTGCTTCGCGAAGAGCCGCAAGGCGGCCGAGCTCGTCCATCACTTCACCGCGGAGCGCCTCGACGCGGAACTGGCGGGCCGCCTCTCGCCGTACCGCGCCGGATACACGCCGGCGCAGCGGCGCGACATCGAGCGGCGACTCGTCGAGGGCGAGCTGCTCGGCGTCGCCGCAACGGATGCGCTCGAGCTCGGCATCGACGTCGGGCTGCTCGACGCGGTCATCTCGGTCGGCTTTCCAGGGACGATGTCGAGCCTGCGCCAGCAGTGGGGGCGCGCAGGCCGGCGCGGCCACGGGCTCGCAGTGCTCGTCGCGAGCGAGGACGCGCTCGACCAGTACTTCATGCGCGAGCCGGAGACGCTCCTGCGGCGCCGCGTGGAGGCGGCGATCCTGGATCACGAGAACGACCGTGTCCTGGACGGCCACGTGCGAGCCGCTGCGTTCGAGGCGCCGATCGACGAGCGCGACGTCCCGGTGCTCGGGGCGCGGGCGCTCGAGCGCGCGGAGGCGCTGGCCGAGCTGGAGCGCACGAAGGCGGGCTGGGTCTGGAACGGCCGCGACTACCCGGCGGCCCGCTTCGGCCTGCGCTCCGCGACGCCCGACCCGTTCACGATCGTCGACGAGGAGACGGGCTCGGTGCTCGGCAGCGCCGAGCGCGAGCGCGCCTACTCGACCGTCCACGACGGGGCGATCTACCTGCACGCGGGCGAGTCGTACCGCGTCGTCACGCTCGATCTCGACGCGCGCGCGGCGGTCGTCGAGCCCTTCCGCGGCGACTACTACACGCAGGCGAAGAAGGAGACGACGACCGCGATCGGCGAGGAGCTGCGACGCGATCGCGTGCTCGGGCTCGACGTCTTCTTCGGCCGCGTCACCGTCACCGAGGAGGTGGTCGCGTTCCAGCGCAAGGCGCTGCGCGACGGCTCGACGATCGACATCGAGCCGCTCGACCTGCCCTCGACTGCGTTCGACACCGAGGCGATCTGGTTCCTGCCCGAGCCCGAGCAGCTGCACGGCTCGGAGCAGATGCCACGGCTGCTGGGCACGCTCCACGCGGCCGAGCACGCCTTGATCGCGCTGCTGCCGCTGTGGGCGATGTGCGACCGCTGGGACATCGGCGGCCTCTCCACCAACGTGCACTTCCAGACCGGGCGGCCGACGATCTTCGTCTACGACGGCCACGCGGGCGGCGTCGGCATCACCGAGCGCGGCTTCGACGTCTTCGGAGACTGGGTCGCCGACACCGCGCGCATGATCCGCGGCTGCCCGTGCTCGCACGGCTGCCCCTCGTGCGTGCAGTCGCCGAAGTGCGGCAACCTGAACGAGCCGCTCGACAAGAAGGGCTCGCTGGCGCTCCTCGACGCGATGCTCGCGAGCGCCTGAGTGCCGCGCCACTGCTCCGCCTGCGGCGGCTGGATCGGGAAGCGGTCGCCCGTCGCCTGCCCCACGTGCGGTAACCGGCACTGGTTGAACGCGTCGCCCGCCGGCGCGGCGCTCATCGTCGCGGACGGCCGGCTTCTGCTCACGCGGAGGGCGATCGAGCCGTGGCGGGGGCTGTGGTGTGCGCCGTCGGGGTTCTGCGACGGCGACGAACATCCCGCAGTGTGCGCCGTGCGCGAGGCCGGCGAAGAGGCCGGGATTCGCGTGCGGATCGTCGGCTATCTCGGGCACTGGGTCGACGAGTACCAGCCCGGCGGCCCGGACGGCGCCGATCCCGAGTACTGCGCCGTCTCGTACTACCACGCCGTGCCCGAGGGAGCCCACGACGCACACGCCGATGCCGAGGAGGTCACCGAGCTCGGCTGGTTCTCGCCCGACGACCTCCCCGCAGACGTCTCGCCGCCCGGCAACGGCCCGCGGATCTACGCCGCCTGGCGCGAAGCCTTCGAGGCCGGGCCGCTGGACACCGCGCTTCCGGACGGCCCGTTTTAATTCACGCGCGCGCACGCGCGCCCCGCCCCTTGGGGTGGGGAGTGGTGGTTCCGCCCGCCTCCCGCCGCGGAGGCTAACGACGAAATGCGCACCCGTCTGTGCCGGGTTCGTGCCAAATTTGCACCGTGTCGATTTCGAGACCCGCCGTTCGTCCTCCAGGCGAGACCGAACCGAGGAGGACGCAATGGCACGGCACCTGCTTCTCATCCGCGGCGGCGAAGGCGAACAGCCGGACGACCGCCGCACGGAGCGCGAGCTCGCACGACGGCGTCACCTGGCTGCGCTGCACGCGACGCGCGAGCGCCACCGCTTCGCCGACCCGCACCTGCAGCTGCTCGACGACGCCCACGCCCGCCGCTACCACGACGCGGCCTGACCCGGGAGGCGACGACCGATGAAGTTCCTCTTGATGATCCACGGCGCCGAAGACGCGTGGGACGCGCTGACCGCGGACGAACAGCGGGCAGCCCGCGAACGGTACGCCGGGTTCGCAGCAGCGGCGCAGGAACGAGGCGCGCTGCTTCACGCCGGCGAGCTCCAGTCGACGGCCAGCGCAACGACCGTGCGGGTCGACGACGGCGCGACGCTCGTGACCGACGGGCCGTACGCCGAGACGCGCGAGGTGCTCGGCGGCTTCTTCCTCGTCGACGCGCCGTCGCTGGACGACGCTGTCGAGCTCGCGAAGCAGCTGCCGGAGCCGCACGGCCGCGGCGGCATCGAGATCCGCCCGGTCTACCAGGAGGAGGACAACACATGAACTACCTCCTGCTCATCTACTCCGACCCGTCGCGCTGGGCCGAGCTGGCGCCCGCCGAGATCCAGGCAGCGCGCGCCGAGGTGATGCCCGAGTGGATCGCGCTGTTCGAGTACCTCGGCACGCACGCAACGTCCGTGGAGGGCTTCGAGCTCGACGACCCGGACACAGCGAAGACCCTCCGCTACGAGGACGGCCGCGCGGTGGTCACCGACGGGCCGTTCGCCGAGACGAAGGAGCTCATCGGCGGCCTCTTCATCGTCGAATGCAACGACCTGGACGAGGCAATCGACATGGCCGCGCGGGTGCCGGTGGCCCGGCGCGGCTCCGTGGAGATCCGTCCGCTCGTCGAGCAGGAGGCCGGCGCATAGAGGCGGTCGCGCGTGCCTTTCGCGAGGAGTGGAGCCGGTCGCTCGCCTACCTGGCGCGCGCGCTCGGCGACCTCGACCGCGCGGAGGACGCCGTCCAGGATGCGTTCGCCGTCGCGCTCGAGCGCTGGCCGCGCGACGGCGTGCCGGACAACCCGGGCGCCTGGATCGTCACCACCGCTCGCAACCGCGCCATCGACCGCATACGCCGCGACCAGAACCTCCAGCGCAAGACCGAGCTGCTGGCGCGACTCGAGAAGACCGCGACCACCGAGGAAGACATGGACGAGAGCACGATCCCGGACGAGCGGCTGAGCCTCGTCTTCACCTGCTGCCACCCGGCGCTCGCGCCCGACGCGCAGGTGGCGCTGACACTCCGGCTCGTCGGCGGCCTGCAGACGGCCGAGATCGCCCGCGCCTTCCTGCTCCCCGAGCCGACGCTGGCGCAGCGGCTCGTCCGCGCGAAGCGGAAGATCCGCGACGCCGCCATTCCGTTCCGGGTGCCGCCCGACCACCTGCTGCCCGAGCGGCTCGCCGTCGTGCTCGCCGTCCTCTACCTGGTCTTCAACGAGGGGTACGCAGCGACGGGCGGCGACCGGTTGATCCGCGAGGAGCTCTGCGACGAGGCGATCCGGCTCGGCCGGCTGCTCGCGGTGCTGATGCCGGACGAGCCGGAGGCGCTCGGGCTGCTCGCCCTGGTGCTGCTCCAGGACTCGCGCCGTGCAACGCGCACCACGCCGGGCGGCGAGCTCGTGCTGCTCGAGGATCAGGATCGCTCGCGCTGGGACGCCGCCCGTATCGAAGAGGGGAGGCGCGTGCTCGACCACGCGATGCGCCTTGGCCGGCCGGGCCCGTACCAGCTCCAGGGTGCCATCGCCGCCCTCCACGCGGAGGCCGCGACGGCCGAAGCCACAGACTGGGCGCAGATCGCCGTGCTCTATGCCGAGCTCGGCCGCGTCCAGCCCTCGCCCGTCGTCGAGCTGAACCGCGCGGTCGCCGTCGCCATGGCGGCGGGGGCGGAACACGGGCTCGCCGTCGTGGACGCGATCGAGGGCCTCGAGCGCTACCACCTGCTGCACGCGACGCGGGCCGACCTCCTGCGTCGGCTCGAGCGGACGGAAGAAGCAGCGGACGCGTACCGCCGCGCGCTCGAGCTCGCGACCAACCCGGTCGAGCGCGAGTTCCTCGAGCGGCGGCTAGCGCAGGTCGCGTAGCGCGAGCTCGACCGCCTCCGCGGCGCAGCCGGCGCGATCCACGCCGGGCAGCTCCCAGCCGCCCGCAACCGCGACGACCACTCGCCCGAGCCGCTTCGCGAAGCCGATCTCGGCCAGCGTCCCCCACGAGCCGCCCACGGCGATCACCGCGTCGCCGGACGCGACGACCGCAAGGTTCCGCGCGTGGCCGATCCCCGTGACGACGACGTGGTCGCTCCACTCGTTCGCCTCGCGCCGCGACTCGCCCGGGACGATCGCGATCGTCGTCCCGCCGGCCGACTGGGCGCCACGGGCCGCTGCGGCCATCACCTCGCCGAGCCCGCCGGTGACAACGGTCGCGCCGCGCCCGGCCAGCAACCGCCCCACCTCCTCGGCGAGCGGCTCGTGCTCGGCGCCGCTGCCGATGACCGCTACCTGGATGCCCGCCACCCGCGCGATGGTAGAAGCGAGTCATGCCCCAGCCGCGCCCGTACCGCTACCGCATGCTTGGCCAGGTGGCCACGCTCGGCCGCCATCGCGGCATCGCCGACGTCTTCGGCTTCCCGTTCCGCGGCTTCCTCGGCTGGTGGATCACGCGCACGTACCACCTGTACCAGCTGCCGACGGTGACCCGGAAGCTGCGCGTGGTCGTCGACTGGACGGTCGGCCTCTTCTTCGGCCGCGACATCGCCGAGCTCGGCCAGCTCGGCCATCCGGAGCGACTCGGCGATGGCTGACCACCTCGAGCGCGCATTCGCGTTCATGCGCCGCGGCGACGTGCGCGGGACACAAGAGCGGCCGTTCCGCTTCGGCACCGCGGTCTTCACGCCCGAGCTGCCGCAGCGCTACGACTCGAACCTGCTGTACGTCGACCGGCCGGTCACGAGCGCGGCCGAGCTCGAGGCCGAGGCGGACCGCCTCTTCGACGAGGCCGGCCTCTCGCACCGCGCGGTGCTCTTTCGGGACGCAGGCGAGGGCGACCGGCTCGCCGCCGAGCTCCCCGGGTGGGACCGGGACGAGCACGTCGTCATGGCCCAGCTGCGCGAGCCGGACGCACCGGTGGACACGAGCGGCGTCGCCGAGGTCGGCCACGAAGGCATCCGCGCGGCCCGCCGCCGGATGATCGCTACGTATTTCGGGAACTCGACCACGGTCGCGGAGCAGCTGCTCGACTACAAGCCGCTGCTCGCCGGCTGGGTCGCGGTGCGCGGCTTCGGCGTGCCGGTCGACGGCGAGATCGTCTCCTACGCCGACCTCTACACCGGCGGGGCGGACGCGCAGATCGAGGACGTCGCCACGCTGCCCGAGCACCGCGGGCACGGCTACGCGAAGGCGGTCGTCACCCGGGCCGCCGACGAGGCACGCGCAGCCGGCGCCGACTTCGTCTTCCTGGTCGCCGACGCGCACGACTGGCCGAAGGAGCTGTACGCCAAGCTCGGCTTCGACGTGGTCGGCCGCTACGTCAAGCTGCTGCGTCGCGGCGGGGAGTAGCATCGTGTCCAACCCGAGGAGGCGACATGGGCCTGCGAGAATGGTGGGCGCGGCTGACCGGCGACACCGACCGGCTCGAACGCGAGGAGGACGCGATCCGCAACCGCCCGGAGGGCGAAGCGCCGGCGGCGCTGGAGGACTACGAGGGCATCAAGGACGACGCCACGACGAGCGAGTACGAGCTTCCAGGCGCCGAGGCGGCTGCCGACGACGAGGCAGCGCAGTAGGCGCACCGGCTAACGAGGAGGGAACGATGGGTGGCTTCAAGGAGTGGTGGGACAAGATGTGGGGCCGCGGCGGCAAGGAGTACCAGGAGGAGACAGGCCTTTCGCAGCCGTCCGAGGACGAGCTCGACCACTACCACGAGCAGAAGGCCGACATGGCCGCCGAGCAGCGCGACCCGGGCCTGATGCACATGGGAGACAGCGAGCGCTAGCTAGCTCTCGAGCGTCTTAAGCGCCGGCTCGAGGCGCTGCTTCGTGGTGAGCACCGGCGCGTACAGGTCGCCAAAGCGCTCCACGCGCGCCAGCACGGCGTCCATCGTGAACGCCTCCGGGGCGAGGTCGCTCGTGACCTCCTCCCAACGCAGCGGCGTCGACACGGGCGCGCCGGCGCGCGGCCGCACCGAGTAGACGGACGCGATCGTCTTGCCCTCGCCGTTCTGGTTCGCGTCGATGAGCACGCCGCGCCGCTTCGACTTCGACCACTCGGTGGTCACGAGCCCGCGGTGCGTCCGCGCCAGCGCGCCGGCAACGATCTCGGCGAACTGGCGCGTGTCGGCGTAGGTGTAGCGCCGCTCGACCGGCACCAGGACGTGCATGCCTTTGGAGCCACTCGTCTTCGGGAAGCATTCGAGGCCGAGCGCGTCCATCACCTGCTTGACGAGCAGCGCGACCTCCACCGCCTCCGGGAACCCCACGTTTGCGGAGGGGTCGAGGTCGAAGAGCACGAAGTCCGGCCGGTCGGGCCTGTCGATCCGCGAGTACCACGTGTTCAGGTCGATGCAGGCCATGTTCGCCATCCAGAGCAGCGACAGCTCGTCGTTCACGATCGGCGCGTCGATCTCGCGCACCCGCCGCGGCGACTCCCGGGTCGAGACCTTGATGCGGACGCGCTTGATCCACTCGGGCATGCCGCGCGGGGCGTCCTTCTGGAAGAAGAAGTCGCCCTGCCAGCCGTCGGGGTAGCGCTTCATCGTGAACGGCCTGTCGCGCAGGTGCGGGAGGACGACCGGCGCAACCGCGCGGTAGTAGGCGAGCAGGTCGCCCTTCGTGATGCCCTCGTCCGGCCAGAAGGGCTTGTCGAGGTTCGAGAGCTTGACGAGGCGGCTGCCGCTGCGGATCTCGTCCTCGATCGGGAGCTCCTGGCGCACCTCACGCGGTGATTTGTCCTCGCGCAGCCCCTGGTACACCGGCTGGCGCAGCCGCCCGTCGTGCGTCCACTCGCCGAAGGAGACCTCGCACACCAGCTTCGGCTCGACCCAGACGATCGCGTCGCGCCGCACCTTCGGCATCTTCGGCACCTCGCGAAACGGCGTCTTGGCGGTTTCGAGCGGGCGCAGCCGCTCGAGCAGCTTGCGGATCTCGGCCTCGTCGAACCCGGTGCCGACGTTGCCGACGTACTGCAGCTCCGAGCCCTGGTAGACGCCGAGGATCAGCGAGCCGAAGCCCGACGCGCGCTTGCCCTGGCCGCGCGTGTAGCCGCAGATGACGAACTCCTGGCGGCCGTGCGTCTTGATCTTCAGCCAGTCGCGGCCGCGCTTGCCGGGCAGGTAGCGCGACTCGGCGCGCTTGGCGACGATGCCTTCGAGCCCCTGCTCCTCGGCGGCGTGGAACAGCGCCTCGCCGTCGTCGAACGTCTCGGAGAGCCGGACCGTCCGGTTGCGGCGGTCGAGGAGCGCTGCCAGGCGCTTGCGGCGCTCCGTCAGCGGCAGGTCCAGCAGCGGCTCGCCCTCGATCTCCAGCACGTCGAAGACGTAGTAGACGATCGGCGTCCCTGCCTTGCCCTGCTGCATCGCCGAGAAACTCGCCCGGCCCTGATCGTCGAGCGCGCACACTTCGCCGTCGAGCACACAGTCGGGAGTTCGCACCGCGCGCGGCAGCGCGCTCACAACCGAGGCGAATCGCTCCGCGAAGTCGTTGCCGCGCCGGCTCTTGAGCGTCGCCCCCTCGCCGGCGACGAGACGGGCCAGCGCCCGGTAGCCGTCCCACTTCACCTCGTAGAGCCACCCGTCGCTCGTCGGCACGTGCTCCGAGAGCGTCGCCAGCATCGGCGCGTAGTCGACCGCCTTGCGCGCCGTGGCGGTGTCGTCGCGCTTGCGGATCAGCAGCCAGTTGCGCTCCTGGCCATCGAGGTGCGCGGGCACCAGCGTCCACGTCCCCTCGAGCCGCTTGCCGTGGAGGCGAACGGTCAGACCGCCGTCCTTCTTCTCCTCCACGAGCTCGAACGTGCCCGTGTCCCAGATCTCGACGGTGCCCGCGCCGTACTGCCCTTTCGGGATCTCGCCCGCGAATGTGGCGTACTCGAGCGGGTGATCCTCGACGTGGACGGCAAGTGCGCGGGCGCCCGCCTCCAGCGGGATGCCTTTTGGCACGGCCCAGCTGGCCAGTGCCCCGTTCAGCTCGAGCCGGAAGTCGTAGTGCAGGCGCCGCGCATCGTGCCGCTGCACGACAAATATCGGAAGCTTTCCGCGCTTTTTAGCACCTTTGAACGGCTCCGGCGTCTGCTTCGGGTCGCGCTTTCGCCGGTACTCGCGGAGCGACATGACGGGGTTCTAGCCGCCCGCAGCCCGATTAGACATGGGGGATAAGGCTGTGGATGGTGTGGAAAACGCGCTTAGGGCGCCGCGCCCTCGGAGACCCTCGACCCGGCCGTAGCCAACGCCTCGGTGAAGACGCCGATCCTACGGAATCGCTGCCGGCGGCGTCGGCGCAACTCGTCGCCGGACATCCCGTCGAGGAGCCCGAGCGCATCCCTGAGCGACCGGGCGAGCATCCTGGCCGCCGCCTCGTGGTCGGTGTGCGCGCCGCCCGGCGGCTCGGGGACGATCGCGTCGATCACCCCCAGCTCGAGGCAGTGGCGCGCGTCCGGACGAAGCGCGGCGGCGGCCTTCGGCGCCTCGTTCGCATCGCGCCAGAGGATCGCCGCGCAGCCTTCGGGCGAGATGACCGAGTAGAGCGCGTTCTCCTGCATGAGCACCCGGTCGGCGAGCGCGATGGCGATCGCCCCCCCGGAGCCGCCCTCGCCGATCACGGTGCTCACGATCGGGACCGGGAGCCGCGCCATGACCGCCTGCGACGCGGCGATCGCGCCGCCCTGCCCGTGCTGCTCGGCCGCCACGCCCGGGTAGGCGCCCGGCGTGTCCACGAGCGTGAGGAGCGGGAAGCCGTGGCGGCCCGCGAGCGTCATCGCACGCATCGCCTTGCGGTAGCCCTCCGGGTAGGCCATGCCGAAGTTGCGGCGCGTCCGCTCGGCGATGTCGCGGCCCTTCTGCTGGCCGAGCACGACCACCGTCCGGCCGTCGAAGCGGGCAAGCCCGGCGACGAGCGCCTGGTCGTCGGCGCGCGCGCGGTCGCCGTGGATCTCGACGAAGTCCTCGCAGATCCGGTCGATGTAGTCGAGCGCGTAGGGCCGCTCCTCGTGCCGGGCGAGCTGCACCGAGCGCCAGATCTCCTCCTCGCCCGCCGACTCCTGGCCGATCCGCTCGAGCTGGCGCTGCAGCTTGGAGAGCTCGCCGGACAGCCGCGCGCCGCGCAGGAGCGGCAGCGAGCGCAGCTTGCTCAGCCGCTCGCGGAGGCGGATCTCGTCCTCAGCGGCCATTCGCGAAGAGGCCGAGGACGCGCGTGACGTAGTCGCGCAGGTCGGGACGCGCGACGATCGCGTCGAGGTGGCCGAAACGGTAGTTGGACTCCGCCAGGCCGAAATCGTCGGGGAGCTTCTCGCGCGTCGTCTGCTGCACGACGCGCGGGCCGGTGAAGGCGAGCAGCGCGCCCGGCTCGGCGATGGTCACGTCGCCGAGCGTCGCGAAGCTGGCGAGCACGCCCGCGGTGGTCGGGTGCGCCATCACGGTGATCATCGCGCCGCCCGCATCGTGGAGGTCGGCGACCGCGCACACCGTCTTCGGCAGCTGCATCAGCGACAGGATCCCCTCCTGCATGCGCGCGCCGCCCGACGCGGTGACGGTCACGAGCGGCACGCCGCGCTCGGCGGCGCTCTCGCAGGCGCGCGCGAACTTCTCGCCGACGACGCTGCCCATCGAGCCGCCCATGAAGGTGAAGTCCATGACCGCGAGCTGGCAGTCGCGGCCGCCGATCGAGCCACCGCCGATCACCATCGCGTCGCCCAGGCCGGTCGCGAGCTCCGCCTCGGCGAGGCGCTCGGTGTAGGGACGCAGATCGAAGAAGTCGAGCGGATCCTGCGAGCGGAGGCCGGCGGCCTCTTCGGCGAAGCTGCCCGCGTCGGCCAGCTGCTCGATGCGCGTGTGGGCCGTGACGGGGAAGTGGTGGCCGCACTGCGGGCAAACGCGCAGGTGCTCGTCGAGCTCGTCGTCGCGGTAGTGCGACCCGCACGAAGGGCATGTGTTCGGGTGCTTCTTGCCGCCGGTATCCGGGGCCGGGTCGTGACGATGCTCAATCGAGACGTCGATCCGTTCGGACACGGGGTGAGTCTAGTTCGCGCCGGACTCGAGCCCTAGCGCGCCGCACAGGCGCTCCAGGGCGGGCACGGAGGAATGCTCGGGGGCGAGCGCCGTGATGCCTGCGCCCGCCACGACCGCGGTGGCGGCAAGCTCGCGAAACAGCACGGCGACCGTGTCCACCGCGAGCCCGCCCGGCTCCGGCATGAACGACGGCACCTCGTGCTCGTCGAGCACGTCTGCGTCGAGCGCGACGTAGACCGCGTCCGCGCCGGCGACCGCGCCGGCGACGTCCTCGCGACGAACGCCGCGCTCGGCGATGAACGCCTCCTCGGGCGGGTCAAGGTTCCGCGCACCGACCAGCGTAACGTCGTCCGCGTCCACCACGCCGCCGTCGATCAGCCGCCGCAGCGGCGTCGCCCACGGGTTTCCCGACGGTGACGACTCGATCGTGTTCAGGTCGCCGTGCGCGTCGAGCCAGACGACAGCGAGCCGCTCGTGCCGCGCCGCCAGCCCTTCGACGGCGCCCACGTGGGCACAGCAACAGCCGCCGAGAATCAGCGGCCGCTGCGGCAGCTGCAACGCGATCGCCAGCGACTGCTCGGGAAGCGTTGGCTCGTCGACGACGGCGACCTCCGGGAACGAGATCGGCAGCTCGGCCGCCTCGGCCATGCGCTCGCCGCCTCGGCCCCACGCGCGGGGAACGCGGATCAGCCCGGCCCCGAAGACGCGGCCGCAGGCATGGCACTCGTACTCCGGTCCGATCGCAACGGCGGTCAGCGTCCGGCACGCGGGACACCGCGCACGGAGTCTGCTCACAGCCGCTTCTCCCAGGCCGCGCTGCGGCGCTGGACGTGCATGCCTGCGCGCTCGTACAGACCGACCGCGCCGGTCGGATTGGCAGCGTCGACGCCGAGACCGACCCGCGTGACGCCGCGGCGCGCGAACTCGGCGAACGAGCGTCGAAGCAGCGCGAGCGCAAGCCCGCGGCGGCGCCACGGTCGGCGCACGGCGAGGATCTGCACCCAGCCGAAGGTGCGATCGCCCGAGTGGTGCCAGGCACAAAGCGAAACACCGGCGAGCTCCTCCCCGTCCTCGGCCAGGAACCAGAGGTCGTGCTCGAACCACGGCCCTTCGCGCATGTTGTGACGCCAGTCCGCGCGTCGCTCGGCCGTCGCCGGCCGGTGATCCCAGTGGTCGGTGAACGCCTCGTCGAAGCACTCCCAGACGGCATCCTCGTCCTCGTCGCGGAACGTGCGGACGACGACGCCCTCCGGCCACTCGGGCGCGGCCATGTCGCGCAGGTCGGTCCGCATCTCGAAGAAGTGGCGGACGACCTCGAACCCGGCGCGTTCGTAGACGCCTCGCATGCGCTCGTCCGACCAGTCGCTCTGGCCGCGCAGGATGGCGCCGGGTTTGCCACGCTCGCGTGCGTACGCCTCGGCCGCTCCGACAACCGCGGCAGCCGCGTCGTCGTCGAGCGCGCGGGCGTCGATCTCGAACCGAGTGTCCTGCTCCTCGCTCGTGACGTCCAGGTAGCCGACGAGCGCACCGTCCCGCTCTGCCACGCGAACCCAGATGTTCGCCATCTCGAACCAGTGCCGCACGGTGTCGACGCTGAGATCGGCCTCCCCATGCAAGCCGCTCGAATGCGCGTTGAGGAGCCCGGTGAGCGATTCCGCCTCGTCGGCGCCGGGCTCGCGAACAATCACAGCGGCCGCTCGTACACGTCCCACTGGCGCACCGGCCGCATGCCTGCCTTCTCGTAGAGCTGCATGGCGCCCGTCGTGCTCTCGGCATCGACACCGAGGCCGACGCGCGTGTGGCCGCGCCGATGGAACTCGCCGAACGAGTGGAGGAGTAGCGCAAGCGCGAGCCCGCGCCGGCGCCACTGCCGCCGCACGCCGAGGATGCCGACCCACCCGAACGACGGATCGCCGCCCTCCTGCGGATTGCAGATCGCGTACCCGGCGATCTCGTCGCCGTCGTACGCGACGAACCAGAGCGTCGGGTCGTGGGTGGCGCCCGTCATCCAGTGGAGCCAGAGCTCGTACGAGACGCGGAAGTAGCCCCAGTGATCCTCGAACGCCTCCTCGTCGGCGATGAAGAGCGGCATGAGGTCGTCGTCCGGGCCGACCGGGCGCAGCTCGAGGCCCTCCGGCCACACCGGCGGCGCGGGCGGATCGTCGAGCGGCGCCATCATGCGGAAGAAGTGGCGCACGAGCCGGTAGCCGCGGCGGCGCAGGAGACCGGCCACGCGCTCGTCGGGCGCGTCGCAGCCGCCTCGTTGGATCGCACCTGCCGCTCCGCGCTCTGCCGCGCGCGCTTCGGCCCGGTCGAGGAGCTCGGCGCCGATCGCCTCCGTGCCGCGCTCCGGATGGAGGACGACGCGTGCCCAGATGAGCGCGTGGTCGGTGGCCGGGTCCTCGACCACGGAGAACGCCCCGAGGCGGCCGGCCGGGTCGAACGCGAGCAGGAAGTCGTGCTCGTTGTCCACGACGGGGTCCGTGAACCACTGGTGCACCTCGTCAGCGCCGACCGTGTCCTCGCCCCACATCGCGTTGCCGTGGGCGTTCGCCAGCTCGAGCACGGCCTGCTCGTCGCCGGGCTGGGCGCCGCGGATCGTCCAGTCAGGAGGCACGAAGCTCTTTCTCCCAGACGACGACCTCGTAGAGGACGCGCATGCCGGCGCGCTCGTACAGCCGCGTGGCCCCGGTCGGGCTCTGCGCATCCACCTGCAACGCGACGGTGCGCTCTCCCCGGCGGAAGAACTCGGCGAAGGCGCGACGCAGCAACGCCTCGCCGATCCCGCGGCGCCGCCAGGCGGGCCGCACGCCGAGGCGGTCCACCCACCCCCAGTCGCCGTTGCGCTTCCGGTCGCACAGCGCCACGCCGGCGAGCTCCCGCCGGACTCGGCCACGAGGTAGAGCGACGGGTCGTGGCCCGGCCGCCCGAACGTCGTGCGCGCCCACTCCTCGTACGGGCGCGGCTCGTGCAGCCAGCCGCCAACCGACCATGCCTCCTCGACCACGGCGTGAATCGCGCGCTCCTCGCCGGGCCGGTAAGCACGGATCTCGACGCCCTCCGGCAGCTCGGCGACGGGCGGCTCGTCCAGCTCGATCACCATCCGCCACTGGTGCCGGGCGTCGTCGTAGCCGCGGCGGCGAAAGAACTCACCACTGCCGGCCTCGGCGCGGAGCGCGCCGTACTGGAGGAAGGCGCGGCCGGTCGTGTGCTCGAGCTCGGCGGCCGCGCGCGTCTCGACCGCGTCGGCAAGCGCGGTGCCGACACCGCGGCCACGTGCGCCCGGGTCGACGTAGCCGTCGGCAATCAGCCGACCGCTTCCGCGCGCCTCGAAATCGACGTAGCCGACCACGCGGCCGTCCAGCTCGACAAGCCTGGCGTCATGCGCGAGGTCGATCTCGTCCCAGTACTCCGCAAGGTCGTCGCGCGTCCAGTCGGAGTCGCCCCAGGCGGCAGTGTCGTGCGCGCGCATGAGAGCGAGCACGGCGTCGAGCTCCTCTCGACGCGGCGCCCGCACCTTCACGCGGGGACGAGCTCGTCGAGCACACCGGCGAGGCCGGCAAGGTCGCGCCGCTCGACGTCCGGTGCCGGTGCCAGGCGCTCGTCGAGGCGGTTGATCCACACGGTGCGCAGGCCGAGGTTGCGCGCCGGGACGACGTCGTGGAAGTGGCTCGCGGCAACGTGGACGTGCCCCTCGCGCGGCGCATTCGTGCGGGCGAAGAACTCCTCCCAGTGGCGCGCCGCGGGCTTGTACGAGCCGATCTCCGAGGCGACGATGGTCTCGTCGAAGGGCACGCCAAGCAGCGCCTTCGACGCCTCGATCAGATCGCGGTCGGAGTTCGTCAGGATCGCGAGCCGCCAGCCGCGGCCGCGAGCCTCCTCGAGCGTGGCGGGAGCCTCCGGGAACGGCTGCCAGCCCGGAAGCGAGGCGCCCAGGGCATCCTCGTCGCCCGGCGGGACGTCACCAAGCTGCGCGAGCGCGGTCGCCATCACGTCGCGGTAGGCCATACCGGGCGCGCCCGCCTCGATTTCGGGCTCGACCTCGTGGTAGCGGCGGAGCAGGCCGTCCGCGCGCTCCTCACCCCAGAGCCGCGCGAGCTGGCCGCGGATCCCCCCGTTCCAGTCGATCAGCGTCCCGTAGCAGTCGAACGTCGCCCAGCGCTCCACGGCGGCGAGCTTATCGACGGCCGCCCCGCCCGCTCACCGTCTCTGGCCGCTCAGGACATGTCCCGTTCAGGCGTGTCCCCTGGCCCAAGGTGCCCCAGCCTCCTCCCCGCTGCGAGCGTAACGAGAAAAAGCGCACGCGTGTGTGTCGGAAGTGCGCCGAGAACTGCGCCCGAGCAGGAGCTACTCGTAGCGCGAAAACACGACGCAGGCGTTGTGCCCGCCGAAGCCGAACGAGTTGTTGACGCCGATCCTGGCGTCCGGCGCATTGCGCGCCTCGTTCGGGATGTAGTCGAGATCGCACTCCGGATCGGGATCCTCGTAGTTGATCGTCGGGGGCAGCACGCCACGGCTGATGGCGAGCACCGTGAAGATCGCCTCGATCGCGCCGGCGGCGCCCAGGCAGTGGCCGGTCGCGCCCTTCGTCGACGAGATCGGCGTCACGCGCGCCTTCTCCTCGCCGAGCGCGAGCTTGATGACACGCGTCTCGGCCGCGTCGCCGATCGGCGTCGAGGTGCCGTGCGCGTTGATGTAGTCGATCTCGCTCGGATCGACGCCCGCGTCGGTCAGCGCCATCCCGAGCGCGCGCGCCGGGTTCACGCCGGTCGGGTCGGGCTCGGTGACGTGCTTCGCGTCGGAGGAGAGCCCGTAGCCGAGCACCTCCGCGTAGATCTTCGCGCCGCGGCTCTTCGCATGCTCGAGCTCCTCGAGCACCATCACCGCGCCGGCCTCGCCCATCACGAACCCGTCGCGCCCCATGTCGAACGGGCGGCTCGCCTTCTCGGGCTCGTCCGAGCGCCGCGACAGGGCGCGCATGGCGCCGAACCCGGCGATCCCGACGCGTGTGATCCCCGCTTCCGTGCCGCCGCAGAACATGACGTCCGCGCGGCCGAGCCGGATCGCGTCCAACCCGTCGCCGATCGCCATGTTCGACGCGGCGCACGCGGTGCACTGCGACGCGAGCGGCCCACGCGTGCCGAGCTCCATCGACACCCAGGCGGCACCCATGTTCGGGATGATCTGCGGGATCGAGAACGGGTTGACGCGGTCGGGCCCGCTGACGAGCAGCTTGTCGTAGCAGTCCTGGAACGCCTTGAGGCCGCCGATCCCCGTGGCGATCCCGGCCCCAACGCGGTCGGCCTCCGGCTCCACGTCGAGCCCGGAGTCCGCCTCCGCCTGGCGCGCCGCAGCGGTGATCATCTGCGCGAAGCGGTCCATGCGCCGCGCCTGCTTGTGCTCGATCCAGTCGCCGGGGTTGAAGTCCTTCAGCTCGCAGGCGAAGTCGACCGGGTAGTTCTCGGTGTCGAACGCCGTGATCCGGTTCGCACCGCTCTTGCCCGCGAGCAGGTTCGTCCAGGTCGTCTCGATGTCGTTGCCGAGCGGCGTCACGCCGCCCATGCCGGTAACGACGACCCGCCTTCTGCCATTCATGCTCATCCGCTGCTCTCCAAGGTTGCTCCGTCGCGCCGGCGGAAGCCTACCGCCCGGTTACCGCCGGACAGCCGCGGCGGCCCCGTTACGAAGCCCCTCTCCGAGCCGAACGGCGCTCTCCGGTGTGCCAGTGTCTCGTGAATGCCACCGGAGACGATGGTCGACCACCTTCGGTTTGATGTGAATCGCTTCCAGGCGCTGCTGATCGACCTCCCCGAATCGCAAACGCCGGTCTCGACCTTCACGTTCGGCGGCGTCTCCAAGGCGGACGCCTGGTCGCCGCTGCCGGTCTACAGCGACCGCCCACGGCTCGAAGAGCCCGACATCTGGCATCTCGTCGGCTGCGCTGTTCTCGTGATGAGCAAAGCCACCGTCGAGGCGCTCGAGCCGTTCGTCAGCATGGCCGGCGAACTCCTGCCAGTCATCAGTTCCGAGACGAGCGACGAGCTTTACGCGTTGAACATCCTCGAAGATGTCGCCTGTCTCGATCCGACGGCATACGACCTTGACGCTCTCACGCTGTACCCGCGCTTCATCGAGCATCGCCTGCCGGAGACCGGTCTGTTCAAGGTTCCGCAGATCGACACGGTCGACATCTTCTGCGTGGAGCGAAGCGACGATCACGACAGCTTCCGAAGCCGTGTCGAGGCTCGCGGGCTCGGAGGCGTCACGTTCAAGCGCGTCTGGTCGAGCTCCCAGGGCGCAGCAGACGTCAACCTGATGCTTCCGCCCTTCGACTGGTAGCGCCGGCGCGCCCTACATCCCGAGTCCGCCGTCCACCAGCAGCACCTCGCCGGTGATGAACGCAGCCGCGTCGGAGGCGAGAAAGCGAACTGCTCCCGCGATGTCCTCCGGATCGCCGAGCCGGCCGAGCGGCGTGTTCGCAAGCATCACGTCCTTCAGTTCGTCCGGCAGCACGTCGGTGAGGCGAGTCGACACGTATCCGGGCGCAATCACGTTGGCCCGCACGCCGCGCGAGCCGAGCTCGCGGGCCAGCGACTTGGTGAAGCCGATGATCCCGGCCTTCGCGGCCGCGTAGTTCGTCTGGCCCGGGTTGCCGTGGACGCCGACGATGCTCGAGATGTTCACGATCGAGCCCGTCCGGCGCTTCATCATCCCGCGCGCGGCGGCACGGCACGTGTGGAAGACACCGCCGAGGTTCGTGTCGATCACCTCGCGCCAGTCCTCGTCGGGCATGCGCGCGATCAGGCCGTCGCGCGTCAGGCCGGCGTTGTTGACGAGCACGTGCAACTCGCCCGCCTCCTCGACGAGCCGCGCGGCCTGCTCCGGATCGGAGAGGTCCGCCTGCACCGCCTTGCCGCCGATCGCCCTCGCGACTTCCTCGGCCTCCCCGGCGCCGGAGCGGTAGCCGACGACGACCGCCGCGCCTGCGGCGGCGAGCTCCTCGGCGATGGCACGGCCGATCCCGCGCGAGCCGCCGGTGACGAGCGCGTTCTTGCCCTCGAGCGACGCGAAGGTCACGCCCTGGAGGAGAGGCTCTCTTCGAGCTGGTGCAGCGCGGAGACGCTGTTCACCGAGACGGTCTTGACGCTCTTGTCGATCCGCTTGACGAGCCCGGAGAGCACGTTGCCGGGGCCGACCTCGACGAACGTCTTCACGCCCTCCCCGACGAGCCCGGTCGCGGCCTGGGTGAAGCGCACCGGCGCGGTCAGCTGGTCGACGAGCAGCGAGCCCAGGCGCGTCGCGGGCTCGACCTTGGCCGTCACCGTGGACATGAAGGGCGCGGTCGTCTCACGGAACGGCACGCGCTCGATCGCCGGCTTCAGGCGCTTGGCGGCACTCGCCACCAGCGGGCTGTGGAAGGCGCCCGAGACCTTGAGCTTGATGGCTCGTCGTGCGCCGAGGCTCTGGGCC
The DNA here is from genome assembly GCA_963758345.1 of uncultured Thermoleophilia bacterium. Classification (GTDB taxonomy): domain Bacteria; phylum Actinomycetota; class Thermoleophilia; order Gaiellales; family Gaiellaceae; genus JACVRM01. The sequence continues at coordinate 403,506 of CAVWVD010000002.1, forward strand.
TCGGCGCTCAGCTCCTCGACAGCCGAGTCCTCGCCCGAGACGACGATCTGACCCGGGCAGTTGTAGTTCGCAGGCCATACGCCGAGGATCTTGCGGCAGAGGTTCTCGACGACGTCGTCGTCGAGGCCGAGCACCGCGGCCATCGAGCCGGGCCGCTCGCGCGCCGCCTCGGCCATCGCCAGGCCCCGCTCACGCACGAGCTCCATCGCCTCCTCCAGCGTCATCGCGTCCGCAGCGGCGAGCGCCGCGAACTCGCCCACCGAGTGACCGACGACGTAGTCGGGCTCGATGCCCTGCTCACGGATCGCCGCGAGCATGGCAAGGCTGGTGGCGACGAGCGCCGGCTGCTGGAGCTCGGTCTCGGTCAGCCGCTCGATCGGCCCCTCGAAGCAGAGCTGGCGCAGGTCGAGCCCTGACGCCTCGCTGGCCCGCTCGAAGACATCCATGGCCGCCGGGACGGCCTCGGCGACGTCGCGGCCCATTCCGACCTCGACGGATCCCTGCCCGGGGAAACAAAACGCGATCTTGCTCATCGAATGTTTCCGACCCCTTTCCGCGTGCCCGCAAGACTGCGATCAAGACAATCACCATGCCTTCGTGCGTTCAAGTGCTCCTCCCTTTGCCGTTTCCGCTTGCGGGAGCGGCCGTCCACTCCATCAACGCCGAGCCCCAGGTGAGGCCGGCACCCATACCCGTCATCAATACGAGCTCGCCGGGCTTGAGCCTGCCGTCCGCGGACGCATCCGCGATCGCGAGCGGGATCGAGCCGGACGAGGTATTCCCGTAGCGGTCGACGTTGATCACCACGCGATCATGGTCGATTCCGAGCTTTTTCGTCGCGTGGTCGATGATCCGCACGTTCGCCTGGTGCGGGATGTAGACGTCGACGTCGTCGATCGTCAGCCCGCACTCCTCCAGGATGTCGTTCGCGGACGACACCAGCACCCGCGTCGCGAACTTGAAGACCTCGCGCCCGTTCATGCGGACGAAGTGGTCGCCCGCCGCCACCGACTCGGCGCTGGTCGCCTCGCGCGACCCGCCGGCCGGGAGGTACAGATGGACACCACCGGAGCCTTCGGCGCCGAGCTCGAAGCCGAGGAAGCCGCCCCGCGAAACACGCTCGAGCACGACCGCTCCAGCGCCGTCGCCGAAGAGGACACACGTCGTGCGGTCGTTCCAGTCGATGATCTTCGACAGCACGTCGCCACCGACGACGAGCGCGCGATCGGCAAGGCCGGCTGCGACCATCCCGTAGGCCTGCGCCAGCGCATACATGAACCCCGTGCACCCGGCGGACAGGTCGTACGCGGCGGCATCCGGCATCCCGAGCTTGTCGGCGAGGATCACCCCCGTCGACGGGAAGAACATGTCCGGCGTGATCGTCGCGACGATCAGCAGGTCGACGTCCTTCGCCTCGACGCCTGCCTGCGCGAGCGCCTGCTGCGCGGCCGGGATGCAAAGGTCGGAGAGCGCCTCCTCCGGCGCAGCGACGTGCCGCTGGCGAATTCCGGTGCGCTCCATGATCCACTCGTCGGACGTGTCGATCATGGCCGCCAGCTCGTCGTTCGTGATCACGCGCTCGGGGACGTGCGTGCCGAACCCGGTGATCGAGATCGCGCCCTTGCCGTTCGTCGTCCCGATCACGGCTGCTCCACTGCGAAGGTCAGCGTCCCGCGGGCGGCAAGCTTGCCATCCACCTTGGCCGTCGCCTTGCCGCGCCCGATCGGGCCGCGCATCCGCTCCACCACGCATTCGAGCTCGAGCTCGTCGCCCGGCTCGACGATCCGCTTGAAACGGACGTCGTCGATGCCCGCGAAAAATGCGATCCGGCCGCGGTTCTCCTCCTCGCTGAGCACCGCGACGGCGCCCGTCTGGGCCATCGCCTCGACGATCAGCACGCCGGGCATGACCGGGCGGCCGGGGAAGTGGCCCACGGTCCAGAACTCGTCCTCGCGCACGCGCTTGCGAGCCACCACACGGGTCCCCGGCTCGAGCTCGACGACCTCGTCGATGAGGAGGAAGGGGTCGCGGTGGGGCAGGATGGCTTCGATCTCGCTGCGTCCCAGGGCCACGCGGCGCCTAGTGTAGACCGATGGCCACGGACGACCTGTCCCCCAGGGCCGTCCTCCTCCAGCTTCGCGGCCGCTTCGGCCGCTCGTACACCTTCCTGGCCGAGTGCGCGTCGACACAGGAGGCCGTTCCGGGCGACGCGGGGGAGGGCACCGTTGTCGTCGCGGACGTGCAGACGGCCGGCCGCGGGCGCCTCGGGCGGACCTGGGAGGCGCCGGCCGGCACGAGCCTGCTCTTCTCGGTGGTGCTCACGCCGCAGGTCGCGGCGGAGCGACTGCCCGGCCTGACGCTCGTCGCCGCCGACGCCGTGGTGGACGCGCTGCCCGTGGCGGCGACGATCAAGCACCCCAACGACGTGCTCGTCCGCGGCCGCAAGCTGGCGGGGATCCTCGGCGAGGCGCGCGACGACCGCGTCGTCCTCGGCATCGGGATCAACGTCAACGTGCCGGCGGAGCTGCTGCCGCGCGAGACGGTCACGCCGCCGACCTCGCTGCTCCTCGAGACGGGCGGGGAGCACGACCGCGGCGCGCTGCTGGTTGCCGTGCTCGAAGCGCTCGAGCGCCGCTACGAGGCCTGGCTAGCGGAGCCGTAGCGTCGGGCTGCGGTTGCCGGCAGCATCGGTCGCGAAGACGACGACGCGCTGCCCGACCACGGTGATGCGGCGCACGCCCGCCTTGGCACGCGCCGTGATCGTCCGCCCGTCGGCCGTGATGGTGAGCGTCGCCGCCTCGCTCGCGCGAATCTTCACCGGCTTGCGCGACACCAGCTGGAGCTCGGGCGCCTTCGAGTCGACGACCACCGGCGCGGTCTGCGCCACCGTGCCGACCGGGTTCACCGCCTGCACGGAGAGCGTGTACGCGCCGTCCGGGACGAGCAGGCCGCTCGCGTCCGTGCCCGCCCACTGGAGGGTCTGCGAGCCGGCCTGGAGCGAGGCCGTCGACAGCACGAGTGCCGCCTGGCCTGGCCGCACGACGGTCACGGTCACGTCCGCGGGCGTCGTGAGCGCGAAGGAGTAGCTCAGCGCGCCGAGCGCCGGCGAGAGCGCAGGCGCGGACACGGCGAGGCCGGTGAGGGTGCGATTGACGCTGACCGGCACCGTCGCGATCACCTGCCCGCCGGCCGCCTGCGCGGAGAGCAGGATGCTGTACGACCCGTCCGGGTACGCCTCCGCCGGCCACGTGAGCGTGTGGGCGCCGGCGGGCTGCTCGCCCTGCGGGATCGTCGCGAGGACCATGCCCAGCGAATCGAGCAGCGTGGCGGTGACGAGGGCTCTGCGGCCGAGGCGGTAGCTGACCGTCCCCGCGTCGGCGTGGCCGTCGCCGTCGGGAGAGACCACCGCCGGGCTCGCGGTCGCCGTGATCGCGAGCACCGCGGCCGTGCCGCCCGTGAACGAGCCGCTCGCCGGCCGCGCGGTCCCCGACGAGATCGACCAGTGGTAGGTGCCGGCCGGGATCTCGCTCGAATCCCACGTCCAGTCGACCGCACGGCCCGTCCCGGTCCCGGACGCGACCACCGCGCCGTCGGCGTCGGAAACGGTCACCTGCCACGGCAGGGCGCCTGAGAGCCGGCCTGTGAAGCGCACAAGCTCGCCCGGCGCACCCTGCACCTTCGGCGCGTACAGCTTCGGCAGCCCGGTCGCAGCCACCCGAGCGGCGATCTGCGGCAGCAGCCCGTAGGCGCGGTTGCCGGGACAGGTCGTGTACCCGGTGTCGCGGTGGCCGGAGATGGCACGCAGGACGACGGAGGCGCCCGGCCGGAACTCCGGGTTGCCGCCGGAGCGATAGCCGATCTTCGACAGCGGGTCGACGTGCGCGAGGTCGAGCCTCCAGGCGAGCAGGCGCACAAGCGCGGCCTGAGCCGCGGCGCTCGGAGCCGAGCCGGAGTAGGTGCCGAGCAGCGCGACGCCGACCGAGCCGGTGTTGAACCCCTCTGCGTGCGCCCCGATCACCGGGCGGTCGATACCGCCGTAGCGGGCCTCGAAGATCTGCCCGAAGCGGTCGACGACGAAGTTGTAGCCGATGTCGTTCCAGCCGTTCGCCTGCACGTGGTACACGGCGATGGCGCGCACCATCGCCGCTGACTGGGCGGGAGTCGCGGGCGACGCACCGGCCGTGTGATGAACCACGGCGAAGCGCACAGCGTCCGCGTAGCTCGGCGGCACCTTGCGCCGGTATGCCGTGGCCGATCCGGCCCACGCCGTCCGCGGGATGATCCCCGGCGAGCCGGCTACCGCGAACATCCGCAACGGCACCTCCTCCTCGACGCTGCGGACGACCGTCGTGCGCATCCGGGTGACGCGACCGAACGTGCGCAGCTGGACGACCGAAGCGTCGCCGGTCCACCAGGGGTTGCCGATCCGCCAGCGGCTCGGCGCATCCGGGACGTCCTCCGCCTCGGGTTGCGCGGCCCGCCAGCGTGTCCAGCCGGCGGGCTTCCTGACCCGGAACGCGACGCGCCCCACGCCGAGCCAGTTGACGCCGACCAGGTCGAAGCCGCCCGCGAAGCGCTGCGTCACGATCCGCGCGTGCGGACGCACGTCGCGCGTCTGCGAGCGCACGCCGGCGGCCTGCGCCAGGGACGGCACGGTGAGCAGCGCGGCAGCAGCAAGGACGAGGGCACGCATGACGGCCCGGCCTACGGTGCCAGGCTCACCGGCCCGCGACAACCCCCTCTGTACAATCTTTACAGCGGTGAAAAGCCTCGTCTTGCGGGCGTTTTTCCTCTCCCTGCTCGTCCTGGGAGCGTCCGCCGTTCCCGCCGGAGCGGCGACGCCGAAAGTCCTCGCGGTGAACTTCGCGAACGACGTGAACCCGGTCACGGCGGACTACGTCACGTCCCAGATCGACCGTGCGAACCGTGACGGCTACGACGCAGTCGTCATCCAGATCGACACGCCGGGCGGCCTCTCGAGCGCGATGAAGGACATCTACCAGGCCGAACTCGAGTCGAAGGTGCCGGTGATCGTCTACGTCTCCCCGGCCGGGTCGCGTGCCGCGTCCGCGGGTGTCTGGATCGGCCAGGCAGCAGACATCCTCGCCATGGCGCCGCAGACGAACATCGGCTCGTCGACGCCGATCGACGTGGGCGGCGGGAACATCCAGTCCGACCTGCGGCGCAAGGTGATCAACGACGCCGCCGCGTCGCTCAAGACGCTCGCGAAAAACCACGGCCGCAACGAGCAATGGGCCGAGCAGGCGGTCCGCGTGGCGTCGAACCTGACCGAGTACGAGGCGCTCAAGCGCAATGTGATCGACGTGGTCTCGCCGACGCTCCCGGCGCTGTTGAAGACGATCGACGGCCGCAGGACCGTGCCGAAGGGGATCGTCCTGCACACCGCGGACGCAGAGGTCACCGAGGTCCACATGTCCCTGTGGAAACGGATCCTCGACACGCTGATCGACCCCAACATCATCCTGCTGCTGATGTCGCTCGGGGTGCTCGGCATCACCGTCGAGATCTTCAACCCGGGCCTGATCTTCCCCGGCACGATCGGGGCGCTGTCGCTCATCACCGGGCTCTTCGGGCTGCAGGTGCTGCCGGTCAGCTGGGCGGGCGTGCTGCTCATGCTGCTCGCCGCCGGGTTCTTCGTCGCCGACCTCTTCCTGCCGACCCACGGCGCCCTGACGCTCGCCGGTCTCGCGAGCTTCGTGCTCGGCTCGCTCATGCTCTTCGACCCCGCCGGCTCCGCCTACCACGTGTCGCTCTGGGTCGTGCTCGCAATCGCCGGGACGATCGCCGTCCTCTTCGGCTTCGCCATCTCCAAGGTCGTGCAGGCGCGGCGGGCGAAGCCGAAGACAGGCACCGAGGAGCTGATCGGCGAGCTGGGCGTCGTCCGGCGCGCGCTCGACCCGGAAGGCACGGTCTTCGTCCACGGCGAGCTCTGGCGCGCGCGCTCGGACGGGGAGCGCGTTCCCGCCGGGCGGCCGGTGCGGGTCGAGGCGATCTGACGAGGGGCTCGTCCTGACACGTCACCGCGGTCGCCGAGGCAGCGCCGGCCCTCACCTGATCCGCCGGGCGTAAGCTTCCGGCGACCCTCGAAAGGAGCCCTGTGGCCGCCGCCGGAATCGCCGTTCTTGCTGTCGCAATCCTGCTGCTCATCATCCTGTTCGCCGCTGTCAAGGTCGCGCGCGAGTACGAGCGAGGCGTCATCTTCCGGCTCGGCCGGTTGAAGTCGCCGCCGAAGGGCCCAGGCCTGTTCCTGCTGATCCCGATCGTGGACAAGATGGTGAAGGTCGACCTGCGCACGGTCACGCTGAACGTGCCGCCGCAGGAGGTCATCACCAAGGACAACGTCCCCGCCCGCGTGAACGCGGTCGCCTACTTCCGGATCATCGACCCGGAGAAGTCGGTCGTGCAGATCGAGAACTTCATGGCCGCGACCTCGCAGATCGCCCAGACGACGCTCCGGTCGGTGCTCGGACAGCACGTGCTCGACGAGCTGCTCTCCGAGCGCGAAAAAATCAACGAGATCCTGCAGAAGATCATCGACGAGGCGACAGCGCCGTGGGGGATCAAGGTCTCGATCGTGGAGATCAAGGACGTCGAGATCCCATCGAGCATGCAGCGGGCCATGGCGCGCCAGGCCGAGGCCGAGCGCGAGCGGCGCGCGAAGGTCATCGCCGCCGAGGGCGAGTTCCAGGCTTCGCAGCGGCTGAGCGAGGCGGCGCAGGTCATGCAGAAACAGCCGATGTCGCTTCAGCTTCGCTACCTGCAGACGCTCCTCGACATCTCCGGCTCGCAGTCGACGACGATCGTCTTCCCGGCACCGATCGATCTCATCCGCCCGTTCCTCGAGAAGGCCGGCGGCTTGAGCGGCTCGGGCGACACGAGCGGCTCGAGCAGCTCGGAGTCGAGCTGACCGACGGGCCGCGGATCCCGGAGCTCCGCCGGGATCCGCTCTCCGATCGCTGGGTGGCGCTGGCGCCGTGGCGCGCGGACCGGCCGGGCGCCGCGACACTTCGCATCGAGACGCCGACCGACGATGAGCTCGCCTCCTGCCCGTTCTGCGAGGGGCGTGAGGATCAGACGCCGCCCGAGGTGCTGGCAATCGCGCCGCCCGGCCGCGAGCCGGACACGCCAGGCTGGACGGTGCGGGTCGTGCCGAACAAGTACCCCGCGTTCGCCGGCCACGAGGTGGTCGTGCACTCACCACGCCACGTCCGCTCGCTGGCCGAGCTGAATGCCGGTGAGGTCGAGGCGATGGCCAAAGCGTGGAAGGCGAGAGCCGACACGGCCCGAACCGCTGGAGCCGCCTATGTGCAGGCGGTCGTCAACGAGGGCCGCGATGCGGGCGCCAGCCTCGCGCATAGCCACTCGCAGCTCCTGCCCCTCCCGGAGGAGCCGCCGCTGCCACGACGCGAGCGGGCGGGGCGCAGCTGCACGGTGTGCGACGTCGTGCAGGACGCACGCGAGAACGACCGCATCGTCGCCGTGCGTCGCGGCGTCGAGCTGGTCTGCCCGCGCGCGGCGCGGGCACCGTACGAGATGCTCATCGCGCCGCCGGCGACCCACGATGGCGACGCTTTCGTCGACCTGGACGAGCTCACTGCGGCCCTCGCGCTGCTCGCGGACGGCGTGCGCCGCCTGCACGCGGCCGAGGGCGCCATCCCGCTGAACGCCTGGCTACACACCGCGCCGTTCGGCGAGCGCGGCCACTGGCACATCGAGGTGCTTCCGCGGCTGTCGACGGTCGCGAGCCTCGAGCTCGGCGCCGACATCTGGCTCAGCTCACTCGCGCCCGAAGACGCTGCGGGCCGGCTGCGCGACTAGCCCTCGCTGGGGCCGTCGTCGAGGTCAGCCAACTCGTCGAGCTCGCCCGGCTCGTCCTCGTCAGGCCCATCGGCCTCGACCGGATACTCGGCGACCTCGCCGGACCCGTTCTGTGAGACCGCCACCTCGCCGTCGACCTCGTCCGTCTCCTCGTCCGACTCGACCACCGGTGCGAGCGTCGAGACGCGCTCGTCGTCGCCGCGCAGGCGCATGACGATCACGCCCTGCGTCGAGCGGCCGGCGCGGCGGATGCCGTCGACCGGCATGCGGATGACGGTGCCGTACGTGGAGATGAGCATCACCGCGTACCCGTCGCGCACCGCGAGCGCGCCGGCGAGCTGGCCCTTCGCCTCAGTGAGCTGCGCAGTCTTGACGCCCATGCCGCCGCGCCCCTTCACGGGGTAGTCGCGAATCGGCGTGCGCTTGCCGTAGCCGTTGTCCGTGACCACCAGCAGGTCCGCGTCCTCGCGCGCGATCTCACAGGCGATCACCTCGTCGCCGGCCCGCAGCTTCATGCCGGTCACGCCGGCTGCCGGCCGGCCCATCGAGCGCACGGCAGTCTCGTGGAAGCGGATCGCCTGGCCCTTGCGCGAGACCATGAGGATGTCGTCGTCGCCGGTCGAGAGCCGGACGTCGACGAGCTCGTCGTTCTCGTCGCGCATGGTCAGCGCGATGATCCCGTCGGCCTTCAGCGGCGTGTTGTAGTCCATGAACTTCGTCTTCTTCACGATCCCGTTCTTCGTGGCGAAGACGAGGTACTCCGCCTCCTTGAACTCGCGCGTGGCGATGACCGTGCGCACCTTCTCGTCCTGGCGGAAGGGCAGCAGGTTCACGATCGCGCGGCCCTTCGACTGGCGCGACCCGAGCGGCAGCTCGTGCACCTTCAACCGGTAGACCTTTCCGACCGATGTGAAGAAGAGCAGGTAGTCGTGCGTCGAGGCGACGAACAGGTGCTCGATGTAGTCCTCGTCCTTGAGGTCCATGCCCATCACGCCGATGCCGCCGCGCCGCTGCTCGCGGTAGGTCGTAACCGGGAGGCGCTTGATGTAGCCGGAGCGCGTGATCGCGATGACCATGTCCTCCTCGGCGATCAGATCCTCGAGGTCGAACTCCCCCTCGGCGGCCACGATCTCCGTGCGGCGGTCGTCGTTCTTCGTGTACCGCTCGCGAATCTCGAGCAGCTCCTCGCGGATGAGCCCGTCGATGCGCGACTCGTCGCCGAGAATGGTGCGCAGCTCGGCGATCTGCTCCTGAAGGGCGTTGTACTCGTCCTCGACGCGCTGGCGCTCGAGCGCCGTCAGCGCGCGGAGGCGGAGGTCGAGGATCGCCTGCGCCTGGATCTCGCTCAGCTCGAACTCCTTCATCAGGCCTTCGCGGGCCGCGTCGGTGTCGGCCGAAGCACGGATGAGCTCGATGATGCGATCGAGGTTGTCGAGCGCGATCAGGTAGCCCTGCAGGACGTGCGCGCGGGCCTCGGCCTTGCGCAGCTCGTACTTCGACCGGCGGGTGATGACCTCGCGCTGGAAATCGAGGTAGTGCTGGAGCAGGTCGCGCAGCGCGAGCGTCCGCGGAATGCCGTCGACGAGCGCGACCGCGTTGTAGCCGAACGTCGACTGCAGCGGCGTGTGCTTGTAGAGCTTGTTGAGGACGACCTGCGGGATCGCGTCGCGCTTGAGCTCGATGACCATCCGCATCCCGCTCCGGTCGGAGAGATCGCGGACATTGGAGACCTCGCTGAGCGTGCCGGTCTTGACCAGCTCCGCGATCTTCGTGATGACGCCGTCGTCGCCGCCCTTCTTGACCGCGTAGGGAAGCTCGGTGACGACGATCGCAGACTTGCCGCCGCGCAGCTCCTCGGCGTGTGCGCGGGCGCGCATGACGACGCGGCCGCGACCCGAGCGGTACGCCTCGCGGATGCCCTCGCGGCCGACGATGATCCCGCCGGTCGGGAAGTCGGGGCCCTTGATGTGCTTCATCAGGCGGTCGACGTCGATCGAGGGCTCGTCGATGAGCGCCACGAGCGCGTCGGTGACCTCGCCGAGATGATGGGGCGGCATGTTGGTCGCCATGCCGACCGCGATCCCCGACGAGCCGTTGACGAGCAGGTTCGGGAAGCGCGAGGGGAGCACCTCGGGCTCGCGTCGCGACTCGTCGTAGTTCGGCTTGAAGTTGACGGTGTCGGCGTCGATGTCGCGCAGCAGCTCGGTGGCCAGGCGCGCGAGCCGGCACTCGGTGTACCGCATCGCCGCGGCGGGATAGCCGTCGATGTTCCCGAAGTTGCCCTGGCCGTCGACGAGCGGGTAGCGCAGCGAGAACGGCTGCGCCATGCGGACGAGCGTGTCGTAGATCGCCGTGTCGCCGTGCGGGTGGTACGAGCCCATGACGTCGCCGACGACGCGGGCGCACTTGAGGCGCGGCCGGTTCGGCTGCAGGCCCGCCTCGTGCATCGCGTAGAGGATGCGGCGGTGCACCGGCTTGAGGCCGTCGCGCACGTCCGGAAGCGCGCGCGAGACGATGACGCTCATCGCGTAGTCGAGGAAGCTCGAGCGCATCTCCTGCTCGAGCTCACGCGACTCGATGCGGCCCGGGTTCAGCGGCTCCATGCTCGACGGACTAGACATCGAGGAAGCGCACGTCCTTCGCGTTCTCCTCGATGAACAGCCGGCGTGGCTCGACCTGGTCGCCCATCAGCATCGAGAAGAGGCGGTCGGCGGCCGCGGCGTCCTCGACGTCGACGCGGACGAGCATCCGGTTGGCCGGATCCATCGTCGTGTCGGCGAGCTCCGAGGCGTCCATCTCGCCGAGCCCCTTGAAACGACTCAGCGTGACGCCGTCCTTGGCCAGCTCGAGCACCAGCGAGCGCAGCTCCTCGTACGTCTCCGCGTGCCGCGCCTTCTTGCCGAGCGCGATGTCGAACGGCGGCGGCCCGACGATCTCGCGCAGGCGTGCGTACGTCTTGCGCAGGTTCGCGTAGACGGGCGAGGCGAGCAGCTCGGCCGGGATAACCACGTGCGTTGCGGCGCTCGTCTCGCGCTCGACGACCTTCAGACGCGCGCCCTCGGCGGTCTGCTCGATCATCGAGACCTCGTGCCCGTTCCCGTCCAGCGACGCGAGCGCGCCCTCGACGTCACCGAGCGCGGACGCGTCCGTCTCGACGAGCCGGTGCTTGATGACGAAGTTGGCCGGCGCTGCGCCGAAGTCGACACGAAGCCGGGAGGCCCAGCCGTCGAACTCGTGCAGCGACTTCACGAAGCGGCCGTACCGCGCCTCCGTGAACTTCTGCGTGTCGCCGTCGCGGTCGGTGACGTCCATGTCCTTGATCACCTCACGCGCGAGCAGGTCTTCGAGCTGGGACTCCTTCTCGATGTACAGCTCCTGATTGCGTACCTTCACCCGGTAGAGCGGCGGCACCGCGATGTACACGTGGCCGCGCTCGACGAGCTCGGGCATCTGGCGGTACACGAAGGTGAGGATCAGCGTGCGGATGTGGGAGCCGTCCACGTCCGCGTCGGTCATGACGATGATCCGGTTGTAGCGCAGCTTCGAGACGTCGAACTCGTCGGCGATCCCGGTGCCGATCGCAGTGATGATCGCCTGGATCTCGGTGTTCGAGAGCACTTTCCCGATGCGGTTCTTCTCGGCGTTGATCACCTTGCCGCGCAGCGGCAGGATGGCCTGGAACAGCCGGTTGCGCGCGTCGACGGCCGAGCCGCCGGCGGAGTTGCCCTCGACCAGGAACAGCTCGGCGGACTCGGGGTCGTTGAGCTCGCAGTCGGCGAGCTTGCCCGGCAGCGACATGCCGTCGAGCGCCGACTTGCGGCGGGTCAGCTCGCGCGCCTTGCGGGCGGCCTGGCGCGCGTTCCGCGCGGCCACGGCCTTGGCGATGATCTGCTTCGCGTCCTGCGGGTTCTCCTCGAGGAACTCGGCGAGCCTGGCGTTGACCGTCTGCTTGACGAGGCCCTCGACCCACGGGTTGCCGAGCTTGGTCTTCGTCTGGCCTTCGAACTGCGGGTTGCGCAGCTTCACCGAGATGATCGCGGCGAGGCCCTCGCGGGCGTCCTCGCCCTCGAGGTTGTCCTCCTTCTCCTTGAGCAGGCCCTTCTCGCGCGCGTAGCGGTTGAGCGTCGCGGTGAGCGCTGCCTTGAAGCCGGTCAGGTGCGCGCCGCCCTCGTGCGTGTTGATGTTGTTCGCGAACGAGAAGACGGACTCGACGTACGAGGCGTTCCACTGCATCGCCACCTCGACGGCGCCGTCGTCCTGCTCGCCCTCGAAGTAGACGACGTGCTTGTGGACGGGGTCCTTGGCGCCGTTGACGTATGCGACGAAGTCGCGAATGCCGCCCTCGGCGTAGAACTCGTCACGTGTCTGGCCCTCGCGCTCGTCGTTCAGGACGATGCGCAGGCCCTTGGTGAGGAACGCGGTCTCGCGAAGGCGCTGCACGAGCGTGTCGCGTGACCACTCGATCTCCTCGAAGATCTCGGCGTCGGGGAGGAAGCTGATGGTGGTGCCGGTGTCGGTGGCCGTGCCGACCTCGAGCATCTCGGTCGTCGGCTCGCCGCGTGCGAACTCCTGGCGGTAGACCTTGCCGTCGCGGTGCACCTCGGCGTGCAACCACTCGGAGAGCGCGTTGACGACGGAGACGCCGACGCCGTGCAGGCCGCCCGAGACCTTGTAGCCGTCGCCGCCGAACTTGCCCCCCGCGTGGAGCTTCGTCAGGACGACCGTGAGGGCCGACAGCCCCTGCTCCGGAATGACCTCCACGGGGATGCCCGCGCCGGCATCGCGGACGGTCACGGAGTTGTCCGGATGCAGCGTGACATCGACGAAATCGTTGCGTCCCGCGAGGGCCTCGTCGACCGCGTTGTCGACGACCTCGTAGATCAGATGATGGAGCCCGCGCGAGCCTGTCGAGCCGATGTACATGCCCGGACGCAGGCGGACGGGCTCGAGGCCCTCGAGCACGGTGATGTCTTTGGCAGTGTAAGCAGCTTCGGCCATGAAAAATGCCTGCAAATCCGCCAATTGCAGGCGGACGGCAGTGTATCAGACAGAGCGGTCGGTTCGGGCCCTTTCGAGGCTTGCCGCAGCCGCTCTCGCGACCAGATTTCGTAACGTTTCGTCCCCAATTTGCGAAGTCAGCCGTGCGGCCTCGGCGGTCGCCTCCGGTGAGGCCGGCGCGGCGGCCGTCGGAGCCTGCTCCGAAGCGGTCGGATCGGCCGTCGGCACCCGCCCCGGAGCGAACCGGAGCGCCGTGATCCGAGCCTCCCGCCCGACCGCCGATTGCAGCCGCGGGAGAATGTCGCCGCGAAGCTGGGTCAGCTCGAAGGACCAGGCCGACGAGCTGGTCGCGACGTGCAGCGTGCCGTCACGCGCGAGGCGTGCCGGCCAGGCGTTCCGGGCAATCGCCTCACCGACCGACACGGGCCACGCGGCGACCACGGCGGTCATCCCGGCCGCCGCGGGGAAGCGCTTCAGCTCCCGCCGCACCTCGTCGCCGATCGGCTCGAGGCGGCTCATGCCGTGACCGCCTTCCCCGGGCTCACCTCGACGACCTGCGCCGGCTCCACCGGCAGCGCGCCGGCTGCGGTCGCGGTGACGATCGTCTGTCCACCCGCCTCGAGGCGCGCGGCGAGCGCGCGGCGGCGGCCCGTGTCGAGCTCGGAGAGGACGTCGTCGAGCAGGAGCAGCGGTGGGCGGCCGCGCTCGGCGAGCAGCGTTGCCTCGGCGAGCAGCAGCGAGAGGACGGCCAGGCGCTGCTCGCCCTGCGAGCCGAAGAGCCGCAGGTCGCGCGGGCCGGCGAGGATCGCAAGGTCGTCGAGGTGGGGGCCAACCGTCGTGAACCCGCGCTCGAGATCGCGCGAGACGCGCTCGGCCAGCGCAGCGGCCGTCAGCGGCGCGCCCTCGTAGCGGAGCGCTGCGGCGTCGAGCCCGAGTTCGCCGGCCCGCTCGGCGAACGGCTCCGCCAAGAGCTCGAGCGCGGCCTCGCGGGCGGCGGCCAGCTCCGCGCCGAGCGCGGCGACCTGCTCCGTCCACGGGTCGAGCGCATCACGCTCGGCAATGCCTGCCGCAACGCGGCGCAGCGCGGCGTTGCGGTGCGAGAGCGCGGCGCCGTACCTGCCCGGCAGCGACGCGCGAGCCGGCAGCATGCGGGCGAGCGAGCGGTCGATGTACGCGCGGCGCACAGCCGGGCCGCCCTTCACGACGGCGAGCCGGTCCGGCGTGAAGACGAGCGTCGTGAGCTCGCTGCGCAGCTGCTCCGCGCTCGGCAGCGCCGCGCCGTTCAGGCGCACCCGCTTGCCCTCGCGGCGGCGCAGCGTCACCTCCACCTCGACCGGCGACGCCTCGCGCTCGCCGCGGACGACGATGCGGCCGGCCTCGGCCCCGAAGCGGATCAGCTGCCCGTCCACACGCGTGCGCGGGGAGAAGCCCTGCGTCCCCACGTGCAGCGACTCGAGCAGGTTCGTCTTGCCGGCCCCGTTCGGCCCGACGACGAGCACCGTTCCCGCGGCGAGTGCGAGCTCGAGCCGCTCATAGGAGCGGTAGTCCCGGAGCGTCACGTGGTCCACGATCACGCCGGTCCTCCCAACGCGGGCGTCACCCGCCGGCTCGACTGTCGCGACCGCGGTCGCGGTCTTACCCAGCCAGCCTGATCGGCATGATCAGGTACCAGAAGTCGCGCTCCGGGCTCTGGAGCAGGCCGGGGCGCAGCGGGCTGATCAGCCGCAGCACGATCTCGTCGCCTTCGACGGACTCGATGCCCTCGCGAAGGAACTCCGGGTTGAAGCCGATCTCGAGCGGCTCGCCCTCGAACGGCACCGGGAGCGACTCGGACGCCTCGCCCACGTCCGGCGTCCGCGCCGACACGGTCAGCTCACCCTCCGCGAAGCGCAGCCGCAGCGGCGAGTTCCGCTGCGAGACGACCGCCACGCGGCGGACGACCTCGAGCACCTCCTCGCGCGGCAGCGTCAGCTCGTGCTCGAACGTGTCGGGAAGCAGCTGCTGGTAGTTCGGGAACTGCCCGTCGATGCGGCGCGTGGTCAGCAGCACACCCGCCCCGGGCAGCGAGAAGACGAGCTGGTTGTCGTGGATTCCCAGGTCGAGCTCACCAGCGCCGCCTGCGATGCGCGTGACCTCCGAGAGCGCACGTGCCGGGACGATCGCCTCCAGGTCCGGCGCTTCGCCTTCGACCTGGGTCTCGCGCACCGACATGCGGTACGAGTCGGTGGCGGCCATCACGAGCTTGCCGCCGTCGAAGCGGACGAGGACGCCGGTCAGCACCGGGCGCGACTCGTCACGCGACGCGGCACGTGACACCTGCGCAGCCGTCGAGACGAGCGCGTCCGCGTCGATCGAGTGCAACGGGGCGCCGCTCGCGTCGGGCAGCCGCGGGAAGTCCTCGGCGCTCAGCGTGTGCAGCCGGTAGTTGGCCGTCCCGGACGTGATCTCGACCACGCCCTCTTCCGGCCGGTGCGCGAGTGTCACCTCGGTCCCGGGCAGCAGGCGCGCGATCTCGACCAGGAGCTTCCCCTGCACGACGACGCGGCCTTCGCTCTCGATCTGCGCATCGAGCGACGAGCGCAGCGAGAGCTCCATGTCGGTCGCGGCCAGCGTGAGCCGCTCGCCCTCCGCCTCCAGCAGGATCCCCGACAGGACCTGAACGGTGGTGCGGGTCGAGAGTGCCCGCGCCACGATCGCGAGCCGGCGCACCAGCTCGTCACGGTCGACCGTGAGGCGTACGCCCGTGCCTGTCTCTACCACTGTCTCTATGTCCATGTTCTTTTTAAAAGTCTTTTGATCGTAGACCTAGGGGGTGTGGGTCCCGGGGAAGGCGGCATCTTTCCGCATGGATCGGCTGTTCGCGCTGGGGACGGTCAGTGGGGAGAGATCGGACATGCCCACAAGGGCCCTGGTCGCGCGGGCGTGGTCCACACAGATCACCGGACCTGCTTCACACGCGCGGTGAGCTCTTGCACGAGGTTGTACACAGAGCGGTCCTCGCGGATCAGGCGCGAGATCTTCGATGTCGCGTGGATGACGGTGGTGTGGTCGCGGCCGCCGAACTCCCGGCCGATCTTCGGCAGCGAGGAGTCCGTCAGCTCGCGTGACAGGTACATCGCGACCTGGCGCGGGTAGACGATGTTCTGCGAGCGCTTGTCGCTGCAGAGCTCGTCGGTCGAGATGCCGAAGCGCTCGGAGACGGTCTGCTGGATCCGCTCGATCGACACCTCCGGCACGTCGCCGCCCGGGAACACGTCGCGCAGCACGTCCTGGGCGAGCTCGACGGTCATCGGCCGGCCGGTGAGCGACGAGAACGCAACCACGCGCGTGAGCGCACCCTCGAGCTCGCGGATGTTGGTCGACACGCGCCCCGCGATGAACGTCAACAGCTGTGGATCGGGGATGTGGATCCCCTCGGTCTTGACCTTCTTGCGCAGGATCGCGATGCGCGTCTCCAGGTCGGGCGGCTGGATGTCGGTGATCAGCCCCCACTCGAAGCGCGAGCGCAGGCGGTGCTCCAGGGTCGACAGCTCGCGGGGCGGGCGATCGGACGAGATCACGATCTGGCGGCCGGCCTCGTAGAGCGTGTTGAAGGTGTGGAAGAACTCCTCCTGGATCCGCTCCTTGTGCTCCAGGAACTGGATGTCGTCGATGAGCAGCACGTCGTAGGTGCGGTAGCGCTGCTTGAACCCCTCGATGCGCTTGTCGCGGAGCGAGTTGATGAAGTCGTTCATGAACGTCTCGCTCGTCACGTACTTCACGGTCATCTCGCCGGCGTGCTCGGCCACGTACTGGCCGACCGCCTGGAGCAGGTGTGTCTTGCCGAGGCCGGTGCCGCCATAGATGAACAACGGGTTGTACGCCTGTGCCGGCGCCTCGGCCACGGCGAGCGCTGCCGCGTGCGCAAAGCGGTTCGACGACCCGATGACGAACGAGTCGAACGTGTACTTCGCGCTCATTCCCTCGACGCGCACGGCCAGTTCCTCGGGTGTCCGCTCTGGCCGCGCGACGGCGGGCGGCTCGTCGTTGACGACGAGCTCCACCGAGAACTCGGAGCCGGTGGCCTCGCGGACGTTCGCGCCGATGAGATGGACGAAGTGGCCCTCGATCCAGTCGCGCGTGAAGTCGTTCGGGACCGCGATCACGAATGTCCCATCGCGGAGCTCGTCACCCTCGACCTCACCGAACCACGTTCGGTACGTCGACTCGTTCAACGATTCCTGGAGGCGCCGGGAGACCTCGGCCCAGAGGGTCTGTGCTGTCAGGTCTTCTGCGCGCGCCACGGGTGTCGCCGAGCCCCTCCCTCTCGCCGAAAGAGCGGCGAGCATAGCAGCGTCTCAAGCGCCGCTCAACGCACCCGCAACATGCGATAAAGCGCTGATTTGCAGGCATTTTGTCTCGTCCACATCTCAATCAACAGCTGTGGAAACGCGTCGCGCATCGCGCGGTTTTCCCGGAGTTTGCGGCGCTTTCTCGTAGGGGAAACGGAGCGTCGAGAGGCGTTCTCTATACTTGCCCGCGGGCGCCGACCGGCGCTCTCTTACTCTCGGGACCGAGTCGATGAAACGCACCTACCAGCCAAATGTTCGGCGGCGCAAGCGCAAGCATGGGTTCCGCGCGCGCATGTCGACCCGCGCCGGCCGCGCCGTCCTGAAGCGGCGCCGCGCCCGCGGGCGGAAGCGGCTGTCCGCCTGACGTCCGGCGACCAGCTCCGGCCCGTGCAGCGCAGGCACCGCCTCTCCCGCTCACGCGACTTCGACGCCGTTTACCGGCAGGGCAAGTCCGTCTCGACACGCTCGCTCGTTCTCTACTGGTTCGAGCGCCACGACGACCACGACGCTGCGCCGCGGGTCGGGATCGCCGTGCCGCGCAAGGTCGGAGGCGCCGTCGTGCGCAACCGCGTGAAGCGCCAGCTGCGCGAGGCATGGCGCGCGCAGGTCGAGCGGATCGGATCCGGCCGCGACTACGTCCTCCTCGCACGGCCCGGCTTCGCCGAGGCGGCGGAAGCGAACGGCATCGGCTGGGTCTCGGACCGCGTCGTCGAGGCGCTGGAGCTGGCCGCACCGTGACCGCCGCGCGCCGACTGCTGCACGTGCCGGCCTACCTCGGTGTCGGGCTCGTCCTCGCGTACCGCTACACGCTGGGCACGCTCTTCCCGGCCAGCTGCAAGTACCACCCGTCGTGCTCGCGCTACGCGATCGAGGCACTGCGCGAGTACGGGCTCGTCCGCGGCAGCGTGCTTGCCGGGTGGCGGCTCCTCCGCTGTAACCCGTGGAGCCGCGGCGGGGTCGACCACGTCTGCGACCAGACGCTCTTCCGGAGGCACGCGTGAGCCCGACCCTCCCGGTCTTCGCGATCCTCGGCCCGATCGAGCAGCCGCTGCGCTGGGGCCTCGAGAACCTCCACAGCCAGGTCGGCCTGACGTGGGCGTGGTCGATCGTCGTGCTCACGATCATCGTCCGCCTCGCGCTCGTGCCGCTGACCGTGCGCCAGATCCACTCGATGCAGCGCATGCAGGCCTTCATGCCGCAGATGAAGGAGCTCCAGAAGAAGTACAAGGGCGACCGGCAGAAGACCAACGAGGAGCTCATGAAGTTCTACCGGGAGCACAACATCAACCCGGCCGCCTCGTGCCTGCCGATGCTCGTGCAGATCCCGATCTTCTTCGCGCTCTACTTCGTGCTGAAGGACTTCGACAAGAACGTCCTGACCCAGGCGAAATACGCGAACTCCGACCTCAGCTGGCTCCATTTCGTCCCCAACATCACGAACGGCGTCACGACCCACTGGTCGGGCTACCTGCTCGTCCTGATCTACACGGTCAGCCAGATCTCGTCGACCTACTTCATGTCGACGACGATGGACCGGACGCAGCGGATCCTCTTCATGGTCCTGCCGCTCGGCTTCGTCTTCTTCATCCTGAGCGGCAGCACCTTCTTCCCGGCGGGGCTGCTCCTCTACTGGGTGACCACGAACCTGTGGACGGTCGGCCAGGGGCTCGTGACGCGCCGGCTCGTGCCGCGGACCGCGGCGCTCGAGGCGCCGAAGCGCTCGTCCCGGACGCCTCCCGGCGGGGGCGGGCCAAAGAGCGACGGCGGCGACAACGGCGGATCTCCCGCGCGGCCGAACGGCTCGCCGCCGGCTCCTGCCGCGCCGCGCCGCGTGAAGCGCAAGAAGCGCGCTCAGAAGAGGTAGCCAGCCATGGAAGTCGAGGGGACGGGCGAGACCGTCGGCGAGGCCAAGTGGGCGGCCGTGCGCGAGCTCGAGCAATTGCACCCTGGCCTCGACAAGGGGCGTGTTCGTTTCCAGGTCGTCTCCGAAGGCGAGCGCGGGCTGCTCGGGGTCGGGTACTCGCCGGCGCGCGTGATCGCCCGGCTCGACGACGTCGAAGAGGTGCCGCCGGGTGCCGTCGCGGAACGGGTGCGTGAGGTGCTCACCGAGGTGAGTCACGGGCTCGACCTGGACGCGACACTCGTCGTGCGCGAGGACGACGAGGTCGTGTACGCGACGCTGGCCGGCGACGATCTCGGCCGCCTGATCGGGCGGCACGGCCAGACGATCGACGCGCTCCAGTACCTGGTGAACGCGATCGTGCTCCGCTCCGAGTTGCCTGACACGAAGCCTGTGGTGGTCGACGCGGCGGGCTACCGCGCGCGCCGCGAGGCGACCCTGACCGCGCTCGCCGACCGAACGGCAGAGCGCGTGCGCGAGACCGGCGACGAGGCCCCGCTCGAGCCGATGACGGCAGTCGAGCGCAAGATCGTGCATCTCCACCTGAAGGAGCTGGCCGGCGTCGAGACGCGCAGCGAGGGCACCGAGCCGAACCGCTACGTGGTCGTCGCACCGGCGAGCGAATCCGGGCACGAAAACGGCACAGACGCGTAGCGATCTCCCCGATAGCGTGGAGCGGGATCTTGGTGCGGTGGCCAGCGACCCGCGGCTTGCGGTCTGGGTCGATGCGATGCTGGCCGCACCTGGGCTGACGTCGATTCGCGAACGCGGCGCCGCATTCCGCCAGCACGTCGTCGACAGCCTCGCCGCCGTCCCTGTGCTGGCGGGCGCCGAAGGGTCGATCGTGGACGTCGGTTCCGGCGGCGGCGCACCCGGGTTGCCGCTTGCGGCGGCGTTTCCCGGCCGAGAGGTGACCCTGCTCGAGGCTGCGAGCCGCAAGTGCGACTTCCTGCGCAGCGCGGCGGAGCCGTTTCCGAACGTGCGAGTCGTCCACGGCCGCGCCGAGGAACAGCCCGCGGACGCATGGGGCTTCGCCGTCGCGAAGGCGCTTGCCGAGCCCCCGGTCGCACTCGAGTGGTGCCTTGCCCTTGTGAAGCCCGGGGGTGTCGCCGTGCTCTACGTCGCGGACCCCGTCGATCTCGCGCGCGCGAGCGTGGTGTCGCACCGGCTGGGCGGCGGCGGCCCGTACGCGGTTCCCGGCGGCGAGGGTCGCGCGCTCCTCGTGGCGCCCAAGCTCGAGCCGACGCCTGCGGGCTTCCCCCGGCGCCCGGGTGCGGCCCGGAAACGTCCTCTCGCCTGAGTACCTTGTGCGTGTGGCCGGCACGGTCTACGCGCTCGCGAACCAGAAGGGCGGGGTCGGCAAGACGACCACGGCCGTGAACCTCGCCGCCTGTCTCGCGGAGGCCGGCGAGCGGGTGCTCGTCGTCGATCTCGACCCGCAGGGCAATGCGACGTCGGGGCTCGGCCTGGAGAAGTCGGGCATGTCGACCGCCGACCTGCTCGACGGTGCCTCGCTCGAATCGGTCGTCCGCCGAACGCAATTCGCCAACCTCGACGCCGTCCCCGCAAGCCCCGATCTGGCCGGCTCGGCCGCCGAGCTTGGCCGCCGCGACGCGAGCGAGCGCTACCTCGCCGACGCGCTCGCGCCCGCGCGTGAGCGATACGACTTCGTCTTCCTCGACTGCCCGCCGTCGCTCGGCCCGCTGACGGTCAACGCGCTGGCCGCCGCCGACCGCGTGCTCGTCCCCGTGCAGGCCGAGTACTACGCGATGGAGGGCCTCGCCCAGCTGCTGCAGACGATCAGCGTCCTGCGCGCGCGGCTGAATCCGGAGCCTCGCCGTCGCCGGCGTCGTGCTCACGATGGTCGACGCGCGCACGCGGCTGTCGGCCGATGTGGCCGAGGAGCTGCACCGGCATCTCGGCGACCTGCTCTTCCGTGCGCGGGTGCCCCGGTCGGTGCGCCTGGCCGAGGCGCCCAGCCACGGGCTGCCGGTCATCCACTACGACCGGCGCTCGGCCGGCGCCGGCGCGTACTGGGACGTCGCCAACGAGCTGATCGAGCGCGTTGCCGAGCACCGGGCCGACGCCGAGTCGTTTGCGCTCGCGGGAGAGCTGCGATGAGCGAGCCGGCCAGGCGCGGCCTCGGCCGCGGCTTCGAGGTGCTGATCGGCGGCGGCTCCGAGCCGCAGCTGATGCACATGCCCGTCGAGATGATCCACGCCAACCCGCGCCAGCCGCGGCGCCGCTTCGAGCAGGAGGCCACCTCGGGCCTCGCCGAGTCCGTCAGGGCGCAGGGGCTCATCCAGCCGGTCGTGGTCCGCCAGCGTGAGGCGGGCGGCTACGAGCTGATCGCCGGCGAGCGCCGCTGGCGGGCGGCGCAGGAGGCCGGGCTGCCGACGGTGCCCGCGATCGTGCGCGAGGCCGACGACCGCGACGCGCTGCTGCTCGGCCTGGTCGAGAACGTGGCGCGCGAGCAGCTGTCCGTCGTCGAGGAGGCCCGCGCCTACGCCGTCCTCGTGGACGAGTTCGATCTGTCGCTCGGCGAGGTCTCCGAGCGCGTCGCGAAGGCGAAACCGACCGTCTCGAACCGGCTCCGCCTGCTCGAGCTCCCAGACGACGTCCTTGCGATGGTCGAGCGGGGCGAGCTGACCGAGGGCCACGCGCGCGCCGTGCTCGCAGTCCCCGACCACGAGGGCCGCCGCCGGCTCGCGCGGCAGATCGTCCGCACCGGCATGTCGGTGCGCAGCGCCGAGCGCGCCGCCCGCTGGGCAGGGGCCAAGCAGCGCAAGACGCGTGGCCGCCCCACGGTCGATCCGGCGCTGGCCGAGCGGGTCGTCGCCGCGGTCAAGGACGCCACCGGCCGCGACGCCACCGTGCGGGCAGGGCACATCGAGATCCCGTTCACGGACAAGTGGGACCTGGCCGAGCTGGCCGAGGCGCTCGAGCGCGCGGGGCACCGGGCCGCCGCGAACGCCTGAGCTACACTCAGCCTCCGCGGGCGATTAGCTCAGTTGGTTAGAGCGCCGCTCTGATAAGGCGGAGGTCCGTGGTTCGAATCCACGATCGCCCACTCGGCGGCGGCTCCACGGGGCCGCCGTTCTCTGTTAACTCGGTCCGCCCGGCGGGGTTTCTCCGACAAGGGGCCGAGCTACGATGCGAAAGAGCCATGCAGGAGATGGTCATCTACGGGGTGAGCTTCGACCTGGTCGGAAAGCAGCCGATCGTGCTGCTCAAGACCGCCGACGGGAACCGCTACCTGCCGATCTGGATCGGGCAGCCCGAGGCGGCTGCGATCCTCATGAAGCTCCAGGGCGCGGCGACCCCGCGGCCGATGACGCACGACCTCTTCGCCGAGGTGCTCGAGCAGCTCGAGGCGCAGGTCGTCCGCATCACCGTGACCGAGCTGAAGGACAACACCTTCTACGCGTCGATCACCGTCCAGCAGAACGGGACGGAGCTCGAGATCGACTCGCGCCCGTCCGACGCGATCGCTCTGGCCGTGCGCGCTGACGCACCGATCTTCGCCGCGGCGAGCGTCATCGAGGAGTCCGCCATCGAGTTCGAGGGCGAGGAGGTCAACGAGGAGGAGATCGTCTCCGACTTCCGCAAGTTCCTCGAGAACGTCACGCCCGACGAGTTCGCCGCTGACGTCGAGGACGAAGAAGAGACTGCCGAGCCCGACGCCTAGTAGTGAACGATTTCGCCGCTAGTCAGTAGTGGACAATGATTGTTGTGCCGTAGCCGTTGTCGGCGAACAGGCGCGGCGCTAGCCACATCGGGATCCGCACGCAGCCGTGCGAGGCGGGATACGCGGGCACATCCGGGTAGCCGTGAATCGCGAACCCGCGGAGGAAGTACATCGGGTAGTACGAGGACCCAGTCGAAGCCGGGCACCTTGCGGTAGACGTGGAAGGTGCCGATCGGCGTGTTGCCTGTCGCTCCGGTCGACACGTGGACGACGAGCGCCACCCGCCCGTCGCGCACGAGGTAGAGCACCTGGCGCGTCTTGTCGACCTCGATGTGGTTGCCGCCGTAGAGCGGCCGCGGCCGTGACGAGTGGCCGAGTACGAACCAGAGCCGTGCATCGGCGCGGCCGGTGCGTGGCAGGCCGTGCACCTTCTGGAAGGCCAGCACCGCCTCCATGTCGTCGACGCCGAAGTACCCGTTCACGCCTTCGAGGGCGTAGCCCTGCGCGGACAGCCGCCGGGCGAGCTCCGTCACGCTTGGCCCGCTCGAGCCGAGGCCGAGATCGGGGACGCGTACGCTCGCGTCGGCCAGCTTGCGGACGCTCTGGTAGCCGCTTGCGGCCTCGAGCCGGGCGACCACGCGGTACGAGCCGGCCTGGTTGCCGTCGAGCGTGAGGCGCACCGTGCCGGCGCCTCCCCGCCCGCGCACGAGCTTCCCGCCGCGGTAGGAACGGACGACGAGCCGACCAGCTGCCGCGGGCGTGACCGTGGCGACGGCTGTCTGCCGTCCGCCGACGACCGGCGTCCCGCGCACGGCCAGCTCAATCCGCGGGACGACCGACACCGCCACCGCATTCGAGGTCGCTCCGCCGAACGCCACGGTGTACTTGCCGGGCACGCGCGGGCGAATCCCGATCCGGAAGGCGCCGTTCGAGCGCACGGCGGCCGAGCCGGCTGCGTGCCCGTCCCGCCGCACGGCGAGCCGGCTGCCCGGCAGCGACGGGACGATCTGTCCGGTCAGCCAGCCGCGCTCGCGATAGCCGACGGGCCTCGTGCCGCGCAGTGACAGCGCGACCGCGGTGACAGTCGTCGTGACGCGCGTCTCCTCGCCGGTCGCGGAGGTGCCGATGACCGTGACCGTCCAGCGGCCGGCCTTGAAGGTGGTCGTCACACTCGGCCCGGCGGTCGTCGCGCCGCCCGGAAGCTCCCATCGGTACGAAGCGGCGTCGCCGCTCGCGGTGAGCGTCGTGGTGAGCGGGGCAGGACCGACCGTCTGGGCCGCGCTCACAGTCACAGACGGCGCTGCAGCGAGCGCGGCATGTGCGGGCAGCCCAAGGAGAATCGCGGCCGGGACGAGGAATCGGCGCACCGTCACAAGCCTAAATATCGGCAGTCAGCGCGTCAGCGTGACGGCGAGGATCAACGAGATCGCGTTGAAGGAGCCGTGGACGATCATCCCCGGCACCACGCTGTTCGACCGGCTGCGGATATAGGCGAGCCCGCCGCCGAACAGCGCGAGGACCGGCAGCGCGGCCGGGATCCCGTGCACCGCGGCGAACAGCACGCCAATGGCGACGATCGCGAACCACTCGCCGAAGCGCTCGAGCAGCGAGAAGCCGAGCCCGCGGAACATCAGCTCCTCGACGATCGGCACCAGGATCGCGATCACGATGAAGTTCGCGACGAACTGCGGGGCGCGGCTCGAGTCCCACCCGCTCGGCGTCAGCCCCTGGTCCCCGCCCGGGTCCAGCAGCGGGCTCAGCGCCGCGACGAAGAGGTAGACGGCGACGATCAGCGCGAGGCCAAGGCCGAGCGCCTTCGGCCATGACAGCGGCCGGCGCAGGGCGAGCACGTCCCGCGTGCGGTCGCGCCCGGCGATCGCGAGCACGATCGCCAGCAGGACGACGAGGTAGACGCCCTGCGAGAGTGCCGACGACCAGAGGTAGACGAAGTCCTCGGGTGGGTTGTCCTCGGCGTTGCCGACGAAGTTCGTGAGCGCGAGGACGCCGACGATGCTCAGCCACGCGGCCAGGCGCGCGTCGCTGCGCGCGGCGGGCGGCAGCTCCCGGGCGCTTACGTCCACGCGGCCACGACCTCCATCAGCGGCGGCGGCGCGAAGTGCAGGCCGGCCGCCAGCGCGCCGGCCTCGTCCTCGAGCTGGTCGCCGACGTGCAGCGTTCGTCCTGCCGTGACGCCCAGCCGCTCGAGCGCCGTGCGGAAAATCGCCGGGTCCGGCTTGGCGGCCCGTGCTTCGGCGCAGGTGACGACCGCGTCGACGCGGATCCCGGCGCGGTCGAGGTGGTCGGGCAGCGAGCAGTCCCAGTTGGAGACGACCGCGAGCGAGAGCCCGTGAGCGCGCAGCGTCTCGATCGCGTCCATCACGCCCGGGAGTGGGCGAAACGCGATCGCCTCGACGAACGCGTCGGTGAAGTCGAGGTCGGCGCCGAGCCGCTCGACGAAGACGCGCGTGCAATCCCTGCGCAGCGCCGCGAGCGAGGTTGCGTCGCGCGCCTCGCACTTGTGCGCCGAGTAGTGGCGCACCTCGTGCTCGAATGCGTCCTCGACGGCGGCCGCGTCGCGCTCCACGCCGGCCGCGGCGAGCGCCGTGCGAAGCCGCCCGACGTGGTCGTCGAGCTCGACCAGGGTCCCGAATGCGTCGAGCATGACGGCATCCAGATCGGCGGGTGTCACGCCACCCACTGCCACAGCGCCCACTGCGTGATCTCGATCCCGAGCAGGATCGCGCTCACCGAGACGATCGCCACGTGGAGCCGCGGGCGGCCGCCGATGGTCGCGAGCGCGAGGAAGAACGGGAACACGACGAGGCCGAAGCGGGGCAGCGACTGGAGCGGCCAGCCGTGGGCGGGCGTGCTCAGCGGCAGCGCCAGGCTGAGCGCGCAGAAGAGCCCGTAGGGCGCGCCAAAGCGCCGCCAGGCGAGCACCGTCAGCCACGAGAAGAGCGCCAGCGCCGCGAGCAGCGAGAGGTTGATGGCCGCCACCTGGAGCGGCGTCCACTGCGTCACCGAGGGCCAGTAGACGTGGCCGTTGTCGCCGACCCAGAGCTGGCGTCCTCCGGCGATCCCGGCGCGCAGCCCGTCCCACACGCCGCCGAGCGGCCCGAGCGGCGAGATGCTCCGCCAGTGGTGCTGCGCATCTCCGAACGCGAACGGGTCGCCGACCTGCCACCAGAGGAGAAGCGGGTAGGCGGCGCAGAGCAACGTCCCGGGAGCGAGCCGTCCCAGCCCGCGCCAGCGCGCCGCCCGCCACGCGATCAGCGCGAGCGGTGGCAGGAGCGCAGCTGCGGAAGGCCGCGTGAGGAGGGCGAGCCCCGCCACCAGGCCGGCTTCCACGAAGCGCGTCCGCTCGACGAGCAGGAAGGCGGCGACCGTGAGCAGCAGGTACAGCGACTCGGTGTAGACGGCGCCGAAGAAGAGCGAGACCGGGAAGATCGCCAGGTACAGCACGGCCCGCCGCGCCCCGTCCGCGCCCAGCCGCGGCTCCGCGAGCCGGTAGAAGAGCTCGAAGGCAACCAGCCCGGCGGCGAGCGCGACGACGATGCCCGCCAGCACGAAGTGCCCGCCGAGCACGCGCCCGAGCAGGCCCACGGCGCCCGGGTAGAGCGGGAAGAACGCGGTGTCGTAGGCGTGCGCACCGTAGCCGTGCTCCGCGATGCGGAGCAGCCAGACGCTGTCCCACCGCGCCCACACGTCCGTGACCCGGCCAAGGTCGTGCGTCAGCCGCGGGTCGTCCCAGATCCACCAGCTCGGATTGCGGCTCCGGTCGAGGAGGGTCAGCGCGAGGAGGGCCGCACCCCAGATCGCCAGCCGGCTCCAGACGAAGATCTCCACGGCAGGGCTGCGGAAGCCGGGCGGAGAGGCTGTTTCGGAGGCCTGCTCGCGGCCGGTCTCCACCCGTTGACCGACGCTCACGACCGCCCGATGATAGCCCTGGTGGCGCAGAGGCTCTTCACGACGGCGGAAGCGAACGCGGCGCTCGAGACCGTCCGCCCGCTCGCGGAGGAGCTGGTGGAGCGCAGCGCTAAGCTTCGGGAGGCGGTCGAGGAGCGCCAATCGCTCGTTCAGGCGGCGGGCGGGAACGGCGGTGGGACCCGCCCGGGCCGGCTCGTCGCACTGGCCGAGACGATCCAGCACGAGCAAACCGAGCTTGCCCGCTGTGTGGCCGAGCTCGACGCGGCCGGAGTCCAGGTGAAGGACCTCACGAGCGGCCTCCTCGACTTCCCGTCGGAGCGCGACGGCGAGGAGATCCTGCTCTGCTGGCGGGTCGGCGAGCCCGAGGTGGCCTGGTGGCACACGCTCGACGGCGGGTTCGCCGGGCGGCGGCCGCTCCCCTAGGAGGGCTTGGCGAAATGCAGCCTGTGTCCGTCGCGGCACGCTGCTCGCCCCGATGCGTCGTCCTCAGTCGCGCCCGTATGGCAGGCATACGAACGCTCCCTGCGTCCTAGCCTCGGAACGAGCATCGCACCGCGCCGAACGAGCGGCATTCCGCCAAGCCCTCCGGCGTCCGACCGCACGCGTAAAGAAGCGGCATGCCCTCCTGGGAACGCGCGGCCATCGCCGTGGGCGCGATTCTCGCCACGCTCGTGGTGGCGAAGCTCGTCGACATCCGCATGTCGCGGCGCGACCTCGCACCCGAGACGGCAACCCGCTACCGCGTCCTGCGGCGCAGCATCGTCGCGGCGATCGTGGCGATCGGGGTGCTCTCCGCGCTGCTGGTCGTCCCGCAGGTCCGGGCAATCGCGGGCGGGATACTCGCGTCGGGCGCTGTGCTCGCGATCATTGTCGGCTTCGCGGCGCAGACGACCCTCTCGAACTTCATCTCCGGCCTGCTGATCGCGTTCAGCCAGCCGCTCCGGCTCGGCGATCGCGTGACCGTGGGAGGAGAGGAAGGCGTTGTCGAGGAAATCGGCCTGACGTACACGTTCATCCGCACGCGCGACCAGGCGCGGCTCGTGATCCCGAACAGCAAATTGGCCTCGGATACCATCCGCAACGCCACCATCGTCAGCAGGGAGAAGCTGGCTCAGATCACCGTGCAGATACCGCTCGACAAGGATCTCGGCAAGGTGGTCGACCTGCTGCGTGAGGAGACGGCAGGCGACCCGCGCGCCGAAGTGCTCGTGACGTCGCTCGACGGCACGGCGACCGTGACGCTGCGCGCGTCCGCGGACGACCCGGCCGCGGCCGAGCGGCTGGAGAGTCAGCTTCGCGTACGCGCGCTTGCGCGCCTGCGCGAGGCGGGCGTGCTGGCGTGAGCCCTGCCCCGCGTTTCCGGCGCCCGGAGCTCGTGCCGGGCCAGCGCCGCAGGGCGCGACGCCGCCAGCAGCGCGCACGCCGCCGCCGCCGCGCCATCGTCGTCCTGCTGATCGTCGTACTCGTGCTGGCCGCCGCCGCCGCGGCGACCCTCGGTGGCGCAGCCGCGACGCTCGACAACTGCAACCTCTCGTCGCTTCGCCCAGTCTCGATCGGCCAGAACTCGTTCGTGTACGACGGCAGAGGCAAGCTGATGGCGTCGATCCCGTCCGAGCGCAACCGCCAGCTGGTGTCGCTCGACAACGTCTCGCCGTCGCTGCGCAAGGCGACGATCGCGATCGAGGACCGGCGCTTCTACCAGCACGGCGGCGTCGACTGGGAGGGGATCCTGCGCGCGGCCGTCCGCGACATCCAGGCCGGCAAGGCCGTGGAGGGCGCGTCGACGATCACCCAGCAGCTCGTGCGCAACCTCTATCCGATCTCGACGGAGCGGACGCTCGACCGCAAGGTCAAGGAGGCGTGCCTCGCGATCAAGCTCAGCCGCAAGTGGTCGAAGGACCGGATCCTCGCCACGTACATGAACGCCGTCTACTACGGCAACCACGCCTATGGCGTGAAGACGGCGGCGCGCACGTACTTCAACACCTCGGTCCGGAACCTGACCGTGCCGCAGGCGGCCCTGATCGCCGGGATGACGCAGGCGCCGTCGGTCTACGACCCGTTCATCCGCCCGGACGCCGCGTACGCGCGCCGGAACGAGGTTCTGCGAGCGATGCTCGACAACGGCGATCTGACGCAGCGCCAGTACCGCAAGGCGATTCAGGCGCCGCTCGGGCTGCGCGACGGCCGCGGTCTCTACGACATCAAGCGCGTGCCGGCTCGCGACCGTGACTTCTTCAACTACGTCTACGACGAGCTCGTCGCGCAGTACGGCGCGAGCACCGTGCGCTCGGGCGGGCTCAAGGTCTACACGACGGTTCAGCCCGGGCTGCAGAAGGCTGCGGAGCGCTCGATTCGGGACCGCCTCGACCGCCTGACCGACCCGGCCGCCGCCGTTGTGTCGATCGATCCGCACACGGGGTGGATCAAGGCGATGACAGCCGTGGTTCCGGGCAAGCCGCAGAATCAGTTCAACCTCGCCGCGCAGGCGCACCGCCAGGCCGGGTCGACGTTCAAGACATTCGTGCTGGCGACGGCGATCCAGCAGCGCATCAACCCGTCGTCGACCTACTACCTGTCGGCGCCGTTCCACTACGCGCCGGATCCGCTCTCGGAGCCGTGGGACGTCACGACCTACGACCACAACTACTCGGGCTCGATCTCGATCGAGCACGCCACGCTGAAGTCGGACAACACGGTCTACGCCCGTCTGACGCTCGATGTCGGGCCGGAGAACGTCGCCCGCACGGCGCACCTACTGGGGATCCGCACTGCCCTGCCGCCGTACCCGTCGATGGGGCTGGGCTCGATCGGCGTCTCGCCGCTCGAGATGGCGTCCGCCTACGCGACGATCGCCGCGGGCGGGATCTACTCCGCGCCGACGGGAATCCGGGAGGTCATCCTCCCTGGCGGCAAGCCTGACACCGGCGCGGGCTGGGGCGTCCCCGACCGCGAGCGCGTCATCCCCGACTGGGTCACGACGGAGGTCACGCGCATCCTCCAGGAGAACGTCCAGGAGGGCACGGGCGTGGCAGCGAACTACGGGATGCCGGCCGCGGGGAAGACCGGGACGACGTCGGACCACGCCGACGCCTGGTTCTGCGGCTACACGCCCGCGCTCTCTACGACGATCTGGGTCGGCTACCCACGCTGGAACAAGCCGATGACCGACGTGCACGGCATCGCGGTCGCCGGCGGCACCTTCCCGGCGGAGATCTGGCACGACTTCATGTCGACGGCGTCGCCGGGCGACCGCGCGTTCCCGGAGCCGTCGTTCGAGCCCGACTGGAACTACGGCTACCGCGGCCAGTACCAGTACGAGGGCGGCTCCTACGACCCGTACGGCTCGTCGAACTCCTACTCGCAGGAGTCGACGACGACGTCGACGACGACCACCACGACGACGCCTGCCGCGACCACGCAGCCGCAGGAGCAGCAGCAGACGCCTCCGCCGGCACACACGACGCCGCAGCACACGACGCCGGCCAGCACGACGCCGGTCACTCCCGTGACGCCGCCGCGGCGGCACGATCCGCCGCCCACTGACTAGCGGGCGGGTCGCGCTCGCCATGGGCGCCGTCACGGCGGCGCTCGTGCTCGGCGCGGCGCTGCTTGCCTGGCCGGACGGCTCGCCGCTCGAGCCGCTGCACGGCGGCCACCCGCGCGGTGACCGCACGTGGTCGTGGCTGTTCCTGGCGGCCGCAACGGTTGCGCTGGTCGCCTACGTCGCGGGCTGGGTGCTGCTCCGCTCGAGAGCTGTGGCGCTCGTTGCGGTTGCGGCGGTCGCGGTCGCCGTCCAGCTCGCGCCGCTCGCCGGGCCGCTGCTCCTCTCGACGGACGCGTGGACGTACTGGAGCTACGGACGGCTCGCGGCGATCCACGGCGACAATCCGTACCGGGCGGTGCCTGCCGACGAGCCGGGCGACCCGTCGCTGCCGTGGGTCGGCACCGCCTGGAGGCGCACGTCGTCGATCTACGGGCCGGCGTTCACGCTTGCCTCCGAGCCGGTCGGCCGCAGCTCGTCGCCCGTTGTCGGCGCCTGGTTCTTCAAGGTGTCCGCGGCGGTCGCGATGCTGCTGGCGACGCTCGCGGCTGCGCGGGTCGCGGCGAACCGCGCCGCCGCCGTGGCGTTCGTCGGCTGGAACCCGGTGATCGCGCTCCACGCGGCGGGCGGCGGCCACAACGACGCCTGGATGGCCGCGCTCGTGACCGGCGCCCTGGCGCTCTCGGCCGCCGGCCGCAGGCAGCTGGCCGGCGCCGCCTGGGCCGCGGCGATCCTCGTCAAGTGGATCCCGCTCCTGCTCCTGCCGCTGCACCTCCTGGCCGACCGGCGTAGGCGCTTCGGCTGGGCGGGCTTCGCGGCCGTTGGCGCCGGGCTGGCCGCGCTGGCGACGGTGCGCTACGGGGCCGGCTGGCTCCACGCGCTCGAGCCAGTGGCCCGCAAGGCGGGCGAGCAGACGAGCTTCGCGCTGCCGTCGCGGCTCGCGGGACTGGGCGTGCCGCGCGATCTGGCGGCGGGCCTGCTGGCGGCAGCGTTCGTCGTCGCGTACGTGTACCTCGTGCGGGCGGCTGCTCGCGGGCAGCCTCGCCTCGCGCTCGCGTCGGTGCTTCTCCTGCTCGCCACGCCGTGGCTCGTCGTCTGGTACCTCGCCTGGCCGGTCTCGCTTGCCGGCGCCGAGGAGGACCGCACGGCCCAGTGGCTCACGATCGCGCTGTCGGCGTACCTCTTGCCGCAGGCGATCCCACTCTGACGTAGAGCTCGACGCCGTCGTCCGCGGCTACGAGCCGCCAGTGCGGATCGCGCTCGAGCGCGCGGATCGCTCGATCGCCCGCCGGGCCGGGGCTCGCCCGGTCGAGGAGCGTCGGACGCTTGCGGTCGACCACGATCCAGTCGATGCCATCTGTCCGCGGGAAGCTGAGGATGCGCCGCCGGTCCGACAGGTGCGCGCCGAGCGTGTTGGTGGCGCTCACACCTGCGCCGGCCGGGACGCGCGCGAGCACACGCCGGGCCGCGTCGTCGTGGGCGGAGACCGACACGAGCGCAGCCGGCCGCCCACCCCAGAGCGGAAGTGCACCGAGGTGGACGTTGGCGACGAGCGCTGCTGCGACGGCCGCCGCGCCGAGCAGCCGCGCCCGGTCGGGCCTCCCGCGTGAGAGTCGGGCCGCGCCGAAGATCGCCGCGACCACGAGCCCGGGGGTCGCGCCGGCGGCGTAGTGCTGCTCCACCGACGTCTGCGTGCTCACCGACGAGAGCAGGTTCAGGGCGAGCTCGGGGGCCGCGATCACCAGCGCGAGCGGCGCGGCGAGCGAGAGCGCCGCGAGCGGCAGGACGAGCGCCAGCAGGTAGCGGACGCCGCGCTCGTCGAAAGCCGCGCCGAGTACGAGGCCCGGGTCGGTGACGAGGTTCTTCGCGATCCCGCCCGGCGAGCCGCCGACGGCCCGGTAACGGCCCAGGAACGGCGAGGCGCCCTCGTGGAAGTGCGGGACGATCACGTCCACCGCGACGAAGGTCGCCGCGACGCCTGCGAGCGCGATGGCGGCCCCCGCGCCGAGCCGCCGGTGCGACACGCCGTACCAGACCCCGATGCCCGCGACGACCAGCCCGATCTCCTCTTTGCCGAGCGCTGCGAGCACGGTGAACGCGACGAACAGCCACATCCGCTCCTCGTCGATGAACCAGATCGCGAAGAGCAGGAGCGGGCAGCTGAGCACGACCGGGTGGAACTCGCTCAGCGTCGCCCACTCGATCGGCGGGTAGAGGAGGTACGCAAGGCCGAGTCCGAGCGCAGCCGTTCGTGAGTGGAGGTGCTTCTCGGCGAGCCAGTAGACGGGCAGCGCGCCGAGCGAGACGGCGATCGCCTGCACGGTGAGCAGCAGCTCCGGTCGCGGCCACACCCACCAGAGCGGCGCGAAGACGGCGAGTAGCGGGTCGACGTGGGACCCGAGCCGCGAGACCTGTTCGCCGGCCAGGTCGGTCATCCGCAGCGGGCGGCCGTGCGCCGTCGACCAGACCGCCTGCACCATGTTCCCCAGGTCGAAGCGGCCGGTCTCGAACGCACGGTGGCGCAGCGCCGACAGCGCCGTGAACCCGGTCGCGTAGGCGGCGATCGCCGCCCAGAGCAGCCGGCGCGGGCTCACATCACGCGCTCGAGCAGCTCGCGCCATCGCCGGCCGAGCACCTCCTCGCTCGCATGTGCCCGGTACGCAGCAAGCCCGCCGGCGCCGATCCGCTGCGCCAGCTCGCCGTCTGAGCACAGCCGCTCCAGCGCCTGCGCGAGCGACTCCGGGTCGCCCGGCGGAACCAGCAGCGCGCTTTCCCCGTCGGCGAGGAGCTCGCGCGCGGCGGGCGTGTCGGCCGTGACGAGCGGCGTGCCGGACGCGAGTGCCTGGAATGCCTTGTTCGGGATCACGCGCGCAGCCTTGGCGGACGTGCCGAACACGCCCAGCGCGCACGTTGCCCGCTGCAGCTCGCCGGGCAGCGACTCGTACGGCACCCACGGCACGTGCTCGACGTTCGCCGGCCGGCCGTGGAGCAGCCCGCGCAGCTGTCCGTCGCCGACGACACGGAAGCGGAGCTCGGGGGCGAGCCGCGCGGCGCTGAGGACCGTCTCCAACCCGTGCAGGGGGATCAGCTTGCCGACGAAGAGCACGGTCGCGGGGTCGCGTTCTTGCTCCGCCGGCGCGAACAGGCGCTCCTCCGCCCCGACGAAGCACGTGGCGAGCCGCGCGGCGCCGAGCCCGGCAAGCGCCGCGAAGAAGCCCTCGTTCGCCCGCGTGTCGGCGACGACGAGGTCCGCCGATCGGAACGCGTGCCGGTCGAGCCACAGCAGCGCGCGCCCCGCGGGCGACCGCGCTCCGAAGCGGCCGCGGTCCTCGACGAGCGTGTCCCACAGCGACACCAGGGGGTTGAAGACGACCGGCCGGTCCCGCGCGACCCGGCGGGCGGCGTCGAGGTCGGCCTGGCCCGGGTACCCCACGATCACGGCATCCGCGTCCACGACGCCCGAGCGCAGCAGCCGCGCCTGCGCCGCGAGCAGCCGTCCGCCGGCACGCAGCCCCGCGCGCCATTGCTCGCCGCCGTGCCACACCGCTTCGTTCCGCTCCTCCACCTCCACCCCGGCCCGCCGGAGCGCGGCAATCACCTGGGCATTGCGCGGATAGTCGCGCTCGTAGGTGCCGAAGTAGAGGACCCGCAACCGCTAGTGCCCCATCACGCAATGCACGCCGGCCAGGAGCTCGCCAGCATCACCTGACGGGGCACTAGCCGACGATCTCGTCGACGAGCGCCTCGACACGCTCGCGGTCGCTCACCCGCTCCTCATGGAGGCTCGTGACGAGCTCGCCCACGAGGCCGAGCGAGAAGAGCTGGATCCCCACCACGACGAGCAGCACGCCGAGCGTCAGCAGCGGCCGCTGGCCGATCGCGTGGCCCATCAGCTTGATGACCGTGAGGTATGCGAGCAGCACGAACCCGGCGAGCCCGAGCACCAGCCCGACGCCGCCGAAAAGGTGCAGCGGCCGGTACCGGTAGCGGCCCATGAAGGTGACGGTGAGCAGGTCGAAGAAGCCGCGCAGGTAGCGCTCCATGCCGTAGCGCGAGCGGCCGTGCTCTCGAGGCCGGTGCGCGACCGGGATTTCGGCGACACGGAACCCGCGGTAGTGCGCCAGGACGGGGATGAAGCGGTGCAGCTCTCCGTACAGCCGCAGCCCGCGCAGCACCTCAGCGCGGTACGCCTTGAGACCGCAGTTGAGGTCGTGCAGCCGCAGGCCCGAGACGCGGCCGGTGACCGCGTTGAACACGCGTGAGACGGCTCGCCGCCGCCACGGGTCGCGGCGGCGCGTCTTCCAGCCGCTGACGAGGTCGAACCCCTCGTCCAGCTTGGCGAGCAGCCGGCCGATCTCCGCCGGCTCGTCCTGCCCGTCGCCGTCGATCGTGACCACGACGTCGCCGCCGGCCTCCGCGAAGCCCGCGGCGAGGGCGGTCGCCTTCCCGAAGTTGCGGCGCAGCCGCACGATCCGCACGCCTGGCTCCCGCGCATGGAGCCGCGTCAGCGCCGCGAACGTGCCGTCGGTCGAGCCGTCGTCGACGAAGAGCACCTCCCACTCGCGATCGAGCGCGTCGAGTGCCGCGCGCAGCTCGTCATGGAGCGGCTCGACACTCGCCTCCTCGTTGCAGACGGGCACGACGACCGAGATCATCGGCGCATTATCGCGGGGGAACCCCTGGTTTCCCCGCGTGCCCCCTCCTTGCGGACGTGCGCGTCGGTCAGCAGTTTCAGGAGCCGCCGTTTCACCGAGCGCTTCCGACGTTGCCACTCGTCTGTTCGCCTCTCGCCGGAGCAAGTCCGGCTTCGGCGGCGGTTCGCTCTCGCTCCCGGGCGGATCGACCGTTCTCTATTGAGACAACTTCGGGCGGCCTGCGGCGGTGAGCTCGGTTCCGGTGTACTGGTATGCCCGGCCGGTCCGCGGGATGACGCGAACCGGCTTCGCCCAGGCGATGTACCGCTCGGACGCGAAGAAGCGCGGGTGGCACGCCTGAAGTGCCACGACCTCGCGGCCGTGCGACTTCAAGACGGCGAGGTCGTTGGCCGGGACGATCGTGTGGCCCGTGATCCGGTACTCGAACGTGCCGTAGGGCATCTCGAGCGTCACGGGATCGCCGGAGCGGAGCTTGTCGATGGCCGAGAACGGCGCGAGGTACGTCGTCCGGTGGCCGGCGATGTAGATGAGCTGTCCCTCGCCCGGCATGAACGTCGACAGCTGCCGGCCGGGCCCTTTCTCGAGCGACGACGTGTCGGTGCCGTTGACGAAGACCATCTTCAAGCCGAGCCGCGGCACGACGATCCGCCCGATCGCATCGCCTTCTTTCAGCGAGCGGCGGTAGCGCTTTGCGGCCTGCGCGATCGAAAGCTCGTAGCTCGCCAGGTTCCGGCCCGCGCTCTTCGGCGCTGCCAGCGGGTGGAAGTCCTCGAGCTGGTGCTGGTACTGGCTGCGGAGCTCCCGCTGCTGGTACGCGGTGTACATCGCGGTGAAGGGGTCCTGCCAGCGCCAGATCAGGAAGGCCCACGCCAGCGAGAGGACGCCCGTGACGATCAGCATCGTCCCGAGCATGCGAGTAAGCCGCCGCAGAGGCATCGCCCTCATTGTGCGTCAGGCGCGCGGCATGTGGAGGCGGCGAGCGAGCGCGAGCACGCCGACGCGCCGGCGGAGGCCGCGGCTCGGGTACGGCGCGTAGCGTCCGAACGCGAGCGCACCGACCTGTCCTGCGGCGGCCAGCCACGCGACTGCGCCGAGCACGGCCGTCGCGGGGAGGTAGCCCACGGCGGCGAGCCCGGCCAGGTACCACGGCGCGTCCAGGCCGAGCCCGAAGCGGGTCGCGAGCGAGCCGAGCAGCACCAGCGGGCCGGCGAAGCCGATCGCGTAGAGCAGGACGCGGAGCCAGCGGTTCGCCGATCGCAGCTGCATCAGCCAGAGCCAGGCGTGCAGCGACGGCAGGATGAAGATCAGGGCATACGGGTTGGTGATGATCGCGAGCGCTGCGGTTGCGAGCAGGAGGACCAGCGCGACCGCGTAGCCGGCGACTTGCTCCGGCGCTTTCGGCGGCGGGCCGGTCAGGCGCAGGCGCGCGACCCACCAGCCGATCGCGAGCACGACGAGGTAGGCGCCGATCGCCCGCACCGGCCAGTCTCCCGCCGCGGCGGTGAACGGCGAGAGCGGCCGCTGCTCGCCCTCGACCCAGAAGCCGGCGCCCGCGAAGAGCCAGAACGTGAGCGCCGCGAAGAGCCAGAAGCCGAGTCGGCGGCCCTGCGCTCGTGCCGCGCCCGAGAGCGGGAGCAGCAGGCGGCGCCTGCGGCTCAGGACGTCGAGCGTGGCCAGCGCGACCGGGATCACCAGCCCGATCAGCGCGAGCTCCACCGCCCAGCCGGCGATGATCCGCGAGCCGAGCAGCAGGTAGCTGGCGGGAGTCGAGTCGAGCTCCAGGCCCTGGTCGAGCGAGTCGACGAGCGACTGGGCGGCGGACCCGACCTGGCCGAGGCGGAAGGACGAGATCCGCTCCGGGCCGTCACCGAACGGCTCCGGCGGCCGCACGTTCGCGGTGGTCAGGGTGAGCGCCGGGATGCCGCGTTCCAGGAACGGCGCGTGGTCGTACAGGCTGAGCGGGAATGCGAGGTCGATCAGCTGGCCTGCGATCCCCGTCTGGCGTGGACTGCGGCCCGTGAGCTCGCGGAGGCGCGCGTCCGCGGTGGCGGCGAGCTGCGGCGCCGGCGACCGGGCTCCCACGCCGCCCACGTCGATCCGTGGCCGCGCATGCCCCGCAGCGGCGGCGATGTTGACGTCCGCGAGCGTCCGTTCGCGGACGCCGGGCAGCGCGGCGTAGTGCGCAGCGCCGAGGCCGCCGAACGCGCCGCCGTCGGACGAGAGGAAGATCAGCGTGTGCGTGGGCTGGAGCGCGCCGCCGCCGGCGGTCGCGGGCGCGGTGCCGTAGAGGCGCGCCAGCTCGAGCAAGGCGGCCGTGCCCGAGGCGTTGACGTCGGCCCCCGGCCCGTCGCCGGTGTCGTCGCGATTCGCGCTGATCACGATCGCGCGGCCGGTTTGCCCGCGCGCGATGGCCGTCAGGTTCTGCATCGGCACGCGCCCGCGGCCCGGGATCGTGGCCTCGAAGCGGTCGCGGCGAACGGTGTAGCCGTAGCCCTCGAGCGTCCGCTGCACCCAGTCGGCCGCCCGCGCGGCGCCCTGCGTGCCCGGCTCCCGGTCCGGATACTGGGTCGCCATTCTCGTCGCGAGCGCCGTCGCAGAGGCGCCGTCGAAGGCAGGCGGCGGCGGCGCCGGCAGGGCCTTGGGTCGTGTCACGGTGAACGAGACCGCGAGTGCGAGCAGCAGCGCGGCTCCCAGAGAGATCCGGTAGAGGCGGGCATTGATCGGCCGGTCGAGGTCGGCCGCAGGACGCCGCCGGCGGGCCGCGCGCGGAAGGCTGGGCATTTGCGGGGCTATAGTAGGTCCAGCTGCGGTTGC
Organism: uncultured Thermoleophilia bacterium; assembly: GCA_963758345.1. Taxonomy (GTDB): domain Bacteria; phylum Actinomycetota; class Thermoleophilia; order Gaiellales; family Gaiellaceae; genus JACVRM01. The sequence goes on from CAVWVD010000002.1 coordinate 441,202, forward strand.
GAGGGCCCAGCTCCGTGAACATGCCCGACTCCGCGACGATCCTCCTCGTCGACGACGAGGAATCCCTTCAGAAGCTGCTGACCTTTCCGCTGGAGCGGGAGGGGTTCCGCGTGATCCCCGCTCACGACGGCGAGGAGGCGCTCGACCGCTTCGCCCGCGAGCGCGTCGATCTGGTCGTCCTCGACGTGATGCTGCCGAAGCTCGACGGGCTCGAGGTCTGTCGCCGCCTCCGCGCGACGAGCAGCGTCCCCATCCTGATGCTCACGGCGCGCGACGATGAGCTCGACAAGGTGCTCGGGCTCGAGCTCGGCGCCGACGACTACATGACGAAGCCGTTCTCGGTGCGCGAGTTCCGCAGCCGGGTGCGCGCGCTCCTGCGCCGCGCCTCCGCGCCCCGCCACGAGCCGGGCGCGGACGAGGTGATCGAGGCAGACGGCCTACGCATCGACTCGGCACGGCGCCGTGTGCTGCTACGCGGCGACGAGGTGACGCTCACGTATGTCGAGTTCGAGATCCTGCGTGCGATGGCCGAGCGGCCGGGCCGCGTGTTCACACGCCAGGCCCTGCTCGAGCGGCTGTGGGGCGACTCCGACTACCGCGACCCGCGCACGATCGACGTGCACGTTCGCCACCTGCGCGAGAAGCTCGAGGCCGACCCGCGCCGGCCCGAGTACATCTTCACGGTGCGCGGCGTGGGGTACCGCTTCCGGGACGCCTGATGCGGCTCGGCGTCGCCGTCCGGCTCGGGCTCGCGCTCTTCGTGCTCGTGGCCGCCTCGCTCGCGATCGTCTACGCGGCGGTCGTGCCGTCGCTCGACAAGCGGCTCGTGGATGAGAAGATCGCGCGCACGCACCGTCAGGTCGGCACGATCGCCGGCCTCTACGCGGGCGGGCAGTGGAACGCGCCCGATCTCGCGCGCACGTTCCCCTCCTACCGCGTCGTCGTCTTCACGCCGTTCGGCCAGCGGTTCAACGTCTACGAGGATTCGGCCGCCGGCGGGTCCTCCGAGGATGTCGCCGACGATCCGACCGTCAGGCGTGCCTTTGCGTCGGGGCGCATCGAAGCCGGCACGGTGCAGCGCGGCAGCACGCACTTCGCCGAGGCGGCACAGCGCATCAACTACCTCGGGGCGGACCCACGAGTCGTACTTATCTCGACGTCGATCCAGAGCGAGCTCGACGACATCCAGCTCGTGCGGCGGCGGATCCTGATCGCGGGCATCCTCGGGCTGATCGTCGCGGTCGGCGTCGGTTTCGCGGCCGCATCGATGCACGCGCGCCGCATCCGCCGGCTCGAGCGCGCCGCCGACCGCATCGCGCACGGGAAGTTCGACGAACCGGTCGTCGACGAGGGCTCGGACGAGCTGAACGAGCTCGCCGAGGCGTTCGAGCACATGCGCAGGCGCCTCGCGACGCTGGACGACGCGCGGCGTGCATTCGTCGCGAACGCGTCCCACGAGCTGCGCACACCGATCTTCGCGCTCGGCGCCGCGCTCGAGCTGCTGGAGGACGAGACGCTCGACGAGCCCACGCGCGAGGAGTTCATCGAGACCATGCGCGACCAGGTCGTGCGCCTCACGCGCCTCACGGCCGACCTGCTCGATCTCACGCGCCTGGACGCCGGCCGCATGCCCGTCGAGGCCGAGCCTGTGGATCTCGCAGCGACGGCCGCGCTTCTCGGCCGCGAGTTCGGCGCCGCCGCGCGCGCGGGCGGGCACACGCTCGCGGTCGTCACGAACGGCTCCGCGGGCGCCGTGGCGGACGAGGACCAGGTGCTGCGCATCGGCCGTGCGGTGGTGGAGAACGCACTCGTGCACACGCCTGCGGGGACGAGGATCCGCATCGCCACGCACGCGGAGAACGGCCGCGCGACGCTCGAGATCGCCGACGACGGCCCCGGCGTCCCCTCAGAGCAGCAGGAGCACCTCTTCGAGCGTTTCTACCGCGTGGACGGGAACCGTGCGTCCGGCAGCGGCCTCGGGCTCGCGATCGCGCATGAGCTCGCGGAGCTCATGCAGGGCGAGTTGCGCCTCGCCTCGGGGCCGGACGGGACGAGCGTGACGCTCACGCTTCCCGCCGACACGACGGCGTAGCCGTTTTCACGGGAAAACGCGGTCCGCCCGGACCCGGCTACTCTCGACCGGTGCGCCCGCTCGCCGTCGCCGCAGTCGCGCTCGCCGCGGCGATCGTCGGCGGCGCCGTGGTGTACGTCCTGGGAGGCGTGAACGACGACGCCCCCGTTGCACGCCCCGGGAAGGTGGTCGTCGCCGAGCTGGACGCGTCGGGCGATGCTGCATCCGCGCCGCTGCGGCCGAGCAGCGGCTTCGATCCCGAGCGCATCTACGCGGCGCGCTCGCCCGGCGTGGTCACCGTGTACGTGTTCTTCGGGGGCGCATCGGATGCCGACCACGCCGCCCAGGGCTCCGGCTTCGTCGTCTCGCCGGACGGCTACGTGCTCACGAGCGCGCACGTGATCACCACGGCCGGCCAGGGCGCCGGCGTCGCCAGGCCGGCGAAAAGCGTCTACGTGGCCTTCGACGACGGTGACCGGATCGAGGCCAAGGTCGTCGGCTACGACCTGTTCGACGACGTCGGCGTCGTGCGCGTGCAGCCGTCTGCGCACCGGTTGCAGCCCATCCCGCTCGGCAACTCGGCCACGCTGCGCGTGGGCGCGCCGGTGGCGGCGATCGGCAGCCCGTTCGGCAACACCGGCTCGCTCGCGGTCGGCGTCGTCTCCGCGGTCGGACGCTCCATCCCGTCGCTGACCTCCGCGTACTTCCTCTCGGACGCGATCCAGACCGACGCGCCGATCACGCACGGCAACTCGGGCGGGCCGCTGCTCGACGGCCGGGGCAGTGCGGTGGGGATCAACGCGCAGATCCGCACCGACAACGGTGCCGCCGAGGGCGTCGGCTTTGCCGTGCCGATCAACGCGGCCAAGCGGTCGCTGCGCGGGCTGATCGCCGCCGGAACGGTCCGCTACCCCTACGTGGGAATCCAGACCACCGACCTGACGCCGACGCTCGCGCGCCATCTTCACCTCCCTGTCCTGCGAGGCGCGCTCGTCACCACGGTCACGGACAACAGCCCCGCCGAGCACGCCGGGCTCCGGCCGGGCGACGGCAGCGAGTTCTTCAACGGCGCCCAGATCAGCCGCGGTGGCGACGTCGTCGTCGCGATCGGCGGGCACCCAGTACGCAGCTCCGACGACGTGGCCCGTGTGCTCGTCGAGCAGCACCGGCCCGGCGAGTCGGTCACGTTCGTGGTCGTCCGCGACGGGCACAGGGCCCGCGTCGCGGTCAAGCTCGGGACCCGCCCGGCGAGCCCCGCCACGACGCCGTAGCCACGCTCGGGGGGTTGGATGAGGCGTGGGCGGGAATAGGACTCCGCGAACGACGGTCGAAAGAGGAGAAGCCGCGACGGCCAACCGCCGCCAATCTGCCTAAACTTCCCGAATGCCGACAGAGACCGCCAGCGACAACGCAGTTCGGCTCACCATCCCGGCCAAGCCGGAGTACATCACGCTCCTCCGGCTTGCCCTCACCGGCCTCGCCGGGCTCCGGCCGCTGCCGGACGAGACGCTGGGCGACCTCAAGCTGGCGGTCACCGAGGCCGCGTCCAACTCGGTCCGGCACGCGTACGAGAACGGCGACGGGGTGGTCGAGGTGGTGTACGAGCTCGACGACGACCGGCTGACCGTGGAGGTCGCGGACAACGGCCAGGGCTTCGTCCCGGGCTCGCGCGACGACCGCGGCGAGCTGGACGAGGGCGGTCTCGGCATCGCGATCATCCAGGCGCTCGCCGACGAGTTCGAGGTCGGGTCGCGCCCAGATGGCGTGGGCTCGCGGCTCCGCTTCGTCAAGCTGCTGCGCGAATAAACCGCACCCGTCGTCCGGCGCGTCAGCGCCTCTCCTCGATGCTCCAACTCGTCAACGTCGGAACAAAGCCGCTCGCCGAGTACGCCACGATCGTGTCGCGTGGCCTTGTCGACGAGATACGGCGGCTCGCCGAGCCGCTTCAGGGCGCACGGGTGCTGCACCTCTCGGCCACGGCGTTCGGCGGCGGCGTCGCCGAGATCAACTACACGCTGATCCCGCTGATGCGCGACGCGGGGCTCGACGTCGAGTGGCGGATCATTCGCGGCCAGGACGAGTTCTTCGACGTCACGAAGAGGATCCACAACGCGCTCCAGGGCCGCCCCGACGGGCTGACGCCGGAGCAGGAGAGCATCTTCCACGAGTACAACCGCATGAACGCGGAGGACTGGGACGACAGCTACGACTTCGTGATCATCCACGACCCGCAGCCGGCGGCGATGATCGAGTACGCCGGCGAGTCGCGCGCCCGCTGGATCTGGCGCTGCCACATCGACCTGTCCACGCCGTTTCAGCCGGTGATCGACTTCCTCGCGCCGGCGCTGCGCCGCTACGACGCGGCGATCTTCCACATGCCGAACTTCGTGCCGGCGATCGGCGGTCTCCCGCCCGCCTACATCTGGCCGCCGGCGATCGACCCACTGAACCCGAAGAACATGGCCCTGTCCGCCGAGGACGCCGCGTACATCGTCGACCAGTTCGGGATCGACGTCGACCGGCCGCTCCTCACCCAGGTCTCGCGCTTCGACCCGTGGAAGGACCCGCTCGGCGTGATCGACGCGTACCGCGAGGTCAAGGCGACGCATGCGGACGTGCAGCTGGCGCTCGTCGGCTCGATGGCGCACGACGACCCGGAGGGCTGGGAGTTCTACAACCAGACCGTGACGTACGCGGCCGGCGACCCCGACATCTTCATCCTCTCGAACCTCAACAACGTCGGCTCGGTGGAGGTCAACGCGTTCCAGGTGCACTCGAGCGCCGTTCTGCAGAAATCGATCCGCGAGGGCTTCGGTCTGACAGTCACCGAGGCGCTCTGGAAGTCGCGGCCGACGGTCGCCGGACGGGCCGGCGGGCTCGTCACGCAGGTGAACGGTGAGACGGGCTGGCTGGTCGACTCGTCGTCCGAATGCGCCGTCGCGTGCCGGGAGATCCTCGACGACCCGGCTCGTGCGCGGCAGCGGGGCCTGCGCGGCAAGGAGCACGTGCGGTCACACTTCCTGACACCGCGCCTCCTGCGCGACTGGCTGGCCCTGTTCAACCAGCTGGCGGGGCGCGACACCGGCGAGACGCAGCTCGTCGTCGCCGACACGGCCTGAGATTCAGCTGACCCTCGGCGGAGTAGGGTGCCCGGGGCGATGGCGTCCCGGCGCAAGCTGATCATCGTGTCCAACCGCGGGCCGGTCTCGTACGCGGTCGGACACGACGGCGAGATCCATGCGCGCCGCGGCGGCGGCGGGCTCGTGACGGCGCTGCGCAGCCTGGTGACGCAGCACGAGGTGACCTGGATCGCGAGCGTGATGAGCGAGGGCGACCGGCTGATGGCCGAGCGCCACGGCGGCGAAGCGTTCGAGGAGCAGGCCCGCGACGGCTCGACCTACCGGCTCCGGCTCGTGTGGCATCCGCTCCAGGCGTACGACTGGTACTACAACGTCGTCGCGAATCCGATCCTCTGGTTCGCCCAGCACTACCTCTGGGACCTGCAGCGCTCGCCCGACTGGGATCACGGGCTGCACAACGCGTGGCAGAACGGCTACCGGGTCGTCAACGAGAACTTCGCCGGCGCGGTGCTGCGCGAGCTCGAGCGGGAGCCCGGCGCGACGGTCTTCTTCCACGACTACCACCTGTACGTCGCGCCGCGGATCGTGCGCGAACGGGCGCCCGGCGCGACGCTCGGCCACTTCGTGCACATCCCCTGGCCGCAGCCGGACTACTGGCGCGTGCTGCCCGAGGAGATCCGCCGGGCCGTGCACGACGGCGTCCTGGCGAACGATGTCGTCGGCTTCCACACGACGCGGTGGAGCCGCAACTTCCTGCGCAGCTGTGAGGACATCGTCGACGCGCGTGTCGACTTCGCCCGCGGCGAGGTGCACTACGGCGACAAGGTCGTTCGCGTGACCGCGCGCCCGATCTCGGTCGACCCGCAGGAGTTCACCGAGCTCGCGACGAGCCCCGCCGTGTTGTCCGAAGAGCAAACTATCGTGGACGCCAGACGTGAGCACCTCATCCTCCGAGTCGACCGCACGGACCCGTCGAAGAACGTCGTCCGCGGGCTGCGGGCGTACGAGCTCTTCCTCGAGGCGCATCCCGAGCTGCACGGGCGCGTGCAGATGCTGGCGTTCCTCGACCCGTCGCGGCAGGACATCCCTGAGTACGCGGAGTACCTCGCCGCGATCCAGCGGGCCGCGCGGACCGTGAACGACCGCTTCCAGACGGTCGAGTGGATGCCGCTCGACCTCCAGATCGCCGACAACTTCGCCCAGTCGGTCGCCGCGTACAAGCAGTACGACGTGCTGCTCGTGAACGCGATCTTCGACGGCATGAACCTCGTGGCCAAGGAGGCGCCGCTCGTCAACGAGCGCGACGGCGTGCTGATCCTCTCGGAGAACGCGGGGGCTCACGAGCAGCTCGGCGAGTGGGCGCTGACCGTCAACCCGTTCGACGTCGCGGGGCAGGCGGCCGCGATCCACGAGGCGCTCGTCATGCCCGCCGAGGAGCGGCACCGGCGGATCGAGGCGATCCGGGCGGCTGTCAACGAGCACGACATCGGCCGGTGGATCGAGGGGCAGCTCGCCGACCTCGAGGCGGAGTCGGCCGAATTGCGCGCCGCCGCGGTGGAGCGCGCGTGAGCGGCGACCTCTCGCACGTCGACGAGTCGGGCCGCGTGCGCATGGTCGACGTCGGCGGCAAGCCGCTGTCGCGCCGGCGGGCGGTGGCGCGCGCGTCGGTTCGGATGGCTTCCGAGACGGCTGCGCGGCTGCGCGAGCTGCCCAAGGGCGACGCGCTCGCGACCGCCGAGCTGGCCGGCGTCATGGCGGCGAAGCGGACGAGCGACCTGATCCCGCTCTGCCATCCGTTGCCCCTGACGAGCATCCAGGTCGACGCGGCCGTGGCGGGCGCCGGCGTCGAGATCACGGCGTCCGCCGAGGCGACGTGGCACACCGGCGTCGAGATGGAGGCGCTCGTCGCCGCATCGGTCGCCGCGCTGACCGTCTACGACATGGCGAAGGCGATCGACAAGGCGATGGTCGTCGCGGAGGTCGAGCTGGTCTCCAAGACGAAGGAGCCGGTGTGAGGGCGGCAGTCCTGACCGTGTCCGACGGCGTGGCCGCGGGCGTGCGCGAGGACCGCAGCGGCGACGAGCTCGAGCGGCTGCTCGGCGAGGACGGCTACGAGGTCGCCCGCCGCGTCGTGCCCGACGAGCGGGAGGCGATCGCCGAGGCGATCGCGGAGCTCGCCGACGAGTGCGCGGTGGTCTTCACGACGGGCGGGACCGGCATGGCGCCGCGTGACGTGACGCCTGAGGCGACGCTCGAGGTGGTCGACCGGCTGGCGCCGGGCATCGCCGAGGCTATTCGCGCCGACTCGATCTCCAAGACGCCGCACGGGCTGCTCTCGCGCGGCGTCGCCGGGGTTCGCGCCGGCACGCTGATTGTGAATCTCCCGGGTTCGACGGGCGGCTGCCGCGACGGCTACGCCGTGTTGCGTCCGGCGCTCGAGCATGCGCTGTCGCTGCTTGCCGGCGAAGGAACGGCGCACAAGCAGACCGGGTAGCCGCCGCTTCAGGACCCGCTTCGCGGGTCGTGTAGCGTCTTCATTCGAATGGGGCACCCCTGCGCTGCGCGCGGTGTTCCCCCCTTGAGCTCCCCCTTTCCCCGTAGACGTCACACGCGACTTCGCGCGACGTGGCCCCCCCGCCCGGGCAAGCCGGGCTCCGCTGGGATCGACCATCTGCGTAGCATCGGCGTCGTGACGGCGACAGCTACCCAGCTGCCGGTGCGCTTCGCGCGGCTCGTGAAGATCGAGCACACGGTCTTCGCGCTGCCGTTTGCGTACGTCGGCGCCCTGCTCGCGGCCGGCGAGGTGCCGTCGGGGCACGACCTCCTCTGGATCACGATCGCGATGGTCGGCGCGCGCTCGCTGGCGATGGGCCTCAACCGGCTCATCGACCGGACGATCGACGCCCGCAACCCGCGCACGGCCACGCGGGAGCTGCCGTCCGGCGCGCTCTCGGTGGCCCAGGTGGTCGCGTTCTGCGCCGCGTCGCTGGCGATCTTCCTGGTGGCCGTCTGGCAGCTCGACCCGATCGTGCGCTGGCTCTGGCCAATTCCGGTGGCCGGCTTCGTGATCTACCCGTACCTGAAGCGGTTCACGTGGCTGTCGCACCTCTGGCTCGGCGCAGTGGACGGCCTCGCCGCGGTCGGCGGCTGGGTCGCGGTCACGGGTCACCTGCCGTGGGAGTCGTGGGCGCTCGGCGCCGCCGTCGCGTGCTGGATCGGCGGTTTCGACCTCTTCTACTCGCTCTTCGACGCCGAGATCGACCGCGAGCAGGGCCTGCACTCGTGGGCGGTGCGCTGGGGCGAGCGCGGCGTCTTCCGCGGGGCGCGCGTGCTGCACGTGCTGACGGTGGCCCTGCTCGTCGCCGTCGGACTCGGCACCGACTCCGGGATCGCGTACTACCTCGGTGTCGCCGCGGTCGCCGCGCTGCTCCTGTACGAGCACTCGCTGATCCGCCCGGGCGACCTGCGCCGTCTCGACGCGGCGTTCTTCACCGTCAACGGCGTCATCAGCGTCGTTTTCCTCGGTTTCGTCCTGCTCGACGTGATCTGACGGGCCATAGACTGGCCGCGTGATCACGGCCCGCGACCTGACGAAGCGCTACGGCGAGAAGCGCGTGCTCGAGAAGCTCGACCTCGACCTCGACGCCGGCGGGTTCCTCGTCGTGACGGGCCCGAACGGCTCCGGCAAGACGACGCTGCTGCGTCTGCTCGCCGGTCTCGCGGCGCCGACGCGCGGCGAGCTCGAGGTGCGGGCCGAGCGCGCGCAGGTCGGCCTGCTCGCGCACGAGCCGCTCGTCTACCGGGAGCTGACGCCGCTCGAGAACCTCGAGCTCTACGGCCGCCTGTACCGCGTTCCCGAACGCCGCGAGCGGATCGGGATGCTGCTCGAGCGCTTCGGCCTGTGGGAGGAGCGCCACGCCCGCGTCGCCACGTTCTCGCGCGGGATGCAGCAGCGCCTGGCGCTCTGCCGCACGCTGCTCCACGAGCCGCAGCTGGTCCTGCTCGACGAGCCGTTCTCGGCGCTCGACGTCGAAGCGGCCGAGATCGTCGACCGCGAGCTGCGCGAGCTCGCCGGGCGCCGCACGGTCGTCCTCTCCACGCACGCGCCCGAGCGGGTCGAGCCGCTCGCGTCCGCGCGCCTCGAGCTGGCGCCCGCGTGAACGGCTACTTCGGCGATGTCGCGGCGCTCGCGCGCAAGGATCTGCGGCTCGAGCTGCGGTCGCGCGACACCGTGCCCGCGATGCTGCTCTTCGTCGTCACGGCGCTCGTCGTCTTCCACTTTGCGCTCCCGGCCGACGCCGGCGACGCCGCCACGGACGGGCTCCTCTGGGTGGGCCTCGTGTTCACGGCGATCCTCGGCCTCACGCGTGCGTTCGTCGCCGAGCGTGAGGGGGGCGTGATGGACGGGCTGGCCCTCGCCACGGCCGACCGCAGCGCGATCTGGCTCGGCAAGAGCCTCAGCATCCTCGCCTTCCTCGGCGTCGCCGAGCTGGTCGCCCTGCCCGCGTACGCGCTCTTCTTCAAGCCGGTCGGCTGGGAGCTCGTGGCGGCGGTCGTGCTGGCAGACGTCGGGATCGCGGCCGTCGGCACGCTGCTGTCGGCGATGGCCACCGCGACCCGCGCGCGCGAGCTGCTGCTGCCACTGCTCTTCCTGCCGCTCGGGATCCCGATCGTCGTCGGCGGCGTGGGCGCTACGGTGACCGGCGAACCCGGCCGTTACCTGGCCTTTCTCGCGTTGTACGACCTCGTTTTTGCGATCCTCTCGTGGGCAAGCTTTGAGTACGTCGTTGCGGAATAACAGGGCCGTCGTCTTCGCCGCGGCGGCGTTCGTGCTGCTCGGTTCGGGCGTGCTGCTCGCGCTCTTCTGGGCGCCCGACGACGCCGACCAGGGCTTCAGCCAGCGGATCTTCTACATCCACGTCCCGGTCGCGCTGACCGCCTATGCGTGTTTCGGCTGGGGCGCGTGGAAGGCGCTGCGGCTGCTGTGGCTGCGCGATGAGAAGTACGACCTCGAGAGCTACACCGCCGTCCACATGGGCCTGATCTTCGGCGTTCTCACGCTCGCGACCGGCTCGATCTGGGCGAGGGCGTCGTGGGGGGTCTGGTGGAGCTGGGGGGAGCGGCAGCTCGTGCTGTTCCTTGTGCTCTTCCTCTTCTACGCGGCCTACTTCATGCTCCGTTACTCCGTGGAGCCCGGCCGCCAGCGGGCGAACCTCTCGGCCGTCTACGCGCTCTTCGGCGTGGTGCTGATCCCGGTCTCGTTCCTCGCGATCCGCCTGGCCGAGCGGTTCATCCACCCGGTCGTCTTCACGCGTGACGGGCCGCAGATGCCCTGGCAGATGTTCGTCACGTTCCTCATCTGCCTGGGCGGGATGCTGGCACTGGCCGCGGCGCTGTACCAGGTCGAGCTGACCGGCAAGCGGATCGACGGGCACCTGCGCGAGCTGCGCGAGGCGCTCGCGTGAGCGACGCCGAGAAGTATGTCCTGGCCGCGTATGTGGTCGTGCTCGCGGTGGTGCTCGCCTACCTGTTGATCATCTCGCTGAAGGTGTCGCGGCTCGATCGCGAGCTCGCCGAGCTGGCGCGGCGGGCCCAGCAGAAGCGCGCCGAGGAGCGCGAGCGCGAGGAGGCGCCGGTTGGCTGAGCTGCTCTTCTGGCCCGCGCTCGTCGCGTACGGCGAGGCGGCGTTCGCGTACGCGGGGAACGTGCGCCACCCGGGAGCGCTCGGACGCGCAGCGACCTGGGGCGTCCGCATCGGGTGGCTCATCCAGACGGCGCTCCTCGCCGCGCAGGCACAGGTCGCGAAGGGCTTCCCGTGGGCGACCTGGGCCGGCTCGCTGAACCTCTTCGTCTGGCTGGTCGTCACCGTGTACCTGGTCTGGGGCTGCCGGCCGCGCTATCGGCTGCTCGGGCTCGTCGTGATGCCGCTGGCCGCGGCGCTGCTCGCGGTCTCGTACCTGGCCGGCGGGATCGCGGAATCAGGGCGCGGGGACATCTCGACGGCGTTCCTCGTCCTGCACGTGGGCCTGGTGCTCGCCGCGTTCGCCGGCTTCACGCTGTCGGCGGGGCTGGCGGCCCTCTACCTCTGGCAGGAGCGACGCCTGAAGCGCCGCGAGGCCGGGATCCTGCGCTCGCCGCCGCCCGCGCTGCTCTCGCTCGACGAGCTTTCGGCGAAGACAATTGCGGTCGCGCTGCCGGCGCTCACGGTGGGGATCGCGATCGGCATCGGCCGCCTGGTCGAACGCGGCGGAAGCTTCGATGCGCTCATGGCGGCGACCGCCGCGACCTGGGCGGTCTACGCCTCGCTGCTGCTCGTCCGCTACGGCTTCGGCTGGCGCGGGCGGCGAGTCGCCTACCTCGTCCTCGCCGGGTTCGCGTTCGTCGTCGCCGTCAGGCTCGGCCTGCCCGCGAGTCACTTCGCATGAGCCTCGTCCTCGTCGGCACGTCGCACCACCACGCGCCTGTCGAGGTGCGCGAGCGCGTCGCGCTCGACCCGGACGCGGCGGCGGAGCTCGCTGCGCTGCTTGGGGCCGAGGGGCTCGAAGCCGTGTGTCTCTCGACGTGCAACCGCACCGAGCTGTACCTCGCAGGCGGCGACGAGGCAGACGAGCAGGCGCGCGCAGAGGCTGCACTCGCGGAGCTCGCGGGTACCGACATCGGCCCCGTGCTCTACCGGCTGCACGACGAAGCGGCGGCGCTGCACGCGTTCCGCGTCGCCGCCGGGCTCGATTCGATGGTTCCCGGCGAGGGCGAGATCCTCGGCCAGGTGCGCGCCGCCTACGAAGCGGGCGCCACGGGCCCGGTGCTCGACCGCCTGTTCCGGCAGGCGCTCTACGCGGGCAAGAAGGTGCGCACCGAGACGGCGATCTCCGAGAGCCCGACCTCGGTCGCGTCCGCGGCGGCCGCGCTCGCGCAGCAGGTGTTCGGCGATCTCACCGGCCGGGCCGTCGTGGTCGTCGGCGCCGGCGACACCGGCGAGCTGACCGCTCGCAACCTGGCCAAGCGCGGCGGGCGCATCGTCGCGGTCGTGAACCGCGGCGAGGAGCGGAGCGCGGCGCTGGCGCGCCGCTTCGACGCGCAGGCGCTGCCGCTCGACGGGCTCGCGGATGTCCTGCCCGTGGCCGACGTGGTCGTCTCGTCGACGTCGGCGCCGGGTTACGTGCTCGACGCGGCCCAGGTGGAGGAGGCGTGCGCCGGCCGGAAGGGCCTGCCGCTGCTGCTCATCGACATCGCGGTGCCGCGCGACCTCGATCCGGCGATCCACGCGCTCGAGGACTGCTACCTGTACGACATCGACGACCTCCACTCCGTCGTCGAGGCGAGCCTGGCCGGCCGTCGCGAGGAGGCTGCGCGCGCCGAGTCGATCGTGCAGCTGGAGGCCGAGCGCTTTGCGGCCTGGCAGTCGTCGCTCGACGTCGTCCCGGCCATCGCCGAGCTGCGCGAGCACGCCGAGGAGATCCGCACCGGCGAGCTCGCGCGCGTCGAGGGGGCGCTCGAGCGGCTCTCCGAGAACGAGCGGCGCGTCGTCGAATCGGTGACCAGCGGGATCGTCAACAAGCTCCTGCACCTACCGACGGTGCGCCTGAAGGAGGCCGCGGCGGGTGCGGACGGCGCCGTGTACGCGGATGCTGTCAGGCACCTGTTTGGACTCGACGACCGCTCGGAGGATCCACGCTCGTAAGGCTCGGGACGCGCGGCAGCCGGCTCGCGATGACGCAGGCGGGGCAGGCGGCGGAGGTGCTGCGGCGCGCGGGGGCGGAAGTGGCGCTGGTGCCGATCACGACGGCCGGCGACCGCGACCGGACGCGGCCGTTCGGGCAGATCGGCGAGCGCGGCGTGTTCGTCAAGGAGCTGGAGGAGGCGCTGCTCGCCGGCCGCATCGACGTGGCCGTCCACTCCGCGAAGGACATGACCTCCTCTGACCCGGAGGGCCTCGTCGTCGGTGCGTACCTCGAGCGCGAGGATCCGCGCGACGCGCTGTGCGGCGCGTCGGAGCTGCGGCCGGGGATGCGAATCGGGACGGCCTCGGTGCGGCGCCGTGCGCAGCTCCTGGCGCTCGAGCCGGAGCTCGTGATCGAGGGCATACGCGGGAACGTCGACACGCGGCTTCAGAAGGCGCGCGAGCGGCGGCTCGACGCGATCGTGCTGGCTGCATGTGGTCTGGACAGGCTTGGGCTCACCGCCGAGATCGGCCGGCGGCTCGAGCCGGACGAGCTCTTGCCGGAGGCGGGCCAGGGCTCGCTGGCGCTGCAGGTGCGCCGCGGCGAGGAGTCGCTGGTCGCCGCGGCCGGCCACGAGCCGACGCGGCAGCGGGTCGCCGCGGAGCGCGCGTGCGTCGCGGAGCTGGGCGGCGGCTGTCTCGCGCCGGTCGCGGCGTACCACGACGGCGAGCGGCTCACAGCGCTGGTCGCCGACGAGGACGGCCGGTGGGTCGAGCGCCGCACTGGCGACGACCCGGTCGAGCTCGCCCGCGAGCTGTCGTCGTTCGTCGCGGCGTGAAACATTCGGCACGCATCCGGCACAGACAGGTGCGAGGTGCGGCGATACCGTCGGAGACGGGTGGGTGGTGGAGGTCGTCTCCCCTTTGGGAGGGTGGGGCGTGGTTCGGGGGTGTGGGGACATGGCTCGCGTGGCCCTGACCCGGCCGGGCAGGGCCGATGGCGACCTGGCCGTGATCCTCCGGATGGCCGGGCACGAGGTCGTCCATTGCCCGCTGATCGCGATCGAGCCGCTCGGGGGCGAGCCGATCGACGCGTCGGGCTACGACTGGCTCGTCGTCACGAGCCGGAACGGTGCCGATGAGCTGGCCAGGCGGCTCATCGGGCGGCCGCGCAGCATCGCCGCAATCGGGCCCGCGACGGCCGAGGCGCTCCGCGCCCATGGGCTTCCCGTCGACCTCGTCCCGCAAGAGGCGAGCCAGGACGGCATCCTGCGCGAGCTGCCGCGGCCGGCCGGGCGCGTGCTGCTCGCTGCGGCCGAAGGCGCGCGTCGCGTGCTCGTCGACGAGCTCGCCGCCGAGTTCCTGCCGCTCTACCGCACGCGCGAGCTCCGGCCCGAGATGTTCCCCGGCGCGGACGTGGTCGTCCTGGCGTCCGGCTCCGCCGCCCGTGCCTTCGCAGCGACCGGCTCGGACGCGAAGGTGGTCGCGATCGGCCCGGAGACGGCCGCCGCCGCGCGTGCCGCCGGGCTCCTCGTCGCCGCGCAGGCCGAGCGCCCTGACGCCGACGCCCTGGCCGCCGCGGTCGATGCGGCAGCCCGATAACGTCGCCGCGTGCTGATCACCTTCCTCACCGACTTCGGGCTGGAGGACGATTTCGTCGGCGTCTGCCACGGCGTCATCCAGCGGATCGCCCCCGGCACGCAGGTGATCGACGTGACGCACGGGATCCGGCCGCAGGCGATCCTCGAAGGAGCGTCGACGCTCGCCGACGCGCTGCGGTACATGCCGGTCGGCGTCCACCTTGCCGTCGTCGATCCCGAGGTCGGCGGCGACCGCCGCCCCGTCGCGCTGCGCAGCGGCGACGGCCGCCTCTACGTCGGCCCCGACAACGGCCTGCTCGTCCCCGCCGCCGAGCGCCTGGGCGGGATCGAGGCGGCGCACGAGCTCACGAATCGCGATTTGTGGCTCGAGCGCGTCTCCCGGACGTTCCACGCGCGGGACATCTTCTCGCCTGTCGCCGCGCACCTCGCGGCGGGCACCGCGCTCGAAACGGTCGGTCCCCTCTCGAGCCGTCGTCACTCGTGCGCATCCGGCTGCCCGAGCCGAAGATCGGCCCGCGCCTGATCGTCTGCCGCTGTGTCACGGTCGACCGCTTCGGCAACGTCCAGCTCAACCTTCACAAGGAGGATCTCGAGAAGGCGGGCATTGCACCCGGTGTCCGCGTCGAGATCGAGCTGGCGGCCGAGCGCTACTACGCGATTGCGTCCGAGACCTTCGCCGACGTCGGCATCGGCGAGATCGTCCTCTACGAGGACGCCTACGAGAACGTCTCGATCGCCATCTCGCGCGGCAACGCGGCGGGCACGTTCTCGATCGCGCCCGGCGACGCGGTCGTCCTGCGCGCCGACTACGAGTAGCGCTTTTTCCCGCACTTTCCGCATTTCTGCCATCCGGCGAGGATTGTGGGCCGCCGCGCATCGCGCTACCGTCGAGCGCAAAGAACGTTCGCGGCGCGGTCGCACCGGTCCGGACGTTCTTTTTTTGCCTTCGCCCAGGCATACTCAGCGGCGTGGACGAGAGCTCCGTCCCCTGGGAGAACGGCCACGGGGACACGAAGGGCTGGGACCGGGCTTCGATTGCGAACCGGAGCGCGAAGCCCTACGTCCCGGACATCGGCCAGGCCGACCTGATGCTGCCCAACGAGGCAGGCAAGCCTAAGACGCTCGGACTCTGCTTCGTGTGCGCCATCGGGATGACGATCCTCTACGTAGGCATCCCGTTCTGGTTCGTCGGCCTCTTCGTCTCCTACCCGGCCTGGATGATGCTCGTCCTGCCGCTCGCGCTCGCCGCGCTGACCGTCGGGCTGTACGTCGTGTCGACGCATGAGACGCGCGAGCTGCGGATTCTCGCCAGGGAGTGACCCGGCTACACTGCGCCGCCGGGCGAGGTAGCTCAGTTGGTAGAGCACACGGCTGAAAACCGTGGTGTCGCCGGTTCGAATCCGGCCCTCGCCACTCTTGCACCCCACCCGCGCGCTGCGTAGCGTCCGCGGACGGAACAGGTGCTTTCCTGGCGGACGACCATCGCGCTCGTCCTCGCCGCGTCGACCGTCGCAGCGACGGTGATCGCGCGCTCGTTCGGCTCCGGCCCGCCGCCGTTCTCCGCCTGCCTGGCTGCACCGTCCTTCGCGGACGCCGACGCCGAGCCGGGCGTGGCGGGCTTCGCCGAGGAAAAGGGCGGAGGCGCGTGCACGGGGCCGTCCGGCCGTCCGGCCCCGTCGGCCAGGGGCCTGCTGGCCGGCGTGGCGCTCGTGCTGCGGGACGCCGCGGCAGCGATTGCCTTGCGTGGGACGGAGCGTCGCGACCGCCTGACGGGCTCGCAGTTCGGCGACACCATCGAAGGGCTCGGCGGTGACGACGACCTGCGTGGGCTCGGCGGCCCCGACTTGATCGACGGCGGCGCCGGCCGGGACCTGATCCGCGGCGGCGACGGCACAGACTTCATCGTCGGCGAAGGGGATGGTGCCCGCGACGACATCGGCTGCGGCGCAGGCGCCGACACGGTGACGGCAGGCCTCAGCGACGCCGTTGCGGTGGACTGCGAGACGGTCTCGCGCGAGCTCTCGCACGACCCGTTCGGCGACTTCGAGTACCAGCAGCAAACCGAGGCCGAGCCGGACAGCTTCGCGGACGGCCGCACGATCGTGACCGTGTTCCAGGTCGGCCGTGCCCATGACGGCGGCGGCGCGGCGGCAACCGGCTTCGCCACCTCGCGCGATGCGGGGCACTCGTGGCGTGCCGGGCTCCTGCCCGGCGTGACGGTCTGGTCGCGACCGGCGGGGCCCTATGAGCGGTCGAGCGACCCGTCCGTCACGTACGACGCCCGGCACTCGACCTGGCTCGCAGCGTCGCTGGTGCTCGGCGACGACGGCACCGGGATCGTCGTGAGCCGCTCGGCCGACGGCGCCAGCTGGGGGCCGCCGGTCGTCGCCGCTTCGGGGGCCGGCGAGAGCCCGGACAAGGACTGGATCGTCTGCGACAACTGGCCGTCGAGCTCGGGCCGCGGAACGTGCTACCTCGCGTACTACGACGTCGGCGCGGGGCTCAGCGTGCGGACGTCGCGCGACGGCGGAGCCACCTGGTCGTCCGCCGTCGCCACGCCCGCTCGCGCGATCCGCGGGTCGATCGTCAACGGCGCCACGCCGGTCGTCACGCCGCGACGGCACGCTCGTCGTGCTCTACAGCGTCTTCCAGTCGGACCGGACGAACGTCGACCAGATCGCCGCCGTCCGGTCGACCGACCGCGGCATCACCTTCACGGGGCCCACCGGCGTCGTCCCGCTCACGAGCGAGGACGTGTCGGGCCTACGCGTGCCTCCGTTCGTTTCCGCCGAGGTCGCGGGCGACGGCACGATCTGGGCCGCCTGGAGCGACTGTCGCTTCGTGCCGGACTGCGATGCGAACGACATCGCCCTGATTAGCTCCACGGACGGTGTCCGCTGGTCGGCGCCGATCCGCGTGCCCGCCTTCCGCAACGCGCTGGTCCCGCTGGCGCAGGTCCTTCCCGGCCTCGGCGTCGACCCGTCGAGCTCGGGAGCGACGACGCGCCTCGGCGTCGTCTACTACTCCGTGCCGCCCGACCCCGGCTGCTTCGGCTTCACCTGCGCGACGGCGGACGTCTACTTCGTGGGCTCGCTGAACGCCGGCAAGACGTGGACGCGGCCCGTGCGCCTCAACCCGCGGTCGATGCGGCTCGACTGGATGGCCGACGGCGAGATCGGCTCGTTCGTAGGCGACTACGTCTCGACCTCGTGGGTCGGCGGCCGCCCGATCCCGGTCGTCGTGCTCGCGGGGCCGCCGGCTCGCGACGAGTTGCGGCAGTCGGTGTTCGCCGCGACGCGGATCCAGCGATTCCCCGAGACGACGACGCTGCTGCCGCGCTGACAGGCGGGCTACGTAGGCTGACGCGGCCGTGTCCGTGGACGCCGCTGCCCGCTCGGTCGCCGTCATCGGCGCCGCGCTCGATCTCGGCTCGGGCCGCCGCGGCGTCGACATGGGGCCCTCCGCGATCCGCTACGCGGGTCTCGACCAGCGGCTCGTCGAGCTCGGGATCAGCGTGGTCGACATGGGCAACGTGCTCACTCCGGTCGCGGAGGCGACGGCCGAGGGCGACGAGCGCCTGCGCTACCTCGAGCCGATCCTGGCCACGTGCGAGCGGATCGCGGATCGCGTCGCGCACGCGGTCGAGAAGGGGCAGATGCCGCTCGTCCTCGGCGGCGACCACTCGATCGCGCTCGGCACGCTCGGCGGGCTTGCGCGGGCGCGCGGGCCGGGCGGCGTGCTCTGGATCGACGCGCACGCCGACCTGAACACCTCGGAGACGACGCCGACCGGCAACGTGCACGGCATGGCGCTCGCAGCCGCGCTCGGCGTCGCCGGGCCGGAGTTCTCGCGCGACGCATGGCCGCTGCCGGCCGTCGAGCCCGGCCGCGCGGCGCTGATCGGCACTCGCTCGATCGACCAGGGCGAGCGCGACCTGCTCGGGCGCCTCGACTCGAAGGTGTTCACGATGAGCGATCTCGACCGCATGGGCGTCGAGACGGTGATGAAGGCGGCGATCGAGCACGTCAGCGACGGTACGCCCGTGCACGTCTCGTTCGACATGGACGTCGTCGACCCGGAGGTCGCGCCGGGCGTCGGTACGCCGGTGCGCGGCGGCCTGAGCTACCGCGAGGCGCACCTCGTCATGGAGATGATCGCCGAGTCCGGCCTGCTCACCTCGCTCGAGGTGGTCGAGGTCAATCCGGTGCTCGACCAGGTGAACCGCACCGGCGAGATGGCGGTCGAGCTGATCGCTCAGCGCCTCGGCGCCAGGATCTTGTAATCGGAAACGCGGCGGTCTACGAAGCCACCGATTAGCGCGGAGTCAACTCGAGTGAGGCTTGAGCTCCGAGCAGCGTTTCGCCTGTCGAGCCCTCGAGCCCCCAGCGGACGACATGTCGACCCGGGGCGAAATGCCGCGATATCCGTAGTCGTAGGGGGAATATCACTCTCTCGCCGGGCCGCAGGACTCCGGCGGGGCCGCAGTTGAGCACGCCGCGGCTCGCTCCGTCGCCCCCGTCGCCCCCGGCCCAGAAGCTGGGACACCAGGGGAAGCGGAACGGCCGGTGACTGCGGTTCCTCAACGAGACGCGATAGCTGACCTGTTGTCCGGCGGGGGTCGAAGTGGGCAGTGACAGTGTGGCTTGGAGCGGCCATATCTCGTGGTAGTTCCGCTCCGGCAAGGGCGGCGGCTGCCACGGCTCGATCACCATCGTGGTGCCGCCCGGACACGTCGTGAGTCGCAGCGGGGACTGATTCCGAAGTGGCGGGTCGGTCCGGGGCGTCCATGACCAGGCGATGCGTCACGGTGGCCCGCAGCGCATAGCAGCGCTACGTGTTGTGGGCGACCGAGGCGCAGCGCGCCGTGTCACGGGCGCCATCCGGCCCCGCGCCGGTTCGGAATCAGTCCTCAGCGACGACGACGACGACGAGCCACCGCTTTCTCATACGCATCCCAGGTCTTACCGCCGGTCTGCGATGCGGAACCTAAGGTTCCCTTTGCCCGCCGCGGCCTTCGGGGGCCTCTTCGCCGTTGCCGGACGGCTCGTAGTACGTCCGGCCCTTCAGCTCGTCGGGGAGGTAGTCGACGTCGAACCCGGCCGGGTCGGAGTGCGGATAGACGTATCCCTGGCCGCGGCCGAGCTTCTTGGCGCCCGCATAGTGCGAGTCGCGCAGCGCGTCGGGCGGGCGCAGGTGGCCGTGCTTGCGGACGTCGTCGGTCGCAGCGCCGAGCGCCTTCAGCACGGCGTTCGACTTCGGCGCGCGGGCGATGTAGATCGCCGCCTGCGTCAGGTTCAGCTTCGCCTCGGGGAGTCCGACGTGCTCGAGCGCGTGCGCTGCCGCGACCGCGATCTGCAGCGCGCGCGGGTCGGCGAGCCCGACGTCCTCGGACGCATGCACGATCATGCGCCGCGCCACGTAGCGCGGATCCTCGCCGCCCTCGAGCATCGCGACGAGGTAGTACACGGCCGCGTCCGGGTCCGAGCCGCGCATCGCCTTGATGAAGGCCGAGATGAAGTCGTAGTGCGCGTCGCCGCCCTTGTCGTAGACGAGGGGCCGCTTGCGCGCTGCGTCCTCGATGTGCGCCGCGGAGAGCGGCTCATCGGCCGACGCCGCCGTGTTCCACGCGAGCTCGAGGATGTTCAGCGCGTAGCGCGCGTCCCCGCCGGCCCGCTCGGCGATCAGCTCGGCCAGCTCCGCAGGCACGTCAGCCTCGAGTGCCGCCGCGCCGCGCTCGACGACCGTGACGAGGTCCTCGCGCGAGTGCGACTCGAGCTCGTAGACCTGCGAGCGCGAAAGGAGCGCCGAGTTGACCTCGAAGTACGGGTTCTCGGTGGTCGCGCCGATCAGCGTGATCACGCCCTCCTCGACCGCGGGCAGCAGCGCGTCCTGCTGCGCCTTGTTGAAGCGGTGGATCTCGTCGAGGAACAGGATCGTGCGCTCGCCGTTCATGCCGAGCCGGTCCCGCGCTCGCTGACGATCACCTCGCGCACCTGCGCCACCGTCGCCGAGACCGCCGACAGCTCCTCGAAGGCGGCGCCGGTCGAGTTCGCGATCACGCGCGCGAGCGTCGTCTTCCCGCTGCCCGGCGGGCCGAAGAGGATCATCGATGAGACGCGGTCGTCCTCGATCGCGCGGCGCAGCACCGAGCTCTCGCCCAGGATCTGCCGCTGGCCGACGTAGTCGCCGAGCACCTGCGGGCGCAGGCGGAGCGCGAGCGGCGCCACGTCCGGCAGCCGTTCGCGGGCGGCGTCGGCGAAGAGGTCGCTCACGGCGGAAGTATGCTCCCGAGCGGCCTTGGCGACGTCGCCCGACACCCAGGACGAGTTCGCCCCGATCCTCCCCGGACCGGGCGGGTCGGACTACGAGCGCTACCTCCGCACCGACGAGCTCCTCGTCGCTCCAGAAGACCGAGGACGAGCGCGCGCACCACGACGAGCTGCTCTTCCAGACCGTCCACCAGTCGTCCGAGCTGTGGCTGAAGCTCGCCTGGACGGAGGGCGAGCTGGCCGCGCGGCACCTGCGCGCGGGCGAGCTCGCGCCGGCGATCCGGCTGCTGCGCCGCTCGCTGGGCTGCTTCGAGCGGGTGCACGACGCGCTCGACATGCTGGAGCACCTCGCGCCCTGGGAGTACACGCGGAACGTGCGACCGGTGCTCGGCCACGGCAGCGGCTTCGACTCGCCCGGCTTCCGCAACATCCGGCGCGTGTCGCCGGAGCTCGGCGCGGCCTTCCACGAGCAGCGCCGCGCGGCGGAGCTCAGCATCGTCGAGCTGCTCCAGCGCGGCCGCGAGTTCGAGGACCTCTACACCGTCGCCGAGCTGCTGATCGAGTGGGACGAGCGCATCACGATGTGGCGCGTCCGCCACCTGAAGGTCATCGGCCGCATCATCGGCGAGGGCCAGATCGGCACGCAGGGCACGCCGGTCGAGCTGCTCGCGCAGCTGATTCACCAGAAGCTGTACCCCGAGCTCTGGGACGCCCGGAACGAGCTGACGACGATCGCGAACGGCGAGATCGCCGAGGCCGGCTCGTCGCCAATGTCCGGCCACGGCGCGTGAGCACCGTCACGCTGCGCGACGAGGTCGTCGAGCTGCTGCAGCGGCTCATCCGGCTCGACACGGTCAACCCGCCCGGCAACGAGACGCAGGCGGCCGAGCTGTTGCGCGACTACCTGGAGGCGAACGGCGTCCAGGTCGAGCTGTACTCGAAGATCCCGGAGCGCGCCAACCTGGTCGCGCGGATCCCGCGGCCGCGGCGGCGGGCCGCGGCTGCTGCTTCCTCTCGCACACGGACACGGTGCTGGCCGACCCGGCCGAGTGGCGCGTCGACCCGTGGTCGGGCGAGCTGCGCGACGGCGAGGTGTGGGGGCGCGGGGCGCTCGACATGAAGGGCGAGGTGGCGGCGAGCGCGGTGGCGCTGGCGTCGCTTGCGCGCGAGGGGTTCCAGCCGGGCGGCGATCTGATCTTCGTGGCGGCGGCCGACGAGGAGCAGGGCGACGGGTACGGGCTCGAGTGGCTGTGCGAGACGCACCCGGAGGCGGTGCGCGCCGAGTACTCGGTCAACGAGGGCGCGGGCGACCGGCTCGAGCTCGGGCGGGCGCGTGTTCTACGTGGTCGGCGTGGCCGAGAAGATGAGCTCGCCGTTCAGCCTGAAGGTGCACGGGCGGAGCGGCCACGCGTCGATGCCGGCGATCGCGGACAACGCGCTCGTGAAGGCGGCGCGTGCTGATCCAGCGGCTCGGCGCGCTGCGTGTGGCGCCGCGGCTCGAGCCCGAGACGGAGGCGTTCCTGCGCGCGGTCGTCGGCGATTCGCCCGGGCCCGAGGATGCGCTGACGCGGGCGCTCTCGGTCGACCCGCTCGCCGCCGAGATGATCGAGCCGCTGCTGTCGTTCACCGTGTCGCCGACGATGGTCGAGGCGTCGCAGAAGCGCAACGTCATCCCGGCGCTCTGCGAGGTGACCGTCGACTGCCGCATCCTCCCGGGCCAGTCGCAGGACGAGGTCGAGGCTGGCCGTGCGCGAGTGCCTCGGCACCGACGTCGAGTACGACTTCGAGTGGATCGAGGCGGCCGGCGGGACGCGCTCGCCGATGGAGGGGCCGCTCTGGGACGCGATCGAGGCGTTCGTCGCCGAGAGCGAGCCGGGCGCCCAGGCCGTGCCGCTGATCGTGCCCGGGTTCACCGACAGCCACTGGGTGCGGAGCGCGTTCGGCACGGTCTCGTACGGCTTCTTCCCGATGCGCACGATGGACGCCGAGACGGCGGCTCGGCTGATCCACTCGGCCGACGAGCGCGTGCCCGGTCGACGATCTCGAGCTCGGCGTGCGCTTCCTGCGCCACGCGGCCAGAGCCGTTGCAAGTCCGGCTGCGCCATGACGACTTGCAACGGTTTCCGCTGCAGACTTGCGCATGAGATACGGGCGAACGGCCTAACGACGGTCAGACGAGACTTCGCGCGAGTGGCTCCCACCCGGCAAGCCGGGCTCCGCCGGACTCCCGGCAGCGCGTCCGCTGAAAGTCCGGCTGCGCCATGACGACTTTCGACGGATGAACTGCTGAACGGCTGAATAGACGCGACTTCGCGCGGTTTGGCTCCCGCCCAGGCAAGCTGGGCTTCGCCGATCTACTTCCCGTCGTGGCCCGGAGGCGACTCGGTACGCTGCGCCGATGGCCGAGGACGCCAAGATCCGGCTCGGCGGGATGGCGCTCGCGAACGGCGTGCTCGTGCACGGGCCGACCTCGTGGGCCTGCGCGATCCGCCTGCCCGACGGGACGCTCAAGTCCGCTGCGGGCGAGAAGCCCCTTCAGGCACGGCGCGTCAAGAGCAAGCTGCTGCGGGGGCCGGCGCGGATCGGTGAGGTGTTCGCGATCCTGCCGAGGATCCGCCGCCACCTGCCGGAGGCGCGGCTGCCGTTCGAGCGCGCGTCCGTCGCCGCCTCGATGGCGCTCGGCGCGGCGCTCCTCCAGGTCGTCAGGCGCAGCCGGCTGCACCCGCTCGCGCAGGAGATCGTCGGCGCGGGCGTGTCGTTCGTACCGGCGGTGCTCGCGTTGCGCAGCGGTGAGCTCGCGGCCTATCACGGCGCCGAGCACATCTCGATCGGCACGTACGAGCACGACGAGCCGCGCGCGCGGGAGCACGAGCGCTGCGGCACGCATCTCGTCGGCCCACTGCTGGCGGCGTCGGTCCTCGGCAACGTGATCGTCTCGCGCCTGCCCGCCCGCATGCGGCCGACGGCACGTGGGGCCGCGGCCGTCGGCTCGCTCGCCGTGGCCACCGAGGTGTTCAACTGGATGCAGCGCCACGCGGAAAGCCCGGTCGCGCGCGCGCTCGCACGGCCTGGCCACGAGTTCCAGCACCGCTTCGCAACCGCCGAGCCGACGCCCGAGCAGCTCGAGGTCGCCCAGGCAGCGCTCGACGCGTGCCTCACTCTCGAGACCCGCGCGCAGCGGGCCGCCTGACGACGACCCAGCCTGTGCCCGAGCTCACGAGCGACACGCTGCACGCTCCCGCGCGGGAACGGCTCCCGGCCGAGATCTTCGACCTGCCCGTCGAGAAGATGCGCGAGGGCTACTACACGGACGCGTACTTCAACCACACGCGTGCGGCCCTGCTCGCCGACGGCCGCCACCCGCGGGTCGTCATGCAGGTGTTCCAGAAACACGAGGCCGTGCTCGGCGGGATCGACGAGGCGATCGCTGTCCTTCGCCTTTGCGCCGACGACTGGGACGCGCTCACCGTGCACGCGCTGTACGAGAGCGACCGCATCGAGCCCTGGGAGACGGTTCTCACGATCGAGGGCGACTACACGACCTTCGCCCACCTGGAGACGGTCTACCTCGGGACGCTCGCGCGCCGGACGATCGTCGCCACGAACGTGACGCGCGTCCTGGAGGCGGCCAACGCCAAGCCGATCATCTTCATGCCGGCCCGACACGACCACCACCGCGTGCAGACGGGCGACGGCTATGCGGCGTACGTGGCCGGCGCCCACATCGGCGCGCAGATCGGGATGACGACCGACGCGCAGGCGTCGTGGTGGGGCGGCCGCGGCATCGGCACCGTGCCGCACGCGCTGATCGCCGCGTACGGCGGCAACACGGTGCTCGCCGCGACGAAGTTCGCCGAGTGGGCGCCGCAGGACTTCAACATCGTGGTGCTGGTCGACTTCGAGAACGACTCCGTGCGCACCTCGCTCGAGGTGGCCCGCGCGCTCGGCCCGCGCCTGTGGGGCGTGCGCCTCGACACGTCCGGCCAGCTCGTCGACCGCTCGCTGTGGAACGAGATGGGCGACTTCGACCCGCGCGGCGTGAACGAGCGGCTCGTCCGCAAGGTGCGCGACGCGCTCGACCGCGACGGCTTCGAGCGGGTACGCATCGTTGCCTCCGGCGGGTTCACGGTCGAGAAGATCAAGGCCTTCGAGGAAGCGGGCGTCCCGGTCGACTCGTACGGCGTGGGCTCGTCGCTGATCCGCGGCGAGAACGACTACACCGGCGACATCGTGATGACCGACGGCCGCCCGTCGGCCAAGATCGGCCGGCACTACCGGCCCAACCAGCGCCTGGAGCTCGTCGCCTGATGCCCGGCCTGCCGCTCCCCGCCCACTACCGCCCCGAGCGCGTCTCGGAGGTCTGGCCCGTGCCGTACGAGACGGCCGCGACGGAGGCCGAGCGCTGGGCGGCGGAACACGGCGTGCGGCCGTCACGCCTGGACGAGCCGTCGGTCTGCCTCGTCTGCGTCGACGTCCAGAACACGTTCTGCCTGCCGGGCTACGAGCTCTACGTGCGCGGCCGCAGCGGCAACGGCGCCGTCGAGGACAACCAGCGGCTCTGCGAGTTCATCTACCGCAACCTCGACGTGATCACCCAGATCGTGCCGACGCTCGACACGCACATGGCGATGCAGATCTTCCACGCCGTCTGGCTCGTCGACGAGAACGGCAACCACCCGGCCCCGTACACGCTCGTCAGCGTCCAGGACGTGTTCGACGGCCGCTGGCGGCCCAACCCGGAGGTGGCGCGTGCGCTCGCGCTCGACGAGGACTACCTGCGCCGGTACCTCATCCACTACGTCCAGCGGCTCGCGCGCGGCGGCAAGTACGCGCTGACGATCTGGCCGTACCACGCGATGCTCGGCGGCATCGGCCACGCGCTCGTCCCGGCGATCGAGGAGGCGATCTTCTTCCACGGGATCGCCAGGCGCAGCCAGCCCGACTTCCGCGTGAAGGGCAACAACCCGCTGACCGAGCACTATTCGATCCTCGGGCCGGAGGTCGTCGACGACCAGCACGGCAACGCGATCGGCGAGAAGAACAGGCCGCTGATCGAGAAGCTGCTCAGCTTCGACGCCGTCCTCATCGCCGGCCAGGCGAAAAGCCACTGCGTCGCGTGGACGATCGACGACCTGCTGACGGGCATCACGGCCGTCGACCGGACGCTGGCCGAGAAGGTCTACCTGCTCGAGGACTGCACCTCGTCCGTGGTCGTCCCGGACGTCGTGGATTGGACGGACGACGCCGACGCCGCGTTCGAGCGCTTCGCCGAGGCGGGCATGCACGTCGTGCGCTCCACCGAGCCGATCGAGCGCTGGCTCGAGCCGCTCGCCGCCCGCGTCTAGCGCCTGTGGCTACAGGTCGGAGTCCCCGCTGCCGATAGACGCCCCGTGCCGGACATCGGTGGATTCATCAGCAACCTGCCCAACTTCCTGCTCACGTGGCTCCCGCTGTTCTTCTTCGGGCTGATCGTCTACCTGCTCTGGAGGACGCTGGCGCTCATGCCGCGTGTCAAGCCGAAGTCGATCGAGGCGAACTCGTCGTCGTCGGTCACCTGGCACGACGTCGCCGGGGTCGAGGAGGCGAAGGCCGAGCTCGTCGAGGTCGTCGACTTCATCCGTCACCCGCAGCGCTTCGAGTCGCTCGGCGCGCGCGTCCCGAAGGGCATCCTGCTCTACGGTCCGCCCGGCACCGGCAAGACGCTGCTCGCGAAGGCGGTCGCGCACGAGTCGGGCGCCAGCTTCTACTCGCAGAGCGCGTCGGCCTTCGTCGAGATGTTCGCGGGGCTGGGCGCGTCGCGCATCCGGAAGCTCTTCGACGAAGCGCGCAAGAACGCACCGGCCATCGTCTTCATCGACGAGCTGGACGCCGTCGGCGCCGCCCGCACCGGGCACGGCTTCAACCGCGAGCAGGACCAGACCTTGAACCAGCTCCTCGTCGAGCTCGACGGCTTCGGCGACCGCGACCAGGTGGTCGTCATGGGCGCCTCGAACCGGCTCCAGGATCTCGACCAGGCGCTGCTCCGCCCCGGGCGCTTCGACCGGCAGGTGCATGTCTCTCCCCCCGATGTGGCGGGGCGGGAAGAGATCCTGCGCGTGCACACCCGCGGCAAGCCGCTTGCCGACGACGTCGACCTGGCGAGCGTCGCCCGGCAGACCGCCGGCCTCACGGGCGCCGACCTGGCCAACATCACGAACGAGGCGGCGATCTTCGCGGGCCGGCGCGAGGCGTCGTGGATCGCGGCCGAGGACTTCGACGGCGCCATCGAGCGCGTCGTCGCAGGGATGCAGCAGCGCCGCGTCGTCAGCGAGAAGGAGAAGCGCATCCTGGCCTACCACGAGGGGGGCCACGCGCTCATGTCCTTCCTGATGGGCGAGGTCATGCCCGTCCAGAAGGCGACAATCGTGTCGCGCGGCCAGGCGCTCGGCTACACGCTGAACATCCCGAGCGAGGACCGCTACCTGCACACCAAGGAAGAGCTCAGCGACATGATGAAGGTCTACCTCGCGGGCCGCGCAGCCGAGTACGTCGTCTTCGGGCGCGTGACCAACGGGGCCGCCAACGACCTGGAGCGGGTCACGGGACTCGCGCGCTCCATGGTCTTCGAGTACGGGATGTCGGACGGGGCAGTCTCCCGGACGATGCGCGCGGACAACTACGCGCTCTCCGAGGCGACGAAGAAGGTGCGCGACGAGGAGCAGGCGCGCCTGACGGACGAGGCGTACGCGGAGGCCGTGCGCCTGTTGCAGAAGCACCGCGCGTCGCTCGACCGGGTGGCCCAGGCGCTGCTCGAGAAGGAGACGCTCGACCGCGCCGAGCTCGAGGAGCTCATGGGCGACATCGTGGTCGAGTCGCACCACTCCGAGACGGTCGGCACGCCGCGCGCGCTCCCGCTCGGGAACGGGGCCTCCGCGGGCGTGCTGCACGCAGATCCGGGCGCAGCGCCCGGGACGACGCTCGGCGGCTGACCCACTCCTCTGCCGGCGCCGGTGGGCCGTGCGACGATGGCGGGCGTGACGCCGTGGGTGCGCTTTGCCGTTGCGCTGCTGGCGGCTGTCCTCTTCATCGCAGGCCCGCTCGTCCCGGCGGGCTGGCTCGTCGCCCAGAGCCACACCGGCCGCGTATGCGAGAGCGGTAGGCCACGCGGCGCAGCCGGCTGGACGCAGTCGACCGAGTGGTTCCCGCCGAGCGTCACGTGCACCTACCGCCTGCCGCGCCGGCTGCTCGTCGTGCGCTACGACGCGGCCTACCGCGACGTCGCGGCCGCCCTGATGGCCATGGGGGTCGTGCTCGCGATCGCCGCCTACGCGGCGCCGGCCAGGCGGACCGACGGGGCCGCCTCGGTGCGCGGCTAGCATCGCCCGGATGCCTGCGCGGCAGATCCACCACGTGGGGTTCGCCGTGCCGGACCTCGACGCTGCGGTCGACACCTACCGCGACCTGTTCGGAGCCGAGCTCGAGCACCGTGCCCGTGTCGAGGACCAGGGAGTCGAGGCGGCCGCGGTTCGGGTCGGCGACAGCCGCGTCGAGCTGGTTCACCCGCTCGGCGACGACACGCCCGTCGGCCGCTTCCTCGCCAGGCGCGGGCCGGGGATGCACCACATCGCCTACCGCGTCGACGACGTGCGGGTCGAGCTCGCGCGGCTCGGCGCCGCCGGCGTGCACCTCATCGACACCGAGCCGCACACAGGGCTGTTCGGTCTCCAGGTAGCGTTCGTCCACCCCGACGCCGTGTACGGCGTCCTGACCGAGTTGGTGACAGATGGCTGAACGAATTCGCATCGAGATCGGCTTCGACGGCGGCCAGGGGCTCGCGGCACTGGTCACGACGGACGAGGCGGACGCGCTCGAGAAGGCACTCGACAAGGGCGGCGACGGCGTCTTCAAGATCGACGCCGAGGACGGCTCGTATGCCGTCTCGCTCAAGCGCATCGTCTTCGTGAAGCGCTACGCGCGCGAGTCGCGCGTCGGCTTCGGCGCCGCCGCCTAGCCCAGACCGCGACCGGTGGCTCTCGAGGTCGGCATCGTCGGGCTGCCCAACGCCGGCAAGACGACCATCTTCAACGCGCTTACGCGGGCCGGCGCGGAGATCACGGCCTACGCGACCGTCTCCGACAAGGCGAACGTTGGCATGGCGCCGATCGCCGACGAGCGGCTTGCCCAGGTGGCGGCGGTGGTCGAGGCGCGCAAGATCACGCCTGCGGCCGTGCGCGTGGTGGACGTGCCCGGCACCGGCGCGGCGCTGCTCGGCAACCTGCGCCAGGTCGACGCGATCCTGGCCGTGCTCGACGGCTGGTCGCAGGACGCCACGCCGGACGACGACCTCGAGACGCTCCATCTCGAGCTGCTCGTCGCCGACCGCGACCACGTCGACAAGCGCCTCGACCGTGTGCGCTCGCAGGCCAAGTCGGGCGACCCCCAGCTTCGGGCGGAAGTCGGCGAGCTCGAGAGGCTGCTCGCGCACGTCGACGCCGGCGGCCGGCTCGCCGACTACCCGGGCGACCTGCCGCCCGAGCTCGAGCCGCTGACGACGAAGCCGATCATCCCGCTCGTCAACGGGCCCGCCGGCATCGACGGCAAGCTCGAGGCCGAGCTCTCCGAAATGCCCGAGGAGGAGGCGGCCGCGTTCCGGGACGGCCCGTCGGCGCTCGGCGAGGTGGTCGCCAAGCTGTTCGCGGCGCTCGACCTGATCAGCTTCATCACCGCCGGCGACAAGGAGACGCGTGCCTGGACGCTCCGCAAGGGCGAGACGGCCCTCGACGCGGCCGAGACGATCCACAGCGACATCGCGCGCGGGTTCATCCGCGCGGAGGTGATCCGCTGGAACGACCTGGTCGAGCAGGGCTCGCACGCCGAGGCGGCCCGCCACGGACTGCAGCGGCTCGAGGGGAAGACCTACGTCGTCGAGGACGGCGACGTGCTGAACATCCGCTTCAACATCTAGACGGGCTCGACCGCGTCGCCCAGGCGCACGGTGCCCGGCTCGACGACCTCGCCCCACACGCCGAACGGAAGCCGCTCGGTCGTGTCTACCTCGCCGCGGTATTCCTTGAGCGTCCGCAGCGTGTCGAGGTCGCGGACGCCGGTGTCGGGATGCTGCGTCGTGATGACGCAGCGGCCGACGTTGCCGTGGAGCTCCGCGGCCGCCTCGCCGATCCGCACGCGGCCGCCGACCCACGCGTCCTCGGCGTGCGGCGCCGTCCCGTCGACGCCGAACAGCATCCGGAACCGCCGGCCGTCGACCGGGCCGCAGCCCGCTTCCGCCCCGAGGGCGTCGAGCGCCGACGTCGAGACGAGCGAGACGCCGCCGCGGGAGCCACGGTCGGTCGCGTGGTAGTCGCGCGGACGCACGAGTCGCACCGGCTTGCCCGCGAACGCCGACAGGGCCTCCGCCCACGGGCCGACGACCGCGTCCGCGAGGAGCGGGCCGCCGAACAGCCGCGTCTCGACCGCCCCGTCGGTCGAGACCTCGCCGTCGACCGTCGTTCCGTCCGGGAAGCGCAGCTCGAGCGAGTTGGCGGCGGCGTCCCAACGTGCACTCACGCCCACGAGGGGCCCGAGCCGCTCTGCGTTGAACAGCCGCCCGTCCTCGTCCACGAGGAAGAAGCGGCGGTCGCCGGCAGCACCCTCGAGCTCAAGCCGCACCTCTTCCAGCGGCTGCAAGGCGAGGCCCTTGACGGGCGCGATCGTGATCCAGGCGACGGTGCCGATGCCGAGAATCTAGTCGCCGACCGGCCGCGTCGCGGCGACGGCGTCGAGCTGGTTCGCGTGGTAGAGGACTGCCGCCTCCGCCGTCCGGGCGGCGCGCGCGTCGTGGTGGGACGCGATCGCGTGGAGCAGCTCGGCCCGCACGCCGGCGTCGAGCTCCTCGGTGCGCTCCTCGACGAGCCGCAGGCCCAGGTGCACGTGGCCGAGCAGCCGTCCCTCGTCGGTCTGCGGGAACCCGGGCGCGGGACGCAGCTCGCGCGTGCGGCCGAGATCGTGCAGCAGCGCCGCGGCGAGCAGCAGGTCCGAGCGCAGGCGCGGGTGCAACTGGGCGGTCTCGCGCGCCAGCGTCGCGACGCCGACCGTGTGTTCGAGCAGCCCGCCCGCGTACCCGTGGTGCGACTCGGAGGCAGGGAGTCGCCGGAGCAGCTCGCGGATCCGTGCGTCCGAGAGCAGCCGGCCGCACGCCGCGCGCAGGCCAGGATGCGTCACCTCCGCGGCGAGGAACTCGACGAAGCCGTCCAGCTCGTCCGCGTCGCGGCGCATCGTGGGGACGAGCTCGGACGGGGTCGTCGTCGACGGGCTCGAGGGAGCGGACGTCGACCTGGAGCCGGTCGCGGAAGCGCTCGACGCGGCCGAGCACCCGCACGGCGTCGCCCTCGTTGAACCGCGCGTCGAGCAGCTCGACGTCCTTCCAGACGCGCGCGTCGATGCGCCCGCTCGGGTCGACGAGCTCGAGCGCCAGGTACGCGGCGCCGCCCTTCGTGCGTCGCCGGTCCTTGCGCGCGACCGCATACGTGCCTTCGACGACGCGGTCGGCGGCGAGGTCGGCGATCGTGCTCACGGGCCGAGTCTAGGGCGGACAGTGGACGCAAGGCGCGTTGCTAGGGTCCCTCGGTGGCAGAGGTGAACCCGTTCGCGGCCGTGCGCTACGACGAGGCGAAGAGCGGGTCGATCGACCGGCTCGTCGCGCCGCCGTACGACGTCATCAGCGACGAGGAGCGGGCCGGCTTCCTCGCTCGCAGCCCGTACAACGTCGCGCGGCTGATCGTTCCGGACTCGCCCGAGGACGCGGCGCGCACCTGGCGCGAATGGCGCGGCGACGGCGTTCTCGTTGCCGAGCAGGAGCCGGCGTTCTGGTGGATGCGCGAGGAGTACGAGGGCCCGGACGGCGAGCGGCACACGCGGGAGGGGTTCTTCGGGCTCGTCGGCATCGAGCCGTACGAGCGCGGCGTCGTGCGCCCGCACGAGCGCACCCACGAGGCGGCGAAGCGCTCGCAGCTCGCACTGCTGCGCGCGGTGCGCGCCAACCTCTCGCCGATCCTGCTGCTCTACGACGATCCACAGCAGCGCCCGCGCCATGCGCTGGCTCCGCGCGCCGAGCGGCGACCCGGTCTACGAGTCGTCCGACGAGACGTCGACGACACGGCTCTGGCGGATCACCGACCCCGAGGCGCTCGCCGAGACGCAGGCGGCGCTCGCCGACGCGCACGCTCGTGATCGCGGACGGGCACCATCGCTACGAGACGGCACTCCGCTTCGCCGAAGGAGGATCCGGCGCCGGAGGCGCGCGAGGTGATGGCCGTCTTCGCGAACACGGCGGCGAGGGGCTGATCATCTTCCCGACGCATCGCGTCGTGCGGGAGCTGCCCGAGCTGAACGGCCGTTTCCGCGTGACGCCGCTTCCGGGCGGCCCGCAGGAGGGGCTGGCGCGGCTCGGCGAGGTCGACCACGAGCATGCGGCGTTCCTGGTGTACCGGCGCGGCGAGGCGGCACTGGTGGAGGCGCCCGGCGACCGCGAGCTCGACACGGTCGTGCTCGAGCAGCTCGGCATCGCCGACCCGCGCTACACGCCGCGCGCCGACGAGGCCGTCGCGCTCGTCGACTCGGGCGAGGCGGAGGCGGCGTTCCTGCTGCGGCCGCCGACGATCGAGCAGGTGCGCGCGGTCGCGGAGGCGGGCAAGACGATGCCGCAGAAGAGCACCTACTTCTATCCCAAGCTGCTCTCGGGCCTGCTCTTCCGCGAGCTTTGAGCGCGCTCTGGCTCGAGTTCGCCCGTCAGGCGGTCGTCGACCTGCAGGGCGTGCTCGAGGAGCTGCCGACGCGCGCGGACCGCGAGCCCGTGGTCGGCGCGGGCGTCGGCGGCGACGAGACGACGGCGATCGACGCGGCGGCCGAGGCGGCGGTCGTGCGCCGGCTCGAGGAGCTGCACGCCGCGGGTCACGCGTTCACGCTGGTCTCCGAGGAGCTCGGCGAGCGGGCCTTCGGCGAGGGCTCGACGCGCGTCGTGCTCGACCCGATCGACGGCTCGCTGAACGCCAAGCGCGAGATTCCCTTCTTCTCGTTGTCGCTCGCGGTCGCGGAAGGACCGGCGATGCGCGACGTCGTCTTCGGCTTCGTCCACGACTTCGGGACGGGCGAGGAGTGGACGGCGACGCGCGGCGGCGGCGCGTATCTCGGCGGTGTGCCGCTCGACGGCGCCGGCCCGGACGAGGAGATCGAGATCCTCTCGTGCGAGGCGACGCGGACGCAGCTCGTCGCCGAGGTGGCCGCGGAGCTCGACGGCTGCGCGCGGCGGCTGCGCATCATGGGCTCGCTCGCGCTCTCGCTCTGCCATCTTGCGGCCGGTCGCGTGGACGCCGTCTGCTCGCTCAAGCCGGCGCGCTCGGTGGACATCGCGGCGGCGCAGCTCCTGGTGCGCGAGCGCGGGCTGACGGCCGAGCTCGTCGACGGCGGGTCGCTGGCGGAGGCGCCGCTGGACCTCGTCGGCCGCTCGCGCATCGTCGCAGCGGCTTCGCCGGCTGCGGTCGCGCGGGTCGCGGCCGCGCTCGGGGCGTGACCGAAGTCCGCATCGGCTGCTCGGGCTGGAACTACGACCACTGGCGCCACGGCGTCTTCTATCCGGAGCGACTTCCCGCTCGGCGCTGGCTCGACCACTACGCCCAGCACTTCGACACGGTCGAGGTGAACGCGACGTTCTACCGGCTGCCCCGCGAGCCGGCCGTCGCGAACTGGGTCGCCGAGACGCCGCCCGGGTTCGTCTTCGCGGTGAAGATGAGCCGCTACGTCACGCACGTGAAGAGGTTGCGCGACCTGCCCGCAAGCCTCGCCCTCTTCTATGCGTGCATCGCGCCGCTCGCGCGCTCGCCGAAGCTCGGGCCGGTCCTGTGGCAGCTGCCCGGGACGTTCCGACGCGACGACGCGCGGCTCGGGGAGGCGCTCGCGCAGCTTCCTCCCGGCCGTCACTGCTTCGAGTTCCGGCACGAGAGCTGGTTCGTGGACGAGGTGTACGAGCTGCTGCGCCGGCACGGCGTCGCGCTGGTGATCGGCGACACGCCCGAGCGGCCGTTCCAGGCGCACGAGCTGACCGCGGACTGGACGTTCGTGCGCTTCCACCACGGCCACCGCGGACGCGGCGGCAACTACTCGGACGGCGAGCTGCGTGAGTGGGCCGAGCGAATCGACGCCTGGCAGCGGCGCGCTGACGTCTACGCGTACTTCAACAACGACTGGCAGGGCTACGCGCCGCGGAACGCGCGGCGGCTCCAGTGGCTGCTGGGCGTCACACCTCTTTCAGCTCGACCGCGATGACGCGGATCTCGGCCGCGCCCACGTTCTCGAGCGTGTGCCGGCCGAGCGGCGGCGACCAGAAGGCGGGACCGGCGCCAAGCCCTTCCGACTCGCGCGTGTCGAGCAGCACGTGCCCGTCCGCGTCGCGGCGGACGAAGTCGTCGCCCGACAGCACGTAGAGCGTGGCCGGCCACCGGTGCGTGTGGAGCGGCGTCGTCGTGCCCGGAGCGATCTGCGTGTCGAGCACGCGCACGTGGTCGTTCTCGAGCAGCAGCGTGTGGTGGTCGGGCGCCGCGGCGAGCGCGTCCAGGTCGTCAGGCCAGTCGCCGCTCATGACACGAGCCTACGCGGTGAGGGCGCGGAGCCGCCGGCCGCCGGCTCGGCGCGGGCAGAAGTTGGCACATATCGGGCACAGACAGGTGCGGATTTCACCGATACCGTCGGAGACGGGTGGGTGGTGGAGGTCGTCTCCCCTTTGGGAGGGTGGGGTAGGTCGGTTTGGCCTGGCTTGCCGGGCCATGGCTGTCGAGGACAGGGACTGCATCGGCGGCGCGGTCGCTGTGGCTACGCTCGCCATGTGGCAGGCCCGTCCCGTGATGCGATTCGCGCTGCGCTCGAGCAGGTGATCGACCCCGAGCTCAAGCGGCCGGTGACCGAGCTCGACATGGTGCGCTCGGTGGAGGTCGACGGCTCCCACGTCGCCGTCACGATTGCTCTCACCGTCGCCGGCTGCCCGCTCCGGCACAGCTTCGAGCAGCAGGTGCAGGACGCGCTGCTCCCGCTCGACGGCGTGGAGACGGTCTCGCTGGCGTTCGACGTCATGAGCCCCGACGAGAAGTCGGCGCTGGTCACCCGCCTGCGCGGCGGAGTCGAGCCGCGCGGCATCTCGCTCGACCCGCGCACCCGCGTGATCGCGGTCGCCAGCGGCAAGGGTGGCGTGGGCAAGTCGTCGCTGACGGCGAACCTCGCCGGCGCATTCGAGGCGCTCGGCGAGCAGGTCGGCATCCTCGACGCCGACGTCTACGGGCACTCGATCCCGCACATGCTCGGCGTCCACCAGCGGCCCGTCGTCGTCGAGAAGATGATCGTCCCGCCGGTGCGCGGCAACCTGAAGCTGATGTCGATCGGCTTCTTCCTGGACGACAACGCGCCGGTGATGTGGCGCGGGCCGATGTTGCACAAGGCGCTCGAGCAATTCCTCACGGACGTGCACTGGGGCGAGCTCGACACGCTGGTGATCGACATGCCTCCGGGCACCGGCGATGTCGCCATCTCGCTCGGGCAGCTGCTGCCGCGCGCCGAGGTGCTTGTCGTCACGACCCCGCAGCCGGCCGCGCAGCAGGTCGCGGTTCGAGCCGCCGACATGGCGCAGCGCACGGGCATGAGGCTGCTCGGCGCGGTGGAGAACATGTCGTACCTCGTCGGAACCGGCCAGCGGCTGTTCGGCGAGGGCGGCGGCGAGGCGCTCGCGGCGGCACTCGATGTGCCCCTCCTCGGCAGCATCCCGCTCGACCCGGCCCTGCGCGAAGCGGCCGACGCGGGCGAGCTGATCGTCCAGACGGCTCCCGACGCGGAGTCGTCGCTCGCCATTCGCGCGCTCGCCGACGAGGTGCGGCGGACCAAGCGCGGTGAGATCGTCCGTTCGCTCCCGCTCGTCTCCTAGCTGGCGGCCCAACCTTCCGGGGCGAAGTGCGCCACTGTACTGGCGATGGCCCTTGATGCGGAAGTGCGTTACGCCCTCGCGGACGGACGACGACCTGCTGGCGGAGCTTCGGCCTCTGGTCGTGCGAACCGTGCGGCTCGTGGTCGGCGCCGGATCGGCTATCGCGGAGGACGCCGCGCAGGAGGCGCTGCTCGAGCTGAGCCGTTCGCTGCCGCGCCTCCGAGAGCCAGGCGCCGCATCGGCTTTCGCCGCCCGGATCGCCGTGCGCGTGGCGCTCCGCGTCGCGAAGCGGGAGCGGCGTCTCGCGTTCCTCGGGCTGCGGGCCTGCCTGAGCCGGTCGAACTGGGCCGCGACGACATGCCCGCGGAGCTGCTCGACCTGAAGGCTGCGTTCGATCGCCTGCCGCCGCGGCAGCGCGCGACCGCCGTGCTCAGGCTCTGGGTCGGCCTGACGGAGCAGGAGACGGCGGTTGCGCTCGGCTGCTCGGTCGGGACCGTGAAGCACCAGCTGCACGACGCACGTCGCGCACTTGCGGCTTCGATCGAGGAGGAGGGGACGCGAATGAGCGATGCCGAGATCCTGAGAATGCTCGACGCTTTCGCCGGGCCCGAGCTGCCGGACCGCGTCCGCAAAGAGGGCGCGCCGCCGCGCGACCCGCCGGTCCCTGCTGTTACTCGCCGCCGCTCTCGCCGTGCTCTTCCTCGCCGTGCCCACGTCGTTCGCGCTCCTTGGGGCGGTCTTCCAGTCGCCTGAGGAGTTCGTCGGCGACACGACGCAGCCGCTCAACGCGCGTGCAGGCGATCCGAGAGTTCCTGGCCTCGCGGGAGAAGTAGGACTTCCAGTTGCAGGGTGTGGCGCGCGCGGTGACGCCCGAGACGCCGGATGGAGAGGTCGGCGTTTACGTGCTCCGGTTCGCAGAGGGCGTCACCGGCCTCGCCACGATCAGTCCGCGGCGGGCAGGGTGGGTGGGATGGTCTGGGGCCCGCCGAATCCGTGCCCTGCGGCTGGGCGCTGCAACCGCTCCTTTCGTTCGTTGCGCATCCGGACCAGACACCGGTCTACGTCTCGCGGCCTCGTGGCCGACGCCGCGGCCTCCGTGCGCGTGGTCTACCCGGACGGCTACGCCATCCCCGGCGCCACGGCGAACGGGTACTTCCTTGCCTGGGCGCCTCCGCGAGGCGAGATTCTGCGAGCCAAGGGCCTCGAGCCGAAGACGGTTCAGCTCGTCGCGTACGACGCGGCCGGTGCGGCGCTGGGCGAGCTCGAGGTGGGTGCGCGCACAGGGTCGATCCCTCTCGCGCCCGGCGCTTCCCCGCGCGCCCCCTCCTGCGGTTAACGCCGGCGGGCGCCCGCAGGCGCCCGCCGTCAGTGCACCTCGGACTGCGAACTACTTGCCGCGCGTCCGGTCCTTCTGCTCCGGGCGCCTGCTTGATCGGTGCTGTCCTTCGGCTTGGCGTCGCGCGTCGGGGCGCCGTCCTTTGGCTTCTTCTCCTCGCGGACGCAGCCGCGGTTGAAGAGCAGCGCCTCGTTCCCGGACGCGCCGGTGCCGACCTTGCCGTCCGTGAACCCGCCGGCGCCGAACGTCGCCGAGAAGTTCGCGAGCAGGCCCGCCTTCGGCTTGCCGGCCCGGCCGGTGAGCAGCCCTTCGACGTTGCCGTCGAGGTTGACCGCCTGGAACTTCGCCTGCGCGCGGCCGTCGTCGCCGAGCACGCGGATGTCGCCCTGCATCCACCCGGCCTTCTCGTCGTTGTTGTAGACGCTGTGGACGTCGATCCGCACCTTGCCGTTCAGCGCTGCGTTGCTGCTCGTCATCGTGCCCTCGTAGCGGCCGTGCGTGACCGTGTACGCGCCGTCGCTGCCGGTGCAGTTCTTCGTCTGTACGCGCTTCGCGGCGGCGTTGAACGTCGCCGACGGGGTGTCCGTGTTGGCCCCGCTCGCCGCGACGGCGATGCCGGTGACCGCAAGTGCCGCAACAACTCCTCCAAGCCAGATCTTCGTGCGCTTCATTTCGAACTACCTCCTTGGGTCTGCCCCTCGTGCGGAGGTGTTGTCGGCACGACCTGTTAGCTCCCTGTGAGCGTCTAGGCTCGAACGAGTGATTTCCGCTGCCTGTTTCGACCTCGACCGCACGTTCATTCGCCGGTCGAGTGCGCTTGCGCTCGCCGGTGCGTTTCGCGAGCACGGCATCATCAACCGCCGTCAATTCATGAAGGCCGGCCTCTGGCAGCTCGTCTTCGCGGCCCGGGGCCTCGGCGAGCAGGGGGTCCGTGACGGTATTGCGGACGGCGTCGCGCTGCTGCGCGGCGTTCGCGCTGCCGACGTGGAGCAGCTGGCGGCGGAGGCGGTCGACCCGGTGCTGCGGCCGCTCGTGTACGACGAGGCGCTTCAGCTCGCCGACGAGCACCGCGCGCGAGGCGAGCATGTCTACCTCGTGACCGCGTCGCTGCAGGAGATCGTCGCGCCATTCGCGCAGGCGCTCGGACTCGACGGCGCGCTCGGCACCGTCGGGGAGCTCGACGACGAGGGCCGCTACACCGGCCGCGTCGTGCGCGCCTGCCACGGCGCCGCCAAGGCCGAGGCCCTGAGCGAGATCGAGGGCATCGACCTGGCGATGTCCACCGCCTACACGGACGGGGTCGCCGACCTCGCCCTGCTCGAGGCGGTTGGCAACCCCGTGGTCGTCAATCCGGACCGGGCCCTGCGTCGCATCGCCGCCGAGCGCGGCTGGCTGGTGCTCGACTTCCGTCGCGGCCCGCTCCGGCTCGCGCTCCGCGCCGTTGGTTGACGAGTTCAGGGTCAGGTTCGAGGCCCTCGGCTTCCGGCCCGAGGACGCAGCCGTGCTCGCAGAGCACTTCGCCGACGCCGAGCGGCGCGGCAAGGGCAGCCACGGCCGCACGCGCGTCGACTGGCTCGAGTCGATGTCCGACCTGCAGCCCGACGCGCGGCCGCAGCGCCTCGTGCAGGAGGGGGGCTTCGAGCGCTGGGACGGCAGCGGTGCGCTCGGCTACCTGACGCTGGCGGCGATCTGCAGCGCGCAGCTCGCCGAGCCGCCGAGCCACGCGCGCGTCGTGGTCGCCGCGCGCACGTTTCCCACCGGCCACCTCGGCTACTGGGTACGCCGGCTCGCGGAGGGCGGGCTCGTCGCAGCGCTCACGGCGACGTCGCCCGCCAGGCTCCCGCACCCCGGCGGCGGGCCGCCGCTCACCGGCACGAACCCGCTCGCGATCGGCGTGCCGTCGAGCGACGGGCGGCCGCTCGTCGCAGACGTGTCGATGGGCCGGGTCACGTACGGCGACGTGCTGAGCGGCGACGCGGCGCCCGAGGAGCTCGTCCCGTTCGGCGGCGACCGGGCTCACAAGGCGTTCGCGCTTGCGGCGGGCCTGCAGCTCGTGGTCGACGCGCTCGCGGGGCCGGAGCACGGCGCGGTGCTGCTCGTCGCGCGCCCCGGCCACGACCCGGTGCCGGAGTTCCGCGCCCGCGCTGCGGGCCTACGCCTGCCCGGCGACAGCTGAGGCGAAGCGCGGATCGTCGCGGATCGAGGCGAAGTCCTCGTCGCCGGCAGCCAACTGGGCCGCCTTCGCGTTGAGCTCGACCGCGCGCGCAAGCTTCTCGAGCGCCTCGTCGCCATGCCCCTGCAGGGCGAGCAGGCAGGCGTAGTGGTAGTTCGACGCCCAGTCGTCGGGGTCGCTCTCCCAGGCCGCCCGCATCGTCGCCATGGCCCGCTTGGGGTCGCCGAGCCGCTGGTAGCCGTAGGCCGCGAACCCCGCCTCCCACTGCGACACCTCGAACGGCTTGCCGATCGGGGCGCCGAAGCCGATCACGGTCGTCCCGTCCTCCCGGGCGACCGCACCGCGCTTCGTCGCCGGCTTGACGTAGACGAGCGTGCCGGGCGGCGCGTCGACCTCCTCGCCGTCGAGCGTGAACGTCGCCCGCCCGCGCACGACGACGTAGAGCTCCTCGTGCCCGTTTGCCGCCTCGGTGTGCTCCTCGACCACGCGCTCGCCGGCCTTCGCGGCCGTGTACGCGTTCGTGCCGAACGCGGTGATGCCGAAGCGCCGCCGGATCGGCCGCCAGGTCAGCCCCTCGTCGTCGACCGGCAGCGACTCGAGCTCGTCGATGCTCGCGATCTCGTAGCCGGCGCTCATCGCGGGAACCGCTCGTCGTCACGGATCGGGGCGAGGTCGTCGTCGGTCTGCGCGAACTCGCGGTACCGGGGCTCGGCTTCGACCGACTCGCGAATGTGCTCGAGCGCGGCGTCCGTCTCGCCGAGCTGCGCCTCCGCGCAGGCGAGGTTGTAGAGCATCCCGCCCTTGTCCTCGTAGCGGGGCAGTGCCTCGTGGATCCGCTGCTTGACCTGCTCGAACTCGCCCGCCTCGAAGAGCGGCAGCAACTCCGCGTTTGTCTCCCACGAGCGCGGCGCGTACGCAGCGCCGGGGGTGCCGCCCATGGAGACGACCGTCGCGGGCGCAGCCTTCGCAACGGCGCCGCGCTTCAGCGCCGGGTCGGCGACGTAGACGAGTGTGCCGGCGGGGGCGTCGACCTCCTCGCCGCCGACGGTGAACGTTGCATGCCCGGCGGTGACGAGGTACAGCTCCTCGTGGCTCGACGGCACCTCGTCGTGCTCGGGGATGAGCGTGCCGCCCGCCTCTTGCGTGCTCCACGCGTTGACGCCGAACGACTGCACGTCGAAGTGCTTGCGGATCGGCGCCCAGCCGTCGTCACGCTGGGGAGCCGGCGATCGTCGCGGTCGTGTAGGTCATGTCTGGGCTCCTCAGCTCGTCGAGCACGACCGGGTCGACGCGCTCGGCGCCGTTCACCCGCAGCTCGAAGTTGGCGTTGCCGGCCCACGCCTCGAGCGCCTCGGCGAGCTCGCCGGTGGTAGCCGAGCCGCGCGAGCCGGTCGCCGAGCTCGGCGGCGAGCGCGTCGTCGACGTCGAGCCACTGGTCCTCGGGCGTCGTGCCGAAGATGGCGTCGTGCGCCTCGTACAGGCGCCGCAGCTCGTCGAGCGGCCGCTCGTGGTCGTCGATGCGTACGTCGATCGCACGTCGGAGAGGCCGGCGTAGCCGCCGTCGCGCTCGACGACGAGCAGCGCCGCCGACTGCTGGCCGCGCTTGTCGCCGCCTGCGGCCTGGCCCCGCGTCGAGCGCGTCGAGGAGCCGCACCGCGAGCGGCTTGCCCGCGCTCGCCTCGAACGCGTCGGCGATCGCGTCGACCGTGGCTTGCGAGACGAGGATGTTCCCCTGCGCCGCGTAGCCGTCGCCCGTGCGCCCGCCGGCCCAGTCGAAGCACTCGGCGCCCGTGAAGCTGGCGCTGCCGCCCTTCGCGTCCACGACGCCGAGCTGGCGCGAGGCGCGCCCGTCGTCGGCGCTCGTGAGCCGCTCGACGACCTCCTCGGCCGAGAGCCCCTTGCGCAGCAGCTCGAGCCCCTCCGGGCCGTAACGCGGGTTGGCAAACGCCTGCGTGGCGATCGCGCCCACCTCTGCCGCGGCCCACGGGACGACGGAGCCGACCGCGAGGAACTTCGACTGCGTCGCCACGCCCCAGCGCCGCTGGCCGTCCCAGGCTGCGATCGAGTAGGTCATGCGCCGTAGGTGAGCTCGGTCAGGTCGAGATCGAGGAGGTCGGCGCGACCGGCCGGGACGAGCGCGCACGCCACCGCAGGATGCGCGAGCGCGTCGCGCACCTGCTCCGGCGAGGTGGCGCGCACGACCACGGGCTGCCCGCGGTCGTGCGCCTCGCGCAGCTGCGCCTCGTCGACGGCGTCGAGCACGAGCGCGCCCTCGACGTCCAGTTCGCCCTCCACTGCGATCTCCGGAACGCGGCGTCCGGTGGCGCCGAACCAGCGCTCCCTCATGCAGCCACGCGGGAGCCGAGCTTGATCGTCTCGCCGGGCTGCGGCGCGACGACCTCGACGTCGGTCAGCTCGCGGAGCTGCTC
This sequence comes from uncultured Thermoleophilia bacterium, assembly GCA_963758345.1. Lineage (GTDB taxonomy): Bacteria > Actinomycetota > Thermoleophilia > Gaiellales > Gaiellaceae > JACVRM01. The sequence continues at coordinate 482,759 of CAVWVD010000002.1, forward strand.
GGGCGTGCCCTTGAGCGGCGGGAAGGTGCCGTAGTGGGACGGAATGCACGTCTGGACGCCGAGGAGCTCGAGGGCGACCGCGGCCTCCTTCGGGTCCATCGTGTAGTGGCCGCCGATCGGCAGGATCGCGATCTCCGGCTTGTAGAGGCGGGCGATCAGCTGCATGTCGCCGAACGCGTTGGTGTCGCCGGCCATGTAGACGCGCGTGCCGTCCTCGAACTCGAACACGAGCCCGCACGGCTCGCCGGCGTAGGTGCCGTCGTTCGTCGACGAGGAGTGCTGGGCGTGCGTGAGCGTGATCTTGATGCCCTCCCACTCGACGGTCCCGCCCTTGTTGGGATCGTGGATCTTGTCCTGGGCGACGCCCTGCTTCATCACGAGCCAGTCGGCGAGCTCGACCGGCGCGAGGACGTGGCAGCCGAACTTCTTGTGCAGCTCGGCGGCGTCGCCGACGTGGTCGCCGTGCCCGTGGGTGATCGCGACGAGGTCGACGCGTTCGGGCTCGACCTCGTTCTCCGGGCACTTCGGGTTGCCGTTCAGGAACGGGTCGACGTAGATGCGCTTGCCGCCGGGGGTGTCGAAGCGAAACGCGGCGTGGCCCAGCCACGTCAGGGTCAGATCAGCCATGAAAGCCTCCTGTTCGAGGATCGACGTTGAGCCTACCCGCGTGAGGCGTCGCGAACCCCGATCGCGGAGCGGGAGTCGGGCCGCCTTTACAGGGACAGTCCCTGTAAAGGCACGCGTCGCGGCGTGGCGCCTTAACAGGGACGGTCCCTGTTAGGAGTGGGCCGACTAGAGCGGCAACGAGGAGGCCGCGTCCTGGGCCCAGTCGATCACCGGCTGGACGAGGAAGAACGTCGCAATCGTGACCGCGAGCGAGCCGAAGACGGCCGCGTGCAGGAGCGCGTCGCGCGGCGGGGAGCCGCCGGCGGCCGCGAACTGCAGCTCGACCGGCGAGCGCATGTACAGCGCCCGGATGACCGCGAGGTAGTAGTAGAGGCTCACGACCGTGGCTGCGACGCCGACGAGCATCAGCCACCACCAGCCCGTGTCGTAGGCGGCCGCGAAGGCGTAGAACTTCGCGAAGAAGCCGCCGGTCAGCGGCAGCCCGGCGAAGCCGAGCATGAACATCAGCATCGAGATGCCGAGGAAGGGCCGCTCCCAGCCCATGCCGGCCAGGTCGTCCACGCTGACGTCGCGGTTCAGCTCCCGCTCGCGCGCGGCGACGACTGCGAACGCGCCGATCGACATCGCCCCGTAGACGACGAGGTAGAAGAGCAGTGCGCGGCCGCTGATGTCGACGTCCGCAGCGATCGGGATCAGCATGAAGCCCGCCTGCGAGATCGACGAGTAGGCGAGCAGTCGCTTCACATTTCGTTGCACGAGCGCGCCGAGGTTGCCGACCGCGAGCGAGATGCAGGCGATCACGGCGATCGCGATCGTCCACATGTCGTCGAGCTCCGGGAACGCGATCGTGAGCAGGCGGAGCGTCACGACCAGCGCGGCGACCTTCGTCGCCGCCGACATGAACGCCGTGACCGGTGTGGGCGCGCCCTGGTAGACGTCGGGCGTCCACATGTGGAACGGCGCCGCCGAGGCCTTGAAGGCGAGCCCGGCGATGATCATCGCGAGGCCCGCGACGAGCAGCGCGTCGCCGGTGAGGCCCTGTGCGGCGGTGGCCGCGGCGATCTCGCGGAAGCCCAGTTCCTGCGTCGAGCCGTACACGAGCGCCGAGCCGAACAACAGCACTGCTGAGCCAAAGCTGCCGACGATCAGGTACTTGAGCCCCGCCTCGAGCGAGTCCGGCCGGTCGAGGTCGATGGCGCAGAGGATGTACAGCGTGATCGAGAACCACTCGAGCCCGAGGAACAGGGTCATGAGGTTCCCGGCCGCGACCATGAACATCATCCCCGCGGCCGCTGTGACGAGCAGCGCGTAGAACTCGGCGACGCGCGTCGGCTTGAGTCGGTGCGCGTACGCGACGCCGACGCCCAGGACGCCGCAGCCGGCGATCAGCACCTGGGCGAACGCGGCGAGCTGGTCGCGGTACGCGGCGTCGGCGACGATCCGCGAGGCGTTTTCGCTGTCGGAGTAGACGAGGATCGCGAGGACGCCCGCGGCGACGAACCCGGCCGCCGCGACGAAAGCGCTGACCGGCCGTCGCCCGCCGGGCGGCAGCAGCACGGCGGCGAGCAGGCAGAGCGCGGCGGCGCCGAGCAGGATCAGCTCGGGCGAGAGCGCGTACCAGTCGACGTTCGGCGTGGTCATCTTCCGGCCTTCGGGCGGGCGCAGCCGACGGTGACCGCCCGACCTGCGGGCGGGTTCGCCAGTGCGGCTTGCATCTTCTTTCGGCAGGCGGGTGACACAGCGATGCCGAGGATACGACCGGATCCGACGGCCACCTGCGTTTGCGTGACGTTGTAGGTCGCGGCAGGCGCGGCCGCAAACCGGTTCGCCACGACCGCTGCCTCTGCGTTGTCACCCGCGAACGAGCGCTCGGTGATCGCCGCCGGCCAGACCGACAGTGCGATCAGGCACGCCACGAGCGGGACGATGATCCCGAGCTCGCCGGGCCGCAGGTCCAGTGCCTCGTCGTGCACCGCCGACCCGCGGTTGCGGTGCAGCACCGCCGAGATCAGCCGCAGCGCGTACATCGCAGCCAGCACGATGCCGACTGCGCCGGCGACGGCCCAGCCCCAGCCGACCTTGAAGACGCCGAGCAGGATCAGGAACTCACCCGCGAACGTGGCCGCGCCCGGCACGGCCAGCGCGATGATCCCGGTGACCATCAGCAGCGTCGCGAGCAGCGGCCGCCCCTTCGCCATCCCGCCGAGGAACGCGAAGTCGCCCGTCGACGTGCGCCGCTCGACCGCGCCCGCCAGCAGGAACAGCGACGCCGAGACGAGCCCGTGGTTGACCATCTGCAGCACCGCGCCGTCGAAGCCAGGCCCGTTCAGCGCGAAGAGGCCCAGCGTGATCAGCCCCATCTGCGCCATCGAGGAGTACGCGATCACGCCGCGCACGTCCGGCGCACGGAACGCGATCAGCGACCCGTAGAGGAGTGTCACCGCCCCGAGCGTCAGCAGCAGCCACTGCCAGTCGTGCGTCGGGCCGGGGAAGACCGGGATCACGATCCGCAGGAAGCCGTATGCAGCCGCCTTCGACACGACGCCCGAGAGCACGGCCGCCACCTCCGGCGGCGACTCGCGGTACGCATCCGGCATCCATCCGTGCAGCGGGAAGAGCGGCGCCTTGACCGCAAAGGCCGCGACGAACCCGAAGAAGAGCCACTCGTTCGAGCTCGTCCCGAGCGCCGTCAGGTCGAACGTCCCCTGCGTCAGCCCGAGCGCGATGATCGCGACCAGCATCAGCAGCGACCCGGCCACCGTGTAGATGACGAACTTGATCGTCGCGCCGAGCCGGCCCGGGCCGCCCCACACGCCGATCAGCACGTACAGCGGGATCAGCATCGTCTCGAAGAAGACGTAGAAGAGCAGCAGGTCCTGCGACGTGAAGACGCCGACGATCGAGCCGGTCAGGAACAGCGAGAGCCCGAAGTAGGCGCGCGACCGCTCGCGGCCCGCCCAGAAGCCGTACGCGATCGCCGCCGCGCCGACGATCACCGCCAGTCCGACGAGCCAGAGCGAGAAGCCGAACATGCCGACGCGGTAGGCGACGCCGAGATCGGTCGACCAGTCGGTCTCTGCGCCGAACTGGAGCCCGCTCTTGTCGAAGTCGAACTGCTGGACGGCGTAGATCCAGATGCCGACCTCGACGAGGGCACCAAGCAGGCCGAGCGATGCGGCCGTGCGCGAGGGCAGCGGCAGGAACCAGAGCAGCAGGCCCGCGACGATCGGAAGGAAGATCAGCAGCGTCGTCACGTCACCGCACCACCACGAACACGAGGATGAGCACCGCGACGCCGCTCGCCAGTGCGAAGGCGTAGGTGCGGACGATCCCGGTCTGGGTCTCGCCGACGCCGGCGCCCGCCTCGCGCGTGACGAACCCGAGCCCGCGCAGCGACCCGGCGATCACCGGCGCCTCGATGAACCGGCGGCCGGCCGTCGCCAGGAGTGCGGCGGGAACGAAGAACACGTAGTGGTACAGCTCGTCGAAGTAGAGCTTGTGCTCGAGCGCGGCGCGCACCGGCCGCGCCTCCGGCAGTGCCACGCGCTTCGGCCCGTAGAGATAGCGCGCGAGCGCGATGCCCACGAGGCCGACCGTGACGGCGCAGACGCTCGCGAGAACCTCCTGGTTGCCGGTCGCCTCGACGAGCGGCTCGGCGGCCGGGTTGAGGAAGTCTGTGACGGCCGTCCACAGGCCGCGGATCTCGAGCCAGCCGCTCCCGACGGCGCCCACCGCCAGGATGAAGACGACCCACATCATCGTCCACGGCCCCTCGCCGTGGTCGGAGTGGAAGTGCTCGCGTGCCCATGGCGAGGGCTCGCCGCTGAAGACGATGAAGATCATCCGGAACGTGTAGAGGCCGGTCAGGAACGCGCCGAGGATCCCGACGACGAACAGCGTGTAGCCCCACCAGCCTCCGTCGGCGAGCGTGCCCGCGAGGATCAGGTCCTTCGACCAGAACCCCGAGAACGGCGGGATGCCGACGAGCGCGAGCGCGCCGCAGAGCATCGCGATGTACGTCTTCGGCAGGAAGTGGCGGATGCCGCCCATCTTCCGCATGTCCTGCTCGCCTGCGAGCGCGTGGATCAGCACGCCGGCGCCGAGGAAGAGCAGCGCCTTGAAGAACGCATGCGTCATCAGGTGGAACAGGCCGCTCGAGTACGCGCCGATCCCGACCGCGACGAACATGTAGCCGATCTGCGACATCGTCGAGTACGCGATCACGCGCTTGATGTCCGTCTGCACGAGCGCGATGAGGCCGGCGGCGAGGAGCGTCACGGCGCCGAGCCCGGCCGCCAGGTCCTGGACGTGCGGCGCCGCCTCGAAGATCACGTGCGTGCGCGCGATCAGGTAGACGCCCGCGGTGACCATCGTGGCCGCGTGGATGAGGGCGCTGACCGGGGTCGGGCCTTCCATCGCGTCGGGGAGCCAGGTGTGGAGCGGGATCTGCGCCGACTTCGCGACCGCGCCGCCGAGCAGGCCGAGCGCGACCAGGTCGACGAGCATCCCGCCGCCGCCGAGGTCGCCGGCCTGGACGTGGTCGAAGACGCCGGGAACGCTGAGCGTGCCGGTCTGCCAGACGAGCACGAACAGCGCCAGCGCCATCGTCGCGTCGCCGAACGCGTTCATGATGAACGCCTTCTTGGCCGCGGCGATCGCAGCGGGCCGCTCGTGCTCGAAGCCGATGAGCAGGTACGAGCAGAGGCCGACGAGCCCCCAGCCGGCGAGCAGGATCAGCAGGTTGCCGCCCTCGACGAGCAGCAGCATCGAGAAAACGAAGAGCGACATGTAGGCGAAGTAGCGCCGCTCTTCGTCGACCCCGTCCATGTAGCCGACCGAGTAGAGGACGATCAGCATCCCGATGCCGGAGACGATCAGCATCATCCAGACCGAGATCTGGTCGACGTAGATCGTCAGGCCGAAGTCGAAGCGGCCTCCCGTCAGCCAGGTGTAGGCAGTGCTCGACGCGACGCGGTGCGAGGCGCTCTGGCCGAGCATGTCGGTGAGCGCGACGAGCGCGCCGGCGAACGCGACGGCGACCGAGAGCGTCGAGACCCACCCGGCGAGGCGCCGCGAGATCCGCGTTCCGGCGAGCGTGATCAGCAGCGCTCCGGCGAGCGGCGCCAGCAGGCAGATCCAGCCGCCTGTCGTCATCCGCGGAGGTTGCGGAGCTTGTCGACGTCCAGGTCGAGGCGGTCGCGCGAGAGCGCGACGATCAGGCCGAGCCCGACGACGACCTCCGAGGCGGCGACGGCCATCACGGTGAGCGCGAAGATCTGGCCGGAGACGTCGCCCGCGTGCCGCGCGAACGCGATCAGGGCGAGGTTGGCCCCGTTCAGCATGATCTCGAGCGAGAGCAGGATGATCAGCGGGCTGCGCCGCAGGAGCACGCCGAGCGCGCCGATCGAGAAGAGCGCGGCCGAGACGGCGACGTACCAGATGATCTCCGGGCCCATCATCAGGTGGCCGGGCTCTCCTCCTCGTCCTGGCGGCTCCGCTCCGAGCCGAGGATCACGCCGCCGACCGCCGCCGCCAGCAGCACGATCGACGTGATCTCGAACGCCAGCAGGTGGTCGTTCAGGAAGACGTTCCCGATCTGCTCCGGGCTCCCGAAGGCGTCCGACACGTGCGCCTCCGACTTGAGGCCGTCGCCGGCGGCCAGGCTCAGCACGGTGATCACCTCGACGAGCAGCGCGCCTGCGGCCACCGTCGCCGCGAGCGTCTGCACGCTCGGCCCTCGCTCCCACGGCGACTCCGCCCGGTCGCCGAGGTAGGCGATGACGAACAGGAACATCACCATGACCGCGCCGGCGTAGACGAGCACCTGCGCGGCTGCCACGAACTCGGCCGAGAGCAGCAGGTAGAGCACGGCGAGCGAGGACAGGTTGCCGATCAGCGCCAGCGCCGAGAAGAACGGGTTCGAGAACGAGATCACCGCGACGCCCGACCCCAGGCACGCGAAAGCCGCCGCGAACCACACCACCCAGACCAGGAAGTTGCCCATCTACGAGCGGGCCTTGTAGGCCGGGATCGGGGTGTCGTACAGGTCGCGATCGGCGACCGGCACGCGCTTCGTCGGCGCCGCCAGCAGCATGTCCTTCGTGTAGATCAGGTCGTCGCGCGAGTACTCCGACAGCTCGAACTCCGGCTCGAGCGTGATCGCGTCGAACGGGCACGCGAGCTCGCAGTAGCCGCAGAAGATGCAGCGCGACAGGTTGATCTCGTAGATGCGGGCGTAGCGCTCGCCGGCCGAGACGCGGTTCGACGGGGTGTTCTCCGCCGGCACGACGCGGATGCAGTCCGCCGGGCATGCGGCCGCGCAGAGCGAGCAGCCGACGCACTTCTCCAGCCCGTTCGCGTGCGTCCAGAGCCGGTGCCGCCCGCGGAAGCGCGGGTAGACCGGCCGCTTGTACTCCGGGTACTGCTGCGTGATCGGCTTCTTGAAGATCTGCTTCAGCGTGACGCCGAAGCCCTTGAACGTCCCGATCGCGGGGCTCGTCATCGCGCGCCACCCCCGGCCGCTCGACCGGCAAGTAACAGATTGTTACTTGCCCGCAGGGACGCGCCGCGCGCCGCGCCGACGAGCTGCGCTAGTAACAGATTGTTACTTGGTCTCACAGGGCCACCACCAGCGCCGCGGTCACGACCGCGTTGATCGTCGCGACGGGCAGCAGGATCTTCCAGCCGAAGTCCATCAGCTGGTCGTAGCGCAGCCGCGGGAGCGAGGCGCGCAGCCAGATGAAGAGGCAGACGAAGACGAAGACCTTGAGCAGGAACCAGAGCGGCCCGTAGCTGTCGCCGATCGGGCCGTCCCAACCGCCGAAGAAGAGCGTCACGGCCAACGCCGACAGCGTGATCATGTTGATGTACTCGGCCGTCTGGAAGAGGCCCCAGCGCATGCCGCTGTACTCGGTGTGGTACCCGGCGACGAGCTCCTGCTCAGCCTCCGGGAGGTCGAACGGGGCACGGCTCGTCTCCGCGATCCCGGCGATGAAGAAGACGAGCAGGCCGACGAACTGCGGGAGGCAGTACCACCAGGTGTTGTGCTGCTCCTCGACGATCGTCGAGAGGTTCAGCGTCCCGGCCATCAGCACGACGCCGAGCACGCTGAGCGCGAGCGAGACCTCGTACGACACGAGCTGCGCGCAGGTCCGCATCGAGCCGAGCAGCGAGTACTTCGAGTCGGACGCCCAGCCGCCGACGATGAAGCCGTAGATCCCGACCGAGCCCAGGGCGAAGATCAGGATCAGCGAGATCGAGACGTTCGCGACCTCGCCGGAGACGTCGTAGCCCGCGATCTCCCAGCCGGGGCCCCACGGGATGACGGCGAAGGCGGCGATCGCCGTCGCGGCCGAGATGGCGGGCGCGCCGATGTACAGCACGTCGACCGCCGACGAGGGGAAGAAGCTCTCCTTGCGGATCAGCTTGATCAGGTCGGCGATCGGCTGGAGCAGCCCGAAGATGCCCGCGCGGTTCGGCCCGTAGCGGAGCTGCATGCGGCCGAGCACCTTGCGCTCCAGCCAGGTCGTGTAGGCGAACGCGGCCATCACGAGGTTGACGATCACGACCGCCTTGATCGCGTCGATCCACCAGGGCTCGTTCACGCCGCCCCGTCCTCGAACGGTGCGATCGCGGTCGTCACGTCGACGTAGCGCCCGAGGTCGCGGCAGTGCTCCTCCGCAAGACGCACGTGGCCGGGGGCGAGGTCGCGCTCGATGCGCGCGCGCAGCTCGACGGACGTGCCGTTCGTCGAGACGAGCACCGGATCGCCGGTCACGATCCCGCGGGCGGTCGCGTCGCGCGGAGCCAGGCCGACCTCGCGGCCGGGGCGCTGGAACTGCAGCTCGGGGACGCGCTCGACCATGGGGCCCGAGAACAGCGAGCGGTAGCCGACGACGCGCAGCGCGCCCACCGACGCATCGGTCGCGATCTCCTCGTCGCGGGGCGGCTCGAGCGGCACCGGCGCCGCGGCAGGCGGCGGCAGCTCGGCGGTCTCGCTCACGTCGTCGAACACGAGCCCGCCGTAGAGGCGCTCGCTGAGCTGCTCGAACAGCTCGATGGGCGAGCCCGGGATGGAGACGCCCACCCGCCGGCCGAGCTCGGCGACGACCGCCGTCTCGTCGGTCGCCGGCGGGATCACGGTGCGGCGCTGGCGCTGGAGACGGCCCTCGAGGTTGAGCACCGTCCCGTCGCGCTCCAGATAGCTCGTGGCCGGGATGACGACGTCCGCCCAGGTGGCGAGCCCGCGCCTGTACATCGCGAAGACGATCACCTTGTCCGCGCGCTCGGCGAGCACCCGCACGTTCGGGTTCTCGGCCGCCTCGTCGCCGGAGACGACGAGCAGGTCGATCGGCCCCGGATTCGCCTCGTCGGCGTCCGCCGCAGCGGCCCACGCGTCGGCGACGCCGCGGCCGTTCGGCGTGGACGGGAGGTAGAAGGCGCCGCAGCCCTCGCGGCCGTCGAACCCGACCGCCTCCGCGAGGCGCGCGACGTGCTCGCCGCCGCAGCCGCCCGGCCCGGCCCAGATCACGACGGCCCGTTCGGTCGCGCGCAGGCGCTTGCCGAGCTGGCTCCGCGCGTTCGCGAGCCGGCGGCAGGCCGCGGCCGCGTTGCCCGCGGGCGCCTGCACGGAGCCGGCCACGCCGACGCTCACGACCTCGGCGCCCTTGCGCCGCGCCGCGCGGATCCACAGGTCGACGATCGGCGCGCGCTCGGCGACGGGCTCGTCGCCGACGACGACGATCAGCTCTGCGCATGCCGATCGTGGAGAGCGGCGCGCGGAAGCGGTCGAGCGCGGGGCTCGTCTGCTCCGGCAGGACGGCGGCGTGCGCGCCGAGGCCCTCGCGCAGCAGCCGGCCGAGCGCCCACGCCTGCTCGAGCGTCTCCGTGCCCGAGAGCGCGGTGACGATCCGGCCGCCCGCGCCCTGCAGCAGCGTGGCGGCCTCGTCGAGCGCGCGCTCCCACGGCACCTCGTCGAGCTTCTGCGCCCCGCGCACGAGCGGCGCAGTGACGCGGTCGCGCGCGTAGAGCGCGGGGAAGGCGAAGCGGCCCTTGTCGCAGAGCCAGCCTTCGTCGACCTCGGGGTGGTTGCGGCTGAGCACGCGCTTGACCTTGCCCTCGCGCGTGGTGACCGAGATGTTGCAGCCGACCGGGCAGAGCGAGCAGACGCTCGGCACGTTCTGGATCTCCCACGGGCGCGCCTCGAACCGGTAGGTCGTCGACGTCAGGGCCCCGACCGGGCAGAGCTCGATCACGTTGCCCGAGAACGGCGCCCGGTAGGGCTCGTCCTCGAAGGTGGCGATCATCGACTGGGCGCCGCGGTTGACGGCGACGAGTTGGCCGTCCTCGGCGACGCCTTCGGAGAAGCGCGTGCAGCGGTAGCAGAGGATGCAGCGCTCGCGGTCGAGCGCGATCAGCGGGCTGACCGGGATCGGCTTGTCGAACGTGCGCTTCATGAAGGTCATGCGCGTGCGGCCCGGGCCCCAGCGGAACGTCAGGTCCTGGAGCGGGCACTCGCCGCCCTTGTCGCAGACGGGGCAGTCGAGGGGGTGGTTGACGAGCAGGAACTCGAGCGTGCCGTTCTGGCCCTCGGCCGCCCGCTCGGACGTCTGCGCCGTCTTGACGACCATCCCGTCTGCGGCGGTAAGCGTGCAGCCGGCCTGGAGCTTCGGGATGCCGTCCACCTCGACGAGGCACATGCGGCACGCGCCAACTGCCGGACCGAGCCGCGGCTCGTAGCAGAACACCGGTATCTCGACTCCCGCCTGGATCGCGGTCTCGACGAGGCCCTGACCCTTCGGCGCTTGCACCTCGCGGCCATCGATCGTGACGCTGACGAGCTCGGGCGTGCTCACGCTGCGGCCTCGAGGAACTCGATGCGGTTGCCGAACGGGTCGCTCGCGTGGAAGCGGCGCACGCCCTCCCACGGCACGTCGTCGCGGGTCGGCACCGCAGCCTGCTCGAGGCGCGTCCGCAGGCCGTCCAGGTCGTCGACGAGGAAGGCGGGATGCGCACGCGTCGCGGGCGTGAAGCCGTCCTCGACGCTGATGTGAAGCTGCTGCGGGCCGACGGCGAACCAGACGCCGCCGCGGCGGGCGAGCTCCGGCGGCTTCGGCACCTCGTCGAGGCCGAGCAACCCGCCGAAGAACGAGCGCGCCTCATCCTCGGAGCCGGTCGGCGCGAGCACCTGGACGTGGTCGATGCCGCGGATCACATCCGCTCCCTAACAGGGACAGTCCCTGTAAAGGCGCGGTCCCTAAGAGGGACAGTCCCTGTTAAGAACGTCACGCCGGCACCTCGACCGTCGGGTGGTGCGTGTGCTGCTCGACCGGCGCGATGACGCCCTCGAGGGACGACTCGCCGCCGAACGGGCAGCCGCCTGCGTCGATGTGCGCCTGGAACTCGGCGCGGAACTTGTCGATGTAGCTCGCCACCGGCATCGCCGCCGCGTCGCCGAGGGGGCAGAGGCACTTGCCGAGGATGCGGTCGCAGACGTTCAGGAGCAGATCGAGCTCGCCCTGCTCGGCGTGCCCGTCCTCGATCTTGTGGAGGATCTGCACCATCCAGCGCGTCCCCTCGCGGCACGGCGTGCACTTGCCGCACGACTCGTGCATGTAGAACTGCGCGACCCGCAGCCCGAGCTGCACCATGCAGCAGCGGTCGTCGATCACGATCACGGCGCCGGAGCCGAGCATCGAGCCGGCCTCGGCCATCGAGTCGGCGTCGAGCGGCGTGTCGATCTGGTCGGCGGTCAGCACCGGCACCGACGAGCCGCCCGGGATGATCGCCTTCAGCGTGCGGCCGTCCTCGAGCCCGCCCGCGAGGTCGTAGACCAGCTCGCGTAGCGTCGAGCCGAGCGCCAGCTCGAAGTTGCCGCCGTTCCGGACGTTGCCGGAGACGGAGAAGATGCGCGACCCGGTCGAGTTGGGGGGCGCGCCGACCTCCGCAAAGCCCTCGCCGCCGAGCTCGAGCACCTTCGGCACGGTCGAGATCGTCTCGACGTTGTTGATCAGCGTCGGCGCCAGGTAGAGCCCGGCGACCGCGGGGAACGGCGGCCGCGAGCGCGGCTGGCCGCGCTTGCCCTCGAGCGACTCGAGCAGCGCCGACTCCTCGCCGCAGATGTACGCGCCGGCGCCGCGGTGGAGCACGACCGTGACGCCGCCGAGCAGCCCGGCCTCGCGCACCTGCTCGAGCGCGCCGCGGACGATCTCGAACTCGCGCAGGTACTCGCCGCGGATGTAGATGAAGACGCGGTCGCACTCGATCGCGTGCGCCGTGATCAGGCAGCCCTCGATCAGCCGGTGCGGCGCCGCGAACATGATCTCGCGGTCCTTGAACGTGCCCGGCTCCGACTCGTCGGCGTTGACGACGAGGTAGGTCGGCTTGCCCGTGCCCTTGGCGAGGAAGCTCGCCTTGCGGCCCATCGGGAAGAACGCGCCGCCGCGGCCGCGCAGGTTCGACGCGAGCAGCTCCTCGACGACCGCCTGCGGCTCCATCTCGCGCGCGCGCGCGAGAGAGACGTAGCCGCCGACCGCCCGGTATTCGTCGATTCCGGTGAGGTCCCGGTCGCCCGCGTCGGCGAGGACGAGCGCTCGCTCAGGCACCGCGCAGCCCCTCGACGATGCCGGGCACATCCTCCGCTTTCACCGGCTCGTGGTAGCGGTGGTCGACCGCGACGACCGTGCCCCAGCCGCAGCCTCCCGCGCACTCGACCGTGCGCAGGGTGATCTCTCCGTCCTCGGTCGTCTCGCCCGGGCCGATGCCGAGCTCGGATTCGAACGCCTCGAGCACCTGCTGCGCGCCGACCAGCGCGCAGGAGATGTTCGTGCACACCTCGACGAGGTGCCGGCCCACGGGCGCCAGGTGGAACATGTCGTAGAACGAGGCGACCGAGTGGCAGTACGCCGGCGTGGTGCCGAGCGCGTCTGCGACCTCGCGCAGCGCCTCCGGCGAGAGCCAGCCGTAGCGCTCCTGCGCCAGCCGCAGCGCGGGCAGCGATCGCGGAGCGCGCCTCGGGGTAGGTCGCCATCATCGCCTCGATCTCGCGGGCCAGCGTCTTGGAGGCCATCAGCGATCGACCTCGCCCATGACCGTGTCGAGCGACCCGACGATCGCGATCAGGTCGGCGATGTACGCGTCGTGCATGCAGGTCGCCGTCGCCTCGAGCGCGACGAACGACGGCGCGCGGAACTTGACGCGCCACGGCTTCGGGCCGCCGTCGGAGACGACGTAGCAGCCGAACTCGCCGCGCGGCGACTCGATCGTCACGTAGACCTCGCCCTCGGGGACGCGGTAGCCCTCGGTGACGATCTTGAAGTGATGGATCAGCGACTCCATCGACGTGTGCAGCTCTTCGCGCGGCGGCAGCACGACCTTGCGGTCGTCCGCGATCCACGGCTCGTCCTGCATCCCCTCCAGCCGGTCGAGGCACTGCGCGACGATCCGCGTCGACTCGCGCATCTCGTTCATGTGCACCCGGTAGCGGTCGTAGACGTCGCCGTTGAAGTAGACGGGCACGCGGAAGTCGACCTCGTCGTAGGCGAGGTACGGCTGGTCCTTGCGCAGGTCCCAGTTGATCCCCGACGCGCGCAGCACCGGGCCGGACTGGCCGAGCGCGATCGCGTCGTCCGCGGAGAGCAGCCCGAGCCCGCGCGTGCGCTCCAGCCAGATGCCGTTGCGGTCGACGAGGTTCTCGTACTCGTCGACGCCCTTCGGCATGACTTCGCAGAACTTGCGGCACTCGGCGTAGAACCCGGGCGGGATGTCCTCGGCGAGCCCGCCGGCCTGGAAGTAGCGCGTGTGCATGCGCACGCCCGTGACCAGCTCGAAGAGGTCGAGGATGGTGTCGCGCTCGCGGAACGTGTACCAGAACATCGAGATCGCCCCGATCTCGAGCGCCGCGGTCCCCAGCCAGACGAGGTGCGAGTGGATGCGGTTCAGCTCGCAGAGCAACGTGCGCATCCACGTCGCCTTGCGCGGCACCTCGAGGCCGAGCAGCTTCTCGATCGCCAGGACGAACGCGAGCTCGTTGTTCTGGAAGGCGAGGTAGTCGAGCCGCTCCGGGTACGTGATCCCCTTCCACCACGTCTTCTGCTCCATCGTCTTCTCGAAGCCGGTGTGCAGATAGCCGACGACGGCGCTCAGGCCGACGACGCGCTCGCCGTCGAGCTCGACGACGAGCCGTAGCACGCCGTGCGTCGACGGGTGGTTCGGGCCGAAGTTGATCTCGAGCACGTCCCCCGAGTCGCGCAGCACCTGCGGGACGTCGAGGATCGTCGGCACGCGCGGCGGGATGCGCGAGCCCTCGTAGATCGGGGGCCGGAACTGCGCGTGGTGCGGGGTCTCGGGGCGCTCGGTGATCGTCATTCGTCGGGCGAGAAGCGAACCGGCTCGCCGCCGATCGGGTAGTCCTTGCGCAGCGGGTGGCCGACCCAGTCGTCCTCGAGCAGGATGCGCGACAGGTTCGGGTGGCCGTGACTGCGATGCCCATCAGGTCCCAGGCCTCCCGCTCGTGCCAGTCGGCGGTGGGCCACACGGGCACGACGCTCGCGACCGGCTCGTCCTCGTCGAGCCAGACCTGGAGCCGCACGCGTGGCGCGCCCTCGCGGAGCGCCAGCAGGTGGTAGCTCATCGAGAAGCGCTTCGGCTTCGCCCCGGGCGTGCGCGCGATAGCCCTGCGACGAGGGCGAGTTCAGGTCGCGGCCGGCCGGTGTGCCGATGTACCCGGCGACGGGCTTCTCGCCCCAGCCGAGGTAGTCGGTCGCGGCGATGTCGGAGAGAAACCAGAAGCCGAGCTCGTCGCGCAGGTGGGTGCGCGGCGGCGATCAGCGCGGTCGGCTCGACGACGACGGTCACCTCGCCGTGGGCGGTCGTCGTCCCGACGAGCCCGGGCACCGCCGAGTACTGCTCGGTCGCGGGCTCGGGCGGCTCGCTGCGGCGCAGCGGCGCGCCGGTTGCCGGCCCGGTGGCGTCCGGCTCGCTCACGAGGCGACCCCGCGCAGCTCGTACGCCGGCGGGATGCCCGCCTGGATCTTCTCGTGCAGACGGACGATGCCCTCCATCAGCGCCTCCGGCCGCGGCGGGCAGCCGGGCACGTGGATGTCGACGGCGACGATCTTGTCGACGCCCTGGAGCACCGCGTAGTTGTTGAACATCCCGCCCGAGCTGGCGCAGGCGCCCATCGCGATGACCCACTTGGGCTCGAGCATCTGGTCGTAGATCTGGCGGAGCGGCGCGGCCATCTTGTGCGCCACGCGCCCCGAGACGATCAGCAGGTCGGCCTGCCGCGGCGACGAGCGGAAGGCCTCCATCCCGAAGCGCGCGATGTCGTAGCGCGCCGAGACGATCGACATCATCTCGATCGCGCAGCAGGCGAGCCCGAACGTGTCCGGCCACATCGACTTCGAGTGCGCCCAGTTGACCGCCTTCTCGAGCGTCGTGAGCATCAGCTTGGACTCGAGGTCGCCGCCGAGCTCCTGCTCGAAGACGCCCGGGCCCTCGCCGCGCATCAGCACGCGCTCGGACTTCAGGCCGTAGTCGGCGAGCCGCTTCGGCTTCTTCACCGCCACGTCAGTGCCCCCTTGCGCCAGATGTAGACGTAGGCGAGGGCGAGGATCGCGACGAAGAACGCCAGCTCCCAGAACGCGAACCAGCCCAGCTTGTTCAGCACGACGGCGAGCGGGTACAGGAACACGATCTCGATGTCGAAGACGATGAAGAGCATCGCCGTGAGGTAGAAGCTCACGGTGAAGCGCTGGGCCGGCGGCGGGCCGAGCGACACCCCTGACTCGAACGGCAGCTCGCGGACGCGATTCAGCTTCTTGGGGCGCGTCGCGAACGCGAACGACATCGCGATCATCGAGACGGGAATGACCACCGCGAGGGTGCCGTAGATCAGGAACGGCAGCCAGTTGTCGAGCATCGCGCGGGCACCGTACCAATCGGCGGGCGACCTGCACGAGGAGAGCCGCAAACGGCTTGGAAATGCGCGTACGGGGTGTCACAAAGTCCGCACTCACGAGGGCGGCGCGTTCCTTACAGGGACAGTCCCTGTAAAGGCCCCCGCGTCCCTGACCGAGACAGTCCCTGTCGGGAGCGGCTCTCCTTACGGGCCGTGAGCGCCGCTAGACTGAGAGCGATGGCAACGACCGAACAGCCCGTCCAGCTGGTCTCGCTCACCGAGGCCGCGGCCGTGAAGGTCCAGGCGCTGCTCGCCGAGGAGACCGACGCCGAGCTGGGCGTCCTCCGCGTGGCGGTGCAGGGCGGCGGCTGCTCGGGCTTCCAGTACGCGCTCGGCTTCGATCGCGCCGCCCAGGAGGGCGACCACGTGATGACCGTTCACGGCGTCGACGTCGTCGTCGACCCGTACAGCGCGCCGTACCTGCAGGGCACCGAGATCGACTTCGTCGACGGGCTCCAGGGCGGCTTCGCCATCAACAACCCGAACGTCTCGGCCGCCTGCGGTTGCGGGCACTCGTTCCAGGTCGACGACGAGTCGGGCGAGCCGGTCGACGGGGCCGCGGGCTGCGGCTCCGGCTGCGCTCACTAGCGTTTCTTCACGGTAGGACGTTTACAGGCGCCTCCGAAAAGGAGAGGATCCCGACTTCGTTCGGGGCACCGTCGACACCAAGGAGGCCGTTGTGCGCACCGTGTACCGCTACTGGTCCTGGCTCATCTTCGGTCTAGTGATCGTGCAGGTCGGCCTGGCCGGCTACGGAGCGTTCTATGTCGCGAACAAGGTCGACGACGGCACCGTCAACGAAAGCAAGTTCGAGGACGGCTTCGGCATCCACTGGCTCGTCGGCATGCTGATCGTCCTGCTCATCATCATCGGCTTCTTCATCGCGCTCGGGGGTGGCATCCGCGGTCGTCGCCTGCGTGCGGCAGGTCTTCTGGTCGGGCTGGGGATCCTGCAGATCATCCTTGCTGAACTCGGCTTTGCCGTGCCGGCGATCGGGTTCTTCCATCCCGTGAACGCGCTCGCGATCTTCGCCCTGTCGGGCTATATCGCTGTTCTGGGGCGACACGACGCCGAAGCGGCGCCCGTCACAGCCACCGCGTAGCTCGGCCCTTATTCGGGGAGGTTGTCGGTCATCCCGCCGATGCGGAACGGCGTCGAGAGGCCCTCGTATGCAAGGTGCATGGTGAGGCCGGCCGCCGCATGCCCGAGGTTGTGGCAGTGATCCATCCAGATTCCGGGGTTGTCCGTGCGAAAGGCGATCACATACCGCTCGTGGGGGCCTACGTTCAGCGTGTCGGTCCACCACGGGCTCCCCGTGGCCGTCTCCCCGTCGCGCGAGACGACGAGGGCGTGATGGCCGTGGAGGTGCATCGGATGGTTCGAGCCGGTGTTGTTCGCGATCTCCATGCGCACGACGTCTCCGGGCCGAACCATGAACATCGGCACGCGCGGGTACAGGCGACCGTTCAGCGCCCACTGCCTCCCGGGCTTGCCGTCGACGAACCCCAGCTTTCTCGTGATGCGAAGCGCGAACGTCCGGTCGGGCAAATCCGTCACAACGGAAGGCGGCGGCAGCGGAACGCCGTAGTCCAGGGGATCGAAGTCGGGGCCGTCGCGCGGTGATGGGGCGTCGGTGCGACCGTCGGCGCTCAGGACGATGCGCGCGGGCGCATCCGTCAGCCCGACAGCCACGGGGCCTTTCGGCATAACGAAGCCGACGTCGTACCGGCCGCCCGCCGCGATCTTGAGGGTCTCGCCGTCGATCGGCTGTGGGCCGTGGAGGTCTGTGCCGTCGATCGCGAGCACGCGAAACGGTGAGCCTTCCACTCCGAAGCGTTGCGGTGTGCTCTCCGTGTTGACGAGCCGCAGGCGGACGGGTGTTCCGGGCCGGACCGCGTCATGGCTGACCTGGTCGACGCCGTTGATCGCGAGCGTCCCGTCCGCGTCGTGGGCGAGGAGCGTCAGGTCCACTCCGGGTCGCTTCGGGCCACGCGGCTCGACGACGATCGCGCCGAACAGGCCGCGCGCCACCTCGCCCGACGAGTCCTGGTGGCTGTGGTACCAGAACGTTCCGGCCTGCTCTGTGCGGAAGCGGTAGACGTAGCGCCCACCGGGCCGCACGGCGTCCTGCGTGACGCCGGCGACGCCGTCCTCGGCATTCGGCACGTCGATGCCGTGCCAGTGGATGGTCACGCCGTCCTCGACGTCGCCGTTCACGAGCGTCACCTGGACGAGATCGCCCTGGTGCACGCGCAGCTCGGGGCCGGGGACGCTCCCGTCGAACGTGAGCGCGTCGACCTCCTTGCCTGACGCCAGCTTCACGCGCGCGTGCCTGGCGTGGAGCGTGAACGTCGCGTCCGGCTTGCCCTCGCGGGGGCCGGTGAGCCGCGAGATGCTGAAGCCGCCGGTGTGATCGTGGTTGGCGCTCGGCCCGCCGCCGTAGTCGGCCACGGCGTAGGCCATCGCGTCGTAGGTCCCCGGCAGGCGGCTGTCCCACCAGCTCTTGCCGAGCAGTCCCAGACCGGCCGCGAGCGCGAGCAGGACGACGAGGGTGGCAGCGATGCGCAGGATTCGCATGGGTGGGACCGGGGGCGAGAGTAGCGGCGGCCGCACGTAGGATCGCGCCGTGCCGGACCGCCCCGTACGCGTCGCAGTCGTCGGCTCCGGTCCGGCGGGCTTCTACGCCGCCGACGCGCTGCTCAAGGCCGAGCCGCCGGCGGAGGTCGACGTGTACGACCGCCTGCCGACCCCGTGGGGCCTCGTCCGGCTCGGCGTCGCGCCCGACCACCCGAAGATCAAGGACGTGTCGCGCGCGTTCGAGCGGATCGCCGCGCGGCCCGGCTTTCGCTTCGTCGGCAACGTCGAGGTCGGCCGCGACGTGGCGCACGACGAGCTGATGCGCTTCTACGACGCGGTCGTCTACTCGGTGGGCGCGCAGACCGGCCGCCACCTCGGCATCCCGGGCGAGGAGCTCGCCGGATCCTGGGGCGCCGTCGAGTTCGTCGCCTGGTACAACGGCCACCCCGACTTCCAGGACGTGCCCTTCGACCTGAACGTCGATTGCGCCGTGGTCGTCGGCGCGGGGAACGTGGCCCTCGACGTGGCGCGCATGCTGGCGCTGACCGAGGACGAGCTGGCCCCGACCGACACGACCGACGCGGCGATCGAGGCGATCGTCCGCTCGCCGCTCCGCGAGATCGTCGTCCTAGCGCGCCGCGGCCCGGCGCAGGCGGCGTTCACGACGCCCGAGCTGAAGGAGCTCGGCGAGCTCGCCGGCGCGGACATCCTCGTCGACGCTGCCGAGCTGGAGCTCGATCCGGCGAGCGCGGCGTTCGCGGAGTCCGACACCAACGCCGGCCGCAACATGGAGGTGCTCCGCGCCTTCGCCGCGCGCAAGCCGGCCGGGAAGCCGCGCGCCGTCCGCCTGCGCTTCTGCGTCTCGCCCGTCGCGATCGAAGGCGACGGCCGCGTCGAGGCGGTGGAGATCGTCCGCAACCGGCTGGAGGCGGACGAGCGCGGCGGCGTGCGCGCCGTCGCGACCGACGACCGCGAGTCGATCCCGGCGGGGCTCGTCTTCCGCAGCGTGGGCTACCACGGCGTGGCGCTCGAGGGCGTCCCGTTCGACGAGCGCCGCGGGACGATGACGAACGACGACGGGCGCGTCGTCCGCGACGGCGGCCAGGTGCAGGGCGTGTACTGCGCCGGCTGGATCAAGCGCGGCCCGACCGGCGTGATCGGCACGAACAAGAAGGACGCGACCGAGACGGTCCACCATCTGCTCGAGGACGCTGCTGCCGGCCTGCTGCCCGAGGCGGCGGAGCCGGATCCCGCGGCGCCGCTCGGGCTCCTCGCCGAGCGCGGCGTCGAGGTCGTCCTCTACGCCGGCTGGGAAGCACTCGACGCCGCCGAGAAGGTGGCGGGCGAGCAGCGCGGCAAGCCGCGCGTGAAGCTCGTCACGTGGGACGGCCTGCTCGCGGCGGCCCGTGGCGCGGCCGAGCAGGTCGACGCCGCCGCGTAGCAGCGGCTGATCGTGGCGCTCGCCTTCCAGGTGCTCGTCACGGGCGCCGCCGCCGGTGCGGTCTACGGGCTCGTCGCCGTCGGCCACTCGCTCGTCTACCGGCTGACCGGCGTCGTCAACTTCGCGCTCGGCGACCTGGTCGGGCTCGGCGTCTTCACGACGCTGCTCGTCGCGTCGGGCACGGGGCCGGTCACGCAGACCGGCGTGAACGGGGGGCGGTTCGTGCTCGCCCTCGCGGTCGGGCTCGTCGTCTGCACGGCAGCATCGGTCGCGAGCTATCGCTTCGCGATCGAGCCGTTCGTCGCGCGCGGGTCGACGGCCGGCTGGGTGGCGGCGACGCTCGCCGTCGCGTTCGCCCTCAACGCGCTCATCGCGGTCTTCTTCACGCGCGCGAGTTACGTGGTGCCCGATCCGCTGCCGTTCCGCCGGATCGGGTCGGCCGGGTTCTTCGGCGTGGGCGACGTGCAGGTCCAGGCGCGCGCCTTCTTCGTCGTCGGGGTGGGCGTCGCGCTCGCGGCGGCGGCGGCGCTGACGCTCACGCGCACCCGGTTCGGGCGCGGGCTGCAGGCGATTGCGGCCGACGCCGATGCTGCCCGGATCGTCGGCGTGCCGGTCGAGTGGATGGTCGCCGCCGCGTTCGGGCTGGCCGGCGCGCTCGCGTCGCTCGCGGCGATCACGGCCGCGCCGAGCGGCGCCTTCGACACGCAGACCGGGCTGCTGCTCGGCGTCAAGGGGCTGGTCGCTGCGCTGCTCGTCCGGTTCGGATCGCCGTGGCGGGCCTTCGCGGCGGGGGTCGGGCTCGGCGTCGCCGAGGCGGCCATCGCAGGCCTGACCGTCTTCGGCCACGAGCTCGGGCCGGAGTACCGCGAGGTGCTCCCCTTCGCGTTCGTCCTGCTCGTGGTCGCGCTGCGGCCCGCGCGCGAGATGCTCGAGGAGCAGGAGTGAGACAGCTGCGGCGGGCGCTCGGCGATGCGGCGCGCGACATCGACGCGGCCTGGGGCCCGCGCCAGACTGCGCTCACGCTCGTCGCGGTCGCGGCGGCGCTGCTGCCGCTGGGCGTCGACGACCAGCTGCGACTGGCAAGCCTCGCCGGCTGGGCGTACCTGGCGCTCGCGGCGATCGGGCTGGCGGTCGCCGTCGGCCTGGCCGGGATGCCGGTGCTCGCGCAGGGCGCGCTGGTCGGGGTCGGCGCGGTCACCGCGGCAGCGCTGCGCGACCACGACTGGCCGCCCCTGGTCGCCGTCGCCGTCGGGGCCGCTGCCGCCGCCGGTGGGGGGGCGCTGCTCGGCGCCGGCTTCGGCCGCTTGCGGCCCGCGTTCGTCGCGGTGGGAACCTGGATCGCAGCCTGGATCGTGGCGTTCGCGCTGCTCGACTTCCCGCGGCTCGCCGGCGGCGCCGAGGGCCGCGTCGTGCCGCAAGGCGACATCGCGGGGATCGACCTCGACGCTGCGGCGCACTGGGAGATCGCGGTCGTGCTCGTCGTGGCCGGCGCGCTCGGGTTCGCCGCGCTCGCGGGCGGACGGGCCGGCGCCGCACTGGCCGGCCTGCGCGAGCGGCCGGCCGCCGCGCTCGCGCTCGGCGTTCCGGCACTGCGCCTGCGGACGGCCGCCTTCGCCGTCGCCGGCGCGTACGCAGGCCTTGCCGGTGCCTTCGCGGTGCAGCTCGACGGCATCGCCGACCCGGTCGCCTACCGGCCGTTCCTCTCCTTCACGCTCTTCGCGGCCGTGCTGCTCGGCGGCGCGCGCTCCGCGACCGGGGCGGTTGCCGGCACCGCGGCCGTCGCGCTCGTGTTCTGGGCGGCCGACCGGCTCGGCGAGTACGCGGACGTCGCCACCGGCAGGCTCGACGCTCTCTTCGCCGCGGTGCTGCTGCTCGGCGTGCTTGCGATCCGCAGCGAGACGACGCTCCCGGCTCTGGTCCCGCGCCGGCGAAGCGCGCCGCCGCCGCGCGCGGCGCTCGAGCGACCCCACCCCGCGCGGCTCGAGGCGCGCGCCCTGCGCAAGCAGTTCGGCGGCGACATGGCGGTGGACGGGCTCGACCTCGTTCTCGAGCCGGGCACGGTCACGGCGCTCGTCGGCCCGAACGGCTCCGGCAAGACGACCGCGCTCCGCCTCCTCGCCGGGACGCTGCCGGCGGACGGCGGCGCCGTGCTGCTCGACGGCGCGAAGCTCGCGCCCGGCAGCCCTCGCGCGCGCGCGCTCGCGGGAATCGTGCGCACGCTGCAGGTGACCGCGATCTTCGGCGACCGCACGGTCCTCGAGAGCGCGGCCGTCGGCGCCGGGCTCCACGGCCGCCGGGCCGGCGTCGTCCGCGATCTGCTCGCGACGCCCAAGGCCCGAGCCGCGAGCCGCGACTCGCGGGCCGTCGCGGCCGCCGCGCTGCGCGAGGTCGGGCTCGACGGGGCCGCCGATCGCCCGGCGAGCGAGCTGACAGCGAGCGAGCAGCGGCTGCTCATGCTGGCCGCCGCCCTCGCCGCCCGCCCGCGCGTGCTGCTGGTCGACGAGCCGTCCGCCGGAGCGGCGCCCGCGGACGTCGACCGGATCGCCGCCGTGCTGCGTGACGTGGCGGCAAGCGGCATCGCCGTGCTGGTGGTCGAGCACAACCTGCGGCTCGTGCGCCGGGTCGCTTCGCACGTGGTCGTGCTCGACGCGGGCCGGATCATCGCCGCCGGTCCGCCGGACGCCATCGCCGCCGATCCCGTCGTTCGCGAGGCCTATCTGGGCCGCCGGGCCGGCGCGGCATGAAAAAGCCGCAATTTGCAGCGTGATATCACCGTTACGCGGCGTGCGGCTGTGCTAGAAGCCGGGTCGTCCGACGAAAGGAACATGCGTGAGACGATCGATCTTCATGCTGCTGCTCCTGGCGCTGGTCGCCGGGGTCGCGCTCTCTGCCTGCGGTGGCAAGAGCGAGAGCGAGAAGGAGGCCGAGGCAGCCGCCAAGGAGGGAGGCAGCGAGGTCACGTGCAGCGGTACCGCGCTCGCCGGAGACAGCGCGCTGCCCGCGACCTTCCCGAAGCCGAGCGGGGTCACGTACGTGAAGAGCACCCAGACGGGCCCGACCCTCGTGGTGCTTGCCTACTACGACGGCGATCTCGAGGGCGGCTACACGGCCTACAAGGACGCGTTCCAGTCTGCGGGGTACGACACCCCGTTCGACGAGAAGGAGGACAAGGACGCCGAGGTGTCCTATGAGGACTCCGGCAGCAAGACCACGGGGCTGGTAGCACTGAAGGCCGAATGCGACAACGACCGCATCTCGGTCCGCATCACCAGCCGCGCCGAGTAGCCGGCGCGGCCGCCCTCCTCTCGATCGCCCTCTGCGTCGCCGGCTGTGGCGGCGCGGAGGGCTCGAAGGAGGCGCCGGAGACGCTCACCATCGCCGTGAACGCGCCGTTCACCGGCGCGCCCTACGTCGCGAATTCGATCGCGCAGGGGGTCGAGCTCGGCGTCCAGACGGGCACCAAGGACGGCGTCATCTCCGTCGGCGACAAGGCGTACAGGATCCGGGTGCAGAAGCTCGACAACGAGCTCTCGCCCGGCCGCGCGCTGCGCAACGTGCGCCTCGCGATCGACGAGCACGCGCTCGCAGTCATCGACGAGGGGACCGGCGTCGACGCGTCCTGGCAGCCCGCCGAGCAGGCCCACCTGCCGATCGGGATCGTCTACCAGGGCGGCTCGGATCTCGTCGACCCGGTGAAGCGGCCGAACGTGTTCCGCATCGCGCCGACCGACAGCGGGCTCGCCTACCGGCTCGGCGAGTACCTCATTCCGAAGGGCCTCCACGTCGCGCTCATGACGGACGACACCGGCTACGGCCGCCAGGGCGCGGCGGCGCTCGCGAAGGCGTTCGCGCTCGACCCGAAGAACGTGGCAGCGCGGATCGATCTCCCCGCGGGCCAGCCGGACCTCTCGCCGCAGGTGCTGCGTGCGAAGCGCGCCGGCGCGAACGCGCTGCTCGTGTGGGCGCGTGGGCCGGCGGTCGCCGCCGTGCTCTCCGCGGCCCGCGCCCGTGGCTGGAACGTGCCCGTGTACACGACGCAGGCGGGCGCCGACCCGGTCGTGCGCCAGCAGCTCGCCGACCACCCGGAGTGGGTGGACGGCCTGACCTTCGCGTCCGGCCGCATGACCGCCGAGGAGGGGCCCGGCCCGTTCTCGCAGTTTGAGAGCTCGTACGAGAGCGCGTTCGGCCCCGACAGGGTCGGCGTGAAGACCTCCGCGAATGAAGGCGTGATCCAGCCGCCGGAGCTGCCGATGTACGCGTTCGATATGACGCAGGCCGTGCTCGCCGCGCTTCAGGCGAACGG
The DNA here is from genome assembly GCA_963758345.1 of uncultured Thermoleophilia bacterium. Lineage (GTDB taxonomy): Bacteria > Actinomycetota > Thermoleophilia > Gaiellales > Gaiellaceae > JACVRM01. Next base: position 506,666 of record CAVWVD010000002.1, read on the forward strand.
CGGTGCCGACGACCGCAAGGCGCTCCTGCGATCGCTCGGCTCGACCACCGTGGAGGGTGCGAACGGCGACGCCCGCTCGTTCAACCAGCGCAACCACGAGGGCGTGATCGACGACGACGTCGCCTTCGCGCGCTTCGACGACATGACGTTCGCCCCGGTGAAGGACGATCCGCTGTCGGCCACGCTCCCGCCCGTGTCGCAGACCGGCGGCTGATGCGGAGGCTCGCCGCCGCGGCTGTGCTGGCGCTGGCGTGCGCGTCGCCTGCGTTCGCCGAGCGAGCGGAACATCCTGCTCCCCGACCCGAGCACCCGGCTCAGCGCTGCCCCGCCGCTGGCCGGCGACGCCGGGCCGACTCGCGTGCCGCGGACGGGACGGACGGACGAGGTCGTCGTCGTCGGGATCGACGCCACCGGCAAGCCGGTCCGCATCGCAGTCGACCAGAGCATCGTCCTGCTCGGGCACGGCGACTACGCGTTCTCGGTGCCGGGCCCGGTCCTCGACGTCCGCGCGCCGGCCGGCTCCCGCGTCCAGCCGGGGCTCCTCGACCGCGCGATCGTGTGGCAGGGCTTCTCACCGGGCGGCCGCACGCTCACCGCCCGGGCGCGGCTCGACCCTCGCGAGGCCGCGCCGGTCCTGCCGCTCGCGGTCGACGTCCGCACGCTGGTCGACGGACGGCCTCTGGCGCCGGGAGAGCGTGCGTCCGGCGAGCTCGAGACCGTCGTGAGGATTCGCAACCGGACGGCAGTGCGCGTGGCGACGATCGGCGGCACCGGATCGCCCGCGCAGCTCGCGCAGGTGCTCGACTCGGCTCGCCGCCGCCTCGCCACTCGCTCCAGGATTGCGCCGGTCTTCGTGGTCGGTAGCCCGCGGCGGGCGACCCGCACGGTCGACGTCCCGTTCCGCGTCGCCGGCACGCTCGTCCTGCCGCCGCCGGCGACCGTCGTCTCGGTCCAGGGCGGCACGGCGACCGGCGACCGCGTCCGCTTTGCCGGCACCGCGGGCACGATCACCCTGCGCGTCCGGGCACGCGTTGCGAACGCGGCCGCCCCGCGCCTCGAGCTGAGCGCGGTGCCGGTTCGCGACGTCGCCGGCCTCCGCCCGCCGGGAGGCGGCACCTGGCGCGCGGCCGTTGCCGCCGGGCGGGCCGGCGGGCGCCGCATGCTGCGCACCGCCGTGGGCGCGATGCTCGGCCTGGCGCGGCTCAACCAGTACAGCGCGTTCCTCGCCACGCCCGGCACGTACGAGCAGACCCGCGCGCGCTACGAGTACACGACCGCGGCGTCCGTGGCCACGGCCGCGCCCGCTGCGCCGTCGGACGGCGGCGGAGCCGCCGCCACGCTCGTCACGATCGCGCTCTCGCTGCTCGGCGCCGGCGCCGCGGTCGTGCTCTGGGCGTACCTCTGAGCGACGTCCGGCGTTTGACACCGGGTACCAGTCGCGGTACCACTGAAGAAGGCCGCCCGCGGGGCGGCCTCCGAGATAGGGGTTCCACGACATTGGAGGAAGCATGAGACGATCGCTCCTGCGTGGGCGAATCGCGCTGATCGCCGGGATGGTGCTGGCGATTGCGCTCACCGCCGCGGTGACCAACGCCGCGCCGACTCACCGCGCGAAGCCTGACCGCGTGGTGACGAAATCGGACGGCGCGAAGCTGAAGCTTGCGCCCGAGCTCGCCAGCAAGCTCGACAGCGGCTCCACGGCCAGCGTCCCGGTCTTCGTGATGCTGAGGGACGGCAACGTCGCCGCGACGCGCAAGCTGATGACCGGCGACCGCGTCGCGCAGCACAACGGCGTGGCGCTCGTGGTCGGCCGCGTGCGCGCACAGCTCCTCGCCAAGCTCGCCGGGATCGCCGGCGTGGTGAGCGTCGAGCCGGTGAACTTCGCCAAGACCGGCAGGCCCGACGTCTCCGATCCGGACGGCATCGCCCGGCCGGACAAGAAGAAGACGGCCAACGAGAACCTGCGGGCGTTCCAGAAGAACTCGGTGCCGTACGACAAGGCACCGCCGCTCAAGACGTCGCACTTCGACCAGCTCGCCTCCGCGAACGTGCTCGATGCGAAGACGCACAACTTCACCGGTGCGTGGCAGCAGGGCTTCACGGGCGCCGGCGTCACCGCGTCGGTGCTCGACGGCGGCACCGACTGGGGCCACCCCGACCTGATCGGCACGTGGCAGACCTGGACGCAGGACGAGCTCGACGCGCTGGCCGCGGACGGCGCACCGGTCGACCCGAACTGGGCCGGCTGGCCGAAGGCCTTCGACCCGTACGACACGCTCGTCTACCTGGTCGCGCCGGACTACGTCGACCAGGGGCTCACCTGGTACACGAAGACGACCCAGGCGACCGGGCAGTGCGGCCCCGGCTTCCCCGGCCCGCACCGGCCGCCCGCGCCGAAGGACAAGTGCACGGTCGACTTCGCCACGATGACCGGCCCGTCGCGGAACCTCGCGGTCGACCCGGGCACGGCGACGCATACGTACACGTTCTTCAAGACGTGGTCGAAGTCGGGCCACATCATGCTCGGCAGCCATCCGGACGACCACCTGCTCGACCTCTACGGCGAGCGCCCGGCGTTCATCGTCACCGACCCGCACACCGCGGGGGTGTACGACACGGTCTACGTCGACCTCGACGACAACTACGACTTCACCGACGAGAAGCCGGTCACGAAGGAGTCGCCGGTCTCGTACCGCGACCTGAACGGCGACGGCTACACCGACCTGTCGGGCGGCCTCCTCTACTACATCTCGGACGGCCACACGCTGATCCCGGGCGGCCCGACCGACTACGGCGTCGGCGACACGCCGGCGGCCGGCTCGTTCCTCGCCTGGACGGGCGACTTCGACCCGGCGATCGAGGGTCACGGCACGCTGACCGCGTCCAACGTCGTCGGCCAGGCCGTGATCAACGGCAAGGCCCCTGACTTCAAGGACGTCAAGATCAAGAAGGCGAAGGACCACGAGATCCCGGGCATGGTGCTCGGGGGCGCCCCGGACACGAAGCTCGCGCCGATGGGCGACATCTACTTCTCCTTCGCGTTCTCGACGCAGTTCGGCTACCTGCTGACCAACGAGTACGGCGTGCAGGTGACCTCGAACTCGTACGGCAACTCGGACGACGACAACGACGGCATGGACCCGGCGAGCCAGGAGGCCGACATCATCCACGCGGCCTTCGGCGGCAGCACCGTGACGCCCGTCTTCTCGACCGGGAACGGCGCGCCGGGCTTCGGCACCGCCACGTCGCCGTCGCCGGTGAGCGGCATCTCGGTCGGCGCCTCGACGCAGTTCGGCGGCACCGGCTGGGACTCGATCGACAACATCTCGCAGGTCACGGACAACGACGTCATCGAGTGGTCGAACCGCGGCCCCGGCGCCAACGGGCGCGGCGGCGTCGACGTCGTCGCCGACGGCTCGTACTCGACCGGCGACGCCACGCTGAACACGATCATCGACGGTCGCAACGCCTGGGTGACGTGGGGCGGCACGAGCCGCTCGACGCCCGTCACGGTCGGCGCCGTCGCGCTGATCGAGCAGGCGTACGCAGCCGCGCACGGCACGTACCCGACCTCGCCGCAGGTGCGCTCGATTCTCAAGTCGAGCGCGCTCGACCTGAACTACGACTCGTACATCCAGGGCTCGGGCTCGGTCGACGCCGGCAAGGCGGTCACCGTCGCCAGCGGCCTCCGCGCACGTGTCTCGCCCGACGAGTGGCGGCCGACGACGACGGCGAACGGCCTCGCAGCACCGCAGCCGATCGCCGCGGGCGCGTCGGTGTCGAAGTCGTTCACGCTGACCGGCCCCGGGACGTGGAACCTGTCCGACCGGCAGCTGCAGCGCTACGACACGGAGACGTTCCCGTTCACCTCGCAGCCGGTGGCCCAGGAGAGCGTGTCGAACTTCAACGCGCCCGACTACCTGATGGACATCACCAGCAAGATCAAGGCGCATTCGGACGCGGACATCGTCGTGATCCGGGCGAACTACCCGCGGTCGGAGTTCGACGGTGACGCGAACTACCAGTCCGACCAGGCCTGGCGGCTGCTCGCCTACAACTGGACGGACGTCAACCACGACGGCCGCCTCTGGAAGGACAAGGATGGCAACGGCGTCGTGAACCACGCCGACAAGAAGAAGAGCTCCAACATCGACGGCTTCCTCGACATCGACTTCCCGAAGTCGGAGATGGAGCAGGGCGAGTACGAGCGGTTCTTCTACCACCGTCCGGGCGCCAACACGCTCATGGGCTTCGTCCACAACCCGGCGCAGCGGATGGCCGACGGCGTCTACATCGGCTTCCAGCACTCGACGAAGAACGCGGCCATCGACCGGACGCACTTCAACATCGAGATCGACTACTACAAGAACGTCGACTGGAGCTGGCTGACCACGCCGGCGACCGCGACCGGCTCGTTCAACGCCACGTTCACGGTCCCGGCCGGCACGCCGGCGGGCATGTACGAGGGCGCGATCGTCGCGTCGAACGGCAGCGACCGGATGGTCGTCCCGGTGGCCGCGACGGTCACCGCGACGGCGGCCCAGAACGCGGACGGAAGCCTGGCGTCCTCGCTGAGCTTCGCAGGCCCGGCAGTCGCAGCGGCCCAGACGAACCTGCTCTACAACAACGGCTCGTTCTTCGGCGCCAACGACTGGACGTGGCGTGAGGAGTCCGGCGACTGGCGGTTCTACTACTTCAACGTCCCAAACGCGACACCGCCGGGGACCCTGTTCCTGACGGACACGATCTGGGACGACCCGCTGCCGTTCACCGACCTCGACACGCTGATATTCGGGCCGGTGCGCTACACGGGCCAGGGTCAGGTGTTCAACATCACCAACCCGATCTTCGCCACTCCGCCGGGCTACGTGCTCGACACCGTCGGGGCGAGCGCGAATGCGTACATCGGCAGCGGCACGTGGCGCTTCAACACGGCCACGGGCGGCAACGAGGACATCGTGGCCGCACCCGCGTCCGCCGGGCTGCACGCGGTCGTGGAGCACGGCGTCAGCTTCAACGGCGACCGCTTCGACGTGCCGTTCTCGTCGTCGGTCGGCAGCGCGTCGGTGACGCCGACGTCGGTCTCGCAGACGACGACGACCGGCTCGGGCTCGTTCGACGTGACGTTCAAGGCGAACGTCCCGCTGCCGGGCGTGTCGGCTGACGCGTTCGGCCTCAGCCAGCCGTCCTCCGTGGCCGCGGCCGTGAAGCAGGACGACCCGAACGACCCGTCGACGGCGAGCTTCAAGCGCGTCGACACGATCACGCACGCGTCGCGTGCGACGTGGGCGCTGCCGGACGTCGGCGGCGACGACCTCGACCTGTACGTCGTCTACGACGCGAACAACGACGGCACCTTCTCGCCGGACGAGATCGTCGGCTCGTCGACGGGCGGCGCAGGCGCGGCCGAGTCGGTCACCCTGGTCGCACCGCCGAACGGCAACTACCAGGTGTGGGTCCACGGCTACGCCGTCTCGGGCCCCCACACGGTGCCGCTCAACACCGACATCGTCCAGGGCACCGACCTGACGGTGACGGGGATCCCGGCGGGCGCCGTCCCGGCGGGCACGCCGGTGACGCTGCACGTCACCTACTCGAAGTCGCCGATGCCGGCCGGTACGTACGAGGGCGAGCTCCTGCTCGGCCCGTCGACCGCGCCGACCGCGGTGACCGTTCCGATCACGATCACCCGCAGCTAGCGCTGCTTCGGTCGGGGAGAGGCCGCCTCCGGGCGGCCTCTCCCTCGGCCTACACTCGAAGCGTGCTGCGCTTGGCTCTTGGCGCACTGGTTGGTCTGGCGTTCCTCGCCACGGCCGGGGTTGCTCTCGAGCGTGCCGATGGCGTGACCCGTCATCGCCCCCCTGCCCGGGCCGCCCAGGCTGCAAGTAACAAATTGTTACTAGTGGCGGGGCTCGCCCCGGCGCCCGCCAGGGACGGGCCGCGCATCCTTCCGTCGATGCCGTACGGCCGCGCGTTCCGCGGGACGGGCTTCGTGGCGGGCGAGCGCGTGACCGTGACGATGTCGCTCGGCGAGCGGCGAACCCGGGTCGTCGCGCGAGCCGGCCGTGACGGCCGCTTCGTCGTCCGGGCCGCCGCCGGTCCGGGCCGCTGTGGTGACGTGTTCGTCCGGGCAGTCGGCGCACGCGGCTCGCGCGCCACGCTCGAGCTGCCGCGCCCCGCGTGCCGCGAGCCGTAGCACTACACTCGAGCCGTGGCCACAAGCGAAACCCGGCAGGAGCTCTGGGGCTCCGAGACGGCGAAGGCGATCGGCAACTTCCCGGTCTCCGGCGAGCCGATCCCGGCGCCGGTCGCGCGCTGGCTGGGACGGATCAAGGCGGCCGCGGCGCGCGTGAACGCCGGGCTCGGTCTTCTCGACGCGGACAAGGCCGAGCGCATCGCCGCCGCCGCCGACCGCGTCGCGGCCGGTGAGCTCGACGACCAGTTCCCGATCGACGTCTTCCAGACCGGCTCGGGCACCAGCTCGAACATGAACGCGAACGAGGTGATCGCCACGCTCGCGGGCGAGGACGTCCACCCGAACGACGACGTCAACATGGGCCAGTCGTCCAACGACGTCTTCCCGTCGGCCGTTCACCTCGCGGCGCTCGGCGAGCTGACGCACGACCTGCTGCCCGCACTCGACCGGCTCGCCGCGTCGCTCGAGCGCAAGGCGCGCGACTTCGACGACGTCGTCAAGTCGGGCCGCACGCATCTGATGGACGCGGTGCCCGTCACGCTCGGCCAGGAGTTCGCCGGCTACGCCGCGCAGGTCAACCAGTCCACGAAGCGGGTGCATTCCACGCTCGGCCGGCTCGGGCAGATCCCGCTCGGCGGCACGGCAACCGGCACGGGCCTCAACACGCATCCGGAGTTCGCCGAGCGCGTCCGTGCGGTCCTCGGCCGGGAGACCGGGCTGACGGTCTCGGCGCCCGCCGACCACTTCGAGGCGCAGGCCGCCCGCGACGGGCTGGTCGAGGCGTCCGGCGCGCTCAAGACCGTTGCCGTCTCGCTGACGAAGATCGCGAACGACCTGCGGCTGATGGGCTCCGGCCCGCGCGCGGGCCTAGGCGAGATCTTCCTGCCGGAGCTCCAGAAGGGCAGCTCGATCATGCCCGGCAAGGTCAATCCGGTCATCCCTGAGGTCGTCACCCAGGTGGCGGCACAGGTGATCGGCAACGACGCTGCGATCACGGTCGGCGGCCTGCAAGGCCACTTCGAGCTGAACGTGTTCATCCCGATGATGGCGCGTAACCTGCTCGGCTCGATCGGGCTGCTCGCGAGCGCGTCCCGGCTGCTCGCCGAGAAGTGCGTCGACGGAATCGAGGCGAACCGCGAGCAGTGCGAGCGCTACGCCGAGCTGACCCTGTCCGCGGCGACGGCGCTCAACCCGTACATCGGGTACGACAAGGCGGCCGAGATCGTCAAGGTGGCGTCGCAGTCTGGCCGCTCGCTGCGCGAGGTCGCGCGCGACTCGGGCGTCGAGGACGAGGTCCTCGACAAGGCGCTCGACTACCGCGCGATGACCAAGCCGCACGGCCGCTGAGCGCGCCGTCCTCACCGCTACGCCGGCCGGCGACCGGCCTCGTCCTGGCCGCCGCGGTCGTTCTCGTTCTCGCCGTGTCCGCATGCGGCAGCGGCGGAGGGGACGAGATCCCGGTTGGCAAGGCCTCCGAGCTCGTCCTCCACGAGCGCGACCTGCGCGGCCCCTTCCAGGCGTTCTATGTCGGCCCGCTCGCCCGCCTCGACACCGCCGGCACCGCGCGCGCCGACCCGCAGCGCTACGGCCGGAACGGGGGCTGGATCGCCCGGTTCAACCGGCCCGGCTCGGCGACCACCCGCGGCCCGCTCGTCGTCGAGTCGCGGGTCGACCTGTTCGGCGGCGCCGGCGGCGCCAAGAGCGACCTGGCCGCCTACCGTCGCGTGTTCGCAGCCGTCATCACGCGCTCGGGCGCCGCCGCCCGCCTGCTCGACGCACCCGAGCTCGGCGACGAGGCGGTTGCCATGACGACGACGCAGCACGGCCTTAATGAGGTGCGCTTCTACACGGTCGCCTGGCGCGACCGGAACGTCACCGCCTCCGTGGCGGTGAACGGCTTCGGCGGCCGCCTCACACTCGCCGACGCCGTCGTGCTCGCCCGCCGCCAGGAGCGTCGCATCAGCGCCCGGTAGCGGCTGCGAAACGGCGAGGCGCCTGTAATAGTGCCGCCACCGCCGAGGTGGGGACCCGGCGACGACGGAAAGGGGGCCACGTGAAACGGACGTTCACCGCCGGGATCGCGTTCCTGGCGCTGATCTGTCTCGCGCTGATGACCGCGAGTGCGTCGGCGAACCAGGAGACGATCGGGGAAGACGACGATGCGCCGCCCGTGTACTCGGGCGCGATCGACTTCAAGGACATCACCTACGGCACGACGATCACCGAGTGCCCGCAGGCGGGCATCACGGAGGACAAGCCGAAGCCGCTCGACCGCCGCGTCAAGGACCAGGCGGAGAAGCTGTCGGAGCACGGTCACGATCAGCGGCTGAACCAGGACTACTCCTGCATGCCGCAGGACGAGACGGCGGTCGACCAGAACCCGAACGACGACAAGAACTTCGTCGCCGGTGCGAACGACTACCGGCTCGGATGGGGCACCTCGGGTTTCTACTCGACGACCGACGGCGGCCACACCTGGTACGACGGCATCACGCCGTTCCCGTCGCTTCCGAGCGGCGACAACCTGGACGGCGGCGGCGACCCGGTCACCACCTTCGACCGGGCAGGCGTTGCGTACTACGCCCAGATCAACTTCAACCGTACGGACGACACGAGCGGCGTCTGGGTCAACCGGTCCACCAACGGTGGCTTCACCTGGACGCGGCCCTGCGTTGCGATCGTGCTGCACGCACCGCCCGACGAGAATTCCGCGTGCGGGGGCGCCGGCGATCCGCGCCAACCCGGTGACGGCACCGTCGGCTTCATCCAGGACAACAACAGCGTCCTGGACGGCAGCGTCGATGCGTTCGACAAGGAGTGGCTGACGGCCGGGCCAAGGCCGGCGGGCGTGTCTCCGAAGTGCTACACGCCTCTGGCCCACGCGCCCGCGCCGTGCAACGAGGCGACGACCGGCGTCGACCGTCTGTACGTCACGTACTCGCTCTTCTCGGAGACGGGCGGGGCCGAGATCTACGAGAGCCACTCGGACGACCAGGGCCGCTCGTGGTCGCCCGCGCACTTCATCGCGGCCTCGGCGACCTTCTGCATGCCGAGCTGGAAGACCGATGACCGCTGCAGCGACAGCCAGGGCTCGGAGCCGACGATCAGCCCGACGACGGGCGAGCTCTGGGTCGCGTTCCTGAACGGGGACACCGAGGACGAGGATCAGTACCTCGTCGTGCACTCGGCTGACGGCGGCGAGACGTTCGACGGGCCGTACCGCATCGACACCATCTACGACATCAACGAGCCGCGCGGCGTCAACGGCCGGGCCGACTGCGTCGCCCGCGGCCAAGGGTCGACTCGCGCGGTGCTGACGAACACATGCTTCCGCGCCGATCCGATCATGAACTCGATCGTGGCAGACAAGCGCGGCGGCGCATTCGCGGACGACCTGTACGCGGTGCTCGTCGACAACCGCAACGGCACCATCCGGAACTCGAACAACGACGTCTTCTTCTACAAGTCGACGGACGGGGGCCACACCTGGATCGGGCCGACGCGCGTCAACAACGACCGCTCGGACACGCCGGCGAACCGCGACTGCGGACGCAACCCATTCAGCATCCGCGGAAACTCGGCGAACTGCCCGGACGTGAACACCGGCAACGACCAGTTCTTCCCGTGGGTGACGATCACGCAGAAGGGCGTCCTGAACGTCACCTTCCACGACCGCCGGCTCGACACGACCTCCACCGCGAGCGAGTGGCCGACCAGCCGGACCGAGGTCGGGAACTACCTCGTCTGGTACTGGGGCGCCCAGTGCCAGATCAAGGACACGGCGACCGTGCATCAGACCGGAAGCGGGCCGGTGCCGAAGGGAGCATCGGACTGTGTCGCGCCGGAGGCTGTCGTCAATCCGTCCGCGGCCACGGGCTTCGACCCGGGCGCCGGGCCGGTTCCCGGCAACGGCCAGAACCCGGCCACGCTGCCGTTCCGCAACTTCCAGATCTCGGACGTGGGGTCGAACTTCGACTACTCGTTCCGGGCCGGGCTGTTCGCGGGCGACTACAGCGGCAACGCCGCCGGGCCGAAGAACCCGAACGGCAAGGAGAAGGGCGACAAGACGATGGCCGTCTTCACCGACGCCCGTAACGGGCGTGGCAGCGGCGGCCCGCTCACGCTGCAGCCGGGCCGCAACCCGATCTGCGAGCAGTCGGACGTCTTCTTCGATGTGTTCGGCGCCGACAACGGCGGCAACGGCTCGAAGGGCAAGGCGCAGGACAGCGTCGACGCCTTCTCCGTGACGCCGTGCCCAACGGACATCAAGGACAAGGGCGTCCGGAAGGAGTTCAAGCGCTAACGCGCAACCGCGCCTGGCGTTGCGAGGGGCCGCTCCAAGCGGCCCCTCGTGTGTTCGGGGCTAGGGCGCCGGCGGGCAGGCGCGCTGCGGCAGCTTCTCGGCCGCGCGGTCGCCGCGCGCCCCCGCGGCGGTGACTCGCAGCGCCTCGAGGCACGGATCCCAGCCGGGCACCGTCACTGTGATCCGGAAGGCGCCGCGTCCATTCGTCCGGGCTGCGCTGCGGCGCTGGAGGGCGCCGGCGCGGACGATGATCCGGACCCGCTCGGACGGGTGGAACTCCGTGCCGCGCACGGTCACGGGCCGCGTTCCCATGAGCCTGAGCGACGGCGCGGCGCTCCCGGCAGCGGAGCCGGCGCACGAGGCCGACACGGCCGCAGCGCCGGTCGCGGCGATCGCGGTGAGGGCGGTCGAGCGAAAACGCCTCACGGGCGCGATGGTAGCTCCGTTTCGCGCGGGCCGCGGCGCCGCGGTCGAGGGCTCTTGCAGCCGGTTGGAATCGTCCGCGGCATTCCGGTAGGTTCGCCCGGCTCGCGTGCGGAAGCGAGCCCGAAATGCGCCGCGGGAGAGGCGCCACCGTAGAGAAAGGGGAATCGTGAAGCGATTCAGAGGAGGGGCTGCGCTTGCGCTGCTAGCGCTTCTGTGCGGCCTCGTCGTCGTCGCGTCAGGCTCGGCGGGAGGTGCGCCGGGGACGACCAAGTACACGGCCACGGGGCTCACGCCGGACTCCACGTTCGTCGGCTCGAAGTCGCGCTCGGGCGAGCTCGCGCGGACACCGCGCGCGCTGCTCGGCCGAACGGACTCGACGCCGATCAACGTGGTCATCAAGTACGACTACGACGCGACGGCCTCGTACACGGGTGGCATCGCCGGCCTGAAGGCGACCAGCCCGAACGTCACCCACAAGTCCCTGAAGCACAACAGGGCCGCGGTGCGCGCGTACCAGCGGTACGCGAAGCAGTTCACGCGCAAGGTCACCGCTGCGGTGCAGAAGGCGGTGCCGGGCGCGAAGGTGCGCCGCGCCTACATCAACGCATACGGCGGCGTGTCGGCACGGATCCCCGCCGACCAGGTAGCCGCCCTGCTCAAGATCCACGGGGTTGCAGCGGTTCAGCAGGACACGCTCAACCAGCCGCTCGACGACAACACCGGCTTCGTCGGCGCCTCGGCTGTCTGGCCGTCGCTCGGCGGCTCGTCGCAGGCGGGCAGCAACGTCACCATCGGGGTCATCGACACGGGCGTGTGGCCCGAGCACCCGATGCTCTCCGCGGCGGGCGTCTCGCCCCCGAGCCAGGGCATCAAGGGCTGCCAGTTCGGTGACGGCAGCGACGCGGCCCACCTCGGCCAGCCGTTCGCCTGCAACAACAAGCTGATCGGCGCGCGCGCCTTCATGGCCACGTACATGTCGATCAACAGCGCAGATGCCAACGAGTTCTGCAACGACACCACCAACGTGTGCTCGCCGCGCGATCCGGAGGGTCACGGCACGCACACGCTGACCACCGCCGGCGGCGACTGCGTCACGTCGGCCGTCCTCTACGGCGTCGAGCGCGGGCCCGTCTGCGGCATCGCCCCGGGCGCGCACGTGATCATGTACCGCGTCTGTGCGGCCGCCGGCTGCTACAGCTCGGACTCGGTCGCGGCCGTCCAGCAGGCGATCCTCGACGGCGTCAACGTCATCAACTTCTCGATCTCGGGCGGCGGCAACCCGTACTCCGACGCGGTCGAGCTTGCGTTCCTCGACGCGTACAACGCGGGCATCACCGTGAACGCGTCGGCGGGCAACAGCGGCCCGGCCCCGGCCACGACCGACCACGGCGGCCCGTGGGTGAACACGGTCGCAGCGTCCACCGGCCCGCGGTCCTTCAAGGCGACGCTGCACCTCACGGCGTCGAACGGGGACACCTTCGACAAGTCCGGCGACACGCTCACCAACGGCATCTCGTCGGCGAAGCCGGTCATCCTCGCCCAGAGCATCCCCGGCGAGGACGTCCTGTGTCAGACGAAGCTGACCACGCCCGCCCAGATCGCGGCGGCGACCGGCAAGATCGTGGCCTGCCAGCGCGGCACGAACGCTCGCGTCGACAAGGGCTTCAACGTCGCCGCCGGCGGCGCCGCGGGGATGATCCTCTACAACGCGATCAAGCAGGACGTGGAGACCGACAACCACTGGCTCCCGGCGATCCACCTCGACGGCCCGAACGCCGACCTGCTCGCGTTCATCAACAGCCACACCGGCGTGCAGGGCACGTTCACGCAGGGCATTGCGACGCCCACGCAGCCGGACATGATGGCGGCGTTCTCGTCGCGCGGTCCCTCGTCCGACTTCCTCAAGCCGAACGTGACCGCACCGGGCGTGCAGGTGCTCGCGGGCATGACCCCGCAGCCGACCGGCAGCGTCAACGGGCCGCCCGGCAACCTCTACCAGGCGATTGCCGGCACCTCGATGTCCAGCCCGCACGCCGCAGGCGTGGCCGCGCTGGTCAAGGCGGCACACCCGAGCTGGACGCCCGGAATGATCATGTCGGCCATGCAGACCTCGGCCGTCACGAACGTCATCAAGGAGGACGGCGTGACGCCGGCCACCCCGTTCGACGACGGTTCGGGCTCGATCCGCGCCGACCGTGCCGTCAACCCGACGCTCGTGTTCGACGAGTCGTTCGCCGACTTCGTCGCCTCGGCCGGGGACGCACTGCACCGGATCGACCTGAACCTCGCGAGCGTGAACGCACCCACGATGGGCGGCGTGATCGTGACCAAGCGGACGGCGATCAACGTCAGCGGCAAGCAGCAGCAGCTCGACGTCTCGGTCGACGCCCCGGCGGGCGCGATCGTGCGTGTCTCGGAGAAGCCGCCGAACACGGACGGCGAGCTTGCGTACGACAAGAAGATCCTGCTGAAGCAGGGCTCGCCGACGGACTTCTACGTCGGCATCAACGCGCCTGACCTGGCGAACGGACAGTACTTCGCCCGCGTCACGCTCACGCCCCAGACGGGGAACGCGGTCACGATCCCGATCGCCTTCAACAAGCGGCAGGGCGCCGTGGCGCTGAGCCACACCTGCGCCCCGACGACCGTTCCGGCCGTCACCGGCACGTCGCACTGCAGCGCGACGGTCGCCAACTTCGCCAATGTCCCGGCGAGGGTGCACATGACGGTCAAGCAGTCCGACCGCGGCGATGCGCTGCAGTACTCGAACATCTCGCCGCCCGGCGTGGCGGTGAACGGGAACCACGGCGTCAAGCTCGACACGACCCTGACGCCGGCCCTCGCGGGCACCATCGACGCGCTGCCGGACATCACCGGCCAGGGGCCGGACGGCGGCTACCTCGACCTGTCGCTGATTCCCGGGACCACGCTGGTCTCGGGCGCAGGTGACGACACGATCACGAACTTCAACGTTCCGGCCTTCTACTACGCCGGCGAGCCGTACACATCGATCGGCATCGGCTCGAACGGGACGCTGGTGGTCGGCGGCGGCGCGGCGGCAGACGCCACCCCGTTCCCGCAGACGTTCCCGAACCCGGCGCGGCCGAACAACGTGATCGCGCCGCTCTGGACCGACCTCAACCCGGCAGGTGCGGGGACGATCCGGGTGGCTGTTCTCACCGACAACAGCACGGGGCTCAGCTGGATCGTGGTCGACTGGAACCGCGTGCGGAACTTCAGCAACCCGACTACACACACGTTCGAGATCTGGCTACAACGGGCCACCGGCCCGGTGGGCACGGGTCCCGGAAGCGAGGCCGTCACGATCGACTACGGCCCGAACCTGACGTTCCCGGGCGACGGCACGGGGCTCGGCAACGCCTCCCAGGGTGATCCGGGCACGAACTGGAACTGGGGTGCGGAGAACCGTGACGGCACGAGCGGGAAGAACCTCTCGCCCGCGCCGGTGAACGGCCACGAGTTCGACGTGCAGACCAGCCCGCCGACGGCCGGTGGCACCGCGACCGTGACCTTCGACGTGTCGGGCAACCGGATCGGGACGTTCCGGTCGGATGCCACGTTGACGTCGGATGTCACGCCCGGTTACACCGTCGTACCGCAGTGGCTGACGTTCACGCCCTAGCGGGCTAGCGACATCGATCGACACGGAGGGCCGCCCACGGGCGGCCCTCCGTTCGTTCTCAGTCGTTGAGCGGCGGCGGCACTCGGCCTTCGGCGTCGTGCTGTTGCGGGAGCCGGGGCGCGCCGTCTAGCATCGGGCGTGGCGGCCAGCGGGGAGTGCTAGCCGCCGAAAGCGACCATGGCCGACAAGCCCTACCGTTTCCTGTTCCGGATGCCCCAGCAGCTGCGTGAGCGGCTGGTCGCGTCGGCCGAGGAGCACGGGCGCAGCCTGAACTCCGAGCTCTTGCATCGCCTCGAGCGAAGCCTCGAGGTGGATGCGCGCATTCCGCTCATGGCACGCATCGCGGGGGCCGCACGGTCGCTCGCGGCCCGCGCGTCGTTGAGCCGCCCCGTTCCGCGAATCGGCGCCGCGCTGGCGGTGGGCGCCACCGTCCTGGTCGCCGCCGTCGGGGTGAGCACGATGCGGGGGCAGGCGCCGACTCAGTCAGACGGTCTGGGCCTGAACGGTTCCGTCGTGCAGGTTCCGTTCCCGATGGTCAAGCCTTCCGCGCCCGTGCGGGTACCCGCAGAGCCGCGTCGGCACCGCGGGCTGATCCTCGCAGCTCCGGCAGGAGCAGGCCGGTCGTGGCCGAACCTGAACCGGTGACGATTACGCGTCTCGTAGTCCTGCTCGTGGCGGTTGCCGCCCTCGTTGCGGCGGCGCCGTCGATGCTCGACAGCACGAGCTCGATCCGCGACGAGGTGTCGACCTTCGTGGAGGATCACGGCGGCGGACAGGGCCAGAGCGGCGAGCAGATCTCGAGCGGCGAGTTCGACGTCGCCCACGGCGGCATGAAGCAGGACACGCTGCGCGATCTCGTCGGCTCGCCCGCACGGCGCACCACGGCGCGGGTCGAGGGCCTCGACCTCGACTGCTGGTACTACGGCGTCGCGGGCGCGACCGGCGTGTACCAGTTCTGCTTCGTCGACGGGAAGCTCAGCTCGAAACGCCGCTACGCCGCGATCTCAGCGGGCTAGCGCTAGGGCAGCGCGCACTGTCCGGGCGGGCGCTTCAGCGTGGCCCGGCTGCCCTTGCTTCCGGTCGCCACCATCGCGAAGCCCTGGCAGGAGTTGGCACTCACGCCGGCCAGCCGCATGGTGAACCCGCCGCCTGATCCCGCGGTGACGTTGCGCACCATCGGCGTCGGTGCGCTGACGACCAGCCGCACACGCTCCCGGGCGCGAAACCCCGTCGCCTGCACCATCGCCGGGCTCGTGTCGAGCGAGCCTGAGACGCGCGCCTCGGGCGGTCTTGCCTCACCATGCGCCGCCGAGGCGACGACGGCGAGGATGGCGACTGCGGCGACGGCGAAGGCAGCCCGGCGCATGCCGTGGAGTATGCCAGGCCTCTCGTGTCTGAGCGGGTGATTTCTCTTGACTTTCCCATTGGTTGCCCATATAAGCGGCGTTGATATCACCGTCGCGGGGGGAGCGATAGCACCTTCCGTGCGGGCTCTGCGGGAGAGAATCCGACAACGGAGGGGCACATGCGATGGAGGGCGTTTGCCGCGCTCGCCGGTTTGGCGGCGGTCGTGGCGGTTGCGCTGCTCGGTGGCACCGTCTTCAAGAGCGGTAGTCACAACGCGGCGCGGTACTCGAAGAACAGTCTTTCGGACCCTGACAGCAAGGCACAGACGCCGGGCCTCGGGCCGGGCATTACCTGGGACACCTACCTCCAGGCCGCCGACGCGTATCCGGCGAGCTCGGTCACGCCGCAGGAGGTTGCGAAGGCCGAGGCGACGTTCAACGCGCTCGCCAAGTCCGACTGGTCTCGCGGCGATCCGAAGGGCGACGGCAAGAAGTGGGAGCTCGTCGGCCCGCAGCAGGACGCCACTCAGCCCGGTGTGACCGCCTTCTCCGGCGCGACGAACAACACCGCGAGCCGGATTACCGCACTCCTCGTTGCGCCCGACTGCGGCACCAAGGGCAACGGCAAGGACTGCACGGTCTGGGCCGGTGCTGCCGGCGGCGGCATCTGGCGCACCGATCATGCGACCGACAAGAACCCCGACTGGAAGCAGATGAAGGTCGACAAGCTCGACCAGGCGTCAGTCGGCTTCCTCGCGCTCGACCCCACCGACAAGAAGGGCAAGACGCTCTATCTCGGCACCGGCGAGGGCAACCGCTGCTCGTCCGGCTGCGAGGCCGGCGTCGGCATCTACAAGTCGACGAACGGCGGCGACGACTGGAAGCCGCTCGCGGACGCGTGCACCGACAACGCCACGTACAAGTGCGCGACGCCGGGCAACGACGCGTTCCTCGGCCGCGGCATCAACGACATCGTCATCGACCCGAGCAACGGCAACCACATCCTCGTCGGTTCGGCGCAGGCCGTCCGCGGCCTCTCGCACGTGATCGGCGCCGGTGGCACGAGCCGCATCGAGCCGGGCGCGAACGAGCCGGGCCTCTACGAGTCGTGGGACGGCGGCGACACCTTCACCGAGGTGTGGGACGGCGCGAAGCCGGACGCCGGCCCGATGTCGTTCGGCGTCACGGACGTCGGTCTCGACCCGTCCAACCCGGCGGTCGTGTACGCCGCCGCGTTCGACGCAGGCCTGTACCGGCGTGACGCCGGTGCGGCCCCGACCGCGTTCACGCAGGTCTTCAAGCCGCAGTTCTTCCAGGGGACCGGCATCGATCGCTTGATGTTCGCCCTGACGACGAAGGGCGGCCACACGCGGATCTACCTGACCGAGGGCACGCAGCCCGCCTCGGCGTCTGCGGCCGACCCGATGGCGGCCAACTTCTGGCGCACCGATCTGGGCGACCAGCCGGCGGCGAGCCTGCTCGCCTCGCAGGCGGCGACCTGCACCCCGCCGGCAAACGGCACGGTGTTCCCGAACACCTACAACGGCTGGCAGTGCCTCACCGCAAAGACGCAGGCGAGCCCGTACTGGGCGGCGTCCGCGTTCTGCACGCAGCAGTGCTGGTACGACCAGCGTGTCTACACGCCGGCCGACATGCCGGACACCGTGTACCTGATCGGCTCGATGCTGTACGGCGAGCAGCCGTGCAACACGAACGGCGTCGGCTGCGGCACCGGCCAGTCGAACGGCCGCACGGTCCTCTACTCGACGACCGCTGGCGAGCCGGACGGCGCCGCCACCGGCGTCGCGAACCAGCGGACCTTCACGGACCTGACGTACGACGCCACGATCAATCACCCGCCGTGGTGCGCCTACGGCCCGTACGGGGTTACCACGTGCGAGAACGCGCCGAACGGGATCCATCCGGACGAGCACGAGATCGCGATCAACCCGGGCAATCCGACCCAGATCTTCGAGGGCTCGGACGGCGGGATGATCCGGACGAGCGGCCAGTTCGCCGACACGTCCGACCAGTGCGACTCGCAGTTCCGCAACGGCGGCGGCCCGCTGCCGAGCCCGTCGAACGCACTGACGACGTGCAAGCGGCTGCTGTCGCGGGTCCCGACGGTGCTCGACCACATCGACAGGAACCTCAGCAGCACGATCCAGTTCATCGGCGTGGCGATCCGGCCCGACAGCGACTGCGAGGTCACGGGCGGGACGCAGGACAACGGCACGTGGACGAACACGAACTACTCGGGCAAGGGCCCCGCTTGCGACAACAACCAGTTCACGCAGGTCATCTACGGTGACGGCGGCAACGCCGGCTACGACCTGGCCAACCCGAACTGGCGCTTCAACCAGTTCACGAGCGGGTTCAGCGACTCGAACTTCCGCAACGGCGACCCGGAGCGGTGGGTCATCAACACGGCTCCGGTCACGCGCAGCGGCGAGGCCTTCGGGTTCTACTTCCCGGAGATCTCGGACCCGAACCCGGTCGCGGGCTCGCACCCGATCTACATCGGTGGCGGCCACGTCTGGCGCTCGTGGGCGTTCGGAGCCGGCCAGCCCACCACGACCGGCGTGCAGCCGAAGACGCCGGACATCCCGTTCTACGAGGCCAACTGCCCGGAGTTCGTCACCTCGGGCGCGCAGCTCGGCTGCGGTGATTTCCGGCCGCTGGGCGGCCCGTATTGCGACGGCGTGACGGCGACGCCCGATCCGTCGTGCGCGAACGCGCCCGGCAACCTGACCGGCACGGCCTACGGCACCGACCGCTCCGGCGGGGCGATCTCCTGGATCTCCCGTGACGGCGCGGACACCGGCACCATCTGGGCCGCCACCGGCGCGGGGCGCGTGTTCGTGACGCACAACGGAGACGCACCCGACCCGGCGAACGTCGTCTGGCACCGCATCGACAGCTCCACCTCCGGTGCCTCGCCGACGCGCTATCCGAGCGGCATCTACGTCGACCCGAGCGACTCGGGCCACGCGTGGATCGCGTACTCGGGCTACAACGCCAACACGCCGTTCACCCCGGGCCACCTGTTCGACGTCCGTGAGAACGGGCCCGCTGCAGGCTCCGGGACGTTCATCAACCTGCACGTGGAGAGCGGCACGTCCGCCTTCCCGACCCCGTTCGATGACGGCGACCTGCCGCTCAGCGACGTCGTCCGCGACGACTCCGACGGGACGCTCTACGCGTCCTCGGACTTCGGCGTCCTCCGCGGCGACGTGAACAAGAAGACGGGCAAGTACGACTGGCACGTCACGAACATGCCGCGGTACGAGGTCATGCACCTGGAGATGCAGCCCTCGAATCGCGCGCCGACGTGCTCCGGCCCCAAGAAGTGCAAGCCGGTGCTCTACGCGGCCACGCACTCGCAGGGGATCTGGAAGCTGAAGGTCAAGTAACGCTCGGCTGAACCGGGTGACACGGAGGGCCGCCTGCGGGCGGCCCTCCGTCGTTCCGGTGCCGGGCGATCCGGGTGCGTCGGAAGGCAATCCGACGTCGGCACGAGCACGCTCGCTGCGTCGCCCCGCCCTCGGCGTGAGTCGAGACTCATCGGCTACCGCGCCGCGCCCGGCGATGTGGCGCGGGCCGCGTTACCCTCTCGGTGTGACGATCCTGCTGCTGGCGCTCCTCGCGCTGTTCTTCTCGGTCGGCTCGATGTCGAGCTCGAGCTCGGTCACCGCGACCCCGGCCCTGACGATGGAGTCGACCTTCCCGCTCGTCGTCCGCGGGACGAGCTTCCGAGCCGGTGAGAAGGTCACGGTGACGGCGTTCACCGGCGTGCGGCCGCGAAGCGTGACGGTCCGCTCCGCGAAGGGCACGTTCCGTGCAAGCCTCCCCGTCTCCGGCAAGGGCTGCGGCGCCGCGCGCTTCGTCCGAGCGCGCGGGGACAAGGGCAGCGTCGCGACGCTGAGCCTCGGCGGCGGCATCTGCGTCCCGCCGCCGCGCCGCTAGGTCACGCCGAGGGATTCGCTGCCCGGCCGGCGATCTGCACCGGTCCACGAGAGAGGGCCGCTCGCGCGGCCCTCCCCGTGAAGCCTCCGGTGCCGTCCCGTCTACGGGTGCGGCGCCCAGAGCTGGATGCGAACGTGCCCGTCGCGGCTCGGGTACCCGAGCACCTGCATCCTGGTGCCGCTGTTCGGGATCTTTACGCTCGCCCACGCCGCCTTGTAGAAGCTGCCGCCGTCGGCGGCGTCGGTGGCGTGGTAGTACGCCTTGGAGTCGTCGAACGTCGGGTTCCCCGGGAGCGACGGCCACGACATCGGCACGCCGGCCAGGCTGAGCGTCAGCGGCGGCGTCCCCTGGAGGCCGAACGCCGAGTCGTACGCCTGGATGCGCGGCCGAACGTTCGTGCCGTTCGCCCAGTGGAGGATGTTCGGGTGGGCGTCGATCGGAAGGATCTCGCCCTCGCCGGGATGGTCACCGACGTTGTTGTCCGCGTACTGGGAGTTGTAGTACCAGACGACGATGCCGTTCTGGTACGAGTAGCGCTCCGTCCAGTCGGGGCCGACCGTCCCGCCGAAGTTGTACGGCGAGGAGTAGAGCCCGTAGTCGAAGCCGACGGGAAGCTGGTCGGGTCCGAGGTACTGGCGGTTCTCGATGAAGTACGCGTTGAAGAACGACTGGGTCTCGCTTCCGGTCGTGACGTGGAAGCCGCCTGAGGCCGGGTCGAAGGTCCAGCCTCCATTCGTCTCGGCGCCGTCGGTGCCCTGGCCCGAGATCGCGATGTCGTCGTATGCGAACCCGGGCACGAGCGGGCCGCCGTTGCCCTGCGCCGCCCCGTCCGTCCAGTAGCGGAAGCCGAGCAGCACGGTCTGGCCGCCCCAGGCCGACAGGTCGGCCGTCAGGTTCGTCCACGTGTTCCCGGCCGAGACGCCGGTGATGCCCTCGCCGAAGTTCTGCCCGTTCGGGCTCGTGTTCGTCGAGAGGTTCGTGTGGACCGGCGTCCAGCTGGAGCCGCCGTTGGTGGAGACCACCAGGTAGCCGTAGTCCCAGTCCTGCTCGGCGTTGTACCGGATCTTCGCCGCGAGAGACGCGCTCGCCGGCAGCGAGACCGACTTGGACATCAGGATGTCGAGGTTGTCGCCCGTGCCCGAGTAGTAGAACTTCGAGCCCGCGAACGGCGCGCCGACATTCGTCGATACGACCTTGTCCGGCAGGTTGACGACGACGGCTTGCGGCGAGTTGCTGTTGAACGCCGTCGGGCCAAGCTCGGCCTTGATCGGGCTGAACTGCCCCGGGTTGACCGTGCGGTAGTTCAGCCAGCCGAGGAAGTACCGCTCCCAGGCGGTCATCGCGATCGGCCGGTTGCCGATCCCGTCCTGCGGCGTGCCGTCGGAGCCGTACGAGCCCTGCGACCAGTTCGTCCAGAAGCCCGTCGAGTTCTCGGCGCCGCCCGTGTTCCCGGACGTGTCGTACTCGTCCGGCAGCCCGAGGTCGTGGCCGAACTCGTGGGCGAACACGCCGACGCCGCCGTTCTCCGGCTCGACGGTGTAGTCGCCGATCCAGTAGTTCGAGCCGCCGATCTTGACGCCGCCGAGCGGGTTGAACGCCGGGCCCTGGACGCCGAGCCCCGCCGTGTTCGTGTACGACCGGTGGCTCCAGATGGCGTCGGCACCCTGCGCGCCGCCGCCGGTCTCCTCGCCCTCGCCCGCATGGACGATCTGGAAGTGGTCGATGTAGCCGTCCGGCTCCTGGAAGTTCCCGTCGCCGTCGTAGTCGTACCGGTCCCACTTGTCGAACTGGGCCAGGTACATGTTGATCTGCGCCGCGGTCTTGCCCGCCGCGAGCTGGCCGTTGTACCAGGCCGCGGTCGCGTCCTCGTTCAGCCGCTGCTGATCACGGGTGCAGACGATCGAGCCGCAGTAGTCCGAGCCGTAGGCCGCCTCGTTGAAGGGAACCTGAACCCAGTTCTCCACGGTGCCGTTCACCGCGTAGCGGCCTGACGACGCCTCGATGTAGAAGTTGCGCATCGAGCTCTTGCCGTGCTGCTCGGAGAACAGCAGGTTCGTGTAGTAGCTCTGGCTGAAGTCCGGTGCCCAGATCGTCGTGTTGTCCACGCTCCGGTCGGGTGCCGGAATCTGGTTGTGGACGGGGCCCGGGGTGCCCCCGTGGTTGATGTTGCCGAGCGTGCCGTGGTTGTGCGTGGCCTGGGCGTTCCCGAACTCGACCAGCACGGTCCAGATCGAGTCCTCGCCCTCGCGGTCGACCTGCACGAACTGGCCGCGGTCCTTGCCGCCGAGCTGCACGACCGAGCCGCTCGGGGCGACGCCGGCGGTCTGCAGCTGGATCGCTTTCTCCTGCAGCGCGCGCTGCTTGGTTGCGAGCGGGCCCGGGATGTCATCGACGACGGCCTTCGGGCCCTCCTGAGTCTTTGCCGTGCCGCTTGACGCACCCGTTGCGCCTACCGCGAGCACAACGAGAGCTGCCGCCAGTACGGCGGCGAACAACGTCCTCCTCACGCTTCTCCTCCCCCTTGAGGTGGTGATTACGCAGAAATGCCGCTCAACCACAATACGACGTTTCGGCACAAAGTCCGAGTGCAAACGTCGCGTGGCTGGGTGTTGCGCCTAGTACGCGACCGCGCCGCGGCCGGTCTCGGCCGCGTGGCGCTGTTCGTCGGCGCGGTAGGAGCTGCGCACGAGCGGGCCGGAGAAGACCGACCCGAAGCCGAGCTCCTCGCCCTGCTCGCGGAACCAGCGGAACTCGTCGGGGTGCACCCAGCGGTCGATCTGGGCGTGCTTCGCGGAGGGCTGCAGGTACTGGCCGATCGTCACGACGTCGACCCCGTTGGCACGCAGGTCGCGCAGCGTGTCGACGACCTCGTCGTTCGTCTCGCCGAGGCCGACGATGATTCCGGACTTCGTCAGAACCGGGTAGTCGGCGACCTCCTTCGCACGGCGGAGCAGCCAGAGCGCCTTGTCGTACGACGCCTTCGCGCCGCGCATGCGGCGGTGCAGGCGGCGCACGGTCTCGATGTTGTGGTTGAAGACCTCGGGCCGCGCCGCGAGCACGGTCTGCAGCGCCTCCTCCTCGACGCCGAGGAAGTCGGGAGTGAGCACCTCGATCGAGCACGACGGCAGCTTGCGCTTGACCGCGCGGATCGTCGCCGCGTAATGGCCGGCGCCGCGGTCCGGGACGTCGTCGCGGTCGACCGACGTGATCACGACGTGCTTGAGCTCCATCTGCACGGCCGCGTGCGCGAGGCGGAGCGGCTCGAGCGGGTCAGGCGGATGCTCGGGCCGGCCCGAGTTGACGTAGCAGTACCGGCACGCGCGTGTGCAGGTGTCGCCGAGGATCTGGAAGGTCGCGGTGCCGCGGCCCCAGCACTCGCTGATGTTCGGGCAGCGGGCCTCTTCGCAGATCGTGTGGAGGCCCTGACCGTGGATGAGCTTCTTCACGTCGAAGTAGCGCGAGTCCGCGCTCGGCGCGCGAACCTTCATCCACTCGGGCCGGCGCGGGCGCTCGGCGACGGGCAGCGACGTCTCCATCAGGTCGAGTGTACGGATGGCGGCGCGGCTACGAGGGAAGCGATGCCGCGGTCATGAGCGCGACGTTCCCGAGAGGCTTGGATCCGCCCTGGCGAGGGTAGGCTCGAACCATGCCCGCTGCGCTTGCCGTCAAGCTGGCCATCCTCTTCGGCGCCGTCACGATCGGCCCGACCGGGACGATGTGCAGCAACGGCGCCGCCTGCAACCGGCCGGCGAGCGACGTCAAGCTGACGTTCACGCGGCTCGGGCACAGCTACACGACGCGGACGACCGACGCCGGCAAGTACCGCATCAAGCTCCGCCCGGGCATCTACGTAGTTCGCGCGGATACGGGCATCGTGCTCATCCCCAAGCGCATCAACGTGCGCCGCCCGAGCGCCAGGCTGAACTTCGCGATCGACCCCGGCGGACGCTGACCGGAGTCGGCGCGCTTGACAGCGCGCCCCGCGAGCAGCACCCTTCAGCCCTTCTACTCAAGCTCAACGCGGGAGGGGCAGGGGAATGTTCAAGAGGCTGCGCGCGGCGCGCGGACGGTCGACGACGTGGACCGGACGCACCGCAACAGTTGTAGTCGCGACGGGAGTCGCGATCGCCCTGGTGGCGGCGGCAGGGTCGTCCGCCTCGGGCAGCGGCCAGGTCGCAGGGCGCACCGGCAAGGATCTGTGGGAGGCATCCAGCGGCGCGCCGGCGGCGACGCATGACGGCGCCAAGCCGGACCTGAAGATCGCCGATCCGCAGACGTTCACGGTCGACGACGGCGGCCTCGTCGGGCTGCTCGGCCGCGCGCCGAACGCGCCCGAGGTGGGCGCAGGCTCGTCGAACACGATCACCGTCTCGCTGCCCGCCCCGAACGGGAAGTTCCAGCGCTTCGCCATCCACCAGTCCGACCTGATGGCGCCGGCGCTCGCGGCGAAGCACCCCGAGATCCAGACCTTCAGCGGCCGCGGCGTCGATGACACGACGGCGACGATCCACGCCGACCTGAGCCCGCTCGGGTTCCACGCCTCGGTCCGATCGACGGCGGGCACCTGGTACATCGACCCCTACTACCACCGCGACGACAGCCTCTACGCGAGCTACTACGGCCGCAGCGTCCAGAGCGCCCCGGGCCAGTTCGTCGAGCGCGACGCGAGCTCCGCGGAGCTCTCGCTCGACAAGGGCTACTACCACGCGGCCGACGACGTGACGCTCTCCGGCGACGGCTTCAAGGCCGACACGGACGTGACGATCACGATCTCCGACCCGGAGGAGAAGTTCGCCTCGCGCACGCTCGACGCGCACGCGAACGCGAGCGGCTCCTTCACGAAGACCTTCACGGCCGATCCGGACGGGCACCTCGACACGCACATCGTCGAGGCAGCGAGCGGCGACGAGTCGGCGTCTTCGAGCTACCAGGTCATTCGCGACGACGACCCGACGACCGATCCGCCCACGGGCGACGTGCTGCGCACGTACCGGCTCGCGCTGATCACCGATCCGGGCTACGCCACGTTCCACGGCGCCGGGAACGTGACCGCGGCGAAGGTCGCGCTGATCAACCGGGTCGACCAGGTCTACGAGGACGATATGTCGATCCACCTGCAGCTGATCGGCAACAACGACCTGCTCAACCTCAACACGTGGGACAAGGCGATTGCCCCGAACGGGCCGTGTGGCGCCGCGGCCTGCTTCACGCAGGCGCAGGTCACCGGTTGCGCGAGCACGACGCGTGCGCGCATCGTGATCGGCCAGATCATCGGCGCGTCGAACTACGACATCGGCCACCTTGCGCTCGGCCAGCCGGGCGGCGGCGTGGCGAACCTCGGCGTCGTCGGCCGGGCGAACAAGGCCGGCGGCTGTACCGGCATCCCGACGCCGACCGGTGACTTCTACGCGATCGACTACGTGGCCCACGAGATGGGCCACCAGTTCAGCGGCAACCACCCGTTCAACGGCACGCAGCTCAACTGCTCCGGTGGTAACCGCAACGCTGCGACCTCGACCGAGCCGGGCTCCGGTTCGTCCGTGATGGCGTACGCGGGCATCTGCCTCACCGACGACCTGCAGGCGCACAGCGACCCGTACTTCTCGCAGCGCTCGCAGCAGGAGATCTCCACCTACACGGCGTCGAACCAGAACCCGATCAACGAGGTGCAGGAGGTCGCGCTGCGGCACTTCGGCGGCGGTAACGAGGTCCAGGTCGCGACGTTCGGCCCCGGCTTCGCGCCGACGGCGACGATCCAGCCGCTGTCGGTCGCCATCGGCGCCGTCCCGAGCGCCACCCAGCTCGGCGGTGCGCAGGAGATCGGCAACACGGTCACGATCTCGACCGGCGCGGCCGGCGCGACGCACACGCTCCAGCCGGGTGACGAGGTCACGATCTCCGGCGTCGCGAACGCGGGCTACAACGGCACGTTCACGGTGACGTCGGTGCCCGGGACGCGCGCGTTCACCTACACGAACCCGGTCTCCGGGCTTCCCGTCTCCGGCGGCGGCACGATCACGCTCAGCAAGCCGGGCCTCACCGAGGTGGGCAACACGGTGACCGTCAACACGGTCGCGGCGCACGGCCGCTCGGTCGGCGATGTCGTGACGATCTCGGGTGCCGGCGTCGCCGGGTACAACGGCTCGTTCACCATCACCGCCGTTCCGGGCCCGCGCACCTTCCAGTACACGAACCCGACCGCGGGCCTCGCGGCCGCGGGCGGCGGGACCATGACGTTCATCTCGCCGTTCAACCTGCGGCTCAACGGCAACAACTCGCCGCTGATCAACTCGGCGAACTTCTCGAACGCCGGCCTGACCGCGGCCTTCGCCGCCATCGGGGGCTTCGCGGGGACGGCGACCGTCGACCGGCACGGCGACGACCGGGTTCACGGTGACCTACACCGGCGCCTCCGCCAACGCGGACGTGCCGAGCTTCTCGATCGAGAACCTGACCTGCGGCGGCTGCTTCGCCTCCGTCGAGGAGACGAACCACGGCGGCGCGAGCGACTCGTTCACGCTCACCTGGAACGGGAACACGTCGGCGCCGATCGTCAACGGCACGAACTACACGCAGGCGGGGCTCGCCGCGGCGCTCGCGCCGATCCTCCCCGCCGGCACGGTGACCACGCTCCAGGCGTTCGGCGGCGGGAACATCAGCGGCTTATCGAACCAGGGCTTCGCGGTCAGCTTCGGCGGAGTCCTCGCGACCACGGATCTCGCGCCCACGCTGCAGGTCACGAACCCCACGGCGGGGATGTTCGGCTTCACCAACGAGCTCGACAAGGGCGGCGCCGTCGACAACAAGGGCGGCCCGGGCCTGATCACGCCGACCGGCGATGCGATCCCGGCGGTCACGGCGCCCACGCAGTACACGATCCCGCTGCGCACGCCGTTCACCCTGACCGGCAGCGCCACGGACGCGGACGGCGACTCGCTGCTCTACAGCTGGGAGCAGAACGACCGCGGTGGAGGCGCGGGCACGACGCTCCTCAACAACGTGAAGGCGAACGGCCCGCTGTTCGCGATGTTCCCGAAGTCGGGCCAGATCAGCCTGAGCGACTCGCTCATGTACGACTCGCCGGGCGAGAACCACCTCACCGCTGATCCGAGCCGCACGTTCCCGGATCTCCAGCAGATCCTGGACAACGACACGAACGCCGACACCGGCCAGTGCCCCGGGCTCGCCCCGATCGCGCCGCCGGTGCCGCAGTCGGTCACGGAGTGCTTCGCGGAGTTCCTGCCGACCGCCGACTACGTCGGCTTCTCGGGCGGCGGGACGAACAACTCGAGCCCGCTGTCGCTGCACTTCCGGCTCACCGCCCGCGACCTGAAGGGCGGAGACTCGAGCGCGGACACGACGGTGCTGCTCGCAAGCGGCACGGGCCCGTTCCTGGTCACCGAGCCGAACACGGCCGCGCCCCTCAAGGGCGGGTCGACGGAGACCGTCACCTGGAACGTGGCCGGCACCGACGTCGCGCCGATCAACACGGCGAACGTGAAGATCAGCCTCTCGAAGGACGGCGGCCACACCTACCCGATCGTCCTC
This sequence comes from uncultured Thermoleophilia bacterium, assembly GCA_963758345.1. GTDB lineage: Bacteria > Actinomycetota > Thermoleophilia > Gaiellales > Gaiellaceae > JACVRM01. Next base: position 534,094 of record CAVWVD010000002.1, read on the forward strand.
GCGGCGAGCACGCCGAACGACGGATCGGAGGCGGTCACGCTGCCGAGCATCGCGACGACACAGGCTCGCGTGAAGGTCGAGGCCGTCGACAACGTCTTCTTCGACGTGTCGAACGCGAACTTCACGATCCAGACCGCTCCGGTCGTGACCAACGACTCCGGCGGCTCTCGGACGGTGCAGTACAGCGACTCGCTCGCGCCGCCGCTCACCATCTCGGCGAGCGACGACGACGGGCCGGGCTCCGCGCTGGCGGCCTCCGCCAGCGGCCTGCCGGCCGGGCTCTCGCTCTCGGTCGCCTCGACCTCGAGCGGCGCCACGCTGCCCGGGACGCGCACCTGGACGGTCGCGGGCACGACGACGGCCGCGCCGGCGAGCTACCCGGTGACGGTCACCGTCACGGACGGCGACGGGAACCAGGGCACGACGTCGTTCACGATCGTGGTCGCGCCGGAGGACGCGGACGCGACGTACACGGGCGACGAGCTCGTCTTCCTCGCGCCCAACGCGACGACCTCCTCGGTCCAGCTGCGGGTCACGGTCCGTGACAGCTCGCTCTTCTCGAGCGACACCCAGCCGGGCGACATCCGGACGGCGACCGTCACGTTCAAGGAAGGCTCGACGACGCTCTGCGGCCCGCTGCCCGTCACGTTGACCGGCGGCGCGCTCACGACCGGCTCGGCGAGCTGCACGGTCCCGCTCGCGGCGGGCGACCACGACATCGACATCGTCGTGGGCGGCAATTACACGGCGAGCGGCGATGCCGCGGTCGTCGTCGCCGAGTCCGACGGCAGCTTCGTCCACGGCAACGGCCACTTCGGCGCGGGCTCCACGGCCGGTACCTACGCGGCCGACGCGATGTCGAAGATCGACTTCGACTTCGACGTCAAGTACAAGAAGCCGCCGAAGGCGAAGCCGGGCGAGCCGCTCGTCGTCACCGACCTCGACGGCCACGTGAAGATCAAGTTCACGATCGGCAAGAGCAAGTACGAGATCGAGGCCAAGGACAAGGGGCAGCTGAAGTCGCTCGGCATCGCGTCCAAGACGCCGGCCGGCGCCGTCTGCACCTCCAAGCCGAGCACCACCTGCCTGGGGCTCGCGGACCTGCGGGCGAACGCGACGCTGACCGACACGACCAAGAAGAAGGTCGTCATCGGCAACAACCTCGCGCTGCGGATCACCGCGACCGACCGTGGCGGCGGCAAGGACGACTCGATCGGCATCACCCTCTGGGACGGCGGGACGCTGGTGTTCTCGTCCGACTGGACGGGCACCGACACCGTCGAGCGCACGATCGACGGCGGCGACGTCCACGTCCACTGAGTGAGCTGGCGGGGCGCCGGGACTCCGGCGCCCCGCCACGATTCATCTCAGCCCTTCGTGTGCTTCAGCGTCGACTCGCGGCGCTGTGCCTCGGCCAGCGAGATCTGCCCGGAGCAGACGAGGTCGTTCAGGTGGTTCTCCTCCTGATCGACGTCCGCGGCCCGCGGGTAGGGCTGCGGCCAGAGGTTGCGCGCGTCGGTCGGGTGGCCGCCGAGCTCGAGCGAGATCAGGTGGTCCTCCTGGAAGTCGGAGAGGCCGCCTGTGCGCCCGTAGTCGCGCATCTGCTTGCGCTTGAGCTCGGTCGTGTACTCGCTCGGCGGCCGGATCGTCTTCGTCCAGCCCTGCTTGCAGATCGTCTCCGCGATCGTCGCCTGCGTCACGTCCGGGTTGAGGACGCCCGGCGTCAGGGTCCAGCTCGCGGGCGCGGGGCCGAGGCCGGCCGCGTGGAGTCGTGGCCAGGCGACGAGGGCCGCGAGGACGATCGCGGCGGCCAGGGTGAGCAGCAGGTCCGCGCGGCGGGGCACCGCTTTCGACGGTAGGGCGCCGGAGCGGCGGCTCCGGCAATCGGCACGGAATCGTTACGCCTGGGCGGCGAGACGCTCGTGCACCGGCTGTGCCCAGAGGCCGGCGCCGTCGTCGGCCGGCAGCGGCGCGAGCGTGAGCTCGAGCACGCGCTCGAGCGCGGCGACAGCGTGCGGGACGACCTCGTCGATCGCCACCGGCCGGCCGAGCTCGCGCGCGATCGTCGTGAAGGCGGCGCCGTCGAGCCCGCACGCGGTGATCCAGTCCGTGAACGGCGCCGGATCGAGGTCGACGTTGAGCGCGTAGCCGTGCGTCGTGACCCACTTCGAGACGTGGACGCCGATCGAGGCGAGCTTGCGCGGCGGCCGCTCGAGCCAGACGCCGGTCATGTTGTCGCCCTCCAGTCGCACCGCCTCGATGCCGAACGGTGCGACGGTCGCGACAAGCGCGTCCTCCAGCAGCCGGACGTAGCGCTTGACGTCCTGGCCGTGGCGGCGCAGGTCGACGATCGGGTAGCAGACGAGCTGCCCCGGCGCGTGGTAGGTCGACTTGCCGCCGCGGTTCGTCTCGACGACGTCGACCTCGGCGCCCTCGGGCACGTGCAGCTCGCCCTCCTCGGCGCGCCGGCCGAGCGTCACGACGGGCGGGTGCTCGAGCAGGACGACGGTGTCCGGGATCGCCCCTTGCGAGACGGCGCCGGCGAGCGAGCGCTGCAGGGCCCACGCCTCCTCGTAGGGAACCGTGCCGAGGTGCATGAGGTAGCCCGGTGCGGCCATCCCGGCGACTGTAGCCGCGAGACGCTCAGTCGCCGGTTGCGTTCGATGAGCGCGCGGGCCTCGTCGAGCCGGTCCGCGCGCACGAAGATCTCGCGCGCTCCGCTCGGCGTGAAGCCGTCGGTCGCGCCCGCGCCGAAGTTCGTCGGCCGCGATTCCGACTCGATTCCCTCCGTGCCGAGCAGGCCGCGGATCACCTCGGCCTCGACCTCGTTGGGCACGATTGTCAGTGAGACCGGCTGGGCGGCCATCTCAGGCGACGTCGCTTTCGAGGAGCGCCTTCGCCTCCTCGAGCTGCGACCGGCGCACGAAGATCTCGGCCGCGCCGCCGGGAATCAGGCCGGGCGCGAGGCCCACGCCGCTCGGCCGCTCCATCGACTCGATCCCGGCCGAGGAGAGCAGGCCGCGGATCATCTCCGCTTCGACCTCGTTCGTCGCAGTCGTCAGCGCGACGGGCTCGTCGGCCATCAGGAGTTCCACCTTTCCTCGCTCGAAGTCCCGACGGAGCAGGGATAGAACGGGTACGCAAGCGTCCGTGTCATCGAGGCAATCGCCACCCGTTCTAGTAGTTCGTCTCGTCCCAGCTCTCGAGCTTCTCGCGCAGGTCGCGCAGGAAGCGGCCGGCGAGTGCGCCGTCGATCAGCCGGTGGTCGTACGTCAGCGTCAGGTTCATGATCGGCCGGATCGCGATCACGTCCTGGCCGAGCTCGTCCTGGACGACCCACGGCCGCTTGACGACCGCGTAGGTGCCGAGGATCCCGGCCTGCGGCTGGCTGATCACCGGCGTGCCGTGGAAGGTTCCGTACCCGCCCGGGTTCGTGATCGTGAACGTGCCGCCCTGGACGTCGTCTGGGAGCAGCTTCTTGTCGCGGGCCCGCTGCGCGATGTCGACGACGCCGCGCGCGATACCAAGGAGGTTCAGCCCCTCCGCGTGCTTCAGCACGGGGACGATGAGGCCCTTGCCGTCGGCGAGCTCAACGGCAAAACCGAGGTTTACATAGTTCCTCGTCACGATCTGGTCGCCGCGCAGCTCGCCGTTGATCCACTGGTAGTCGCGCAGCGTCTCGACGGTCGCGCGCGCCACGAAGGCGAGGTACGTGAGGTTGACGCCGTAGGCCTGCTGGAACTCGGGCTTCAGCTTCTTGCGGATCGCCACGACCTTCGACATGTCGACCTCGATCGCGCTCGTCACGTGCGCGGACGTGTCGAGCGAGCGGCGCATGTGCTCGGCGATGCCGCGGCGCATGGCGCTCACCGGTTCGAGCGTCTCGCCGGCGGTCGCGAGCTCGGCCGTGGGCGTCGCGGCGACGGGGGCCCGAGCCGGCGCGGCCGCGGGCGCCGGGGCTGCAGGGGCGGGAGCCGGAGCCGGTGCTGCGGGTGCCGCCGGTTCGGGCGCAGCAGGCGCCTGGGCTGGCGCGCCGGACTCGACGAACGAGAGGATGTCCTTCTTCGTCACGCGGCCGCCTCGTCCGGTGCCGGTCACGTTCGAGACGTCGACGCCGTGCTCGGACGCGATGCGCGCCACGACCGGCGACACGAAGCTCTTCCCGTTGGCGTCCGCCGGGGCAGCGGGCGCGGGCGCCGGTTGCGGCGGCGGAGCGGGCGGCGGCGCCTCGGCGGGCGGCGCTACCGCTACCTCCGCGCTCGACGCGGCGGAAGCCTCCTGCGCGGCCGGTGCGGTCGCGGGCTCGGGCGGCGCCTCCTGCTCGGCGGGCGCTTCGCCCGGAGCGCCGCCGATGACGGCGAGCCGCGTGCCGACGTCGACCGTCTCGCCCTCGGGCACCAGGATCTGCGTCAGCGTCCCGGACCCGGGGCTCGGCACCTCGGTGTCGACCTTGTCGGTGGAGATCTCGAGCAGCGGCTCGTCGGCCTCGACGTGGTCGCCTTCGCTCTTCAGCCACTTGGTGATCGTCCCCTCGGAGACGGAGACGCCCATCTGGGGCATCACGACGTCGACGGCAGTCTCGGTTGCCATGAGAATCAGTACTCCGCCAGCTCGCGCAGCCCTGCGGCCACGTCCTCGACCTGGGGGATGAACGCCTTCTCGAGCGGCGGCGAGAACGGCACCGGCGTGTCCGGCGCGGCCAGGCGCCTCACCGGCGCATCGAGCTCCTCGAACGCCTCCTCGGCGATCGTCGCCGCGATCTCCCCGCCGAAGCCGCCCGTGCGCGTGTCCTCGTGCAGCACCAGCACCTTCGACGTCTTCGCGACGCTCTCGAGCACCGCGTCCCGGTCCCACGGGATCAGCGTGCGCAGGTCGAGGATCTCGACCGAGATGCCGTCGCCGGAGAGCTGCTGTGCCGCCTCCTCGGCGGTGTAGACCATCGCGCCCCACGTGACGAGGGTGATGTCGTCGCCCTCGCGGGCGATGCGTGCCTTGCCGAACGGGGTCGTATAGCGCTCCTCGGGCACCTCGCCCTTGATGCGCCGGTAGAGGTGCTTGTGCTCGAAGAACAGCACCGGGTTGGGATCTTCGATCGCCGTGACGAGCAGGCCCTTGGCGTCCTCGGGCGTCGCCGGGCAGACGATCTTCAGGCCGGGGATGTGTGCGAACGAGCTCTCCGGGTTCTGCGAGTGGAACGGCCCGCCGGAGAAGCCGCCGCCCGACGGGAGCCGGACGACCATCGGGATCGCCGTGCCCGCGCGGTAGTGCTGCTTCGCCGCGACGGTCACGAGGTGGTCCCACGCGCACGAGATGAAGTCCGCGAACTGCATCTCGGCGACCGGGCGCATGCCCATGATCGCGGCGCCCGTGCAGCCGCCGACGATCGCGGTCTCCGAGAGCGGCGCGTCGATCACGCGCCACGGGCCGAACTCCTCCTGGAAGCCGAGCGTGACCTTGAACGCGCCGCCGTAGACGCCGACGTCCTCGCCGAAGACGAAGACGCGCGGGTCGCGGCGCATCTCCTGTCGGAGCCCGTCGGAGATCGCCTGGAGGTACGTGCGCTCGGCCATTACTTGTGATGCGGCGTGTCGAGTTCCTCGGGCGTTGCGTACACGCCCTCTTCGAGGTCGTGCGTCTCCGGCATCGGCGACTCCTCGGCGCGGCGGAGCGCGTCGTTCAGGAGCTTCTTGACGCGAGTTGGAGATCTCGTCCTCCTCGTCGTCCGTGAGCTCGGCGTTCTCGCGCAGCCAGGAGCGGAACCGCTCGATCGGGTCGCGTGCCGCCCACTCCTCGAAGAGCTCCTTCGGGACGTAGAACGCGTCGTCGTGGACGGCGTGGCCCTCCATGCGGAGCGTCATGCACTCGATCAGCGTCGGGCCCCCGCCGGAGCGCGCCTTGTCGATCGCGCGCTTCGCCTCGGCGTAGACGGCGAGCACGTCGGTGCCGTCGACCACGACGCCCTCGAAGCCGTAGGCCTGGGCGCGGTCGGCGAGCGTCTCGCACGCGTACTCGAGGTGCGTGGGCGTGGAGTACGCCCACTGGTTGTTGTCGCAGATGAACACCACCGGGAGCCGGCGCACGCCCGCGAGGTTCATGCTCTCGTGCGTGTCGCCGCGCGCCGAGGCGCCCTCGCCGAACCAGCCGACCGCCACGCGCCGCTCGTCCCGGATGCGGAACGCGAGTGCGGCGCCGACGGCGACCGGCAGCATCGCCGGCAGGTGGCTGACCATCGCGATCAGGCCGAGGTTCTGATCGGCCATGTGGACGTTGCCGTCGCGGCCGCGCGTCGGGCCGTCGGCGCGGCCCATGTACTGGGCGAAGATCCGCCACGGCTCGACGCCGCGCGTGATGTGGACGCCCATGTCGCGGTGGAGCGGCGTGCCGACGTCGTCCGGCCCCATCGCCGTTGCGATGCCGACCGCGGCGGCCTCGTTGCCGCGCCCGGTGTAGAACGAGCCGGGGATCTTCCCCTGCTTGTAGAGCGTGTGGCCGCGCTCCTCGATGGCGCGCGTGACGAGCATGTTGCGGTACGCGCCCAGGAGATCCTCGCGGTCGAGACCGGCTTCACGGATCTCCCGGAGCGAGTTGATCGGCTCTGCTTCGCGCGCAATCGCCATAAAGGAACCTCCCGCGGTGGGTGGCGCCGGACAGCTTACTGACGCATGTGCCGAGCGGCGCGGTAGGCCACGGGTGCCCTACGCTGGCGATGTGCCCGCCAAGCGCAACTGGATCCAGGAGGAGCGCCGCAGGACGCTCGGCGACTGGGTTGCGTTCTGCCTGCGCTGCGGGTTCGCGCAGCGCTACTTCGAGGAGTGGGAGGCGGAGCTCCCCGCCGAGTGCCCGCAGTGCGCGGGCGAGATGCGCGCCCGCTGCCCGGCCTGCGACGCGCGGTTCGCGTCGGTCTTCGCGGTCGAGTGCGAGGAATGCGGCGCGGAGCTCCGGCCGCCCGAGCAGTTCGGGACGGCGATCCGCAAACCCGGCCGTTAGTAGTCGACGCGCTGCACGGTGCCCGCGTCGAGGTTGCTGACCCAGAGGTAGGCGTCGGCCGTCGCGATCTGCCGCGGGCCGGCGCCGACCGCGACAGTGTGCGTGACCTTGTTCGTCGACGGGTCGATGCGCGAGATGCTCGCGCCGGCGCTGTTCGCGGTCCAGATCGTGGTGGCGCTCGCCTTCAGGTCCTCGATGCCCGGGCCGACACCGGGGATCTTCGCCGTCACGGCGAGCGTGGCCGGGTCGTAGCGCCACACCTCGCCGTTCTCGTAGCCGGCCACCCAGACCGAGCCGAATGCCTCGGCCACGCCGCCCGGCCCGTCCGGGCCGGCGACGACCTGGGCGATGTTCCCGGTCACCGGGTCGATGCGCGAAAGCGTGTCGCTGAAGAAGCTCGTGGCCCAGACCGAGCTCGTCCCGGCGGTGACGTAGCGCGGCTCCCTGCCGAGCGGGATCGTCTTCACGGTGCCGGTGGCCGGGTCGACGCGGCTCACGGAGCCGTTGCCCGGGCACGGGTTGCTGGGGTCGTCACAGCCCTTGTTCGCAGTCCAGAGGGCGCCGAGCCCGGCGACGAGGTCCTCGGGGCCCGGCCCCACTGCGATCGGCGCTGTCGCCGCACCGGTGTCGACCCGCACCACACGGTTGCCGTCGAAGCTCGCCGCCCAGACCTCGCCGCCCGTCGCCGCCAGGCTCGTGGCATGGCCGCCGAGCGGGACTCGCCCACGCGACGCGCCTGTCGCCGGGTCGAGGCGGAGCACGACGTCGTCGAAGAAGCTCGCGACCCAAAGCGAGTCACCGGCCAGCAGGACGCCCCACGGTGCCGAGCCGGCCCGCACCGCCTTTCGCGCCTGCGGCCCCGGCGCCACGACGGTCACCCGGAACGTCGTCGTCCGGCCGGGCCGCCCGCGCTTGTCGACCGTCCGCACGCGCAGCGCGTGCGCGCCCACCGCGAGGCGCGGCGTCCACGGCGACCTGCACACGCGGTAGGAGCCGCCGTCGACCGAGCAGCGGAAGCCGCCGTGCTTCCCGGTCGCGGAGAGCCGGAAGGTCGGCGTCGTGTCCACCGTCGTCTTCGGGCCGGCGATGCGCGCCACCGGCGGCGCGCCGCCCGCCGCCGCGGCGAACAGCGTGACCAGGAGGAGCGCGAGCAGGGTCACCAGCAGGCGGCGCACGCCCCGAAGGTAGGCAGTCGCCCGAGCCCGAGCCAACTGATTTCGTAAACTCGCAAGCGGCTTGCCGATCCGGTTCAGACTCGAGGACCGGCCCGAGTCGGTCCGCTTCGCGCTCGCCCCTGCGGCGGAGGCCGTCATGAGCCTCCACGTCCTGCTCTTCCCGAAGATCCACGCGGTTCAGCACCCGTGGATTCGCGCGATGCAGCGCGTGACGCCGCAGCTCAAGCGCGAGATCCGCGCCTTCGCGTTCCTCTACGTCGACGCCTACCCGGATTGCTTCACGCCGGCCTCGCCCGACGCGACCTTCGAGAGCCAGCTCGAGACGATCCGCGCGCTGAGTGACGCGGAGGCCGCGCACGAGCTCGCCCGCCCGCTCTTCTTCTACTGGGAGCCCGAGGCCGGCGGCTCCGAGCGGCTGGCCGACCCGGCCGTCCGCGACCGCGCCCTGACGTTCGCCCGCGAGACGGCCGGCGACGCAGGCGCCGAGCTCGCGGCGGCGGCGTTCGACGACCCGGGCCGGCTGCGCGACCGGCTCGTGGCGCTCCTCGAGCGCTACTGGGAGGAGGCGTTCGAGCCGGAGTGGCGCCGGCTCGAGCCGGCGCTCCAGCAGGCAGTCGCCGAGAGCGAGCGTGTGGTCGCCGCGAACGGTCCGCTCGCCTTCCTCGAGTCCGTGCCGGACCTGCGCCGCGACGGCGACACGCTCTTCCGGCGGTCCGGCCACGACCATCTCGTCGAGGTCTCCCCGGTGAATCCGCTGCTGCTCGTCCCGAGCGCATACGTCTGGCCACACGTGCGCGTCAACTGCGACCCGCCCTGGCCGATCGTTGTCATCTACGCCGCGCCGTTCGTGCTGCGAGAGGCGGCCAGGCACGCCGTCCCCTCGGCCCTCGTCCAGACGCTGCGCGCCGCCGGCGACGAGACGCGGCTCCGCATCCTCAAGCTGGTCGGTGAGCGGCCGCGCCCGACCGAGGAGCTCGCGCCCCTCGTGAACCTCAGCGAGCCCGCCCTCTCACGGCAGTTGCGGATCCTCCACGAGGCCGGCCTCGTCCGTCCGCAGCGGAACGGCTACTACGTGCTCTACGCGCTGGAGCGCGAGGCGGTCGAGGCGATGCCGGGGACCCTGGCAGCCTTTCTCTCGTAGGGATTGTCCCCGCCGCACTGACGAGTCCGATCTCCAGCAGCCGCTGGGCGGGGGCTGTCCCAGGCGCTGGCCCGGCCACGATGATCGAGAGTCTCTCGTGTAGGACAGCCCCCTTCGGGGATAGCAAGATCGAGAGTCCTTGTGTAGGACAGCCCCCGCAAGCGGGGACAGCAAGATCGAGAGTCCTTGTGTAGGACAGCCCCCGCAAGCGGGGACAGCAAGATCGACCTTGTGTAGGACAGCCCCCGCAAGCGGGGACAGCAAGATCGAGAGTCCTTGTGTAGGACAGCCCCCGCAAGCGGGGACAGCAAGATCGAGAGTCCTTGTGTAGGACAGCCCCCGCAAGCGGGGACAGCCCCTTATCGAATCTGGGAGAATCGGATCAGCGTGACCGTGTCGGTCCCGATGACCTCGCGGTTGTAGAGCTGGCTCAGCCAGCCGGCCATGTCCTCCCAGCGGCGGATCTCGGGGTTGTCGCTCTCGATCTCGCGGGGCGAGAGATCGAGCAGTTGCTTCACCTCGACCTTGTCGATGACCGCGTCGAAGACCCTGTCGCGCGGGCTGTAGCGGGTGCCCACCAGCACCGCCACGATCATCCCCTTCTTGTACTTCCCGGACTTGTCGCCGAGGCGGACGGTCGCAGTCTTGCGGTGCGAGCGCAGCTGGTCGGCGACGACCGGGGAGTAGAAGTTGAGGGCGAACATGGTTTCCACGAGGCTGGCCGTACGGCCGCAGGATCATAGAGCCTCGTCGGCCAGCACGGCCGCGGCCCGTGCGGCCATGTCCTTCTCGCCTCGGTAGGCCAGGAGCTTCGGTGCCTCGTCGAGCCGCAGCCACCGCACGTCGGCGACCTCGTGCGCGTGCGCGGCGGGAACATCGCCGATGCGGCCACCGACGTGGCGGACGAGGTAGAAGCTCACGATCTTGAAGACGCGCTCGCCGGCCCACGTGTAGACGTAGCGCACGTCGCCGAGCTTGCCGTCGAGCCGGCCGCGCAGGCCTGTCTCCTCCGCGACCTCGCGCACGGCGGTCGCTGCGGGGTCCTCGCCCGCGTCGACACGGCCCTTCGGAAGCGCCCAGATCCCGTCCGGCTTGCCTGCCGGGCGGATCGCGGCGACCCACCAGCTGCCTCGCATCCGCCGCACGAGGACGCCTCCGGCAGAGATCTCGCGCGGCATCCAGGCTTTGTAACACGCGGCCGCCGCCAGGTTGCGACGTGCTTGCAAAGGCACCGTCTGCTCGGCTACACTGGCTCGGCACTCCCCAGTGGCGAGTGCCAACGCGTGTCACAAAGTCACAACAGGAGGTTCCATATGGACCTGCAGCCGCTTGGCGATCGCCTGATCGTCGAGGTGCTCGAGGAGGAGGAGACCACGACGAGTGGCATCGTCCTGCCCGACACGGCGAAGGAGAAGCCGCAGCGTGGTCGTGTCCTGGCCGTCGGCCCGGGCTCGCGCGACGACGACGGCAAGTACATCAAGATGGACGTCGCCGAGGGCGACGAGGTCATCTTCTCGAAGTACGGCGGGACGGAGATCCGCGTGGGCACCGACGAGGTGCTGATCCTGCGGGAGTCCGACGTGCTCGCAAAAGTCATTGGCGTCCGCGAGACCGCCGGCGCTACCGCCTAGTCAGGCAGACGGAGGAGAAAGAACGCATGGCACACAAGGAACTGAAGTTCGATGAGGACGCGCGCCGCTCGCTCGAGCGTGGTGTGAATGTCCTCGCCGACGCGGTCAAGGTGACGCTCGGCCCGAAGGGCCGCTACGTCGTGCTGGACAAGAAGTTCGGCGCGCCGACGATCACCAACGACGGTGTCACGATTGCGCGCGAGATCGAGCTCGAGGACGTCTTCGAGAACCAGGGCGCCCAGCTCGTCCGCGAGGTCGCGACCGCGACCAACGACGTCGCCGGCGACGGCACGACGACCGCGACCGTGCTTGCGCAGGCGATCGTGCGCGAGGGCCTGAAGAACGTGGCGGCGGGCGCAAACCCGATGTCGCTGAAGCGCGGCATCGAGAAGTCGGTCGACGCGGTCACCGAGAACCTGAAGACGCAGTCGAAGGAGATCTCGGGCAAGGAGGACATCGCCCGGGTCGCCGCTATCTCGTCGCGCGAGCGCGAGATCGGCGACGTGATCGCCGATGCGATCGAGAAGGTCGGCAAGGACGGGGTCGTGAACGTCGAGGAGGGCCAGACCTTCGGTCTCGAGCTCGAGTTCACGGAGGGCATGCAGTTCGACAAGGGCTACCTGTCTCCGTACATGATCACCGACGCGGAGCGCATGGAGGCGGTCCTCGAGGACCCGTACATCCTGGTCGCGAACCAGAAGATCGGCGCGGTCAAGGACATCCTGCCGGTGCTGGAGCAGGTCATCCAGGCAGGCCGCCCGCTGCTGATCGTGGCCGAGGACGTCGAGGGCGAGTCGCTCGCGACGATCGTGGTCAACAAGCTGCGGGGCACCTTCCAGGCCGTCGCCGTGAAGGCGCCGGGCTTCGGCGACCGCCGCAAGCGCATGCTCGAGGACATCGCGATCCTCTCCGGCGCCGAGGTGATCACCGAGGAGATGGGCCTCAAGCTCGAGAACACGAAGCTCTCGCAGCTCGGCCGCGCGCGGCGCATCGTCGTCGACAAGGACTCGACGACGATCATCGACGGTGCCGGCGAGTCGGACGCGATCAAGGGCCGCATCAAGCAGATCAAGGCCGAGATCGAGAACACCGACTCCGACTTCGACCGCGAGAAGCTGCAGGAGCGGCTGGCGAAGCTGTCCGGCGGCGTCGCCGTCGTCAAGGTCGGTGCCGCAACCGAGACCGAGATGAAGGAGAAGAAGCACCGCGTCGAGGACGCCGTTCAGGCGACCCGCGCGGCGCTCGAGGAGGGCATCGTCCCGGGTGGCGGCGTTGCGCTGCTGAACGCGGTCGACGCAATCAAGCTCGACACGTTCGAGGGCGATGAGAAGACGGGTGCGCAGATCATCCGCCGCGCGCTCGAGGAGCCGATCCGCCAGCTGGCGGAGAACGCCGGCCTCGAGGGCTCGGTCGTCGTCGACAAGGTCCGCAACGCTGCACCGGGGCAGGGCCTGAACGTCGACACCGGGGAGGTCGAGGACCTGGTGAAGGCCGGGATCATCGACCCGACGATGGTCACGCGCTCGGCGCTGCAGAACGCCGCGTCGATCGCCAAGAACATCCTGACCACCGAGGCTGTCGTGGCCGAGGCGCCCGAGAAGGCCGGCGCCATGGCCGGCGGCATGCCCGGCGGCATGGACGGGATGATGTAAACGCTCGCGGAGCCCGCTTCGGCGGGTCCCGCGCTGAGGGGGGTTCGCTTCGGCGGGCCCCCCTCGCTCTATTCGAGGGGGGAACCCCCGCTTCGCGGGTTCCCCCCTCGAGCTCCCCCCTCCCGGCTGGACATCACACGCGACTTCGCGCGACGTGCCTCCCGCCCGGCAAGCCGGGCTCCGCCGGTTACGGCGGCCGGGGCTAGACTCCGCCGCCGCTGTGGCTCGGCGTCTGATCGTTCTCTCGTCGCTCGTTGCCGCCGCGCTGCTCGCGGGCGAGACTGCTGATGGCCGCGACGCAGCGCACCCGGCCGTCAGCGCGTCAGTTCGTGTCGGGTGCCCGACGGCGGACGAGCGCCTCCGCCATCTGCGCGTCAATGACGCCGTTTCGGCTGCTCAGCGTGTTCTGTACCGCGAGGTAGCCAGTAATCAGGGGCGGCACGAGCGGCGCTCGGCGATCAACACGCCGGTCGCGGCCGTCGTCATGGAGCTCGGGTTTCCAGGGATCAAGGGCCAGCGTGGGCTGCTGAACCGCGCGGCGCGGATCTGCGGCAGGGTGGTCGCGAGATCGTCAGCCGCGGTGCTCTTTCGGGACGGGCTGAGCATCATCTCCGGCGGCCCGCCGATCACGCTCTTCGTCGCGCGAACCGATCGAGGCTTGCACGTCTATCGGCCGCGTCTCGGCTGACGAGCCGCAGTTGTCCCCTTAAAGCTGAAACGGCGCGAAAGGCGCCGTTTCAAGAGGGGGGAGGGGGGTTGTGGGCTAGGTATCGACGCTGTGGCCGAACCGCCGATCCCTCGATCGAGTGATTCGGTGGGTCTGTCCCCAGGTTCATCGGGGGCTGACCCAAGCGCGGGTCGACGGCGAGGGTCCGGGAAACATCGAGAGTCCGACTGTGGGTCAGTCCCGATACACCCGGAGACAGACCCTGGTTCAGACCCTGGTTAGAACTCATACCGCTCCTCGCGCCAATAGTCGGCGTTGTTGTTGTAGCCGTACCGCTCCCAGAAGCCAGGCTGGTCGGTGGCGCGCAGTTCCAGGCCACGCAGCCACTTGGCGCTCTTCCAGAAGTACTTCGTCGGGATGAGCAGGCGAAGCGGCCAGCCGTGCTCCTTCGTCAGGGGCTCGCCGTCGGCCTCGTAGGCGATCAGGGCCTGCGGATCCTCGAGCGCCTCGATCGGGACGTTTGCCGTGAAGCCCTGCTCCGCGTGTGCGACGACGTACCGCGCCGATGGCTTCGGCTCGACGAGCTTCGCCAGCTCGCTCCAGTGCACGCCCTTGAACGTCGCGTCGAAGCGGCTCCAGCGGGTCACGCAGTGGATGTCGGTTGTGACCTCGGTCGCCGGCAGCGCCTGGAACTGCTCCCAGTCGAGGACGAGCTCCTGCTCGACCTCGCCGAAGACGCGGAAGTCCCACTGCGCGAGATCCGTCTTCGGGACCGAGCCCGCGTGCAGGACGGGCCACTTCTCCGTCAGGTACTGGCCGGGCGGCAGGCGGGCCGGGTCGTAGCCGGCCGCGCGCAACTTCTCGTCGACCTTCGAGCGGAAGAGCGGCATGAGTCGAACAGACTATGCGCGGCCAGATCCGTTACCGGCACACTGGACGCATGGCCGCCACCGCCACCGCCTGGGCTCCGCGCGCGCGAGATTTCGTCGGCGTGCGCGGGCCGGACGCGGCCGACTTCGTCCAGCGGATGGTCTCGAACGACGTCGAGGCGCTCGCCGCCGGCGAGGCCTGCGACGCGCTGCTGCTGACGCCGAAGGCGCGGATCATCGCGCCGCTCCGTGTGCTCCGCCGCGGCGACGACGACTTTCTCCTCCTGACCGAGCCCGGCCTGGGGGAGGTCGTGCAGCGTCAGCTCCTTCGGGCGCGCTTCGCGGCCAAGGTCGAGGTCGAGCCCGAGCAGCACACTGCCGCGATCGTGCTCGGCGAGCGTCCCGCGTCGGCGGCCGCCGCGCCCGAGTACGGTGACGTCGCGTGGGAAGTGCTGGGCGCCGACCCCGCCGGCGAGCCGTTGGCCGACACGGAGCTTGAGCGCCGCCGGATCGAGGCCCGCGGGCCTGCCTGGGGCCGTGAGCTCGACGAGCGGGTCATGCCGGCCGAGGCCGGCCTCGTCGACCGCTCGGTCAGCCTCACCAAGGGCTGCTACCCGGGCCAGGAGCCGATCGCCCGCCTGCACTACCGCGGCCACGCCAATCGCGGGCTCCGCGTGCTCGAGCTGGCGACCGGCGAGCTGCCCGACTACGACGCCGAGATCCACCATGGCGACAGGCCCGTCGGCCGCGTCACCAGCGCCGTCCTGGAGGGGGACGGCGTGCTCGCGCTCGGCTACGTCCGGACCGACGTGCCGGACGACGCAGACCTTCGCGTCGGCGATGCCTCCGCGCGTCTCCGCTGAGCCAGTCCGGCGCTAGACTGGCCGCTCCCTCGCGCCCGTAGCTCAGGGGATAGAGCGCTGCCCTGCGGAGGCAGAGGTCGCAAGTTCGAATCTTGCCGGGCGCATTCCGGCGCGAAGTCCGCTCCGGCTCTTCCGGAGCGTGAGGGGCTCGCGCCGGCGGCAGTGGCGAGGAACGGCCCGGACACCGCCGAAAGACCAGGCGTGACAGACGTTCCCGACCTGCTCACGCTGCGCCACCACCGCGACCTCGTCGGGCGCGAGCGCCGGCCCCACGCGCGCTGGATCGTCCTGTCCCTGCTCGGGCTGCTGTGCCTGGCCGGCCTGCTGAACGTGTTCGGGCAGCGGCCCGCCACGATGACGACGCAAGGCGGCGGCGCGCGGCTCGAGCTCTACTCGCCCGAGCGCCTGCGCAGCGGCCTCTACTACGAGACCCGCTTCACCGTCCACGCCGACCGCGACATCAAGGACGCCACGCTCGTTCTCGGCTCCGGGTGGCTCGAGGGCATGACCGTGAACACGATCGAGCCGTCGCCCGTGGGAGAGGCCAGCCGCGACGGCGACCTCGCGCTCGAGCTCGGCCACATCCCGGCCGGCGCCAAGCACGTCCTCTACGTGCAGTCGCAGGTGAACCCCACGAACCTCGGCCACCGCGCCGCCGACGTCGACCTCTACGACGGCGACACGCGGCTCGTGCACATCGACCGCAGCCTGACCGTCTTCCCGTAGATGGATCTCGTCCTCCGCGCCGCCGTCGGGTTCGCCTTCATCCTGCTGCTGACGCGCGCAGTCGGCCGCCGCGAGCTCAGCAGCATGGAACCGTTCGACCTCATCCTGCTCGTCGTCATCGGCGACCTCGTCCAGCAGGGCATCACGCAGAACGACTTCTCGGTGACCGGGCTCATGCTCGTCACCGCCACGATCGCGCTCCTGACGGTGGCCGTGTCGTTCGCGAGCTTCAGGTTCCCGCGGCTGCGCCCGGTGCTCGACGGGGAGCCGGTGATCGTCGTCGAGGACGGCAAGCCGATCGACCGCAACCTGCGGCGCAACCGGATCACCCAGGAAGAGCTTGCGGCCGCCGCGCGCATTCAGGGGATCGCGCACATCTCCGACATCCGCTGGGGGGTGCTCGAGACGAGCGGCCAGATCAGCTTCGTCGAGAAGTAATGCCGATCTATCTCACCGAGGCGGACGTCGAGCAGTTGCTGTCGCCGGCCGATGCCGTCGAAGCGGTCGAAGGCTCCTTCGCACGGATGGCGGCCGGGACGGTCGAGAACCGGCCGCGCTACCGGCTCGGACTGGACGAGGGCCGGCTCGCAGTCATGGCCGCGTCGGATCCGGAGCTCGGCTACGCCGGCGCGAAGGTCTACAGCGGCTTCGCCACCGGGACGCGCTTCTGCGTGCTGCTGTTCGACGCACGGAAGCCCGATCTCCACGCGGTCATCGAGGCGGACGCGCTCGGCAGGCTTCGCACGGGCGCCGCGAGCGGTGTCGCGGCGCGGCGGCTTGCACGTGAGGGTGCCGCGTCGCTCGGCGTGATCGGCTGCGGCTGGCAGGCGCGCGGCCAGGTCGACGCGATCCGCGCGGCCCTCCCCGGGATCGAGCGCCTCGTCGCGTACTGCCGCACGGAGAAGAGCCTCGAAGCGTTCTGCGCCGAGACCGGCGCCGAGCCGGGGGATAGCCCGCGCGAGGCCGCGGAGTGCGACGTGGTGGTCACGGCCACGACTTCGCGCGACCCCGTCCTGCGCGGCGAATGGCTTGGCCCCGGTGCGCTGGTCTGCGCGATGGGCGCGAACGACAGCCGCTCGCGCGAGCTCGACAACGTCGTGCTGGAGCGCGCCGTGTTCGTCTGCTGCGACTCGCTCGAGAATGCACGCATCGAGTCGGCCGACCTGATCGAGCCGGTCGAGGGCGGGGTGCTCGACTGGCTCGAAGTGCACGAGCTGCACGAGGTGGTGGGCGGCGAGCTTCCCGGCCGCGAGTCGCCCGACGACATCGTCGTCTTCAAGTCGAACGGGCTGGCTGCGTGGGACGTTGCCGCCGGTGCCGCGGTCTTCGAGCGCGCCCGGGAGCGCGGTGTGGGCCGCGAGCTTCCCTAGCTTTCGAGCGTCGCGCGGGTGCTCTCGACGACGTCCTGGCCGATCGCGTGGACGATCGCCGGGTTGTCGAGCAGGCGGTTGCGCTGCTCCTCGTTCGTCCGGTTGCGGACGTACGGGTCGTCCATGATCTCGGCGAGCGTGCGCCCGCGCTCGTGCTCCCGGATGACGTAGGTCGCGAGCCGGTCGAGCGGCTCCTCGGAGCTGAACAGGTTGCGAATGAAGTCGCCGACGCGTCCCATCGGGCCGGATGCTAGTGAAGTGCCTATCATCAGTGCTGATGCGTCGCGCGTCGCCTGGCGTGTTCGCCGAGCGAGTCGTCCAAGGGGTCGACGATGCGGGCGCGGCCGAGAAGATCGTCATCTGGATCGAGCGCCAGCCGGGTGCCGTGTGGGCGGTCGGGCGCGCCGTGAACCCGGAGTTCCCGCCCGGCAGCGGCGGCGTGAAGGACTACGTGTTCCAGGGATACGAGCTCGACGACGCCCTCGAGAGCGCCAACGGCACGCTGACCGACGACCTGCACGTCTCCAACGGGGACGGCCGCGTCCAGGATGTCGCGCCGTTCACGCGCGACGAGCTGCTGAAGCCGCTCGAGCGCTGGTTCTTTGGACATATCCGCTGAAAGTCCGGCTCGCGCTGCGCGCTGGCCATGACGACTTTCAGCGGGTAAGGCAATCAGACGCGACTTCGCGCGACGTGATTGCGGCCGGGCAAGCCGGCCTCCATCGGAAGGCACCCGGTTCCGGTGGAGAAACCGAGCCCAACCCGGCACCCCAAAGGGGCGGGGCGCGCGTGAATGAGTGCGGGCCGCGCATGGTCTGGCGGCCGGGCGGCTCGACCGCCGCGCCTCGGCGCTCGGTTGGTACCGTCCGCGACCCATGCGCATCAACCTCGGACACAGCCCGGATCCGGACGACGCGTTCATGTTCTGGGGCCTGGCGTCAGGCACCGTCGAGACCGGCGAGTTCGAGTTCGAGCACGTGCTCGCGGACATCCAGTCGCTCAACGAGTGGGCGCTCGAGGGGCGGCTGGAGGTGACCGCGCTCTCGCTCCACGCGTACCCCTTCGTCCAGGACCGCTACGTCCTGCTGCCGCACGGCGCGAGCATGGGCAACGGCTACGGCCCCGTCGTCGTCACGCGCGAGAAGATGACGCGCGAGGATCTGGCAGACGTCGAGGTCGCCGTCCCGGGGAAGATGACGACCGCCTTCCTGCTGCTCCGCCTCCTGCTCGGCAACGACGTTCGCTACCGCGAGGTGCCGTTCGACCAGATCATCGACGAGGTGCAGTCGGGCGAGGCGGCCGCGGGCCTCCTGATCCACGAGGGCCAGCTGACGTACGAGTCGCTCGGCCTGCACAAGGTCGTCGACCTGGGCGAGTGGTGGCTCCTCGAGACAGGCCTTCCCCTGCCGCTCGGCGTCAACGCTGCCCGGCGCGACCTCGGAGACGACGTTCTTCAGCGTCTGTCGACGGTGCTCGAGGCCTCGATTCGCGCCGGCCTCGACAACCGCGCGGAGGCGCTTGCATACGCGAAGCGCTGGGGCCGCGGCCTGTCGGACGAGCTCACCGACCGGTTCGTCGGGATGTACGTCAACGAGCTGACGTGCGACTACGGCGAGGAGGGCCGGGCCGCCGTGCGCGAGCTCCTCAAGCGCGGCGAGGCGGCCGGCGCGTTCGAGCAGCCGGTCCGCCTCGAGTTCGTCGGGCTCGCCGCCTAGGCGGCCGTGCGGCCGGAGAACAGCCCGACCACGAGCACGATCAGCGCAACGATCAGCAGCAGCCAGAGGAACTTCGCGACGAAGATCCCGCCGCCGATCGCCGCGAAGAGCAGCAACAGCAGGATGATCAGCAGAAGCGCAGACATAGACACCTCCTTCCCATCGGGCCGCTGTACCCACCTGCCGCGTCGCTAACACGCGATCGTGCCGAGCATCACGTGAGCCGGCCCGTCGTCCTCGCTGCCGTTCGCACGCCGGTCGGCCGCTACGGCGGCGCGCTCGCGGAAAGCCGGCCTGACGACCTGGCCGCGCTCGCGGTCGCGGCAGCCGTCGAGCGCGCCGGTGTCGACCCGGGCGCGATCGAGGACGTGTACCTGGGCTGCGCCAACCAGGCCGGCGAGGACAACCGCAATGTCGCCCGCATGGCGGCGCTGCTCGCGGGGCTCCCCGAGTCGGTCGCCGGCGTGACCCTGAACCGTCTCTGCGCCTCGGGTCTGTCGGCCGTCGTCGGCGCCTGCCATGCAATCGCGGCCGGCGACGGCGACCTGTTCGTGGCCGGCGGCGTCGAGTCGATGTCCCGCGCACCGCTCGTCACGCCGAAGCCCGAGCGTGCGTTCCCGCGCGGCAACCAGACCATGTGGGACACGACGCTCGGCTGGCGCTTCCCGAACCCGCGCATGGAAGCGCTGTTCCCGCTCGAGTCGATGGGCGAGACCGGCGAGAACGTCGCCCAGCGCTGGGACGTGAGCCGCGTGGACCAGGACGCGTTCGCGCTCGAGTCGCAGCGGCGCTGGGCTGCCGCGGCCGAGGCGGGCCGCTTCGACGACGAGCTCGTTCCCGTCGGCGAGCTCGCGCGCGACGAGCATCCGCGGCCGGACAGCGACGCGGGCAAGCTGGCCGCACTGCGGCCGGCGTTCCGGCCGGACGGCTCCGTCACCGCCGGCAACTCGAGCGGTGTCAACGACGGCGCCGCGGCGCTCGTGATCGCCTCCGAGGAACGCGCCCGAGAGCTGGGAATCGAGCCGCTCGCGGCCTTCGGCGGAAGCGCGGTCGCCGGCGTCGACCCGCGCGTGATGGGGATCGGCCCGGTGCCGGCGGTGCGCAAGCTGCTCGACCGCGCAGGCCTGTCGGCCGCCGACCTCGACCTGGTCGAGCTCAACGAGGCGTTCGCGTCCCAGAGCCTGGCGGTCATCCGGGAGCTGGGCCTCGACCCGGAGCGCGTCAACGTGAACGGCGGTGCGATCGCGATCGGCCACCCGCTCGGCATGAGCGGCGCGCGACTCGTCGTCACGCTCCTCCACGAACTACGCCGCCGTGGCGGCCGCCGCGGCCTTGCGACGCTCTGCGTCGGCGTGGGCCAGGGCCAGGCCGCGCTCTTCACGCGCTGACGCTTCCGTAGGCTCCCGGGCTTGGAGCCGGTCACCTCCTACCTCGAGCTGGGACTGCGCCTCGGGCGGCACATCGACGGGATCGTCGACGGCTACTACGGGCCGACGGAGATCTCTGAGCGCGTCGACGCCGAGCCGCTCCGGGCACCCGCCGACCTCGCTGCCGACGCGGCCGCGCTGGCGGACCGGCTCGACGGTCTCGACGAACGGCGCGCACGCTGGCTCCGCTTCCAGCTGACCGGGATGGAGACGGTTGCGCGTCGCCTGGCCGGCGAGACGATCGCGTTCGCGGACGAGGTCGAGCGTTGCTACGGCGTGCGTCCGCAGCGCGTGCCGGAGGATGTGTTCGAGGCCGCGCACCGTGCCCTCGACGGCGTGCTGCCCGGCAGCGGGCCCGTTCGCGAACGGTACGTCGCATGGCGCGAGGCCGATGCGCTCCAGGGCGAGGAGCTACGGCGGGTGGTCACCGGCCTCGGCGCAGAGCTGCGCGGTCGTACAGCCGCCGCCCTCGGCCTTCCGCAGGGCGAGGAGATCGCCTTCGACTACGTCCAGAACGAGCCGTGGGCCGCGTTCAACTACTACGAGGGCGGCCTGCGCAGTCGCATCGCCGTGAACACCGATCTTCCACTGCCCGCGAACCGCGCCGTCGAGCTCGTCGCGCACGAGACCTATCCGGGCCACCACACGGAACGTGTCTGGAAGGAGCAGCGCCTCGTCCGCGAAGGCGGTCAGCTCGAGGAGACGATCCTGATGATCGGCGCACCGCAGGCGACGATCGCCGAGGGCATCGCCGAGGTCGGGTCACAGCTGCTGCTCGCTGACGAGCTCGACGAGATCGGGGCGGCCCAGCTCGCCGGTGCCGGCGTCGACTACGACACCGGAGCTCGCGCGTGCGGTCAAGGCGGCGGCTCATCCGCTCGGCAGCGTCTTCGGCAACGCGGCACTCATGCTGCACGAGGACGGTGCGAGCGCCGACGAGGCGGCCGCGTACCTGGAGCGCTGGGCGCTGGCGACCGAGGCGCGCGCGCGTCACAACGTCGCCTTCGCGAGCGACCCGGTGTGGCGCTCGTACGTGACCACCTACGCCGACGGCGAGCGGATCGTCGCGAGCTGGGTCGACGGCGACCTCGAGCGCTTCCGCCGCCTCCTCACCGAGCAGCTGTCACCTGCGGATCTCCTCTAGGGGGCTTTGACGAGACACAGTCTGTGTCCGTCGCGAGCGGCGTCCCGCCAAAGCCCCCTAGGAAACCGGCGGGCGGATGTAGATCATCCCCTCGTGCTTCTGCGGCACGAAGGGGGCGCCGATGCTCATGATCACGTGCTCGGCGTGGGCGAACAGCTCGTCACGCACCTCGTCGGGCGCGTCGCCCGTCGGTACCTCGATGCCGACCTCGCCGTCCGGCTGTGCGTCGAGACCGGCCTCGCGGAGCTCAGCGAGGAGCCGATCGCGATCCGGGATGCGGGCCGCCTCGACGTGAACGGTGTCCGTCATCCCGCCATTATCTGCTGCCCGGCGCCCGGGCACAAACTCGCTATCGTCCGGCGCGATGGCGGTGGCGACCGGGCGCGAGTACGGCCTCTTCATCGGCGGCGAGCTCGTCGAGCCCGCGTCGGGTGAGATCCGCGACCTGCGCGAGCCGGCGACCGGCGATCCGCTGGGCCGCGCCGCGATGGCCGGCGAGGCGGACGTCGACCGCGCGGTGGACGCCGCGCGCGAGGCGCTCGGCGGTCCGTGGGCGAAGACCCCGCCCAACGAGCGCTCGCGCCTTCTGCACGCGCTCGCCGACGCGATCGCCGCAGACCGCAAGGCGCTCGCCGAGCTCGAGTCGCGGAACGTCGGCAAGGCGATCTCCTCGGTCAAGGGCGAGGTCGCCCAGGCGGTCGAGAACTTCCGCTTCTACGCCTCGGCGATCGGGTCGATCGCCGGCCGCTCGAACCCCGTGGGCGGTTCGCTTCTCTACTACTCGCTGAAGGAGCCCGTCGGCGTCGCCGGGCAGATCGTCCCGTGGAACTACCCGCTGATGATGGCGACCTGGAAGCTCGCGCCCGCGCTGGCCGCAGGCTGCACCGTCGTGCTGAAGCCAGACCCTGCGACGCCGCTGACCGCGCTGCGCCTCGGCGAGCTCGCCGCCGAGGCCGGCATCCCGGCCGGCGTCGTCAACGTCGTCCCGGGTGACGGGCCGACGACCGGCGCGTACCTCGTCCGCCATCCGGGCATCGACAAGGTCGCGTTCACCGGCTCGACGAAGACCGGCGGCGAGATCATGCGGCTCTGCTCTGACCCAATCAAGCGGCTCACGCTCGAGCTGGGCGGCAAGAGCCCGAACGTCATCTTCGCCGACGCCGACCTCGCCGACGCGATCCCGAGCGCCGCCTGGTCGATCTTCAACTCCGCCGGCCAGAGCTGCGAGGCCCGCTCGCGCGTGCTCGTCGAGGCGTCCGCCTACGACGAGGTCGTCGCCGGGCTGACCGACGCGGCGAGCCGCCTGCGCGTCGGCGACCCGCTCGACGCCGAGACACAGGTGGGCTCGCTGATCTCACAGGCGCACCGCGAGAAAGTGCACGGCTTCGTCGAGGCCGGTCGCGAGCAGGGCGCCGAGGTCACGACCGGCGGCGCGCCCGGCGACGGGCCCGGGGCGTTCTACCCGCCGACCGTGATCGCGAAGGTCGACAGCGGCATGACCGTCGCGCAGGAGGAGATCTTCGGCCCGGTCGTGACAGTGATCCCGTTCGAGGACGAGCGTGACGCCGCCCGCATCGCGAACGACGTGAGGTACGGGTTGTTCGCGTCGGTGTGGACGCGCGACCCGGCCCGCGGACACCGGCTGGCGCGCCAGATCAAGGCCGGGATGATCGGCATCAACATGCCGTACACGGCGTTCCCGGGCATCCCGTTCGGCGGCTACAAGCAGTCGGGCTTCGGCCGCGAGCTCGGGATCGAGACGCTCGAGCTCTACCTGGAGACGAAGAGCGTCCTCCACTCGACGTCGCCGAAGCAGTTCAACCCGTTCGGGCTGTAGCCGGCGGCCGCCGCCACACGCCGCCGCCGCGCATTCGCGGCGGGCATGTCGCACGCTCCGTCAGCCTCGTCGGCGGGCTCTTCGTCTTCTCGTGCGCGATCGTCTTGCTGCTCGAGTCGGACCTCGGGCTCTCGCCGTGGGACGTGCTCAGCCAGGGCATCCAGTTCCACACGCCGATCTCGTTCGGCGGCGCCAACATCGTCGTCGGGGTACTGGTGCTCTGCGTCGCCTGGGCGCTCGGGCAGCCGCCGTGGATCGGCACCGTCGCGAACGCCGTGCTGATCGGGGTCTTCATCGAGCTGCTGCTCGCCGTCCCCACGATCGACGATCTCGATGGGCAGCCGCTCGGCGTGCGGATCGCGCTGCTCGTGCTCGGCCTGCTGCTCTTCGGCGTCGGCACCGGCTTCTACATCGGCGCTGCGATGGGCGCCGGCCCACGCGACTCGCTGATGCTCGTGCTGTCGCGCCGCACGGGGGCGCGCATCGGCGTCGTCCGGGCTGCGATCGAGATCAGCGTGCTCGTCGTCGGCATCGCGCTCGGCGGCACGTTCGGGGTGGGGACGGTCGCGTTCGCGGTGCTGATCGGCCCGATCGTCGAGACGTCGTTCGGCCTGCTCGCGCGGACGCCGCTCGCGGTGCCCGCTACCGACGGGCCGCAGATAGTCGAAGGAGGGTGAGCAAGAACACGCGATGATTGCGCCATGAGCCGGGTCTTCGATCGCCTCGAGCAGATCTACGCGATCGGCGGCGGTGTCGGCGCGAACCGGCCCGGCTTCAGCCCCGCGGAGGACGAGGCCGTCGAGCTCGCATGCGGCTGGATGGAGGAGGCCGGCCTGGAGGTCGAGCGCGACGCGACGGGCAACGCCGTCGGCCGGCTGCGCGGAAGGGATCCGGCGCTGCCCGAGGTCTGGTCGGGCTCTCACCTCGATTCGGTGCCGCAGGGCGGCAAGTTCGACGGCGCGCTCGGCGTGATCGCCGCGCTCGAGGCGGTCGAGCGGGTCGGGCCGCAGGAGCGCACGCTCGGCGTGGTCGTCTTCCGCGCCGAGGAGACCGGCTGCCAGGGGAGCAAGGCCTACGACGGGCCGCTACCCGGCGTGTTCCTCGAGCTGCACATCGAGCAGGGCCGCCGCCTGCTCGACGCGGGCCGCCCACTCGGGGTGGTCAGCGGGATCGCGGGCTACTACCGCCGCACGGTGGTCTTCGACGGCGTCGCCGGCCACGCCGGCACGACGCCGATGCCCGGCCGCGACGACGCGCTCGTGAAGGCGGCCGAGTTCGTCCTGCGCGCGCGGGACTCTGCTCGCGACGCGGTGGCGACGGTCGGGCGGCTCGAGGTCGAGCCGGGCGCGGTCAACGTCATCCCCGGTCGCGTGACGCTGTCGCTCGACGTGCGGGCGCCGTCGGTCGACGAGCTCGAGCGGATCGGTGCCGAGCTCGGCGTCGACCCGGTGCCGCGCAACGACCCGGTCGCGATGGCGCCCGAGCTCCGCGCCCTCCTCGCCGAGAAACTCGACACCCTCGGCGACGAGCTCGTCTCGTGGGCGGGCCACGACGCCGGGGTCATGGCGGCCCGCGGGGTCCCGAGCGCGATGCTCTTCGTCCGCAGCCTCGCCGGCGGCGCGAGCCACACGCCCGAGGAGGACTCGAGCCCGGACGACGTCGCGCTCGCGATCGACGTGCTCGCCGCCGCGCTCGAGAAGCTCAGCGCTCGCGGAAGCTGATCGCCTGCGCGCCCTCCCAGAGGGTCAGGCGGCCGAGCTCGGCCAGCTGCTCCTGGCCCTCGACGAGCGTGGCGAAGTGGTTCGCCCAGAGGTGGCCGGCCTTGCTCGCGAAGTTGCAGTAGCCGTAGGGGAAGAGCAGCTCCGTCTCGCTCTGCCCGCCCGGGTACAGGGCCAGCTCGCCGGGGTGCGGGTAGCTGGTCGCGTTCTCGGGGCCGATCCCGAGGTCGCGGTCGCCCCACGGGATCCAGTTCGACTCGCCGCTCCAGCGACAGTGGATGATCCGGTCCTCGAGCGGGAGGATTCGCTTGAACGCCGCCACCGTTTTCGGGGCGAGCTCCTCCTCCCAGCGGGCGACGAAGAGCATCCCGGCGGCCGTGATCTCGAGCATGGGCCGAGCCTACTGCTCCGCATAGGACCTCGTGGGGCCGATGCGGCCCTCATGTTCGGGCCGGGATTTGCCGACTCCATCCCTCGAATGGGCGCTTCGACAGCAGGAGTTTTCGGCGGACTGACGTAGTTTCCGGCGAGCTCCCCTGGAGACGGCGGCCGTCTCCGACCGTGAAAACCGCATCCACCCACATCCGTCGAGGGATCCCGCGCACGCGTCGCTCGCGCGCGGGAGCGATGGCCGCCGTTGTCGTGGTGGCGGCCGCGGCGACGCTCGCGTGGTCGGCGATGCAGACGAGCGCTGCGACCTCGGTCAACTTCAACGCCGGCTCGCTGGTCATCCCGATGGACACCGACACGTCGGGCAACCACGCGTCGTACAACCAGAACACCGGCATGTGGAAGGCGTACGGCTTGCTCTACCGATTGCTAGCGAACGGCATCCCGGTCCGCTGGGCGATCAGCCAGACGAAGACCTCGACCAGCGACGTCGACTTCACCGTCACGAACGTCAAGGACAAGCGCACCGCGACGGCGCTCGGCTCCTGGGACTACCGCGGCGGGCCGTTCATCGTCGAGAGCCAGTACGCGGCGCAGGCGCTCCCGATCATCCAGGCGTTCTGGGCGGCGCAGGGCAACCAGCCGAACGTGCACGAGGCGCAGGTGGCGTTCACCGCCGACGTGCGCGTGACCCTGCAGAGCGCACCGCGGATCGCCGACGAGGCGATCAACGGCGGGATCGGGTTCGCCTACTACAACGCCGCCGGGATCCCCGACCTGAACGGAAACATCTGGACGTCGGCGTCGCCGAACGTCCTCGACGAGACGGAGATCGCGAACGGCGGCCTCTACACCACGAGCACGACGTGCCCGCAGCGCAAGTTCGACGTCTTCGTCACGCCGCACAACGGCGGCTACGGCTACTCGCTGACCGACCCGACCAACCTGGGCACGCGCGCCTACGCGCAGCTCGACACGTTCGTCCACGACGGCGGCGGCTGGACCGCGCTCTGCCACTCGATCCTCTCGAACGAGAACAACATCAACAACCTGACGCGGAACGGCTCGCCGGCTGTGAAGAACCTCTTCTTCGCGAGCCGGCCGGGCGGCATCCCCGGCGGGTTCCTCACCACCAACGGCTTCTCGACGATCGCGAACGGCGGCGGCACGTGGAGCGTCATCCCGAGCTCGGCCAGCCTGCCCGTCATCCAGTCGGTGCCGACGAGCGGGACGGCGCAGTCGCTGCCGGGCGGCTCCGTGCAGACGTGGCCGTCGCCGGGTAGCCCCGGCGCGCCGACCTACTACGCCGACACCGAGTCGATCGCCAAGTTCGACAACCCGGGCGTCGACTACGACCACATCATCGCCGGCACCTACCACAACTCCACCGGCGCGGGGAAGGTCACGTTCATCGGCGGGCACTCGTTCGCAACGTCCGTGCCGTACTCGACGAACACCGAGGCGCCGTACCTGCGCGCCTTCTACAACTCGCTGTTCTTCAACGGCAGCGCGGTTGCGAAGCTCGATCTGAAGCTCTCGCCGGCGAGCTTCCCGCAGAACGGCACCGGTCTCCTGAGCGCGAGCGTCGTGAACGTCGGCGCGAGCAAGGCCGTCGGGCTCGGCGCTGCGACGCTGACGATGCAGCCCGGCTTCACGTACGTCTCGACGACCACCGGGCCGCAACCGGACACCGTGACGGGCAACCCGGCGACGACCGGCCAGACGCTCACCTGGAACACGCTCGGCGACATCGACGGCGGGCAGACGGCGGTGACGCTCCAGGTCTCGGTCGACTCGTCGCTCACGTCCACGCTCGGGAACAAGCAGTTCGGGCAGTTCCACATCGTCTACGGCGACGAGTTCGGGGAGGGCTTCACGGCCGACCTCTGCCGCGACGTGACGATCGTCCCGCAGCCCGCCCCGAGCCTGACGAAGACGCCGGCCTCCCAGGGGCCGGTCTCGACCGGGCAGACCGTGAGCTGGACGCTCGCGTACGGAAATACCGGCGCCGCCACGCTGAACGGCGGCCTCGTGCAGGACACGCTGCCGGCCGGGTTCGCCTACGTCTCGAGCTCCTCGTCGCCGTCGATCACGCCGACGGTGATCCCTGGCTCGCAGACGATCCTGCGCTGGAACGTCGGCGCGATCCCGGCGAACACGCCGTCGGCCGGGACGATCACGGTGACCGCGCGTGCCGGCAACGTCACGGGTGGCACTGGCACGCCGCCGCAGCAGACGTTCACGAACAACGCCCTCCTGCGCGGCACCGACGCCGGCGGGACGCAGTACACCCAGTTGGCGACCGCGGACGTGATCGTCCAGGCACCGTCGCTCACGCTCGGGAAGACGGTCGACAAGTCGGTGACGACGCTGCCGGACGCGACGGGCGTGACCTACACACTGACGCCGGGGACGGGCGACAACGGCCAGCTCTCGGGCGTCCGTATCTTCGACACGGTGCCGACGGGCGCGACGGCGCCGCCCGCGGCAGTCGGTCAGGGCGGGGCGTACGGCGCGTACACGCCGATCGCGGCCGACCCGGGAAACGACCCCGGCCCGCCCGTGCTCGACACGGCGCTCAGCGTCTCGACGAACGTCCTGCAGCAGCCGAACACGGTGACCGTCACGCTGAACGTGAAGAGCTCGACCGCGCAGACGGCTGTGAGTCCGCGGAACGCTGGATCGCCAACGGCAACGCCACGTGCAGCGGTCCGGCGCCCGCCAGCGCGAACGTTCCTGCCGGCGGCAGCGGGAGCGAACTTCGTCTGGACGTGCTCGCTCGACGACCTCGGCGAGTACACGTTCAGCGACGGACGCCTCCAACGGGACCGTCGACTGGCCGGCCGCGACCTCGGCCAGCGTGCTCTCGGTCGAGACGGCCGGGACGAACGTGCATCACGTGGAGCCTCGGCTCGAACACACCGGCCGTCCCGGGCGAGACGATCACTTCCGGCTACACCGCCGGTGTCTACGGCATGCCCGGCAACAACCTGACGACGTTCGACAAGTACAGCCCGCACGTCGAACGCATGGACTGCCCGGGCGGCGACGCCGGCCGCGGTGAAGGCGGGCGGCGCGCCTCACGGCCGACACCGCGAACGGGACGATCTACGCGCTACGCGGCAACAACCAGAAGAGCTTCTACCGCTACGACGCGCTGACCAACGCGTGGACTACGCTCGCGAACACGTCGCTGAACGTCACGAACGGCGGCTCGGCGGTGTTCCTCGGCGGCAACGTCTACGCCGCGACGGGGAACACCACGACCTTCAGCCCGCTGGTCGCCGGCGCCCGCGCCGAACGGCACCTGGACGGCGATGGCTGTCGGGCCGAAGTTCAACGCCGGGCGGCGCTCTGACGACCGACGGCACCAACGTGTTCGGGCTCGTCGGGCAACAAGACGAACGGGTTTCTGGCGCTACAACGTCGCCGCCAACACGTGGACGCAGCTGGCGAACGCGCCGGCGACGGTCGGCTGGGGCGGTGCGCTCGTCTACGTGGCCCCGTACATCTACGCCTTCCGCGGGAACAACACGAACACCTTCTGGCGCTACGACATCGCCACCGACGCCTGGACGGCGATGGCGAACGCGCCCGGCGTCGTCAACCAGGGCGGCGCGCTGACGACCGACGGCACGTCGATCTACGCCTTCCAGGGCAAGACGACCGCGTTCTGGCGCTACTCGATCGCGGGCAACAGCTGGGCCGTGCCGCCGCCGGCGGTCTTCCCCGTCGCGACGAACCAGGGCGGTGCCGTCGCCTACCTTCCGGCACTCAACCCGGCGGGCCGCTACAGCGACCCGGACGTCTCGACGTCGATCGCCACGCCGGGCAAGCAGGTGACCGTGACGATGAGCTTCTCGGCCGACAATCCGCAGACGAACGTCGTGCCGAGCGCGCTGACGACGACGCCGGTGGGCGGCGCCTCCTGCTCGACGCTCACCGGACCGACCCTTGCGAGCGCGGACAACAACATCAGCGGCATCAACGACCCGGTCGTCTACACGTGGACGTGCACGGTCGCCGCCGGCGCGAACGCGGGCGAGTCGCTGACCTTCGCGGCGAGCGCCACGGCGAGCGGCCCCGTCGCCTTCCCGGCGGCGACGAGCGCGAGCGTGCTCGTCTCGCCGCTGCTCACCTTCCGAGTCGCGCTTCCCGGCGGAGCGCCGACCGTCGTCAAGAACACGGGGATCATCGCCGGCAGTGGCACCTCCGCCGTCTCCCAGACGGCGACCACCGCTACGGGCTCGCCGGTGCTCACGATCTCCAAGTCGAACGCGCCCGTCGCGGGTACGACGCTGGTGCCGGGCGACCCGATCACCTACACGATGGTCGTCGAGAACAGCGGCGCCGGCAACGCGACGAGCGTCACCGCGACCGACGCAGTGCCGGCGAACACGACGTACGTCACGTGCACCGGCGGCGCCTCGTGCAACCAGGCGGCCGGGACGGTCACGTGGAACATCGGCACGCTCGCGCCGGGCGCGACCTCGACGATCTCGTACAACGTCGCCACGTCGAGCACGCCGGCGGTCTCCGACACGGACTACACGATCTCGAACACGGCGCAGGTGTCCTCGACCCAGACGGCGGCGGTCAGCAGCAACACGGTCACCAACACGCTGCGGGTGAAGCCGACGATCGCGAAGTCGGTCTCCGAGGACGAAGGCGAGACCGGCGACGTCCTGACCTACACGCTCCAGGTCTCGAACCCGGGCGCGGCGTTCACCGCCGACATCAGTGACACGATCCCCACGGGCGTCTCCTTCACCGGCGTGGGCAGCTGCTCGCCGGCCTGCACCCTCTCGGGCGGCGCCGTGCACTGGAACGGCGCGGCGATCTCGGCAGGCACGAACACCTTCAGCTTCACCGCGACGATCACAGCAGGCGGGGGCGCGACGATCACGAACTCGAGCACGCTCGACCCGACCGCGCCGAACCTGGCGCCGATCGCGAGCAACACCGTTCAGACCGAGGTCGGCCCCATGCTCGACCTGATCAAGTTCGTCAACCCGGTCGGCCAGGTGAACGCCGGCGACACGCTCACGTACACGCTGCAGCTGATCAACGGCTCGAACGTGGCGGCGACCGGCGTCGTCGTGACCGACCCGGTTCCCGCCTACACGAACTACGTGAACGGGAGTTGCACCACGCCGCAGGGCTCGTGCGCCCTCGCCGCGGGCGTCGTCACCTGGACCTACGGCAACCTGCCGGCCGGGTCCGTCGTGAACCTGACGTTCCAGGTGACGGTCGGCACGCTCCCTGGCGGCGTCTTCCAGGTCTTCAACATCGCCTCGGTCACCGCGACGAACATGACCGGCTCGCAGGACTCGAACCCGGTCGGCAACCCGACGCCGACGCCGACCTTCTCGCTCTCGAAGGGCGCGTCGCCGTCCACCTACTCCGCGGTCGGCAACGTCGTCAACTACACGTACGTCATCAGCAACAACTCGAACACCGTGGCGGTGACCGGGCCGGTCACGGTCACGGACGACAAGACGACGGTGAGCTGCCCGGCCGGCGACATCGCGCCGCTCGCGACCAAGACGTGCACGGCGACGTACTCGATCACACAGGCCGATCTCGACGCCGGCTCGGTCACGAACACCGCCACGGCGCACGCGGGCGCGACCAACTCGAACAACGCGCAGGCGACGGTCACGGCGGTGCAGTCGCCGTCGATCGCGGTGGTGAAGTCCTCGACGACCGCGTCGGTGACGACCGCGGGCCAGGTCATCCCCTACACGTTCACGGTCACGAACACGGGCAACGTGACGCTGACGGGCATCACGGTCACGGACCCGCATTGCTCGGGCGCGCCCACGCTGTCCAGCGGCGACGCAAACGCGGACTCGAAGCTTCAGCGCACGGAGACGTGGGTCTACGGGTGCTCGCGCACGGTGACGCAGGCGGAGGTCGACGCGGGCGGGAATCTCTCGAACACCGTCACGGCCGACTCGCTGGAGTCGGCGCCGGCCACGAGTTCGCTGAACATCCCGGTCGTCCAGTCGCCGGCGATCTCGGTCGCCAAGTCCTCGACGACCGTCGCGGTGACCGCTGCGGGCCAGGTGGTGCCGTACACGTTCACGGTCACGAACACGGGCAACGTGACGCTGACCGGGATCACTGTCTCCGATCCGAAGTGCGCGGCGGCGCCGACGCTGTCGAGCGGCGACACGAATGCCGACTCGAAGCTGCAGCGCACGGAGACGTGGGTGTACGGCTGCAGCCGCACCGTCACGCAGGCCGAGATGGACGCGGGCGGGAACCTCTCGAACACGGTGACGGCGGACTCGGTGGAGTCGGCGCCGGCGACGAGCACGTTGAACATCCCGATCGGGCAGAGCCCGTCCATCCACGTCGTGAAGTCGTCGACGACGGTGTCCGTGACCGCGGCGGGCCAGGTCATCCCCTACACGTTCACGGTCACGAACACGGGCAACGTGACGCTGACGGGGATCACGGTGTCCGACCCGAAGTGCGGTGCCGCGCCGGCGCTCTCCGCGGGCGACGCCAACGCCGACTCGAAGCTGCAGCTCTCCGAGACGTGGGTGTACGGCTGCTCGCACACGGTGACGCAGGTGGAGGTCGACGCGGGCGGGAATCTTCTCGAACACGGTGACGGCCGACTCGCTGGAGTCGGCGCCGGCGACGAGCACGTTGAACATCCCCGTCGCGGGGAGCGCCTCGATCGGCGTCGTGAAGTCCTCCGCGACGGTGTCGGTGAGCGCTGCCGGCCAGGTGGTGCCGTACACCTTCACCGTCACGAACACCGGCAACGCCACGCTCACCGGGATCACCGTCTCCGACCCGATGTGCGCCGCGGCGCCGGCACTGACGGGCGGCGACACGAACGCCGACGGCAAGCTCCAGCTCTCCGAGACGTGGGTCTACACCTGCTCGCACACGGTCACCCAGGTCGAGGTCGACGTCGGCGGGAACCTTTCGAACACCGTCACGGCCGACTCAGTGGAGTCCCCGCCCGCGACCAGCACGTTGAACATCCCGATCACGCAGAGCCCGTCGATCCACGTGGTCAAGTCGTCCACCACGGCGACGGCGACGGCGGCCGGCCAGGTCGTGCCGTATACGTTCACGGTCACGAACACCGGCAACGTCACGCTGACCGGGATCACGATCGCCGACCCAAGTGTGGCGCCGACTCCGGCGCTCTCCGGTGGCGACACCAACGCGGACTCCAAGCTCCAGCTCGCCGAGACGTGGACGTACGCGTGTAGCCACACGGTCACGCAGGCGGAGGTCGACGCGGGCGGGAACCTCTCGAACACCGTGACGGTCGATTCGATCGAGTCGGCGCCGGCGACGAGCACGCTGAACATCCCGATCACGCAGACCCCGTCGATCCACGTCGTCAAGTCGTCGACGACAGCGACGGTCACGGCGGCGGGCCAGGTCGTGCCTTACACCTTCACCGTCACGAACACGGGGAACGTGACGCTGACGGGGATCACGATCTCCGATCCGAAGTGCGCGGCCGCGCCCGTGCTGTCCGCCGGTGACGGCAACGCGGACGGGCGCATCCAGCTTGCGGAGACGTGGGTCTACGGCTGCTCGCACACGGTCACGCAGGCGGAGGTCGACGCGGGGGGCAACCTGTCGAACACGGTGACGGTCGATTCGGTCGAGTCGGCGCCCGCGACGAGCACGCTCAACATCCCGGTGGCGCAGACCCCGTCGATCCACGTGGTGAAGTCGTCGACGACCGTGTCCGTCACGGCGGCCGGCCAGGTCGTTCCCTACACCTTCACGGTCACGAACACGGGGAACGTGACGCTGACGGGGATCACGATCACCGATCCGAAGTGCGCGGCCGCGCCCGTGCTGTCCGCCGGTGACGGCAACGCGGACGGGCGCATCCAGCTTGCGGAGACATGGGTGTACGGCTGCTCGCACACGGTCACGCAGGCGGAGGTCGACGCGGGGGGCAACCTGTCGAACACGGTGACGGTCGATTCGGTCGAGTCGGCGCCCGCGACGAGCACGCTGAACATCCCGGTCGCGCAGTCGCCCTCGATCCACGTCGTCAAGTCGTCGACGACCGTCTCGGTCACGGCTGCGGCGCAGGTCGTGCCCTACACGTTCACGGTCACGAACACCGGCAACGTGACGCTCACCGGGATCACCGTGTCGGACCCGAAGTGCGACTCGGCGCCCACGCTGACAGGCGGCGACACGAATGCCGACTCGAAGCTGCAGCTCTCCGAGACGTGGGTGTACGCCTGCTCGCACACCGTCACGCAGGCCGAGGTGGACGCGGGCGGGAACCTTTCGAACACGGTCACAGCCGACTCGGTCGAGTCCGCGCCGGCGACGAGCTCGCTGAACATCCCGGTCGTGTCGGGCCCGGCGATCGCAGTCGTGAAGTCGTCGTCGACGGTGTCGGTGACCGCGGCCGGCCAGGTCGTGCCGTACACGTTCACGGTCACGAACACCGGCAACGTGACGCTCACCGGGATCACCGTGTCCGACCCGATGTGCGGTGCGGCGCCGACGCTGTCGAGCGGCGACACGAACGCCGACTCGAAGCTGCAGCTTGCGGAGACCTGGGTCTACGGGTGCAGTCATACCGTCACGCAGGCGGAGGTCGATGCGGGCGGCAACCTCTCGAACACCGTGACCGTGGATTCGGTGGAGTCGGCGCCGGCGACGAGCACGCTGGACATCCCGGTCGCCCAGAGCCCGTCGATTCACGTCGTGAAGTCGTCGTCGACGGTCTCGGTGACGGCCGCCGGCCAGGTCGTCCCGTACACGTTCACGGTCACGAACACCGGGAACGTGACGCTGACCGGGATCACCGTCTCCGATCCCAAGTGCGCCGCCGCGCCCACCCTCACGGCCGGCGACGCGAACGCGGACTCGAAGCTGCAGCTCGCGGAGACGTGGGTGTACGGCTGCTCGCACACGGTGACGCAGGCGGAGGTCGACGCGGGCGGGAACCTCTCGAACACGGTCACGGTCGATTCGGTGGAGTCGGCCCCGGCGACGAGCACGCTGAACATCCCGGTGGCGCAGTCGCCGTCGATCCATGTGGTCAAGTCGTCGACGACGGTCTCCGTCACCGCAGCCGGCCAGGTGGTGCCGTACACGTTCACGGTCACGAACACGGGCAACGTGACGCTGACCGGCATCACGATCTCCGACCCGAACTGCGGTGCCGCACCGACGCTCTCCGGCGGGGACACGAACGTCGACTCGAAGCTCCAGCTGGCAGAGACGTGGGTCTACGGGTGTAGCCGCACGGTGACGCAGGCCGAGGTGGACGCGGGCGGGAACCTCTCGAACACGGTCACGGTCGATTCGGTGGAGTCGGCGCCGGCGACGAGCACGCTGAACATCCCGATCGCGCCGAGCCCGTCGATCCACGTCGTCAAGTCGTCCACCACGGCGACGGTGACCGCGGCGGGCCAGGTCGTCCCGTACACGTTCACGGTCACGAACACCGGCAACCTGACGCTGACCGGCATCACCGTCGCCGACCCGAAGTGCAACGCGGCGCCCACGCTGACAGGCGGCGACACGAACGTCGACTCGAAGCTGCAGCTCGCCGAGACCTGGACGTACGCGTGCAGCCGCACGGTGACGCAGGCCGAGGTCGACGCGGGCGGGAACCTCTCGAACACGGTGACCGCCGACTCGGTGGAGTCGGCGCCGGCGACGAGCTCGCTGAACATTCCGATCACGCAGATCCCGTCGATCCACGTCGTCAAGTCGTCGACCACGGCGACGGTGACCGCGGCGGGCCAGGTCGTGCCTTACACCTTCACCGTCACGAACACGGGGAACGTGACGCTGATGGGGATCACGATCACCGATCCGAAGTGCGCGGCCGCGCCCGTGCTGTCCGCCGGTGACGGCAACGCGGACGGGCGCATCCAGCTGGCCGAGATGTGGGTCTACGGCTGCTCGCACACGGTCACGCAGGCGGAGATCGACGCGGGGGGCAACCTGTCGAACACGGTCACCGTGGACTCGGTCGAGTCGGCGCCGGACACCAGCACGCTCAACATCCCCGTGACCCAGGGCGCCTCGATCCACGTGGTCAAGTCGTCGACGACGGCGTCGGTCACCGCGCCAGGCCAGGCCGTCCCGTACACGTTCACCGTCACGAACACCGGCAACGTGACGCTGACCGGGATCACCGTGTCCGACCCGAAGTGCAACGCGGCGCCAGCACTCTCGGCGGGCGACGCCAACGCCGACTCGAAGTTGCAGCTCGGCGAGACGTGGGTGTACGGCTGCACCCACACCGTGACGGTCGCGGAGATGAACGCGGGCGGGAACCTGTCGAACACGGTGACGGCCGACTCGGTGGAGTCGGCTCCGGCGACGAGCACGCTGAACATCCCCGTCACGCAGTCGCCTGCGATCGACCTCGTGAAGGTCGCCGTCCTCGACGGCACAGTCGTCGCACCGCCGGGGACGGTCGACGCGGGCGACCACATCAACTACACGCTCACCGCGACGAACACGGGCAACGTCAGCCTCACCGGCGTGACGATCACTGATCCGATGCTCGGCGCACTCGCCTGCGTGCCGGCCCAGCCCTCGACGCTCGTGCCGGGTGCCACGCTCACCTGCACGGCGTCGCACACGATCACCGTCGGCGACGTCACTACTGGCCACGTCGACAACACCGCGACGACGTCCGGCACCGCACCCGACGCCAGCACGGTCAGCGACACGGCCAGCGTCACCGAGGCGCTGTCGCCGGCGCCGAGCCTCGCGATCGTGAAGTCTGCGCTGCCGACGACGTACGACCACGTCGGTCAGATGATCGCCTACAGCTACCAGGTCACGAACGACGGCAACACCACGCTGTTCGGGCCGTTCTCGGTAACCGACAACGTGACGACGAACGAGAGCTGCCCGCCGCAGGGCGCGCTCGCCCCGGCCGCGTCGATCACCTGCACTTCGAGCTACGCGATCACGCAGGCCGACCTCGACGCGGGCTGGGTCACGAACATCGCGTTCGCGAGCAACGCATCGGTGACCTCGCCGACGGACACGGTCACCGTGAATGCGATCCAGAGCCCACAGGTGGCGCTGGCCAAGAACGGCGTGCTCGTCACGACCGTCGTCGCGCCTGCCGGCCGCGTGGATGCCGGCGACCGGGTCGACTACACGCTGACCGCGACGAACACGGGCAACCTCACGCTCCACGGCGTGACGATCGCCGACGCGAAGCTCGGCGCGCTCACATGTGTGCAGCCCGTCACGCTGGCGCCCGGCGCGAGCCTCGCCTGCACCGGGTTGTGGACGGTCACGCAGGCGGACATCGACGCGGGCCAGGTCGACAACACGGGCACCGCGGACACCGTCGAGACGCCGCCGGTGAGCACGCCGGAGACGGTCGTGCTCCCGCAGGTGAGGTCGCTCTCGCTCGTGAAGACCGTGCAGCAGGTCGGGTTCACAGCGGCCGGCGACCCGCTCGACTACCGCTACCGCGTCACGAACACCGGTAACACGTCGCTGGCCGGCCCGGTGAGTGTCATCGACGACACGACGGCCGTCACGTGCCCGTCGGTCACGACCGTGGGCGACAACGATGCTGCGCTCGACCCGGGCGAGGTGATCGAGTGCACCGCGAGCTACGTGGTCACGGCAGCCAACGTGACGGCGGGCCTCGTCACCAACATCGCGCAGGCGTCGGCCGCCGGCACGCTCTCGAACGTCGGGTCGGTTACCGTCGACAAGCTCTCCGTCGTCGCCGACCTCGCCGTCACAAAGACGTCTGCGCCGAACCCGTACGTCGCGGGCGGCGCGCTCACGTGGACGGTTCGCGTGACGAACAACGGGCCGAGCCCGGTCGTCGGCGCTTCGGTCGCCGACACGGTGCCGGCCGCGCTCACGGGCGTGACCTGGACCTGCGCGGTGACCACCGGGACCGGAAGCTGTGGCGCGGCCGCGGGCATAGGGAACGCGATCTCCACGACCGTGAACCTCGCCAACAACGCCGTCGC
Organism: uncultured Thermoleophilia bacterium; assembly: GCA_963758345.1. GTDB lineage: Bacteria > Actinomycetota > Thermoleophilia > Gaiellales > Gaiellaceae > JACVRM01. Next base: position 571,387 of record CAVWVD010000002.1, read on the forward strand.
CACCTACACGATCACCGGCACGGTCAACCCGGCGACCGTCGGGACGCTCGCGAACACTGCGGTCGTCACGACGCCGCTCGGCGTCCTCGACCCGAAGCCGGGCAACAACGTCGCGACCGACGCCAACGCAGCGGTACCCGCCCTGGCGGACGCGGCGATCGCGATCGCGCCGGGGGCTTCGTCCGTCTCGCCGAGCGCCGCGCTGAGCTTTGACGTCACCGTGTCCAACAACGGGCCGGCGGCCGCGGACGGCGTCAAGACAATCGTCTCGATCCCGCCGGGCTACGGCTTCGTCTCGGCGAGCGGCGGCGGGTGGGCGTGCTCGCTGAGCGTCAACCTGGTCGTGTGCCAGCTGGCCGGACAGCTCGCGTCCGGCGCGACCGCGCCGACGGTCGCGCTTGCGCTCGTCGGGCCGGCCGGCGTCGGCCACACAACCCTGAACGCATCCGTCGCGACCACGACGACCGACACGAACCCCACGAACGACGACGCGGCCGCGGGCGTCGACGTCACGTCGCCGCCGATCCCGCCGCCCGTGGGCCCGCAGGCTGACCTCGCGCTCGCGAAGAGCGCATCGCCCGCCACGGCCGCGACCGGGGACCGGATCACGTACACCGTGACGACGACCAACAACGGCCCGGACGCCGCCTCGAGCGTGGTCGTCACCGACACGCTGCCCGCGGGCGTCAGCTTCGTCTCCGCATCCGGCGCCGGCTGGTCGTGCGCGCCCGCCGGCAATGTCGTGACCTGCTCGACGCCCGCCCTGGCGAGCGGCGCGAGCGCGGCTTTCCAGGTCGTCGTGACGGCAGCGGCTCCCGGAACGCAGGTCAACGCCGCGTCCGTCGGCTCAGCCACGTCGGACCCGAACCTGGCGAACAACACGGCCACCGCCTCGACCAGCGTGGCCGCGCGCGCCGACCTCGCCGTGACGAAGACGGCGAGCGCCAAGACCTTCGTGATCGGCCGACCGCTCGTCTTCACCGTGACCGTCGCGAACTACGGCCCCGACCTCGTCACCGGCGCGCGGGTGCAGGACGCGGTCCCGGCGAATCTCGGCAGCGTCACGTGGACCTGCGCGGCCGTCTCGGGCACCTGCGCGGCGAGCGGCACCGGCGCGATCGACCAGCTCGTGGACATCGCCGCCGGCGGCCGGGTCGTCTTCACGGTAAAGGGCACGCCGGCTGCAGGCGCTCCGACGACGATCGCGAACACCGCGAGCGTGGCGCCGCCCACCGGGGCAACCGATCCCAACGAGGCCAACAACACCGCGACGGCGTCGGTCAAGCGCACGGTCGGTCCGACGGTGCTCCGCGTCCTGATCACGCCGAAGGTGGCCACGCTCACCTCGGGCGTGCCCGTGCAGGCGACCGTCACGACGACCAACGTCGGCGTGGAGGCTGCCAACGGCGTCATCACCTGCATCTCGCTGCCGCCGGGGATCACCGTCGCGCAGCCGGCCGGCGGCTTCCCGCGCAGCAACGCCTACTGCTGGACGAGGAAGCAGCTCGCGCCGAAGGGCAAGGTGCGCTATCGCGTGAAGCTCCGCGGCGACCGCCAGCTCGCAGCGCGCGTGCGCCTCGTCGCGGTCGCGCAGGCCGGGAACGCCCCGCGGGTCAACGACAAGTCGCGTCTCATCGTCAAGAAGGGCCACATCAACGGCATCTGGGTGTTCACCGGATGAACGCGCGCGTCCTTCTCGCAGTACTCGCCGGCGCACTGCTCGTCGCACCGGCCGTCGGCCAGACGGCCCCGGCCGCCGGCAAGGGGACGGTCGAGATCGCGCGGCTCGTGATCACCACGCCCGTGCGCGCCCGTCCGACCGCGGCCAGCCCCCTGCGCGGCAAGCTCGCCGCCATCCGTCCGCTCACCTCGCAGCAGACGGCGGTGCCAGTCTCCCGCCACGCCTCGGATGCCAGGGGCAACGAGTGGCTGCTCGTGCCGCTGCCCGGCCGCCCGCTCGGCCGCACGGGCTGGATACCGGCTGCGAACGCCACGATCATCCGCTCGCACTGGCGGCTGGTCGTCGACCGGAAGACGCGGGAGGCGACGATCTATCGCGACAAGCGGGTCAGGCGCAGGTTCCCGGTCGTGGTGGGGAAGGCGACCACGCCCACGCCGAAGGGCCACTTCTTCGTGGAGGAGCACGTCAAGCAGGCGGCCGGCTCGGCGCTCGGCCCGTGGGCGCTCGCGACGAGCGCGTACTCGACGGTGCTGCAGGAGTTCGGCGGCAGCCCTGGCCAGGTCGCGCTGCACGGCCGCGCCGGCGCGCTGCTCCAGGACCCGCTCGGCACGGCGGCGTCGCACGGCTGCATCCGCTTCGAGAACCGCGTGATCCGCGAGCTCGCCGCGCTGCTGCCGAACGGCACGCCGATTGACGTGCGCTGAGCCTCACCCGAAGTCGTCGACGAGCATGTGGATGTGGCCCACGCGCTGGAACCCGGCGCGCTCCAGGATCGGCCTGGACATCGAGCCGCCCTGTGTGATCAGCGCCGGCGTGCCGCGCGCAACCGCCTCGTCCCAGCGCGCGCGCAGCAGGGCGCGGTACGCGCCGCGGCCGCGGGCGCGCGGGACAGTCGCGCCGCCGTAGAGGAGCAGGCCGTGCCCGGTCGTCGCGCAGGTTCCGGCCGCGACGATCTCACCGTCGATCCAGACGGCATGCATGACCATCGGCGAGTCGCGCCAGCGGCCGGCGAGCAGCGTGCGGCCCTCTGCGATCTCGTCCTCCGGCATCTCGAACGCCTCCCACTGCACCTCGTTCGCCGCGGTGTACTCCTCGAACGACTCCACGGCGCGAGCGGTCATTCCGGGCGAGGCCGGCGGCGGTGCCTGGGTGAGCACCAGCGCGACTGCATGGGGGTCACGGTCGGGGACGAGCCCACGGGCGAGCAGCAGGTCGACGAGGCCCGGCGGCTCGGCGGCGCTGCCGATCTCCCACTGCGTTCTCGTGCGCCCCCGCTCCCGCAGCAGCGAGCGCGCCTCGTCGAGCACGTCGTCCACCTCCTCGACCCGGAACCGCTGCCTCTGAACCGTGTTCCAGGTGAGTCCGGCTCCGAGGCAGAGCGTGAAACGGCCAGTGTCGATCCGCTCGTCGCCCGGCCCGAGCGGGCCGAACGAGTTCGGGTACTCGGCGATCTCGCGAAGCATCAGTTCGTCGGCGCGCCCGCGTCGATCCACGCCTTCAACTCGGCGCGCTCCGCTTCGGTCATCCCCGTGAGGTTCCCGAGCGGCATCGCCTTCAGGCGCACCGCCTGCTCCTCGATCGCGTCGGCGCGCGCGACGACGTCCTGTGGCGTGTCGAAGACGACGCCCGCCGGCGGCGACGAGAACGCTGCGTTGGTCGGGTGCTGCGAATGGCACTCGGCACACCGCGTCGCCACGATCGTCTGCACGCGGGCGAAGGTCGGCACCGTGGCGGCCGCGGGGGCCGAGTCGCCGTCGGGGCGGATCGCGATCGCCAGCAGCAGCACGACGACTGCGGCGGAGGCGGGGATCCACCAGACCGTCCGTCCTTCGTGGCGCAGGTTGAAGTAGTGACGGACCCAGGCGCCGACGATCATCAGGACGACGAGCACGGCCCAGGCGTGGTCGTGCGTGTACGCCGTCGGGAAATGGACGGAGATCATCGCGATCAGCACCGGCAGCGTCAGGTACGTGTTGTGGATCGAGCGGCGCTTCCCCTCGAGCCCGGGCGCGGGGTCCGGCTCGCGGCCCGCCTCCTTTGCGTGGACGAGCTCCCAGTGGCCCGGGATGATCACGAACAGGACGTTCGCGACCATGATCGTCCCGAGCATCGCGCCCACCTGCAGGTAGGCGCCGCGCGGCGAGAACACTTCGCCTGCCAGGTACGCGACCGCCGCGACGAACGCGGTCATCGCGCCGGCCAGCCACAGCTCGTGGCCGGTCAGCAGCCGGCAGAACGCCTCGTAGACCAGGTAGCCGGCGGCGAGCAGGCCGAGGCTGATCGCGATCGCCGCGCCCGAGCTGATGTCGGCCACGCTCGGGTCGACGAGGTAGGTGTCCGCGTGGAAGTAGTAGAGGACGACGAGCAGCGCGAAGCCCGCGATCCACGTCGTGTACGCCTCCCACTTGAACCAGTGCAGCGGCTCGGGCAGCTCGTCGGGCGCGACGCGGTACTTCTCGACACGGTAGAAGCCGCCGCCGTGGATCTCCCATGTGTCGCCACTGATTCCGGTGAGGTCTTCGTCGCGCCGCGGGCGCAGGTGCTTGTCGAGCGCGACGAAGTAGAACGACGTCCCGATCCAGACGATGGCGGCGATGATGTGCAGCCAGCGCAGCAGGAACGCGGCCCAGTCGGAGACGTAGTCCCAGTCCATCAGGACTTCTGCCAGCGGTCGATCGCGACCGCGACCAGATCGTGGAGGCCGGTCTCCAGTTCTTCCTCGCGGGTGCGGGCGAGCCGCTCGCGGAAGACCGGCAGGATCTCCGTGCGCGAGCGGCGGTTGACGAACACGACGAAGCGGAAGCCGAACTTCTCCTCGTAGGCCGTGTTCAGCTCGGCCAGCTCGGCGAGCACGGCCGGGTCGTCGCCGTGCTGCTCGGCCGAGCGCTCGCCGATGCGCGGATGGGCGGCGAGCGCCGCGGCGCGATCCTCGTCGCTCAGCTCGCGGACGACCTGCGGTGCGACGCCGAGCGGGTCGTCGCGCTCGGCCAGCACCTCGACGAGCCGGGTGCGCCCCGAGAAGAGCTCCGCGAGCTCGTCGGCGCTCAGCTGCCGCGGTAGCTCGCGCACGAGTAGGGCGAGACGAGGAGCGGCACGTGGTGGTGGCCGTCGCCGAGCTCGACGTCGAGCTGCACGCGGCGGAAGAACGGCGACGGCGGGTGGAAGACGATCGAGTGGGAGCCCGGGTCGAGCCCGGCCCCCAGCTGCGCGATCCGCCCGTCCGCGTCGGTCGTCCCCGAGCCGACCAGCGCGCCCTCCCGGTAGAGCTCGACGCGCACGCCCGCGGCCGGTTGCCCGGCGCCCGTGTCCAGCACGTGGGTCGAGACCGAGACGCTCACGCAGCGCGTTTCCTAACAGGGACAGTCCCTGTAAAGGCGCCGGTCACGCGAGGAACCTTTGCGCAACGCGCCGGTGCTCGTCGGCGATGACTGCTTCGTCGGCGTTCACGAGCAGCCCGTCACGCACGACCTCCTCGCCGCCGACGTACAGGCGGTCGACGCGCTGTGGCAGCGCGAAGACGAGCCCGGCGACGAGGTCGTCCGCGCCCGCGAGCGCCAGCCCGTCCGTCCGCCAGACCGCCAGGTCGGCGCACCTTCCAGGCTCGATCGCGCCGATGTCGTCGCGGCGCAGGATCGCCGCGCCGCCGCGCGTGCCCAGCCGCAGCGCCTCCCGGGTCGTCAGCGCCTCCGGCCCGCCGCGCCCCCGTGCGACGAGCAGCGCCTGCTTGACCTCGAACGCGAGGTCGCTGCGCTCGTTCGACGCCGACCCGTCCGCGCCGAGCCCGACCCGCACCCCCGCCTCGACGAGCTCCGGCACGCGTGCGAACCCGGCCCCGAGCCGCAGGTTGGAGGTGGGGCAATGGGCGACGCCGGTGCCGCTGTCCGCGAGCGAGTCGATGTCGCTGTCGGTCAGGTGCACGCAGTGCGCGCACCAGACGTCGCCGTCGAGCCAGCCCAGCCGCTCCAGGTACTCGACCGGCCGGCAGCCGTAGAGCTCGGCGCAGTACGCCTCTTCCTCGATCGTCTCGGCGAGGTGCGTGTGCAGGAGGAGGCCGCGCTCGCGCGCGAATGCCGCCGACTCCTCCATCAGGCGACCGGTGACCGAGAACGGCGAACAGGGCGCAACAGCGATCTGGACACGCGCACCGTGGCCCGGCTCGTGCAGCTCGCCGACGAGCCGCTCGGTGTCGGCCAGCACGTCGTCCAGCGACTCCACGAGCGAGTCCGGCGGCAGACCGCCCTGCGACTCGCCCAGGTCCATCGACCCGCGCGACGCCACGATCCGCAGACCCAGCTCGCGCGCGGCTCGCACCTCCGCTTCGACCAGCCCCCTCTCGCCGCGCGGGAAGACGTAGTGGTGGTCGAAGACGGTCGTGCAGCCCGAGAGCGCCAGCTCCGCGAGCCCGGTGCGCGCAGCCGCGTACTCGGCCTCTGCGTCGAGCCGAGCCCACACCGGGTAGAGCGTCTTCAGCCAGGTGAAGAGGTCGGCCTCCTGCGCCCGCGCGCGGGTGAGGGTCTGGTACAGGTGGTGGTGCGTGTTGATCAGGCCCGGCGTGACGACCGCGCCGCCCAGGTCGACGCGCTCGTCCGCCTCCGGTGGCGCGCCGCCCCCGACCGCCGACACCAGGCCGTCCTCGACAAGTAGCCAGCCGTCGCGGTGCTCGGTGCCCGCGTCGTCCATGGTCACGACCCAGGCGTTGGTCAGCAGTGCGCCCATCAGCCGGCGCGCAGCGGCACGACTTCGAACCGGTCGACGTCGATCACGCCGCGGTCGGTGATCTTCAACGCCGGGATCACCGAGAGCGCGAGGAACGCGAGCGACTGGAACGGCGAGCGCAGCTCGCACCCGAGCTTGCGCGCCGCCTCGACGCAGCCGCGGCTCGACGCGACGACCTCCTCGAGCTCCGCCGCCGAGAGCAGGCCGGCGATCGGCAGCGCCAGCTCGGCGCGCACGCCGCCGTCCTCGACCACGACGATCCCGCCGCCGATCTCGGCCAGGCGAGTGACGGCGCGAGACATGTCGTAGTCGTCGACGCCCACGACGACGATGTTGTGCGCGTCGTGTGCGACCGTCGAGGCCAGCGCGCCGGTCTTCAGCCCGAAGCCGCGCACGAGGCCAAGCCCCATGCGGCCGGTGCCCAGGTGTCGCTCCAGCACCGCGATCTTGGCGAGGTCGCGCTCCGGATCGGCGACCGCTTCGCCGTCCACGACGGTCGGTTCCTCGACGAGCGAGTCAGTGACGATCTGATCCGGGACGAGCCCGATCACGCGGGCCGAGCCGCCCTCCCACGGGATGCGGAACCGGTTCGAGCCGACCGGGCGGATGCGCACGGTGTGGCGCACCCAGTCGGGCACCTCCCGGCGCTCCGTCTCGTCCACGCGCCTGCCCGCCTTCAAAACCAGCTCGGGCTCGAACGACTCGAGGTCGGAGAGCACGAGCACGTCGGCCTGGTAGCCGGGCGCCAGCGCGCCGAGGTGCGACAGCCCGTGCCAGGTCGCCCCGTTGAACGAGGCGATTACGAGCGCGTCCTCGGGTGCCACCCCGGCCGCCACCGCCGCGCGCACCATGGAATTGATGTGGCCCTCGGAGACGATGTGCTCCGGCTCGCGGTCGTCGGTGCAGAAGGCGAGCCGGTGCGGGCCGAACTCGGCGACGAGCGGTAGCAGCGCTTGCAGGTTGCGCGCGCCGGACGCCTCGCGGATCAGCACCCACATCCCCGCGCGCAGGCGCTGGCGGCCCTCCTCGAGCGTGCGCGCCTCGTGGTCGGAACGGATGCCGGCCGCGATGTACGCGTTGAGCTCCTTGCCGACGACGCCCGGCGCGTGCCCGTCTACATGAGCCGCGCCCTCGAGCCGGAGCTTCGACAGCTCGTGCTCGGCGCCGCCGATGACGCCCGGGAAGTTCATCATCTCGGCCAGCCCGAGCACCCGGCGGCGGCGCAGCAGCGCGCCGAGGTCGCCGTCGGTGAGGGCGCGCCTCGGCGACTCGAACGTAGAAGCCGGCACGCACGACGAGGCCATGAACCAGACCTCGAGCGGCAGGTCGGCGCAGAAGTCGAGCAGCCAGTGGACGCCGTCGGTGCCGAGCACGTTCGCGATCTCGTGCGGGTCGGCCACGACCGCCGTCGTGCCGAGCGGGAGCAGCAGCCTCGCGAGCTCGTCCGGCAGGAGCTTCGACGACTCCAAGTGCATGTGCGAGTCGACAAAGCCCGGCACGAGCCAGCGGCCCGAAGCGTCGAGCTCCTCACGCCCTTCGTAGTCGCCGAGGCCGGCGATCACCCCGTCGACGATCGCCAGGTCGCCGTCGAGCCACTCGCGCGTGAAGACGGAGAGCACCTTCCCGCCGCGCACCACCAGGTCGGCCGGCTCGTCCCCGCGCGCGACGGCGGCTCGTCGCCTCAGGTCGCCCATCCCTTCGACCCTACCGGCCCGCCCGATTACGCTTGTCGGATGGAGGCGGTGTCGCCGCGGACCCTCGACGAGGCGCTGCGGCTCAAGGCGGAGCATCCCGGCGCGGTCCCGATCGACGGCGGGACCGACGTCATGGTCGAGCTGAACTTCGACCACCGGCGGCCCGAGCTGCTGATCGACCTGAACCAGGTGCGTGAGCTCGACGGCTGGTCGCGGGAGAACGGCAGCGTGCGGCTCGGCGCCTCGCTGACGTACACCGAGGCGATGGCCGCCGGGCTCGCCGAGCTGCTGCCCGCGCTGGCCGAAGCGTCCCGGACGGTCGGATCGCCGCAGATCCGAAACCGCGGGACGATCGGCGGGAACCTCGGCACGGCGTCACCGGCCGGCGACGCGCTGCCGCCGCTGCTCGTCGCCGGCGGCGAGGTCGAGCTGGCGAGCAGGGCCGGCACGCGCACGCTGCCGCTCGCCGAGTTCCTGGTCGGCCCGAAGCGGAACGCGCTGCGCGACGACGAGCTGATCGCCGCCGTGCACGTCCGCGCCGACGGCTCGCGGCAGACGTTCATGAAGGTCGGCCCGCGCAACGCGATGGTGATCGCCGTGTGCTCGCTCGCGCTCGCGGTCGACGAGGAGCGCGGCGAGCTGCGCGCCGCCTACGGGTCGGCCGGGCCGGTGGTCGGCCTCGTGACGGCGCCGCTCGCCGAGCGTGACTCCTTCGCGGAGCGCGTCGCGGAGGCGGCGAGCCCGATCGACGACGTGCGCGGCTCGGCGGCCTACCGCCGCCACGCCCTCGCGTGTCCTCACGGAGCGCGCGCTGGACCGGTGCGGCGCATGAGGATCGCGCTCAGCGTCAACGGCGAGGAGCACGAGGCGGACGTCTGGGCGGGCGAGAGCCTGCTCTACGTCCTGCGCGAGCGGCTCGGCCTGCCCGGCTCGAAGAACGCGTGCGAGCAGGGCGAGTGCGGCTCGTGCTCGGTGCTGCTCGACGGCGAGCTCGTCTGCGCGTGCCTCGTGCTCGGCGCGCAGGCCGAAGGGCGCGAGGTCGTCACGGTCGAGGGGCTCGCCTCGGGCGGCGCGCTCCATCCCGTGCAGCAGGCGTTCGTCGCCGCGGGCGCCGTGCAGTGCGGCTTCTGCACGCCCGGGCTCATCGTGGCGCGGCCGACCTCCTCGAGCGCGACCCCGACCCGGGCGACGACGAGATCCGCGAGGCGCTGTCCGGCAACATCTGCCGCTGCACGGGCTACGCGAAGATCCTCGACGCAGTCCACGCGGCGGCCGAGCGCCGATGACGACGCGCACGCACCTGCCGATCGGACACGCCGACCGCGCTCGAGCGGCGCGTCGACGGCGTGCCGAAGATGACCGGGGAGTTCGCCTACTCGAGCGACCTGAACGCCGCCGGGATGCTCTGGGGCGCACACGTCCGCAGCCCGCACGCGCACGCGCGCATCGTCGGCGATCGACATCTCCGCGCGCGGTCGCGCATGCCCGGCGTCCACGCCGTGCTCACGCACGCGGACGTCCCGGGCCGGAACCCTACGGGCTCGAGTTCGCCGACCAGCCGGTGCTCGCGGACGACCGCGTGCGCTACTAGGGCGAGCCGGTCGCGCTCGTCGCCGCCGAGCACCCGGAGCAGGCGCGCCGCGCGGCCGAGGCGATCGTCGTCGAGTACGAGCCGCTCGAGCCGGTCGTCGACCCGGAGCGAGCGACCGAGCGCCGCCGCTGCACCCGGACCGGCCGACGATGGGGCACGGCTACCGCGAGGAGACCGGCCGAACGTCGTCCGCCACGTCGTCATTCGGCACGGCGACCCCGACGCCCAGGGCGACGTCACCGTCAGCGGCGTCTACGAGCTCGGCATCAGGACCAGGCGTTCCTCGGGCCCGGAGTCGGGCCTCGCGGTGCCCGACGGCGAGGGCGGCATCGACATCTACGTCGCCACGCAGTGGCTGCACGTCGACCGCGACCAGGTCGCCCCGTGCCTCGGCCTCGACGCGAGCAGGTGCGCATCCATCTGGCGGGCGTCGGCGGCGCGTTCGGCGGCCGGGAGGACCTCTCGATGCAGATCCACGGCGCGCTGCTCGCGCTGCACACGAACCGCCCGGTGAAGATCGTCTACGGCCGCGACGAGTCGTTCGTCGGCCACGTCCACCGCCATCCGGCGCGGATCTGGGCCGAGCATACGGCGACCCGCGACGGGCGGCTCGTCGCGTGCGCATGCGGATCCTGCTCGACGGCGGCGCCTACGCGTCGAGCTCGACGGCGGTCACGTCGAACGCGGCCTGCTTCGCGTGCGGCCCGTACGCCGTCCCGAACGCGCTGATCGAGTCGACCTGCGTCTACACGAACAACCCGCCGTGCGGCGCGATGCGCGGCTTCGGCGCCGTGCAGACCTGCTTCGCCGCCGAGGCGCAGATGGACAGGCTGGCCGCGGCGCTCGACATCGACCCGGTCGAGCTGCGGCTGCTGAACGCGCTCGCGCCGGGCGACACGCTGCCGACCGGCCAGATCGTCGACCGGCTCGCTGCCCGTCGCCGAGGTGATGCGGCGGGCGGCGCGCGATCTCCGCGTGCCGGAGCCCGAGCCGCTGCCGCGCGACGCCGATCCGCCTGCCGGGCGGTGCCGGCAACACGACCCGCGGCGAGGGCGTCCAGCGCGGCGTCGGGTTCGCCGTCGGCTTCAAGAACATCTGCTTCTCGGAGGGCTTCGACGACTTCACTGCGCCGCCCGCGTCACGCTACGGCGCGGGCGGCTGCGCGCGGAGGTGCACTGCGCGGCGGCCGAGGTCGGGCAGGGCGTGATCGAGGTGATCCTCCAGGACGCGCCGCACGCGAGCTCGGCACCGAGGAGGTGCAGGCTCGCGCCGGCGACGACCGCGTCGGTCGGCTCGGCCGGCTCGGCGTCGGCCTCGCGCATGACCTGGATGGCGGCCGGTGCCGTGCAGCTTGCGTGCCGCGCCGCGCTCGCCGAGCTCGGCGGCCGACGCCGGCAGGCGAGAGTCGACATCGAGCGCGTCTACCGCCACCCTCCGACGGCGCCGCTCGACCCGGAGACCGGCCAGGTCACCGGCGAGCGGGCGCACGTGGCGTTCGCCTGCGCGGCGATGCAGCGTCGTCGCGGAGGTGGACGTCGAGCTCGGCCTGACGCGGGTCGTCTGGATCGGGACTGCGCCAGGACGTGGGCCGCGCGATCAACCCGCACGGCGGTCGAGGGCCAGATCGAGGGCGGCACGGCGCAGGGCCTCGGGCTCGCGCTGATGGAGGAGATCCAGACGCGCGACGGCCTGATCCGGAACGCGAGCTTCACCGACTACCTGATCCCGACCACGCTCGACATGCCGCCGGTCGAGTCGGTGCTGATCGAGGATCCCGAGCCGGACGCGCCCTACGGCGTGAAGGGCGTGGGCGAGCTCCGACGGTGGTCGCGACGGCGGCCGTCGCCGCGGCCGCTGCGCGACGCGACGGGCAAGCCGCTGACGCGCGTCCCGGTCCGGCCGGACGAGATCGTGGGGCTCGCCTAGGAGCTGGAGAGCGTGAGCGCCGAGCCGGCCGCAAGCGAGCGCGAGCCCGACCAGGCGCGTCGTGCTGAGTGGCGATCTCGTCCTGCCCGAACAGCCCGAACCGGTCGATCACCGCCGCGCTCACCAGGTTGCCGGCGATGACGAGCCCGACCGTCGCGGTCATACCGATGCGCGGTGGCCCGACGGTGATCGCCAGCACGATGAACAGGCTGAGCAGCCCGCCGACCCAGAGCCAGGCGGGCTCGTGCAGCGCCGCACCCAGGCCGTGCCCGCGCTCGACGGCGAGGAGCAGCACGATGCCGCCGGCGAATGCCACGACGGTCGAGAACGCGATCGCCGGGACGATTCCGACCCGGTCGCCGAGCTTGCCCATGACCGCCGCCTGGACCGACCCGGCGAGGCCCGCCGTGACCGACAGCGCGACCGCGAGTCCGGCTCCACTCGACACGGTGCTGAAGCTATACGCTCGGCGCGTCGCCGACGGAGGGAGCGGAATGGTTCGAGTCTTGGTCCTGTACGAGGTCGCGCCGCCGAGCGACCGCTACGCCCAGCACGTCGAGCTCTGCCGCAAGGTCGAGAGCGCGACCTTCCGCCACGGCGCGATCTTCGGCACGCCGACCGGCGACGAGCCCGAGTACGGCTACTACGCCGAGTTCGAGTTCCCGGACCGCGACGCGTTCAAGGCAGCCGCGTCGAGCGAGGAGCTCGGCGCGACCGGTAAGGACTCGATGGCGATGGGCATCCCGTTCAAGGTGTTCTTCGCGAGCGTCGAGTGACGGAGGCAGCCGCACCCCGCCCGCTCGCGCCGGCCGAGCTCGGTTTCGAGCACATCCGCTACGAGAAGGCGCCGCCACGGGCGACGGTCACGCTCACGCGGCCCGACGTCCTGAACGCCTTCGACTTCCAGATGCTGCGCGAGCTGGCGCGGGCGTTCGAGGACGCGTCGTGGGACGACGACATCCGCGTGGTGGTGGTCACGGGCGAGGGCCGCGCCTTCTGCGTCGGCGCCGACCTGCGCTCGTGGGGCGCCGAGCTCGTCGGCAACTCGAAGGAGTACTGGAAGTGGTTCGGCGCCTTCCAGGACATGCACGACCGGATCCGCGAGATCGGCAAGCCGACGCTCGCGCGCATCAACGGCATCTGCGTCGGCGGCGGCAACGAGCTGCAGATGGCATGCGACCTGGCCGTCATGGTCGACGACGCGTACATCAGACACGTGGGCCTCGAGCACGGCTCGGTCCCGGCCGGCGGCGCCACCCAGTGGCTACCCGTGATGGTCGGCGAGCGGCGTGCGCGCGAGATCATCCTGCTGTGCGAGAAGATCACGCCGGCCCAGGCCGTCGAGTGGGGGCTCGTCAACCGCGCGGTGCCGCGCGCGGAGCTCGACGCGGTCGTGGACGAGTACGTCGAGAAGCTCGCGGCGAAGCTGCCCGAGACCACCCGCTACGCGAAGCAGCAGCTGAACTTCTGGCGCGACCTGTCGTGGAACGCGACCGTCGGCCACGCGCGCGACTGGCTCTCGCTGTCGATGCTCGAACGAGGAGGCGCAGGGCGCGATCCGTGCGTTCCTCGAAAGCCGCGGCGGGACGTAACCGACTCCCAAGGAGGCACCCATGCCCGACGTCGACGAGATCCTGCGCGGAGCCCGCGAGGCGATCAGCGTCACCCGCGTCTTCGGCGAGCCGCACGAGCAGGACGGCGTGACGGTCATCCCGGCCGCGACCGTGCGCGGCGGCGGAGGCGGAGGAGGCGACGAGGACAACAACGGCGGCGGCGGCTTCGGCCTGATGGCGAAGCCGGCGGGCGCGTACGTCATCTCCGACGGCGAGGTCCGCTGGCGGCCGGCCGTCGACCCGAACCGCATCGTCCTCGGCTGGCAGATCGTGTCCGCCCTGGGCCTGCTGGTCGCATGGACCTTCGCCCGCCGCCTGCGCCGCAGCTGACCGCGCGACCCACGGGTCTGTCCCCAGCCGTATCGGGGGCTGACCCAAGCTGTTGACCCGATCCGCGGCGGAGGACGCCACGCTTGGGTCAGCCCCCCGATACACCCGGGGGACAGACCCGCTATGACGCTATCGGCGGGAGGCGCACGCGTGTGTGCCGCAAGTGCGCCAAGATGCGCGCCGGTGCCGACGACGAGGGAGGAGACGGCCGTGACGGAGGTCCTGACGACGCGCGAGGGCGGCGTGCTGACGATCACGCTCAACCGCCCGGAGGTCTTCAACGCGCTGAACGCCGCCACCCATGCGGCGCTCAATGCCGCGCTCGAGGAGGCCCGGACGAACGACGAGGTGCGTGCGGTCGTGCTCACCGGCGCGGGCCGCGGATTCTGCGCGGGCCAGGACCTGACCGAGTTCAGCGCGGCGGTCGGCGACATCCGCGACCGGCTCGAGGAGACCTATCACCCGAACGTTCGTGCCATCCGCGCGCTCGAGAAGCCGGTGATCGCCGCGATCAACGGTCCCGCCGCGGGCGCCGGCCTCTCGCTGGCGTGCGTGTGCGACATCCGCATCGCCTCTGAGGCCGCCGTGTTTGCGCCGGGCTTCGTCTCGATCGGCCTCGTCCCTGATTCGGGCGGCTCGTGGTTCATCGTCCAGCTGCTCGGCATGGCGCGCGCCTTCGAGTGGATGACCTCCGGCCGGCGGCTCAGCGCCGAGGAAGCGCACGCCTGGGGTCTCGTGTCCGAGGTCGTGTCCGCCGACGACCTCGCCGCGCGCGCCGGCGAGCTCGCGGCGCTCTACGCGGCCGCGCCGACGCGCGCGATCGGGTTGACGAAGACGCTGTTCGCGAACGCCGTCACGGCGACGCTCGAGGAGCAGCTCGAGCTGGAGGCCGAGCTCCAGTCGCAGGCGACGCAGACCGAGGATTTTCGCGAGGGCGTCACCGCCTTCCTCGAGAAGCGCGCCCCCGAGTTTCGCGGCCGCTAGCTGCCGGTCGGCTCGCGCAGCTGCACGACGAGCTCGCAGTCGAGCGCGTTCGCGATCCGCTGCAGGGTGTCGATCCGCGGCGGCCGCCCGCCTGCCTCGAGGCGCGCGATCGCCGACTGCGTGGTGCCGCACTTCTCCGCGAGCTCCTTCTGCGACATCCCGAGCTCGAGCCGCCGCTCGGCGACGTCGTCCGCGATCTGCGCGAAGAGCCACTCGCCCTCCTCGACGTGGGCGACGCGCTCGCGCAACCGCTCGATTGCGCCGCGGCGCCTGGGCCCTCGGTTGGTCACCGGCCCAGTCTAGATACCAGCGTTGCTATCGAAAGGTCAGTCGTTGGCGCACTGGGCGATTCCGAGCCGCGTCGCGATCCTGTCGGCGCGCACGTCCTCGGCGTTTGCGGCGGCGCTCAGCCGCTGGATCTCCGCGTCGTTCCTGTCCTTCGCCGCCTGCTCGAGCTCGCCGACGCGCTGCAGCGCGCGGTCGTTGCTGGCCACCCACCCGGCGTAGTCGTCCTGCAGGGCGTCGGACGGGTGCAGGTTCTTGAGCCCGTCGATCGCCACCACCAGTGCCTCGTGCGCCTGCGCTGCGTACTGCGCGAGCTGCGTGTAGCCGCCCGGGTCCGACAGCGCGTTCACTCTGGTGCTGTACGCGACGCAGAGCTTGTTCGCCTGCGCCCGGAAGTCGGCGTCGCTGAGCTTGTCGCCGCCGCAGCCGGCGAGCAGCAGCAGGGACAGGCCGGCCAGGACGAGGGCGCGCACGGCGGGAAAGCCTAGGTTCCCGCGAGGAGTGGTCGCACAATGAGGTCGGCGGGAAGGCGGGGCTGCCCTTCTCAACGAAGGTTCGCCGTGCGACGATCGGCAGCCGTGCCGACGAACCGTTCCCGCTCGATCCTGGCGATCGCTCTCGTGGCCGTGGTCACCGCGGCTGCGCCTGCCTCGTTCGCTCACCGGGCGTCCGGCGTGAACGCGTTCGCCGTTCGCGGTCTCGTCTCGAACGGCTATCTCGCCGGCGCCACGGCCGACTCGAACCTCGTCAACGCCTGGGGGCTTGCGGCGAGCGAGACGGGCCCCTGGTGGATCGCCAACGAGGCGACCGCAACGAGCACGCTCTACGACGGAACAGGCCAGAAGCGATCACTCGTGGTGACCGTGGCCGGAGGCCCGACCGGAATGGTCTCCAACGGCACCAACGGGTTCGTCGTGACGGACGGGCCGGCGTCGGCGCCCGCGCGCTTCATCTTCGCGTGCGAGGACGGGAAGATCCGCGGCTGGGCCGGAAGTGTCCCGGCCGCCGGCTCCGCCGTCACCGAGGTTGCGGTCGACAACGCGCATCGGGGGGCCGTCTATCGCGGGCTCGCCGTGGCCACGGCTCCAGACGGCTCCACGTACCTCTACGCGGCCGACTTCCACAACGGACGCGTCGACGTCTTCGACGCGAGCTGGCGCCCGCTGAGCCGGAAGGGCGCCTTCGTCGACCGCAAGATCCCCGCCTGGTACCACGCGTTCGGCATCCAGGCGATCGGCGGCCGGATCTTCGTCACCTACGCCGTGCCGGCCCCGCCCAACGGGAACGACTTGCCGACCGGTGGGTACGTGGACGTCTTCGACCTGCGAGGGAAGCTGCTCGCGCGAGTCGGACGGAAGGGCCCGCTGAACCAGCCGGTCGACGTCGCGATGGCACCGCCTGCCTTCGGGAAGTTCGGAGGCGATCTGCTCGTCGGCAACTTCGGCGACGGCCGCATCGGCGTCTACCGCGAAGTGGACAGGAACCGGTGGGCGTATCTCGGCGCCTTGCGGAGGCCGGATCGCAAGATGATCGCGATCAGCGGCCTCTGGGGGATCGAGTTCGGCAACGGGGGGTCAGCCGGGCCCAGGGAAACGCTCTACTACACGGCGGGCCCGCACACCTGGCACGGCGAGACCGAGGAGAATGTGCGGGGCCTCTTCGGCATGATCAATCCCGCGGGCTAGACCGGGCGGCTAGATCGTCTTGAACTGCTCGAACGGCTGTCGGCAGCTCGTGCAGTAGCGCACCGAGCGGCACGGCGTCGGGCCGAAGATGTTCTCGAGCCGCGTCTCCGTCGAGCCGCAGTACGGGCAGCGGAACGCGCCGGACTGGAGCTGGACGAGCTGGGGGCCGTCGACCGAGCGCGGCGCCGGCGGCGCGAAACCGGCCTGGCGCAGCTTCTCGCGGCCGGCCGGAGAGATCCGGTCCGTCGACCACGAGTCGTCGAGGATGACGTCGATCTCGGGCTCCGCGCCGAGCTCTGCGATCCGCTTGGCCATCTGGTCGCGCATCACCTCGAGCGCCGGGCAGCCCATGAACGTCGGCGTGAACTCGATGCGCACATGTCCGTCGCTTACCGCCACGTCGCGGATCACGCCCAGGTCGACCAGCGAGATGACCGGGATCTCCGGATCGGGGATCTCGTCGAGCGCGGCCCAGACGTCGTCGGCGGTCACCATGCGACGCCCGCGGGCTCGCTCCGCCGGACCATCGTCATCTCCTCCCAGAGCTGCGGCCAGCTCGCATCGTGCGCGCCGCGCTCGACCGGCTCGACCTCCTCGAGCCCGGTCGCGGCGAGCAGCGCCCGCCGGCTCGCAGGCTCGAGCATGCCGAGCGCCTGCGGAAGCAGCTGCGCGACGGCGGCCCGGAACCGCGGCTCGTCGCGCAGCCGTTCCGCCCACATGTCTGCGTGCATGAGGTGGTACGCCTCCTCGCGCCGGATCTTCGCGGCGAGCCCGGCGACCGCCTCGTCATCCGACTCCGCGAGCGCGGCGATGCGGATGGCGTCAGCGTGCTCGTACAGCCAGCGCCGCGCGATCGTCCGAGCCCAGTCGGGCACCATCCGCAGCTCGACCAAGGCCGAGCAGCGGTACTCCTCCGGCCGCCGGTCGAAGGCCAGCGCGTCGGCGTCCTCCGCGAGCAGCCCGTAGATCGCCCGCGCGTGGCCGATCTCGTTCTGCGCGATCGACGACAGCGCAACGTCCTCCTCGAGGACCGGCGCGATCCCGGTCCATTCCGAGTCGCGCCAGCCGAGGACGAGCTCGTCGTCAGCTATCGCCAGCAGCAGCTGCTGTGCCTGCTCGTTCACGCGCCTCCTTCAGCTTCGCCTTGAGCGAGTAGCCGTCCACGCGGTGGTAGTTGCGGCCGAGCTCATCCACGAAGTCCTCGACCTCGAGGACCGAGTCGCGCGGGACGACCCACAACGCCACCGACTCGCCGCGCCGCCCGTACTGCTCATGCGCGTATGCGCGGGCGAACTCCGCCTCCGGCGCGACCACCGAGCCGGCGTGCGCGAAGGCCTGTCCCTTGCGCTCCTGCCGGAAGACCTCCCAGATCACGCAGCCTCCGCGAGCACGGTGTCGCGCACCCAGGCGGTCTCGGCGAGCGTCAGCCGCCGCAGCTCGAGCCGCTCCGCCGTCTTCGGCCCGTGGCCGGTGACGACGTGGCGCAGCTCGTCCCAGTCGGGCTCCGTGTACTCCCAGACGCCGTCTTCGCGCTTGGCCAGCTTCGGGTCGGGAACGGTGAGCCCGAGCTCCCAGATCTGCGGCACGTAGCCGTCGAGGAACTGCTGCCGTGCCTCCTCGTTGCCCTGCGTCTTGATCCGCCACTGCACGACGGGGTCCTCGGCCGCCGCGATCGGGTTGCCGTGGAACTGCATGAGCGGCCCCCACCAGCGGTCGAGCGCCTCCTGCACCAGCCCGCGCTGCGAGTCGGTGCCGTTCACGAGCGTGAGGATCACGTCGCGGCCGTGGAGGATGTGGAACGACTCCTCCCAGCAGATCTTCTTCATGATCCGCGCGTACGGCGCGTACGAGCACTTGAGGAGCGCCTTCTGGGAGATGATCGCCGCCGCGTCCACGAGCCACGCGATCACGCCCACGTCGCCCCACGTGGAGGTCGGGTAGTGGAAGACGTTGTGGAACTTGCTCTTCCCCGAGATCAGGTCGTCGAGGCACCGGGCGCGCGGCTTGCCGAGATCCTCGACCACGCGGTAGATGAGCTGCGCATGGCCGACCTCGTCCTGCACCTTCGCCGTCAGCGCGAGCTTGCGCTGGAGCGTTGGCGCACGGAGGAGCCACTCGCGCTCGGGCAGCACGCCCATGAGCTCCGAGTTGGCGTGCATCTCGATGAACTTGATGAGCTTGGCCCGGTACTCGTCGGGCATCCAGTCGTGCGTCTCGACCTGCCCGCCGGACTGCACGTACTCCAGGAATTCGGCTTCGCGCGGCGTCATCTGTCCTCCCAACCGAACGATCGTTAGGGTGCCAGTGTAATGGCTCGAGAGCGGGTCGGCCTGCTGCATCCCGGCGAGATGGGCGCCGCCGTCGGCGCGGCGCTCGTGGGCACGGGCCGGAGGGTCGTGTGGGCGTCCGAGGGGCGCAGCGCCGAGACGCGCGCGCGTGCCGAGGCGGCCACGCTCGAGGACGTGGGCACCGTGGCGGAAGTCGCCAGGAGCGCCGTGGTCGTCTCCGTCTGCCCGCCCCACGCGGCGCTCGAGGTTGCGGGATCGCTCGCCGGTTTCGGCGGCCTGTTCGTCGACGTCAACGCGATCGCGCCGTCGACCGCTCGCCGGGTTGCGGCGGCCGTCGAGCGCGCCGTCGACGGCGGCATCGTGGGCCCGCCGCCGCACGAGCCCGGCACGACCCGGCTGTACCTCTCGGGTCCTGAGGCGCCCGCCGTCGCGGAGCTCTTCGCCGGCTCGCCGCTCGCTGCCCGTGTCGTCTCCGGCGAGGTCGGCGACGCGTCGGCGGTGAAGATGGCCTACGCCGCCTGGACGAAGGGCACGGCCGCGCTGCTGCTCGCGATCCGCGAGCTCGCGCGCGCCGAAGGCGTCGACGACGCGCTCCGCACGGAGTGGGAGCTCTCGCTGCCGGATCTTCCGGGACGCCTCGAGCGGGCCGAGCGCTCGGCCCGCGCGAAAGGCTGGCGCTGGGTGGGCGAGATGGAGGAGATCGCGGCTACCTTCGCCGCGGCCGGCCAGCCGGCCGGGTTCCACGAGGCCGCGGCCGAGCTGTTCCGCCGCTACCCGGTGCCATCGTGAGCACGCCGCGGCGCACCGAGCTCGCCCGGCAGGCGGCGCGCCTCTTCGCCGAGAAGGGCTACCACGGCACGTCGATCGGCGACCTCGCCGAAGCGATGGGCGTTCAGAAGGGCTCGCTGTACGCGCACATCGACTCGAAGCAGGACCTCCTCTACGAGACGATGCGCGAGGGCGCCGATGCGTTTCACCGCGTGCTCGACGAGCTTCCCGAGGACGCGCCGGTACCCGAGCGGATCCGCCTTGTCATGCGCGGCCACCTCCGCGTCGTCGCCGAGCAGCTCGACGTCGCCACGGTCTTCATCCGCGAGTGGCGCTACCTCGAAGGCGAGCGGCGCGACGAGATCCTGTCCGAGCGGCGGCGCTACGAGGAGCGCGTGCGTGCGCTCTTCCGCGAGGGCCGCGAGCTGGGCGAGCTGCGCACCGACCTCGACGACGCGACCGCCGCCCTGCTCGTGCTGTCGGCGGCGAATTGGGCCTACACGTGGCTGCGCCCGGGCCGGGACACCGACGCCCTTGCCGATCGCTTCTACGCGCTGCTCGTCGACGGCATGCGCGGCTACGCGACTCCTGGCTGATTCGAGGCACCACCGGGCGAGGTGTTGACACTCGGCCCGGTGGCACCTTACGATTCCGGCATGACGGACGACGGCCAGGCGCACGTCGAGCAGCTCACCAAGCTCGGGCTGACCATGTACGAGGCGAAGGCGTACCTCGCGCTGATCCGGCGCGGGTCGTCGACCGCCGCGGAAGTCGCGCGCATCGCCGGCGTGCCGCGCCAGCGCATCTACGACGTGCTGGCCAGCCTGGTGGAGCGCGGGCTCGCCTCGACGCGGCCGGGCAAGGTCGTGAAGTACGTCGCGTCGGCCCCGGACAGCGCCATCGACCGGCTCGTCTCCGACCACCGCCAGGCGCTCACCGAGCTCGAGCGCGGCGCCAACGCCATGATCAGCCAGCTGGCGCCCGCCTTCCAGGAGGGCCAGGGCGTCACCGACCCGCTCGACTACATCGAGGTCCTGCGCGACCGTCGCGCGATCAACGAGCGCTTCAGCGAGCTCCAGGAGGACATCCAGCACGAGATCCTCGTGTTCACGAAGCCGCCGTACGCGACGCCGCCGCAGGAGGAGGAGAAGGGCCTCGAGGTCTCCAGCACCTTCAAGGCGAAGAGCGTCTACGAGTTCTCGATCTTCGACGACCCCGACACGATCGAAGGGGTCCGCCAGTTCATCGACGCCGGCGAGGACGCCCGGTTCGTGCCCGAGCTGCCGCTCAAGCTCGTGATCATCGACGAGCGGTACGTGATGTTCGGCATGGAGGACCCGGTGCTCGGGGGCTCCGACCTCACGATGGTCGTCGTCGAGCACCCGTCGCTCGCGGCCACGTTGAAGATCGCGTTCGACACCGAGTGGCAACGGGGCCTCACGTTCGACGAGGCCCATGAGCGGCTCGTTCCGGTTGCGAAGACGGCGTAGCGGGTAGAGCAGCACACCAGCGACAGGCCGGGGAGGGCCGGTGAGGAGACTGCGGCGAGGGATAGCGGTGACGGTGGCTCTGGCGGCCCTGCTCGTTCTGGCGCCACAGGCCGGAGCCCATCCGTCCGGGAAGCTGCGCCCCGACCTCGCCGCGATCGTCTACGGGCCGCTCAGGCCCGACGCTCGGGTCTCGCGCCGGATCGCTGACCGCCGGCCCGGCGAGATCGCCTACTTCGTACAGGTGCGCGGGCCGGCGACTGCGCTGCGCGGCCGGGCGCTCGAGGCGGGAGGCGCGCGCATCCTGAACCGGTACGCCGCGATCGACGCGTTCGCCGTCGCCTCGCGCCGTGCGGCCATTCCGCGTATCGCCGCGCTGCCGTGGGTGACCCGGCTCCAGCCGGTCGAAGCCGTGCGTGCTCAGGTGGACACGCTGGCCGACCAGGCGCGCGGGTCGCCCGCGGACATCCACGCCTCGGACCTGTGGAGCAACGGCGTCACCGGCACCGGCGTGCGGATCGCCGTCCTCGACACGGGTCTCGGCAGCACGCCCTCGCCGACCATCCCATTCGGGCTCCCGGTCGTGAACGGCCTCGTGTACCACCCCGACCTGGACGACCTCGACTTCGGTCACTGGTCGGAACTCAGCTCGCCGCCGAAGATCGTCGGCCAGATGCAGTTCACGAACGGGCACTGCGTCCCGGGCGGCGCCGACGGGCACGGCCACGGCACTCACGTCGCCGGCATCGCCGCGGGGACGGGTGAGGGCGCACCCGGCTCGTCCGGCCCCTTCGGCCGCTACGCCGGCATTGCGCCGGGCGCGCTGATCGCCTCCGGCAAGGTCCTCGACGACAGCGGCGCGGGCATCAACAGCGATCTCCTCGCGGCGATGGAGTGGGCGGCCATGCCCTCGAGCTCGATGCTCACGTGTGGCGACGGCCTGACCCGCTATCGCGGGCTCGGCGCCGACGTCGTCAACATGAGCCTCGCCTCGGATGCGCGCCCGCTCCGCCTCAACTCGAGCGACGACGCCGATCTCGTCAGCCAGATGCTGAACCGGCTGGCCGTTCGCTACGGGACGCTCTTCGTGGCGGCTGTCGGCAACAACGGCCCGTACCTCGGCAGCGCGCTCGAGTCGCCCGGCTCGGCGGCGCAGGCGCTCAGTGTCGGGGCGAGCGCCAAGGACTACGACCTGAACCACGACGACACCCACTCGGGCGACTCCTGCGCGGGCTACCTGCACCCGCCCACGCCGCCCAAGGACAACACCTGCCCGCACGGTGACGGGACGCAGCCGCCCTCACTGTCGTCGCTGTCCTCGCGCGGGCCGACGGGCGACCTCTGGCTGCGGCCGGACGTCGTCGCGCCCGGGTACAACATCGTCGCGCCGCAGGCCCTCACGGGCACCGCGATGGCGCAGAACGACCTCAACCGCGGGACGCGCACCGACCCGTACTACGCGACCGCGTCCGGGACATCGATGGCGGCGCCGACGGCGGCGGGCGCGAGCGCGCTCCTCCTGCAGGCCTACCGGGCCCGGTACGGCTCGGCGCCGACAGGCTCGTCGGGGATCGCATCAGTGCGCGCGCAGCCGTATGCCCTCGTCCGGGCCGCCCTGATGAACACCGCGGGCGCGGACTTGTACGAGGCGCGCTGGATCCTCACCAACGACCTCGCGAACCCGATCAACTGCACCGTCTTCACCGATCCTCTGCTGCCGCTCTTCTGCGGCCTCGGCTCCGTGTTCGTCGACTCGCAGACCGGCTCGACGACGCTCTACGAGGTGCGCAACCGGGCGGCCGACCCGTACGTCGGCCCGCTGGGCGAGGGCGCGGGGAAGATCGACCTCGTCCGCGCGCTCGGTGCGCTCCGCGACGGCGTGGTGATGTACTCGGCCGCCTCGGGCGCAGGCGCCGATGCGGGGATGGGGCCGCGCGACCTGCAGGGAACGTGGCAGGTGGGCGCCGTCGACGCCGGCGACAAGGTGTCGCAGAAGTTCGTCGTCCATGCAGCGCCGGGTGCGGGGAAGGTCAAGGTTCGGTTTGCCTTCACCGGCGGCAACCCGTCCGACGGCAGCGGCGCGATCACCTCACCCTGGAAGCTCGCCGGCCCGGGCTCCGTCGACGTCCCGGCCGGCGGCGACAAGACGGTGACGTTCTCGGTCGACGTGCCGAAGACGGCGGCGCCGGGGGACTACACCGGCGAGCTACTCGCCACGGTGTCGAACGGCCAGGCGCTTCACCTGCCGATCTTCGCGGCGGTCGCGCTGCACGACGGCAACGCAGCCGCCGCCAGCGCGCCCGGCCTGCAGGCTCGCGTCGACTCGGCGGCCGACGTCTTCGCGAAGGGCACTACGGTGTGGCCGGCGGTCGGCGGCCAGGCTATTTCCGGCGCGCTCTCCGACTGGCTCGTCTACCCCGTCGATCTCGGCTCGCACCTCACGCGTGCGACCTTCACCGTGTGGGATACGGCGACCGTGCCGGGGACGGAGACCTACGACCTGTATCTGTACGACTCGCGCCTCGACCTCGAGACGTCGACGCACCCGTTCCTGACGCCTGGGTATACGGACGTGACCACGTATCTGACGCGGCCCGCGTCGACGGCCGCAGCGCCTCAGACGCTCGTTCTGACCTCACCGGCGGCTGGTCGCCACTACCTCGTCGTCAGCCGGGCCGTAACCGGCGACCTCACTCCGGGCGCGGGCGATTTCGGCTCGTTCAGCCTGCGGCTCGACGAAGCTCGCTGACAGGTTTTCCTACTCGAACCTGCGCGGTCCTCGCGTGAGCTGCCTATGAATCTCATCTTGCCACCCTTAGAAGTGGTGTGTTAGATCTCGGCCGAGTGGGTAATGCCCGCCTGTAGCACCACGGACGAGGAGGACTTGAACATGATTCGGACTCACCGCCTCTGGCTGGCTGCCGTATCGGCGGCGGCGGTGCTTGCCGTGCTGATGCCAGGCGTGGCGAGCGGGTACGCCGTCGGCAACGACTACGCCGTCTCGATGAGCCGCTACGTCGTCACGCTGTCGGGCGACTACGCGGTGACCGACGGCTACGCCGTCGGCTCGAGCTACGCCGTCACGCAGGCGAGCGCCAGCTACGCCGTCTACGCCGTGACGCACCAGTACGCCGTCTACGCCGTGCAGGCGGCCGGCGGGACGATCACGAACGACCTGAGCCAGCAGATCGGCGTCCTGATCGTCGAGGCGCCCAACAGTGACTTCAGCTCGCTGGTCCAGAAGTACGCGGTAATGGACGGCTACGCCGTGATCGACTCGGTCAGCCGCGACCGGGGGGTCAAGCAGGAGCCGCCGCCGCAGCAGACCCGCAAGGACGGCGGCAAGTCCGCAGGCCCGGCCGACCCGATGGAGAACGAGCAGTGGAACATGTCGCTGATCCGCTCGCCGCTCGCGCAGGCGAAGCTCGCCGGCTCGCCGGCCGTGAAGGTCGGGATCCTCGACAGCGGCATCGACAGCATGCACGTCGACTTCAGCCGCACCGGCACGCTCGGCGGCGTCTCGAACGTGGACTGCGCAGACGGCCACGTCTCCGTCCCGGAGTCGCCGACCGCGAGCGCGGTTGCGCCGAACCCTTGCATCGACAGCGCCTTCCACGGCACGCACGTGGCCGGCATCGTCGCCGCACAGCGGAACGGCACCGGCGTCGTGGGCGTAGCTCCCGGCGTAACGCTCGTTCCGGTCACGGTGTGCGACGTCTACGCGTGCTGGTGGAGTGCTGCGATCGACGGCATCACATACGCCGGCGACGCCAGGCTCAACGTGATCAACATGAGCTTCTACACCGACGACGTGAACACGACCGCCGGCCCGCTTTCGGACTGCGATCCGGAGACGACAGCCACGGTGGCCGCCGTCGACCGGGCGATCGCCTACGCCCGGAGCCGCGGCGTCACGCCCGTCGCCGCGCTCGGGAACTCGAGCGAGGACCTGGCCGGCCCCGACTTCGCCGGCTGCCGTGTCGTGCCGGCCGAGTCGCCGGGCGTGATCGGCGTCTCGGCGATCGGGCCGACGAGCTCGCTCGCGGATTACTCGAACTACGGCGTCGGCTCGAACGACGTCGCGGCGCCCGGCGGCAACACCGGCACCGACGACCAGTCGGACGCGAGCGACGGCGTCGCCGGCGTGCTCTCGACGATGCCCGGCCAGCAGTGGGCATACCTGAGCGGGACGTCGATGGCCTCGCCGCACGCTGCAGGCGTTGCCGCGCTGATCGTCAGCAAGTTCGGCAAGGTCGGCAGCGACGGCCGGGTGACGATGAAGCCCGACCAGGTCGAGCAGAAGCTCAAGTCCTCGGCCGTGGACATCGGCGCCAAGGGCTACGACGCGCTTTACGGGTACGGCCGGATCGACGCGCTGCGCGCGATCGGGTAGCCGCCCGACAACCTTCTCCCGGACACCTTCCTCGTCCGGCACCGGGCCCGCCACACGGCGGGCCCGGTGCTTTAACTCTCCAGCCGTCACTTGACACCCTGCAACGTGGTGTTTACTATCACGCTCGCAGCGGCATATTGACCACTAACAGTGGTGGTAGTGGACGAGGAGGAGGATTCGATGTCACGTGCACGTGCGGTACCCCGTCTCTGGCGCGGCCGGCGGATGCTGGTCGTGCTCGGCGTCGCCCTGGCAGCAGCGCTGCCGCTCGGAGCGCTCGGCGTCGGCGCCGTCGCGGCCGCGGGAAGCGGCCAGGAGTTCGCGCTCGGCAACTGGAAGATCTACGAAACCGTCGACGCGCAGCCGACCTGCGCGACGGTGGGCTACGACAAGCGCATGCTCCGCCGCCAGGACTGCGGATTCGGCGAGATCACGCTCACGCCGGCGGCGGCCAAGCCCGTCAAGGTCGACCTCGTCGACTCGAGCGGCTCGGTCGTCAACACGCAGACGGTCACCGCCGACTCGACCGGCGTCGCCCGGTTCGACGTCGTCCCGGCAGCCAATTGGGCGCCGGGAACCATGACCGTCCGGGCCGCCGTGCTCGCGCCGGACAGCGGCTCCGGGCAGGAGACCTTCGCCCTCAACCCGCTCGGCATCGACTTCACCGCGGCAAAGGCCGTCGTCAAGCCGGGCGAGGCGATCGACTTCAGCGGCACGGTCAGCGAGCTGGACAGCGTCACGTGCTGCGTCGACAACAACACCCCGGTCCCGGCGACGGTCCGGGTGAAGCTCGTGAAGCCGGACGGCACGCAGGTCGGCAGCCCGGTGACGGCGACCGCCGATTCGAGCGGGAAGTTCACCGGCTCGTTCCCGGGCTCGGCGACCGCGGCGCTCCAGCCGGGCGCCGACAGCGACTACAAGCTGAAGCTCGGGCTCGAGGCGACCGCCTCGTACGACGACACGACGCCGTTCGCGACGGCGACGGTGCCGCCGTCGACGGCCACGTCGGGCGCGTGGAGCGGCTCCGGCGCGGCGCCCGTGACGCTGCGCGCGCCGGCCCCCACGCTCGAGCTCGAGAACTCGTTCGTCTCGTCCACCGGCTGGGTCAAGCCGGGCGAGACCTACCCCTTCCGCCTGATCCTCACGAACTCGACCGACGAGTGGAAGGACAACGTGGCGATCACCGTCCCGGCGCCGGCCGGCGTGGTGTTCCAGTCCGCCCGTGCGCTCAAGAAGGCGGGGACAGCGACCGTGACCGCCGGCTCGCTGAGCTGGAAGCTCTCGTCGATCGCGTCTGGCACGACGGCGACCCTGGTGGTCGACGCGCGCGCCAAGAAGGCCGGCGAGGACTCGCGGATCGTGTGGAAGGACCTCTCGTCCACCGCCTCGCTGACCTACGACGGGCAGGCGACCGCGCTGAAGGCGACGAGTCACGGGCCGAAGGTCATCCCGCCGGTGGGCGGCTTCGAGACGGCGCGCTACGGCGACAAGCCCTTTCCGGTGATCCCGGTCGACTTCCGCGACCGCAAGCACAAAGCGGCGCGCAACGGCGAGAAGGTCTCGACCGTCATCAACTCGCCCGACTACGCGGGCTCCACCTTCAACCTCTACCAGGAGATGTCGTACGGGCAGCTGTTCCCGATCGGCGACATCCCCTCCGCGGACATCGCGACCGCGAAGTTCGACTACGCGCCCGGCTTCAAGTTCAGCGAGCGTGACTCGCTCAAGCCGACGTGCCGCGGCGCCTCGTTCGGCAACCAGACCAGCCTCTACGGAACGCCGCTGTATCCGGACCGCATCTCCGACGGCTGGTACCAGCTGCCCGGCGACACCGAGTACTACGGCGGCGACTTCCCGGTCTTCGACACGCAGACCTCCGGCATCGACGCGGCGTGCGGCGACACGAGCAAGCTCGTCTACGACGCGGTCACGATCGCCGATCCGGAGATCAACTACAACGACTTCGACACCGACAAGGACGGCGTCGTCGACTTCGTCATGGTGCTGTTCGCCGGCTGTGGCGGCAACGGCGCGTCCCAGACGGGCGCGGCCAGCTGCGAGGACGCCGTTCCGTACGACAACCCGTGGCCGCACTCCTCGTCGCTCGAGGGTGCCTGGAAGGATCCCGTCACCGGCCTGCCGGGCTACACGTCCGACGACCAGCTGACCGACCTCGAGGGCACGCCGCAGTGCTTCACCGACACGACGTACTCGAAGCACGCAGCGTGTGCGGCGAGCGGCGGCACCGGCAAGGACGAGCTGCCCGTCTACGTGCGAGTCGGCCCGTACAACATCAATCCCGAGGACGCGGTCGACCACGCGAGCGTTATCTCGCACGAGTACGGCCACCACCTCGGCCTGCCGGACTTCTACAGCACCGCCGGGGGCGTCTACGGCGACCTCAACCTGATGGCGAGCGACTACTCCCAGCACATGACCGTGTTCGGGAAGCAGGACCTCGGCTGGGTCGTCCCGCAGTTCCTGCAGCCCGGCCAGTCGCTCGACGTGAACAACTGGAGCGAGATCAAGAACGACACCGGCGCGATCACGTGGAAGACGCCGGGCGGCCAGC
The DNA here is from genome assembly GCA_963758345.1 of uncultured Thermoleophilia bacterium. Taxonomy (GTDB): domain Bacteria; phylum Actinomycetota; class Thermoleophilia; order Gaiellales; family Gaiellaceae; genus JACVRM01. The sequence goes on from CAVWVD010000002.1 coordinate 599,400, forward strand.
CGTACACGCTCTCGAAGGCCAACGGCGACCAGAACATCCATAACGGCCAGGTCTACGGGCTCAAGCTGCCGCGGCGGCTCGTCATCGACCCCCAGAAGGTCGCAAGCCAGGCCTCCGCGCCGTACGTCTGGTACTCCGGGCGCGGCAACGACTTCGGCTGTGTGCCGAAGGGCGGCCACAACATGGACATCGCGCTGCCGGAGCTCGCGGGCCTGCCCGAGGGCACACCCGTGACCGTCAACTTCAAGTCCAGCTGGGACATGGAGTGGGACTTCGACTACGGCTTCGTGCTGGCGACCACGGACGGCACGAACTACACGTCGCTGTCCTCGGCCAACGGGTACTCGACGCCGGCGGCCGTGAATCCGAACACCAACGGCTGCCAGACGACGTACGGCAACGGCCTGACCGGCACCAGCGGCGCGGCCGTGGCCGGCGCAGCACAGCAGCAGGTCGACCGCGCCAAGGCGACCTACGCATCCGGCTCGCCGTTCGTCGACGACCAGTACGACCTCACCTCGTACGCCGGCAAGCAGAACGTCGTGCTGCGGCTCTCGTACTCGACCGACCCGGGCGTCGACCGGCCGGGCTGGTTCATCGACGACCTCGTCGTGAAGGCCGGCGACCAGGTGCTCTACTCGAGCAACTTCTCGAACGAGGACGACCTGCACGAGTTCCCGGGCGGCTGCGGCGCCAACGGGCTGCAGGTGGCCGACCGCTGCACCGACGGCTGGACGCGGATCAAGGCCGACACGCCGACGGCGCTCGACCACGGCTACTACATCGAGCTCCGCGACCGCTCCGGCTTCGACTACGCGAGCCGCGGGCAGTCCGATCGCGGCGCGCTGGCGTTCGATCCGGGTGTCCTCATCGAGTACACCGACGAGGCGCGTGGCTACGGCAACTTCAGCGCAATCGACCCGCCGCGGCAGCATTACCTCAACTCGCAGCCCCAGCCCGGCTATGACTGCGGCGACAACCTCTACGAGACCGAACCGCAGCCCGACGTCCTGACCGGCTCGCGCTGCGAGGGCGTGTCGTTCACCGCCCAGCCCGGCGACAACCACTTCAAGGACGTCGGCTGGGTCGACAACTTCACCGATCCGGGCTCGGCCGACGGGCTGTGGCACTTCGACTACGGCTGCCTGACGCTCGACGTGCTGTCCATGTCCGGCAACACGAACAACTCGGAGGCGCTGCCTTCCGACCTGACCGCGAACGCGAAGATCACGGCCGGCGCAGGCTGCGACCCCTTCGACTACTGGGCCGGCGTGAAGAATGCAGCGCCGACGGCGACGTTGAGCTACACGCCGCGGACGCCGGGCGTCGGCGACACGGTCACGTTCGACTCGGCCGGGACGTTCGACGACCTCCAGGAGCCGGGGCAGCTCGCCTACAAGTGGACGTTCGGCGACGGCTCGTCCGCGACCACGGCGAAGGCGACGCATGCCTATGCGTCGCGCGGCACCTACGACGTCACGCTGACCGTGACCGATGCGAACGGGGCGAGCGACACGGAGACTGCGAAGGTCGCCGTCGCCGGCCCGGACCTCCAGGTGAGTGACGTCTCCGTCAGCACGGCGAGCCCGAAGCAGGGGGACACGGTCACCGTCTCTGCGACCATCCTCAACGCGGGGCCGGGCAAGGCGCCCGCGTCGAAGACCGAGCTGCTGCTCGACGGAACGACGGTGCTCGGGCTCGTCGACACGCCGGCGCTCGCCAAGGGCCAGTCGGCGACGGTCTCCGTTCGCTGGTTGACGAAGAAGGTCAAGGGCGGCGACCATGTGATCAAGGCGACGGCGGACAAGCCGGCAGCGGTCGCCGAGGAGAACGAGGCCAACAACGCTGCCCAGCGGACGGTCACCGTGAAGGGCAACAAGGTCGCAAACGGCGACTTCGAGCAGCAGACGACCGCCGGCCAGCCTGACGGCTGGTCGGGGCAGAGCACGGCGGCGGGGACGACGTCGTCGAGCTCGTCCGGCGGTACCGACGGCTCGCACGCGGCGCAGGCGCAGGGGACCGGTGGCAACGCCGCCCTGGCCGGCTCGCCGACGTGGACGAGCGCGCCGATCGACGTCACCGGCGGTCAGGCATACGACCTGACGGCCGCAGTGAAGGCGACCGCCCTCTCCTCGGCGCCCTCCGTGAGCCTCGCCTACCTGAACGGGACCGGCGCGCTGCTCAGCACGGTCAAGGTGCTGAGCGCTCCGCTCTCGACCTCGGGTTTCACGACCCTCGAGAAGACCGTCACGGCGCCGCTCGGTGCGGCGGAGGTGCGCATCACGCTGACGGCGTTCGCGCCGACCGATCTCGCCACCGCGGGAACGGTCACGTTCGACGACATCGGGCTCTTCGCCCACTAAGGCTCCTCGTCCACCACGCGGCTGAACCGCGTGAGGAGAACCGAAAGGCCGGCGCATGCCGGCCTTTCGTGTTTGACAACCACTGAATGTGGTGACATACTCGCCACGTCAGACACCCTGACGAGTGGTGTTAGCGAACGGAGGAGTGCAAGACATGACAGGTGGACGGGGAATCAGGTTCAGCGCGAGGCGCCTCACCGGCGTTCTGCTCGCGCTTGCAGCGCTCGGGCTCGCGGCGGCGTCGGCCGCAAGTGCAGCCCTCGACATCGAGGGCATTCGCGCCGGGACGCTTCCGAACTACGACGCGCGCACGGGGCAGATCACTCCGACGGCCGCGCAGCTGCAGGCCGTCGACGCACTCGGAGCGACGGCGACCTGGAACGACTTCGGCACGCCGCACGTCCTCGTGAAGGACGGCGACTTCCTCGCAACCGGCGTGCAGGGCGCGACGGCCGTCGCCGCCGCCCGCAACTACCTCGAAGCCAACCGGGCGCTCTTCCGACTTGCATCGGCGGACGCGCTCGTGCTCCACGGTGACTCGCTGCTCGCGGGCAGCCAGGGGCACGCGGTCACTTTCCGCCAGCGGTTCGGCTCGCTCGACGCGTGGCCGGACGGGATCGTCACGGTCGGTCTGACCGGCACGCCGGCGGCCGGCTGGAAGGTCGCTTCGGTCGCGTCGACGCTCACCGGCGCCGACTCGCTGACCGGCACGCCGCAGCTGTCGCTCCAGCAGGGCTGGTCGGCGGCCGCCACCAGTGTCGGGCTGAGCGTCTCCGTGACGCAGATCAGCGACAACATGGGCGTCCGCGGCGGCTACGCCACCTTCAACGTGGCCAACTTCGGCGAGCAGCAGTACGCACGGCCGCTCGCGTTCGTGACGCCGTCGGGCGTCGTGCCGGCGATCGAGGCGCTCGTCCTGGGCGGCCCGCAGCCGGCGAAGGGCCAGGCGTCCAGCGCCGGCTCGTACAGCGTCATCGTCGATGCGCGCAACGGCAACCTGCTCATGCGCAACGACCTCGTCGACGAGCTGGATGCAGGGAGCGTCCAGACGTTCGACGGAGACATGGGCGCAGCCGACGGCGGTTGTGGCCCGCTTCATGACATCGCCGTCCCTGCCGGCACCAAGTCACTCGACGTGGTCGCAAGTGCGGACCTGCCGGCAAACGACATCACGCTCGACCTGCTCAAGGGCGGCCAGGTCGTCGGGCATTCCGACACCGCGACGAGCCCCGAGGCGATCCACTACTCGCCGGCCGGCGGCCCGACCGCGGGCACGTACGAGGCGCGCGTCTGTGACTACAAGGACGGCGCCGGGGCTACCGGCGTCACGACCTACCACGGCAGCTACGTCATCAACGACGTCGCGAACGTCAGCGCCAACCCGTACCCGCCGATCTGGCGCGCGTTCCCGCGTGAGATGTCGAGCGGCTCGCTCGACGCGTATCCATGGAACATCCCGAGCGCCGACACGCGCAAGACCTGGTGCTGGGACAAGACCTGGAACGGCGGCACCCTCGACAACTGCGACGAGGAGGTCTCCAACACGGCCGCCCGCGCGCCGTGGGACTACGACCCGAAGGCGAACGAGCCAACGTTCACCACGCGCGGCAACAACGCGCTCGACTCCGAGGCGTGGAGCGACCCGCTCGCTCCGGGCCCGTCCGGCTTCCAGCCGTTCGCTGCAGACCGCAACTACTCGTTCGCATTCACGAACGCCTGGTTCGAGTCGAACTGCAACCCGTCGTCGCTCGTGCCCATGCAGGGCGCGGACATCTCGGCGGCCGTCGCGAACCTCTTCGCCATGCATAACCGCATGCACGACTGGTCGTACAGCCTCGGCTTCACCGAGGAGAACTGGAACCAGCAGTACTCGAACTTCGGCAACCTCGCGCCCCCGCCGGCCGGCCTGCCTTCGCAGCCCGGCGGCGAGAACGACCCGGTGCTCGGCCAGTCGCAGGCGGGTGCCCTCACCGGCGGCGCGCCCAGCTACCTCGGCCGCGACAACGCGAACATGCGGCCGCTGCCGGACGGGATCTCGTCGATCACGAACATGTACCTCTTCGGGCCGATCGCGAGCGCCCTCTACTCGCCGTGCACCGACGGTGACTACGACATGACCGTCATCGGCCACGAGTACGGCCACGCGATCGAGAACCGCATGATCGGCAAGGGCTGGACCCGCAGCGGTGACCACGCCGGCGCGATGGGCGAGGCCAACGGCGACCTCAATGCGATCGAGATCGTCAACGAGTTCAACTACCTGCCAGGCCCGGGCGTCGACCGGTACGCGGAGGGGACGTACGCGACCGGCAACAAGACGCGCGGCATCCGGAACTTCGCGGCGGACTGGCCGTCCTCCGGCGCGCTTCCGGCGCCGGGCGTCACGCCGCAGGTGAACACCCTCAACTTCAGCGACGAGGGCTATGACCTGCCCGGCGCCGAGGTGCACGCCGACGGCGAGTACTGGGTCAAGGTCAACTTCGACATCCGCCAGGCGCTCGTCGCCAAGTACAACGCGAGCTACCCGGCCGCCAACATGGCGCTGCAGTACCGCTGCGCTACCGGCAACCTGCCGGCCGATCAGTGCCCGGGCAACCGCCGCTGGATCCAGCTGGTCTACGACGCCTACCTGCTCATGCCGATCGGGCCGTCGATGCTCGAGTCGCGCCATGCGTACCTCGCCGCCGACCTGATGCGGTCGAGCGACCCGTCGCTGAGCTGGCCGTCGAACCAGAACGAGCTCTGGCTCGAGTTCGCGCGGCATGGCTTCGGCGAGAACGCGTACTCGACGAACGCGTTCGGCAACCACGACGACCGCAACCCGATCCCCGACTTCGCGTCGCCGCGCCAGACCGAGGCGAAGGTGACGTTCAAGGCACTCGCGCCGGAGGACGGGAACATCCCGGTTTACTCCCGGATCTATGTCGGCTGGAACGAGGCTCGCGTCTCGCCGGTCGCCGACACCGATCCGTCGACGCCGGCCGCCGCACCGCCCGCCGGTGCAGCGGAGAACCTCGACGACACGGCCACCTTCGTCCCCGGGACGTACGAGCTGACCGCGAACGCGCCCGGCTACGGCCATCTGCGCTTCCGGCTGACCCTCGCTGCCGGCCAGAAGAAGACCGTGACGCTCAGCTTCGCCTCCAACTACGCCTCGAAGGACCGCGGCGCGACCGCGACCGGCGACGGCACGAGCTTCGCCAACGCAATCGACGACACGGAGGAGACGGACTGGGAGCGGACCGGTGACACCGACGTCCGCGGCAGCCAGTTCACGGTCGACCTGGCCGGCTCGCAGCCGCGCACGGTCAACCGCGTCCAGGTGAGCGCGTTCCTGTCGCCCGGCCAGAACCGCTTCACGGCCCTGCGCCAGTTCGCCATCCAGGCGTGCAACGCCAGCGCCCTCAACGCCGGCTGCACGCTGCCGACCGGCTACACCACCGTCTACACGAGCCCGGCCAATGCGTTCCCGGGCGGGATCCCGCGGCCGCTCGAGAACGACCTGCTGCTCCGCTCGTTCGACATCCCGGCGACCACTGCCACGCACATCCGGCTGGTCGTGGAGACGAACCAGTGCACGGGCGCCGCAGAGTTCCAGGGCGAGCAGGACAGCGATCCGGTCAACGACACGGACTGCCGGCTCGGCTCGGCGCCGTACGGCGCCGCGACGCCGTCGCTCCCGGCCGTCGGCGCCGTCGCACTCGGACGCGCACCGCAGCAGGGCAACGTCCACGTCGCCGAGCTGCAGGTGTTCGGGCGCCAGTCGTCCGTCAAGTAAGGCACCCCCGCACCGCGCACGAGGCGGAGGCCGGCGCTCACGCGCCGGCCTCCGCTTTCAGCGCCCTAGGCTTGGGGCGTGCGCCGCGTCGCCCTGATCGTCAATCCGCACGCGAGCCGCGTGGACGACGAGTCGACGGCCGCCGTGCGGGACGTGCTCGCGCGGGTCGCAACGGTCACGACGATGAGGACCGAGCATCGCGGCCACGCCGTCGAGCTGGCGTCGGTGCTGCGCGGCGACCTCGACGCGGTGGTCGTGTTCTCCGGCGACGGCGGCTTCAACGAGGTGCTGAACGGGCTGCGCGATCCGCTGCCGGTCGGGTTCGTACCCGGGGGCGGTGCGAGCGTGCTGCCGCGGGCGCTCGGCCTGCCGCGCGACCCGGTGGAGGCCGCGCAGGCGCTAGCCGTCGCGATCGAGGGCGGGCGTGCGCGCCGGATCTCGCTCGGCCGGGTGAACGGGCGGCGCTTCACGTTCTCGGCGGGCATCGGCCTCGACGCGGAGCTCGTGCGCCGCGTGGACGAGCGCGGACGGAAGGCCGACGGTCGTCGCCCGAACGCCGCCTGGTTCGCGCTCGCGGCCGGCCATGCGGTGCTCGCGCGGCGCGGCCGGTTCGAGCCGGTGCTCGAGGTCGAAGGGCTCGGGCGCGCGGCGTTTGCGCTCGTCGCCAACGCCGACCCGTATTCCTTCGCAGGGCCGCTGCCGCTTCGCGTCGCGCCGCAGGCACGTTTCGATCTGGGCCTGGACGTGGTGGCGCCCCGCAGCATCCGGCCCGCGTCGCTGCCGCGCTTCGTCGGGTACGCGCTGCGCGGCCGCGGCCAGGACCGCGCGGACGACGTGCTCTACGGGCACGATCTGGACCGGATCGAGATCCGCTGCGACGAGCCGCTGCCGCTGCAGGCTGATGGGGAGGATCTCGGCGACGTCGAGCACGCGCTCTTCGAGGCGGAGCGCGACGCCGTTTCCGTGCTGAGCTAGCCCGGCCGGCCGTTCGTGGACGGCGCCTCCGGAGGCGGCGGGCGCAGCAGCAGCGCGCCGGCGACGGCGACCCAGACGGCGAACAGGCCCAGCGCCAGGGCGATCGCCAGGTCGTCCGCGTTGGAGAACAGGACGAGCGGTAGCGCGAGCTGGATCGGCGCGAGTGCCTGCCCGGCACGGCCGAGCACGGCCGAGACGGCGCCGGTGCGGGCCATCACCGTCCCCGCGGCGGCCAGGACCGCGGCCTGCGGGAAGCAGGCGGCGAAGGCGAACGAGTCGACGTTCATCCCGCTTTCGAGATTGCCGCGCGCGCTGAAGTACGAAGCCGCCAGCGTCACGTAGAGCACCGGCACGACCGAGCCGCCGATCACGGCGGTAGCCGACAGCGGCGCCGTCTCGCCCTCGACGCTTCGGAGCGCAGCGCGCAGCGCACCCACGAACGCGGCCAGGAAGAACGCGGCCAGACCGAGCAGGTAGGCCCGCGTCTCGGCGTCGTCGAGGAGCGCGGCGGCCGCCACCACGACCGCGAAGGCGATGCCGGCGCCGGCGAGCACCTGCTCGGCCCTGTCGGTCACGGCGGCATCCTACGGCGGCCCCGGACGCTAGATTCCGGCTGCGATGGCGCAGATGGTGCGAGCGGAGCAGGAGCTCCGCCGGGTGATCGGCGACGGCGAGGACGTCGCCGATCGCGAGGTCGACGGCCTCTCGGAGCGCGACCTCCTCGAGCTGTACCGCGACCTCGTCCTGCTCCGGACCTACGACGAGCGCTCGGTCGTCTATCACCGCCAGGGGCGCATCGGGACGTACGCGATCTACTGGAATCACGAGGCCATGCAGGCCGGATCGGTGTTCGCGCTGAACCGCGCGGACTGGATCTTCCCGAGCTACCGCGAGTCGGCGATCGGGCTGCTGCGCGGCATGCCGGCCGCGACGGTGCTCTCGTGGTGGCGCGGCCACCCGGCCGGCTGGTGGAACCCGGTCGACTGGAACGTCGCGTCGATCTGCGTGCCGATCGCCACTCACGTGCCGCACGCGGCCGGGCTCGCGTGGGGCAAGCGGCTGCGCGGCGAGGAGTCGTGCGCGATCGCCTACTTCGGCGACGGCGCAACCTCCGAGGGCGCGTTCCACGAGGGCGCGAACTTCGCCGCCGTGATGCGCGCGCCGCTGATTCTCTTCTGCAACAACAACGGCTGGGCGATCTCGACCCCGGTCGAGGAGCAGACGAAGGCGGAGACGCTCGCGCACAAGGCCGCGGGGTACGGGATCCCGGCAACGCGCGTGGACGGCGGCGACATCCTCGCCGTGTTCGAGGCGACCCGCGAGGGCGTCGAGCGAGCACGGGCCGGCGAGGGGCCGACGTTCGTCGAGGCAGTCTCGTACCGGGCCGCCCCCCACGCGACGGCCGACGACCCGAAGGCGTACATCGACGCCGAGCGCGTGGAGGAGGAACGCGCTCGCGAGTGCGTCGGCCGCTACTCCGCGTATCTGCGCCGGCTCGGCGTGCTCTCGGACGACATCGAGGAGACGGTGCGCGCCGAGGCGCTCGAGGCGATGCGCGCAGGAATCGCGGCCGCGGAGGCGGAGCCGCCCGCCGACCCGGCGCTCCTGTTCGAGAACACCTTCGTCGACCCGCCCGCGTCGTTCGCGTCCGATCTTGCGGAACTCCGGCGGGTGCTCGGGCAATGAGCCGAACCCGCCAAGTAACAATCTGTTACAAGGCTGGAAGGGCGCTGCGCTGATGGCCGAGTTGACCGTGCTCGAGGCGATCAACGACTGCTTCCACGTCGAGCTCGCCCGCGACGAGGACGTCATGGTCATGGGCGAGGACGTGGGCCGCGCGGGCGGCGTCTTCCGCGCGACCGCCGGGCTGCTCGACCGCTTCGGGGCCGAGCGCTGCGTCGACACGCCGCTCGCGGAGGCGGGGATCATGGGCACCGCGGTCGGGCTCTGCATGGCCGGCTTCAGGCCCGTCGTCGAGATGCAGTACGACGCGTTCTCGTACCCCGGGCTCGACCAGCTGATCACCCACGTCGGCCGCTATCGGTGGCGCACAGGCGGCAAGATGGCGTTTCCGCTGACGATCCGCATGCCGTACGGCGGCGGCGTGCGCGCGCCCGAGCTGCACGACGACTCGCCGGAGACCTACTACGTCCACACGCCGGGCGTGAAGGTGGCGATTCCGTCCACGCCCGCGGATGCCAAGGGGCTGCTCGCGGCTGCGATCCGCGACCCGGACCCGGTCGTGATCCTCGAGCCGAAGCTCCACTACCGGACACTGCGCGGCGAGGTGCCCGACGGCGAGCACGTCGTCCCGCTCGGCAAGGCGCGGATCGCGCGCGAGGGCGCCGACGTCACGCTCGTCGCGTACGGGTCGATGGTGCCGCTCTCCGAGCAGGTCGCCGACGCTTTCGCAGGTGAGGCTTCCGTCGAGGTCGTGGACATCCGGACGCTGAAGCCGCTCGACGAGGAGACGATGCTCGCGTCGGTCGCGAAGACGGGCCGGGTCGTGATCGTCCAGGAGGCGCCGCGCACGTGCGGGTACGCAGCCGAGCTGGCGGCGATCATCGCCGAGAAGGCGATCTTCGACCTGCAGGGCCCGGTGCTGCGCGTGACCGGCTACGACGTGCCCTACCCGTACTGGCAGATCGAGGACGCGTACATGCCCTCGGTCGAGCGCGTCTCGGACGCGGTCCGCCGGCTCCTGCGGTGATCCACGAGCTACCGCTCGAGCGGCGCACGCTGCACGGGCACTTCTCGCGCGACCTCGAGCCGGTGCTGGTGGTCGACCCGGGCGACTCCGTTCGCTTCGAGGTGCCCAACGCCGGCTGGGAGCTCGACCGTGGCGAGCAGTTCGTCACGCGCGATCCGGAGCTCGACGAGGGCCACGCGCTCGCGGGCCCGATCGAGGTTCGCGGCGCCGACGCGGGCCACACGCTCGTGGTGCACGTCGACGAGGTCGAGGTCGGTTCCTGGGGCGTGACGCTGACCGAGCCGCCGCACCGGCTCGACTGGGGCCTCTCCGACGGTCTTGGCCGCGCCGGCCGCTTCACCGTTGCGCTGCGGCCGTTCTTCGGAGTGCTGGGGATGCCGCCTCCCGGGCCCGGCGTGCACTCGACGACGCCGCCGCGCCCATGGGGCGGGAACATCGACTGCAAGGAGCTCGTGGCCGGCACGACCTTGCTGCTGCCGATTCCGGTCGACGGCGCGCTCTTCTCGATCGGCGACCCGCACGCCGCGCAGGGCGACGGGGAGGTCAGCGGCACGGCGATCGAATGCCCTGCGCGAGGGCAGGTGACGATCGGCCTCGACACCGAGCTCGCGCTCTCCTGGCCGGCGGCGCGGATCGAAGGCGCCTGGGCGACATTCGGGTTCGACGAGAACCTGGGCGTCGCAGCGCGGATCGCGGTGGACGGCATGCTCGAGCTGATGGGCCGGCAGTTCGGTCTCTCCCGCCTCGACGCGCTCGCGCTGGCGAGCGTCGTCGTCGATCTCCGCGTGACGCAGATCGTGAACGAGAGCGTCGGCGTGCACGCCGTGCTGCCCGACGGCGTGCTGTGACCGAGCGGCTGCGGCTCTGGCTCGAGCGGGGCGGCGGCGGCTACTACCTCCGCGACGCGGCGACCGGCCTGCCGGTGCGCTGGGAGGACCCGCGCATCCGGGTGGTCGCGGCGGCCGGCGTGACGTTCCGGCCGGAGTCGCTGCCGGACCCGTCGTTCGACCCTGGCCGGCGGCTCACGCTCGTGCCTGAGCCCGACAACGAGCACGACCCGAACGCCGTCGGGATCTGGAACGAGGAGCGCACGCTCCAGGTCGGCTACGTGCCGCGCGACGTGGCGCCCGCGCTCGCCGGCGACGAGCAGGCGGTGTCCTTGTGGCGGGTCGAGGGCGGGCTGCGCGTGCTGATCGTTCCCGCGACCGCCTGGGTGGGGCGGCCTCGGTAAGGGTCTGTCGCTGGTGTATCGGCGCCGCCCGAGAAGCGGAAAGACAGGGTCTGTCCCCAGCCGTATCGGGGCTGACCCACACAGGTGACTCGATCGAACCGCCTGTTCAGCCGTGGGTCTGTCCCCGGGTGTATCGGGGGCTGACCCAAGCCGTTGACCCGAGCCGCGGCCCGAGGGCTCCGACGCTTGGGTCAGCCCCCGCCAAACACCCGGCGGGGGACAGACCCGATACGCCCGGGACAGCCCCACGGGCAGAATCCCGGCCGTGGCCTACGAGTTCAAGCTGCCGGACCTCGGTGAGGGTCTGACCGAGGGCGAGATCGCCCGCTGGCTGGTCAGCGAAGGCCAGGAGATCGCCGAGGACGACCCGCTCGTCGAGATCCAGACCGACAAGACGACTGTTGAGATCCCCTCGCCGGCCGCCGGGCGCGTGGCGAGCATCCTCGCCCAGGAGGGCGACGTCGTCCCGGTCGGGACCGTGATCGTCGTCATCGGCGACGGGGTCGCGCCGGCCGCTGCCGAGAAGCCGCAAGCCGCCGCCCCACAGCCGCCACCGGCCGCGGTCCCTGCCGGACGCGTGCAGGCGACGCCGCTCGTGCGCAAGGTCGCGCAGGAGCTCGGCGTCGACCTCGACACCGTCACGGGCACCGGCCCGAACGGCCGCGTCACCGAGGAGGACGTCCGTGGCGCCGGCGGGAGTGCGCCCGACACCGAGGGCCGTCGTGAGCCCCTGCGCGGCGTGCGCCGCCTGATCGCCGAGCACATGACGCGCGCGCACCGCGAGGTGCCGGCCGTCACCTGGGTCGAGGAGTGCGACTTCGGCAAGGTCGAGCTCGAGCGCCTCGTCGCGACCGTGCTCAAAGCGTGCGCGCTCGGGCTCCGTGAGTTCCCCGAGCTGAACGCGCGCCTCGACGGCGACGCGATCGTCTACCTCGACCGCTACGACCTCGGCTTCGCCGTCCAGACGGACGCGGGCCTCGTCGTGCCGGTCGTGCGCGGCTGCGACACGCGGTCGCTGGAGGAGCTCGACGCCGACGTGCGCCGGCTCGCCGAGGGCGCCCGCGCCGGGACGCTCGCCCCCGAGGAGCTGCGCGGCTCGACGTTCAGCGTCACGAGCGCCGGCAAGCTCGCCGGCCTCTTCCAGACGCCGATCGTGAATCACCCCGAGGTCGCGATCCTCAGCGTCGGCCGCATCGCCGACCGCCCGGTCGTGCGCGACGGCCAGCTCGCGGTCGCGCGCACGGGGAACATCGCGCTCACGTTCGACCACCGTGTCGTCGACGGCGCCCGCGCCGCCGCGTTCGGGCTCGACGTCATCCGCCGGCTCGAAGAGGCGTGAGCGGGGCCCGGCTGCCCGGGCCCCGCGTCACGAGGAGGGACTACTTGTCGTGGCCGAAGCCGTGCCCGCCGGCGTTCACCTGTGCGCGGATCTCGCCGCCCGGGAACTTCGTCGAGTGCACGTTGGCATACGCGTTGCCTGAGCGGATCGCCCCCAGCAGCTCGTTCCACTCGCCGGACACGATGCCCTGTCCCGCCGGGCCGACGATGCTGGCCGGGGTGAGCGTCCCGCTCACGGTGCCACCCTTCCCGGGGCACTGCGGCGTCGTGGCTGCAACGGCAGCCGGAGCCGGGGTACCCGCGGTCTGGCAGAGCCAGACCATGATGCCGCCGGACACGCGGGGCTGGCCGAAGTGAATGTGCGACTGCGTCACGTCGCCCTCGAGGCCGCTGTAGGTCTCCGTGTAGTCGATCTTGTCGGCCTTGTCGTCGATCTTGGCCTTGAACGACCCGGACGCAGTCGATGAGACCGCCGGCACTTCGTTGTAGCCGATCATGTCCTTCGCCTGCAGGTCCTTCTTGAAGCCGTGCGCAAGGGCGAACGTCGCTGTACCGAGGACGCCGATCAGCGCAACGCCGACCGCTGCCCAGAACGCAGCTTTCCGCATAGGAGTCTCCCTTCTCCGTCGCTTGGCCGACCCTACGTCAGGCAGGCCCATTCGGATTGCCCGAAGCGGCTCGGATCTACACTGGCCGCCGTGGAGACGGTCTACCTCGTCGGCCTCTTCGCCGGTCTCGGCGCGAGCCTCGGCCTGGCGTTCGCGGGCGTGCTGGCGGGCACGCGCGGCGGCTACGCGACCGCGGCGGTGCTCGCGGCGGTTGCCGGCATCCTGCTCGGCCTGCTGCTCGCCGGCTGGCCGGAGGCGATTGCCGGGGCGGTCGGCGGGCTGCTGGGCGGGGCCGGCGCGGGGCCGGTCGTCCGCGGGACGCTCGAGCGCGGTGGGACGCGGGCCGGCACGGCGCTGCTCGTGGTGCTGGTCGCGCTCGGCGGCGCCGTCCTCGCCTTGATCCCGGTGGTCGGCTACCTGGAGGCGATCGCCCTGCCCATCCTCGGCGCGCGTGTTCGCCGCCGCGGCGGCGAGCGCCATGCAGGGCTTCGATCGCTCGCGCGTGATTAGGCATACGTGACGAAGAAGCTCATCCTCGTGATCATCGACGGCCTCACGCCGGCCGTCTTCGAGGACGCCGTCGAGGGCGGCCGCACGCCCACGCTCAGGTTCCTCGCGCAGCACGGCGAGTACCGGCGCGCCGTGTCGACCTTCCCGTCACTCACGCCCGTCTGCCTTTCGTCGATCGCGACCGGTGCTCACCCGTCCGCGCACGGGATCCCGCACCTCGTCTGGTACGACCGGGAGCGCCAGCGGATCGTCGAGTACGGCTCGTCGTTCGCGGCGATCCGGGCGGTCGGCACAGGGCGTGCCGTCCGCGACACGGTCATCGCCATGAACCGCGACCACCTCTCGCGTGACACCCCGACGATCTACGAGACGCTGGAGGGCGCCGGCCTCACGACGGCGGCGGTGAACATGACCGTCTACCGCGGCCCGGTGCCGCACCGCTCGACGCTCGGCTCGCTCGTTCCGGTCGCGGAGGGCCCGACGCGCTTCTTCTACTACAGCCTCTTCGAGTCCGACCGCACCGGAGCCCCGATCGCCGTGCGGTCCCGCTCGCTCGGCTCGATCGATGCCTACGCGGCCACGGTCGGCCGCTGGCTGGTGACACGCGACGGCTTCGACTTCCTCGTCTTCTACCTGCCCGACTACGACTTCGCGTCGCATGCGCACGGGCCGGAAGGCACGCGCGACGCGCTGGCGCGGAGCGACGCGGCCGTTGGCGCGCTGGTCGACGCTGCGGGCGGGGGCGACGCATTCCTGGAGCGCTACGAGGTGATCCTGTGCTCCGACCACGGGCAGATGCCGGTGCGCGAGGGAGTGGCGCTCGAGCGGGCGCTCGACGGCATCCCGCTGCTCTCGTCGCGCGGGCCGGCGTTCGACGCGGAGGTCTTCCTGGCGGCCTCGAACCGCGTCGCGATGGCCTACCGGCTGGAGGATTGCCGGCTCGACGTGCCCGACCTTGCCGAGCGGATCGCGCGTGACCCGGGCGTCGACGCGGCGACGTACGTCGACGGCGACGACGCAGTCGTCTTGCGCCACGGCGAGGAGCTCCGCTTCAGGCCGGACGGCGACGGCGACTGGGAGACATCGGGCGACGCCTCGCTCCTCTCCGATCCGAACGGCTTCGAGCGCGTGTGGGAGGCGCTCGCGAACCCGCGCGCCGGCGAGGTGATCGCCTGGGCCGTGGAGGGCGTCGAGTTCGAGGACATCGGCGGCCGCCACCACGCCGGCGGCGGGAGCCACGGCTCGCTGCTCGCGGGCGATTCGGAGGTGCCGATGCTGAGCGTCGGGCGCAGGCCCACCGCCCGCGCGGATCGTGGACGTCGCGCCGCTCGCCGCCGCCCGGTTCGGCGTCGAAGCGGCCACGGCCGTTCGTGCCGCCTGACGACGACTTTGCCGCCGCCCGGCGCGCCATGGTCGCGCAGCAGCTGCGCGCACGCGACATCGCCGACGAGCGCGTCCTCCATGCGATGGAGCGCGTCCCGCGGGAGCTGTTCGTCCCGGCGAGCCTCCGCGACCGCGCGTACGACGACGCGGCGCTGCCGTTGCCCATGGGCCAGTCGATCTCGCAGCCGTACATCGTCGCGAAGATCGCCGAGACGCTCGGCCTGCACGGCGACGAGCTCGTGCTGGACGTGGGCACGGGCTCCGGCTACGGCGCGGCCGTGCTCGCCGAGCTGGCGCGCGAGGTCGTCTCGATCGAGCGGATCCCCACGCTCGCCGAGCAGGCCCGCAGGAACCTCGCCGCGGCCGGCTACGAGCGGGTGCAGGTGCTCGTAGGCGACGCCACGCTGGGCGTGCAAGGTCTTGGGCCGTTCGACGCGATCGCGGTGGCGGCTGCGGCGCCGAGCCTCCCCGAGGCGCTCTACGAGCAGCTCGTCCCGAACGGCCGCATGGCCGTGCCGCTCGGCGACGAGTCCGGCCAGCTGCTCGTGCTCGTCGTGCGTAGCCCGGAAGGCCCGGCCGTGCTCCGCTCGACACCGGTGCGCTTCGTTCCGCTGATCGGGGAAGGACGTTTCGCATGAGCCGTCCGCTACGCTCGACCGCCGTGGAGCGCTCCGAGGTCGTCGCCGCCACTCCGCCCGTGCTCCCGCCGCACCAGCGCGCGGCCGCGGCGCTCCGGCGACCGCACAACTGGATCCAGCTCGCGAAGTTCGGCCTCGTCGGCGGCACCGGGTACGTCCTCAACCTCGCGGTCTTCTGGCTGCTGATCAACGCCGGCCTGCACTACCTCCCGGCGGCTGCGTGTTCCTTTTGCGTCGCGGTGGCGAACAACTACACGTGGAACCGGCAGTGGACCTTCCGCGGCCAGCGCGGCCACGTCGCCTACCAGGGGATGCGCTTCTTCGTCGTCTCGCTGCTGGCGCTCGCGGCGAACCTGGTCATCCTCGACGTGCTGATCCGCCTCGGCATGGGGAAGATCGTCGCGCAGGCGATCGCGATCGTGCTCGTCATGCCGGTGAACTTCGTCGGCAACAAGCTCTGGTCGTTCCGGACGCGCTGAGGCACCCTGTCGGCGTGCGCCGACTCCTAGCCGTCGTAGTCGCCGTCCTCGCGTTCGCGCCCGCCGCACTGGCGGCCGGGACGACTACCGCGCCGCCGACGGCGCCCGTGTACGACGGCGAGGGCCACCTCGTCGAGACGCCGTTCGCGCCGCCCGGGCTCGAGCACCAGCTGACGAAGGATCAGGCGACCGCGATCTTCCTCGCGGACCACAAGGTCGCGAAGTGGCTCGACAGGTACCCGAAGAAGGACCGGATCACCGACGCGACCTTCTCGAAGGACGACGGCACGTGGACGGTGCACGCCTGGTGGGGCGCTGCGGGCGAGATCGCGCGCGGCCGTGTCGACGACGACACGAAGGCGGTGCTCGAGGCGTGGACCGGGCCGCAGGTCGCCTGGTCGATGGCGCGCGGCTACGACGGAGCGTTCGGCGGCAAGGAGCTGAACAACCCGTGGATCTGGCTGAGCCTGTCGCTCGCGTTCTTCCTCGGGCTCGCCGACCTGCGGCGGTGGCGGTCGGTGCGGAACCTCGACCTGCTCGTGCTGCTCTCGTTCGGGCTCTCGCTCGCCGCCTTCAACCAGGGCGACGTCTTCACGAGCGTGCCGATCGCCTACCCGCCGCTCCTCTACCTGCTGGGCCGCATGCTCTGGATCGGGTTTCGCGGACGGGTGCCGCGCGCAGGACGGGCTGTCTGGCCGATCTGGGTGCTCGCCGCGGCGACGATCTTCCTCGTCGGCTTCCGCATCGGCTTGAACACCGAGACGTCGAACGTGATCGACGTCGGCTACGCCGGTGTCGTCGGTGCGCAGCGGATCTCGAACGGCGACGCGCCGTACGGGCACATGCCGATCGAGGACGACCTGCCGAAGTGCGGCGTCGCAAACTCCGACGGCGCCGTCCGCGAGCGCATCCAGACGAACGGGCGCTGCGAGACGGCGATCGAGACCGGCGACACGTACGGGCCCGTCAACTACGACGCGTACCTGCCCGGCTACTGGGCGTTCGGGTGGCCCGGGCGCTGGGACGACCTGCCCGCGGCGCACTTCACCAGCATCGCGTGGGACCTGATCGTGCTCCTTGGGCTCTTCCTCGTGGGGCGGCGGTTCGGCGGCTGGCGGCTGGCGGTGACGCTCGCGTTCGCGTGGGCTGCGTTCCCGTTCACGGCCTACACGCTGAACGCGAACTCGAACGACGCGATCATGCCGGCGTTCCTCGTCTGGGGCTTCTGGCTCTGCTCGGCGCCGGTCGGGCGAGGCGTGTTCTCGGCGCTCGCGGCCTGGACGAAGATGGCGTCGCTGATCGTCGTGCCGCTCTGGGCGACCTATCCGGACGGGCCGCGGAAGGTGCGGCCGCTGCTCTGGTTCGCGGGGGCGTTCGCGGTGGCGACGCTGCTCTCGTTCTGGGTGCTGCTGCTCGAGCCCAGCCCGTTCCACGCCGCGCGGCTCTTCTGGGACCGCACGTTCGTGTCGCAGTTCGACCGGCACTCGCCGTTCTCGCTCTGGGACTGGGGCCAGTACCACGCGCGCGGCATCCCCGACCTGGCGTGGCTGCGCAAGGTGCTGACCGTGGTGGTCGCGGCCGGTGCGGTGGCGCTCGCCTTCGTCCCGCGTCGCAAGTCGCCGCTCCAGCTCGCCGCGCTCACCGGCGCGCTGCTGATCGCGTTCGAGGTGGTGCTGATCCACTGGTTCTACCTCTACATCCCGTGGTTCTTCCCGTTCGTCGTGATCGCGGTGCTCGTGCCGGCCGCGGCGGCGGTGCGCGGCGGTGTCGCGGAGGACGAGCCTCTGGCTCTGCCGGAACGGCGGGAGGCGGCGATCGGCGTGGGTGCGGTGCTCCTGCTCGCCGGCGCCTGGGCGCTCCTGCACGTGGGCGTGTGGAACCGCATCGTCATCACCGACGTGCCCGTGTACGAGAGCTACGGCGAGGCGATCGCCCACGGGCAGATCCCGTACCGGGACTTCGGGCTCGAGTACCCGCCCGGCGCGCTGCCGGCGTTCGCGATCCCGACGATCGGCAACGGCCACCGGGGGTACGAGCACATGTTCGACGGGCTCATGTTCCTCTGCGCGCTCGCGACGCTGGGGGCGATGTTCGTGGCGCTGCGCGCGCTCGGGCGGCGCGGGCCGCCCATGTTCGCGGCGCTCGCGTTCTGTGCGGTGGCGCCGCTCCTGCTCGGCTCGGTCGTGCGCAGCCGGTTCGACGAGCTGCCGACCGCGATCGCGGTCGCGTCGCTCGCGGCCCTGCTCTGCGGGCGCGACCGGCTGGGCTGCGCGGGCCTCGGGCTGGGCGCGGTCGTGAAGGTGTTCCCGGTGGTGCTGCTCCCGCTCGCGGTGGCCTACGCGTGGAAGCGGCACGGGCGGCGCGAGGGGGTGATCTGCGCGGCGCTCGCGGCCGGGACGGCGCTCGCGGTGGTGCTGCCGTTCGCGATCGCGTCGCCCGGCGGGATCTGGGACACGGTGTCGCTGCACGCGCGGCGCGGGCTCCAGGTGGAGAGCCTGGGCTCCGGGCTGCTGCTCGCGGCGCACCAGGTCGGCGGCTTCGCGGTGGAGGTCGGGTCGAGCGCCGGGTCGCAGAACATCGTCGGCGGCGGCGCGGACGTCGTCGCGGCGCTGCTGCTCGTCGCGCAGGTCGCGGTCGTCGTGGCGATCTGGGTCGCGTTCGCCCGCGGGCCGGCCGACAGGGAGCGGCTCGTCCGCTACTCGGCCGCGGCGGTCGTCGCATTCATCGTGCTCGGCAAGGTGCTCTCGCCGCAGTTCCTGATCTGGCTCTTCCCGCTCGTGCCCCTGGTGGCCGGCCGGCGCGGTGCGATCGCGACCGGGCTCGTCGGCCTCGCCGCGCTGCTGACACAGGTCTGGTTCCCGACGCGCTACTGGGAGCTCGTGAACGACCTCGCGGCAGGCCCGTCCTGGCTGGTCGTGGCACGCGACCTGGTCCTGCTCGCGACGCTGGCCGTGCTCGTGCTCCCGGCGCGAGCGTGGGCGCCGCACCGGGTCCGCCGTCGGGAGCCCGCTCCTGCGCCCGCCTAGTGACCTGAGTCGGTAGTTCGCAGGGGCCTGGGGTTTGGTTGCGAAGTCCGTCTTCGTCAGCGACGAGGATGGGAGGCGGCTATGGCGCAGCGGACGGTGATCGAGCTGGGTGATGACGAGCGGGAGGTGCTGGAGCGGTGGGCGCGGCGGCCAAAGACGGCGCAGGCACTTGCGTTTCGCTGTCGTTTGGTGTTGGCGGCGGCGGAGGGTCGGTCGAGTATCGAAATCGCGGATGAGCTTGGCTGTAACCCTTCGACGGTCGGGAAGTGGCGGGTGCGGTTCGCCGAGCGCGGGCTCGACGGGTTGCACGACGAGCCGCGGCCGGGCAAGCCGCGCTTGATCACAGACGGTGATGTCGAGCGGGTGATCGTGAAGACGCTGGAGGAGCAGCCGTCGAATGCGACGCACTGGTCGACGCGCTCGATGGCGGCCGCGACCGGGATGTCGCAGTCGGCGGTCAGCCGGATCTGGCGGGCGTTCGGGCTGAAGCCGCACCAGACGGAGGCGTTCAAGCTCTCTCCCGATCCGCAGTTCATCGACAAGGTGCGCGACATCGTGGGCCTCTATCTCAACCCGCCGGAGGCAGCGGTGGTGCTGTGCGTCGATGAGAAGGCGCAGATCCAGGCGCTCGACCGCTCGGCCCCGGTTCTGCCGCTGATGCCCGGGGTGCCTGCGCGGCAGACCCACGACTACATCCGCAACGGCACCAGCAACCTCTACGCCGCGCTCGACGTCGCCTCCGGGCAGGTGCTCGCGGAGATGACGCCGCGGCATCGGGCCGAGGAGTTTCGCCGCTTCCTCAACCTGATCGACGCCGCCGTGCCAGCAGATCTCGACGTGCACGTCGTCCTCGACAACTCCTCGACCCACAAGACACCCTCGATCCAGCGTTGGCTCGTGCGACACCCACGCTTCACCTTCCACTTCACGCCGACCTACAGCTCCTGGCTGAACCTCGTCGAGCGCTGGTTCGCTGAGTTGACGACGAAATGGATCAAGCGCGGAACGCACCGCTCCGTCCGCGACCTCGTCGCCTCCATCCGCACATGGATCAGCAACTGGAACGACGATCCCAAACCATTCGTCTGGCACAAGAGCGCAGACCAGATCCTCGACAGCCTCGCCGCCTACTGCCAGCGAATCAACGACTCAGGTCACTAGTCGCCAACCCCTGTCAGGAGCGGGCGGTGCGTGGCGCGTCGTTCAGCGTGCCTGGCACCGGTTTTCGGCCTGGAGCTGCGGCTTCCGCGACGTGGACAGGCCTTACGCCGACACGTCTTCGCGGATCGCGCGGCACGCCGTCGCGCGGCCGTCGGTGCCGCACTCGACCAGCAGGCCCTCCAGGCGTATCTCGCCCTCGGCGGGCTCGAAGCGGACCGGCATGCCGGTGCGCATGCGCTCGATCGCCAGCGCCGCCTTGACGCCGATGACCGAGTCGTGCGGGCCTGTCATGCCCGCGTCGGCGATCGTGGCCGTGCCGCCGGGGAGCACGCGCGCGTCCGCCGTCTGGATGTGCGTGTGCGTGCCGACGACGGCCGTCACGCGCCCGTCGAGCCAGCGGGCGATCGCGACCTTCTCGCTCGTCGCCTCCGCGTGGAAGTCGACGACGACGACGGGAGTGGAGGCCCTCGCCTCCTCGACCAGCTCGTCCACCACTTCGAAGGGCCCCACGGCGATGTCGAGGAAGAGCTTCCCCATCAGGTTGATGACCGCCACCGGCGTCCCGTCGCGCGCCGGCACGACGCAGAGGCCCCGGCCCGGCGAATGCCGCGACATGTTCGCCGGGCGCACCACGTTCGCGGAGGACTCGAGATAGGCGTACAGCTCGCGCCGCCGCCAGGTGTGGTTGCCGAGCGAGATCGCGTCCGCGCCCGCCGCGAGCAGCCGCTCGGCCAGCCGCGGCGTCAGGCCCGAGCCGTCGGCCGCGTTCTCGCCGTTGACCACGCAGAAGTCGACGTCGAGCTCGTCGCGCAGCGACGGCAGCCGCGTCTCGACCGCGCGGCGGCCCGGCGCGCCGAAGACGTCGGCGACGTGGAGGAGCCTCAGGGAGTTGCGGGTGCGGTCGCGGGATGCACCTCGACCGCCACGTGGTTGCCCTGGTCCTGCGTGTAGCGCGCGAGGGCCTGCGTCTCGACCCGCGACAGATCGAGCACGGTCCCGATCTTCGTCGCCGTCGCCTCGACCGTCGAGCCGACCTCGAGCGCCGGATCCGGCCGCAGGTGCGTCACCGAGACGACCAGCGCCGGCGCGTCTGCGGGCTGGATGTCGAGGCGGACGCCGTGCTTGCGGCCGCTCACGATGTTGTCGGCGATCCCCACGATCGTCCCGTCGACCGGCGAGTACACGTCCGTGCCGGGCGAGGCGCCGACGTCGAGCACGCCAGTGTCAGGGCCGCCGCTGCCGCCGAGCCGGTAGTAGCGGACGCTGCCGCTGGAGCCGCCGAAGAGCCGGTGCGCGACCCGGGCGAGCAGGCCCTCGTTCGCCGGGCTGCCGATCGGGTCGAGCGCGAGCGCGCCGGTCGAGGTCGCGTGGTAGCCGAGCGCCGTGACGCGCGATTGCGCGACCGGCAGCTCGAGCCGGAGACCCCCGCGTGTCGCGACGACCTGCGGCAGCGGGCGCGCCGGCAGCAGCCGTTGCGCGGGCGCGATCGTGGCAGCCCGCACGCGCGTGTCGGTTTGCGTCGAGCCGAAGGCGGTTACGAGCAGGGTCACGCCGACCGCCGCCGCGATCATGGCGGCGACGACGATCCGCCCCGCGTGCAGCCGTCGCTTCGGGCGTTGCCGGCGCAGCGGGGTGGGCGCATCCCGCCGAGGCATCGGCGCGACGCTACTGAACCGGTCCACCTCGTGCAACCGGCGACTTTGTGACGGACTTTGTGACACTGGCGCGGGGGAGTCTAGAGACGATTCGTCCCAGAGGTTGTCCGGCGCCAGCGCGAGCGCGCCCTCCTGCTCCCACGTCCAGTCCCAGGCGGGCGGGCGTAGCTCCACGACCGCGGCCGGGCGTGCGTGCGCCGGCCGCGGCGGGCCGGTTGCCCGCGCGCGCGCCGCGGGAGTCCGGCGGCGACGCGTCCGCCGCCCTGCCGCGGCGCTACGATCGCGAGCATGGCCGCCGCGACGCGGATCCAGGTACCGCGCTGGATCCAGCTCGTGGGCCTGCCGCTCCTGCTGCTCTTCGTCTGGCTGGTGGTGGGCGCGGTGCGTCACGCCGTGTTCCTCTTCATCGTCGCGGCGCTCATTGCCCTGCTCGTCGATCCGATCGTGCGGGCGTTCATCCGCTTTCGGCTGCCACGGGGTGTCTCGATCGCGATCGTCTACCTCAGCTTTGCCGCCGCGCTGGCGGCGATCGTCCTGGCCGTCGGCGCCTCCGTCGTGAACGAGGCGACCTCCGCCGTGAAGCGCGTCAACACCTACGTTACGGAGGTCGACGGACGAACCGGCAAGAGCGAAGCCGACCGGGACGTCGACCGCCTGCAGACCTGGCTCAACAGGCACAACCTCGAGCGCGTCGAGGTCGCGAAGCGCGGCCACGAGCTCGTCAAGCGCCTCCGCGAGCGCAACATCCAGGGCTACACCGACGACGCGATCAACTTCCTCGAGGGGGCGGCGCTGTCGCTGTTCCAGGTGCTGATCAGCGCCGTGCTCGTGATCGTCGTCTCGATCTACATGCTGCTCGACCTCGGGCGGTTACGCATGGCCCTGGACCGGCGCTTCCCGCCTCGCGAGGGCGAGCTGCCGCTGCTGCTCCACGTCGAGCGCTCGCTCGTCGGCTACGTCAAGGGACAGCTGCTGCTGTCGCTGATCATCGGCGCGAGCGCGGGGATCGGGATCTACATCCTCGGCATGCTCGGCTGGGTCCAGGGCATCGAGAACTGGGCGCTGCTCTTCGGCGCGTGGGTGGCGTTCACCGAGCTGATCCCCTACCTCGGGCCGTGGCTCGGTGCGATCCCGCCGCTGATCTACGCGCTTGTCGTGGACCCGGTCTCGGCGATCTGGGTGGCGCTGCTCTTCCTCGCCATCCACCAGATCGAGGGCCACATCGTCGTGCCGAAGGTGATGGGGAGCGCACTGCGGCTCAACCCGCTGCTCGTCATCTTCGGGCTGCTCGCGGGTGCCGAGATCAACGGCCTGCCCGGCATCCTCGTCGCGTTGCCGCTGCTCGCGGTGATGCGGGCGCTGTGGGAGTACTTCTCCGTCCGCGTCGAGTTCGAGCCGTGGCGGCCGGGCGAGGCAGCCGTGCCGGTGGAGATCGAGCCCGCGGCCGAGCCGCCGCCCGCGGAGACGCCTCGTGTCGTGACGCCCGTGCCCGCCGCTTCGTCCTCGTCTGCCGAGGATCCTCCCGCCGCAGCCCAGCGTTGAGCGTCCTGCTCGCGGCCCACGCCGTCAGCCGCCGCTACGGCGGGCACGTCGCCCTCCACCCGACCGACCTCGAGGTCGGCGCCGGCGAAGTCGTCGCGCTCGTCGGGCCGAACGGAGCGGGCAAGTCGACGCTGCTCGCGCTGCTCGCGGGCGCGCTGCCGCCTAGCGACGGCCGCGTCGAGCACCCGCCGGACGCGCGAGTGGGGTGGGCGCCGCAGCGTGCCGGGCACTACGGGCGGCTGACCGCGCGGGAGAACCTCGAGCTCTTCGCCCGGCTCGGCGGGAGCGGCGAGCCCGAGCGCGAGGCAGGCCGGCTGCTCGACGCCGTCGGCCTGCGCGACGACGGGCGGCCGAGCGGGGTGCTCTCCGTCGGCCAGCGCCAGCGGCTGAACCTGGCAATCGCGATGCTCGGGCCGCCGGATGTCCTGCTCGCCGACGAGCCGACCGCCGCGCTCGACGAGGCGGCTCGCGAGCGCTTCTGGGCGGCCGCGGCGGCGCGCCGCGAGGCAGGCGCCGCGCTCGTGTTCGCGACGCAGCTCGGGGACGAGCCGAGGCGCTACGCCGATCGCGTCGTCGCGCTCGACGAGGGGCGGATCGTCTGAACGTCAAGCGCGCCGGGCTCCTGCTCGGCAAGGACCTGCGGGTGCTCCGGCGCTCGCCGCTGCTCGTGGCGGCTGCGATCGCCTACCCGCTGCTCGTCGCGGTGCTCGTCGCGCTGGTGGCCGCGTACGCGGGCACGAAGCCGCGTGTCGCGCTGGTCGACGAGGCGGGGCTGCCGCCGTCGATCCGGATCGGCGACCGCACCTTCGCGGTCAAGAGCGCGATCGAGCGGGCCGGGAACGAGGTGCGCGTCGTGCGGCTCTCGCGCGCGGAGGCTCGCCGCCAGCTCGAGACGGGCCGGGTCGTGGCGATCGTGCGCGTGCCGCACGGGTTCGTCTCCGACCTGCGCGCGATGGTCAAGAGCCCCGAGCTGGAGCTGGAGACGAGCCCCAGCCCGTTCTCGGGCCGCGTCGTACGCGAGGTGCAGGCGTTCGTCTATGCGCTGAACCGTCAGCTCCAGGGCGCCTACATCGGCGCGAACCTCAACTACGTCCGGCTGCTGGAGCGTGGCGGGAGCGGCCAGTTCCTCGGCCGGAAGTTCGAGGTGCTCGGCCTGCGCAAGACCGACAAGCTGCTGGCGAAGGGGCCGCAGACGCCCGAGGTGCAGCGCGTCCGCGGCTTCGTCCGCATCGCGGGGCTCGCGCTGCGCCAGACCGGGCGCGCGCTCAGCGCGACCGCGAACCCGATCGCGCTCGTCCGGCTGCCCGAGCGCGGGCGCACGTGGGCGTTCTCGGCGCAGGTGCAGGCGTACGGGCTGACGCTGACGGTCGGGCTGCTCGCCCTGCTGCTCGCCGCGGGATCGCTCGCGGCGGAACGAGACGAGAACGTCGTGGCGCGGCTCGCGCGCGGGCCGGTGCGGCTCGGCGAGCTGCTGGCGGCGAAGATCGCGCTCGCCGCGGTGGTGGCGCTCGCGCTCGGGCTGATCCTGACGCTTGCGTTCGGGGTCGCCGTCGAGACCGCGGACATCCGCGGGGGCGAGCCGTGGGAGCGCGTGCCTGTGGTGGCGGTCGGGCTCGTGCTCTCCGGCGCGGCGCTCGGTGCGCTCGGCTGCCTCGTGGCGGCGCTCGGGCGCGAGGCGCGAACTGCGCTGCTCGCAGCGGTCGGCCTGGCGCTGCCGCTGGCGTTCGTCGCGGTCGTGCCGTCGGACGCCGTGCCGGTCGCGGGCGCGATCGCGGCGCTCTTCCCGGTCGAGCACGCCGTTAGGTTCTTCTCGGCGGCGCTGTACGACGCCTCGCCGTGGCGCACGCTCGCCGTCGAGGCTGCGTGGCTGGTGGTGCTGACGGCGGCGCTGGCCGCCCTGGCCCGCGTGGCCGCCCGGCGCCTCCTCGTGTGAGCGACGGCGCGGGTCCTGAACAGGGACAGTCCCTGTAAAGAGACCGTCCTGCCACAATGCCCCGCGTGGCCACTTTCCCGCAGGCGCGCCTGCGCCGGCTCCGGCGGACCGGGGCGCTCCGCGACCTCGTGCGCGAGACGCGCGTCGACCGCCGCGATCTCGTCATGCCGCTCTTCGTCGGGCCCGACACGCGCGCGAACGAGGGCCTGCCCGCGCTCGGCCGCTTCTCGGTGGCCGACCTGCGGCGCGAGGCGGAGGCTGTCGCCGAGGCCGGCGTCACCGCGCTGATCCTGTTCGGGATCCCCGACTCGAAGGACGACGAAGGCTCCGGCGCGTGGGACCCAGACGGCGTCATCCAGCGGGCGCTCCGCGAGCTGCGCCGCGAATTGCCCGAGATCGTCCTGCTCACGGACGTCTGCCTCTGCGAGTACACGTCGCACGGCCACTGCGGCCCGGTCGACGAGCACGGCGTCCGCAACGACGAGGCGCTCGAGCTGCTCGCCCGCACGGCCGTCAGTCACGCCGAGGCAGGTGCCGACGCCGTCTGCCCGAGCGACATGATGGACGGCCGCGTCGCGGCCATCCGCGCCGCGCTCGACGAGGACGGCCACGAGGAGATCCCCATCGTCTCGTACGCGGCGAAGTACGCGTCCGCCTTCTACGGCCCGTTCCGCGAGGCAGCCGAGTCGGCGCCGTCATTCGGCGACCGGCGCGGCTACCAGATGGACCCCGGCAACGTCCGCGAGGCGATTCGCGAGTGCGAGCTCGACATCGGCGAGGGCGCGGACGCGCTGATGATCAAGCCGGCGCTGCCGAACCTCGACGTCATCCGGGCCGTTCGCGACCGGTTCGACCTGCCGGTCGCCGCCTACAACGTCTCGGGCGAGTACGCGATGGTGAAGGCGGCCGCCCTGCACGGGTGGATGGACGAGCGCCAGGCGGCGCTCGAGTCGCTGACCGCCATCCGCCGCGCGGGCGCCGACCTGATCGTCACGTACTGGGCGAAGGAGCTCGCGCCGTGGCTCTGACGCGCGCGTTTCCTCCACCAAGTAACAGTTTGTTACAAGGCGCGGCGCGCGCTGCGGCCCGACGGGCAAGTAACAGTCTGTTACTTGGAGTCGGAGGCGCGTGACGCTCGCGACGGGGAGCACGCTGTTCCGCCGCGCGAAGTCGCTCATCCCGGGCGGGGTCAACTCACCGGTGCGCGCGATGAAGGCGGTCGGGCTCGAGGAGCCCTTCTTCGTCCGGCGGGCCGAGGGCGCGTACCTCGAGGACACCGACGGCCGCCGTCTCCTCGACTGGGTCATGTCCTGGGGGCCGCTGATCTTCGGCCACGCGGATCCGGAGACGGTCGCCGCCGTGATCGAGGCGGCGCGCGAGGGCACGTCGTTCGGCGCACCCACGGAGCGCGAGGTCGAGCTGGCCGCCGAGATCGCCGACGCGGTGCCGTCGATCGAGCAGGTGCGGCTCGTCTCGTCCGGGACCGAGGCGGCGATGAGCACGATCCGGCTGGCGCGCGCGGCGACGCGGCGCGACCGCATCGTCAAGTTCGCGGGTTGCTACCACGGCCACGTCGACGCGCTGCTCGCGTCGGCCGGCTCAGGCCTGGCCACGCTCGCCATCCCGTCCACGCCGGGCGTGCCCCCTGCGGTCGCGGCCGACACGATCGTGTGCCCGTACAACGACCTCGACGCCGCCGCCGAGGCGGTCGCGAGCTACGGCGAGGGCCTCGCCTGCATCCTCGTCGAGCCGGTCGCCGGGAACATGGGCGTCGTCCCGCCTGCGCCTGGCTTCCTCGAGGGGCTGCGGCGGCTCTGCGACGCGTCTGGCGCACTGCTCGTGTTCGACGAGGTGATCACCGGCTTCCGCGTCGCGCGCGGCGGCGCCCAGGAGCGCTTCGGCGTCCTGCCCGACCTGACGATTCTCGGCAAGATCGCCGGCGGCGGCCTCCCGCTCGCCGCCTTCGGCGGGCGCCGCGACGTGATGCAGCAGCTCGCGCCGGCCGGCGACGTGTACCAGGCCGGGACGCTCTCGGGGAACCCGCTCGCAACGGCCGCGGGCCTCTCGGTGCTGCGCCGCCTGCGCCATGACGACGTGTACGAGGAGCTCGAGCGCCTCGGCGCGCGGCTCGAGGAGGGTCTGCGCCAGGCGGTGCGCGGCGAGGCGGTCGTCCAGCGCGTCGGCGCGATGGCCACGCTCTTCTTCACGCGCGATCCGGTCCGCAGCTACGCCGACGCCGCCGCCGCCGACACGGAGCGCTACGCGGCGCTGTTCCGCCACCTGCTCGACGCGGGCATCTATGTCGCGCCGTCGCAGTTCGAGGCGATGTTCCTGTCGGCCGCCCACTCGGACGCCGACGTCGACCGCACGGTGAACGCCGTTGACGATTTCGTCGCCGCCCGCTGACCTCTGGGAGGCGCTCGCCGCCGAGGCCGGCGCCGAGAGCCGCCTGTGGGCCGAGACGCTGCGCGTGCCCGACGCGCGGCGCACCGAGCGGGTGTTCTCGCCGCTCGCGGGGCCGCGAACTGGCACTCGGCCTCGAGACGATCTACGAGGGCTACCTCGTGCACTACGGCCGCTCGCGGCTGTTCGCCACCGACGACCGGACGATCGTGCTGCTGCTCGGCGACTACCTCTACGCGCACGGCCTCGTCCGGGTCGCCGAGGTCGCGAGCGCTGAGGCCGTCGCCGACCTGGCGGAGCTCATCTCGCTCTGCGCGCAGCTACGGGCAGAGGGCCGCGACGGCGACGCTGCCGCCTGGGCCGGCACGACCGCGCGCGCTCGGGAGCGATCGCCTGGCCGGGGCGCGCGAGGCGCTCGCCGCCGGCGACGCCGCACCGCTGCTCGCGCTCGCGCGCGCCGAGGCCGGGGACGAGGCGGTCGACACCGCGCTCGTCGCGAACGCCCGCCACGTGGGGTAGATTCCGCGCCCGTGATCACGCTGCTCGCCGACGCTGCCTCCGAGGGCAGGGACGTCATCACGGGGATGCTGCTCGTGGGCCTCGTCTTCATCGGCGTCATCGCCCTCGGCGAGACGACGCACTACCTGCGCAGGCGCCGGAAGGCGCGGCGCCGGCCCGCCGCCTACTAGGAGGGCTTGGTGGAACGCCGCTCGTTCGGCGTGGTGCGCTGCTCGGCCCGAGGCTAGGACGCAGGAGCCTCGATAGCCGTGCCCTATCGGGGCGACTGAGGACGACGCATCGGGGCGACAGCGTGCCGCGACGGACACAGACTGCGTTTCGCCAAGCCCTCCTAAAGGCGGACGCGCGCCGTGATGCTCGCGTAGCCGCTCTTCGCGGCGGTGGCGTTGACCTGCCTTCCGGCGACCGGCAGCACCGCGGTGACGCGGCCCGAGGACGCAGTCGTGAAGCGCTTGCCGGCGATCGTGATCCGTGCGCTGCCGACCGCATCGCCCGCGTCGGTGACGCGCAGCGCGAGCCGCCGCACGGTGCGCTTGCCGTGCTTCTCGGTGCGGGCGGAGAGGACCGCGAGCGACAGCCGCGGCAGCACCTGCGTGTGCCAGTCGGGGACCGCTGCGCCGCTGCCCGCGTGCGCGACGAGGTCGAGCGGCCCGCCAGAGCCCTCGCCGTAGAGGCCGTACGTGGTCGCATCGGCAGCGGGAACGGAAACCCGTGTCACCGACTCGAACCTGGTCGCCGCCCGGTTGCTGCGCGTCACGACGTAGCCGTCGCCGCGCGACCAGAAGAGCCAGATCCGCCCTTCGGGCCCGGGCGCGATGCCGACGTGCTCGATCCGGTCGCTCCGCGCGACGACGAGCGGCACGCGGCCGATGCGGAGCAGGTTGACGGTCGTGAACGCCGGGTAGCCGGCGCCGTACGCGACGTAGACGCCGCCCGTGCCGATCCGCGCGGTGATCGCGGTGCGCTGGCCGGGCGGCACCGCGGCCGAGCCGTCCGTGCTCCCCGAGCCCGGCACGCGTGACGCGGCGCCGGCGAGGCCGGTGGGCAGGACCTCCTGCGTCCACAAACCGCGGCGGCCGGCGGCGCTCGAGTACCAGGCAAGGAAGACCTTCTTGCTGTTGGCGTCGATGGCGAGGTCCGGATCGACGGCGCAGCAGCCGGCGAACTCATATGGCGCCTCCGTCCCCGTGCCGACGCGGACGCGGTTCGTGCCGGGCGCGGCGTCGCCTTGCGCGACCGCGAGCGTGCCGTCCGCCGCTGCCGCCGCGCCGATGCCGGTCGCGCTCGCACCCGTGAGGGCTGAGGTGGCGGGCGTCGGCACCGACCACGCGCCGCCGCTCGCCGTGGCAGATACGAGCGGTCCCGACGGCGCCTGCACCGCGGCCCCGGCCCAGACGGCGCGCAGCTGCGAGCCTGCGGCGACGAGGTCGACGTGCGGGTTGATCGCCTGCCAGCCGCCGGTGACGATGTCGGGTGATCCGACGGCTGCACCCGCCGCCGAGATGTCCTGGTGCACGAGCTCGGCGCGCGCGCTCTCGACCTGCTGCCAGACGACGTGCAGGCGCCCGTCGGCCGTGCGAGCCAGGCCGGGCTCGGCGTCCGGCGAGTTGCCTGCGTGCAGGCGCGTCCACGTGCCAGGCGGGCCGGCCAAGGCCGGAGCGGGCGCGAGCGCGAGCAGCACCAGCGCGGCGAGCACCAGGGCGGGGCGGATCACCGCGAGCGATGCTAGCCGCGCCCAGTTGCAGCGCCGCCCGCCGCAGAGCACGCTGTCGGCGATGCGCGAGCTCCCCGCCGGCACGGTGACGCTGCTCTTCACGGACGTCGAGGGCTCGACGGAGCTCCTGGCCGAGCACGGGGACGCCTACGCAGACCTGCTCGCCGAGCACCGGCGACTCCTGCGCGAGGCGTTCGATGCGCGGGGAGGATCCGAGGTCGACACGCAGGGCGACGCGTTCTTCTACGCCTTCGCGCGCGCGTCGGACGCGGCTGCCGCGGCGGCGGACGGCCAGACGGCGCTCGCCCCGACACCGGTGCGCGTGCGGATGGGACTGCACACCGGCGAGCCTCAGCGCACTGACGAGGGCTACGTCGGCATGGACGTCCACCGCGGCGCGCGCATCGCGGCCGTCGGCCACGGCGGCCAGGTGCTCGTCTCCGAGCAGACGGCTCGCCTGCTGGACGGGACGCCGCTGCGCGATCTCGGCCCGCACCGGCTGAAGGACGTCGGCGAGACGCGGATCTTCCAGCTCGGCGACGGCGAGTTCCCGCCGCTCAGGTCGCTCTACCAGTCGAATCTGCCCACGCCGGCGAACCCGCTCATCGGGCGCAAGAAGGAGCTCGTCGACGTGCTGCGGCTGCTCGCGGTCGACCGGGCGCGGGTGGTCACGCTCACCGGCCCGGGCGGGACCGGCAAGACGCGGTTCTCGATCGCCGTCGCCTCCGAGCTGACGGAGGCCTTCGCGGACGGGACATGGTTCGTCGACCTGAGCGCGGTGCGTGACCCTGCGCTTGTGCTCCCGGCGGCCGCGGCCGCGCTCGGGGCACAGGTCGAGCTTCACGATCACATCGGCGACCGCCAGGTGCTGGTCGTCCTCGACAACCTCGAGCAGGTCGTCGATGCGGCGAGCTCGCTCGCGCAGCTCATCGAGCGCTGCGCGCGCCTGCAGCTTCTGTGCACGAGCCGCGAGGCTCTTCGCATCGGCGTCGAGCGCGAGTACCCGCTGAAGCCGCTGCCCGAGTCGCCCGCAGTCGAGCTGTTCCGGCAGCGCGCCCACGCCGCAGCGGCGAACGGTGAGGTCGACTACGAACTCGCAGCGGCGATCTGCGACAGGCTCGACCGGCTGCCGCTCGCCATCGAGCTCGCCGCCGCGCGGGTCCGCGTGCTCGAGCCTGCGGCCCTGCTGGAGCGGCTCGACCAGCGGCTGCCGCTGCTGTCGTCGCGCTCACGCGATCTCCCTGAGCGCCAGCGGACGCTGCACTCGACGATCGCGTGGAGCTACGAGCTGCTCGACGCCGACGAGCAGGGGCTGTTCCGCCGGCTTGCCGTCTTCGCCGGCGGGATGACCGCGGCGGCCGCCGAGTCGGTCTGCGACGCTGACCTCGACCTGCTCGAGTCGCTGGTCGACAAGAGCCTGCTGCGCCGCCGCGGCGACCGCTTCCTCATGCTCGAGACGATTCGCGAGTTCGCGGCCGAGCAGCTCGCAGAGAGCGGCGAAGGCGATGCGCTCGAGCTTCGCCATGCCGAGTTCTTCCGCGACTACGCGCGTTCGCTCGGCCTTTCGGTCGAGACGATGTCGCTCGGCATCCAGCAGAACCACGCCGGCGGCGTCCGCGAGGGCGCGAACCTGCGAGCGGCGCTGGCCCGGTCGCTCGAGAGCGGCCACGTCGAGCTGGCCGCGTCACTGGCCGTCGCGCTCGAGAACTTCTGGGTCACGCAGGACGCCGCCGAGGGCATGCGCTGGTTCGCGGCTCTCCTCGAGCGGGAGGGCGAGCTCCCGGCGGAGCTGCTGCCCGCGGTCGTCCGCTCCGCCGGATCGAGCACGACTATCGCGGGCGAGGGCGAGAAAGGCCGCGAGGCGTACCTCCGCGCGCTGCAGCTGTACCGCGAGCTAGGCGACGAGTTCGGGATCGCCGTGATGCTCCACCGCGTCGGCGTCGACGAGTTCCGGGCCGGCAACTACGCCGAGGCGCGCGCGCTCGGCGACGAGGCGGGCGCGCTTGACCGCAAGCTGGGGTACAAGAGCGGCGAGGCGCAGTCGCTCAGCCTGATCGCCCAGCTCGAATGGCACGAGGGAAACCGCGAACGTGCGTTCGAGCTGCTCGAACAGAGCATCGAGCTGGCACGCGAGAGCGGCTTCAGCTGGTGGGAGGCGAACCTGACCGGCGGGCTCGTGGAATGGTCGCTCGAGCTCGATCGGCTCGACGACGCCGACCGGGCCGCACGACGTGAGCTCGAGCTACGGCTCGCGATGCACGACCGGATGGCCATCGTCTTCCCGCTCACCACGTACACGGTGATCGCGGCACGTCGTGGCGACCACGGGCTGGCCGGCCGGCTCTGGGGTGCCGTCGAAGCGGAGGAGGCGCGCCGTCCGGTGGCGTTCTGGGGCGAGCTGCGGTCGTTCGTCGCTCCCGTTGTGTCGGACGCATCGCCCGAGTTCGAGGCGGGCCGCGCCGCCGGGAGGGGGCTCACACTCGAGGAGGCGGCGAACCTGGTGCCGGCCGCGAGCGATGACTGAGCTGCCGTCAGGCACCGTCACGTTGCTGTTCACGGACATCGAGGGCTCGACCCGGCTGTTGCGCGAGCTCGGGCCCGAGTACGAGGAGGCGCTGGCCGTCCACCGGAGGGCGCTCCGTGACGCGTTTGCGTCGCACGGCGGCGTCGAGGTGGACACGCAGGGCGACGCGTTCTTCTACGCTTTCGCCGGCGCGACGGAGGCCGTGGCCGGCGCCGCAGCGGGGCAGGCGGCGCTCGACGGCGGGCCGGTTCGCGTGCGAATGGGGCTGCACACGGGCACGCCGGCGCGGACGGACGAGGGCTACGTCGGCCTCGACGTCCACCTCGGGGCGCGGATCGCCGCGTCGGGGCACGGCGGGCAGGTGCTGCTCTCCCGAGAGACCGCCGCGTTCCTAACAGGGACAGTCCCTGTAAAGGAGCTGCGCGACCTGGGCGAGCACCGGCTCAAGGATTTCGACGAGCCGGTCTGGCTCTACCAGCTCGGCGACGACCCGTTCCCGCCGCTCAAGACGATCTCGAACACGAACCTCCCGCGGCCTGCCTCGAGCTTCGTGGGCCGCGAGGCCGAGGTCGCCGAGGTCGCCGCGCTGCTCCGCGACGGAGCGCGCCTCGTGACGCTGACCGGGCCGGGCGGGTCGGGCAAGACGCGGCTTGCGATCGAGTCGGCGGCGGAGGTCGTCGGCGCGTTTCGCAACGGCGTGTTCTGGGCGCCGCTGGCGACGCTTCGCGCCCCCGAGCTCGTGCTGCCCACGATCGCGCAGGCCGTCGGCGCGCAGGGCGACCTGGCGGCACACGTCGGCGAGCGCGAGCAGCTGCTGCTCGTCGACAACCTCGAGCAGGTGATCGACGCCGCGCCGGCGCTCGGCTCGACGCTCGAGGCGTGCCCGAACCTGAAGCTGCTCGTCACCTCGCGCGAGCTGCTGCGCGTCCAGGGCGAGCTCGAGTACGAGGTGCTCCCGCTGGCGGCGCCCGAGGCGGTTGAGCTCTTCTGCCTGCGCGCGCAGCTCCCGGAAGGCCCCGCGATCGAGGAGCTGTGCCGCCGCCTCGACAACATGCCGCTCGCACTCGAGCTGGCCGCCGCCCGCACGAAGGCGCTCTCGCCGGAGCAGATCGTCGACCGGCTCGGCCAGCGGCTCGACCTGCTCAAGGGCGGCCGCGACGCCGAGCCGCGCCAGGCCACGCTGCGCGCGACGATCGAGTGGAGCTACGAGCTGCTGTCACCCGAGGACATGCAGCTGTTCGCGCGGCTCGCCGTCTTCCCGGGGTGCACGCTGGAGGCGGCCGCGGCGGTGTGCGACGCGGACGTCGACGGCATGCAGTCGCTGGTCGAGAAGAGCCTGGTTCGCCACACGGGCGAGCGGTTCTGGATGCTCGAGACGATCCGCGAGCTGGCGACCGAGCTGCTCGACGCGAGCGAGGACGCGGACGACATTCGCCGACGACATGCCGAGTACTTCCTCGGCGTCGCCGAGTCGACGCACATGCGTGTCGAGCGGGCGGATCACGGGCCGAACCGCTTCGACATCGCCGGCCCCGAGCAGGAGAACTTCCGCGCGGCGCTCGATTGGACGCTTGGGCACGACCCCGAGCTCGGCGTGCTGATGGTCGTCGAGCTGGAGCAGTTCTTCGTGTCGTTGGACCCGGCCGAAGGCAGCCGGCGCATCGAGGCGCTCATGACGCGCGCGCACGACCTGCCGCCGGGGCTCCACGCGGCCGCCTTGCGCGTGGCGGGCGGCATGGCGCAGGTCGCAGGCGACACGCCGGGCGGCGCGAGCCTCTACCAGCAGAGCCTCGCCGCGTACGAGGAGCTGGGCGACGAATGGGGCATCGTGCACCTGCGGCACCGGCTTCACACCATCGCCTGCGAGGCCGGCGAGTGGGCCACGGCGCGCGAGCTGGTAGAGGAGAACCTCGTCCGTGCACGCGCGCTCGGGTCCAGGTTCCTCGAGGCGGAGGCGCTGGGAGGCCTGGCGACGGTCGAGCAGTTCGGTTACGGCGATTTCGAGCGCGCGATCGAGCTGTACCGTCTGCATCTCAAGCTGTCCCGCGAGCTGGGGTTCAA
The DNA here is from genome assembly GCA_963758345.1 of uncultured Thermoleophilia bacterium. GTDB lineage: Bacteria > Actinomycetota > Thermoleophilia > Gaiellales > Gaiellaceae > JACVRM01. The sequence goes on from CAVWVD010000002.1 coordinate 633,951, forward strand.
CTGGTTCCTGGCGCTCAGCGGAGGGAACCTCGCCGAGTGCGAGCTCCGGCTGGGAAGGCTGGATGCTGCCGAGGTCGACGCACGCGCAGCGCTCGCCCTATCGCAGGAGATGTACGACCCGAGGATCATGACCTGGTTGGTGCTCGTCCTAGCCGTCATCGCCGCGCGGCGCGGCGAACGCGAGCAAGCCGGCCGGCTTTGGGGTGCTGCCGAAGCCCAACGCGACCATGGCCGAGTCACGACCATCGACGCCGACTTCGATGCCTGGACGCCGGAGCTGCCGTTCGGCGAGCCGGTCTTCGAGGCCGGTGCTGAGGCGGGCCGACGCCTCTCCCTCGACGATGCGACCGCCGAGGCGCTCGGTCAGCGCGAGACGTAGTACACGTCGGTCGCGTTCGTCGTCCCGGGCCGCGCGACGACGAACACCGCGCCGAAGCCGCCGCCCGCGAGCGGCGCGGCGCCCATGTAGTCGCCGACGAAGTAGCCGCCGGGGACGAGCGGGCTCGGCGTGATGTTCGGCGCGTCGGTGATCGCGAAGGCCCCGGAGGCGGCTGCGTCGGTGACGTGACTGCCGCCGTCGCTCGAGCGGGCGATGCGGTAGCGGCCGACGGCGTTCGCGTCGAGCGCCAGGTAGAGCACCGCCAGCGATCCGTTTCCGCTCGCCGCGACGGTCGGGATGATCGCGCCGCCGCTCGAGAGCCGGCTGACCCGCTTCGGCGCGCTCCAGTGGCGGCCGCCGTCGGTCGAGCGGGTGAGCAGGATGTCCTCGTAGGCGCCGTGCGAGAGCCGCGCGTCCTGCCAGACGGCGTACAGCGTGCCGCGGCCGTCGATCGCGAACGACGGCACCTGCGGCGAGCTGCGGATGACCGGCCCGCCGTGGCGCTCGGCAGGCGCACCGGTCGCGAAACGCCGAGCCGCGGTCCAGTGGCGGCCGCCGTCGTCGGAGCGCGAGACGAGGTACCACGCGGGCCGCGTCGGTGTCGCGTAGCCGTCGCGGATCCACGCGGTGAAGAGGTACACCCGCCCGTTGCGCGGGTCGACGACGATCTGGCCGTCCTCAGGCCCGGCCGCCTGCCCGTGCCGGACGACGACACGCGGCGTGCTCCACGACCGCCCGCCGTCGTGCGTCACGGAGACCACCTCGTCGCTCGTCGTGGCCGGCGGGCTCGTCGGCAGGTAGTCCGACCAGGTGACGTACGCCCAGCCGCGCCTGCGCGGATCGGCCGTCACCGTCTCCTTGTCGGTCAGGCCGTAGCGGCCGCGGAGCAGGGCCGGAGTCGACCAGGTGCGCCCCCAGTTCGCCGAGGTCGTCACCGAGACAACGTCGGAGAGCGTCGACGCGTAGATCCGCCCGTCCGGCCCGACGCTGGCCCACGGGTCGCTCGCGAACGGCGCCGGACGCGCGGCCGAGCCGGCGCACGCGCTGACTGGCAAGGCCGTCTTCCGCCACGTCTTGCCGCCGTCGGTGCTCGTCGCCGTGACGATCCCGCGCGCGCCGCCGCCGTGGTAGCGGTCCTGCTGGTAGACGGCGACGATCCGCTTCGCGTCCCGCGGGTGCGCGGCCACCATCGGCTCGACCTCCGCGCCCTCGAAGGACGGTGCGGACGGGCAGCCGGCGAACGGCGACGGGCCGGAAACGACCACGGGCGCCACCGCGGCCGTCGCCACGGTCGCGGCCGTGAGCGCCAGTGCGGTGGTCGTCCGCCAGGGAAGCATCTCTCTCCTAGGACGCCCAGGCGGCGCTGCAGTTGGCTCGGGCGGGCGCACGCGAGATGCTGTGCACGTGTCGGAGTCCACGCTTGCGCTCGGCGCGACGAGCCTGCCCGCGCCCGCAACGCCGTTCGTCGGCCGCGTGCGCGAGCTCGCGGACCTGGCAGAGCTCGCCAGGCGCGGCGACGCGCGCATCGTCACCCTCATCGGTCCGGGCGGGACCGGAAAGACGCGGCTGGCGCTGCAGGCGGCAGCCGAGCTTGCGGACGACTATCCGGACGGCATCCACTGGGTGCCGCTCGCCGACCTGCGCGACCCGGGCCAGGCGGCGGCGGCCGTCGCCGAGACGCTCGACGTCGCGGCCGGGCCTGGGTGCGAGGACGCGATCGCTGCGGCTCTCGACCACAGACGCGTGTTGCTGATCGTCGACAACGCCGAGCACCTGCTTCCGGACGTCGCCGACACGATCGGCAGGCTCGTGTCCGTCGTCGGCCCGACGGTCCTGGTCACGAGCCGCGAGCTGCTGCGCCTGCACGGCGAGCATGTGTTCGACGTCTCGTCGCTCGCCGAGCGCGACGCGCAGGACCTGTTCCTCTCGCGTGCGCGCGCAGTCGACCCGGCCTTCGCCGAGACGGCGGCCGTGGCCGAGCTCTGCCGACGGCTCGACGACCTGCCGCTCGCGATCGAGCTCGCTGCGGCGCGCACGGCGGACTTCACCGCGGACGAGCTGCTGGCGCGCGTCTGCGAGCGGCTCGACCTGCTGCAGGCAGGGCACGGCGCCGATCCGCGCCAGCAGACGCTCCGCGCCACGATGGAGTGGAGCCACGAGCTCCTCGACGAGAACGAGCAGCGCCTCTTCGCCCGTCTGTCGGTCTTCGAGAGCGGGTGCTCCCTGGAGACCGCCGAGCAGGTATGCGAAGCCGACCTGGAGACGCTCCAGCGCCTGCTCGACAAGAGCTTCCTGCCGCGGCGCGCGGAGGATCGGATGCCGCGGTTCTCGATGCTCGGCACGATCCGCGACTACGGCCGCGAGCGGCTCGCGGCATCGGGCGAGGAGGATGCCGTGCGCGAGCGCCACGCACGCTGGATCTCCGCGCTGGCGGAACGGATCCCGCTCGAGAGCGCCGGCGCCGAGTTCGACGCCGTGCGCAGCCGGGTCGTGGAGGAGCGTGCCGAGGTCCGGGCCGCGCTTCGCTGGACGCGCGAGACCGGCCGCACCGAGCTGTTCCTCCGCATCGGCGCGGGGCTGACCGCTCTCTGGCCATCCCTCTTCCTCGCGGAGGCGGAGAGCTGGCTCGAACATGCCGTCCAGGCGGCCGCGGAGGTGCCGCCGCCACTCCGCGCCCGCGTGCTGCGGACCTGCGGGACGATCGCCTTCTTCGTGCTCGCCGACGTCGACCGCGCCGTGGGCCTGCTGGAGCGGGCGCTCGAGCTCGCGGACGAGATCGGCGACGAGCGGCTCGCGGCGCTGATCCGCTACCGGCTGGACATGGCGGCGTGGGACAGGGGAGAGCCGGGGGGCGCAGTGCCGTCGCTCGAGCGTGCGCTCGCCGACGCGAGGGCGCGCGGCGACCGCCCGGGCGAGATCACCGCACTGCACCACCTCGGCGAGGCGCTGCGCGACGCCGGCGAGCTCGACCGTGGCGAGGAGCGGCTGCTCGAGTCGATCGCGCTGGCCAGGAGCGCCGGCGACGTGCGGATGGCCGACGAGACGATTCACAGCCTCGGCGATCTCAATCTCGACCGCGGCGCCCTCGACGAGGCCGCTGCCCAGTACGCGGAGAGCATGCGTGCCGCCCTGCGGCGCTCCGAGGAACGGTCGGTCGCCTACTGCATCGCCGGGATCGCCTCCGTCCTGATCGAGCGTGGCGCCGAGGAGGAGGCGGCGACGCTTTGGGGAGCAGTCGAGGTGACTGAGCGCCGCGCCGGCTTCCGGATGCTCGACAACGAACGCGTCCGGTACGCGCGGCGGCTCGACCGTCTCGCCGGCTCGGCGGCGTGGGAGGCGGGCCGCGGGCTCGCGCTCCCGGAAGCGGCGGAGCGCGCACTGGCCGCCCTAGACTGACCCGCGGTGACGCCCCCGGCCGACCTGCGCGCGTGGATCCGCCTGCTCGAGGCGCAGGGCGAGCTCGTCCGCGTGTCGGCGCCCGTCGACCCGCACCTCGAGGTGACCGAGATCGTCGACCGCACGGTGAAGGCGGGCGGGCCGGCGCTCCTGTTCGAGCAGCCGAAGGACGCGCGCCACGCGCTCCTGATCAACCAGTTCGGCACCGAGCGGCGCATGTGCATGGGCTTCGGCGTCGAGCGGCTTGACGACATCGCCGCGAAGCTCGAGGACATCCTCGAGATGCAGCCGCCGCAGGGGCTCGCCGAGAAGGTCCGCGGGTTGAAGACGCTGAAGTCGATCGCCGACTCGCGGCCGAAGATCGTGCGCCGCGGCGCGTCGCAGGAGGTCGTGCTGACCGGTGAGGACGTCGACCTGTCGCGGCTGCCGGTGCAGACGTGCTGGCCGGGCGACGCGGGGCCGTTCATCACGCTCCCGGCGGTCATCACGAAGGATCCGAAGACGGGCTCGCGCAACGTCGGCATGTACCGCATGCAGGTGCTCGACGAGCGCTCGACCGCGATGCACTGGCAGATCCACAAGGACGGGCGCATGGACTACCTCGCGTCCGACGGCCGGCTCGAGGTCGCCGTCGCGCTCGGACTCGACCCCGTCGCCGCCTACTCGGCGTCGGCGCCGCTGCCGAAGCACATCGACGAGTTCATGGTCGCCGGCTTCCTCAAGGGCGAGCCGGTCGAGATGGTGCAGGCGAAGACCGTCGACCTGGAGGTGCCCGCGGCGGCCGAGATCGTGCTCGAAGGCTACGTCTCCGCCGGCGACCTGACGCAGGAGGGCCCGTTCGGCGACCACACCGGCTACTACACGGCGGCCGAGCCGTTCCCGGTCTTCCACGTGACCGCGATGACGATGCGCGAGAACGCGATCTACCCGTCGATCGTGGTCGGCAAGCCGCCGGCCGAGGACGCGTGGCTCGGCAAGGCGACGGAGCGGATCTTCCTGCCCGCCGTGCGGATGACGCTGCCGGAGCTCGTCGACTACGACCTGCCGATCGCGGGCGCGTTCCACAACTGCGTGATCGTCTCGATCCGCAAGGCGTTCCCCGGCCACGCGAAGAAGGTCATGCACGCGATCTGGGGACTCGGAATGCTGAGCCTGTCGAAGTCGATCGTCGTCGTGGACGCGCACGTGAACGTGCACGACTACGAGGAGGTCTTCTTCTACGTGGGCGCCAACGTCGACCCGGCGCGCGACGTGCTGCTGACGGAGGGCCCGGCCGACCACCTCGACCACGCGACGACGCTGCAGTTCATCTCGGGGAAGATCGGGATCGACGCGACCGCGAAGAGCCCGGCCGAGGGCGCCCGCGAGTGGCCGCCGGAGATCGAGATGAGCCCCGAGGTGCGGGAGCTCGTGGACGCCCGCTGGGGCGAGTACGGCATCGACCTGGGCGGCGCGTCGGCGAACGGCGCCGGGCCGGGCCGGAAGACGGGGCTGCGGCGCGTGTTCGGCGGCTGACGCAGGTCGCGACAATTTCCCGCAATTTCCGACACTTAGTAGTTGGACTCGGTTGACATCGGACGGCGAGCCGGGCCACCCTCGGCACGGTCGTCAAGTCGGGAGGGGAGTCGATGCTTGCCAGTTCGCTGTGGACCCGTGCCGTGCGCACGCTCGTAGTCGCCGGACTGCTGCTCGCGGTCGGTGTGGTCTCGCTATCGGGAGGCGCCGGTGCGACCGGCCCCAGCCTCGACAGCCCGTTCTACAAGGATCGCGTGCTGGCGACAGGTCCCCTCGGCTACTGGGGCCTCGGCGAGACGACGGGGCCTGCGGTCGATCACTCCACCAGCGGGATCAATGGCACTTTCGGGAGCAGCAGTGCCGTGACCGAGATCCGTCGTGGTGAGCCAGGCCCGTCGATCACCGGCAAGTGGGACGAAGGCGTGTTCGCCCACGACATGTCGAATCTGGACAACGGCCCTCACGGCCCCGCCTCGGTTCAGGTCCCCGACGCCTACCCCGGCCGGCACCTCTGGCGGATGTCCGGCAACCAGCCGTTTAGCGTGAACATCTGGGTCAAATGGAACGGGTACCGCGAGTGGCGAACGTACGGCGTCCACGGCGGCATCATCGGCGACGTCAACTTCAACGTGAATCTGGGCGGCTGGTCGCTCGAGACCACGTGGGGCGATACCACGAGCTCGCCCACACACATTCTCTTCCGACGAAACGCAACCCGCGACGACGCGACGGACACGGTCGTGTCGCCGAACGACCTTCCGCTCGGCCAGTGGAAGATGATCACCGCCGTCTACACCGGCATGACCCAGCTCCTCTACGAAGACGGCGTGCTCGTCGCGAGCCACGCCGATCCTGCCCCGCTCAACGGCGGCACCGACGAGCTATTGATCGGCGTGCAGAACTACACGACGTACCTCGCCGCGTTCCCGGCGCATTTCGAGGGCACGCTCGACGAGGCGGCGATCTGGGACAGAGCGCTCTCTGGCATCGAGATCAGCAAGATCTTCACCGGGCCGGCCGCCTTGCCCCAAGGCCAGACGCTCGGCTGGCAAGGCGGTGCTCTCGCGAACAACCCCACGTACTCCCAGGCGGAACCGGTCAACACCGCGACAGGCAGCTACTGGACGAGCGCGACCGACCTGTCGCTGCCCGGGATCTGCGCGCCCTTCACGTTCACGCGCGGTTACAACTCGCTCGACACGGCGTCGGGGAGCCTCGGCATCGGCTGGACGGACAACCTGGCCGCGTCACTGACGCTCCTGGCGGCCGGCGACATCCAGGCACGCGGTGAGGACGGGCAGTTGCTGCTTTTCAAGCACCAGCAAGACGGGTCGTACGCGCCGCCCGCCGGCGCGCTGGTGACGCTGACCGCTGCCGCAGGCGGCTATGAGCTTGTCCGCACCGATCAGACCAAGTACGCGTTCGACAGCCAGGGCCGGCTCACCGCGGTTCGCGACAACAACGACTGCGGCCCGACGCTGAGCTACGGGCCTGACGGTTTGCTCGCAAGCGCGACGGACAGCGCGGGACGCACGATCACCTTCACGAACACGGACGGCCTGCTCACGCGGATCGACCTGCCGGACGGCCGCTACGTGACCTACGGCTACACGGCCGGGAAGCTCACTTCAGTGCACGACCTACGCGGCGGCACCACGGCGTTCGAGTACGACGCGGGCGACCGGCTCAACAAGATCACCGACCAGAACGGACACATCGTTGTCCGGAACACCTACGGCAGCGACGGCCGCGTGACGCAGCAGATCGACGCGCGCGGCGATATGAGCACGTTCGGCTGGGACCCGGCGACGACGACTGCTACCTACACGGACGCTCGCGGGAAGACCTGGACCGACGTCTACTCGAACAACGCCCTCGCGGAGCAGATCGACCCGCTCGGGAACTCGACGAAGTACGAGTACGACACGGAGTGGAACGTCCTGAAGGTCACTGACCCGCGCGGCAACGCGACGACGATGACCTACGACGACCGGAACAACATGCTGACCCGCACTGCACCGGCGCCGCTGTCGTACCAGGAGGTCAACACGTACGACGGCGCCAACCATCTCTTGACGTCGAGGGACGGACGCGGCAACACGACGACGTACGGCTATGACGCGGCCGGAAACCTGACGACGGTCACGCAGCCTGGCTCCCTGGTGACGACGTTCGAACGCGACCCCTCCGGGAACGGCCAATTGAAGAGCGTCACAGATGCGCGCGGGAAGAAGACGAGCTTCGTCTACGACGTGCAGGGCAACCTGACGCAGACGACGAGCCCACTCGGAAACGTGACGAAGCTCGGGTTCGACTCTGTGGGCCGTATGACGTCCCGTATCGAGCCGCGCGGGAATGTCGCCGGTGCGAATCCCGCCGATTACACGATGGCGTACACGTATGACGCCGCCGACCACGTCCTGACCGCGACAGATCCGCTCGCCGGCCGGACGACGTGGGAGTACGACCCGGCCGGGAACCTCGCGAGTGTGACGGACGCGAACCTGCACAAGACGCAGTACGGGTACGACGCGGCGAACCACCAGACGTCGGTGACCGCACCTGACCTGACGGTGACGCAGTACACGTACGACCCGGTGGGGAACTTGCTGACGCGTACCGACGCTAAGACGCATCAGACGACGTACACGTACGACGACGCGAACCGGCTCGCGTCGACGACGTCGCCGATCGGTCAGAAGTGGACGTACGGCTACGACGGCGCGGGCGACCTCGCTACGGTCGTGGACGCCGCCGGGAACGCGACCCCGGCTGCGGGCGACGGGCAAACGACCCTTTCGTACGACGAACTGAACCGTGTCAAGGCGATCGACTACAGCGATGCGACGCCAGACGTGACGTTCGCGTACGACGCGAATGGCAACCGGACGCAGATGACCGATGGGTCGGGCACGGAGACGTCGGTCTACGACGCGGTCAACCGGCTTCAGACCCTGACCCGTGGGACGAACACATTCCAGTACGGCTACGACGCGGCCGGCAACGTGATTTCGCGGACGTATCCGGACAACACGCTGGTCACCTACGTCTACGACGACGACGACCGGCTCAGCTCGGTGACGAACGGGACCGCGTCGACGAGCTATGGGTACGACGAAGCCGCCGAGCTGATCCGCCGGACCCTCCCGGCGACGAACGGCTACGTCGAGACGCGCACGTACGACCGGGCGGGCCGGTTGACGCTGGTGAAGCACCAGAAGGGAACGACGGTGCTGAACCAGGCGGCGTATGCCCTGGACGCGGTTGGGAACCCGGCGGCGATCACGCGCACCGCAGGGCCGGAGAACTACAAGTACGACGCGCTCGATCGGTTGACGGAGGTCTGTTACAAGGTCTCGTGTCCGAAGTCGGGCGACCCGTACATCCGCTGGACGTACGACGCGGTCGGCAACCGGCTGACGGAGAACCGTGCCGGCAAGATCACGAACTACACGTACAACAACGCCGACCAGCTGACTGGCCGCGCGGGCAACGGGGGCACGGTCGCCTATCTGTACGACGCCAACGGCAACCAGACGAAGGCGGGGACGCGTACGTTCGCGTACGACCTGGCGAACCGGCTCAAGTCCACGACGTCGGGCTCGTCGACGATCGGCTACCTGTACGACGGCGACGGCAAGCGGCTCAAGGAGACCGCTGGCACCACAGTGACGAACCTGTTGTGGGATCCGAACTACGCGCTGCCGCAGCTTGCGGTGGAGCGGAACGGCTCGAATGCGCTACTAAGGCGCTACCTCTACGGTGCCGATCTGCTCTCTGAGCAGACGCCGGCGGGTTCGTTCTACTACCACGCCGACGCACTGGGCTCGGTGACGAATATGACCAATGCGACCGGTATGAAGCAGTGGACAGATCTGTACGAGCCTTTCGGGCTGGTGAAGAGCGAGAAGAAGGATTCCGGGTCCGCACCAGTCAACCCGATGCGGTTCGCAGGCCAGTATCTTGACTCGGCGACAGCGCTCTACCACATGCGCGCGCGGCAATACGACCCGACAGTCGGGCGATTCACGAGAACTGATCCCCTTCCCCAGCCACTGGTAGAGCCTCACCTTTCCGCGTACTCGTATGCGGACGATCGACCGACTGTGCTCATCGACCCGAGCGGCCTCGCCGGCGACAAGCCGTGGTCATTCGATATTGGTTTCAGCGGGCATTTCATTGTGGGCTTCTCAGGCGGGTTTCAAATAGACAGTAATGGAATCGCTCCGTATGGCGGTGTTGGTATCGGCCTGGATGCCGGCGTATCAGCAAGCTTCAGCAACTCGTCGGCAAATAGCGGGATATACGGGAACGTGATCGCGTGTGAGGGCTACGCTTGCGCGTCGGTCAACACGAAGTTCAATGTCTCCGCCGGCGCCGGTCTACGGGCAGGGGTTTCGGCAGACGTTCGCGGCGGCTACCGGATCATTCGGTGGTGATGTCGATGCCTATGAAGATCATCTGGTCGGTCGCCGTGATTTTGATAGCGCTGGGCTTCATCATCAACCGAGCCAAGGTCGCGGCTCGCACGAGTGAGCTCTCCGAGAGCCTTGGCGGAGCGAGGCACGGTCCTCGGGTCGTCAGCCTGACGTCCTATCTGATCTTGGTCGTCGCGGTGCTGACGATCGGGATCGTTATCGTCGGGTGGTTCTTGTCATGACCTCCGTGATCTGGTCTGGAACAGTCGCTGCCGTGGCCGCGATTTTCATTTCGAACGGGATAAGGGGCCAGCGAGCTCACCGAGTCCGTGGAGTCAGCCATTCGATGCTAGCGCTCGCTTACTCGTCGGCCATGGCGCTCGCGGGCCTATCGATGTTGGTATTCGTCGCCTGGAGTTGGCTCTGAGGGTTGGGCGCGGTCTTGTCGTTCCGCCAGGTCTGGGGGGTGACAACGGATTCGTTGGGTCGTTTTTACCGGTGCGTCGGGAGATTGGCGATAGAGGAATACCGTGAGCTACGTTACGAGGTCCGACGGTTCTCAAGGCCTGTCCCGGCGCCGCATCGCGGCCGCCTATATTGCTGCAGCTGCGATGTGACGGCCGAGGTATTCACCTGCGGCTTTCTGAAGGTTGATCCGGGAGCCGGGTTTGCGAGATATCGCTTCTCATGGCCGCTCGGCAAGGCTGAGCTGACTTCCGATGCCATCAGACTTGTCGCGCCGCTGCCGTTGCGGTTCTGGCTTGAGCATTTCGTTATCAGGTACGACCAAGTCGCAAGTGTGCGGGAAGAACGCTCCCGGATTGCATTCCTCGGTGGAGTCCGGATCGTGACGGTTTACGGTGATGAGTTTGTATTCAGTGCACCGAGACGGACATCCGAGCGATTCATCGCCAGTCTTCGAGGACGCGGCCTCCGAGTTCACGAGGCTTTCGGCGGGTTAGGCAGCGCGGGGTCAGGTCTTGCGTTCCGACAAATCTGCTTCTTTCTCTCGGCGGGCCAGCGGCTGCGGAGCGTGTGGTTTTCGGCGGGTTTGCGTGATTGCAAGACCTGACCCCTCACAGTTCCGCCGACGGCCTGGGCTCGGTGACCAATGTGACGAACTCGACTGGTGTGAAGCAGTGGACGGACCTCTATGAGCCGTTCGGGATCGTCAAGTCTGAGAAGAAGGACTCAGGCTCGGCGCCCCTGAACCCCTTGCGCTTCGCCGGGCAGTACCTTGACTCGGCAACAACGCTGTACCACATGCGCGCTCGCCAGTACGACTCGGCCGTCGGAAGGTTCCAGCGAACAGATCCGATCGCCGAACCGATTGCAGCGCCGTTCGTCAACACGTACGCCTACGCAAACAGCCGGCCAACGGTGCTGCTTGAGCCAAGTGGCTTAGTGACGATCGGCGTATGCCCAAAGATCGGCGTGACAGTGTGGGGTTACCACTTAGGCGGAACGGCTTGCGTCCAAGGGTCGAGCTCTTGGGAGTTTGGTGGCAGTTACACCCTCGATGTCGGAAAGTCTTCGGCGCCCATCGGAGGCTTTGTTGGTGGTGGTGTCACGGTTACGAACGGCAAGTGCATCAAGGAGCTCAACGGGTCGGCGCTGACAGGAGCTGTCTCGGGAGGCGAAGGGCTCGTCGTAGGGCTTGACACTTCTGTCGGAAAAGGGCCGGGCTTGCGCCCGGCATCCGGTGCGGGAGCCAGCGCCGGCCTGGGCGAGGAAGGTGAAATCACCGTAGGTGCGTCGGAGACCAAGGCCGGCACCCTTCTGGGTAGTTGCGACGAAAACTCACTCGGCGATAACGACAAATAGATGGCTGTAGAACTTGGATTTATCCTGTATTTCGCGTTGTTCGCGCTGCTCGGGGTGTGGTACTGGCGAGCGAATGTGGAATGGGCGCATCTGGCGTCCGAGAGTGGGTCGATACCCGCCATTCTGAACCCCGATCGTCTGGCGACCGCAGGGCGCGAGCAGCCTCTCCGTACCCTGCGAAGCGGGCCCCGCTTGACGAGGATCGGGGTTCGCGCCTTATCTCATCGCGATGCCGATCCGAGCGTCGAAGGCGTGCGGGCCCAGGCATACCGGCGCTGGATTATCGCGGTCTGTTTTATGTTCGCTGGACTGCTCATCCCGGTTCTTGCTTGGCTCGTCGGCGCTTGGATAGACGACCTCTCGACTCATCTCGGTTCATTCGGATGGGTAATCATCTTCGTCGGTCTTGTCGTGATCGCATTGACGGCGCGCGGTGCGATTCACGTCGTCATTGAGTTTGGCCGCGGCTCGGATGTGTCGCGCCGAGCATTCGTGTACTACGCGGCCTCTCTTGTCGGCATTTTCGCTGTCCTGGGTCTGCAGGTCGCGCTTGTCGGGTAGGGATGTGCCGGGTCCGGGCAGATCTGCGGTACGCCACCGACGCGACGAGAAGCCACGCGGGGTCAGGTCTTGCATTCCAACAAATCGACCATTTTCTTCCGACAGGCGAGCGTGGAGCTTTGAATTCGGCGGCCTCGGCCTTGTGGCTGGTGTCGAGCGCGGACTGGCGCTAATAGCAGGGTTATGCCTAGTCTCTGGATCAGTTGGTGCGGAAATTGGTGCGACGCTCGGCTTCTGCGGAGGGCTCGAGAGGTATACCGGCCCGATTTGCAAGGTTCCGTGAAATGCGTGCCTTTCGGTACCTACGGCTCTTCGGTCTCGCGCTCATCGTGCTTAGTGTGCCGGTGCTCATACTGGATGCGAACGCACGACCGAGTGGCCGGACTCTTCTCGTCGGATGCAGCATCGCCTTGCTGCTTGGGATAGGGACGGGGCTTGTCTTTAAGTTCTTCTACTCGCAGGAGGATCGCGTGCGTCTACTATCGTCATTGAGCCCAGGGCTCGCGCGCCGTGTACTTGGCCGACATGATCGCCCTCCCTCGACCTAACAGCGCACGGTTCGGGGCGAGGTCTCGCATTCTGACAACTCCTCTCGTTTCACAACTCCCCAGGAGGCAGGACGCAGGTTGCGTGATTGCAAGACCTGACCGCCGGGAAGTAGGGAATGTGACCACGACCACCCTGCCGGCTGCGAACGGGTACGTCGAGCTCCGGAGCTACGACCGCGACGGACGGCTGACGACGGTGACGAATCAGAAGGGAACGACCCTCCTTTCCAAGTTCGTCTCGACGCTGGATCCGGTCGGCAACCCGACCGGCATTGACAGAACCGGAAAGCTCGCCGAGATCACGACGTACACCTTCGACCCGAACGACCGAGTCGTGACCGCGTGCTTTGCGGCGACATGCACGGCGACGTCGAATTCTCGAATTGCCTGGACCTACGACCGCGTCGGCAACCGGCTCACGGAGACGCGCGGGAAGACGACCGTCACCTCGACGTACAACACGGCGGATCAGCTGACCGCGGCTGGGTCGACGGCCTACACCTACGACGCGAACGGCAACCAGACGAAGGCCGGCGCGCGGACGTTCACGTGGGACCTGACCGACCACATGAAGACGACGACGTCCGGCCCGACGACCACGACCTACACCTATGACGGCGACGGTGTCCGTCAGCAGGCGTCCACCGGAACGGCCGCGTCCGCGAAGACGAACTTCCTCTGGGACGTGAACCAGCCCGACGCCCAGCTCGCGATCGAGCGGGACGGGACCAGTGCGCTGCTCCGTCAGTACGTCTACGGGATCAGGCTGATTCGGCAGACGGTGGGGACGCCGAGCTACTACCTCTACAACGCTCTCGGTTCAGTCGTCAACACGCTGTCGGCGACCGGCGCGACGCAGCGGACGTGGTCGTACGAGCCCTACGGCGTCGTGAAGACGAGCTCCGGCTCGAGCCCGGCGAACCCGTTCCTCTTTGCCGGCGAGTACCAGGATCCAACGGGGCTCTACAACCTGCGCGCGAGACAATACGATCCCGCGAGCGGGCGGTTCCTCAGCGCCGATCCGGTCGAGAATCAAGGCTCTGCTTACGCGTTCGCGGGAGCACGACCGACGGTCATGACGGATCCGAGCGGCATGACGTTCGCGCCCCCATCGGCTGGTCTCGATGCCGTTGGCTTTGCCATGAGTCCCGCGAGCAGCTGGAGCGACGCGCGAGAACTGTCGAAACCGGCGAAACGGGTGAAACCAAACAAGGAGGACGGCTTCTGTCCGGCCGGAGTGTCGCCGCGCCACGTCGTAAAAGAATTCCGGAGGAGGAACTTCCTCGTGGGCAAGCCTGGTGGTACCACGAAGGTAACTCTTTACTGCGGCGACCAAACCTACGGTGTCCGGCACATCGAATCGCCAACTGCCAGACCCAGCGGACCACATCTCGGCGGGCGAGTCACGGGGCGCGACCTCATTGCGATGGAGCTCGTCCTAAGGGAGGGTGTGCCGACAACCTCCGGGGCCAAGAGTACGAAAAAGGGCAGTGCTTCCAACATCGAGTATGTCACTCGTGTCGCGGTGAATCTCTGCGTTGGCGTAGAAGGTGTAGCCGGTTCCTGCACCGTCGAAGTCTTCAAGTTCGAGATGGGCGTTGTGGTAGACCCCTTCCACGCTTCAATAGTGACGGCTTACCGGGACGGGAACAAGTTCCACGGAGTAGAGCCGGACAAGTTGCAGCTTCCCTGGGGATAATGATGGAGGGTGATGTCGTCACTCGATTTTTCGACTTCCTACTAGAGGAATTCGAGTCCGGATCACTTGTTTACTCGACGTCGACTACCGAGCCCGTTCGCGGTGATCGGATACGCGGTTACCAGTTTGTCGAGGCGACCCTCGAGAGGGATGGCCCAGAGTCGATAGCGAGTGTCGTTCTTTGGCGGCGAGCCGATGGCCGGATAAAGTCGTTCAGGATCCGAGTCGAGCGTCTGCTCGAGATCATTCGGGGCCAGGAAATGCTTCAGCATCCAGGTGAGTCGACTGAGTCGGACGCAGTCAGCTATGCGATCGTGTTGGTGGGGGAGTGTGTCGGCGCCGATCTCAACGAACCGATTGAATTACCTTGGCACGATTCAGCTGTCAAGTAAGGGCGCCGCGCGTCTCAGCATCGAATGGTTGCGCAGCGACGCGGAGGCTCTCGTGGGGAGTCTGCCGCATGTGGTGGTCAGCTCGACACCGCGAAGCGCTGCCGGAGTGGGCGTCGACCTGCTCGAGGCCCGATAGGCGCCTTGTTCTGGATCCGCGTTCGGTGCCGTCCGCTGTACGGCGCGGCCGCGGGCTCGTCTTGAGTACCAGGCACTGCTCCGAACTCGACTGGGCCTTTCGCGTTCTAATGTCGCAGCGGCTCACCCTCTCGGTGAGGAACGCGTTGCGTGATACCTCCAGTGAGGATCTGCAGCGACGTCTCGAGCCAGACTCGATTAGCGGGCTTAAGTTCGCCTGAGACGAGCGATAGCGGAGTGTATTGCCGCAGACCTCTTCGTCGATGGCAAATATTCAACGAAGACATTGCCAACGTAAACGGTGTGATGGCCACGGCCAAAGGCGACGATCATGTCCCTGGTTCCCTCGTCCGTCGTAGGCGCGACGGCGACGCTGAACTCGCGGATGAGACTCCCAGACGCCGGAATGAGGTGCGTGGTGCCCGTGAGCCGACTACGAAAGTCCAGTTTCAGCGGGAGTCCTTCCTCCGCGAAGATGCGCTTGACGGTCACGGCGGAGTAGCTGTGATGGCGAGGCCTGGGCTTGGGCGTGTTCGTCGAGACGTACGCCTCTCCGCAGGCGCTTGCAATCACGAGCAGACCGATGGCGAGCGCTGCCGGGAGAGCGCGCCGGGAAGCTCTGCGGTTGCCGCTCACATCCCGACCGTAGGTTCAACCTTCGCCCCGCACCTCCCTCGTTCGGGGGTTTGTGCAGCGCGGGGTCATTTGTGCAGCGCGGGGTCAGGTCTCGCGTTGCGACAAATCTGCTGGTTTCTGTTGCTCGAGTTGGCGTAGTTTGGCGGCTGATGGTTGGCAGGCGGTATTCCGTGCGTCCTCACCGGTGACGCCTGGAAACGGTGCTAATAGCGGCGGATGCAGTGCGTCACGCGGCTATACGTCCTACGATCCGCAGTCACAGTCGGGGCAGACGTGCAGGACTAAACTCGTTTGCTCGCCTTTCATTGGCTGCAGACTTCAACTCATCTGTGATGCGGATGATTCAATTGAGCAGGCGATAATTAAGGCGAAGAAGAAGAAAAAAACCAAAGAATGTTGGGCTAAATGTTATTCAGAACAGACGAAAGAAGGGCGCCGCCGGGGTGTCGCCTGCGGCCTGACCTTCGTTATGCGAAGGGGCCGGACGAAAAGACGGCGTGCGCGGCGGCCGAAAAGGTGGCCAGAAACGCGGCGCTGGTTGGATGCAATACGCGGCACTGCCAATCGAACCCTTACAGACCCTATTCGGGGCAAGTGTTGGGCCTCTAGAGGACGCTATCCGCGGGAACTGGCGAGCCAGCTATGGAGGAGATGAATAGGATTCGGGATCCGATGGTGCCTTCGGTCGATGAGCGGGTGCGCGCGTTCCTCGCCGGTATGACTCCTGAGGCGCGGGCCAGCATGGAGGAGGATTTGAAGCCCGTGCTCGCGTTGCGGCCGGAGAGTGTCGCGGATCTTTGTGCGCTCCTGGTGGAGCCTCACTCCGAAGAGATCAGAAGTAGGGCCGCGTGGTTGCTCGGACGGATCGGCGACCGACGCACGGCGGCCAGTCCTTTGGCAGCTGCCTTGCGTCAGGAGCCGTCGGAGGATGTTCGTGGCGTTGTTGCGGAGGCGCTCGGACTGATCGGCGGGAAGCGTGCTGTAAACGCGCTTCTCGGCGCTCTGCGGTTGGATGACGCCGCTTACGTGAGGGCCAACGCGGCGCGCTCGCTGGGGTTCGTCGAGCCGTCGATTACGTCCGGGCCGTTGGTGGCCGTCGTTCGCAATGAAGACGAGGATGCGGAGGTACGGGGGTCCGCGCTCGAGGGATTGGCCGAGGTGTGGGATGAGGATGCTTCTGAAGGCGCTCTTGCTGCGCTCGGCGATCCGTCCGCGGAAGTGCGCTTCTGGGCAGCGTTTGCGCTTGGCGAAGCGGGAGACCCTTCCGTGATTTCGGCACTCGAGGATGTGGCTCGCTCCGATTCGGGGAGCATTCCGCGTTGGGGATCCGTACGCCAAGAAGCGGCCGCTGCGATCGAGCGAATCGTCGAGCGGTCAGCGCAATCGCCGCCGTAGCGCGGTTGGAAGCAGCGCGGGGTCAGAAGCGGCGCGCGATCCATGCGGGGTCAGGTCTTGCATTCCAACAAATCTGCTTCTTTCTCCCCACGGGCCAGCGGCCGCGGATCGCGTGGTTTTCGGCGGGTTTGCGTGATTGCAAGACCTGACCCCGCACTGTCCCCCGAACCTGCTCTGGGATCCCAACTACGCGCTGCCGCAGCTCGCGCTCGAGCGCAACGGCTCGAACGCGCTGCTAAGGCGAGGTGCATCCACGGGGTCAGGTCTTGCATTGCAACAAATCTGCTCGTCTCTCCCGACGGGCTGGCGGTAGCCGCGCAATCGGACGCAGAGGACGGACGCGCTCCAACGCGAGCTGCCGCAGCACTAGTTCGGATCCCATAGAAGGTTCGTCACGGTCGTTCCCGCGGTCTCCTGAGCGGCTTCTAAACCACGGTTTCCGGACGACGACTACAACCCAGAAGTGATCCACCCTGGGTTCCTTGGAGCTCGGGCAAGCCGCGGCGTCGCCGCAGGCATACGTACATACATTCGTGTGTACATGGGCTACGATGGGGCCGTGACAACCGTCGGCATTCGCGAGCTTGCCCGGCGGGCAAGCGCAATCGTGCGCAGCGTCCGCGAGACGGGCGAGCCGGCGATCGTGACCGATCGAGGCCGGGCGGTGGGCGTCCTGTATCCGATCGACGCGGACGCCCTCGAGGACTACGTCCTCGCCAACGCGCCCGAGCTCGTCAGGAGCTTGCGCGAAGCAGACGACGATCTTGCAGCCGGCCGCACAGTGTCGCTGGACGACGCGCTCGCAGCGGGCACGGCTCCTTAATCGATTGCCGGCAGCGTCGCGACTGCGCGCTCGAGGTCGCGGCGGTTCACGATTCTGGCTACCAGGAAGCCGCGCTCCGCGGTGCCTGCGACGTCGGCCAGCTCGGTTGCGCTCAACGGGCGGAGAAGCACCCGCCAGTCGCCGGCGCGGAGCCGCAGCCACGGCGGTCGACCGCGCAGGGCGACGAGGTCGAGGTTCGGCGGCAAGGGGTCGGCAGCCAAGTCGTCTCGAAGCGCCCGAGCGACGCGGCTCCTGTCCCGGTTGGGGAGTGCACGAAGGTCCCGTTGAGCGCGGCGGCCAAGTGCGATGTGGTTCGGCACTGCGAGAGGATCTCAGTCGGAGCGAGGCGCGGTCGTCGGTCGGCGGCGCTTGTTGTGGGTCGGAACGTAAGCGCCTGACCCCGGGCTGCTCGCGCGCCCTTCCGCCGCCCTGAGCCGCTTGCAGCGGCTGTTACGTCGTTGACGTGCCATGATCCCCGTCGCTTGAATGCCGTCGAGGCTCGCGCGCACGCGCGGGAAAGCTGAAGGAGGCTGGCGGACACTGGCTGACGCAGGCGGAGGGCAGCACCCGGGGCCGACGATCTGGCCGATCGGCTTCGCCGTCGGCATCGTCTGCATCCTCGCCGGGCTGATCGTCTCCGAGCCGGCGGTGATCGCCGGCGTGGTCATCGCCGTCATCTTCGGGTTCCTCTGGATTCGCGCCGCGACGCACGAGTACCGCGCCGCGCCGGAAACGGAGCCCGAGCCAGCGCTGTACGAGCCGAGCCCGGCCGTCGCGGCCACGCCGCCCCTCGTGGCGGCGGAAGAGCCGCTCGTCGCCGAGCCGGAGCGCTACCCGCGCAACGTCTTCCTCGAGCTCTCGACGCTCGGCCTCGGCGGTCTGATCGGATTGCTCGTGACCGCGCCGATCCTCGGCTTCGCCGTCATCCCGGGCTTCACCGACCAGGAGTACGAGAGCGTCCCGCTCGGGCCGATGGACAACTTCCCGGAAGGCGAGTGGCGAATCGCGACGTTCTTCCGCGATCCGACCCAGGGTGAGGTGAGCCGGCGCACCGCGTACATCCGCTACAACGGCCTGCTCGACGGGGCGCCGAGCTTCACGATCATCTCGAACCGCTGTGCGCACCTCGGGTGCCCGGTGCAGCCGAACGGGCTCGTCGACGACAAGGCCACCAAGAAGGTGCCGGTCACGACGCCGAAGGGGAAGATGATCCTGAACCTCACGCCGGTCGCCCCGTCCGGCTTCGGCTGCCCGTGCCACGGCGGCCAGTACAACTCCGAGGGCAACCACATCGCCGGCCCGCCCGTCCGCGCGCTCGACCGCTACGAGTACTCGATCATCAACGGCCAGCTCGTCCTCGACAAGCCGTACAGCGTCGCCCACACCGACGGCACGGGCAAGAACGCGAAGATCGAGGCGTTCGAGCTCACCGGCCCGGGCCAGCACGTCGGCGACGTCGAGAGCTGGCTCTATCCCATCCAGCCGCCGGGTCGCTGATGCCGCCGCTCCCCGAGAAGAAAACGAAGAAGCCGTCGCTGATCCACACCGTGGTCATGTACCCGCTCGACTGGCTCGAGGAGCGGTCGGGCCTGGTCGGCGGCGTCAAGTACTTCCTCTTCCGCAACGTCCCTGGCGACAGCGGCTGGTGGCACACCCTCGGCTCGGCCACCCTGACCGCCTTCATCTCGCAGGCCGTGACCGGCGTGATCCTCGCGATGTACTACCAGCCCACCCCGGAAGGGGCGTACAAGTCGATCCAGCACATCACGAACGACCTCACGTGGGGCTGGCTCGTCCGCGGCATGCACCGCTGGGGCGCGAGCGTCTTCATCATCCTGATGTTCTTCCACATGGCGCGCGTCTTCCTGTTCGGCGCCTACAAGTACCCGCGCGAGTTGAACTGGATCGTCGGCGTGACGCTGCTGATCCTCGGCATGCTCGAGGGCTTCACCGGCTACCTGCTGCCCTGGGACCAGACGGCCTACTGGGCGACGGTCGTCGGCATCAACCTGAACGGGACGGCGCCGTTCGTGGGCGAGTTCCTGTCGCAGTTCCTCAGATCCGGGGCCGAGATCGGCGGTGACACGCTCACGCGCTTCTACGCGTTGCACATGCTGGTAATTCCGGGCGCGCTGATCGGCCTGATCCTGCTGCACCTGTACCTCGTCGTGCGGCTCGGCGTGAGCTCGCCGCCGTGGTCTGACGAGCGCGCTGGCCAGGAGCGGCCCGAGCCGCCGCCGCCGCCCGGGCGCGCAGGGCTCGTCCAGCCGGTTCCGCGCGGAGGGCTGAAGAAGTGAGCCGTCAGGCCGACGAGCGGCGCGAGGAGTTCGCGCGCTACAAGGAGGACGTCGCCGAGCGCGGGAAGCCGTTCTTCCCGTACGCGATGTTCCACGACACGGTCATGAGCCTGATCGTCGTGACCGTGATCATCGTCCTCGCCTGTGTCTGGAAGTTCACGGCCGGCGAGAGCCCCGACGACCCCGGCAGGCTGGGCGTCCTCTACGCAGCTCCGGCCGACCCGGGCACGACGACGTTCGTGCCGCGGCCCGACTGGTACTTCTACTTCCTCTTCTACCTGCTGCGCATCTTCAAGAATCCGAACACGGTGATCCTCGGGACGGTGGGTGTACCCACGATCGCGATGATCCTGCTCTTTGCGCTGCCCTTCCTCGACCGGCGGCGCGAGCGACGGCTTCTGCGCCGGCCCGTCGCGCTCGTGGCGCTCGCACTGACGGCCGCGACAATGGGTGTGCTGACGTACAAGGGGGCGACCGTCAAGGAGGTCCTGGCCGGTGACGCCGACGCCATCGCGACGGGCTGGGAGAAGAGCAACAACCTGCCCCCGGAGGTGCACGATGGTGCAGTGATCGTGGCGGGATCCGGCTGCCTCAACTGTCACGTCTACGCGGGCCAGGGCGCCAGCGGGCCAGGCCCGGAGCTGACGGCGATCGGCGCCCAGAGCGGCAAGGACGCCGCCTATTTCGCCAGGTACGTCGAGAACCCGAGAGCGTTCGGCAACAACATCATGCCCCAGTTCGGCGCGAAGTTCGGCGGGAGCCTGAGCGACGAGGAGTTGCAGCAGGTCGGCGAGTTCCTGGCCGCCTCCAAGGGCGGCTGAGCCAGGCCCATGCGCGTCTTCCTGGGCGTGACCGGCGGTTCCGGCGCTCCCTATGCCGCGCGCCTGCTGCAGGCACTGACAGCGGCCGGCCACGAGGTCGGGGTGTGCGCGTCGGCAGCCGGCGTGCAGGTGCTCGCGACCGAGCTGTACGGCGACGCGTCGCTCGGACGGGAGGAGGTGCTGGCGCGGTTCGTCGGCGGCGCCGGAGCAGCCGTGACGGTCTACGAGCCGACCGACTACGGCTCGCCGTACGCGAGCGGCTCGGCGCGCGTCGGCGGCTACGTGATCTGCCCTTCCTCCATGTCGACCGTCGGGACGATCGCGTCGGGTGGAGAGGCGAACCTGATCCACCGCGCCGCGAACGTGGCGCTGAAGGAGGACCGGAAGCTGGTGCTCGTCCCGCGCGAGACGCCGCTCTCGACCATCCACCTCGAGAACCTGCTGCGGGTTCGGCGCGCGGGTGCGGTCGTGCTCTTCGCGGCGCCCGGCTTCTACCACGGAGCCGATCGCGTCGAGCAGCTCGTGGAATTCATCGTCGGCCGCTGTCTCGACCAACTTGGCGTGGAGAACGCGTTGATGCCAGAGTGGGGCAGTTCGTGACGCGTCAGGCCCCCACCCCTGAGGCTCCGCCGGACGCGGAGTTCGCCTCCGGCACGCTGCCGGCGACGGAGGTGCAGTCGATGTTCGACCGCATCGCGCCGGTGTACGACGTGATGAACCGCGTCATGACCGCCGGGCTCGACCAGCGCTGGCGGCGCGCGACCGCTGCGGCGGTGGTTCGGCCGGGCGACCGCGTCGTCGACCTGTGCTGCGGGACGGGCGACCTCGCCGTCGCCTGCGCGAAGGCGGGCGGGCAGGTGACCGGCGTCGATTTCTCGGAGCAGATGCTGGTGCGTGCGCGGCGCAAGGCGCCCGAGATCGAGTGGGTGCAGGCCGACGCGCTGGCGCTGCCGTTCGAGGACGGGACGTTCGACGGGGCGACGGCGGGCTTCGGCATCCGCAACCTGGACGACCTCGAGGCCGGGTTGCGCGAGGCGCGCCGGGTGCTGCGGGCCGGCGGGCGGCTCGGGATCCTCGAGATCACGCAGCCCTCGGGCGTGCTGCGGCCGTTCTTCGGCGTCTGGTTCGACCGGGTCGTGCCGCTGCTCGGGAAGGTGCTGCCGGGCGGAGCCGCCTACACGTACCTGCCGGCGAGCGTGCGCCGCTTCCCCGGGCCTGACGCGCTGGCCGCCGCCATCGAGGGCGCGGGGTTTGCGAAGGTCGAGTACCGCCTGTTCGCGGGCGGGATCGTCGCGCTGCACACGGCCGAGGCCGCATGAGCGCGGTCGCAGACATCCTGGCCGCGCCGGACGTTGGCGAGTACCTCGACCAGCTCGAGTCGAGCCTTGCGGACGCCGTTGCTCGCGACGGGGGCGTCGTGGCCGAGATCGGCGCCGAGGCGCTGGCGGCCGGCGGCAAGCGGCTCCGCCCACTGCTCGTCTACCTCACGGCGCCGGCCGACGGCGAGCCGCCCGTCACCGAAGGCGTCGCGGTCGAGCTCGTCCACATGGCGAGCCTCGTGCACGACGATCTCATCGACGGCGCCGCGTACCGCCGCGGGCGGGCGTCCGCCTGGTCGTCGTTCGGGCCGGAGGCGGCGCGCGCCGCGGGCGACTACCTCTTCGCGCGGGCGTTCGCGGAGCTGGCGGCGCTCGGCCACGTGCGCGCACTGGCCGTGCTCGCCGATGCGTGCCTTTGCCTGGCGCGCGGCGAGGCGCTGCAGCGCACGCAGGCCCACGACCCGGATGTTCCGGTGCATGCGTACCTGGAACGGTGCGCGCTGAAGACCGGGAAGCTCTTCGAGGCGTCGTGTGTGCTGGGCGCGGGCGACCGGTCGCTCGCCGAGTTCGGCCTGGCGCTCGGCGTCGCGTTCCAGATCGCCGACGACATTCTCGACTGCGCCGGCAGCCCGCTCGAGACCGGCAAGGTCGCCGGCTCCGACCTGCGGGAGGGCACGCCGACGCTGCCGCTGCTGCTCGCGGCGCGGAGCGACCCGGTCGTGCGTGCGGCGTTGCTCGGCGGCCCGCTCGACGGCGTGCTCGTGCGCGTGGCCGAGTCGGGGGCGCTCGAGCGGTCGCGCCGGCTGGCCGATCGCTACTCCGAGCGGGCGCGGCGGGCGCTCGAGGGCCACCCGCGCGCGGCCGATCTCTCTGCGCTCACCTACGCCGTGGTTGATAGACAGAGGTAGGAGATGGCCGTCCTCGACCGCACATCGCTGCTGGACCCGATCCGCGAGAAGGTGGAGGCGGGCGAGCGGCTCGACTTCGAGGACGGCGTCCTGCTCTACGAATCGGACGACCTGCTCTCACTCGGCGAGCTCGCCGACCTCGCGCGCCGCGTGCGCGGCGGCGGCGACGAGGTCTACTTCGTCCAGAACATCAACCTGTACCAGACCAACGTCTGCCGTGTGAAGTGCAAGTTCTGCGCGTTCGCGCGGACGAACAAGCAGGAGGGCGCGTACACGCTGAGCGCCGAGGAGTTCGTCGAGGATGCCGTCGACGCAGCACGAGCAGCTGGGGTTCACGGAGATCCACTGCGTGAACGGCGAGAACCCGCACGTGGATCTCGAGTTCTACGTCGAGGTGCTGCGGCAGCTGCGAGCAGCGCTCCCGGACGTCCATCTCAAGTTCTATACGGCGTCCGAGGTGCACCACATGGCGACGCTCAGCGGCCTCTCGCACGAGGAGGTGCTGCGCGAGCTGAAGGACGCGGGGCTCGGCTCGATGCCCGGCGGCGGCGCGGAGGTGTTCGCCGATCGCGTGCGCCGGCTGGTCGCGCCCGGCAAGGAGCATCCGGACAACTGGTTCCACGTGCACGACGCGGCGCACCGGATGGGGATCCCGACGCAGTGCACGATGCTCTACGGCCACGTCGAGACGTACGAGGAACGCGTCGACCACCTGCTGCGCCTGCGCGACCAGCAGGACAAGACCGGTGGGTTCATGTCGTTCATCCCGCTCGCGTTCCATCCGGAGAACACCGTCTTCGAGAAGCGCGGCTGGGTGCACACGGCCGGCTCGGACGATCTGAAGATGATCGCCGTGTCGAGGCTGATGCTCGACAACGTCCCGCACGTGAAGGCCTACTGGATCATGATGGGCATGCCGCTCGCCCAGGTCGCGCTGCACTTCGGCGCGAACGACGTGCAGGGCACGGTCGTGCGCGAGACGATCTTCCACGCCGCCGGCGCGAAGACCGAGACCGAGCAGAAGGTCGAGGAGCTGGTGCGCTTTGTCCGCGCCGCCGGGCGCGTGCCGGTGCAGCGCGACTCGCTCTACAACGAGCTCGCCCGGTGGTGAGCGCTGTGGACGCTTCGTGGCACTTCCGCCACGTGGCGGCACACACGCGCGCGTTTTTTCTTCCTAGGCTGAAGCCGAGCAGGGGGCGGGTCGGGACCCGCAGTTACACGCGCGCGTCTATTGAGAAGAGCGCTGCGTGATCAGGCTCGGGCGAATCTCGTACCTCAACATGGCGCCGGTCTTCTACGGGCTCGACGCCGACGTCGAGCAGGTCGTGGGCGTGCCGACCGAGCTCAACCGCGCGCTGCTCGACGGCGAGGTCGACCTCGCCCCGATCTCGTCGATCGAATGGGGCCGCAACGCGAACCAGCTGCTGATGCTGCGCCGCCTCTGCGTCTCCTCGGAGGGCGCGGTCGGCTCGATCCAGCTCGTCGCGCCCGGCCGCCTGGCCGATGTGCGCACGGTTGCGATCACCCCGGAGAGCGCGACCTCGGTCGTCCTCACCAAGGTGCTGCTTCCGCGGGCCGAGCACGTGCCGCTCGGCGAGGACGCCGACGCGAAGCTCTTGATCGGCGACGCGGCGCTGCGCAGCGCCTTCGAGGATCCGACGCCGCATTACGACCTCGGCGGCCTGTGGCTCGAGCGCACCGGCCTGCCGATGGTCTTCGCCGTCTGGGCCTGCCCGGACCCGCCGCCGGACGGGCTGCCCGAGCTCGAGGACGCGCTCGTCCGCTCGGTCAAGCGGGCGCGCAGCGAGTCCCAGAAGCTCGCGCGCGCAGCGAGTGCCGAGTACGGCTACCCGGCCGGTTGGATCGCGCGCTACTTCGAGCAGCTTCGCTTCAGCTTCGGGCCGCGCGAGCGCGCCGGGCTGCTGCGCTTCCTCGAGCTCGCCGGTGACGTCGGCGAGCTGGCGGAAGTGCCGCGCGAGCTCCGCTTCGTCCACGAAGAGGTGCCGGCGTGACGATCACGGCGCCGCCCATCGAGCGCAGCGTGCCGACCATCCTCGACAAGGCGCTAGACGGGGAGCGGATCACCGACGAGGACGCGGTCACCCTGCTCGAGTCGCGCGACCTGGTCGCGGTCGGCCAGGCGGCCGAGGAGCTGCGCGGCCGCCGCACCGACCCGGACGCGATCACCTTCATCGTCGACCGAAACCTCAACTACACCAACGTCTGCGTCACCGACTGCGACTTCTGCGCCTTCTACCGGCGCCCCGGCGACCGCGGCGAGGCGTACCTGCTGCCCAAGCCCGTCATCTTCAAGAAGATCGAGGAGACACTCGCGATCGGCGGTACCGGCGTGCTCATGCAGGGCGGGCACCATCCCGATCTCGCCGTCGACTACTACGAGGATCTCTTCAGCTCGATCAAGGCGCGCTACCCGATCCACCTGCACGCGCTCTCGCCGCCCGAGATCGAGCACATCGCGCGCCGCTCGCACCTGACGATCCCGGACACGCTCACGCGGCTGCGTGACGCCGGCCTCGACTCGGTGCCCGGCGGAGGCGCCGAGATCCTCGTCGACCGGGTGCGGCGGATCATCGCGCCGAAGAAGACCACCGCCGGCGCCTGGCTCAACGTGATGCGCCACGCGCAGCGGCTCGGCATGTCGACGACCGCCACGATGATGTACGGCCACGTCGAGACGCTCCCCGAGCGGGTCGAGCACATGCGCCGCATCCGCGAGCTCCAGGACGAGACCGGCGGCTTCCGCGCCTTCATCTCGTGGACGTTCCAGTCCGACGGCAACCGGCTCGGCGCGCTCGTCCCGCGGGAGACGATGCCGACCTCGTTCGATTACCTGCTCACGCAGGCGGTCAGCCGCATCTACCTCGACAACGTCAAGCACATCCAGTCGTCGTGGGTCACGCAGGGCATGAAGATCGGCCAGGTGGCGCTCGAGTTCGGTGCCGACGACCTCGGCTCGGTGATGATCGAGGAGAACGTCGTCTCCGCCGCCGGCACGACGTACCGCGCGACCACCGACGACTTCGTCCGGGTGATCCGGGCGCTCGGCAAGACACCGGTGCAGCGCGACACGCTGTACCGCGTCGTTCGCAGCTGGTAGCAGCCGCCCGCAGGTCACGCGGAATCAGGCTAAGCCGTAGAGGTGGTCAGTCGGCGCGTAATCGACCGACCACTCGACCGGGCAAGCAAGAACCCCGCACCGCACGCAGCGCACGCCGACACTCAGCCAGCGAACGGTTCCGTCGTCCCGGTGGCTGAAGCCAACATAGATCTCGTACTCGCGCGCCCCGCAGGGGCAGCTCATGGCTTCAAGTACCGCATCCCCGGCCACCTCGTCGGAATCGCCGAGGAAGCGTGCCGCACTGCAGGCAACGCACGTTCGGCATGCGCAGCCTTCGTCGGTATCTGCATCGAGGCGAAAGATGCTCCCACCGCACTCGCAGCGCGACTGTTCGAAGCGGTCTGCTGAATAGCCGTCCGCCGTGTACTCGCCTAGGTACTCCGCGACGTCGCTCGGCTCCGTGCCGGTCCACCACCTCCCGCTGCGGTCGATCATCCTCGCATGATGCTCCGTCCGCGCGAGAGGCGGCTACGCTCCACGGCGGGTCATGCTTCGCCTCACCCTGCTCGCAGCCCTCATCGGCGCGGTCGCCGCCGCGCCTGCGTACGCGACGCCCACGGAGCTCATGCCCGGCGTCACCTACGACAAGCAGCTCGTCCTGTCGCGCTTCGGGCCGCAGGTCGTGCACGTGGTCACCGCCCCGCGCCCCGGCGGGCTCTACACGGTCGGGCCGGTGCTCTCGAACGGCGCGATCCCCGGCCGGGAGACGGTCACCGCGATGCAGCGGCGGCTGGCGCCGACGGCGACCATGGTCGGCGTCAACGGCGACTCCTCGACGACGGAGGGCGTCCCGATCGGCCTCGTCGTCCAGGGCGGCGTCCTCACCGCGCAGCCGAACGTGAAGCGCTCGAGCATCGGCTGGGACGCCGCGGGGACGATGCGCGTCGAGCGGCCCGGCCTCAATGCGACGTGGCAGGGCTCCGGCCAGCGGCGCACCTTCAGCGTCAACCGCCGGCCCGGCACGAACGGCACGACGCTCTACACGCCGGCGTGGGGGACCGCGACCCCGTTTGAGCCCGGCAGCACCGAGATCGTCCTGCCCGGCCTGGGCACGACCGCGCTCGGCAGCGTGCGGAGCGCGCCGGTCACCGAGCTGCGCAGCGGCGGCGTCACCCCGATTCCGCCCGACGGTGCCGTCCTCGTCGGCCGCGGGACCGCCGCGCAGCGGATCGCGGAGGAGGCGAAGCCCGGCACGCCGGTGACGCTCCGGCTCGTCGTGAACCCCGACTGGTCGACGGTCGTGGAGGGCCTGGCCGGCGGGCCGGTGCTCGTGCGCGGCGGCAGGGCGGTCTTCAACGCACACGAGGATTTCTCGTCCGCGGTGCTCGCCGCGCGGTCCGCCCGCGTTGCGGTCGGCCAGCGCGCCGATGGGACCATGCTGCTGGTCGTCGTCGACGGCGGCCTGCCCGGCTTCAGCGTCGGCATGACGAACTTCGAGCTCGCGCAGACGCTGGTCCGCCAGGGCGCGATCACCGCTGCGGCGCTCGAGGGCGGAGCCCCCGCGACGCTCGCCTTCGACGGCACGCTCCTGAACCGTCCGGCGAAGGGCGAGCGCGCCGTTTCCGAGCTGCTCGCCGTCCAGTACGCCGGCGTCTACGCCCCGCCCCCGCTGCCCGCGCTGCTCTCGCCGAACGGCGACGGCATCGAGGAGACCCAGACCTTCCGCTACCGGGTGGTGCGGCCGTCGGCGGTGACCGTGTCGCTCGTCGACCCGCTCGGCGCCTCGCGCGTGGTCGACTCCGGGCAGCGCACGCCCGGGACCTACACGCTCACGTGGACGGGGACCAAGGCGGACGGGACGCTCGAGCTGCAGGGTGCCTGGCACTGGGTCGTGGCCGCGAAGGACGACCTCGGCCGCGACTCGACGGCCGACCGGCCGTTCACGCTCGACGCCACGCTCGGTGGGCTCCGCCTGACGCCGACCACCGTCGCCGTCGGTGCCGGCGGCGGCTCGCTGGGGATCGCGTTCACGCTCGCCGCACCCGCCGAGTGGAAGGTGGCGATCGAGTCCAAGGGCGGCGTCGTCCTGCGCACCTACACCGGCCGAAGCGCCGCGCCCGGGCCCGTGTCGCTGCGCTGGGACGGCCGCTACCGCAAGAAGGTCCGCGCGTACTCCGGCGCGCACGTCGTCCGCGTGACGACCACGAGCGAGTTCGGCACCGCAGCGCTGACGGCGCCGTTCACCGTGCGGCGCACGGGGTAGCGTCCCGCGCCGTGCCCGTCGCCAGCATCACGTCGCACCTCGAGAGCCTGATCGGCGATCACGGCCTCTACGCCGTGTTCGGACTGATGTTCGTCGACGCAGTGCTGCCCGCAGCCAGCGAGCTCGTGATGGTCTACGCGGGCGCGCTCGCCGCCGGCGTCTTCGCGAGCCAGGACGTCGTGCTCTTCGGAAAGCAGCTCGACTCGGGCTGGCCCGCCTACCTCGCGGTCGCGCTGGCGGGGACGATCGGCTACACGCTCGGCGCGATCGTCGGCTGGGCGATCGGCTTCTACGGCGGCCGGCCGTACGTCGAGCGCCACGGCCGCTGGCTGCACCTCGACGCGGAGAAGCTCGCGCGCGCCGAGGCGTGGTTCGACCGCTGGGGCGACTGGGCCGTGCTCATCGGGCGGGTCACGCCGGTCGTGCGCTCGTTCGTGGCGATCCCGGCCGGCGTCGCGCGCATGCCGCTCGGCCGCTACACGGTGTTCACGGCGATCGGCTCGGCGATCTGGTGTTTCTCGCTGGCGGGGGTCGGCTGGGCGCTCGGCTCGAGCTGGGACAGCTTCCATCGCGGCTTCCGCTTCGCGGACTACGTGATCGCGGCGCTCGTCGTGGGCGGTGTCGCCTGGCTGCTCGTGCGGCGCCGCAACACGCGCCGGCGGCGCGGGGCAGAGCAGTCCGGGGAGTTGCCAGGCTAGACTCTGGCCGCCGTGCCGGTGCCGTTGGTAGACGTGCGCGCGCAGTTCGCTGCGCTGCGCGACGATGTCCTGGAGCGAATCGCCGAAGTCGTCGACTCCGGCGTCTTCATCCTGGGCCCGAACGTGAAGGCCTTCGAGCAGGAGGCGGCGACCTACCTGGGCGTGCCCGAGACGGTCGGCGTCGCCAACGGAACGGACGCGCTCGTGCTCGTGCTCGACGGGATGGGGATCGGGCCCGGCGACGAGGTCATCTGCCCGGCGTTCACCTTCTACGCCACTGCCGAGGCGATCGCCCGGCGCGGCGCCACGCCGGTCTTCGCGGACATCGACCCGGCGACCCTCAACCTCGACGTGGACGACGTGGCGAGCCGGATCACGGCGCGGACGAAGGCGATCATGCCGGTGCACCTCTTCGGCCGTCCGGCGCCGCTCGCCGAGCTGGCCGAGCTCGGCGCGCCGCTCGTCGAGGACGCCGCCCAGGCGTTCGGCGCCGGCGGCACCGCGACCACCGGCGTTGCGTCCACCTTCAGCTTCTTCCCGACCAAGAACCTCTTCGGCCTCGGCGACGGCGGCCTCTGCGCCTTCACCGACGCCGAGCTCGCGGAGCGTGTGCGGATGCTTCGCTTCCACGGCTCCAGGGCCAAGAAGACGTTCGAGTTCGTGGGCTACAACTCGCGCCTCGACGAGCTGCAGGCCGCCGTCCTGCGCCTCTTCCTGACGAAGCTCGACGGGTGGAACGCCCAGCGCCGCGAGGCGGCCGCGCGCTACGCCGAGCTCGGGCTCGGCGAGTACTGCGAGCTGCCTGCCGACGAGCCGGGCCACGTGTACCACATGTACGTCGTGCGGACGCCCGAGCGCGAGGCGCTCGCCGCCGCCCTCGGTGAGGCGGAGATCGCCAACGCGTCGTACTACGTCGTGCCGCTCCACCTGCAGCCGGCCCTGCGCTTCCTCGGCCACGCCGAGGGCTCGCTGCCCGAGACGGAGCGTGCGGCCGCCGACAACCTCGCCCTGCCGCTGTGGGCGGGCATCGGCGCCGACGTTCAGGAGCGCATCGTCGAGACGATCCGCCAGGCCTCGCGGGTAGGCGTCGCCTGATGGTCCCCGTGAACCGCCACCGCATCTGGCAGGTCCTCGCCGACGCGGTCCTGATCGCGCTCGCGTGGTACCTCGCCTTCCAGCTCCGCTTCGACGCCGCCACGCCGCCGCGGTACGACAGGCTCTTCGACCGCACGATCTTCGTGGTCATCGTCCTGAAGCTGGTCGTCTTCGTCGCCTTCGGCTTCTACAACCGCTGGTGGCGCTACGTGTCCACGCGGGACATGTGGGCGCTTGCGCGCGGCGTGACGGTCGCGTCGCTCGTGGTGCTGCCGGCGGTCTACTTCTGGAACCCGGTGCCCGGCTTCCGCGTGCCGGGCGGCGTGATCGTCGCCGACTGGCTGCTGCTGCTCGGCTTCGTCGCCGGCTCGCGCCTGCTCGCCCGCACGATCGTCGAGCGCCCCGGCCCGGGCGGCTTCGTCGCGCACGGCAAGGAGGTCGTGGTCGTCGGCGCAGGAGACGCCGGCCAGCTGGTCATCCGCGAGCTGCGCAAGAACCGCGCGCTCGGCTCGACGCCGATCGGGATCGTCGACGACGACCCCCGCAAGAAGAACCTGCGCGTCCACGGCGTGCGCGTGATCGGGACGACCGCCGAGCTGCCGCGCCTGCTGCGCGAGCACCGCCCGGACGAGCTGCTGATCGCGATGCCGTCCGCCTCCGGCGAGACGCGCCAGCGGATCGTCAACGTCGCCCGCGACGAGGGCGTGCCGGTCAAGACCGTGCCCGGCCTGCACGAGCTGATGTCGGAGAAGCTCGCGGACCAGATCCGCCCGGTGCAGGTGGAGGACGTCCTCGGCCGCGAGCCGGTGGACGTCGACATCGCCGCGCTCGCGTCGTACCTCGCGGGCGAGACCGTGCTGGTCACCGGCGCCGGCGGCTCGATCGGCTCCGAGCTCTGCCGACAGATCGCGCGGGTCGGCCCGCAGCGCCTGATCCTGGTCGACCAGGCCGAGACGCCGATGTTCGAGATCGAGCGCGAGCTCGTCTCCGAGCGCGGCTTCTCCGCCGCGATCCCGATCCTGGCCGACGTGGGCAACCGGACGAAGATGCGCCAGGTCTTCGAGCGCTACAAGCCGGGCGTCGTGTTCCACGCGGCCGCGTACAAGCACGTGGCGCTGGCCGAGGCGAACCCGGTCGAGTTCGTGCGCAACAACGTGCTCGGGACGAAGATCATGGCCGACGTCTCTGCCGAGTTCGGCGCCCGCCGCTTCGTGCTCGTCTCGACCGACAAAGCGCTCAACCCGCGTGCGGTGTACGGCCAGTGCAAGACGCTCTGCGAGTGGGTGACCGAGTCGTACGGCCAGCGCGACGACATCTCGACGCGCTTCGTCGCCGTGCGCTTCGGCAACGTGCTCGGCTCGGCCGGGAGCGTCATCACGATCTTCCGCCGACAGATCGCCCGCGGCGGCCCGCTGACGGTCACCCACCCGGAGATGACGCGCTTCTTCATGACGATCCCGGAAGCCGTGTCGCTGATCGTCCAGGCCGGGGCGATCGGCGGCCGCGGCGAGATCTTCGTCCTCGACATGGGCGATCCGGTGCGGATCCTCGACCTGGCGCAGAACATGATCCGGCTCTCCGGCCGCGAGCCCGACCGCGACATCGCCATCGAGTTCACGGGCGCACGGCCCGGCGAGAAGCTTCACGAGGAGCTGTGGGGCGAGGGCGAGGAGGTCGGCGACACGCCGCACCCGCAGATTCACACTGCGCGCCGCGCCCCCGTCGACGCCGCCTGGCTCGAGGGCGAGCTGGCCGACCTCGAGCACCTCGTCGAGGACGGGGACACGCTTGGGCTGGTCACGCGCCTGTCGCAGACGATCGGCGCGCCGGTACGCGTCGCTGTCGGCGCGCCGCTCGTCGACCGCCGCTAGTTCGTCGGCGTCACCGTCCAGTTGACGCCGTTGGGACCCTCGTGGTTCGTGTCGAACTGGACCTGGCCGCTCGCACGCTCGTCCACGACTGTCGCGGACGTTGCGGGAGACGTTCTCGCGTCCGGGTATCGGACGTCAAACGCCGAACGGGCCTCGAACGGTGCCCTGCTACGTTCGCGCTCGTGGGGTGGCGACGCTGACGGACGTCGAACCGGCGCCGCCCGCGCCGTCGCGCAACGGCCACGGCCCTCCCCGCGCGACCGCTCGCGCGCGGAAGATGCAACGTCGCCTCGCCTGGGTCGGCGCCGGCATCGTGCTCGCCGGCTTCGTGTCGGCGGCGACGGGGTTCCCGTTCCGCGACCGTGAGAGCGCCTCGACCGTGCCGCTGAACAGCGTGGCGGCGATCGACCCGGGCTCCGGGAAGGTGGTGGCGAAGACTGCGGTCGGCATCGACCCGCAGGCCGTGGCCGTGGGCCACGGCATCGTCTGGGTTGCGAACACGACCGACCGCACCGTCTCGCGGATCGATCCGGGAAGCGTCTCGCTCGTGGGCACGGTGCCGATTGGCGTCTATCCGAGCGACATCGCGGTCGGCCCGCAGGCCGTGCACGTCGCCACCGGCCCCACCGGGCAGGTCGTCGACATCGACCCGAAGAGGAGCGATGCGTCGCTTCCGCAGGCTGCGGGGTCGGCGTGCGGGGGCGTCCGTGAGGGCATCGCACTCGGCGCGGGCAGCCTCTGGCTGGCGTGCGACCTGAAGCCGAGCGCGGTGCGGATCCCGCTCGGGGGCCGTACGGCGCTTCCGGTCGCGCCGGCGAACGAGGCGCTCGAGTCGCACTACTCGGCGATCGCGTTCGGCCGTGGGATCGCCTGGATCGCCGACCGCTCGCAGAACGGGGTGATCGCGGTCGACGCATCGACGAACCGCCCCGTCCCGGCCGAGATCGGCGTCGGCACGGATCCCTGGGCGATTGCCGTGGGCTTCGGCTCGGTCTGGGTGGCCAACCGCGGCGCAGGCACCGTCTCGCGCATCGACGGCGGCGGTCCTGGCGAGCCGGCCCGCGTGCGCACCATCCCGGTCGGCAGGCGGCCGGTCGACCTCGCTGCGGGCGAGGGCGCGGTGTGGGTGGCGAACGCGGGCGGTCATTCCGTCTCGCGCATCGACCCCGCGACGAGCCGCGTGACGACGACGATCGACCTGCACAATCCGCCCGCCGGGATCGCGACCGGGAGCGGCCGCGTCTGGGTCACGGTCGCCGACGAATGAGCCGTTACAGAACCGGCACAGGTGTCGGCCGCAGGCGCCAGTAGGCTCGACCGGTGAGCCAGGAAGGGATCGTCGACGACCTGAATGCCGAGCAGCGGCGCGCGGTAGAGGCGGTGCGCGGGCCGGTCTGCATCCTCGCGGGCGCCGGCTCGGGCAAGACGACGACGATCACCCGCCGCATCGCGAACCAGGTCGCGACAGGCGCGTTCCCGGCCTCCGCGATCCTCGCCGTCACGTTCACCGACAAGGCTGCAGGCGAGATGCGCCGCCGGCTCGAGGTACTCGGCGTCCGCGGCGTTGCGGCGCGCACGTTCCACTCGGCCGCGCTCGCGCAGCTCCGCTACTTCGCGCCCGACGAGCCGCTGCAGATCCTCCCGTCGAAGGTGCTGCCGCTGCGGAACATCGGCAACTCGCTCCCCGGCGCGTACCGCTTCCGCCCCGCGGGCGATCTCGCCACCGAGATCGAGCGGGCGAAGAGCGCGCGCGTCACACCGCAGACGTACCTCGCCTCGCTCGGCGAGCACGTTCCGCCCATCCCGCCGGATCTCATGCAGGGTGTCTTCGCGCGGTACGAGCGGTGGAAGCGCGAGTCGGGCCGGGTCGACTTCGAGGATCTGCTCGAGCTGACGATCCGGCTGCTCGACGAGGACGGGCATGCCTTGACGACGGTTCGCGAGCGGTACCGGGCCTTCACGGTCGACGAGTTCCAGGACGTCAACCTGCTGCAGCAGGAGCTGCTCGACCGCTGGCTCGGGCCGTCCGACGAGCTGTGCGCGGTCGGCGACGACTACCAGGCGATCTACGGGTTCACGGGCGCGTCGCCGCGATTCCTGCTCGCGCTGCCGCAGCGGTTTCCGCAGGCGACGGTCGTCCGGCTGGAGGAGAACTACCGTTCGACGCCGCAGGTGCTCGAGCTCGCGAACCGGCTGGTGCCGCAGCTGGGCGGCGCCGAGAAGACGCTCCGCGCGACGAACGCGGCGGGACCGGAGCCGGAGCTGCGGCCGTTCGCGGCGCCGGAGGATGAGGCGGCCGCGATTGTCGCTCGGGTTCAGGAGCTCGCCGGCGAGGGAGCCGCGCTCGAGGAGACGGCCGTGCTGCTGCGGACGAACGCGCGCTCGGCCGACTTCGAGGAGGCGTTCCACGAGGCAGGCGTGCCGTTCCAGGGCGCGTCGCTGCTCGGGCGCGACGCCGCCCGGCAGCTGCTGAAGCGGCTGCGCCGGGCGAAAGGGCCGCTGGTCGAGACCGTCGAGCGCGCGGCGCGGGAGCAGGGTCTCGTCGATCCCGTTCCCGAGGGCCTCGGCGAGCGGGAGCTGACGCGCCAGAACGACCTCGCGCGGCTCGTGCGGCTCGCGCAGGAGCTCGACGACGGCGAACGCGACGTCGCGGCGTGGGTGGACGAGCTGCACCGGCGGTTCGGCCCCGACGCGGGCCGCGGCGTGCACCTGCTCACGCTGCACCGGGCGAAGGGCCTCGAGTGGGACGCGGTGTTCCTGCCACGCATCGAGGAGAAGGAGCTGCCGTCGCGGCTGTCCAGGACGGACGACGAGATCGCGGAGGAGCGCCGGCTCCTGTACGTCGGCCTGACGCGCGCGCGGCGGCACCTGTGGGTGTCGTGGGCGGGGCGGCCGAGCAGGTTCCTGCGCGAGCTCGGGGTGACGCCCGGCGCAGGCGTCGGCGCTCCGCGACCACGCGGCGAGAAGATCCGCGACGAGGACCTGCCGCCGGCCTACCGCGCACTGAAGGACTGGCGCCGCGAGCGAGCGCAGGAGGACGGCGTCCCTGCGTACGTCGTCTTCCACGACGCGACGCTGGCCGAGATCGTGCGCGTCGCTCCGCGCAGCGAGGCCGAGCTTGCCGGCATCTCGGGCGTCGGCCCGGCGAAGCTGGAGCGCTACGGCGCCGACGTGCTCGCCGTGCTGAGTCGCGCGCCGGCGGTGCTCTCCAGCTGACGGCGTGATGCCTTGGGCAACTGTGCGCGCGTTGACCCTGGGGGTACAGTCGGAATGATGGCGCGGATTCGAGACCAGGATGTCGCCCAATTCTCCGAAGCACTCCAGCCTCTGATCGGAGAGATCGTCGGAACGACCCGGGTGGCTGACCTGCGCGTGACGGTCGGAGACGATTCCGAACGCGACGAAGCGTTTTTCGTATCCGTAGTTCTGAACAACCCGGAAGGCGACACCTGGCCGGTTGACGACATCTGGGAGCTGCGGCGCCGGATTCGCGAGCGTTTCGCCGAGCTTCCGGTTGAGGGCGCATGGGTCGCTTTCTTCAGCCCGCAGCAGGCTGGAGCTAGGCCCGAGGATGCGGCGACAAGTTCCCGTGCCATAGGTGCCTGTCGCGGTCTGGATCGATCCCGGCAAACTCCTTGAAGCTGCACTCGACTTCGCTGAACATCAGGACGGCGTTGGTCGGCCGCGAGCTGCCTAGGCGGGCAGTCTCGACTGCGTATTACGCGCTCTTTCATGCGCTTGCGATTTCGGCGGCCGAGCAGCTAATGCCCAACGGCGGTCGCCCCGATCAGCTGCGGATGACCCGATCGTTCGGGCACAAGGAAACAAAGGACGTCTGTGGGATCGTTGGGGGCCGGGCGAAAGGTGGCCCGCCACACTCTGCCCCCATCTTCCAGAGCTTGGTGGGGACGACGATCGGTGATGTAGCCCAAGCGTTTTATGATCTACAGGAGGCTCGGCACAAGGCGGATTACGACCATCTCGCCCCGTTCTCCAAAGCCGCAGTTCTGGGTTACATCCAGGATGCCGAAGCGGCTATTCATAGACTGGCAGGCGCTCCGCCTGCGGAGCGGCAAGCGTTCCTAGCGCTCTTGTCACTCAAATCGAATCTTCACTAGCGCCTTCGGGCCGGACGAATCGGCAGCCCTCTTGTATAAGAGTTGCTGCGGTTCCAGATCGGTAACCTTGGGATTGCTTATGGATACGCGGCAGCTCGCGGCCTTTGTCGCGGTGGTGGAACGGCGCAGCTTCTCGCGTGCGGCCGAGCACCTGGGGTTGTCGCAGCCCGCGGTCAGCCTGCAGATCGCGGCGCTCGAGAAGCGGCTCGGGCGCAAGCTGCTCGACCGGTCCGGGCGGCGCGTCGAGCCGACCGAAGCGGGCGCACTGCTCTACCGCCGCGCGCAGCGGCTGCTGCAGCTCGAGGAGCAACTGCTGGACGACATGGGCGGCGAGGAGGGCGCGATCACGGGGACGATCGCGATCGGGTCGTCGACGGGGCCTGGCGAGAACGTCGTCCCGCTGCTCCTCTGCGACTTCCACCGCGAGCACCCGGGTGTGCGCGTGTCGCTCTCGATCTCGGACACTCAGACGATCGTCGATCGCGTGGCCGATCGCGAGCTCGAGCTCGGCGTCGTCGGCGCGGCGCGGCGGCACCGCTCGGTCACGTTCGAGCCGTTCTTCCGCGACGAGGTCGTGCTGGCATGCCCGGCCGGGCACGCGTTCGCCGACCGGGTCGTGGGTGTCGAGGAGCTCCGCGACGAGCCGCTGATCGTCATGCAGGAGGGCGCCGGCGTCCGCCAGGTGATCGAGGACGAGCTGCGCCGCGCGGGCACGCGCCTGCGCGACCTCGACGTCCAGCTCGAGCTCGGCCTGCAGGAGTCGGTCAAGAGCGCCGTCATCGCCGGCCACGGGGTCGGTTTCATCTCGCGCCTGTCGATCGAGCCCGAGCTCGCGGCCGGCACGGTTTCGGCGGCGCGCGTCGAGGGCCTTGCGCCCGCACGCGAGATCTCGCTCGTCCGCTCGAGCGGACGAGCGCTGACCCGCGCCGCCGACGCGTTCGTCGCCTTCGCCCGCGAGCGGCTGCCGGCGTGATCGTCCGCTGGGGGCTCGCCGAGCTCGGGCCTGTGCTGGCGGAGGTCGGGAGCACCCACCCGCTGCTGATCACGAGCAACCGGTTCGCGGACGCCGATGTCCCGGTCGAGCGGCGCTTCACCGGCGTCCGGACGCACACGCCTGCCGACAGCGTCGCGGCCGCGGTCGAACAGGCCGCCGGCGCCGACGCGGTCGTCGCGTTCGGCGGCGGGAGTGCGATCGACACGGCGAAGGCCGTGTCCGCGCGCACCGGCCTCCCGGTCGTCTCGGTCCCGACGACCTACTCAGGCGCCGAGTGGACGACGTTCTTCGGCACGCGCGACGAGGAGCAGCGCGTCAAGGGCGGCGGGAGCGGCGCACAGCTCGCCGGCATCGTCTACGAGCCGCGCCTGACACTCGACCTGCCCCCGGGTCCGACCGGCGGAACGGCGCTGAACGCGCTGGCGCACGCGGCCGAGGCGCTCTACACGACGACTCGCGACCCGGCCGGCGACGAGGACGCGCTCGCCGGCGCCGCGCTGATCGCCGAGGCGCTGCCGGCGGTGCTCGACAGCCCGCACGATCTCGATGCCCGCACACGGCTGCTGCGCGGAGCGGCGCACGCGGGCGCGGCGCTCGGCGTCTCGTTCATGGGCCTCGCCCATGCGATCGCGCAGGCGCTCGGCGGCCGCTACGGGCTCCCGCACGGCGCGATGAACGCGCTCGTGCTCGCACCCACGCTTCGCTTCAACGAGCCGGCCGCAGGCGATGCGCTCGCTCGCCTCCACCAGACGCTCGGCGAGGACCCGGCCGCGGCGGCAGAGCGCCTCGCCCGCCTGGCCGGCTTCGAGCGCCTCCGCGACTTCGACGTGCCGGAGGCTGAGCTGCCCGAGGTGGCCTCAGCGGCCGTGGTCCGCCCCGCCGCGCGGGCGAATCCGCGCCAGGCGACGGCCGAGGAGGTCACGAAGCTGCTCCGAACCGTCTGGTGAAAGAGTGTGGGTAGCCGCACCACGCTGCGGCAGGGCCCGTGCGACCATGAAGCCATGAGCAAGACCGTCCTGATCGTCGACGACCACCCGAGCTTCCGCGGCATGGCCCGCGCGATCCTCGAAAGCGAGGGCTTCACCGTTGTCGGCGAGGCCGAGGACGGCGCGACCGCGATCGCGCGCTACCGCGAGCTCCGGCCCGACATCGTGCTGCTCGACGTGCAGCTTCCCGACACCGACGGGTTCGCCGTCGCAACGGAGCTGACCTCGAACGGCTCGAGCCCGGACATCGTGCTCACGTCCAGCCGCGACGCCTCCGACTTCGGGCCGCTCATCGCCGAGTCCGGCGCGCGCGGCTTCGTCCCCAAGGCCGAGATCTCGGCGGAGGCGATCGCAGCGCTCATTCGATGAGGCAGGCCGCCCGGCTCTGGCTCGTCGTCGTCCCCGCCGCACTAGTCGGAGGGGGCATCGCATTTGCGCTGGGCCTCACCAGCGACCACGGCAACACCCCGTCGCCGGCGATTCTCACCGTCGAGCTCATCGTCGGCTGGTCGTTCATCGCGGCCGGGCTCATCGCGCGCACCACGCGCCCGGAGAACCGCACCGGGATCCTGCTGATCGCCGTCGGCTTCACCTGGTTACTGAACGCCCTCACCTACTCGAACTCCTCGTTCGTCTGGACGCTCGGCATCGCCGTGTCGGCGGTCTGGGCCGCCGTGTTCGTCCACGCGCTGCTCGCCTACCCGAGCGGTCGGATCATCAGGAGGCGGGAGCAGGCGCTGGTCGTGTTCGGCTACGCGCTCGCTGCCGGCGCAAACATCGCCGTCCAGCTCTTCGAGCCGGATGGCGCTAGCGGCTGCGACGACTGTCCGAAGAACGCGCTGCTCATCAGCGACAACGACACCGCCTCGAGCGCGATCCTGTTCGTCGTCCAGGTTCTCGGCGCAGTCTTCCTGGTCTGGGTCGCGGTCGCCGTGATCCAGCGCTGGCGCGGCGCGACGGCCGCCGGCCGCCGGCTGCTCGGGCCTGTGTTGCTGGTCGGCGGGGTCAGCGTCGCGCTGCTCGGCGTCAGCCTCGGCCTCCAGCCCGTCTCGCAGGTCGTCTCGGACGTCGTGAACGGGCTCGCGGCGCTCGCCTTCCTCACGGTTCCCTATCTCTTCCTCTGGGGGATCCTGCGCACCCGGCTGGCGCGCTCCGACGTCGGCCGCCTGCTCGCTCAGACCTCCGAGCAGCCCACGCCGCGAGAGACGCAGCACACCCTGCGCGACGCCCTCCACGACCCCACGCTCGACCTCGTGTTCTGGCTCGCCGAGCGCGAGACCTACGTCGGCGTGGAAGGCCAGCCGTACGAGCTGCCGCGGGACGATCCTGCCCGCGCCGTCACGCCGATCGCCTACGGCGAGCGGCCCGTCGGTGCGCTCGTCCACGACCCGAGCCTGCTCGACGAGCCGGAACTGATCGATGCGTTCGTCGCCGCGGCGCGGCTGGCAATCGAGCGCGACCGCCTCCAGGCCGAGCTGCTCGCGAAGATCGACGAGCTCCAGAGCGAGCGGAACTTCGTCCGCGACGTCGTCAACGCGGCGCCGAGCTACTTCGTCGTCACCGACGAGGAGGGGCTGCTCGTCCGGTTCAACGACACGCTCTTCGCCGCCACCGGGGTGATCGACGACGACGAGGCACACGGCCGCCCGTGGTGGGAGCTGTTCGCACTCCCCGAGGAGGTCGAGTCGCTCCGGGACTGGTTCTTCGCGGCCCGCCACGAATACGACGCAGCGCCGCACGAGGCCCGCATGAGCGGGCCTGCCGGCGAGCTCGTCACGGGCTGGTCGCTCGGGCGCGTGCACGAGACGGGCCGCCTCCGCTACCTGCTCACCGGCCTGGACCTGACCGAGCGCGTCCGTCAGGAGCGGGCGCTCGCGACGAGCGAGCGCCGCAGCCGCGCACTGCTCGAGGCAATCCCCGATGCCATGATCCGCCTCCGCCGCGACGGCACGGTGGTCGACTGGTACGCCGACCTGCGGCACATCAACTTCGACCCGCCCGAGGGCTTCATCGGCTCGAACCTCTTCACGACGGTCGACTCGGAGCGGGCCGAGCAGATCGCGCGTGCGGCGGCGCTGGCGCTCGAGACCGGCGAGCTGCAGACGATCGAGTACGACATCGACATCAAGGGCGACCTGCGGAACCGCGAGGGCCGCATGGTCACGAGCGGCGAAGACGAGGTCTTCCTGATCATCCGCGACATCACGGAAAGCAAGCAGGCGCAGGAGGCGCTCGAGACGAGCGAGCGCCGCAGCCGTGCGCTGCTCGAGGGCGTCCCCGACAACATCTTTCGCGTCGCCCCCGGTGACCACCGTATTCTCGACGT
The DNA here is from genome assembly GCA_963758345.1 of uncultured Thermoleophilia bacterium. Lineage (GTDB taxonomy): Bacteria > Actinomycetota > Thermoleophilia > Gaiellales > Gaiellaceae > JACVRM01. Next base: position 674,447 of record CAVWVD010000002.1, read on the forward strand.
TCGCTGGGCGCGGCCCAGCACGCTGCCGGTCCCGCAGGAGCGCGTGGTCGGCAGCACGCTGTTCGAGATCGGGCTCCCGCCTGCCGTCACGGAGAGCTACGTCTCGGCCGTGGAGCAGGCGTTCGCGACCGGCGCCGTGCAGGAGCTCGGGTACGAGCTCGACTTCGAGGGCGAGGCCCAGTACCTCGAGGCGCGCGTCGTGCCAAGCGGCGAGGCCGAGTACTACGTCGTCGTGCGCGACGCGACCGACCGGAAGCGGGCGCAGCGGGCGCTAGAGACCAGCGAACGCCGTAGCCGCGCGCTGCTCGAGGGCGTCCCCGACAACATCTATCGCGTCGCGCGGGAGGGCCACCGGTTCCTCGACATCCGCTGGGCCGACCCGACGCGACTGCCGGTCCCGCAGGAACGGTTCATCGGCTCGACCGTCCGTGACCTCGGCCTCCCCGGCGACCTCGCCGACCAGTTCGTCGCCGCGGCGGCGCGCGCGTTCACGACCGGCGGCGTCCAGTCGCTCGAGTACGAGGTACCGCAGCCGGGCGGGGAGCCGATGCACCTGGAGGCGCGTGTCGTGCCGAGCGGCGACACCGAGTACTTCGTGATCGTCCGGGACGTCTCGGATCGCAAGCGCGCCGAGGCCGAGGTCGAGCGGCAGCAGCGCGAGCTGGAGACCAGCGAACGCCGCAGCCGGGCTCTGCTCGAGGCGATCCCCGACGACATCTACCGCTTCGCACGCGAGGGCGACGTCCTGGTCGACGTCCGCTGGTCCGACGGCACCGGCCACGCCGTCGAGGCCATCGGTCGATCGCTTCCCGAGATCGCCGTGTCCGAGGCTGTCGCCGAGCGCTTCTCGGCGGCCGCCGCGCGCGCGTTCGCGACGGGCGAGGTGCAGGAGGTCGAGTACGAGGCGGAGCGCGCGCCGGGCGAGGTCTACTACCGCGAGGCGCGCGTAGTCCCGAGCGGCGACGACGAGTACGTGACCGTCGTCCGCAACGTCACGGACCGCAAGCGGGCCGAGCTGGCGCTGATCTCTCAGCGCGACTTCCTGAGCGCGATGGGCGACGCGACGCCGAGTCTCCTGGCGATCATCCGCCCGGACGGCGTGCTGAGCGCCGACGCGATCAACCACACGCTGCGCGAGTTCACGGGCCTCACGGCTGCCGAGGCCGCCGGGGGCGTCTTCTGGGAGCTCCTCTCCGCGCCCGAGGACGCTGCCGAGGCCGAGCGCGTCGTCCGCGAGGTGACCGAGAGCGGGAAGGCCGTCTCGGCCGAGTCGCACTGGCTCGCGCGCGGCGAGCGCCGGCTGATCGCGTGGACGTGCACGCCGTTACCCGAGACGGAGCCGGGTCGCAGCTTCCACCTCGTCAGCGGCGTGGACATCACCGAGCGGGCGCGCCAGGAGAAGGAGCAGGCCGCGCTGCGGCGGGTCGCCGTCGCCGTGGCGAGCGAACGGCGCGCGGAGCAGATCTTCGACCTGGTGACCGAAGAGGTCGGGCGGCTGCTCGACGCCCACTCCGCCAACGTCGTCCGGTTCGACCCCGATGGGACGACCGCCGTCATCCTCGGCCGCTGGAGCGAGCCGGGTGTCTTCGCACAGGAGGTCGGCGAATCGGTACCGATGCAGGGCGGGCCGGTGAACGTCGTCCTCGCGACGGGTCGCCCGGTCCGTTTCGACCTCGACGAGGACACGATCCCGTCGCCGCTGGCCGATCGCCTCCGCGCGCAGGATGTCAGCTCCGTCGTGGCGGCACCGATCGTCGTCTCCGGCAAGGTCTGGGGGGCGGTCAGCGTCTCGCTGACGGTGCCGCACGTCTTTCCGCCGGGCTCGGAGGAGCGAATCGGCGAGTTCACGCAGCTCGTCTCGCTCGCGCTCGCGAACGAGGAGACGCGCGAGCAGCTGGCCGCCTCGCGTGCCCGTATCGTCGAGGCGGGCGACGCCGAGCGGCGGCGTCTCGAGCGCAACCTGCACGACGGTGCGCAGCAGCGGCTCGTCTCGCTCTCGCTGTCGCTCCGGCTTGCGCAGGCGCGGCTCGAGAGCGACCCGGCGGCCGCGCACGAGCTGCTGGGCGCGGCCGGCGCGGAGCTGGCGCTCGCGCTCGAGGAGCTGCGTGAGCTCGCGCGGGGGATCCATCCGGCGGTGCTGACCGACCGCGGGCTCGGGCCCGCGCTCGAGTCGCTCGCGGACCGTGCGCCGCTCCCCGTCGACCTGCTCGAGGTCCCCGCGGACCGCTTGCCAGGCCCCGTGGAGGCGGCAGCCTTCTACGTCGTGGCCGAGGCGCTGACGAACGTGGCCAAGTACGCGGACGCGTCGTCCGTGAGCGTCTCGGTGGCGCGCGAGAACGGCCGTGCGGTGGTCGAGGTCGCCGACGACGGCAAGGGCGGCGCCGACCCGGCGCGCGGCTCGGGCCTCCGCGGCCTCGTCGACCGCGTCGAGGCGCTCGAGGGCCGGCTGGCCGTCGAGAGCCCGCCGGGCGCGGGCACGCGCGTCCGCGCCGAGATCCCGCTGTAGCGCCGCCCGGTAGGGATTTCCGTACCACGCGACGGGTGCTGGCCTCGCCCGCAGACACCGGCTCGCTCCCTGTCTGCGCGGCCGCCGCGCTGGGAGTCTCGGGTCAGCTGATGACCGACCCGAGAGGACACGACATGACGTTCCAAGACAACACCTGTGCCGCGTGCGGCGCCCCGATGGCCGATAGCCTCGTCAGGCTCGGCTCGATCCGCTGCCACGACTGCCGCGAGACCGCTGCTCCCCTGCTTGACCGCTCGGTAGACGCGCATGCGGTAGGCACTCTGGTCGCACACACCGAACGAGAGGATTCCTTGACCGCCACGCAGACCGATACCGCACGCGAGTTGGCGCACCGGGCCGGCGACGGCCTGGACGTGACGCTCGTCTGGTACCCCGATTCCGACCGCATCGCCGTCCGCGTGACCGACGCCCGCACCGGCGACTCCTTCGAGGCCGAGGCCCCGCGCGAGTCCGCGCTCGAGGCCTTCGAGCACCCCTTCGCCTACCTCCCCGATACCGACGCGCCCCCTCCGGGCCGCACTCCGGCCCTCACGCGCTGATTCCCCTCCTCACCCGGCGGGCGTCGAGCCATCGTGCCGGCGCCCGCCGACCCGTTTAAGGTGGGCCGGTGGACGACCTGCCCACCGGGATGGTCGCGCTCCTCTTCACGGATGTCGAGGACTCGACGCGACTCGTGCAGGAGCTGGGCTCCGAATACTCGGCGGTGATGGGCGAGCACCGGCGCATCGTGCGCGAGGCGTTCGAGCCGCGGGGCGGCCACGAGATCGATTGCCGCGGCGACGAGTTCTTCATCGCGTTCGCGAGCACCCGAGACGCTCTTCACGCGGCGGTCGAGGCGCAGCGTGCGCTCGCCGCCCATGAGTGGCCGTCGGCGGCGCCGCTGCGCGTACGGATGGGGCTTCACACCGGCGAGCCGTCCCGGGCCGAGGGCGGCTACGTCGGCCTCGACGTGCACCGCGCAGCTCGCATCTGCGTGGCGGGGCACGGCGGCCAGGTGCTCCTCTCCCAGCCCACGCGCGATCTGGCGGCGGACGAGAAAGAGCTCGAGTTCCGTGACCTGGGCGAGCACGCGCTCAAGGGCCTCCCCCGGCCGGAACGGATCTACCAGCTGGTCGCCGCGGGTTTGCAGGACGACTTCGGGCCGCTTCGGCTTGCCGACGGCGAGTCGCCGGCGGGCGAGACGGACTCCGCGGCCGGTCCGCGGCTCCGCGTGGTGCTGGCCGAGGACTCGGTGCTCCTGCGCGAGGGCATCGCGAGGCTGCTCGCCGACGAAGGCTTCGACGTCGTCGGCCAGTCGGCGAACGCCGACGACCTGCTCCTGAAGGTGCGGAGCTACTCGCCGGACGTCGTCATCACCGACATCCGCATGCCGCCGACGCAGACGGACGAGGGACTGCGTGCCGCGCAGGAGATCCGCGCCGCGTATCCGGGCGTCGGCGTGCTCGTGCTCTCGCAGTACGTCGAGCCGACGTATGCGATGGAGCTGCTCGCGGACAGCGCGGAAGGGGTCGGCTACCTGCTGAAGGACCGGGTCGCGGACGTGGACGAGTTCGTCGCCGCCGTACGGCGCGTCGCCGAGGGCGGGTCGGCGCTCGACCCCGCGCTCGTCACGCAGCTCGTCGGCAGGCGCCGGCGAGAGGACCCGCTGGATGTCCTGACGCCGCGCGAGCGCGAGGTGCTCGAGCTCATGGCCGAGGGCCGTTCGAATCAGGGCATTGCCGCGCGCATGGTCGTCACCGAGCGCGCGGTCGAGAAGCACGTCACGAGCATCTTCAACAAGCTCCGCCTCCCGCCCGCCACGGATGACCACCGCCGCGTGCTGGCCGTGCTTGCGTTCCTGCGCGGGTAGCGGGTTCTCCCGGGTCTGTCCCCGGGTGTATCGGGGCTGACCCACACAGGCTGACTCGATGTCTGTCCCCGGGTGTATCGGGGCTGACCCAGGCGCTGCGGGGGCCGCAGCCGCCCGCACTCCGAGGCCGCTTGGGTCAGCCCCCCTTGGCGGGGGACAGACCCGGACCGGGGGACAGACCCGAACCGGGGGTCAGACCCTTGAACAGGTCGTTCGCCTTGACCGACCCGTCGGCGAGGCCGCGCATCACGACGTACGGCGGCAGGAGCGGGTTGACGAAGCGGTAGCGGCGGCCGGCGGCGGACTCGCGCGCCTGCAGGACGCCCAGCTCCACGAGCCGCTCCAGGGCATCCCCGTCGCCGACGACCTCCCCTCCGAAGAAGCCGAACTCGTCGTCGTCGGCGAGCGCGCACGCGAGCAGGGCCGCACCGGCCGCCTCGGCGCGCAGGTACGCCTCGGTCACGCTCTGCTGCGCCCGCTGGATCGCGCGCTCCACCGCGAAGTCGACCTCGCTCGCCCCGACGTCGGCGTGCCGCTCGGCGAGCGCCGCCTGCGCGGCCAGCTGCGTGAGTAGGTGCGTGAAGTGCGGCAGCCCCTGCGAGAGCGCCGCGATCCGGTCGACCGCGACCCCCTGGATCGTCATGTGCGACGCCTCGATCCCGCGCCGCGCGATCTCGGCTAGCTCCTCGCGCGCCATGCGCGGCATCCGCACCTGCACGATCGCGCGCTCCACCGAGCGGTGCTCGCGGATCAGCTCGTCGATCGTGTCGGCGACGCCGACGAGCACCAGCGTCGCCGGGACGACCCGGTCCGAGAGCGCCTTGATCGTGTCGGTGAAGAGCGCCCGGCACGACGCGCTGTCGAGCCGGTCGAACTCGTCGAGGAAGATCGCGAGCGGCCGCGGCCGGGCCAGCGCCTCGAGCCCGCGCACGACCGCATGGGGCGTCACGCGCGCGTCGCCGAGCACCACGCTCGCCGGCTGCGTCACGTCTGTTGTCGTCGACGCGAAGCCGACGCCGTGCGCCTCCGAGTGCAGCGCGATCTCGCCGAGCGCCTTCCGCCAGATCGACGTGAAGTCGTCGCCCGAGTCGCAGGTCGCCCGTGCGATCAGGACGCTGCTCGACGCGAGCAGCTCCGCCGTCACCGCTGCGAGCGACGTCTTGCCGACGCCGCGCTCGCCGTAGACCACGGCGTGCGCGCCGGGCTGCTGCACGACGGAGAAGAGCTCCGCGATCTGGTCGGTGCGCCCGGAGAAGAGCGACCGCCGGTCGATCGGCGCGGAGGGCCGAAACGCCTCCGCGACGAGCGTCATCCGCTCGAGCAGCTCGGTCTCGTCGAGCGTGCCGACGTGTTCGGTGCGTGCCATGACGCCAGCCTACGCCGGTCGTTCGCGCGGCGGAAGAGGCGGCCCGGCCGTGTCAGGGTCTGTCCCCAGGTGTATCGGGGGCTGACCCACACAGGCTGACTCGATGTCTGTCCCCAGGTGTATCGGGGGCTGACCCACACAGGCTGACTCGATGTCTGTCCCCAGGTGTATCGGGGGCTGACCCACACAGGCTGACTCGATGTCTGCCCCCGCGTGCATCGGGGCTGACCCAAGCGGTGTCGGTAGGGCGAGCTGACCGCGCCCCTCCGAGGCTTGGGTCAGCCCTCGCCAAACCCCAGCGGGGACAGACCCATGGACAGGCGAGGGTCGGACCAGGGTCTTTCCGGATTGTCCGCCCGCGGCGCCTCCGGCACCGTCGAGGCGTGAGCGAACGACGAGTGCATGCCGCCCGTGTGGGGTGCGGCTACCTCCCCCTGGAGATGCCTGCTGGCCACCTTCCCGCGCGAGCCGCGCAGGGCGATTGTGGGCCTACCAAGCAGCACAAAGACCTCAGACAAGGAGATCCCAAATGTCACCGCTGAAGCACTCGAACAATCTCGCAGCCCGTATGGGCCGCTGGAGTGCAAGTCACTGGAAGACCGCCGTGTTTGGCTGGCTCGCCTTCGTGGTCGCGTCATTCGCCATCGCAACCGTGGTCGGCACCAACTACCTCAAGACCTCCGACGCCAACGTCGGCGAGTCCGCCAGGGCCGACAAGATCATCAAGGACGGGTTCGCCACCAAGGTGGACGAACAGGGCGAGTTCGTCTTCGTGCAGTCCAAGACCGCCAACGTCCACGACCCGGCCTACCGGGCCGTCATCGCGGACATCACGCGAACGGTCGGCCGGTTCCCGCAGGTCACCAAGATCCAGTCGCCGCTGGCCCCCGGCCAGTCCGACCAGATCTCGAAGGACGGCCGCTCGGCCATGGTCACGTTCGTCCCGAAGGGCGACTTCGAAAAGGCCTCCCTCTACATCGACAACATCACCAAGGCCGTCGACAAACTCCAGGCCCGGCATCCCGGCTTCTACGTCGACGAGATCGGCAGCGTTTCGACCGAGAAGAAGTTCAACGAGATCTTCGACAGCCAGCTCGTGAAGGTCGGCATGATCGCCCTCCTGCTCACGCTCGTCATCCTGCTCTTCGTGTTCGGCTCGGCAGTTGCGGCGCTCGTGCCGCTGCTGCTCTCGCTCACGGCCGTGATGGCGACGATCCAGCTGGTCTCGATCCCCAGCCAGTTCATCCCGGTCGACCAGCAGATCGCGGAGGTCATCCTCCTGATCGGGCTCGCGGTCGGAATCGACTACTCGCTGTTCTACGTCCGCCGCGAGCGTGAAGAGCGCCGGGCCGGGCGCAGCGAGCGTGCCTCGCTCGAAGCCGCTGCGGCCACCTCCGGCCGGGCAGTGCTCATCTCCGGCTTCACCGTCCTGATCGCGATGGCCGGCATGTTCTTCTCCGGCGACAAGACCTTCATGTCCTTCTCCGTGGGGACGATGCTCGTGGTCTTCGTCGCGATGATCGGCTCGCTGACCGTGCTGCCGGCGCTGCTCGGCAGGCTCGGCGACAAGATCGAGAAGGGCCGCATCCCGTTCCTGCACCGGCTCCGCTCATCCGATGGCGAGGGCCGCTTCTGGAAGGCAGTCCTCACCCGCGTGCTGCGCCGGCCGGTCCTCTCGGCCGTGCTGTCGGGCGCCGTGCTCGTCGCCCTGGCCATCCCGGCCTTCACCCTCAACCCCGCTCAGACCAGCACGAAGGACATCGACATCCCCGAGGTGCAGCCGCTCATCAAGTTCGAGAAGTCCTTCCCGGGCGGCAACGACCCCGCCCGCGTCGCGGTCAAGGCCGACAACGTCAACGCTCCCCGCGTCCAGGCCGCGATCGCCAACCTGAAGCGCACGGCACTGGCCACCCGCCAGATGAACAACCCGATCGTCGTCGACACCAACAAGGACGCGACGGTCGCGACCGTCGACATCCCGCTCGACGGCAACGGCTCGGACGCCGTCTCGAAGAAGGCGCTCTCGACGCTCCGCCACGACGTCCTGCCGAACACGCTCGGCAAGGTCGCCGGCATCGACTACGCAGTGACCGGCTTCACCGCCGCCGACGAGGACTGGAAGGCCAGCATGATGCGCTCGGCACCGCTGGTGTTCGGGTTCGTCCTGATCTTCGCCTTCCTGCTCCTGACCGCAGCGTTCCGCTCGGTCGTCGTCGCCGGCAAGGCGGTCGTGCTGAACCTGCTCTCCGTCGCAGCCGCCTACGGGATCCTCGTGATCACGTTCCAGTGGGGCTGGGGCGAGAAGCTGCTGGGCTTCCACTCCAACGGCGGCATCACCCCGTGGCTCCCGATGTTCCTGTTCGTGATCCTGTTCGGGCTCTCGATGGACTACCACGTGTTCATCCTGAGCCGGGTGCGCGAGGCCTACGGCCGCGGCCTGGAGAACGAGCAGGCCGTCGCGCTCGGGATCCGGCAGACCGCCGGTGTCGTCACCAGCGCCGCCACCGTCATGGTCGTGACCTTCGCGGTCTTCGCGTTGATCCCGATCATCGACTTCAAGGAGATGGGCATCGGCCTCGCAGCCGCCGTCCTGATCGACGCGACGCTGATCCGCGCGGTGCTCCTGCCCGCAACGATGAAGCTCCTGGGCGACCGCAACTGGTACCTCCCGCGGTGGCTCGAGTGGCTGCCGAGCCTGGAGCACGACGAGACGCCGTCGGGCGCCTCGGTGCCGCTCCCCGTGCCTGCACAGCCCGAGTAGCACCCGATCGCATCGACCCCGAGAGGGCCCGCCACGGCGGGCCCTCTCCGTATGCCGGGGGTGCGGTAAACCGAACCCCAAGACGCCGGGTGGCCGCATTCCCGCCGGAGCCGCCCCGCGCGAGTCTTCGAGGTGCAACAGCGACCTCACACAAGGAGATCCCATGTCACCTCTGAAGCGCTCGAACAACATCGCGGCCCGGATGGGTCGCTGGAGCGCAGGCCACTGGAAGACCGCAACCTTCGGGTGGCTCGCGTTCGTCATCGCGGCGGCCGTCATCGGCGGCGCGCTCGGCACCAAGACCCTCATCGCAGAGAAGAGCGGCAACGGCGAGTCCGGAAAAGCTGCTGCAATCGCTTACGACCAGTTCCGCCACACCCCCGAGGAGAGCGTCCTGATCCAGAGCAAGACGCTTACCACCGGCGACACCGCCTTCAAGGCCGCCGTCGCCGACGCGGCCAAGCGGTTCGCCGCCAAGCCCTACGTCAAGTCGGTCGACACGCCGTACACGCCCGGCAACGAAGGGCAGATCTCGCGTGACCGGCATTCCGCGCTCGTCACCTTCAAGCTCCGCACCAAGGACCTGACCAAGGCCGACAAGCACGTGCCCGCGCTGCTCGCGACCACAGCGGCGCTCCAGCAGGCGCACCCGGCCGTGACGATGAGCGAAGTCGGCGACGCGTCGATCGACAAGCAGATCAACGACGTCTTCGGCCAGGACCTCGCGAAGGCCGGCGAGCTCTCGCTTCCGGTCACGCTGCTCATCCTGCTGATCGCCTTCGGCGCGCTCGTCGCTGCGGGCATCCCGCTGCTCCTTGGCCTCACCTCGGTGTTCGCGACCATGGGCCTGATCGGCGTCGCGAGCCAGTGGTATCCCGTCGACAGCAACATCTTCGCGGTGATCCTGCTGATCGGCCTCGCCGTCGGCGTGGACTACTCGATGTTCTACGTGAAGCGAGAGCGTGAGGAACGGCGCGCCGGCAAGTCGCCGGAGGCCGCCCTCGAGGCCGCCGCCGCCACCTCCGGCCGCTCGGTGCTCATCTCCGGGCTGACCGTGATGACGGCGATGGCCGGCATGTTCTTCACCGGCGACAAGACGTTCGGCGGCTTCGCGATGGGCACGATGATCGTCGTCGCCACCGCGGTGCTCGGCTCGCTGACGGTGCTGCCGGCGCTGCTCGGCCGCCTCGGCGACAAGGTCGAGAAGGGCCGCATCCCGTACCTCGGCCGGCTCCAGCAGCGCTCCGAGGGCCGCGTCTGGAACTGGATCCTCGACCGCGTCCTGCGCCGGCCCGTCCTCTCGGCCGTCCTCTCCGCGGGCGTGCTGGTGCTCATCGCGGCACCGGCGATCGGGATGAAGCTCGTCCAGCCCGGCGCGGATGCCTTCCCGCAGAACATCTCGACCATCCAGGCCTACAACAAGGCGCAGAAGGCGTTCCCCGGCGACCTGATCCCGGCGACCGTGCTGATCAAGGCCGAGAACGTCCGGACGCCCCAGATCCAGAACTCGATCAGGGCGATGGTCGGCAAGGCGCTCGCCACCGGGCGCCTGCACGACCCGGTCAGCACCGACGTCAACCGCGCCGGCACCGTCGAGGTCGTCAGCCTCTCGATGAGCGGCAACGGCACCAACGAGGCCTCGATCCGCTCCCTGAAGACGCTCCGCGACGACGTCGTCCCCACGACGGTCGGTGCACTCGACTCCGTCCAGTGGGTCGGTGTCGACGGCCAGACCGCCGAGTCAGTCGACTTCAACAGCCAGATGAAGCACTCGGCGCCGTACGTGTTCGCGTTCGTGCTCCTGCTCGCGTTCATCCTCCTGCTGCTGTCCTTCCGCTCGGTCGTGATCGCGGCCAAGGCGATCGTCCTCAACCTGCTCTCCGTCGCGGCTGCGTTCGGAGTCCTCACAATCGTCTTCCAGCACGGCTTCGGAAAGGGCCTGCTCGGCTTCACCTACACCGGCGGCATCATCGCCTTCCTGCCCGTCTTCCTCTTCGTGATCCTCTTCGGGCTCTCGATGGACTACCACGTGTTCATCCTCAGCCGGGTCCGCGAGGCGTACGACCGGGGCATGAAGACGGAGGACGCCGTCGCCTACGGGATCAAGCAGACGGCCGGCGTCGTCACCAGCGCCGCAATCGTGATGGTCTTCGTCTTCTCGATCTTCGGGACGCTCGACATCATCATGCTGAAGCAGTTCGGCGTCGGGCTCGCCGCCGCCGTCCTGCTCGACGCGACGATCGTCCGGGCGGTGCTCCTGCCCGCCACGATGAAGCTCCTCGGCGACTGGAACTGGTACCTGCCGCGCTGGCTCGAGTGGCTGCCCCGCGTCGGCCACGAGGCCGAGACGGCTCCCGAGGTTCCAGAGAGCGCTCCGATCGCCGTCTAGGCACAACCCGCACCGAGAAGCAGCGAGGGCCCGCGGGAGCGGGCCCTCGCCGTTAGGGGAGGCCGGGTTACGGAGTCGAGTTGAAGAGCTGACCGCCGCCGACAGCGGCATGCGCCTGGTCGTGCGGCACGGCGACCGTCGCTGGGAGGACGCGCGTTCTGGCGATAAGCGCGCGCAATAGACGCTATTAGTCGAACGCTGGTAGGATCGACCCGTGGCCGGCACGGCTCCTCTCGACGTGCTCGTGGTCGGGAGCGGCGCTTCCGGGCTCGCGGCTGCCGTGGCGGCCGAGCGGGCGGGAGCGCGCGTCGCGATCGCCGCGAAGGGCTCGCTCCAGTCGTGCAACTCCGCGAAGGCCCAGGGCGGCATCCAGGCAGCGTTCGGCGAGGACGACTCGCCCGAGATCCACGCCGAGGACGTGTGGCGCTCCTCGCACGAGACGGCCGACAAGCGGCTCGTCGATGTGCTGACGGGCGAGGCGCCCTCCGCGATCTACTGGCTCGAGGAGCTCGGCGTCGAGTTCACGCACGAGAACGGCGGGTACCGCCTGGCGCGCTGCGGCGGCTCGAGCCGCAAGCGGCTGCTCCAGGTCGGCGATCGGACCGGGCACGCGATCACGAAGGCGCTGCGCGACGCGGTCGAGGCCTCGTCGACGGTCGTCTACACCAAGGCGCCGCTGCTCGAGCTGGCGCCGGTGAACGGTCACTGGCGCGCGCGCGTCGGCGAGCACGAGCTCGAGGCGACGACCGTCGTCCTCGCGGCCGGCGGCCGCTGCTATCGCGAGGCCGAAGAGCGCGGCGAGCTCTCGACCAACCACCCGGGTGCGACCGGAGAGGTCACGCAGCTCGCGCTGGAGCTCGGCGCGGAGTCCCGCGACCTGGACGCGCTCCAGTACCACCCGAACGGCGGCGCGTGGCCGGCCGGGATGCAGGGCTACTCGATCCCGGAGACGACCCGCGCGTACGGTGCGGTACTCCTGAACGCCGAGCGCGAGGAGTTCACGGACTCGCTCGGCCCCCGCGACGAGGTGTCGCAGGCGATCGTCGAGGAGGTCACGGCCGGGCGGGGAGTCGAGACGCCCGACGGCCGCCCCGCGGTGCTGCTCGACACGACGCGCATCTCCGAGGCCGATGCCGAGATCTCGCTTCCGTACATGCTCCGCCGCTACCGTGCCGCGGGCATCGACCCGCTCTCCGAACCGATCCTGACCTATCCCGTGCTGCACTACCAAAACGGCGGCCTCGTCATCGACGAGCACGCCCGCACGACCCTCGACGGCGTCTACGCGTGCGGCGAGATCGCGGGCGGCACGCACGGCCGTAACCGCATGATGGGCAACTCGCTGCTCGAGTGCACCGTCTTCGGCCGGCGCGCCGGCGCCCACGCGGCGGAGGCCGCGCGCGCATGAGCGTGCTCACCGGCACCGACCTGCAGCAGGCGGTCGAGGACGCGGCGGCGCACCTCTACGTCTGGTCGCTGAAGGACATCCCGCAGGACCTGCGCGACGCGCTCGCCGGCGCGGCGGCGCGGGAGACATCCGTGCCGGGCCAGCGCGTCCTCTCGACGATCCTGAAGAACGTCCAGATCGCCGACTCGCAGGCGAACCTCGTCTGCCAGGACACGGGCATCGCGGTCTACACGTGCCGGGTCGGCGAGCACTTCCCCCTTCATCCGGCGCGGATATACGAAGCGCTGCGCGACGGCACCGCGCGCGCCACCCTGGAGCACCCGCTGCGCTCGAACGCCGTGCACACGATCACGCGCGAGAACACCGGCCCGAACATCGGGTATCGGCTCCCGATCGTGCACTGGGAGTTCATCGCGGACTGGGACGGCCTCGACGTGAAGTGCGTGCCGAAGGGCTCGGGCTCCGAGAACATGAGCTTCCTGAAGATGTGCGTCCCCGCCGACGGCGTGAAGGGGATCAAGCAGTTCGTGCTCGAGTCGATCGTCGGCGCCGGCGGCAAGCCGTGCCCGCCGGGGATCGTCGGCGTCGGCATCGGCGGCTCGGCCGACTACGCGATGTACCTCGCCAAGGAGGCAATCGCCCGGCCCGTCGGGACGCGCAACTCCGATCCGATCGTGGCCGAGCTCGAGGACGAGCTCTTCGGGCTCCTGAACGAGACGGGGATCGGCCCGATGGGCCTGGGCGGCGACGTGACGGTGCTGCAGTGCCACATCGAGCACGCCGACACGCACATGACCCTCAACCCGGTCGCCGTGAACTACCAGTGCTGGGCAGCCCGCCGCGCGACCGCCCACCTGGCCGCCGACGGCTCGGTCGACTTCGATCGCGAGGCCTGAGAGTTGGCACACATTCGTGCACGCGCGCTTAAACCGTCGCCTGGCACGGGTGTCGAAGCACCGCAAACGCCGGCCCTGAGCGGTTTCAACAGGGTCCTGTGGGCGGAAGCGCTGCGTTTCGCGACGGTGCCTGGCACCGTCGGAGGAGGCGCCTAGACATGGCCGTCCACGAGGTCACCTTCCCGATCACCGACGAGGCGGAGATCCTCAAACTGCGCGCCGGCGACGAGGTGGTCGTCCAGGGGCACATCATCGGCATCCGCGACCGGACGCAGATCCGCATCTTCGACCAGGGCGTCGAGCCGCCGATGGACCTGCGCGGCGCGTTCCTGCTCCACACGGCGCCGGGCGTGCGCAAGGTCGCCGAGGGCAAGGGTACGAGAAGGTCTGCATCGGCACGACGACGAGCGCCCGCATGGTGCGCTTCACCGAGCCGCTCGGCGCCCGGTACGGCGTCCGCGCCATCTGCGGCAAGGGCGGCTTCCCCGACGAGGCGATCGAGCCGATGCACCGGCTCGGCATGGTCTACTTCGCGATCGTCGGCGGGGCGGCTGCGCTCGAGACGACCCAGATCGAGGAGATCGAGGAGGTCGCCTGGGAGGAGCTCATGCCCGAGTGCCTCTGGAAGTTCCGCGTCAAGGACTTCGGCCCGCTGACGGTCGGCATCGACGCGCACGGCAACTCGATGTACCACGACGTCCAGGCAGCAGCGCACAAGCGATTGGAGGGCATCCTTGCTCGGCTCTGACGGCTTTCTCGACCTTCCGCCACGCGACCCCAAGCCGCGTGAGCGAGGGCTCACGCACGTCATCGACAAGGGCCTCAACCTGCGCGAGATCGAGGGGCTGTTCGACACCGCCGGCGACTACGTGGACGTGGTCAAGCTCGGCTGGGGCACCTCGTACGTCACGATGAACCTCGAGAAGAAGATCGCGCTATACCGCTCGTTCGAGACGCCCGTCGTCTGCGGCGGCACGCTGTTCGAGGCGGTCGTCGCGCGCGGCAAGGTCGACGAGTACAAGCGCTGGCTCTCGGACCACCGCTTCTCGCATGTCGAGGTCTCAGACGGCGCGATAGACATCGAGCGCGAGCGAAAGCTCGAGCTGATCGCCGAGCTTGCGCGCGACTTCACCGTTCTCTCCGAGGTCGGCTCGAAGGATCCCGACGTCGTGTTCGCCCCGTACCAGTGGGTGCAGTGGCTCAAGGAGGAGCTCGACGCCGGCGCCTGGAAGGTGATCACCGAGGGCCGCGAGGGCGGCACCTCCGGGATCTTCCGCGAGACCGGTGACATGCGCACCGGCCTGCTCGAGGAGATCGCGCACGAGATCTCGCTCGACGATTTGCTCTTCGAGGCGCCGACCAAGGCCTCGCAGGCCTGGTTCGTGAAGCACTTCGGGCCCGACGTGAACCTCGGCAACATCCCGCCCGAGGAGGTCATCCCGCTCGAGACGCTCCGTCTCGGGCTGCGCGCCGACACGATCAAGGAGGTGCTCCTGCGTGGCGACCGCGCCGGCACTCCCTGACCTCGACTTCGAGGCAATGGGCGCGGAGGACCTCCTCCGCTGGGCCTACGACGAGTACGGCGACGGCCTCTGCCTGACCTGCTCGTGGCAGAAGCAGTCGTCCGTGCTCGTGCACATGGTCTCCGAGCTCGGCCTGCCGATCGACGTGATCGAGCTCGACACGCAGCTCTTCTTCCGCGAGACGTACGACACGCGCGACCGGCTCGTCGAGCGCTACGGGCTCAACCTGCTCCAGCCGCAGATCATCACCGTCGCGGAGCAGCACAAGCGCGAGGGCCCCAACCTGTGGGAGCGCGACCCCGACCGCTGCTGCCACATCCGCAAGGTCGAGCCGTTGATCGCCGCGCTCGAGCCCTACGGCGCCTGGATCTCCGGCATCCGCCGCGACCAGTCGCCGAGCCGCGCGACCACGCCGAAGCTGCAGTGGTCGGAGCGCTACGGCGTCTGGAAGGTGCACCCCCTCGCCGACTGGGACGAGAAGCGCGTCTGGGCGTACATCACCGTGAACGAGATCCCCTACAACCCGCTGCACGAGACGGGCTACCGCTCGATCGGGTGCATTCCCTGCACCCGGCCAACGGCGCCCGACGAGGAGGAGCGCGCAGGCCGCTGGGCCGGCTCCGACAAGCTCGAGTGCGGCATTCACCTCGACGGACCGCTGGTGCAGAACCCGGCCGCTGAAAGGAAAACATGAGTGAGCACATCTACGCGCACGAGCACCCGGAGTCGGAGCTCCGCCGCGACGGCGGCTTCACGCTCTGGTTCACCGGGCTCTCGGGCGCCGGCAAGTCAACGATCGCGCACCTCGTCGGGCCGGAGCTCGACCAGCGCGGCTGCGTCGTCGAGTACCTCGACGGCGACACGGTTCGCACGAACCTCTCGAAGGGCCTCGGCTTCTCGAAGGAGGACCGCGACACGAACATCGAGCGGATCGGCTGGGTCGCCTCGCGGCTGACCCGCCAGGGCGGCGCCGTCATCGCGGCCGCCATCTCGCCCTACGAGGAGACGCGCCGGAAGGCCCGCGCCATGGTCGAGGAGTGGGGCACGTTCGTCGAGGTGCACATCAAGGCCTCGGTCGAGGAGTGCGCGCGCCGCGACGTGAAGGGCCTCTACGCGAAGGCCTTCGCCGGCGAGATCAAGGGCTTCACCGGGGTTGACGACCCGTACGAGGAGCCGGCCAGCCCGGAGCTCGTCATCGACACCGAGCAGCACGAGCCGGAGGAGTCGGCGCAGCTGATCGTGGCGAAGCTCGAGCAGCTGGGGCTGGTTCCCGCGAAGGTGGCAGCGTGAGTCCGTTCGTGCACTGGGCGACGGGCGTCTTTACAGGGACTGTCCCTGTAAAGGGAAGGGAGCAGCGATGACCGTCACGGCCACCGACAGGCTGATCAAGCCGCACGGCGGCTACCTCGTCGACCGTACGGGCGACCGGCCGGGCGACGTCGACCAGCTCGAGGTCGTCGCGCTGACCTCCCGCGAGCTGTCAGACCTGGACATGATCGCCTCGGGCGCGCTGTCGCCGCTCGAGGGCTTCATGGCCGAGGACGACTACCGCAGCGTCGTCGACGACCTGCGCCTCCGCAACGGCCTGCCGTGGTCGCTGCCTGTCTGCCTCGCCGTCGACGCGGCGCCGTCCGGAGACCGCGTCGCGCTCGCCGACGAGTCCGGCAAGCTCGTCGCCGTCCTCGAGGTCGAGGGCACCTACGCCTACGACAAGGACCGCGAGGCCGAGCAGTGCTTCCGCACGACCGACACGGAGCACCCGGGCGTGGCGCGGCTGTACGACCAGAAGCCGCTCTACCTGGCCGGCAAGGTCACCGTCTTCGAGCGCGCGACGCCGCCGTTCCCGGCGCTTGCGCTCGACCCGGCCGACACCCGGCGCACCTTCGCCGAGCGCGGCTGGAAGCGCGTCGTCGGCTTCCAGACCCGCAACCCGATCCACCGCGCGCACGAGTACCTGACCAAGGGCGCGCTCGAGACCGTCGACGGGCTACTGATCCACCCGCTCGTCGGCGACACGAAGTCGGACGACGTCCCGTCTGCGACCCGCGTCAAGTGCTACGACGTGCTGGTCGAGAACTACTACCCGGCCGACCGCGTGGTCGTGTCGGCGTTCCCGGCCGCGATGCGCTACGCAGGCCCGCGCGAAGCGATCTGGCACGCGATCTGCCGCAAGAACTACGGCTGCTCGCACTTCATCGTCGGCCGCGACCACGCGGGTGTCGGCTCGTACTACGGCACCTACGACGCGCAGCTGATCTTCGACGAGTTCGAGCCGCACGAGCTCGACATCGAGCCGATGTTCTTCGAGCACGCCTTCTGGTGCAAGGTCTGCGGCCAGATGGCGACGCCGAAGACGTGCCCGCACGGCGGCGACGACCACGTCTTCCTGTCCGGCACGAAGGTGCGCGAGCTCCTGTCGGCCGGCGAGGTGCCGCCGATCGAGTTCACGCGCAAGGAAGTGGCGGAGGTGCTGATCGAGGCGTACCGCAGCGCGTGATCGCTACGAAGGCTGATCCTGGGGGCTTGCGCGCCGTGCGGCTGCTTCGGCTTTTAGCTCGGCGATCCGTTTCTGGAGGCGCCTACCTAGCTCCTCGGAATACGCGATCTCCTCAGGTGTCCTCTTCTTCCTCTTCCGTTTCATCGTCGTCCTCCTCTTCGAGCAACTCAATGGTGCGCGCGACGCCAGCTCGGATATCGAAGAGCACTTCCATGATAAGCGCGGTGTCGTCCAGGTCGAAATCGCTCAACGCAATCTGATGGTCGCGACGAGACCGCGAGCGCGCAAGATGTCCACGCGAGCCCTGTCATGACCTGGCAGTTCACGATCACGGGCCTGCTGATCGGGGCGCTCGTCGGCCTGACCGGCATGGGTGGAGGCGCGCTGATGACGCCGCTGCTCATCCTCCTGTTCGGGTTCAAGCCGACGCTCGCGGTCGGCACCGACATCCTCCACGGCGCCGTCTTCAAGTCGTTCGGCGCTGCCCGGCACCGGCGCCTCGGCACGGTGCACGCGCACCTCGCGCTGTGGATGTTCCTGGGCTCCGCGCCGATGTCGCTGGTCGGCATCCAGGTCGGCAGCTACCTCGAGAACCAGTACGGCTCAGGGTTGAACGACGTCCTTGCGCAGCTGATCGGCGGTGCGCTCGTCCTTGGGGCGCTCGGGTTGGTTGCGAAGACGTTCATCAAGCGCGGCGTCGTCGCCACCGACGACCCCTTTCTGCTCGCCCGCCGGGACAGGATCATCGCGGTCGCCCTCGGCGCCTCCGGCGGCTTCGTCGTCGGGCTGACCTCAGTCGGCAGCGGCACGTTCTTCGGGCTCGTGATGATGGTCGCGTTCCCGCTGACCGCTGCGAAGATCGTGGGCACCGACATCTGGCACGCGGCCGCATTGCTCTGGGTCGCCGGCATCAGCAGCCTGATCCACGGCAACGTCGACCTGCACGCGATGGCGTGGCTCCTCCTGGGATCGATCCCCGGCGTGCTGATCACTAGCCGCATGACGCTCAACATCCCCGAGCGCACGCTCCGGCTTGCGTTGGCCACGACGCTGGCGGTCAGTGGCGTGAAGCTGCTCGACCTCCCCGCGACGAACGCGCTCATGATCGTCACGCTCGTCGCCGGACTCGTCCTGCTGGGCGTCGTCGAACGCCACCGCCTCAACGGCCGCCCGGCGCTCCCCGCGCGCCGCTGAAGCGCTCGCAGGCGGTTCCCTGTTGACGGCCGCCGCACGGGCAGATACATGGAGAAACGCAATTAGTCGTATTAGCATTAGCTATGTAAGTGAGGAGGTCTTCGTGCGTCGTCTCACGCTGCTCGCAGGACTCGTCGCCATCCTTGCCGCCGCCGCCTCGCTCGGGGCCGGCACCCGGGCTGAGGCCGCCCGCCAGGACACGAAGCTCACGCTCGTCGCCTACTCGACGCCGAAGGAGGCCTTCTCGAAGCTGATCCCGGCGTTCCAGGCCACAGCGGCCGGGAAGGGCATCTCGTTCGACCAGTCCTACGGCGCGTCGGGCGACCAGGCCCGCGCCGTCATCTCGGGGCTCAAGGCAGACGTGGTCTTCCTCTCGCTCGAGCCGGACATGACGACCCTCGTCGACAACAAGCTCGTCGCGAAGAGCTGGAACAAGAACGAGTACAAGGGCATCCTCACGCGCTCGGTCGTCTGCTTCGTCGTGCGCGACGGGAACCCCAAGAAGATCCACACCTGGGACGACCTGATCAAGCCGGGCGTCCAGGTGGTCACGCCGAACCCGTTCACGTCGGGCGGCGCCAAGTGGAACATCATGGCCGGCTACGGCGCGATGCTCCGCGAGCGCAAGACGCCGAAGCAGGCCGAGGCGTACCTGAAGACGCTCTTCAAGCAGCACGTCGTCTCGCTCGACAAGAGCGCCCGCGACGCGCTCAGCACCTTCAGCTCCGGCCGCGGCGACGTCCTGCTCACCTACGAGAACGAGGCGCTGTTCGCCAACGCGAAGGGGATCCGCACCGACTACTACATCCCGAAGGCGACGCTGCGGATCGACAACCCGGTCGCCGTGACGACGAGCTCGTCGAACAAGGCCGCCGCGAACGCGTTCGTGAAGTACCTCTACTCCGTGCCGGGGCAGAAGCTCTTCGCGCAGAACGGCTACCGGCCGGTCGTGAAGGCGGCGACCAGGGCATTCTCGTTCCCGGTGCGGCCGCAGATGTTCACCATCGACTACCTCGGAGGCTGGGCGAAGGTCGACAGGAAGTTCTTCGACCCGAGCGACGGGATCATGGCCCGGATCATCGGCCAGCAGGGATAGGTGGCAGTCCGCGCCGCGGAGCTCTCGACCCCGCGTGTGAGGAAGCCTTCGGGCCTCCTGACGCAGGGGATCGCGATCGGCTACCTGTCGGTCGTCGTCCTGCTGCCGCTGGCGGCGCTGACGTGGAAGGCCGACGACAGCGGCTGGCACGGCTTCTGGGACGCGATCACCGCTCCGGAGGCCGTCGCGGCGCTCGAGCTGACGCTCGTCGTCTCGTTCGGCGTCGCGCTGATCAACGCGGTCATGGGCACCGTGATCGCGTGGATGCTGGTGCGCGACTCGTTCCCGGGCAGCCGCTTCGTCGACGCGATCATCGACCTCCCGTTCGCGCTGCCGACCGTGGTCGCCGGCTTGACGCTGCTCGCGCTGTACGGGCCGAACGGCCCGACGCCGGTCGACATCGCGTTCACGCGGACGGCCGTGCTCGTCTCGCTGCTGTTCGTGACCGTCCCGTTCGTCGTGCGGACCGTGCAGCCGGTGCTGATCGAGCTCGACCGCGAGACCGAGGAGGCGGCCGCCTCGCTGGGCGCAAGCGGCCTCACGACGTTCCGGCGCGTCGTCTTCCCGGTGATCTTCCCGGCGATCCTCTCGGGCGTCGCGCTTGCCTACGCGCGCGCCGTCGGCGAGTTCGGCGCCGTCGTCCTGATCACGGGCAACCTGCCGTTCAAGACGGAGGTGCTGTCCGTCTACATCTTCGGCCGCATCGAGAGCGGCGACCCGCAGGCGGCCGCGGCCGTGTCGGTGCTCGTGCTCGCGATCTCGCTCGCCGTGCTGCTCGGCATCGGCGCGCTGCGGCGGCGCTTCACGAGGTGGGACGGTGCGTAGCCGCTGGGGCATCCGCGTGGCCGGGCTCGGCTACCTGCTGGTGATCCTGGCGGCGCCGGTCGGGCTGATCTTCTACCGCGCGTTCGAGCACGGCCTCGGCCCTGCCTGGGACGCGGTCACGACGCCCGACGCGCTGCACGCGCTGAAGGTGACGCTGATCATCGCCGCGGTCGCCGTGCCCGCGAACACGATCTTCGGGATCGTCTGCGCGCTCGCGATCGTCCGCTACCCGATCCGCGGGAGCGGCCTGCTGAACGCGCTCGTCGACCTGCCGCTGGCGCTGTCGCCCGTCGTGGTCGGTCTTGCCTTCCTGCTCCTCTACGGCCGCCAGGGCTGGTTCGGCCCATGGCTGGACGACCACGGCCTGCAGGTCGTCTTCGCGTTGCCCGGGATGATCCTCGTCACGATCTTCGTCTCGCTGCCCTTCGTCGTGCGCGAGGTCGTGCCGGTGCTGCGCGAGATCGGCACCGAGCAGGAGCAGGCGGCCGAGACGCTCGGCGCGTCGCCGTGGGCGACGTTCCGCCGCATCACGCTGCCCGCGATCCGCTGGGCGGTCGTCTACGGCGTCGTGCTGACGACGGCGCGCGCCCTCGGCGAGTTCGGGGCCGTCAGCGTCATGTCAGGCCGCATCGTCGGCAAGACGGAGACGATGACGCTGCACGTCGAGGCGGCGTACCAGGGGTTCGACTACACGGCCGCGTACGCATCGGCGGTCGTGCTCGCGATGGTGGCCATCGTCACCCTCGCGCTCATGACCGCGTTTCGACCGAGAGAAGGGAAGTAGATGGCCATTGCCGTTCGCCGCGTCACGAAGCGCTTCGGCGACTTCACCGCGCTCGACAACGTCTCGCTCGCGATCCCGGGCGGCTCGCTGACCGCCCTCCTCGGCCCGAGCGGCTCCGGCAAGTCGACGCTGCTCCGCGTCATGGCGGGGCTCGAGGAGCCGGACGAGGGCGACGTCTCGATCCTCGGCGAGGACGCGACCGGCGTGCCCGCCCGCAAGCGCGGCGTCGGCTTTGTCTTCCAGCACTACGCCGCGTTCAAGCACATGACCGTGGAGAAGAACGTCTCGTTCGGTCTCGACATCCGCAAGCGGCCGAAGGCCGAGACGAGGCAGCGCGTCGCGGAGCTGCTCGAGCTCGTGCAGCTGCAGGGGCTCGCGAAGCGCTATCCGTCGCAGCTCTCCGGTGGCCAGCGGCAGCGCATGGCGCTGGCCCGCGCGCTCGCCGTCGACCCGAAGGTGCTGCTCCTCGACGAGCCGTTCGGCGCCCTGGACGCGCGCGTGCGCAAGGAGCTCCGCGAATGGCTGCGCCGCCTGCACGCGGAGGTGCACGTCACGACCGTGTTCGTCACGCACGACCAGGAGGAGGCGATGGAGGTCGCCGACCGCATCGCCGTGATGAACGAGGGCCGCATCGAGCAGGTCGGCAAGCCGCGCGACCTCTACGAGCACCCGGCCAACGAGTTCGTCATGACGTTCGTCGGCGCCGTCTCGCGGCTCGGCGGCGGGTACGTGCGGCCGCACGACCTGGAGCTGACGCTGCACCCGAACGGGACGACCGAGGCGGCGACCGTCGAACGAATCGTCTACCTCGGCTTCGAGGTGCGCGCCGAGCTCAAGCTCTCGAGCGGCGAGCAGGTGGTCGCGCAGGCGACACCGGCGCAGGCGGACGAGCTCGGGCTGCACGACGGGCAGACGCTGTTCGTGCGGCCCGCTCGCACGACCAGCTTCGCAGAGGTCTAGGTACGGTTCCGCCGGGCGATGGGGCTCGCCCTCGACCGCCGGCACGGCTGATGGCTCCTACCGAACCCAGGAGGTCGCCGTGGTCGTGATCGCCGTCGCCGTCGGAGGAGCACTCGGAGCACTGGCCCGCTACGGGGCCGACCGTGCCATCGAGGCCCGCTCGAACGCGCTCTTCCCGCTCAGCACGTTCGTCATCAACATCAGCGGCTGCTTCGCGGCCGGCGTCGTCATCGCGAGCCTCGTCGATCGCCACCACCTCCCGGCCTGGGTGCGGGTCGGGCTCGTGATGGGCTTCCTCGGCGCGTACACGACCTTCTCGACCTTCGCGCAGGAGACGTGGGAGCTCGGCGACGAGCGGCACCTCACGTACGCGGCGCTGAACGTCGCGGCGAGCGTCGCCGTCGGGATCTTCGCGGTGGCGCTCGGCCACGCTGTGGGGCGACAGCTCTAGCTGCGCGTTTCTTTAGCGGGACAGTCCCTGTTTGGTGCTTGCCAAAGCACAAGCCGATTGCCTACTTACCCCGAGTGAAGTCCATTTGCGCTGCATGCGGCGCCGCGAAAGTGGGTAAGCCACTCAGTCTGTGTTCGGTCGTCGGCGCCTTCAATTATTTGGCTGGATCGGGGTCGCGGTCGCGGCGACCGGTTCGGCTGTCACCTATTTTTCGCTCGACGGCGGCAGCGCTGTCGGATGGTTCGTCGGCCTCGCACTTGTCCTGGCGGGGCTTGCGATGGGATTCAGAGGCTCAACGCCCGCCGGGCACGAATAGGCCGTGGTCGTCTCCAAGCGCCCATCGACCCTGGTGGTCGGGCTGGGCTTCCTCGTCTCAGGGCTGCTGATCGCATTCGCCGGATCGACGGCCGGACTTATGTCCGTTGCGGCATTCGGAGCGGCACTAACAGCGGCGGGCGTGGCTGTCAGCGTGTACCAACTTCGGACACGGAATCACTAGGACGGCGCACCCTTTCCTCGCGCCGCCGCTCGGCCCGACGACCCGACGAAGCCTCCTGGCGGCCGCGGCGGTCATCGGTCATTCGCGCGGATACCAACCAAGCGGCCGCGCGCCTTAACGGGGACTGTCCCTGTTAGGAGAGGGCGGCTTCGAAGGCCGACAGCGCCGCGTCGCCGTAGACCGCGACGACGACGCGCTCGAGCGACGCCGGCTCGAACGCGCGGATCGCGTCGACCATCGCCCGCGCGCAGTCCTTGACCGGGATGGCGCCGACGCCGGTACCGAACGCCGGCAGCGCGAGCGAGCGAGCGCCCGAGCCCGTCCGCGACGACGAGGCAGCTCGTCGTCGTCCGGCCGATCAGCTCGGGCGTCGTGCGCAGGTCCTGGCCCATCACCGCACCGTGCACGACATGCGCCGCGCGCAGCTCCCCGCCGGACGTGGCGACCGCCGAGCCGACCTCGATCGGCCCCTTTGCCATCGCCTCCCGCTCGATCTCCGCTCCGCCGGCCCGTTTGATCGCGCCGGCGACGCCCGCGCCCATCCAGAGCTCGTTGTTGGCCGCGTTCGCGATCGCGTCGACGTCCAGCTGCGTGATGTCGCCCTCGACGACCTCGACGTTCATGCGCGCGGCGACTCCTCGCCGACGACGAGGTCGCCGAACGACGACGACGACTTGCCGAACTCCCACCAGCCGCTGACCCAGGGCTTCACGTAGGCCACGTTGCGACCGTAGACGAGCGGGATGCACGCCACTCGCTCGACGACCGCGACGCGGTCAGCCTCGTGGAAGAGCTCCAACCGCGCGCGGCCGTCGCGCTCGCGCCGCGCGCGCTCGATCAGGTCGTCGAACGCCTCGTCCGAGAACCCGCCCTCGTTCGTGCGGCTGTCCGAGTGGAAGAGCAGCCGCAGGAAATACTCCGGGTCGGCGTAGCCCGGGAACCAGCCGGTCACGCGCAGGTATGCGTTGTCGGCCCGGCCGCCGGCCTCCATCGCTTCCTCGGCGCGCCACGACCAGTCGCGCACCCGCACGCCTGCGCCGAAGACGTCCTCCCAGCTGCGCGCGATCGTGTCGAGGATCTCCTCCCAGACCATCATCCCGGCCAGCTCGAGCTCGCCGGCGAAGCCGGACTGCGCCAGCTCCTCGCGCGCGAGGTCAGGGTCGTAGCGCAGCGCGATCTCGGGCGTGTGGCCCTGGATCGCGGGCGGGACGACGCCGCCCGTCGCGACGACCAGGTTCGCCGCTGCCGCCGCGGCGAGCGCGTCGCGGTCGATCGCATGCGCGAGCGCCCGGCGTAGGTGGACGTTGGACATCGCGGGGTGCGAGTGGTCGAACCGCAGGTACGCCGACCACGCGGGCAGGCCGAGGCTCGCGTCCGCGTGGACGGCGCCCGGCATCAGGTCGGCGAGGCGGGGCGTGTAGCGCACCATCACCATGTCCGAGTCGCCGCGGTCGAGGCCCGGCAGCGCTTCGGCGATGGCGGTGCGGAAGAACTCGAGCCGCTTCACGTTGCCCGGCCGGCCGAGCGGCTCGCGGTCGCGGCGCTCGAGGACGAGTTGGTCGTCCGTGCGCTCGACGGTCGCGAACGGGCCGCTCACGACCTGGCGGTCCGGCTCGGCCCAAGCGTCGCCGTGCTCCTCGATCGCGTGGCGCGGCTGCGGCCCGCCGTCGGGCCGGTTCATGACGCTCATGAAGTACGGCGCCGGAGCGACGAGCCGGAACTCCACGGTGCGGTCGTCCAGCGCGCGCACGCCGATCGCGTCGGCGTCCTCGTTGTGGCCGAGGTAGTAGTCCTGGCCGTTGGAGAGCACGAAGTAGATCGCGACCGACGAGCCGGGGCTGGATGGGTCGAGGACGCGCTTGATCCCGAACTCGACGTCGTGGGCCGTCAGCGGCTCGCCGTCGGACCACATGAGCCCCTCGCGCAGGTGGAAGACGTAGCGCAGCCCGTCGTCGGCGATCTCCCAGCGCTCGGCGAGGGCGGGCACGATGGTGCGCTCCGGCCACGCCTCCACGAGTCGGTCGAAGAGCTGCATGCAGAGCTGGATGTTCGGCCACGCGATCGCCGACTTCGGGTCCGGGTCGTTCGGCAGGAAGCTCGTGCCGACGCGCAGCGTGGCCGCGGGGGCGCGGGCCGGCATCGGCGGCGGCGCCCAGAGCTCGAACGCGCGCTGGTAGGCCTCGTTCGCCTCGCCGAAGCGCAGCGCGTTGTGCAGCGCGAGCGCGAGCTTGAAGAGCGCGAGCGCCATCTCCTGGCGCTCGCCGCGCGCCTCGAGCAGGGGCAGCAGCGCGCGGTAGTGCTCGATCGCCTCGTCGAGCGACCACTCCTGGCGGGCGCGGTCCGCCGCGCGCGTGAGGTACGCGATCGCCTTCGCCTCGTCGTCCGCGGCGCGCCAGTGGTAGGCCAGCAGCCCGACGACCTCGTCCAGGTTGTCGGCGTGGTGGCCCTCGAGCCACTCGGCCGCTCGCCGGTGCAGCGCTGTGCGCGTGTCGGCGACGAGCAGCCGGTACGCCGCCTCCTGGATCAGCGCGTGCTTGAAGCGGTACTCCGGCTGCGGCCAGCGCCGCTCGGTGCGGATCAGGTCGAGCCGTTGCAGCTCGTGGAGGGCGTCCGAGACCTCGCCGTTGCGGCCGGCGACGCCTTCGAGCAGCGCGAGCCCGAAGCGCCGGCCCAGCGCGGCCGCCGCGGTGAGCACACCGTGCGTCCCCGGGTCGAGGCGGTCGATCCGCGCGACGATCACGCGCTCGACGGTCTGCGGGATCTCGACCGGCGCCTCGTGGTCGAAGCGCCAGCCGTCGTCCTCGCGCACGAGCACGCCCGCGTCCGCGAGCGAGCGCACGAGCTCCTCGAGGAAGAACGGATTGCCCTCGGCCTGGCTGCGGATACGGCCGGCCAGATCCGGCGGCAGCGTCCCGCGGCCGGTCAACGACTCCAGCAGCTCCCGCTCGGCGTCGCCGGACAGCGGCTCGAGCGCGAGCTCGCGGAAGAGATGCGGGTACTCGCGCGCCGCCAGCTCCTTCAGCGCCCAGCACGGGTGGTCGCGCTCCTCGCGCTGGGAGATCAGCAGCAGCACGGCGGCCTGCTCGGTCAGCGGCAGCAGCCGCTCGACGAGCTGCACCGAGGTCGGGTCGGCCCAGTGCAGGTCCTCGATCGCGCAGACGACCGGACCGTCCTCGGCCAGCCGCGCGAGGAGCGCGCCGAGCACCTCGAACGTGCGGTACTGCAGCGCCTCGGGCGAGAGCTCGCCGATGCGGGCGGCGGCGTCGGGCTCGAGCGTGATGCCGAGCGCCGAGCCCAGGTAGGGGTAGATCTCGCCGGACCGCGGCCCGAAGAGCGCCTCGACCCGGCGGCGCAGCAGCACGCGCACGCGCAGCTCCGGCTCGTCGTAGGAGACGCCGAGCCACTCGCGCAGCAGGTCGCGGAACGGCCAGAGCGGCAGCGACTCGCCGTACGACACGCAGCGGCCCTCGAGCCAGACCGGGTCCGCGCCTTCGACCGGGCGCTCGGCGAAACGGCGGGCGAGCTCGACCATCAGGCGGCTCTTGCCGATCCCGGCCTCGCCGGTGAGAAACAGCGCGCCGCCCGCTCCGCCGCGCAGCCGCTCGAGCCACTCGGCGGCGCGGGCGAGCTCGAGGTCGCGGCCGACGAGCGCGGCGTCCGCGCCCGCGAGGCCCCGGCGGCGAACCAGGCCTTCGCGCGCGCGCGTGACCGGCCGGGCGGTGACGGGCGCGGTCTTGCCCTTCAGCTCGAGCGAGAGCGGCTCGGCGGTGTCGAACGCGCCCTCGACGGCGCGGGCCGTCGCCTCGTCGACGAGCACGGTGCCCGGCTCGGCCGCCGATTGCAGCCGGGCGGCGAGGTTGACCGTGTCGCCGAAGGCGGCGTACTCGACACGTGCGCCGGCGCCGATCTCGCCGAGCACGACCGGCCCGGTGCCGACGCCGACCCGCACGCCGAAGCCCTCGATGCCCCAGGCCTGCGCCACCTCGGTCGCGTACTGGCGGATCTCCTCCGCGATGCGGAGCCCGGCGCGCACGGCCCGCTCCGCATCGTCCTCCGACGCGAGCGGCGCACCGAAGAACGCGAGCACGCCGTCCCCGGCGAGGTCCTTGACGACGCCGCCGAGGCCCTCGACCTCGCGCACGATGCGCGCGATCGCCTCGCCGACGACGAGCTTGACCTCCTCCGGGTCGAGCGACTCGCCGAGCGCTGTCGAGCCGACGAGGTCGGCGAACAGCACGCTGACGACCCGCCGCTCCTCGCGTACAGGCGTTCGCTGGGGCGCCTCCGTCACGCCTGCATTGTGACGGCGGCTCTGCGCAGGGGCTACGCCGCTGCGGCGCGCGTCACGAGCCGCAGCGGCTCGCGCAGAACGGCGACGGCAGCTTCGACCACGGTCGGGTCGAACTGCGTATCCGCGTTCGCCTGGAGCTCGGCGACCGCCTGCTGGTGCGTGAGTGCGGCGCGATACGGCCGGTCGGTGCGCATGGCCGCGTACGCGTCGCAGACGGCCACGATGCGCGACTCGATCGGGATCGCCTCGCCGCTCAGGCCGTCCGGGTAGCCGCCGCCGTCCCAGCGCTCGTGCGTCGAGCGGACGAGCTTCGCCGCGCTCGCGAGCGCCGGCGCCGCGGACAGGATCCACTCACCGGTCAGCGTGTGGCGCCGCACGAAGACCCACTCGTCGCCGTCGAGCGGGCCCGTCTTGAGCAGGATCGCGTCCGGGATCGCCATCTTCCCGACGTCGTGGAGCTCGGCCGCCCGCCGGAGCTGCTCCAGGCGGTCTCCTGTCAGTCCGAGCTGCTCGCCGACCGCCACGGCAACGTCGGTGACGACGGACACGCGCTCGCCGTACGTGGGGTCGCGCTCCTCGAGCGCCCGCACCAGCAGTCGCGCGGACTGGCGCCCGACCGATGAGCGCGTCGCCTTCGACGCATACATCCGCCGGTCGGCGATGCGGAGGATCTCGTGCGCGGTCGTCGCCTCGTCGGGCGCGACGACGAAGCCCCAGGCCGAGTCGATGTCGAACCCCTCGCCGCTGTCGGCAAGCGCCGCGCCGGCGGTCGCGCCGATCCGCGCGGCCGCCTCGGGCTCGTCGCGTACGACGGCGCAGAACTCGTCGCCGCCCATGCGGAAGGCCTGTCCCCCGTCGCGGCAGCGCCGCCTGAAGGCGGTGCCCGAGCCGCGCCAGGAGGGCGTCGCCGGCGAGGTGGCCGAAGCTGTCGTTGTACTCCTTGAAGCCGTTCAGGTCGAGCAGCACGAGCACGAGGCCCGGCCCCTCGACGCAGTCGCTCAGCTCGAGCCTCGATGTGCTCGATGAGGGCGCGGCGATTGCCGAGACCGGTGACCGAGTCCGTGAGCGCCTCGCTGCGGCTCGTGCGGATCAGGCGCAGGTGGTCGCGGAACGTGAGCGCCAGCCGCAGGAGCACGCCGGCGAGAGTCGCGCACGCGAGCGCGAGCGTGATCGGCCCGATCTCGCGGAAGTGGTCGTAGGCGAGCACGCCGATCGCGAGCGCGGCGCAGCAGACCGAGACGGCGATGCCGCTCCAGCCCTCCTCGCGTGCCGCCGCACGCCGGTCGGGCTGCCAGGCGGCGAACGCGATCAGCAGGCACCCGAGCGGCCAGCCGACGTTCATCAGGCTCAGCTCGTCGTAGGAGCCGATGTTGACCTGGTAGACGTAGATGCAGTCGGTCACGCCGAACACGACGAAGCCCGCGGCGGCGAGCGCCCACGTGCGCGTGAGCCGCCAGCCGGAGAGCGCGATCGCGGCGACGACGAGGGCGAGGAGCACGGTGTCGCCGATCGGGTACGCGAGGTTGACGGCGACCGCGACCGGGCGGCCCTCGGTGGCGCTCAGCACCGCATCGAACGCGAGCGCAGCGGCGACGGCCGCGACCGTGGACGCGGCGATGGCGCCGTCGATCCAGACGTTGAGCGAGGCGCGCGGCAGCCGGGCGCGGAAGACGAGCGCGAGCCCCGCATAGGCGAGCGCGTAGAAGGTGAGCCAGAGGGCATCCGCGAAGGACGGGAACTGGCTCTGGTCGGCGAGCAGCAGCGCCCAGTACGCGTTGCCGAGCCCCCAGACGGCGATGCCGGCGCCGATCAGCGCCCAGCCGAGCCGTTCGTCGCTGCGGGAGAACGCCCGCGCGGCGCAGACGAGGCCCATCACGACGATGGCGATGTTGTACGCCCAGTCGTCGAGGATGTGCGTGGCAGACGGCCGGTGCGCGGCATGCAGCGCGAGCCGCGCCGCGTACGCGGCGAGCAGCGCGGCAAGCGTCCAGAGCAGGACGCGGGCAGGGCGGCTGGACATCCGAGGAATGCATCGGCGCGCCGCGCCCGAACGAGTGTCCCTCGCACGAGGGAGACCGCTCGTCGCAGGCTTCGCCGCGACATTGCTTGATTCGAATGGGGACGTCCCGTTCCCCCCTCGAGCTCCCCCCTTTGGTACCGCGAGACTCGGACGCGACTTCGCGCGACGTGGCTCCCGCCCGGGCAAGCCGGGCTCCGCCGGGATGAAGCAACCCGGCGCACCGCCGTAGACTCCCTCGGCCGTGACTCGCCTGGGCCCGACGCTGCTGGTCGCGTTCCTGCTCGCGGGAACGGCAGTCGCCTTCGCCGTGACGCAGGGGCTCAAGCTTCAGAAGAGCCCGGTGTTCGGCACGCGCTTCGACAAGGTAGGTGGGCCGAGGGAGCCGATCAAGCTCTGGTTCCGCCTGCGCAAACTGGATTCGCTCACGGCCGTCGTGGTGAACGGCAACGACGAGGTTGTTCGCACGCTGAAGGACGGCGAGCGCGTCGACAAGAAGCGCGTGAAGCTCGCGTGGCGCGGCTTGACCGACGATGGCAAACTCGCGCCGGAGGGGACGTACAAGCTGCGCGTGCGCCTCGCCGGCGAGCACCGCACGATCCTGATCCCGACCACGTTCCGGCTCGACCTGACGCCGCCCGCCCTCATGGGCGTGACGGCGCGGCCCGCCACCTTCTCGCCGGACGGCGACGGTCGGGCGGACCGGGTCCTCGTGCACTACCGGACGAACGAGACAGCCGGAGCGCTGCTCTTCGTGAACGGCAACCGCGTCACCAAAGGAAAACTGCGGCTTCGGAACCGCGTTCGCCCGGTCCCGTGGTCGGGCGAGATCGACCACAGGAAGGCTTCACCGGGCCGGTACGTGCTGCGCCTCCGCCTGTACGACCGCGCGGGCAACCGGTCGGAGTTCTCGCGGCCGTTGCCCGTCACGCTCCGTTACCTGGAGATCGCCGATCACACGCTCGCGGCCCGGCCCAAGAAGCGCTTCCGCGTCCCGTTGGACACCGACTACCGCAAGGTCGCGTGGCGGCTCGCCGGACGTAGCGGCACCGGCCCGGCGCACGCGCTGCGGCTGCGCGCGCCGGCGAAGCGCGGCGCCTACAAGCTTTTCGTCTCGGCGAACGGCCACGCGGATCGCGCGACCGTGCTCGTGGGAGCGGTGCCGTGAGCGAGAACCTGGCGCACATCGGCGGCCCGGTCGCGGCCGGCGGCCTCGCGCTCCTGCTGCTCTCCACCCGGCGCGAAGTGCGGCTCGCCGGCCTCGGCCTGTGGGCGCTCGGCGGGCTCATGCTCGTGCCGCTGCTCGCCCCGTCCGGTCACCGCCCGCTCCTCGGCGCCGCCGCCGTCGTCGGGCTCGCCTTCTGCGCCGGCCTCGCTGTCGTGTTCCGCCGCTGGCCGTGGCTGCTGCCGCTCGCCGTCCTCGCGGCGGTGCCGGCGCGCGTTCCGGTGCACGTCGGCAGCACCGAGGCGAACCTGCTGATCCCGATGTACGCGGTCATCGTCGCCGCCGCGCTCCTGCTCGCGTGGGAGCTCTGGCAGGGCGACGTGCGCGGGGGCGAGCTCGGCCCGATCGCGCTGCCGCTTGCCGCGCTCGTCGGCTGGATCGGCCTCTCGCTGGCCTGGAGCGACGACGTGCGCGAAGGTGCGATCGAGCTCGCCTTCTTCGTCCTGCCGTTCGGGCTGCTGACCATCGTGCTGGCGCGGTTCGCCTGGTCGCGGCCGGTTTTCGTCCGCCTCTACGCGCTGCTAGCCGCGATGGCCGTCGTGTTCGCGGCGGTCGGGATGTACCAGTGGGGAACGCGCGACCTGTTCTGGAACCCGAAGGTCATCACCGGCAACGCGTACCACACCGAGCTCTTCTTCCGGGTCAACTCGGTCTTCTGGGATCCGTCGATCTACGGCCGCTTCCTCGTCGTCGCGATCCTTGCGACGCTCGTGATCCTGCTGTTCGGCGCACGCAGGGAGCGCTTCATCGGCGGCGTCGTCGGCATCGCCTTCGTGTGGCTCGGCCTGCTCGTGTCGTTCTCGCAGTCGAGCTTCGCGGCGCTCTTCGCGGGCACGCTGATCGCGGCCGCGTTCGTCTGGCGCTGGCGCACGGCCGCGGTGCTCGGCGGAGCGGCGCTCGCCGTGCTGGCGATCGCGCTGGTGATCCCGACCTCGCGCGACTCGGTCGTCAACCAGTCGAAGAAGGGCCTCGACCACGCGACGAGCGGCCGGTGGGGCCAGGTCACGACGGGGCTCCACATCGCGGGCGACCATCCGCTCTGGGGCGTGGGCGTCGGCTCGTTCAAGCGCGCCTACGCCGACCGCACCGGGCTCAAGGGCAAGGAGCCGAAGAAGGGCGCGTCGCACAACACGCCCGTCACGATGGCGGCCGAGACGGGCATCCCCGGCGTGCTGTTCCTCGGCTGGCTGCTCGTCGCGGCGCTGCTGGCGGCCTTCCGGCGTGCGGGCCCGTCGTTCGAGGGCCGCACCGCCCTGATCGCCGGCGTCTCGCTCGGCGCGATCGCCGTGCACAGCCTCTTCTACAACGCGTTCTTCGAAGACCCGACCACGTGGGGGCTGCTCGCGCTGGCCGCCGTCGCGGCCGTCGGCGCAGGAGCGGAGGCGCCGTCCGGCGAAGAGGCGCCTGTGAGCGAGACGCCGCCTACGCCACCCGTTCCGGTCGAGGCGCAGTGATCCAGGGCTGGGAGCGCGTGCTCGTGCTCGCGCCGCACACCGACGACGGCGAGTTCGGCTGCGGCGGCACGATGGCGCGCCTCGTCGAGCACGGGGCCGAGGTGCGCTACGTCGCGTTCTCGACGGCGACCAAGTCGCTCCCGGAGGGCTTCCCGCCGGACACGCTCGCGCGCGAGGTGCGCGAGGCGACCACCGAGCTCGGCATCCCCGAGGAGCACCTCACCGTGCACGACTTCGAGGTGCGCACGTTCCCCGAGCGGCGGCAGGACATCCTCGAGCTCCTGATCGCCCTGTGGGACGAGTGGCAGCCGCACGCGGTGCTGCAGCCGTCCGTCTACGACGTCCACCAGGACCACCAGGTCGTCGCCGCGGAAGGCCTGCGCGCCTTCAAGCGGACGACGATCCTCGGCTACGAGATCCCGTGGAACAACTTCCACTTCGAGTACCAGGCGTACGTCGCGCTCGAGGAGAAGCACCTGGAGCGGAAGGTCGCCGCGCTCGCCAAGTACGCGTCGCAGCAGCACCGCCGCTACTCGAACTCCGAGTACATCTGGAACCTCGCGCGCACGCACGGCGTGAACGTGAACCGCGACTACGCGGAGTGCTTCCAGGTGTACCGCGTCGTTGCCTGAGGAGGAGAGGAGGAGGAGCGAGAGAGAGCGGGCTCGAGCGCCGCGTTCCCGGACAGACGGGAGGCCGTTCGCCCGCGGCCTACCGGCCCAATGAGCCGAACAGCCGCGCCTGGTCGGGCCGCTCGAGCAGGCTGCCGTAGCGCAGCTTCTCGTACCACATGATCGTCTTGATCCACGGACGCGCCTTGACCGTCTTGACGAAGCTCGTGAGCCAGCCGGACGTGGTGCCGTTCACCTCGGGCAGGAACACCGGCTTCGACGAGAGGGTCGCATGCAGGATGTCGATGAACCGGGTGTAGGACGCCATGTCGCCGTACCGCTCGATCATCGTGATCCCCACCGCGTCCACGTACCTGTCGCCCGGGTAGTAGCGCAGGATCTGCGTCTTCCAGCCCTTCGTCGTCCAGTTCTTGTTGGGCGCCCAGATGAACTTCACGTTCGTTGCGCCCTCCTTCCGGAAGACTGCGCGAACGTGGCGCCAGGCTTTCTTGTAGTTCTCGGGGCCGCCCTGGTGCCACGGGTACCAGTTCGCGTTCATCTCGTGGGCGTAGCGGATGTACACCGTGCGGACGCCGCGCAGGCTGTCGGCCGACTCGCGGAGGAACGCGTCGTGCTTGCCGCGCGCGATCGACGCGTTCGAGTATTTCGGCTGGATGCTCTTCGCGGAGGCAGGCTGCCATGGCTCCCACGTGAGGAACGGCACGGCGCCGATCGCCCAGGCGGCCTGCGCGTACTCGTCCAGGTGGACGCCGGTACCCCAGGCCGCGAATTGCCCCACGAGGCGCACGTGCGTGTCGAGCGCCGTCTCCCACTGGGCGACCTTGTCGGCCTTGGTCGTCACGCCGAGCTGCCGCGGTGGGGAGGCGTGGGCGGGAGCGACGATGCTCAGCGACACGACGGCGACCACGAGACCCAATGCGAGTGCCGGGCGGGCGAGTACGCGCGGTGGCGGCAGGATCTCGGTCGCGACTCGAATCACAGTCGCAAGGTAGAGCGCGCCCAGGAGGATCATCGGAAGGAATTGTGGGCCCATCGTCATCATTCGCCAGAGGGACGCGGTCACCCAGACCGCAGCGCTACCCCCACCCCACAGCATGATGGAGCACCTGAAGCGCTGAACGCGAGCGCAGCCCTTCGTCGCCGCGCCCGTCGGGCTCCAGGCCATCGGCCGGCCCCGCACCATGTCGACGAGCGCGAACAGATGTGCCCAGCCGTAGATCATCTTCGTCGCGAGCACCTCGACCCAGCGGTAGCGCGTGCGGTGCCAGAGCGGGAGGACGATGAGCGTCAGCGTCAGCGTCGGCAAGACGTAGAGGTAGTTGAACAGCTGCACGTGCTGTGGCAAGGCGATCAGGAGGATCAGCGGGACGAGCGGCTGCGTGATCGAGTTGATCGCCGTGGCGATGTAGTAGAAGAAGCCGCTTGCATAGCAGCCGCGCGTCAGCAGCGGCAGGCGGCGGCTCCAGAACTTCGTCGACGTGAGCAGGCTCATCGAGCCCATGCACCAGCGGTACTGCTGGCGAAAGAACGCCGACAGCGTGTCCGGGCATGCGCCGGTGGCGAGGTTCATCGGGAGGTAGCGGAGGTCCCATCCGTGGCCGCGCACGTCGAACCCGGTGTGGACGTCCTCGGAGTGCTCGATGAGCGTGGTGCCTCCGTTGTCGTCGAGGGCCGCGCGCCGGTAGATCGCGCATGTGCCGACACAGATCGAGCCGTTGAAGCGCTGCCGCGCGGGCTGGACGACGCGATAGAAGAACTCCTGAACCGCGCCGGCGCCGCGCTCGAGCCAGGACTGGCGCTCGTCGACGCGGAAGTACTGGGGCGTCTGGACGATGCCGACGCTGTCCTCGAAGTACGGGAGGATGTTCGCCAGGTAGTCCGGCCGCGGCGTGAAGTCGGCGTCGAAGATCGCGATGAACTCGCCGTTCGACTGCACGAAGCCGTGGCGCAGGTTCCCCGCCTTCTTGAAGTGCGGACGATCCGGCCGGACGAGGTAGCAGAACCCGAACTCGCCGGCCATCCGCCGCACGTCTTCCGAGTCGGCGTCGTCGAGGACGTACACGACGAGCGGTCCGTCGTACTGGAGGTCGTGGACGTGGCGCCACGTGTTCCGCAGCACCTCGAGCGGCTCGCCGGCGACCGGGAGGAAGACGTCGACGCTCGGGAGCCGTGCCGGGTCCCAATCGCGGACACGCTCGTGATGGCCGGCCAGGTCGAATCGCCGTGACGAGGCGTTGATGTAGAGCGCGATCAGCCCGTACAGGCCCATGAAGAGGAAGTACGGCAGCAAGACGACCAGCGCACTCGACAACAAGGTGAACCGGATGCTGCTCACCAGCACGAACAGGCTGGCGGCAGCGGTCGCGAGCGCCATCGGGACGTAGCTCCGCCCGGCATACAGATCACGCTCCTGGTCCGTCGGGGCAGACGGCAGTACCGATGATGTCGTTTGCAAGCTGACCTCTCCTCTGCGAAGCGAGTCGAGTCAGCGGGGTGGGCCGCGAGCGACGTGAGGGGCGCCCGCGAGCTCGCAGGCATCCGCGCGCCGATGTGTCGTGGCGTTGCCTGCTTGGGCCCAGCAGGGACGCTGCGCCCGTCGTGATGAAGATCCTCCCCCGTTGACCCCGTGATGCAACGGCGGTCAGCCCCCCGGCCGCCCCACCTCCTCACTGTATGGCGGACTACACCTCGATATCCCTGCCGAGGAACAGGCTGGGTAATCAGCTGAACGTCTCGAGCGGCCCGTCGTACGCGCCGGCGCCGTCCTTGCAGGCGCTGCGCGTCGCGTCGAACATCAGCTCGCCGCAGCCGTCGTCCTTGAAATCCCCGTTCGTGACGACGTTCAGGGCCAGGCCCATCCAGCGGTAGCACTCGTTCTGGGCGCCGTGCCAGACGTTGGCGCAGCGGCGGATCAGGCGCAGCCGCTCCTCGGGCGTGCTCTGGTTCAGGTCGGCTACGCGGACGCCCCGCACGCAGTCGGCGGCGGCCGGGCGGCGCATCGACACGCAGATGTCCATCTCGGTGAACGGGTCGTCCGCGGCAACGACCACCGACGCGATCACGCAGCCGCTCAGCTGGACGCCGCTGAGCCCCTTGCACTCGGCCATCACGTCCTCCTTCGACGTGATCGGCTTTGCCGGCGGCCGCTCGAGCAGCGCCCGGTACCAGCAGCCGCGCACGTAGCCGCCGGACTCCTTCGCGCACAGGAGGCGCGGCGAGAGAATCGTGTCCTTCGGCGTCTTCGCCTGGTCGA
This sequence comes from uncultured Thermoleophilia bacterium, assembly GCA_963758345.1. Taxonomy (GTDB): domain Bacteria; phylum Actinomycetota; class Thermoleophilia; order Gaiellales; family Gaiellaceae; genus JACVRM01. The sequence goes on from CAVWVD010000002.1 coordinate 710,344, forward strand.
GGCCCGAGACCGCGAGCCAGTAGTCGTGGAAGGCCCCGGCCGCGCAGTCGGGTGCGTTGTCGTCGCCGAGCAGCGAGCACGCATGGAGCGCGAACGGCAGCTGCTCGCCGTAGAGGCGCATGTAGGCGTGCCCCTCGCCGTGGATGCAGCTGTAGCGCTGGTAGCGCGTCTCGGCGGCGGCGCACGCCTTCACGGCCTCCTCCGGGCTGAGGTTGCCGAGCTGCGGCGCAAGCGCCATCACGAGCCCGTGCGAGAAGCCTGCCGAGCAGTTCGCGTTGTTCGTCCGCGGCAGGTAGTCGAGGAGCTTCCCGATCGTGAGGTGGACGGAGGCCGCGTAGCGGCGGCCGACCGGGTGCATCAGCACGTGGCAGTGGCCCTGGAGGTATCCGCCGGCCTTGCTCACGTACTCGTCGATCTTCGGGACCTCGGTCGCGGACTGGCGGCCCTTCACGAGCTTGAAGAGCTCCTCCGAGTAGCACGTGCCCAGCCGGACCGGCCTGTTCTCGAAGACGTTGCAGTAGTTCAGCGCCCGCGCGTAGCGGATGTCCTTGCCGTAGCCGAACGGGATGTCGTCACCGCCGCGGCCGCCCTTCGCGAACGCGCCGGTGGTCAGGAACGCGAGCGCGAGCAGCGCTGCGACAACGGTGAGGAGACCCCGCATGGCGCGACCGAGTGTGCCTGCAATTTGTGTGGTTTCAGCGGGTTCCTAACTGACCTTTAACCGATGCCGCGAGCGCCGTGACCGCGAAAGCGCCTGCGGCGACCAGCACGATCGCGCCGCCTGGCGCGAGATCGCCGTAGTACGAGAGCGACAGCCCGATCCAGACCGCGCCGACGCCGATCGCCATCGAGAGCAGCAGCGTCGAGCGCAGGCTCCACGCAATCCGAGCCGCAGCCGTCACCGGGAGCACCATCAGCGCCGCGATCAGCAGCACCCCGACGATCCGCATCGAGAGGGCGATCGTCACGCCCGCGAGCCCGGCGAGCACCACGTTCAGCACGCTGACCGGGACACCGGAGACGCGTGCGGACTCCTCGTCGACCGACGCCGCCACGAGCGCGCGGTAGAGCACCGCGATGAGCGCGAGCGCCGCCGCGCCGAGCACGCCGACGAGCACAACGTCGCCGCGGGTCACCGTGAGGATCGAGCCGAACAGGAAGGTGAAGAGGTTCGCGTCGAGCGCGCCGGCGGACGAGACCATGACGACGCCGGCGGCGATGCCGACGTAGAAGACGAGTGCGAGCGCCTGGTCTCCGGCCGCGGAGCGCCGGCCGCGCAGCCACTCGATTGCCACGGCGCCGGCGACGGCGAACACGAGCGCGGTCGCAACGGGTGCGATCCCGAGCAGGTAGCCGGCCGCGACGCCCGCGAACGCGACGTGGCCGATGCCGTCGCCGATCAGGCTCAGCTGCCGCTGCACGAGGAAGAAGCCGACCGCGGGCGCGAGCAGCCCGACCACGGTGCCCGCGGCGAAGGCGAGCCGCATGAACTCGAGGTCAAGCATGGGCGTGCGAGGGGTCGTGCCAGCTCGCGGGCAGCGCGTGCGGGTCGCCGTCGAAGACGATCCCGCCGCGGACGAGCACCAGCCGGTCGACGAGCCGCTCGACGGCGCCGAACTCGTGCGACACGAACAGGATCGTCACGCCGAGGTCGGTGTGCAGCTCACCGAGCAGCTGCGCGAGCGACTCCTGCGCGTCCACGTCGACGCCCGTGGTCGGCTCGTCCAGCGCGAGCAGCTGCGGCTCGGAGGCCAGCGCCTTCGCCACGAAGGCGCGCTGCTGCTGGCCGCCCGACAGGCGGCCGACGACCCGCGAGGCCTGCGCGGTCAGGCCGACGCGTGCGATCGACTCCTCGACGCGGGCGCGGTCCTCGGCGGTCGTCCGCCCGAGCACGCCGCGGCGCGGCACGCGGCCGGTTGCGACGAGCTCGCGGACGGTGATCGGCGCCGAGAGCCCGAGGCGTGAGCGCTGCGCGAGGTAGCCGACCCGGCAGCGACGCGTGCCGGCGTGCGCCGGCTCGCCGAACAGCAGCGCCTGGCCGTGCGTCGGCCGCTCGAGCCCGAGCGCAACGCGAAGCAGCGTCGTCTTCCCACCGCCGTTGGGGCCCGCGATCGCGACGAACTCGCCCTCGGGAACGGTCGAGGTCGACGTCACGCAGAACGGGCGGCCCGCCGTACGAGAACGAGACGTCGCGCAGCTCGACGGCTAGCGGCATCCGAGCGCCTTCCGCAGCGCGGCCAGGTTGGCGCGCATGACCGTGAAGTAGTCGCCCGTGTCCGGGTCTGCCCCTCGAGCGGGTCGAGCACCGCGGTCCGCGTGCCGGTCTCGCGCGCCACCGTGTCGGCGATCCGCGGCGAGACGAGCGGCTCGAGGAAGACGGTCGTCGCGCCCGACGCGCGCACCTGGTCGACGACGTCCTCGAGCGCGCGCGGCGTCGGCTCCGCCTCCGGCGCGAGGCCGGTGACGGCGGTCTGGCTGAGCCCGTAGCGCTGCGCGAGGTAGGCGAACGCCTCGTGGCTGGTCACCAGGTCGCGCCGGTCGCAGCGTTTGAGCCCGCGCCGGTACTCGCGGTCGAGCGCGTGCGAGCCGCCCCACGAGCTGTGCGGCGGCGCCAGGGCGGTGGAGTGCCGCGCCGATGCGCCGGACGATCAGCGCATAGCGGGTGGGGTCGAGCCACACGTGCGGGTCGCCGTTCGGCAGGCGCTGCAACCCGGGCGTGTCGAGGGCGTGGACGACGCGGTCGCCCGAGCCGGCTGCGTCCTCGAGCTGCGGCTGGAAGCCGTGGCCCATGAGCAAGACGAGCTTTGCCGCGCCGATCGTCTCGACGTCGCTCGGCGCGACCTCGAGGTCGTGCGGCTCGGCGCCCGGCGGCGTCAGGTTCTGGACGCGCGTGCCGGGCGGCGCGACCTGCTCGGCCGCGTAGGCGAGGGGATAGAAGGACGCGACCACCGTCCGGTGACCGGCCGAGCTCGCGTCCCCGCAGCCCGAGACGACGGCCGCGAGCAGTAATATGAGAACGATTCTCGTTCGCAACAGGGCTATCGTAGGCATCGAGATGGCGAAAGCGCAACACGACAGGACACTCCTCGCGGAGCTGGGGCTCCGGCCGACCGCCCAGCGGCTGGCGGTGCTGGCCGAGCTCGCGGGCGACCCGAACGGCGCGACGGCGCAGGAGCTCCACGATCGCCTGCGCGGCAGCGGGTCGCGCGTCGGCCTCGCGACCGTCTACCGCACGCTCGCCGCCCTCAACGAGGCCGGCGCAGTCGACGCGCTCGCGCACCGTCCCGGCGAGGCGGTGTACCGCTTGTGCGGCACCGGCCATCACCACCACCTGGTCTGCGAGAAGTGCAGCCGCGTGGTCGAGCTCGGCGAGTGCGACCTGGAACCGTGGCTCGAGCAGCTCGGCGCAGTGCACGGCTTCCGGGTGACGCGGCACAGCGTCGAGGTCAGCGGCGTCTGCGCCGACTGCGCCTAGCGCCGCTCCAGACGGCCGCTGAGCGTCGTCTCGTCGACGACCGCACGTACCGACGCACGCCCGAAGAGGAAGACCGCCCCGCGGAGCGGCAGCGTCGCTCGGCCGCTGCCCGCAGTGCAGGGCGCGCACAGCGTCGACTTCTGCCCGCGGCGGCCGAACAATCGCAGCGAGGCCACGTTCCCGTTGCGCTCGAGCTCGATCTTCCAGGTCACGGAGACGCGCGGCCCGTGTGCGAAGACGCGAGCGTGCCCTTTGCGAGACACCGGGATCATCACGCTCCGCGGCGACAGGGTGAAGGTCCCCGCCTCGCCGTCCGGTCCGCGGAGAGTCGCGACGAGCTGCTGTCCGTGTCCCTTGCCGATCGCGTGCGTCACCACGTCCGCGACCGCGGGCGCGGCCAGCACGAGCACCGCCACCGCGGCGGCGAGCGCCCACCTCGAGGCGCGCGCCCCGCCGGCACGGCGGAGAACGTCCGCCCAGTCGCCGCCGTCCGCCTCGAATCGCCACTGCTCGAGCGTGTTCACAGTGCCACCTCCAGCTGTCGTCGCAACGTCGCATGGGCTGCGTGGACGCTCGCCCGCGCGGTTCCGTCGGTGATCCCCAGGATCTCCCCGATCTCCCGGTAGTCGAGGTCGGCGTAGTAGCGAAGGAAGACGGCGAGGCGCTGCCGTTCGGGGAGCGCCGCCACCGCGTCGCGAACGTCGTCGTGCGCTGCGCCCTCGCCGGCCTCGAGCGGAAGCGGCGTGAGCGTCACGCGGCGACGGCGCGCATGCGAGAGCGCGGCGTTGACGACGGCTCGCCAGAGCCACGCCTCCAGCGGTCCGTCGCCGCGGAACCGCGAGCGGCGCCGCACCGCCGACGCGAAGGCGTCCTGCACGAGATCACAGGCGACGTCGCGATCGCGGACGATTGCCGCAGCGACGCCGCGAAAGCGGTGCACCGAAGCCCGGTAGACCGACTCGATCTCGGCGAGTGTCGTGGCCATCACGGGTATTGACGCGCACCGAGGCCGTTTCGTGTAGCCCAGAATATTTAGCCATGTCTAAACTGTGAGTGTGGCCCGTCTAAGCGAATCGGCGGAGGACTACGTCAAGGCGGTCTGGACGCTCTCCCGTAACGGTCGCGTGACCACAACGGGGCTCGCCGCCGAGCTCGGCGTCTCGCCCGCCTCGACGACCGCGATGCTCAAGAAGCTCGCGAAGCTGAAGCTCGTAAACCACGAGCCGTACCGCGGCGTCACGCTGACGCCGGCCGGAGAGCGCGTCGCGCTCGAGGTCGTGCGCCACCACCGGCTGGTCGAGCGATTCCTCGTCGAAGCGCTCGGCGTGCCGTGGGACGAGGTGCACGAGGAGGCGGAGCGCTGGGAGCACGTCCTGTCGGAGGAGCTCGAGCAGCGCATGGACGCGGCGCTCGGGTTCCCCACGACCGATCCCCACGGCGACCCGATCCCGGACGCGAAGCTGCGGCTGGCGACGGTCGAGTCGACGCCGCTCGCGGCTGTGGAGCCGGGCGGCTCGGTCAAGGTGCAGCGCGTGCCCGACGGGGACGCGGCCCTGCTCCGCTACCTCGCCGAGATCGGGATCGTCCCGGGCGAGACCGTCGAGGTGCGCGCCGCGGAGCCGTTCGACGGGCCGGTGACGATCCGCGTGCACCGCAGCGACCGCTCGATCTCCCGCGAGCTGGCCGCCCGCATCGAGGTGACCCCTTGCTGAAGTGGCGGCAGGTCGTCGAGGTCGTACCCAAGTCGAACGGCGTCGCCGACGTCCTGCCCGGCGAGGCGCGCGTCCTCGAGGCGGCGCAGCGCTCGCTGAGCGGCGAGCGGCGCGGGCTGCGTGGGCTCTGGCCCTTCCTCGGCCCCGCGTTCATCGCGGCGGTCGCCTATGTCGACCCGGGCAACTTCGCCACCAATTTCGCGGCCGGCGCGAAGTTCGGCTACCTGCTCGTCTGGGTGATCGTCGCCTCGAACCTGATGGCGATGCTGATCCAGACCCTGAGCGCCAAGCTTGGAATTGCGACGGGTCTCAACCTCCCGGAGGTCTGCCGCGAGCGCTTCCCGCGGACGGTCTCGTTCCTGCTGTGGGTTCAGGCCGAGCTGATCGCGATGGCGACCGACCTCGCGGAGTTCATCGGCGCCGCGCTCGGGCTGCACCTGATCTTCGGCATCCCGCTGTTCCCGGCCGGGGTCATCACCGCGTTCATCGCGTTCGGGATCCTGGCGCTGCAGGCGCGCGGCTTCCGCAAGCTCGAGGCGACCATCGCCGGCCTCGTGGGGATCATCCTCGCGGGCTTCGCCTTCGAGGTGTTCCTCGCCCGGCCCGACCCGGGCGGGGCCGCGAGTGGGCTCGTCCCGGGCTTCGACGGCAGCGAGAGCGTGCTCCTGGCCGTGGGCATCCTCGGCGCGACCGTCATGCCGCACGTGATCTACCTGCACTCGGCCCTGACGCAGCGCCGTGTGGTCGGCGACGACGAGCGCGAGAAGCAGCGCATCCTCAACTTCGAGCGGGTCGACGTCGTCATTGCGATGGTCATCGCGGGCGCGATCAACCTGAGCATGTTGCTGATCGGCGCCGCCGTTTTCCACGCAACCGGCCAGACCGGCATCTCGGAGCTCGACGAGGTGTACCACGGGCTCGGCCGCGAGCTCGGCTCGAACGCGGACGTGATCTTCGGCATCGCGCTGCTCGCGTCCGGGATCTCGTCGTCGTCGGTCGGGACGATGGCCGGTCAGGTCGTCATGCAGGGATTCATCAGGCGGCGCATCCCGCTGTTTCTGCGCCGCTCGATCACGATGGCGCCCGCGCTGATCGTCATCGCGATCGGCGTCGATCCGACCAAGGCGCTGATCGTCAGCCAGGTCGTGCTCTCGTTCGGGATCCCCTTCGCGCTGGTGCCGCTGGTCCTCTTCACACGCGACCGCGGGCTGATGGGCGCGCTCGTGAACCGCCGCATCACCACCGTCGCGGCGTTCGTCGTCGCGGCGATCATCATCGCCCTGAACCTGGTGCTGCTCTACCTGACCTTCGCGGGCTGAAGCCCGAACGGGAAGAGCTCGGGCAGGCGGCCGAGGAGCTGCTCGTCGCCGTCGGCCCCGAGTGCCTCCGCCGGCACGTCCTCGCCGGACAGGTACGCGATCAGGGTCGCCACGTCTGTCGAGAGCGAGAGGTCGTACTCAACCGCGCCGCCGTGCTCGACCCGGAGCGTGCCGTCCCGCACGGTCACGCGGAAGGGGCCGTCGGGGAGGTCGAGGTAGAGCGTGGCATCGATGTCGCCTGCGGCCTCCGGTTCGAAGAAGGCGTTGAGCGCGACCGCGAACCACTCGGCGCGCACGGCCTGCTCCGGCGAGGGCTCGCCCATCGACTCGGCGCCCCAGCGGCCGAGCGTCAGGAGCGCCGGCACGACGCGGCGGCCGTAGTCCGTCAGGACGTAGACGGTGGTCGCCGCGGGCGGGGCGAGCCGCAGCTTCGCCACGATCCCGTCCGCCTCGAGCTGCCGCAGCCGTGTCGCGAGCACGTTCGTCCCGATGCCGGGCAGCCCGTCGCGCAGGTCGGTGAACCGCTTGCCGCCGAGGACGAGCTCGCGCACCACCAGCAGGGCCCACCGCTCGCCGACGAGATCGAGCGCACGGGCGACGCCGCAGTACTGGTTGTAGGAGCGATCTGGCACAGGTTCGACTAGGTTCTACTTCAGAAGTTCACAGTTGTTCTTTAGAAGCATAGTCGGTAGGCTGGCTGGCAAGCGACCCCAGCAAGCGACCTCAGGGAGGCACGATGAGCACGACCTCGACGCAGACCACCACGGGCACCTTCGTCTGGCACGACCACATGTCGGGCGACGAGACGAAGGCCCAGGACTTCTACGGCAACCTCTTCGGGTGGACCTACGAGGCCTTCAAGACCGACATGGGCGACTACCCCATGATCACGAAGGACGGCAAGCAGCACGGCGGCTTCGGCCCTGCGCAGGGTGGCGCCCCGCCGCACTGGATCGGCCACGTGATCGTCGACGACGCCGACGCTGCCGGAAAGCGCGCGGAGAGCGCAGGCGGCTCGGTGCTCGCCGCGATGGACATTCCCGAGGTCGGCCGCTTCGCGGTCATCAGGGACCCGCAGGGCGCTGTCATCTCCGCGTTCGCGCCGCAGGGTGACTCGCCGGTCGGGCAGGGGCAGTTCGTCTGGGACGAGCTGCACACCTCGGACATCGAGGCGGCCAAGAGCTTCTACCCCGCGGTGTTCGGCTGGACGGTCAACGACATGGACATGGGCGAGATGGGCTCGTACACCCTCTTCCGCGTCGGCGACACCGACCGCGCCGGCGCCATGCAGCAGATGCCCGGCGACAACTCGCCTCCGCACTGGCTCACGTACGTCGGGAGCGCCGACGTCGACGCGGCGACCGCGAAGGCGAAGCAGCTCGGCGGCACGATCTACGTCGAGCCGACGGACATCCCGAACATGGGGCGCTTCTCGATCGCTGCCGACCCGACCGGCGCGGTCTTCGGCATCTATCAGCCAGCCTGAAAACCAGGGACTGTCCCGTCAGTTTGGGACTGTCCCTCAAAGAGTGACTCGATGGTCCTGTCCCGTCAGTATGGGACTGTCCCTCAAAGAGTGACTCGATGGTGCTGTCCCAGCAGTATCCGGACTGTCCGTCAAAGAGTGACTCGATGGTGCCGCCCGGGTAGTTGAGGGACGGTCGCGCGAGAAGTTCTTGGCTCACGCGGAGGGAACCCGGCGGTTCCCTCCGTGTGACGCCGACGCGGCGCCGCGTCAACATCGAGTCACTCTTGAACGGACAGTCCCAAAACTGCCGGGACAGTCCCTGACCTAGCCTTCGGCCGTGAATCCGCAGCGGCGCACGGCGCTCGTCTCGGTCGGTGCGGCCGCCGCCCTCGTCGCGCTCAAGCTCGCCGTCGGCCTCGCGACGGGCAGCCTCGGCCTCGTCTCGGAGGCGGCTCACTCCGGCACCGACTTCGTCGCGGCGCTGCTCACCTTCTTCGCGCTCGGCGTCGCCGTACGCCCGGCCGACGTCGGCCACCAGTACGGCCACGGCAAGGCGGAGCACCTCGCCGCGCTCGCCGAGGCGGCGTTCCTGATGCTCGTCAGCCTCTTCATCGCGGGGGCCGCGATCGCCAGGCTGACCGGCGCACGGGAAGGGGCCGTCGACGTGACCTGGTACGCGCTCGCGGTGGTCGTCGTCGTCATCGCGGTCGACATCAGCCGGACCGTGATCTCGTACCGCGCGGGCCGCCGCTACGGGAGCCCGGCGCTGCTCGCGAGCTCGCTGCATTTCGGCAGCGACCTCGCCGGCTCGACGGCGGTGCTCGTCGGCCTGCTCGTCGCGCGTTCCGGCTACCCGAACGGCGACTCCGTCGCGGCGCTCTTCGTCGCCGTCCTGGTGCTGCTCGCTGCGGGCAGGCTGGCGCGGCGCAACGTGGACGTCCTGATGGACCGTGCGCCCGCCGGCGCGCAGGACGCGGCGCTCCACGCGATCGCCGAGATCGACCCTCCCGTCGAGCTGCGCCGGCTCCGGCTGCGCCAGGCCGCGGGCAAGCACTTCATCGACGTCGTGATCGGCGTCTCACCGGGCGCCGCCGTTGCGCAGGGCCACGCGGCCGCCGACGCGGTCGAGTCGGCGCTCGAGCGCGCCCTGCCCGAGAGCGACGTCGTCGTCCACGTCGAGCCGGTCGGCGAGCAGGACGTGCGCGACCGTGCCCAGGCGGCGGCGCTCAGCGTCCCGCGCGTGCGCGAGGTGCACAACATCACGGTCGTCGACCTGGACGGCCGCCCGCAGATCTCGCTGCACCTGAAGCTGCCCGGCGACCTCTCGCTCGACGAGGCGCACGCGGTCGCGACGGCGGTCGAGCGCTCGATCGTGGAGAACGTCCCGGACGCGGTCGACGTCCAGACGCACATCGAGCCGCTGCAGGAGACGACCGCAGGCCGCGCGGCTGCCAGCGGCGCTCCCGGCGAGGCGGTCGACCGGGTCGTTCGCGAGGCGACCGGGTCCGGCCCGCGCGACGTCCGCTTCCTCGAGACGAGCGACGGCCTCGTCGCCCACGTGAACATCGCGCTGGCCGCCGACACGCCGCTCGCGGAGGCGCACGCGCGTGCGAGCGTCATCGAGGAGCAGATCCGCCGCGAGCGCCCCGAGCTCAGCGACGTCGTGATCCACACGGAGCCGTAGGACTTCGGCCATGGGTCTGTCCCCGGGTTCATGGGGGCTGACCCAAGCCTCGTGGAGGCGCAGCCGCGCGCCCCCCCAAAACGCTTGGGACAGCTCCCCTTACAGTGGGACGGCCCCGTCCGGCGCGACCACAAGGGACCTGTCTCGTGCCTGGCACCGGCGATGGCCACGCGGGACCTGTCTGTCCCGTTCCTGGCTCGGCCTTGCTAGGTGGGGGCGATGCGGGACCGCCGGTACAGCGCGCGCAGACGAGCCCGCTCGGCGGGCAGGTAGAAGCCGACCGCCAGGAGCACGAACGGGTACGAGAGCGCGATCGCCAGCGCGAGCGCCAGCGGCGCGTCGACGAGCTTCGCGCTCACCATGAGCGCCGCGGCGACGCCCGCCGCCTTCGCCACGCGCACCCACTGGTAGCGAACCGGGTACACGCGCTGCGCCCAGTAGGTCATCGCGAGGAAGAGCGCGAGGTACGCGGCCAGCGTGGCGATGCCGGCTCCGACGATCCCGTAGGAGGGGATCAGCGCCAGGCAGAGCGCGAAGTTCACGGCGGCGGCGATCCCGGTGATCACCCAGTTGAACTGTGTCCGGCGCGTGCGGCCGACGCCGATCGCCATGACGATGTACGCCGAGTACGCCGTCGTGCCGAACGCGAGCAGCCCGACCACGTCCGCGCCCGGCCAGAACGCGCTGTTCCGCGGCGAGAGGATCTTGACGATCCACGGCGCGAGCACGCCGAGGCCGACCGCGAGCCACGACGAGATGAACACGAGGTACGTGAGCACGAACGAGTACGTCCGCTTCGCCTCGGCCTCGTCGTCGAGCGAATAGGCGAACGCCGGCCAGGCCGTCCGGAAGGCGGTCAGCAGCAGCACCATCGCGGACGAGACGCGGACGCCGAGCTCGTACTGGCCGACCTCGCTGAGGCTCGTCAGGTGCGAGAGGAAGAAACGGTCGGCGAAGTTGATCCCGATCAGCGCCAGCGCGGCGGGCACGAGCGGCCAGCCGAAGCGCTGCATCTGCCGCAGCAGCGGACGTGAGAACTGCAGGCCGAGCTGCTCGCGGCGGTAGCCGAGCAGCACGAGGTAGACGACGAGCGTCCCGATCCAGTTGCCGACGATCACGCCGAGCGGCCCCTGGTCGAGCCCGACCACCAGGATGAGAGACGCGCCGACCGTGACGACGAGGTTCGCGAGTGTCGCCAGCACGTACGCGACCGAGCGCTCCTCGACGCGGAAGAGCGACGTCAGCTGCTCGTAGTTCATCTGCGCCCAGACGCCGACGAACGCCGCCGCGACGAGCGTCGCGTCGTCGACGCCGACGAGGTCTGCGATCGGCTGCGCCAGGATCACGCCGGCGACCAGCCCGAGCGTGGCAGCGACCATCGTGTACCAGAAGGAGGTGCGCAGGACGAGCAGCTGTTGCGGGCGCTCCTTCGAGTCGAAGTAGAAGCGGAAAAAGGCGCTCGAGATGCCGCCGCGCAGGATCGTGACCATCACGGCAGAGAGCGCGATGAGGACGCCGACGGCACCGAGATCGCTCGTCGTCAGGTACGCCGTGTAGAGCGGCAGCAGGAAGACCGCGAGGATGCGCGAGATGATCCCGCCGAGCCCGTAGATGGCCGAATGGCGGGCCAGGCGCCCGATCTGGGTGGAGAGTCCGAGCTCGCTCAGGTCGATTCAGCGTACGTGCGGCTGCGGCTCACGGCAGGGCGCGGTACAGGTCGAGCAGCCGCTGCGCGTTGGCGCGCGAGTCGTGCAGCTGCTCGACGTACGCGCGGCCCGCGGCGCCGATCCGCCTGCGCTCGGCCGCGTCCGCGACCAGCGGGTGGAGCGTCTCGCGAAGCGTCTCCTTCGTCGTCGGCACGAGCGGCACGCGCACGCCGAACGCCTCCTCGGTACGGCGCACGGCCTCGTCGTGGAGGTACGTCAGCACCGGCTTGCCGAGCGCCATCGACTCGATCGCGAACAGCCCGTACCAGCCGGCGTTCAGCTGGTCGACGACGATGTCCGCGTCCTCGTAGAGCCTGCGCGCCTCGTCGTGTGGGCGACCCTCGACGAGCCGTAGGTCGACGTCGAGCCCCTCGCAGGCGGCGATCACGTGCTCGGTGCCCTTGCGGCCGCGGCTCGACGGCGCGTGCAGGACGACCGGCCGCGCACGGTCCGAGGGGGGCCGCTCCACGTAGCGGGCGAGGTCGATCCCGGGCGGGATCACCTTCGCCTCGGGCACCCAGCGAATCGCGTCGTACGAGCCGACGATCTCCGCTCCGGCGCGCTTGCCGTACAAGAGCTCGTCCGGCGTCTTGCCGCGGATGTCCGAGCCGAGGTAGTGGAAGACCGACTTCTTCCGGAACGCGCGGAGGATCGGGAACTGCACCGACTTCGGCACGAGCGTCAGCCCGAAGTAGAAGTGGAAGAGGTCCGTGCGCGGCAGCAGCCGGGCGAGCGCGCGCCACTGCACGAGCTGGCCGCGCACGAACCCGGCCGGTCGCCGCAGGTCGACGTCCGCGTCCGGATGCAGCTTCCCGCGGTTGAAGACGACGAGCTGGGCGTCGACGCCGAGCTCGCGCAGCGCCTGCACGTTCGCCCACGGGACGCCGGCCACGTTGACGGGGCAGTGGACGACCCGGAGCGGGCGCTCGGTCACGCGCGCCGCCTCCCGCCGCTCTTAACAGGGACAGTCCCTGTTAAGAAGCGGCGCGCCGCTAGCCGGGCGACAGGTACCCCCGGTCGAAGCCGAGCGTCACCGGTGCGCAGACGAGCCCCGTCTTCGTCACCTGGGGCACGACGATGCGCGCCTTCGCCTTGAAGCCGACGACGGCCCACGAGAAGAGGCCCTTCGCACTCGTGTGCGAGCTGCGGATGGTGGTCCAGTTGCCGCCAGGGCGGAGCCGGTCGAGCCGCACCGTGACGCCGACGTGGCAGCCGGCGCTCTTGCTGGTCAGCTTGCCGTCGAGCTTGACGGTCAGGCCTGCGCCGGTCGTCTTCGTCACGCTCACCGCGCGCGACTCGTACCTCGTGGCGCCGGCGGAGGACACGGCGACGCCGACCATCACCACGCCTGCCAGTCCCGTCGCGAAAGCCCTGCTCATGCCTCAATCATCCCACTCGACCTGATCGAAGTAGCGGAGAGCGCGCCGCGTCGGCCGGATCCGCCCCGCGAGCGCCGCCAGCTCCTCCTCCGAGATCTCGCCGAGCGCCGCCTTGACGCCCAGGTACGGGAGGTTCAGGTCCTCCTGGTAGACGATCGTCGAGATCCGCGGGTTGATCTCGATCACCTTGTCTCCGACCATCTGGATGTTGAAGAAGTGGTCGAGCTCGAGCTCGGCCACGATCTTCCCGGCGATCTCCATCAGCCACGGCTCGTGGAGCGTCTGGAAGAACATCGCCAGGCCCGCGCGCATCGCCTCGCGCGTCTTCGGGTGGCCGAGCAGGATGCGGCCGCCGCGGGCGAAGCCGTCGATCGTGCGCTCGCCGCCGCTCGCGAGCTCCATCACGAGCAGCTCCGTCTCGTGGTCGTCGCCGAGCAGCTCGACGAGCTCCTCGAGCCGGATCGCTTCGGCCACGCCCGGCCGGTTCGTCAGCAGCTGCTCGCGCCGGTCGGCTGACGCCGAGATGATCCGGAAGCCGCGCGACCCGGACGAGAAGACCGGCTTCATGCAGACGTCCTCGCCCGGGTAGCCGAGCTCGTAGGCCGCCTGGGTCAGCGCGGCACCGCCGACGACACGCCGCCATTTCGGCCCGGGCACGCCGATCCTGTCGAGCAGCGCGTAGGTCTCCGCCTTGTCGTTCGAGCGGTGGATCGCCTCGGGCGACGAGACGAGCACCGCGATGTCCTCGAAGCGGTCGCGCGCGCCCGCGAGGCCCTCGAGGTCGAACGACGACTGCGGGAGCACCGCCCGCACGCCCTCCTGCCGGCAGACCTCGAGCATCGCGTCGGCGAAAGCGGGGTCAGACCCGCCCGGCACGACATGGAACGCGTCGCAGAGGTGGCGGCCGACCGAGCGCGCGGACATGTCAGTGCCGACGAGCCGCACCGGGCGCTCGCCGTTCTCGCGCAGCGCGTGCAGGAGCGCGGCGGTGCCGGGAGCGCCGGATGCGCTCACCAGGATCGTCAGCTCGTTCACGAGAGGTCGATCCGGTCGGCGGCGAGCTGCGCCAGGCGCTTAGCGCGCTCGGCGTCCAGCATCGCGACCATCGTCTCGCGCATCGAATCTCCCGGGTAGACCCAGATCTCGGGGTGGGTGAGGAGCTGCACCCAGGCCGGCTCGCCGCGTGCCAGCTCCTCGTGGGGGCAGCCGCTGCGCCAGTGCTGGTTCGAGTCGGAACGGTAGTGGCCCTGCGTGAACCAAGGCGCTTGCATCGCGTTCACCACGTTGACCGCGCCGTCGATCGGCTCGGGCATGTATTGCGGGTCGGGGTTGTGCCAGGCGACCACGGGGTCGAAGCGGTCGTCGAGCTCGGCCCGCGGCCAGACCGCATGCAGCCCGACGCGGTGGCCGAGCGCACGCAGCCGCTCGATCGCCCAGCGGCCCTCCTCCGAGTCGAGGTTGTAGAAGACGCTCTCGCGCATCAGGAAGTACGTCGCCCATGCGCCCGCGTCCGCCTCGAGCTCGGCCAGCTCGACGGCGGCGGGCAGCGAGAGGTCGACGTCGTGGCGGAGCAGAAGGTCGCCTGGCTCCGGCTCGCGGTCGAAACCGGCGAACCGATAGCCGCCTGCGCGGGCCGCACCGAGCAGCTCGCGGTAGTGCTCCAGCTCGAACCGGCAGGTCACACCCGGCTCACTCGAACGGATCTCGCACTTCGATGGCCGAGAACCGGCGATAGTCGCGGTCGTGTGTCCAGATCGTCCGGACGCCGTGTTCGACCATCAGGGCGACAACATGCGCGTCGGGAACGAGGTTCCCGCGAGCGCCGGCATCGGCTGCGACACGCTGATACGACGGCCAGAAGCGATCCTGTTCGCCGCTCGTTCGCACGTGCGGGAGGCTGAGCAGCGCATCGACGTTACCGATTGCATCCGCCGGTGAGAGTGGCTGCTCGAACACCGCAGGGTGGGTGGCGATGCGCATATATGCCATCACGGTCGGCCAGAAGAGGTAGGCGAGCTCTTCTCCGGCGGCGAGCTCCGCAACGAACGACCGCGCTCGCTCGTTGTAGTCGCTCGTCTCGTCCGAGGCGTAGAGCAGGACGTTGGCGTCGACCGTGAAGGTCAACGTGCGTCGAGAGCGCGGCGGAGCGCTTCCTTGTCCTCGAGATCGACGCGGGCGCCCATCGGCTTCGACGTCCATTCGAGGCGTCGTTCTTCGGGGTCCTCGCCTGTCTGCATCGCTCTGGCCAGAAGCTCCGACACGAGTCGGCCGAGCGTCTTGCCTTCCCGCTGCCTGCGCGCCTTCAGCTCGCGCAGCACCGTTGGGTCGATATCGATCGTCGTCCGTGTTATATGCGTGATGATAACACCGCGCGCATCAGATGCGTGCTCACGCCGGCTGCACCTCCACGTCGAGGAGCGACGCGGCCGCCTCGGCGCGCTCGATCGCCTCCAGGTTGGTGGCGCCGAGCGCGACGATGAACCCGCGCCGGTCACCGTCGACCTGCACGGGTCGGATCGTCTCGCCGGGCTGGAAGTAGAGCTCCGCCTCGGCGACGCCCGGGAAGGCGAGCACCTTCTCGAGCCCGGACACGCGCTGGAGGCGCCCGGTCGGCAGCGGGCCCGGCTCCGCGGTGAGGAACGAGATCGCGTGCGGCTGGTCCGTCGCGGTCTGGAGCAGCTCGTCCGAGACGGGCTCTCCGAACGCCTGGCGCATCGCCACCTGGACGAGGTCGACGCCGACGCCGTAGCGCGCGACGAGCGACATCTGCCCGCCCGGGATACGCGCTGCCACCTCGATCAGGCGCGCGACCCCGTCGTCGCCCCACAGCACCTGCGGGTAGGCGATCCCGTCGCGCAGGCCGAGCGCGCGCACCGTGCGGATCCCTGTCTCGCGCACGGCGTCGAGCGCGTCGCCGAAGAGCGTCGACGGGTAGACGTGCGTGATCGCGACGCCGAAGCCGAGCCCCGGCGGCCGGCGCCGGTCCGAGAGCGTCACGACCGTCGGCTCGCCGTCGCGGACGACGAGCAGGGCGTTCACCTCGAGGCCCGGGTGGTACGTCTCGAGGATCGCCTCCTCGTCGAGCGACTGTGCCAGCGACGCGTGCAGGTGCAGTTCGAGGTCGTCCTCGGACCGCAGCAGGAAAAGCCCTCGCTGGCCGGCCGAGTCGGCGGCCTTCAGCACCGAGGGGAACCCGATGCGCTTTGCCGCCACGCGTGCCTCGTGCAGCGTGCGCACGGCGGCGAACTCCGGCTGCGGCACGCCATGCTCTGCCAGCGCGAAGCGCATCGCGATCTTGTTCGTCATCCGGTGGGCCACGTCCCGGCCGATCCCGGGCAGGCCGAGCTCCTCCGCGACCGCCGCCACGACCGGCACGGCCCGGTCGGACGCGACCGTCATCACGCCCTCGGCGCCGTGGCGCCGGCCGACCTCTGCGACCGCTTCCGCGTCGAGGAAGTCGACCACCTCCGCGACGTCCGCGAGCGCCAGCCCGGGCGCGTCCGCGTTGCGGTCGACCGCGATGACGCGCGCGCCGAGCTCCTTCACGCGCGCGAGCGCCCGGCGCTGGTGCCGGCCCGCGCCGACAAAGAGGAGCGTGCGCCCGTTCACAGGCGGCGACGCTACCGTCCGCGCCGCCGGTAAGGGGCTGTCCCCGCCGGGCGACGTGGGGCTGTCCCCGCAGGGCGACGTGGGGCTGTCCCCGCAGGGCGAAGCCCGGAGGGGGCTGTCCCAAGCGCTCGTCTCGCGCGGGCGGGGTCGGAGGTCGGGTAGGGGGCTGTCCCCGTGGGCGAAGCCCGGAGGGGGCTGTCCCAAGCCTCTGTCCCGGAAGGAGCGCGGTCGGAGGCCGGGCGCTTGGGACAGCCCCTGGAGAAACGGCCCTCCAGGGACAGTCCCGTAGACGGCTACCGTCCGCGCGTGCGCCGAGTGCTCGTCACCGGCATGTCCGGAACCGGCAAGTCGACGGCGCTGGCGGAGCTCGCCCGCCGCGGCTTCCGGGTCGTCGACACCGACGAGCCGGGCTGGAAGGAGCCACGCGGCGGCGACGAGGTCTGGCGCGAGGACCGCATGGCCGCGCTCCTGGCCGAGGACGACGGGCGCGCGCTCTACGTCGCCGGCTGCGTGCCGAACCAGGGCGCGTTCTACGACCGCTTCGACGCGGTCGTGCTGCTCAGTGCGCCCGCCGACGTGATCCTCGAGCGGATCGCGACCCGCACGGCGAACGGCTTCGGCAAATCACCCGAGGAGCGGGCGCGCGTGCTCACTGATCTCGCCGAGACCGAGCCGCTCCTCCGGGCCACCTGCACCGCCGAGCTCGATGCGAGCCGCCCGATCGACGAGGTCGTCGACGCGCTTGTCGCCGTCGGCTGCGACTGATCAGCCGGTTGCCACGCCGGGGAAGAGGAGCGCGATCCGGTTCCACCGCGCGATCTGGCAGCCGTCGCTGCGCGAGAAGTCGGCATGGACCGGTCGCCCCTGGAAGACGCCCGTCACGATCGCCTCGGCCGGTCCGCCGTAGATCTGCGTGCAGGCACGACCGCGCGCCAGAGGCTGGAACGGAAACCGGAGCCCGTCGAGCAGGCGGCATGCCCGCTCGGGCTGCGGCAGCGTGCCGCCCGCCGGGCAGGCCAGCGTCCAGCTGCGAACCGGCTGGTTGGGCGCACCGTTCGGCCACGCGCGGATCGTGAGCCGCGTGCCATCCGCAGTCGTATCCGTCTGGTGCCCGCTGCTGCAGCCCGCGAGAAGTGCGACGACGAGCACCACGGCGACCAGCACCACGGCGGGCACGATAGAGCGCCGACACTAAGATCGCCGCGTGCCACTCTCGGGCAAGCGCGTCCTCATCACCGGCGGCGCCGGGTTCATCGGCACGACGCTGGCCCGGAGGCTGGTCGACGCGAACCAGGTGATCGCGGTCGACAACCTCCACCGCGACGCGCTCGGCGGCACCGACCTGGCCGAGCACGAGAACTTCGACTTCCACCGCGCGGACGTGCTCGACGCGGACGCAATCGGAGAGCTCACGCGCGGCGCGACCCACATCGTCCACTGCGCGGCGATCGCCGGCGTCGACACGGTTCGCGAGAGCCCGGTGCGGACGATGCGGGTCAACATGATCGGCACCTACAACGTGCTCGAGGCCGCGCTCGCGACGAAGGACACGCTCGAGCGGCTCGTCGAGTTCTCCACGAGCGAGGTCTTCGGCACGCACGCGATCAACGCGCGCGAGGGCAACGTCACCACGATCGGCTCGGTCGGCGAGGCGCGCTGGACGTACGCGGTCTCGAAGCTCGCCGGCGAGCACATGGCGCACGCCTACCACGACGAGCTCGACCTCCCGGCGGTGACCGTTCGCCCCTTCAACGTGTTCGGCCCGGGCCAGGTCGGCGGCGGCGCGATCAAGGCGTTCACCGAGGCGGCGCTCGCCGGCCGCGACCTCGTGATCCACGGCGACGGCGCGCAGATTCGCGCCTGGTGCTACGTCGACGACATGGTCGAGGGCGTGCTGGTCTGCCTCGAGCACCCGGCCGCCGTCGGGCAGAGCTTCAACATCGGCAACCCGCGCTCGACGGTCACGATCTTCGACCTCGCCAACCGCATCAAGCGGCTGACGGGTGCAACGGGCGAGATCGTGTTCCAGCCGCTGCACTACGCGGACGTCGAGATCCGCATCCCGAACGTCGAGAAGGCGCGTGAGCTGCTCGGCTTCGAGGCGCGCGTGGAGCTCGACGAAGGGCTCGAGCGGACGATCGCCTGGTACCGATCGCAGCTCACCTTGACAGCGTAGTAAGTAGTCACTAACTTACGCGAATGGCCGTCAAGACGCGTTCCACCGCCGAGGAGCGGCGCGAGGAGATCCTCGACGCGGCGCGCTACGAGTTCGCCGAGCGCGGGCTCCACGGCACCTCCACGGAGGACATCGCGCGGCGCGCAGGCATCTCGCAGCCGTACGTGTTCCGGCTCTTCGGGACGAAGAAAGAGCTCTTTCTGGCGAGCTGCGCCCGCTGTATGGAGGAGACGCTCGAGACGATGCGCGCCGCCGCGGTCGGCAAGACCGGCGAGCCGGCACTCGAGGCGATGGGCCAGGCCTACGTGGACATGCTCACCGAGGACCCACGGCGGCTGATGGCGCAGATGCACATGTACGCGGCCTCGCAGGACGAGGACGTCCGGCGCGTCGCCCGTGAGGGCTACGGCCGGCTGGTCGAGTTCGTCGAGGGCGCGTCCGGGCTCCACGGCGAGCGGATCACCCGCTTCTTCGCCAAGGGCATGCTCATCAACGTGATCGCGGCGATGGGCGTCAAGGACGAAAGCGACGGCTGGGCGCACCGCCTCGTCGAGGGCTGCAAGCAACCCGACTGATTTTTTTTCACCTCTAAGTAAGTGACTGATAACAAACATACATACGGAAGGAGGGCTGCGTGAGCGCTCGCACCCGCACGATCTGGACCTTCGTCATCACCTCGACAGCGCTGTTCATGGTCACGCTCGACAACCTCGTCGTGACCACGGCGATCCCGGTCATCCGCAAGGACCTCGACGCGTCCCTGGAGAGCCTCGAGTGGACCGTGAACGCCTACACGCTCACCTTTGCCGTGCTGCTCCTGACCGGTGCCGCGCTCGGCGACCGCTTCGGCCGGCGGCGCGTCTTCACGATCGGGATCGGCATCTTCACCGCGGGCTCGATCGCGGCGGCGCTCGCGCCGTCCGTGGAGTTCCTGAACCTCGCCCGCGCGGTGCAGGGCCTCGGCGGCGCGATTGTCCTGCCGCTGACGCTGACGATCCTCTCGGCCGCGGTGCCGCCGGAGCGGCGCGGCCTCGCGCTCGGCGCGTGGGGCGGCATCTCCGGCCTCGCCGTCGCGTTCGGCCCGCTCGTGGGCGGAGCGGTCGTCCAGGGCATCTCGTGGCAGTGGATCTTCTGGCTCAACGTCCCGATTGGCCTCGTGCTGATGCCGCTCGCCTGGTCGCGTCTGTCGGAGAGCTTCGGCCCGAAGGCGCGGCTCGACCTGCCCGGGCTCGGCCTGATCAGCGCCGGCCTGTTCGGGATCGTCTGGGGCCTGATCCGCGGCAACGAGCAGGGCTGGGCCTCGCCCGAGATCCTGTTCGCGCTGACGGCGGGCGGCCTGCTGGTGGCGGCGTTCGTGCTCTGGGAGCTGCGGACCGAGCAGCCGATGCTGCCGATGCGCTTCTTCCGCAACGCGACCTTCGCGCTGGCGAATCTCTCGTCGCTGCTCATGTTCTTCGGGATGTTCGGCTCGATCTTCCTGCTGTCGCAGTTCTTCCAGACCGTGCAGGGCTACTCGCCGTTCGGGTCGGGCCTGCGCATCCTCCCGTGGACGCTCGCGCCGATGTTCATCGCGCCGGTTGCGGGCGCCATGTCGGACAGGATCTCGCCGCGGGCGATCATCGGCACCGGGCTGGCGCTGCAGTCGGCGGCGCTCGCCTGGATGGGGCTGATCTCGGAGCCCGACACGCCGTACAGCCAGCTCGTCGCGCCGTTCATCATCGCGGGCGTCGGCAT
Source organism: uncultured Thermoleophilia bacterium (assembly GCA_963758345.1). Taxonomy (GTDB): domain Bacteria; phylum Actinomycetota; class Thermoleophilia; order Gaiellales; family Gaiellaceae; genus JACVRM01. The sequence continues at coordinate 730,606 of CAVWVD010000002.1, forward strand.
GGCGCTCTTCTTCGCGCCGATGGCGAACGTCGTGCTCGGGGCGGTGCGCCGCGAGGAGGAGGGCAAGGCCTCCGGCGCCAACAACGCGATCCGCGAGCTCGGCGGCGTGTTCGGCGTGGCGGTGCTCGCGTCGATCTTCGCCCACGTGGGCGGCTACGGCAGCCCGACCGAGTTCGTAGACGGCATGAACGCCGCGATCCTGGTCGGCGCAGGCGCTGTCGGCATCGGAGCGGTCGCCGCGTTCGCGATCCCGAGCCGGCGGCGGGCCGAGGAGCTCGTCCCGGAGTTCGAAGCGGCCTAAGAGGGGGCTCTGGTGGAACGCCGCTCGGACACAGACTGCGTTTCGCCAGAGCCCCCTGTGGCTCAGAGGGCGGCCGGCCGCGTGCCGGCCGCCCCGACGAGCTCGTAGCCCTCGCGCAGGAACGGCGTGCGGTCGGCGAGGATCTCGATCTCGTCGGGCGTGACCGCGCCTTCCTCGGTCACGTACTCCTCGACCAGGTCGGCGGGCGTGAGGTCGGTGCGCTTCGCGTCGACGGGGTCGTGCGGCGCCGGGAACGGCGCGAGCTTGATCGTCTCGGTCGCTACGACGAGCGGGACGCGCGACGTCGCGGCCGCCTCGGCGATCGCGCGGGTGCCGCGCCGGTTCAGCAGCGTCCCGTCGCGGTAGATCGTGTCGGCGCCGAGCAGGACGAGCCGCACACCGCGCGCCGCCTTCGGTGCGTCGGCGTCCTCGACCAGCTCGACGGAGATGTCGGCCTCGCGGAGCTCCTCGGCAAAGCTCTGACCCTCGCCTTCGCAGACGGTGCAGAGCAGGCGCCTGGGCGGCGTCCGCAGCACGGCCTCGCGCACCGTGGCCGAGCAGGAGTGCGTGAGCACGACGCTGTCCTCGAGGCGTGTGCCGAGCTGGACGGCGATCGCGCGCGCCGCGCGGTCGCGCCCTTCGAGCAGCGCGCGGGCCTCGTCGAGGACGAGCCGGCGCAGCTCGCTCGCGCTGAGCGCCCAGCTGCGGGTCGCGGAGGCCACGAGCCGCCCGGTCGCGGCGGCCACCGAGCCCATCTCCGGCCGGGCGGCGGCGAGGTCGCGCGCGACGGCGGCCAGGTACTCGAGCAGCTCCTCGGCGTCCGCCGCAGGCGCGGCCGCCTCCTGAACGAGCGTCTCGACGGCATGGCGCGCAAGCCAGCTGCCGCCGTGAGAACGGTCACGGCGCAGTTCCTCGATCCGGTCGGCCGGAGGGGACACGTGCCCGGTCAGTGTCGCAGCGGGCGAGAGCCGCGACAAGGCCTCGAACGAGGGAACGCTGTAGCGTTGGCTGGCCATGGCGGAGATGAGGGTGGTCGCGGGCGAGGCGGACGCCGAGCTCGCCCCGGGCGAGCCCGCCGTCTCGGTCGTTGTGACCCTTTTCGACGAGGCCCAAACGGTCGACGAGCTGGTGCGGCGGGTCGCGGCGACGCTCGACGGCGCCGGCCGCTCGTGGGAGCTGATCCTGGTCGACGACGGGTCGTCGGACGGCACCTGGGCGGAGGTCGAGCGGCTGCACGCAGCCGACGAGCGCGTGCGCGGCGTGCGTTTCCGGCGCAACGCCGGCCAGCACCCGGCCATGCATGCTGGGCTCAGCCGGGCTCGCGGCGAGATCGTCGTGACGATGGACGGCGATCTCCAGAACCCGCCGGAGGAGATCCCGAAGCTCGTCGCGGCGGTCGAGGCGGGAAGCGACGTCGCAAGCGGTCGGCGCGTGGGCCGCGCGGACAGCGTGGGGCGGACGGCGCCGTCGCGGCTCGTGAACGGGATGCTCCGGCGGTTCACGGGCGTGCCGATCTCCGACTTCGGCTGCGCGTTCAACGCGTACCGCCGCGAGACGCTCCAGCCGCTGCTCGGCACGATCGGCAAGCAGAAGTTCACGAAGGCTGTCGTGGTCTCGAGCGGCGCCTCGGTCGTCGAGGTCGACGTGGAGCACGCGGCACGCCCCGGTCCGTCGCGCTACTCGCCGCTGCGGCTGCTGCGGCTGGCGTTGCACGTGCTGGTCGGCTTCTGGCCGCAGCCGATCCAGTGGCTCGGCGTCGCGCTCGGCGTCGTGTGCGCGCTCGCCGCGACGGCGCTTGGCATCTACGCGGTCGTCTACTGGATCAGCGAGTCGGACTTCCCCGGCCCCCTGCTGCTCGGCGTGCTCGTGCTGTACGTGCTCGCGATGCAGGGCTTCGTGCTGGCGCTCGTCGGTGAGTACCTGAGCCGCATCCAGCGCGACGTCGAGGGCCGGCCGCTCTACATCGTCGAGAAAGAGCTTTAGACCGCGAGTCGGCCGTGAGGATCACCGCGGTGGGGTCGGCGGCGATGTGTCAACGGGAACCCGCGGGCGGAGGAATCTCGAGGTCGGCGCAGATCTTGCGAGCCAGACGGAAGTCGATCTCGCGGTGCCGCGGAACTGCGGTCGAGCGCTTAGGGTCGAAACCCCAGAAGCTGTGATTGCCTCCCTCGCGAAGCAGTCGAGCTCCGTGAGCGAGCAGATGACGCTCGAGGTCGCGGCGCTTCAACCGCCGATGATGAGCTCGAGTGGCTCGCTGTCGGCGGCGGGAGTCTCCGGACGCACGCCGAAACGGAGCTCCAGCACCCCGCGCAACGCATCGATCACATTCGCTCGTGCTTCATCGCGTGTTCGGCCCTGGCTGCTCGCACCGGGAACCTCCGGGATCGAGGCGACAATCCAGCCGTCCTCACCTTCCTCGAAGACGATCGTGACCTGGAGCGATTCGCTCATGTCAATCAACGTAGCGCGCGAGGTCGTGGCGCGCCCGTTCTCGTACATCGAAGACCAGCTGGGCTGAGCCTCCCGACCGCAGTACGCTCCGCAGCATGGTGGTCTGCTCGAGCTGCGGTGCTTCCAATCGCGATGGACGGAAGTTCTGCGCCGAGTGCGGCAGCCCGCTGAGCGTCGCCTGCTCCGCGTGCGGGGCGGCGAACGAGCCCGGCGAGCGCTTCTGCGGCGAGTGCGGGTCGCCGCTCACCGCCGATGCGCCTGTCGCGCGGGCCGCTCCGGCAGCCGAGCGCCGCCTCGTCTCCGTACTCTTCGCCGACCTCGTGGGCTTCACGACGCTCTCGGAGTCGCGCGACGCCGAGGAGGTGCGCGAGCTGCTCTCGCGCTACTTCGACACGTGCCGGCGGCTGATCGAGCTGTACGGCGGCACGGTCGAGAAGTTCATCGGCGACGCGGTCATGGCGGTCTGGGGGACGCCCACGGCGACCGAGGACGATGCAGAGCGCGCCGTGCGCGCCGGGCTCGACCTCGTGGCTGCGGTGTCGGCGCTCGGCGACGAGGTTGGAGCGGCCGACCTCCGCGCGCGTGCAGGTGTGCTGACGGGCGAGGCTGCCGTGACCGTGGGCGCCGAAGGCGAGGGCATGGTTGCGGGCGACCTGGTCAACACGGCGTCGCGCATTCAGTCGGCGGCCGAGCCGGGGACTGTCTTCGTCGGCGAGGCCACGCGGCGCGCGAGCGAGGCCGCAGTTGCCTACGCGCCTGCCGGCGAGCACGAGCTGAAGGGCAAGGCGGAGCCGGTCCCGCTGTGGCGCGCGCTCCGCGTGACGTCCGGCCGGCAGGGCGCGCTAAAGGGCGCCGGCCTCGAGGCGCCGTTCGTCGGCCGCGACCGCGACCTCCGGAAGATCAAGGATCTCTTCCACGCGAGCGCCGAGGAGCGGCGGGCCCACCTCCTCTCGGTGACCGGCATCGCGGGCATCGGCAAGTCGCGTCTCGCCTGGGAGTTCGAGAAGTACGTCGACGGCCTCGCCGACACCGCGTACTGGCACCGAGGCCGGTGCCTCTCCTACGGCGAGGGCGTCACGTACTGGGCGCTTGGCGACATGGTGCGGATGCGCTGCCGGATCAGCGAAGAGGACGACGCTGCGACTGCACTTGGCAAGCTCGAAGCGACGCTGACCGAGCATGTGCTCGACGACGACGAGCGTCGCTTCGTGGCGCCGCGCCTCGCCCAGCTCCTCGGCGTCGGCGAGCAGGGCTCCGGTGAGAAGCAGGATCTCTTCGCGGCCTGGCGGCTCTTCTTCGAGCGCATGGCCGACGCGTACCCGACCGTGCTCGTGTTCGAGGACGTCCAGTGGGCCGACGAGTCGCTGCTCGACTTCGTCGAGTACCTGCTCGAGTGGTCGCGCTCCAGCCCGCTGTTCGTGATGACGCTCGGCCGCCCGGAGCTGCTGGAGCGGCGCCCGACCTGGGGAGCGGGCCACCGGAACTTCGCCTCGCTCTACCTCGAGCCGCTCGCGCCTGATGCGATGGCGGAGCTCCTCGCCGGGCTGGTTCCCGGCCTGCCCGAGGCGCTCCGCGTCCAGATTCTCTCTCGCGCCGAGGGCGTGCCGCTGTACGCCGTCGAGACGGTGCGGATGCTGCTCGACCGCGGCCTCGGAGGACAGGTTCAGCCAGGGGACTGTGCTGAGCCTGCTGGACTCGGTCTTCCTGATCCGGCTGCACCGTGGCGAGATTGCCGAGGCGCGCCGGCTGCTCTCGCTCTTCGCTTTCATCTCGGAGTCGTCGGTCGACGTGCAGGACCGGGCAGCGCACCTGGCCGCGCATGCCGTCATGCACCGGGCGGAGGGCCGCCTGGCCGAGGCCGTCGAGGCCGGCGTCCAGGCGGCCGATCTCTCGCGCGCCTCGTTCGGGGTCGGTAGCCAGACGACCAAGCAAGGTCTTGTGCAGGCGCTCGAGGCTGCGCTGGAGCTCGGCGCGAGCGACCGTGCCGTAGAGCTGCTTGCGACCATCGATGCGATCGCGCCCGGTCTGCGCCCGCCGTATCTCGAGGCGCAGGCGCAGCGTTTCCGCGCGCGCCTCGCCGCCGCCGACGCAACGGCTGAGGCTGGCTTCGTTTCCGCCGCTCGGGCCTTTCGCGAGCTCGGGATCGTGTTCTGGCTCGCCGTCACGCTGCTCGAGCACGGCGAGTGGCTGCTCGGCGCGGGGAGGGCGGACGAGGCCGAGCCGCTGCTCGAAGAGGCGGGCGAGATCTTCGAGCGGCTCGAGGCTCGCCCCTGGCTCGACCGGCTCGCGGCGGCGCGCCCCGAGCCGCAGCGCGTCTCGGCCTGACGCAGGTGTACCCCCGCCGGGCGCGGGACATTAGGGTTCCGCACCTATGCGGAAGCGCGTCCTCGTCACCGGCGGCGCCGGGTTCATCCCGTCGAACTTCATCCGGCATTTGCTGGCGGCGACGCCGTACGAGGTCGTCTCGCTCGACGCGCTCACGTACGCGGGCAACATCGAGAACCTCGCCGACGTGCTCTCGCACCCGCGGCTCTCGTTCGTGCACGGCGATATCTGCGACGAGGAGCTCGTGCGCGACGTCGTCGCCGAGGTCGATGTGATCGTCAACGCGGCGGCCGAGTCGCACGTCGAGAAGTCGATCGAGGAGGGCGGCCGCGAGTTCGTGGCGACCAACGTCGACGGAACGCGCATCCTGCTCGACGCGATCCGCGAGCACCCGGTCGAGCGCTTCATCCTCATCTCGTCGAGCGAGGTCTACGGCACCGCCGAGAGCGACCCGATGGACGAGGAGCACCCGCTCAACCCGCGCAGCCCGTATGCCGCGACGAAGGCGGGGGCCGACCGGCTCGCATACAGCTACTGGACGACGTACGACCTCCCGATCGCGATCGTGCGGCCGTTCAACAACTACGGCCCGCGCCAGCACCCGGAGAAGGTGGTGCCGCGCTTCATCACGTCGGCGCTGATGGACGAGCCGCTCACCATCCACGGCGCCGGCGACGCGAGCCGCGACTGGCTCTTCGTCGACGACGACGCCGAGGCGATCGAGGCGCTCATCGCCGCACCGATCGACGCCGTCGCCGGGGAGGTCTTCAACATCGCGACCGGAACGGACATCTCGGTCGACGAGATCGCCGACGCCGTGCTCGCCGCGCTCGGCAAGCCCGACGACCTGAAGCTCTACGTCGACGAGCGGCCCGGTCAGGTCGACCGCCACATCGGCTCGACCGACAAGGCGGAGCGGGTGCTCGGCTGGCACGCCCGCACCTCGTTCGAGCAGGGGCTCGAGCGCACCGTCGCGTGGTATCGCGACAATGAAGCGTGGTGGAGGGCGGCGCGCCCGGCGCCGGCCGGCGCCTACTCGTCCTAGGCGCTGGACCCGCGCAGATCGGGTTGCTGCGCCGTGCGCGCGACCGCGGGCTCTTCGTCATCGCGGCCGATCGCGACCCGGCGGCCGTCGGCTTCCCGCTCGCCGATCGCCGGGCGATCATCTCGGCCGAGGACGAGCAGAGCATCGCGCGGCTCGCCGAGGCCGAGCGCGTCGACGGGATCGTCGCGCCCGGCATCGACTGGCCGGTGGCCGTGGCCGCGCGGGTGGCCGAGCGGCTCGCGCTGCCGCACCCGATCTCGCCCGAGACGGCGGCGCTCGCGACCGTCAAGCTCCGGCAGCGCGACCGGCTCGACGAAGCCGGCGTGCCGCAGCCGCGCTGGTGGCTCGGCCAGGGCGAGACCCCGCCGCTGCCGCTCGTCGTCAAGCCGCCCGACCGTCAGGGCCAGCGCGGGCTGTCGGTCGTCTACGAGCGCGACGAGCTGGACGACGCGATCGAGCGCGCTTCGGCCGAGTCGCGCACCGGCGCGTGTCTCATCGAGGAGCTCGTCGAGGGGCCTGAGCTGACCGTCAACGGCTTCTCCGTCGACGGGCGGTTCCACGCGCTGACGGTCACCGACCGGCTGGTCGCGGCTGCGCCCGCGTTCGGGGTCGCGCTCGCGCACGCGTGGCCGGCCGAGCGGGACGCTGCGGCGGCTGCCGGGGCTGCGGAGGCGGCGGCGGATGCGCTCGGCATCCACGAGGGGCCGTCGTACACGCAGGTCCGGCTCGCGCCGGACGGGCCGAAGGTGATCGAGGTGGCCGCGCGCCTTGGCGGCGGCCACGACGCGGAGCTCTGCGAGCTCGCGCTCGGCGTCGACCTGAACGGCGCCGCGATCGACGCGGCGTTCGGCGACCCGGTCGACGTCTCGGCCGGCGAGCCGTTGGTCGGCGGCGCCTGCGTGCGGTTTCTGGTCGCGCCGCGCGGCACGCTGGACGGGGTCGACGGCGTGGAGGAGGCCGCCGCCGCGGACGGCGTGCACGACGTCAGGATGTACCGGCCGGCGGGCCACACGTTCGGCCCGCTGCGCCGCGGAGCCGACCGCGCGGGCGCGATTCTGGCCACGGGCGAGAGCCGCGACGACGCGCTCGCAAAGGCGGATTCGGCTGCGGAGCGGATCGTCTTTCGCGTCCACTGACCGGCCTGTACACGGCCAAAAGAGACATCTTGCACAAGCTCTGAGGGGCCGGTAAAACGCTTCCCATGAAGACCGCCGCGCTGACCGGGATCCTCGCCGCCCTCGCGCTCGCATTCGCGACGTCAGGCGGCGAGGCGGCGCGGCCCGACCCCGTGGTCGTCGGCGACGGCGGCTGCAGCGTCTGCCGCTTCTTCGACTACGCCGGCTACGGGACGCTGTCGGCGACTGCGCCGGTCGATCGCTGCACGTCGGCGCTCGGCGGGTCGCAAGGGCTGGCATGCTCGGGCTGGAGCTACTGGGACCGCACCCGCGTGTGGAAGGCGACCGGCGGCTGGATGCGGGTCGGCTTCTGGGATCGCGGCAGCTCCGGCCTCCCCACCATGCGCTACCGCCTCTACGGCCGCGACTGGAACGGCCAGGTCATCACCGTCGACCGCTTCGACACCGGGGCAGGGCCGTACAACGTCGCGACCTGCGCGTACGAGCACACCTGGGGCGGGCCCGGGTCGTCGGTGCTGTGCGAGGCGATCGACTGGTGACCGGGCGGCGCAGTCTGGTGCTCGGCCTCGCCCTGCTCGCAGCGGTGGCGGTCGCGGCGGTGTTCGCGAGCCGCGGTGATTCCCGGCGCTCGCTCTACGACGGGCTGTCCAATCGCGGCCGCGCGGTGTCTACGACTGGCCTCCTGCCGGTCGACCGCATCGACCTGGACAGCGCCGGCGTCGCCGAGTTGCGCGTGCTCGCGGATCGCGGCGGGTTGCGCTTCTATCGCGGGACGACGGCGCAGGGAGACTCGTGCGTCGTCCTCGGCCGCGCCGTCGAGGGTCGTGAGCGGTTCGGCGCCTTCGGCTGCCCGTCGCGCTTCCCCTCTGACGACATGCCTGTCGCCGACCTCACGACCTACACGCAGGGACTCGACGACGCCTACCCGGTCGTGGCAGAAGTCGCCGGCTTCGCGGCGGACGGCATCCGGGCAGTTGGCATCCGGACGCCTGGCGGCGACGTCGTGTGGGCTCCCGTCGCGGGCAACGTCTACCTCGGGCACCCGCAGGGTGTGCGCGCGGCCGCGCTCGTGGTGCAGGCGGACGACGGCAGCATCGTGAGCACCACGCCGGTCGGCGGGCGCACGCTGCGCGAGTCGTACGCCACCGCTCCGTAGGAGGGGCTGGTGGAACGCCGCTCGCTCGGCGTGGTGCGATGCTTGTTCCGAGGCTAGGACGCAGGGAGCCTCGATAGCGGTGTTCTATCGGGGCGACTGAGGACGACGCATCGGGGCGGGCAGCGTGCCGCGACGGGCACAGACTGTGTTTCGCCAGACCCTCCTTCTGGCCTGCCGCCTACCCTGCAGCGATGCAGGACGTGTCGGAGCGCCGCCGCGCGACGTTTCTCGGGTTCCAGCCGCCCGCCGTGGGCGAGGAGGAGATCGCTGCCGTCGCCGAGACCATCCGCTCGGGCTGGCTGACGACTGGCCCGAAGGCGGCGGAGCTCGAGGCAGCGCTTCGCGGAGCTCTGCGGGGCGCCGAATACGTCCTCGCCGTCTCGTCGGGCACCGCGGCGCTGCACCTCGCCCTGCTGGCGCTAGGCGTCGGCCCGGGTGACGAGGTGATCACGACGCCGATCACCTGGCCGGCCACGGTCAACGTGATCGTCCACTGCGGCGCTCGGCCGGTGCTCGCGGACGTGCGCGAGGGCGACCTCAACCTCGACCCGGAGGACGTTGCGCGGCGGATAACGCCCAAGACGAAGGCGGTCATGCCCGTCGATCTCGCGGGCCAGCCGGCCGATCTCGATGCGTTCGCCGCGCTCGGGCTGCCCGTCGTCGAGGACGCCGCCCATGCCGCCGAGGCGCGGTACCACGGCCGCCCGGTCGGATCGGTCGCGGACGTCACCTGCTTCTCGCTCTACGCCACGAAGAACATCGCCGCCGGCGAGGGCGGGCTCGTCGCGACGACGCGAGAGGACATCGCCCGCGCCGTCGACGACCTGCGCGTCATGCGGCGCGGCCACGGCTCGCTCTACGACATCCCGGTGCCCGGCTACAAGGCGAACCTGTCCGACGTGCTCGCGTCGATCGCGCTCGTGCAGCTCGGCAAGGTCGAGCGCCACCGCGAGCTCCGCCGCCGTCAGTTCGAGCTGTACGACGCGGCCGTGGCCGGGCTGGACGGGATCGAGCCGCTCGCCCGCGACCCGCGCGACACGCATGCCATGCATCTCTACGTTGTGCGCGTCGACGCCACGCGCGCGGGCGGGACGCGCGACGAGTACCAGCGCCGCCTCGCCGACGAGAACATCGGCTCGAGCATCCACTTCCTGCCCGTCCACCAGCTGACCGCGTACCGCGACCTGCAGGCGGAGGGCCTGCCGGTCGCCGAGCGCGCCGGCGGCGAGGTGCTGTCGCTGCCGCTCTCGCCCGCCCACTCCGAGGACGACATCGGCGACGCGATCGCCGCCCTGCGCCGCGTCCACGCCGCCCTCACATGAGCCGTCCGCTCCGTGTCGGCCTGACCCTCGCGGTCACCGCGGCCTGCATCGCCTACATCCTCTGGAAGATCAACCTCGCGAAGACGGTCGACGTCCTGCGCGACGCCGATCCGGGCCTCTTCCTGCTCGCCGCCGCGATCATGATCGCGACGACGGTGCCGATGGCCTGGCGCTGGCAGCAGCTGTTGAGAGCTCGCACCATCCGGGAGCCACTCTCCTGGCTGACCCGTACGTACTTCGTCGCCTACACCGCGAACCAGGTGCTCCCGACCTCGCTCGGCGGCGACGCGGTGCGGATCTACGAGACGGCCAAGCGGCACCCGGGCACGGCGGGCGTCGTCACAGGCAGCGTCCTGCTCGACCGCGCGCTCGGCGGGATCGCCACGGTCGCCCTGGCGGCGATCGGCTTCGTCCTCGCCTACGGCCGCTACGACCTCGGCGCCTACTACTGGCTCGAGCTCGTCTTCATCCTCGGCACGGTCGCCCTCGCCTTCGTCTTCTTCTCGTCGCGCGCGCGTAGACATCTGCGCCGTTTCGCGCCGCTCCTGCGCCGGCTCAGGCTCGAGCGTCCCGTCCGCGCGGTCTACGAGGGCATCCATGCCTACCGCGTCGACGCGCGCCTGCTCGTCGAGCTTGCGCTCGTCACACTCGCCGTCCAGGCGGTGCGCATCCTCCCGATCTGGCTCTGCGCGCGGTCGGTGGGGATCGACCTCTCCGTGCGCCCCTTCTACGTCATGGGGCCGGTGTTGTTCTTCGTTCTGCTCTTCCCGTTCACGATCAACGGGATCGCGGTCCGCGAGGCCTTCTTCGTGAGCTTCCTCGGCACCCTGGGGATCAACGCCGATCAGGCGTTCGCCGCCGGCTTCCTCTTCTTCCTCGTGACAGTCGTCCTGGCGCTGCCCGGCCTCGGCATCCTGCTCTGGGAGAGCGCGCGAGGGGCCGCGCGGCCCGGACTGCGCCGCACCACGGGCTAGTGCCTCTTCGACAGCAGCCTCTGAAGGGACACTAGATTGCAAGGCAGCCCGGAAGCGCCGATGAGCGACGTCTCCGTGATCGTCGTGACCTTCAATGCGATGCCCTACATCGACCGGTGCCTCGCCAGCGTGCGCGGCTACGAGACGATCGTCGTCGACCACGGCTCGACCGACGGCACGCTCGAGCTCGTGCGCTCCAGTCACCCGGATGTGCGCCTCGTCGAGCAGGAGAACCTGGGGCTCGCCGCCGGCTGGAACCGTGGCATGCGCGAGTCCTCCACCGGACCGGGCTGGTTCTTCATCCTCAACGCAGATGCCTGGGCCGACGACGGCGCGCTCGAGAAGCTGGCTGCCTTCGCCGAGTCGCGGCCGCAAGCCGCGCTCGTGGGGCCGCGCATGCGGTACCCGGACGGCCGCCTGCAGCGCTCCGTGCGCGGGTTCCCGACCCTCTGGCGGCTCGCGACCGAGTTCTTCTTCCTGCGCAAGCTCGGCCCGCGCACGCGGCTCTTCAACAGCTTCTACGCGAGCGGCTTCGACCACGAGACCGAGCGCGAGGCCGAGTTCGTGATGGGCGCCGCCATGCTGGTGCGCCGCGCGGCGGTTGACGAGATCGGCCCGCTCGACGAGGGCTACTTCCTCTTCAGCGAGGAGACCGACTGGTGCTACCGCTTCCGGCAGGCGGGCTGGAAGGTGCTCTTCTGGCCGGGCGCGGAGGTGACCCACGTCCTCGGCGCCGGGCACGGCGGACGCATGTTCCGCGACCAGGTCCGCGGCCACCTCCGCTTCATGACCAAGCACCACGGCGTGCGCACGGGCGAGCGGACACGGCAGCTGCTGCGCGCGTCGCTGCTCCTGCGCGGCGCGCTCTACCGAGGCGACCGGGGCCGGGCCTATCGCGACGCGGCGCACTGGCTAGGGAGCGGGTCCGCCGCCGAGCTGGGAGGCGTGGAGGCGTGATCGAGCGCGCAGAGTCGGTCGAGCTCCGCCGCACGTACGCGCGGTCGCGGTCGCGGCCGGCAGTGCGGGTCTCGGCAATCGCTCCGCTGCTCGTCGTGCCGGGGCTGCTCGTCTCGCGGCTCCTGCCGGAGACCGGGCTCGGGCTCGGGCTGCGGCTGATCTTCGCGACCGCCTGCGTGCTGCTTCCTGGCTTCCTCGTGGCGCGGGCACTGATGCTGCGCGGGATCTCGGCGACGCTGCCGCTCGCGCTCGCGGGCGTCGCGCTCGCGATGACCGTGATGTTCGTGTTCGGCGCGACGATCACCCTCGGGCTCATTGCCCTGGCCGCGGTGGGTGTCGTCGCGCTGCCGTTCGCGCTCCGCGGCCGGCAGCTCGAGCCACGTGCGGGGACGCTCCTGCTGCTCGCGGGCGGCGTGGTGCTCGGCGTTGCGCTCTGGCGAGTCGCGCCCGTGCTCTCCGGCGACGCGCTGTTCCATCTCGCGCGCGTCCGCAAGCTCGACTCGTTCGACGGGCTGTCGCTGCGCGCGGTGGACGAGTTCGCCGACGGTGGCCTGCACCCGGGCTACGCCTTCCCGCTCTGGCACGGGTTCCTGGCGATGATCGCGCACCTCGCCGGCGTCGACCCGGCGCTCGTCGTGCGGCACGAGGCGAGCATCCTCGCGCCGCTCGCGGTGCTCGTCGCATACGAGGCGGGCCACGCGCTGTTCCGCAGCCGCGCAGCCGGTGTTGCCGTCGCCGTCGCGCAGGTCGGGCTGATCGCCCTGGCGCCGGGCTCGGGCGGCGCCTACAACGCGCTCGCGCTCCCCGCGACGGCAAGCCGCCAGCTGCTCGTCCCGGCCGCGATCGCGCTCTTCTTCGCCTACCTGCGCGACCGCTCGCGCACGATCCTGCCCGCGCTCGCGGCCGCGGGGCTCGCGCTCGCGCTCGTCCACCCGACCTACGCGATCTTCCTCGCGGTGCCGCTCGCCGGCTACCTCGTGGCCCGGGCGATCATGGCGCGCGGCGAGCTCGTGCCCGCTGCCATCGCGTACGCCGCATTTTCCGCGCCGATGGTGGCGGTTGCGGCCGCGCTGCTCCCGGTCGTCCAGAAGACCGCGTCGCACCAGCCGGACGGCGAGGCGTTCAGGGCCGCGGTCGCGAAGTACCCGGAGCAGCTCGACGTGTTCTCCGAGGCGAGCTACCGGCTCGCGCCGGAGGTGTTCGGGCGCGGCGGCGCCATCGCGATCGCGGCGCTGGTCATGGTCCCGCTCGCGGCGCTCACGCCGCTCCGCCGCTGGTCGGCGTTCGTGCTCGGCGGCTCGCTCGCAGTGCTCGCGGTCACGCTCACGTCGGCGCTCTTCCCGACCTTCGCCGACCTCGTCTCGATCTCGCAGGCGCGGCGCGCAGCCGGGTTCCTGCCGTTCGCGTTCGCCTTCGCGGGCGGCCTGATCGTGCTGACGTCGCTGCTGCGCTGGCTCGTCCTGCCGGTCGCGCTGATCGCCGGGATCGTCCTCCAGGTGGCCTTCCCCGGCGACTTCGGCTACCGGCTCGAGGACGGCGGCCCCGCCTACGTCACCTGGGCGGCGGTGCTCGGCGGCTCGATCGCGTTCGGGATCGCCGCGCTCGTCCGCTGGCCGGGGATCCACGAGCGGGCCGAGCGGCTGGCGGCGCTCGCGGCCGTGCTCTTCGTCCTTCCGGTCGGCGTGCATGCCGCGACCCACTGGACGACGCCGGCGCGCGACACGTCGAAGAACCTCTCGCCTGAGCTGCTGCACCAGCTGCAGGCGCGGACGGACAAGCGCGACATCGTCTTCTCCGACGTCGACACCAGCTACCAGATCGCCGCGTACCTGCCCGTCTACGTGGCGAACGCGCCGCCGCCGCACGTGGCGGACACGACCGAGAACCGCCCGTACGAGCGTTACGACGACGCCATCAGGTTCCTCAGGACGGGCGACCTCGCGATCCCGCGCCGCTACGGCGCGAGCTGGATCGTCATCAACCGCAACCGCTTCAAGACACGGATGCAGCAGGCGCCGGTCTGGACGGACGGCAAGTTCGCCCTGTACCGCTCATAAGTGCGCGTCCTCCTCGTGACCATGTACTGGCCGCCCGCGGGCGGCGGCGGCGTGCAGCGGCCGCTGAAGATCGCGACCTACCTGCCCGCGCTCGGGATCGAGACGCACGTGCTCGCGCCGGAGGACTCGAAGTGGATCCACCGCGACGACGAGCTGCAGCCGCCGAGCCAGGCCTGGGTGCACCGCGCCCGCTACGTCGGGCCGCGCGCGCGCAAGCCGGCCGAGGAGCTGCACGGGACGCAGGGGCTCGAGCGGCTCGGCACGCAGGCGAGCCTCGCGTTCCGGCGCGTGCTCGTCCCTGACGCGAGCGTGACGTGGAACGCGACCGCCATCCCGGCGGCGATCCAGATCGTGCGCCGGGAGGGCATCGACGCCGTGATCACGACCTCGCCGCCGGGCTCGGTGCACCTCGTCGGCGCGGCGGTGAAGAAGGCGACGGGCGCGAAGTGGGTCGCCGACCTGCGCGACTCGCTCGTCGCGCATCCGCACCGGAACGCCGAGAGCGCGGCCGTGCGCGTGAAGGAGCGGGTCGAGCGCGGGCTCGGCCGGCTCGTGTCGCGCTCGGCGGACGCGATCGTGGCCGTGTCGGAGGCGATCGCCGAGGAGGCGCGCGCGCTCGGGCCGAAGGGGCCCGTCGTGACGATCTCGAACGGCTGCGACTTCGAGGACTTCGCGGGGCTGGAGTACGAGCGGGGCGAGCGGCTGCGCATCACCCACACGGGCAGCTTCTTCGGCAAGCGCGACCCGAAGCCGTTCCTCGAGGCGCTGGCGTCCTCGAACGTGGACGCGGTCGCGCGCTTCGTCGGCGGCTTCCGGCCCGAGGATCGCGAGTGGGCCGAGCAGCGTGGGCTCGGCGACCGGCTCGAGCTCTTCCCGTACGTCCCGCGGCGGCGCTCGCTCGAGCTGCAGCGCGACTCCGAGGCGCTGCTGCTCCTGATCCCCGACGCGGGCGGGCGCGGGCGCGGCGTGCTCTCCGGGAAGGTCTACGAGTACCTCGCCGCGGAGCGCCCGATACTCGCCGTCGTGCCGACGGACGGAGCCGCCGCCGACCTGCTGCGCGCAACCGGCGCGGGCGTCGTCGTGGCGCCCGACGACATCGCGGGCATGCGCGAGGCGCTCGTCGGCCTGGAGGCGAGCTTCAAAGCCGGCACGCTCGACGGGACGCCGCTACCGGAGGAGTGGCGCACGCGGCTGTCGCGGGAGACGCGGGTGGAGGAGCTGGCCGAGGTGCTCAGGAGCATCGCGTGAGCAAGGCCGCTTCCTGGCTGTTCCTGGCGACGCTCTTCGTCATCTCCTTCGAGAAGGTGCACTGGGAGGTCGCGGGCACGGTCAACCTGTCGGACGTCGTCTCGGTGCTGTTCCTGCTCTCGCTCGTCGGCGTCGCGATCGAGGGCGGCCACGTGGGGAAGGTGCCCAGGACCGTGCTGGTCGCGGCGGCCTTCGGGGCGGCGTTCCTCGCCGTCTACCTGATCGGCTTCTGGGACCTCGACACGGGCCAGGCGCTCGCGCAGTTCTTCAAGGGGACGGTCAAGTGGGCGCTGCACTTCGGGTTCCTCGTCGTCGGCCTGGCGTATCTCGTCCGGCGGCCGGCGGCGTACTACTGGGAGGCGCTCGCTGCGTTCACGCTCGGGTTCGCGGCCAACGCGGCGTACGGCGTGCTGCAGCTGCTCTACGCGGAGACCGGCGGCGACCTGGACTCCAAGGTGCTCGCGCCGGTGACCGGCGGGGCGAGCTCGATCAACATCTACGGGGCGGTCGAGGGGCAGAGCGTGTACCGGCCGAACGCGCTGACGGGCGACCCGAACCATCTCGGCGTGATGCTGATCGTGCCGTTGCTCGTCCTCACGCCGCTGTACCTGCGGCTCGAGCGCAGCCACCGCCTGCGGATCCCGCTCGCGGTGCTGCTCGCGTTCCTGCTCGTCGTCGAGCTGGCCACGCTGTCGCGGAGCGGCGCGCTCGGGCTGGCGGTCGGCCTGCTCGTGCTCGCGCTGCCGTACCGGCGTCACTTCGTGACGGCGCGCTTCCTCGTCCCGCTCGCCGCCGTCGGCGTCGTGCTGCTGGCGATCGTCGGCCGCCGCCAGAACTTCTTCGAGACCGTGATCAAGTCGCGGATCAACACGAGCACGGCGTCCGCGTCGCCGCACTTCGACGTCTACGGCTTCATCCCCGACGTCCTGCACCAGCACCCGCTGTTCGGGCTCGGGTTCAACAACTTCTCGGTCTACTACGAGTTCGTCACCGGCCAGACGAACTGGGGGCCGCACTCGTTCTACGTCGCCCTGTTCGTGGAGACGGGCGTCGTGGGGGCGGCCGTGTTCGCGGCGTTCCTCGTGTGGGTGTTCCGGCGGCTCGGCGCCGCGCGGCGCCTGGGGCGCGCTCTGGCCGCGGCGCACGACCCGCTCGCCCGCCGCGTCCGCCCGCTCGCGTGGGGCTTCACCGCGGCGCTCGCCGGCACGCTCGCCGCGAACTCTTCTACCTCACGGTGCCGTTCTTCTACTTCTACGCGCTCGCGATGCTGGCGCTCGCCGTGCCGGTCGTGTTCGCGCGGCGCGCCGAGCGCTAGCGGCGGCCTCGGCCGCGGCTCGGGCCGACGGCTTGGGTCAGCCCCCGATACGGCCTGGGGACAGACCCAACGTCAAGGACGCCGACGCACCGGCGTCTCGATCGAGTCAGCCTGTGTGGGTCAGCCCCCGATACGGCCTGGGGACAGACCCAACGTCAAGGACGCCGACGCACCGGCGTCTCGATCGAGTCAGCCTGTGTGGGTCAGCCCCCGATACGGCCTGGGGACAGACCCTGTCTTTCCGCGGCTACGCCCTATCGAACAACCAGGTTCCGTAACCGCCCGACTCGCGCAAAGACAGGGTCTGTCCCAGCTGTATCGGGGCTGACCCACACGGGCTGACTCGATTTCAAGACCTGGTTACGAGAACGGGCCGGGGCACGCGTCGATCTTCGGGATCGAGAAGCGCGCGATCGTCCCGAAGCCCTCGGCCGGCTTGCACGCCTGCGCCACGCCCGCGTCGCACGCGACCGAGAGGAAGATGAACGCGTCCTCGACCGTGAAGTCGTGCTCGCCGACCAGCAGCCGGCCCGCCTCTTCCGCGACGAGCGCCAGCGCCTCCTCGTAGCCGGGCGCGGTCGCGTGCGGGAGCCAGCGGTCGGCCAGCTCCGTCACCGGCCACCGGGCCTGCTTGCGCTTCAGGACGTCGAAGCGGATGTCGACCTCGCCGGCGATCTCGACGCCCGTGAAGCAGATCTCGCCGTCGCCCATCGCGGCGTGCATGTCGCCGACCGCGAACAGCCCGCCCGGCTGGCGCACCGGGAAGTAGATCCGCGCGCCGGCGCCGTGGAAGTGGTCGTCGAGGTTGCCGCCGTGCACGCCGGCGAGGCCGTTCGAGAGCGTCTCGCCGCCCGTGGCCACGCCGACGACGCCGACCATCGGCCTGGCCGGGAAGCGGATCGAGTCGCCCATGCGCACCTCGCCGTCGCGCACCTCGAAGAGCCGCGTGACCGGTGCCTGCGCCCAGTCGATCAGCTGCCCGAAGCCGGGGATCAGGCACGCGACGCCCCACTCGACCGGCCGCACGTCGAGGATCTCGGCGACCAGCGAGTCGCCCGGCTCGGCGCCGCGCACCGCGACGGGCCCGGTGGCGCTGTTGATCCGCGACATGTCGATGTTCGTGACGAGGTCGTCCTCGCTGCGGATCTGGCCGGAGAAGCAGTCGTTCGTCTCGAACGTGACGGTCTCGCCGGCGTCGATCTCGAGCACCGGCTCCAGGTCGGGCCCGAACTCCCAGATCACCTGGTCGCGCGAGATGCGGTGCACGGCGCCGACAATACGCGGCGTGCGCGTCGTCGTTCTCACCACGTCCTACCCGCGGCACCCGGGCGACCCGGCCGGGAACTTCGTCGGCGATGCCGTTCGAGAGCTGCGTGCGGGCGGGGTCGACGTCGACGTCGATGTCGCCGGAGCGGTTCCGCCACTTCGGGATCGCCTACGGCGCCGGCGTCGTCGGGAACCTGAAGGCGCACCCGGCGAAGGCGTTGCTCGTGCCGCCGATGCTCGCGTCCTTCACGTGGGCGGCGAGGCGCGCGGCCAGGAACGCCGACCTCGTCCACGCGCACTGGCTGCCGTCGGGCGCGGTCGCGGCGCTGACGGGCAAGCCGTTCGTCGTCCAGCTCTGGGGAACCGACGTCGAGCTGGCCCGCCGCGCGCCGCGGCTGGCGCGGCGCATCCTGCGCCGGGCGCGCATCGTTATCTGCCCGTCCACGGCGCTTGCCGGCGCGGCGCGCGAGCTGGGTGCCCGGGACGTGCGCGTCATCCCGAGCGGGATCGAGCTGCCGGCCGAGGTGGGCGAGGAGGACGAGCCGCCGCACGTCCTCTATGCGGGCCGCCTCTCGCCGGAGAAAGGGGTCCTCGACCTGGTCGCCGCCGCGGAGGGTCTGCCGCTGGAGGTCGTCGGCGACGGCCCGCTGCGCGACCAGGTGCCGCAGGCGATCGGCTTCCTGCCGAACGCGGAGCTGCAGAGCCGTTTCGCGCGGGCGGCCGTGGTCGCCGTGCCTTCGCGCCGCGAGGGCTTCGGCGTCGTCTGCCTGGAGGCGATGTCACACGCGCGGCCGGTCGTCGCGTCCGCCGTCGGCGGCCTCCGTGACCTGGTCGTCGACGGCGAGACGGGCTACCTCGTCGAGCCGGGCGACCAGGCGGCGCTGCGCACGGCGCTCGAGCGCCTGCTGGCCGACCGCGAGCTCCGCCGGCGGCTCGGCGCGGCCGGCCGCGAGCGCGCCGCGGAGCACTTCTCGTGGCCGCGCGTGACCGAGCTGACTCTGGAGGCTTATGCCGACGCGCTCGTCGTCTAGTGTCGGAGCCGCGGCATGGCGCGCGGGCACGAGACCACGGGGCGAAACGCGGTCGGCGAGCGGATCCGCCGGGCGAGAACCGACCGCGGGCTGACCCAGGAGGCGCTGGCCGAGCGGATCGGCGTGACGATCCAGGCGCTCGAGTCGTTCGAGTCGGGCGACGAGGACGCCTCGCGCTACCTGCGCCGGATCGCCGTCGCCACGGGCAAGCCCGTCGCCTTCTTCATGGGCAGCGACGCGGGCCGGCGGGCCGGGCTGGCGGGCCGCGTCCGGGCCGCTGCCTCGTGGCTCGAGGAGGGCTCGCAGGGCGCGCCGCCGAGAGAGCAGCCCGCGGCCGCGCCGCGCGACTCGGCGCTGGAGGAGCGCGAGCGCGCCCTCGCCGAGCGGGAGCGCGAGCTCGCCGCGCTGCAGGTTCAGCTCGACCGCGAGCGAGGTATCGCCGAGCGCGAGCTCGAGGCGGCACGCCGCGACCTCGCGTCGGCCGCCGAGCGCAGCGAGCGGCGGGCCGGCGACCTCGAGGCGACGCTCGCCGAGCGCGAGCAGGCGCTCGCGCAGGCCGAACGTGCACTGACGGAGCGCGAGGCTCAGCTCGCCGCGGCGCCCGCGCCGGCCGTGACCGGCGACCAGGTCGAGCTTCTCCGTGCGGCGAACGAAGAGGCTGCGCGCCAGCTCGACGCTGCGGCCCGGGAGGCGCAGGCCGCGCGAGCCGAGGCTGACGCGGCGGCCGGCGACCGCGACGCGGTCCGGGCCGAGCTGACCGCGCTCCGCGAGCTGCGCGAGCGCGAGGCCGCGGACCTCCAGCGGGAGCTCGAGGGCGTGCGCGCCGAGCTTGCGGCCGCCGAGCAGCGCCGCGACGACGAGACTGCGGCGCAGGCTGCGGCCCGCGAGCAGCAGCTCGCCGAGCGGGAGCGCGAGCTGGAGTCTCGCGAGGCCGAGCGGCTCGAGCTTGCGGCCTCGATCGAGGAGCGGGCACGCGAGCTGGAGTCGCTCGAGGCGGAGCGGCTGCGCGCCGTCGCCGCTGTCGAGGAGCAGGCACGGGAGCTGGAGTCGCGCGAGGCCGAACGGCTGCGCACAGCAGCCGCTGTCGAGGAACGGGCCCGCGAGCTGGCGGCCGTGGAGGCCGAGCTCGCCAGTCGTGACCGCGAGGTCGCCGCACGCGAGCGGGAGCTCGACCAGGTCACCGAGCGCGAGACGGCCGCGCGCGACATCGCCGCCACGCTCCAGGCCGGCGCCGAGGAGGATCGTGCCGAGCTCGCCCGGCGGCTGGACGAGGCGAACGAGCGCGCCCGCGTCGCCGAGGAGGCGTATGCAGCGGCGCTCGCGGCGCAGGCCGAGACAGAGGCGCTGCGCGAGCGCCTCGCCGGCGAGCTGGCGGCGCTCACGCACACACGCGCCGAAGCGGGCAGCAACGCGGAGGCGGTGGAGGCGGTCCTCAACGCGCGCGAGCAGGCGCTCGCCGCGCGCGAGCGCACGCTCGGCGCCGCCGAGGCCGCGCTCGCGAGGCAGCGCGCCGAGCTTGCCGGGCTCGACGAGCGCGAGCAGGCAGTCGCGGGTCGCGAGGCCGACCTCGCCGCGGTCGTCGAGCGCGAAGCGGCGCTCACCGCGGCCGAGGCCGAGCTGGCGCGCCGGCAGGTCGACGCCGACGAGCTGGCGTCCCGCGAGCGCGAGGTCGCAGACCGCGAGCGTGCGCTCGCGGAGGCGCGGGCGCAGCGTGAGACCGACGAGGCCGAGCTCGCCGCGCGCGTGCGCGAGGTGGAGGAGCTGCAGGAAGAGCTCGCCGAGCGGCGGCTCGAGGTCGCGGCGCTCGTCGAGCGAGAGCGGCTGCTCGCCGAGGCCGAGCGGGAGCTGGAAGAGCGCCGTGTCGACCAGGAGCGCGTCGCCGAGCGGGAGCGCGAGCTGGCAGAGCAGGCGCAGCGGCTCGCAGCCGCGGAGGCCGAGGTCGCGCAGGGCCGGCTCGACGACGCTGAGCTGACCGCGCGTGAGCGCGAGCTGGCCGAGCGGGCCCAGCAGCTCGCCGAGGCGCAGGCCGAGCTCGAGCAGGAGCGGCTCGACGCGGCCGCTCTCGTGGCGCGCGAGCGCCGTCTCTCGGCCGCCGAGGCCGAGCTCGAGCGGCGCCGCGTCGACGAGGAAGAGCTGGTCACGCGCGAGCAGGATGTGGCCGCGCGCGAAGACGTGGTAGCCGAGCTCGAGCGGCAGGCGCAGGAGCAGCAGGCGGCGGCGGAGCGGCTCGCCGCGCGCGAGCAGGCGCTGGTCGAGGAAGAGCGCGAGCTCGAGGCGCGGCGCGTGGAGGCGGAGGCGGCGGCGCGCGCCCGTGCGGAGGCTGCCGAGGCGGCCGACCGTCGTTCCCACGAGCTGGCCGAGCGCGAGCGTCGCCTCGCGGCCATCGAGCAGGAGCTGCACGAGCGCCGTGTCGACCTCGAAGGCGTCGTCGCGCGCGAGGAGGCGGTCGCGGCCCGCGAGCGCGAGATCGACGCCGGGCGCAAGCGGCTCGCAGATCTCGAGGTCGACGAGCGCACGCTGAGCGACCGCGAGGCCGAGCTCGTCTCCGAAGCGGGGATGCTGGCGGCGCGCCTGCAGGAGGTCGAGCAGCGCGAGGCGGCCTACCGCGGGCGCGAGGCCGACCTCGAGGCGCGGCTCGCGGCGGTCGCGGACGCCGATGCCCGCGCGCAGGAGCTGGCCGAGCGCGAGGCTGCGCTCGAGGCGCGGGCGTCCGAGCTGGCCGCGGTTCCCCCGCCTCCGGACACGAGCGGCGCGCTGAAGGAGCTGGAGGACCGCGAGCGGGCCGTCGCCGCGCGCGAGGCGGCTCTGGCGCAGGCCGGTGCCGAGGGCGCGGAGGCGAAGGCCGCGGCTGCTGCAGCTCACGAGGCGCTCGAGGCCGAGCGAGCCACGCTCGCGAAGCGCACCGAGGAGCTTGCCGAGCGCGAGGCGGCGGCCGCCCAGGCCGACGCGGAACGCGTGGAGGCGCTCGCCGCCGATCGTGCAGCCCTTGCGAAGCGCGCCGAGGAGCTTGCCGCCGGCGAGGCGGCGCTCGCGCAGGTCGGCGCCGAGGGCGCGGAGGCGAAGGCGGCGGCGGCTGCGGCGCACGAGGCGCTCGAGGCCGAGCGCGCCACGCTTGCGAAGCGCATGGAAGAGCTTGCCGAGCGCGAGGCGGCGATCGCCCGGGCCGACGACGAGCGCACAGAGGCGCTCGAGGCCGAGCGGGCCGCGCTGGCGACGCGCAGCGAGGAGCTCTCCGAGCGCGAGGCGGCGCTCACGCGGGCGGGCGCCGAAGGCGCGCAGGTGCAGGCGGCGGCGCTGGCCGCCCGCGAGGCCGTGGAGGCGGAGCGCTCCGAGCTCGCCCAGCGGGCCGAGCAGATCGCCGAGCGCGAGCGTGTCGCCGAGGAGGCGCGCGCCGCGGCGGCGGAGGCACAGGCCGAGGCCGAGGAGCTGCGCGAGCGGCTCCGCACGGAGCTCGCGGGGCTCGCCGAGCAGCGCACCGAGCTCCAGGGGTCCGAGGCCGAGCGTGTGCGTGCTGCCGCGGACCGCGAGCGGCAGCTCGCCGCGCGCGAGGAGGCACTGGCCGGGGCGGATGCCGAGCTCCAGGCTCGGAGCATCGAGGCCGACCGGCTGGCCGAGCGCGAGCGGACGCTGGCCGAGCGCGAGCAGGAGCTCGTGCGGGCACAGGCCGCGCTGGATCAGGCACGGGTCGAGGTCGGAGACCTCGAGGACCGGGAGCGGGCGCTGATGGAGGAGGCCGAGCGGCTCGCACGGCGCCGCGACGACGTCGACCGCCGTGAGGAGGCTTTCGCCGATCTCGACATCCGCGAGGCCACGATCGCCGACCGCGAGGCGTCGAACACGCGGTTCCGAACCGAGCTCGAGACGCTGCGCGCGGCGATCGACGAGGAGCGCGCTGAGCGGCTCGCCGAGGTGACCGAGCGCGAGGAGGCCGCAGCCGAGCGCGAGCGCGAGCTGTCCGAGCGCGGGCAGCAGATCGCCGAGCAGGAGGAGGCGCTCGCGCGCGGGCTCCAGGAGCAGGAGGGCGCATCGGAGCGCCAGCGCGAGCTCGCCGAGGAGCTCGACCGGCTCGCGCGCCGGCGGGCCGAGCTCGAGCGCCGCGAGGAGACGGCCGCCAACTACGACGCGCGCGGCCACGAGCTCGAGACGCTCGACCGCGAGCTCGAGGCGCGGCGCCGGCATCTGGACGAGGACGAGCGCACCGCGGCCAGGCTGCGCGAGGAGCTCGACTCGATGCGGGCCGAGCTGCAGGCCGAGCGCGAGACGCTCGCCTCACGCGCGGAGGAGCTGGACGTGCGGGCCTCGGAGTCGCTCGGTGCGCTCGAGGTGCGCGATCGCGCGCTCGCCGAGCGGGAGCGGCAGCTCGACCTGCTCGAGCAGAAGCGGCTGGAGGCGCTGGCGGCGGTGGAGGAGCGCAGCCACGAGCTCACGACGCGGGACGAAGAGCGGCGCGACGCCGAGGCGGCGTTCCGGACGCGCGAGCAGGCAGTGGAGCGCCGCGAGCGGGCGGTTGCGGCGCGCGAGACCGGCGCCGTGCAGTCGGCGGCGCAGGCGGACGCCGCGCGGGCGGGCGCCGAGCGGCTCGGCCGTGAGCTGGAGTCGCAACGCACCGAGCTGGCGTCGCAGGCGAGTGCGCTCGAGGCGCGCGCCGCCGATTTCGAGCAGCGCGAGGCCGCCGTGGCGGCGGCCCGGCAGGAGGTCGACCGCCGCGCCGCGGAGCTCGCGGAGGCCGAGGCCGCGCTCGAGCGCGACCGCGCCGCGTCCGCCCGCCAGGACGAGGAGCTGACGGCGGCCCGCGAGGCGCTGACCGAGCGCGAGGCCGCGCTCGACACGCGTGACCAGGCACTCGCGAGGCGCGACGAGGAGCTCGTCGCCCAGCGCCGCGGCCTGGCCGATCTGGCCGAGGAAGAAGAGCGGATCGCAGGCGAGCGCGCGCAGGCCGAGCGCCGCGCGGCCGAGCTCGAGAAGGAGCGCGAGGCGATCACGGCCCGCGGCCAGGAGTTGCGGGAGGAGCGCGCACAGCTCGGGCGCCGGTCGCAGGAGCTGGACGCCGCGCGGGAGCAGGTCAAGGCGGCGGAGGCAGAGGTCGAGCAGCAGCGGGAGCAGGCGGCGGCCGCCGCGGAGCAGCAGGCGCGCGAGCTGGAGACGCGCGAGAAGCGCATCGCCGAGCGCGAGCGGGCGGCCACGGCGCGCGAGGCTGCCGGCGCCGAGGCGGCGGACGCGCTCTCGGTGTCACAGCGCGAGCTCGAAGCGGCGCGCGCCGAAGCCGAGGCGCGGGAGGCGGCGCTCGCCGAGCGCGAGCGCGAGGCCGCCCGCCGCGAGCAGGAGGCGGCCGCAGCGCTCGAGGAGCGCGAGCGCACCGTTGCCGAGCGCGAGCAGGCGGTGGAGGAGCGCGACGCGGCGCGGGTCGCCGCGGTCGCCGCGGCCGACGAGCGCGCGCGCGAGCTGACGCGGCGGGAGGCGGAGCTCGAGCAGACGCGTACCGCGCTCGACGAGCGTCTGGTCGCGATCCAGGCGCGTGAGCAGGAGCTCGCCGCCCGCGACGACGCCGCCAGCCGGGCGCGCACCGAGGCCGAGCGCGAGCTGGCCGAGCGCCGCGACGCCCTCGCGAACCGCGAGCGCGAGGCGGCAAACGTCATCGAGGAGCTGGCCGCCCGCCGCCGCGAGCTGGACGCGGAGGCCGCCGAGCTCCCGGCGCGCAAGCGCGAGCTCGACGAGCGGGCCGAGGCCCTCGACGTGCGCGAGCGCGAGCTGCAGGAGTCGCGGCGCGCCGTGGACGACGCCGCCGAGCGGGCCAAGGCACTGCGGGCGAGTGCCGACCAGCAGGGCCAGGCACTCGCGCGCACGCAGCACGAGCTCGACGAGCGGGAGGCCGAGCGCGAGCGGGCCGCGCAGGAGCGGGAGGCCGCGCTCGTCGAGCGGGAGCGCAAGGCGGAACGCACGAACGCCGAGCTCGAGCGGCTGGCAGCCGAGGCGGAGACGCGCGAGCGGGCCCTCGAAGGGCGCGAGCGCGAGGCGGGGGCCGACGAGGCGCGCCGCGCGCAGGCGCGGGCCGAGATCGAGTCCATCCGGGCCAACCTCGCCGAGCGCGAAGGACGCGTTGCGGAGCGCGAAGCCGCCCTCACCGACCGCCGCGGCGAGGTCGAGCGCGCCGACGAGCTCCTCACCCGCCGCCGCGAGCAGGCCGAGCTCCTCGAGCACGCGCTCGGCGAGCGCGACCGCGACCTGGCAACTGCGCGGGAGTCGTTGGCCGAGCGCGAGCAGCAGGTGGAGGCACGCACGCGCCAGCTCGACGAGCGCGAGCAGGCACTCGACGCCGCGGCGACAGCCGCGGAGCAGGCGCAGACGGCCGCGTCGCGCCAGCGCGCCGAGGCGGAGCGGCGCGAGCGCACGGCGGTCGAGGCCGAGGAGGCCGCAACCTCGACGCGCAGCGAGCTCGACGAGCTTCGTGCCCG
Source organism: uncultured Thermoleophilia bacterium (assembly GCA_963758345.1). Taxonomy (GTDB): domain Bacteria; phylum Actinomycetota; class Thermoleophilia; order Gaiellales; family Gaiellaceae; genus JACVRM01. The sequence continues at coordinate 755,642 of CAVWVD010000002.1, forward strand.
GCTCGACGCGGAGGCGGCAGCGGCTGCCGCGCGGGCCGCCGAGGTCGAGGCAGCCGAGCAGGCGCTGGCCCAGCGCGAGCGCGCGCTCGAGTCGATGAGCAGCCAGGCAGCCCAGGTGTCGCGCGAAGCTGCCGCGGCGCGCGACGCGCTCGGGACCGACCAGCAGGAGCTCGCGCAGGGCCAGCAGGCGCTGGCCAAGCGCGAGCGCGACCTTGCGAACCGGGAGCAGGAGCTGGGCGCGCGGGAGGAGCGGATCGAGGCGCGCGAGGAGGCGCTCGCCGCCGGCGAGGCAGAGGTCGAGCGGACGAAGCAGGCGGTCAAGGAGGGCGACGAGTCGCGCGGTCGCCGCGCGGTCGCGCTCACCGACCAGGAGAAGAAGCTTGCGAAGCTCGAGCGCGAGCTCGCCGCGCGCGCCGCGGTCCAGCAGCGGCTGACACAGGAGCTCGAGCGGACGGCGCGCGAGCGCGACAAGGAGATCGAGGAGGCGAAGAAGCAGCGCGAGGCGCTGGCGAAGAAGGCGCAGGAGCTCGAGGACCGCGCGAAGCAGCTGGAGGCGCGCGAGCAGGCCGCGCCCAAGCTGCCGCCTCCGGTCGCGCCGGTTCTCGCCCCGGTCGCGGCCCCTGCCCCGCGAACTGCCCGGCGCGCAGCGGCCGCGCCCCCGGGGTCGTACACGATCGAGGCGCTCGAGCACCTCGTCGAGCAGAACGCCGCGAGCGCGCCCGACGGCGGCGAGGAGTGGCGCGCGTACGTCGTCTTCCTGCGCGACTTCGCCCGCGCCGACGGCGGCCTGCCGCCGAGCTTCGACTCGCTCGTCGAAGAGGTCTTCGGCTCGATCCTGCCGTAGCGTCATCGGCAGGCCTGTTCCTGGGTCTGGTTCCTGGGTCTGTCCCCGGGTGTATCGGGGGCTGACCCAAGCGCCGGCAGCACGTATTCGCCCTCCGTCAGCGTTCGCGTCGTTCAACCGCTTGGGTCAGCCCCGATACACCCGGGACAGACCCAGGGCGCGGCGCCGGAAGCGCCGGCGGCACGCGCTCCGTCAGCAGTTCGCGTCGTTCAACCGCTTGGGTCAGCCCCGATACACCCGGACAGACCCAGGGCGCCCGCCGCCGAGCGTGGACGCGGTGGTCGAGAGGTGTCGTCATGGGTCTGTCCCCAGGTGTATCGGGGGCTGACCCAAGCGCGTCAACCTGGCCGGACGCCGTCGGAGAGCCCTTGTCCGCGCGGCGTCTCGACTAGCGTGGCCCCGTGGAGACCAACGGCAACGCGCCGCAGGTGCCTGTCGTCGTGCTCGGCCTGCTCTGGGCGGGCCTCTCGTTCGCGCGCTCGCTCGGCCGCGCCGGTGTGCCGGTCACCGGCGTCTCGATGCACCCGCGCGAGTTCGGCGTCCGCTCGCGCTACCTGCGCCGCGTCCGCCATGCGGACGGCGACGAGGCCGTCGTCGCGGCGCTCCAGGCGGAGACGACGCCCGACCGGCCGGTGCTGCTCCCGGAGCGCGACGACCACGTCGAGCTCGTCCTGCGCAACTGGGACGCGCTGAGCCCGCTCTTCCGCCTGCCGATGCCGCCCGATCCCGAGGTCACGCGCCGCCTGCGGCACAAGGAGACGCTCCCGGCCGAGGCCGAGCGCGCCGGCGTCGACGCACCGGCCACGGTTGCCGCCGACTCGGAGGAGACGCTCCGCGCGCTGGAGCTGCGCCCGCCGTACCTGCTCAAGCCGGTCGAGGGCCAGCACTTCGCCGGCTCGTTCGGCGTGAAGGTGGTCGAGGCGGACACGCTCGACGAGCTCGTCGCGGCCTGGCGCGAGGCGCGCGCCCGCGGCTTCGACACGGTCGTCCAGGAGCTGATCCCCGAGGCGCACGAGAAGATCTGGTCGCTGTTCGCGTACATCGGGCAGAGCGGCCGTCCGCTCGCGACCGTCACCGGCGTGAAGGTGCGGCAGGGGCCGATCAAGTTCGGGACGAGCGCCGTCTTCCGCACACAGTCCGAGCCGCGCGTCCGCGAGCTTGGCCTGCGGCTGCTCGAGTCGGCCGGCTACCGCGGCTTCGGCCACGTCGAGTTCGCGCACGACCACCGCGACGACGACTTCAAGCTGCTCGAGGTCAACACGCGCGTGCCGATGTGGGCGGGCATCGCGATGAGCCGCTTCTTCGACGTGGCGCGGATCGCCTACGACGACCTGTGCGGCAAGCCGGAGCCCGAGCCGCGCCACTTCGAGGGCGACGTCTCGTGGAGCTTCCTGGCCAAGGACCTGCACTCGTCGCTCGCGATGGCGCGCCGCCGGGAGCTGACCCCGCGCGAGTTCATGCGCCCGTACCTCCATCCGCGCAAGGTGCGCGCCGTGATGGCGAAGGACGACCCGCTGCCCGCGCTCGCAGTGCTGCCGTACCTGACCCAGAAGTTTTGAGGATCGCGCTCCTCGACCCGCCGAGCTTCACGGCGCCCTACGACCACGCCCTCGCGGCGGCGCTGGCGCGGCGCGGCCACGACGTCACGCTGCTCGCGTCGCCGTTCTCGCACGGCGACGTGCCCGAGCCGGACGGCTACCGGCGCGAGGAGGTCTTCCTGCCGCTCTCGTCGCGGCTGCTGCGCCGGGCGCCGCGAAGTCGCGCTCGCGTGGTGCTGAAGGGGCTCGAGTACGGGCCCAGCGTCCTGCGCCTGCTGAACCGTGTGCGCTCGCTACGGCCGGATGTCGTCCACGTGCAGTGGCTCGCGATCCCGCGCTACGACGTGCACTGGCTGCATCGGGTCGCCGGGCGCCACCCGACAGTGCTCACCGCGCACGACGTGTGGCCGCGCCAGGAGCGCAACGTGCGCGCCTGGGGCGAGGCGCTCGCGTCGGTCGGCCGCGTCGTCGTCCAGTCGGATCGCGCGGTCGAGGAGCTGGCGGCGCACGGCGTCCCGCGCGACAGGTTGGTGCGGATCGCTCATCCGGTCTTCCCCGGCCCCCCGTCGCGGCCGCCGGAGGGAGCGACGCTGCTCTTCTTCGGGCTCATCCGCGCCTACAAAGGGCTCGACCTGCTCGTGCGCGCGCTCCCCGCGATCGCCGAGCGCGTCCCCGCGGTGCGCCTCGTCGTGGCCGGCGACGCGGCCGAGCCGGCGGCGGTCGCGGAGGCGCGCCGGGCGGTCGACGAGCTCGGCCTCGCCGACCGCGTCGAGTGGCAGCTGCGGTTCGTCGGCGCCGAGGAGATCGCGCCGCTCATGGAGCGCAGTACGCTCTGCGTCTTGCCCTACCGGAAGATCGATTCCTCCGGCGTGCTCGCCACCGCACTCGGCCACGGGCGGCCCGCGGTCGTCACCGACGTCGGCGGCCTGCCGGACGCGATTCGCGATTTCGGCGCGGGCCGCGTCGTGCCGCCGGACGACGCCGCCGCGCTCGCGGACGCATGCTCCGAGCTGCTCGCCGACCCGGCCGCACTGGAGCTGGCGTACCGCGGGACGGAGCTCGCGCGGCAGGCGCTCACCTGGGATGCGGCGGCGGAGCAGCACGAGCGCGTCTACCGGGAGCTGCTCGCATGAGCGGGCGGCTCGTGAAGGCGGTCGGCGACCGCGTGCTCGCCGCGATCGGGCTGGTCGTGCTCGCGCCCGTGTACGCGGGCATCGCCGCCTGGATCGCGAAGGAGTCGGGACGGCCGGTCATCTTCCGCCAGGCCCGCGCAGGCAAGGGCGGGCGGCCGTTCTCGATGCTGAAGTTCCGGACGATGATCCCGGATGCCGTCGAGGCCGGCCGGCAGATGGGCATCTCGGACGACCCGTTCGGCGTCGTCGCCGACGACCCGCGCATCACGCGCAGCGGCCGCTTCCTGCGCCGCACGAGCCTCGACGAGCTGCCGCAGCTCGTGAACGTGCTGCGCGGCGAGATGTCGATCGTCGGCCCGCGCCCGGACCTGCTCGAGCAGGCCGCCAACTACACGGACGGCGACCGCCGCCGGCTGGCGGTCAAGCCGGGCATCACCGGCTGGGCGCAGATCCACGGCCGCGACGAGATCCCGTGGGACGAACGGTTCGAGCTGGACGCCTGGTACGTCGACAACTGGTCGCTCGCCCTCGACGCGCGCATCGTGCTCGCCACGTTCACGCAGCTCGGCCGGCCGGACCCCGAGCCCGTCGAGGACACGCTCAACATCGAGCGGGCCCGCGCGTCCCGCGACCAGGTCCCGGGCCATGTGCCCGGCGGACCTGTCCCGGGACCTGGTCCCGAGTGAGGGAAGTCGGCGCCGCCGAGTGGGACGAGCTCCCGGCGGACGCCTACTACCGCCGGGCCTACGTCGAGAGCGCGTGCGTCCTCGAGCCGGGAGAGCCGCTGCTGCTCGAGCACGAGGGCACCGTCTTCGCGGCGATCCGGCGCCCCTTAACAGGGACAGTCCCTGTAAAGACGCCGGCCGACACGCCCCCGCAGGCCTTAACAGGGACAGTCCCTGTAAAGACGCCGGCCGATGCGCCTGCGCAGGCCTTTACAGGGACAGTCCCTGTAAGGAGCGGCGCCGACCTGATCACGCCGTACGGCTACGGCGGCCCTGCGGGCGGCGACCGGGCGGCGTTCTGGCCCGCCTACGACGCCTGGTGCCGCGAGCAGGGCGTCGTGACGACGTTCCTGCGCTTCCACCCGCTGCTCGGCAACCAGGCGGGCGCGCCGATCCACGTCGAGGGGCTCGCGCCGACGATCGGCTGGCGGCTCGAGGGCGACCTGCTCGCCGGGATGCACCAGAAGCACCGCAACGTCGTCCGCAAGGCGGAGAAGGCGGGGCTCGCCGTCGAGCAGAGCATCGGCGTGGGCGGCTTCCCGCCGCTCTACGAGCACACCATGCGCCGCGCCGGCGCCGCGGACTTCTACTTCTTCCCGCCGGAGTACTGGGCCGCGCTCGACCGGCTCGGAAGCTCGCTGCTGCGCTTCCAGGCGTTCGAGGTGGCGGACGTCGTCGCGAGCGCGCTGTGCCTCGCCTCGCCGCCGTACCTGCACTACCACCTCGGCGCCGCATCGGACCGCGGGCGCAAGCTCGGCGCGACCACGTTCCTGCTGTACGAGATCGCCCGCTGGGCACAGGACCACGGCTACGCGCGCTTCCACCTCGGCGGCGGCGTCGGCGGCGGCCGCGACTCGCTGCACGAGTTCAAGCGCCGCTTCGACCCCGGCGGCGAGTGCCCGATGGCGATCGGCAAGGCCGTCCACGACGCGGACGCGTACCGCGCACTCGGCGGCGACGCGGACGGCCTGTCAGGCTTCTTCCCGGCCTACCGCGCCTAGTCCTTACGGTTCTCGGAACTCTCCCGCGCGCCGACCGTCGCGGCACTACGCTCGCCCCATGGAGCGCCTCGTCGGCCTCGTCCTCGGCAGCCGGCCCGGCGTTGCGGCGCTCGTCCCGCTGGCGCTCCGCACTGCCGCCGGCTGCGTCTTCCTCGGCTTCGGGGTCGGGAAGTTCGCCCGCCACGACGAGGAGGCGGGCGCGTTCGACCGCTACGGCCTGCCCTGGCCGGACACGTTCACCTACGCGATCGGCGTCGTGGAGCTCGGAGGCGGCACCCTGCTGCTCCTGGGCCTCCTGACACGTCCGGCCGCGCTGATGCTTGCGGGGAACATGGTCGGCGCGATCTCGACGGGCGGCCGCGTCGACGGCGGCCCCGTGCATCTGGGGCTCGCGCCCGCGCTGCTCGTCACGATGCTCGTGTTGGTCTGGCTCGGCGCGGGCCGCTACTCCGTCGACGCGGCGCTGCTCCGGAGACTCCCTACCGCACGCGCGTCAGCTCGATGAACCAGTTCGGCTCGAATGTCGTGCCGCCGTCGAACGAGAACGACTGCGTCCAGCGCGCCGACCTCGCCGTGATGTCGGTCCAGTCGTAGCGCACGCGCACCTCGCGCCCGCCGAGGACGTCGTCGCACTCGAACCTGCCCTCGCCGTTCTCGAAGCGGCCGGCGACCGGCGTGTCCAGCAGCCCGCCTGCGACCGACGACGCCCACCAGATCCGCCAGACCCGCTCGCCGGGATCGAACAGGCGCAGGCTGAAGCCGTAGAAGCCCGGGCGACCCGGGAAGTCGGGCGCCGAGATCGAGTCGGTGTTGCCGAGCCCCCCGAGGATCGGCGCGGCGACCGCGGTCGACTCGAACTCGACCCACTCCGCCGGGCCGTCGGCGAGCGGGTCGACCAGCTTGCGGTTCGCGAGCTTCCACTCGCCGAAGAGAAAGTCGAAGTCGTGCCGCCCGTCGGCGGCGGTCTCGCCAGGTGCGGTTGCCAGCTCGGTCATGTGTCTCCTCTCATCGCGGGGGATCCGCCGTGCAGGAGCGACCGGGCGGTCGGCTCCAGGCGAAGGACGTCAGACGGCAGGTCGGCGCCGTCCGGGAAGCCGGCGAACGCGACGAAGACGCGCTCGTGCTCGCGCACCGGCAGCGCCGGGAAGGTGTTCTCGCTCGGCTCGGTGACGAAGTAGGCGAGCACGGAGCCGCCGCGCTCGGCGATCTCGGGCGCGGTCGTGTCCTCGAACCGCGCCACGGCCTCCCCGTCGAGCTGCGTCACCCACACGGCGACGAGCCCGCGCGCGCCGCCGTTCCGCGACCGCCGCTCGCCGGCGAGCGCGAACGCCGACCCCGCGCGGGCGGGCCGGAGCAGGAGCACGTCGTCGGACGAGACCATCGTCTCGTTCGCCGCCGGCCCGTGCGCCTTCCAGACCGGGCCGGTGTAGAAGGCGGCCAGGCTCTCGGCCCGCTCCTCCATCGTGGGGAAGCCGCGCAGCCAGACGAACCGGTTCGGGTCGTCGAGGTCGCGGAACTGCCCGACGACGTCCATGCCGTGCGCCTCCTGCGACTCGACGAGCTCGGCGTCGAACAGGTCGACGAGCACGTCCCGGCCGCCCGGCACGAGCGTGTACTGGCGAAGCTCGAGGATCGGGGACAACCCGCCCATCTGCGCCATCCTGCCCGTGGTCTGGCCTTCTGAAAAGATCCAGATCGATGACAGTTGATGAGGCCAGTTGGCTGGCGCTCGACCCCGCGCCGGGCGAGACCCTGCGTGCTTGCCTCGAGCGAGCGCTGCGCGACGCGATCCGCGCCGGCGCCCTGCGCGACGGCGTCAGGCTCCCCTCGTCGCGCGCGCTCGCGCAGCAGCTCGGCGTGTCGCGCGGCGTCGTCACCGACGCGTACGGCCAGCTCGAGGCGCAGGGCTTCCTCGTCGCGCGCGCGAGAGCGGCGCCGGTCGTCGCGTCCGTCCCGCGCCACGAGAGCCGGCCGGCCGCGACCGCGCCGCTGCCGGCTGCTCCGCGCTACGACCTGATCCCCGTCACCCCCGACGTGACGCTCTTCCCGCTGGCGCGCTGGCTGCGGGCGGCGCACCACGCCGCCGGCCGCGCACCTGCGGCCGCGCTCGACTACGGCGACCCGCGCGGCGCGCAGGAGCTGCGCGAGGCGCTCGCCGACCACCTCGGCCGCACGCGCGGTGTGATCGCCGAGCCGGAGCAGATCGTCGTCGTCCAGGGCACGGCGCAGGGAGTCGAGGTCGTGCTGCGGGTCATCGAGGCCCGGGCGGCGCGCCGCGTGGCCGTCGAGGACCCGTCCCACACGACGCAGCACGAGCGGATCCGGTCGCACGGGCTCGCGCTGGTCCCGCAGCCGGTCGACGAGCAGGGGCTGATCGTCGACGGGCTCGAGCCGCCGACGCCGTGCTCGTGACGCCCGCCCACCAGTTCCCGACCGGCTCGGTGCTGAGCGGCCGCCGCCGCCGCGAGCTGCTCGCGTGGGCGCGCGACCGCGGCGCCGTGATCGTCGAGGACGACTACGACGCCGAGTTCCGCTACGACCGCGACCCCGTGCGGGCGCTCCAGGGCGTGGCGCCCGAGCACGTCATCCAGCTCGGCACGGTCTCCAAGACGCTCGCCCCGGCGCTGCGGCTCGGCTGGGTGGTCGTCCCACGAGACGACGCCGACGAGGCCGCGCGCGCCAAGCGCCTGCTCGACGACTTCTCGCCGGCGCTCGACCAGCTCACGCTCGCCGAGTTCCTGCGCCGCGGCGACTACGACCGCCACGTGCGCCGTGCGCGGGTCGTCTACCGCCGCCGGCGCGACCGCCTGCTCGAGCGTCTCGCCGCGGAACTTCCCGAGCTCCGCGTCGACGGCGTGGCCGCAGGCGTCCACTTCCTCCTGCGCCTGCCGCCGGGTGTCGACGACGCCGCAGTCAGCGAGGAGGCGCGTGCCGCGGGGATCCGCGTGCCGCCCCTGTCCGCCTACCGCATCGCGCCGTCCCCAGAGGGCGCCCTCGTCGTGGGCTACGGCCGGCTGCACGAGGAGGCGGTCGGGCCGGCCGTGCGCGCGCTCGCACGCGTCGTCCAGCGCCAACTGGGCTAGCCTCGGCTCGCCGTGGTCCTCGTGAAAGGCCTGTTCTGGGGGAGCCTGGGCGCACTCGTCTGGACGCACGCCGGCTACCCGCTCGCGGCGGCCGGGCTCGCGCGTGTGCGGCCGCGGCCGGTCCGCAAGGACGACATCACGCCCGCCGTGACCGTGATCGTCCCCGCGCACGACGAGGCCGCGGTCATCGAGGCGAAGCTCGAGAACCTGCTCGCGCTCGACTACCCGGCCGAGAGCTTCTCGATCCTGGTCGCCTCCGACGCATCCACGGACGGCATGGACGAGCTCGTCCAGGCCGCCGCCGAGCGCGAGCCGCGCATCCGCCTACTGGCGTGCCCCCGCGGCGGCAAGCTCGCCGCGATGAACCTCGCCGTCCCCGAGACGGACACCGAGATCGTCGCCTTCACCGATGCGAACGCGACCTGGGAGCCCGACGCGCTGCGCAAGCTCGTCCGCAACTTCGCCGACCCGGACGTGGGCTACGTCTGCGGGCAGCTGAGGCTGCTCGCGCCGGACGGCTCGAACCGCGAGGGCCTCTACTGGCGCTACGAGCTGTGGCTGCGCCGCAGCGAGTCGGCGATCGGCTCGATCACCGGCGGCAACGGCTCGATCTACGCCGTGCGCCGCTCGGACTACGTCACCCACCGCTTCGGCCACGACCTCGGCCTGCCCGACGCGATGGTCAAGCGCGGCCGCCGCGCCGTCTTCGAGGAGCACGCGGTCGCGTGGGAGCAGCCGCCGCCCGACCTCGAGGACGAGTACGGCCGCAAGGTGCGCATGTTCCCGTGGGCGTGGCAGCACCTCGTCGAGGGCGGGATGCTGAGCGGCGTGACGCCCCTGTACCTCGGCGAGCTCATCTCGCACCGGCTGCTGCGCTACGGCAGCGGCGTGCTTCACGTTGCGCTCCTCCTGACGAGCGTCCTGCTCGCGCCGCAGGGCGGCCCGTACGCCGCGGCACTCCTCGCGCAGCTCGCGTGGCTCGGCCTCGCGCGGCGCGGCCGCCTCGGCCTGCCCGTTCCGCTCGCCGGCCTCGCCTACTACTACGCGCTCGTCACGTGGGCGACGCTGGTGTCGCTCGTGCGCTACCTGCGCTTCGGCGTGCCGCCCGTCTGGGAGAAGGCCGCCGGCACGCGGTGACCGTGGAGCCGCTCACCTTCCTCTTCACCGACCTCGAGTCGAGCACGCGCCTGTGGGAGCGGCACCCCGAGGCGATGAAAGGCGCCATGGAGCGCCACGACGCGATCCTGCGCGACGCGGTCGAGCGAGCCTCCGGCCGGGTCGTCAAGACCACCGGCGACGGGCTGATGGCCGTCTTCCCGGCGCCGGCGGACGCCATGTCCGCGGCGCTCGAGCTGCAGCGCGCCTTGCAGAGTGAGCCGTGGGGCGACACCGGCGCCTTGCGCGTCCGCGTCGGGCTCAACTCCGGGGAGGCGCAGGAGCGGGCGAGCGACTTCTTCGGCCCGTCGGTCATCCGCGCCGCGCGCATCATGGCGGCCGCCCACGGCGGCCAGGTGCTGCTGTCGGCGCCCGCCGCCGAGCTCGCGCGCGACCGCCTGCCCGAGCAGGCCGCCCTGCGCGACCTGGGCGAGCACCGGCTGAAGGACCTGCTCGAGCCCGAGCGCATCTTCCAGCTCGTCCACCCGTCGCTGGCCGCCGAGTTCCCGCCGCTCGCCACGCTCAGCGCGAGGCCCAACAACCTGCCGACGCAGACGTCGGAGTTCGTCGGCCGGGAGGGCGAGCTGGCGACGGTCCGCGACCTGCTCGACGCGGAGCGCATCCGCCTCCTCACGCTGACCGGGCCGGGCGGCATCGGCAAGACCCGCCTGGCGCTCCAGGCCGCCGCCGACCAGATCGACCGCTTCGAGCACGGCGTGTACCTCGTCGACCTCTCAACGGTCGGCAACCCGGACGAGGCGTTCGAGTCGATCGCCCGCACGCTCGACCCGTCGGCCGCGCGAGACCAGCCGCTGGACGCGGTCAAGCGCGCGCTGGGCGGCCGCCGCCTGCTGCTGCTCCTCGACAACTTCGAGCACGTCATGGGCGCGGCGCCCGGGATCGTCGAGGTGCTGCAGCACTGCTCGAAGCTGAACGTCCTGGTGACGAGCCGCGAGGCGCTCCGGGTCCGCGGCGAGCACCTGTTCCCGGTGCCGCCGCTGTCGCTCCCGGACGCGACCGCAGAGCCGTCGGCGGAGAGCGCCGGCGCCTACGAGGCGGTGCGTCTCTTCGTCGACCGCGCCGAGGAGGCGCTGCCGGACTTCGCGCTGACCGACGGCAACGCGGGCGAGGTGAGCGAGATCTGCGCGCGGCTCGACGGCCTGCCGCTGGCGATCGAGCTCGCGGCCGCGCGGCTGAGCCTCTTCTCGACGAGCGACCTGGTCGAGCGGCTGCGCAGCCGCCTCGAGCTGCTGAGCGGCGGCCCGCGCGACCTGCCCGAGCGCCAGCAGACGCTCCGCAGCACGATCGAGTGGAGCTACGAGCTGCTCGACGACGACGAGCGCGTCGATCTTCGCGCTGCTCTCGCTCTTCTTCCCGGCCCGCGTCGAGACCGTCGAAGGCGTGGCGGACCGGCTCGGCGCGCTCCGCGGAGTCGACGTGGTCAGCGCGCTCATGTCGCTCGTCGACAAGAGCCTCGTTCGCAGCCTCGACGGCACCGGCGGGCGGCGGCTCTGGCTCCTGGAGACGATCCGCGAGTACGCGGCGGAGCGGCTCGACGATCCCACCGCGGCGCGGGCGCACGCCGAGTTCTTCGCCGAGCTCGCCGCGAGTGCCGGCGCCGAGCTCGCCGGCGAGAACCGCGAGCAGACGCTCGACCGGCTCGAGCTCGAGATCGCCAACCTCACGGCGGCGTGGCGGTACTGGGTCGAAGCCGGCGACCTCGAGCAGCTCGAGAAGATGGTCGGCGCGCTCTGGGCGCACCACGAAGCGCGCGGCCGCTACCAGGCGGCCGTCGCGCTCACCGACGACCTGCTGCGCGTGCTCGCGGCCACGCCCTCGACGCCCGAGCGCGCGCGCCAGGAGATCACGCTGCACCTGAGCCTCGCGCGCGGGCTGCTCGCGATCCGCGGCTACACCGAGGACGTCGAGGCCGCGTACAGCCGCGCCCTCGAGCTCGCGCAGCAGGTCGGCGAGGTGCCGCGGCAGGCGCCGGTCCTGCGCAGCCTGGCCGCGTTCACGCTCTACCGGGGCGAGTTCGACCGGACCGAGGCTCCTCGGCCGCCAGCTCCTCGATCTGGCCGAGCAGGAGGACGACCTCGGCCTCCGGATCGAGGGCGAGGTCGTGACGGGCTCGGCCGTCGCGTTCCAGGGAGAGATTGCAGCGGGCCTGGAGTACCTCGACCGTGCGATCGAGCTCTTCGACCCGGACCGGAACCCGCCGGCTCGCTTTCGCCTCGGCCCGAGCCCCGGCGTCGTGGCGCATACGACGTCGGCGCTGCTGCTCTGGGTCACGGGCAGTCCGGAACGCGCCCGCGAGCGGGCGATCGGGGCCGAGGAACTGTCACGCCGGCTGAACCATCCGTACACGCTGGCCTACGCGCTCTACCACGTCGGCCTGCTCGCGCTCTGGCGGCGAGAGCCCGAGCCGGCGGTCGAACGGGCGAGCGCTCTGCTCGAGCTCGCCGAGGAGCACGAGTTCGAGGTCTGGAGGGCGCTCGCGCTGGTGCTCCAGGGCGCGGCGACGAGCAGCCTGGGCCGCGCAGAGGAAGGTCTCGAGCTGGTCGACCGCGGCCTCGAGCAGTACGTCGGCCTGAAGACGCCGCCGGTGTTCTGGCCGCTCCTGCTGTCGCTCAGGGGCGGAGCGCTCGGCCTGGCGGGCCGGCCGGCTGAGGGCGTCGAGCTGGTCGACGAGGGGATCGCGATGACGGGCGAGGACACGCCGCTCTTCCCGGACGTCGGCGTCCTCAGCGGGAACCTGCTTCTGGCCGCCGGCGACCGCGACGGCGCCCTGGACGCGTTCCGGCAAGCGCTCCGCGTGGGCGAGCGCTACGGCGCGCGGATCGCCCAGCTGCGGGCCGCGATGGCGCTGTGCCAGAACGGCGTGCCCTCCGCCGAGGCCGACCTGCGCCGCGTCTACGAGGAGTTCACCGAGGGACTCGACCTGCCCGACCTCGTCGAGGCGCGGACCGCCCTCGGCGAGAACGTGACCGCTAGCGCCGGCTGAGGCGCTCGCAGCCGATCGCGACGTCGTTCCGGTCGACTACCGCGCGGTCGATGCCGGACCCACAGTGGATCACGTCGCGGGCCCCGTTGCGCGCAAACACCGCGTCGTTCCCCGGTCCGGCGTCGATCCAGTCGCCTCCCTCGGCGCCGATCCGGTCGGGGCCGTCGTCGCCGAACACGTGGTCGTGGCCCTCGTCGCCGCGCAGCCAGTCGGCGCCCGGGCCGCCGATGAGCTTGTCGTCGCCGTATCCGCCGAAGATCACGTCCTGGCCGTCGCCGCCGTCGAGGTGGTCGTTGCCGAGGCTGCCCTCGATGCGGTCGTTCCCGCCGCGCCCGTCGAACCAGTCGTTGCCGGCGCTCTCAAGGGCGACGCCGCGCTTCGGGCCGCCCGTCTGCCCCTCGCCGAAGTCCGACCCCTGCCGGCACGGCTCGGCGATCACCGAGCACTGCGACGGCCCGACGCGAATCGCGCCGTGGCGGATCTGCTGGATGAAGAGGTCGCGGCCGTGAAACGACTCGTCCCAGAACGCCACCCACTCCCAGTCGGGTGACAGGACGAGCCCGGGGCGGGCGGGAAACAGCGGCTGGTCGTCGAGGCCGTCGGCGGTGACCGATCGGAGCCCGATGTCCGGAGCCGCGTCGTTCGTGTACGCGATCCGGCTGCCGTCGAGTGACCAGGAGACCGGGACGATGCCGTGGCGGAGCAGGACCGGGTCGTTGCTGCCGACGGCCAGGACGTACAGCCGCGAGCGGGCGCCGCCGTCCGGCGTCGCCTTGAAGGCGACCCGGGTGCCGCTCGGGTTCCAGATCGGCGCACCGGGGTGGCGGACGCTCGCATCTGCGGCGAGCCGCCCCGAGACGGGGTCGTAGATCCCCACCTCGTCGTCCTCGGAGAACGCGAGCAGGTGCGCATCCAGCGCCCAGGCAAGGTCGTAGGCGCCTGGCCGGATCGGGGTCGTCGTGACACGGCCGCTGGCGGCATCGACCAGCACCACGTTGCACGTGGTGGGACTTCGGGCGCATGAGATCACGGCGAGCTGCGAGCTGTTCGGTGCCCAGGTCGGCTCCGACGGGGCCGGGACTGCAAGAGCGCGACGGATGCCGTCCGCGTCCTGGAGATAGAGGGCGTGGTCGCGGATCACGGCACTCCGGCTGCCGTCAGGGGCGGCGTAGCGGAGCTCGCCGTCGCCGACGCGGAAGAGCCGCTCGGGAACAGCCCGTCGGTCGGCCTTCACCCGGTAGAGGTCGTGGTGTGACGAGTGCGGTGCGTGCAGGTTGCTCCAGAAGTACACGTACCTCCCATCCGCCGACCACGCGACGGGGGTGCTTTGCAGGCCGTAGTCGATCGCCGTTGTCCCGGCAGCCGCTGGCAGACAGCAGCACGCCCAGGCGATGACGACAACGCAGAACGCGCGTCTCACCTGGTGAGCGTCTCCGGAACCCGTAAGGAGCGAACGCCCCGCCACGCAAAAGTTCCGTTAAGACGCGAGGAAGCCGCAGTACCCGCGCCGAAGCTCGGGCTACGGTGATTCTCGCTTGACGGGGAAAGGGGTCAGCCTCGGCGTGCTCTGCATGCTCGCGGTGGGCTGCGGTGGTGCCGACCAGGCGCGCACGACAGCGCCCGGCACCACCACGCCTGCGCCGCCGCCTGCCCGCGTCGCGCCGAAGCCCAAGGCGAAACCGAAGCCGCACACCGCGAAGACGTATGTGATCGTCGTCGACGGCGACGTCAACCGGCGCATCCAGGGCGCCCGCGTCCGCATCGGCCACGACACCGCCTTCACGAAGCGCAAGGGCGGCATCTCGTTCAAGCTCCGCCCCGGCTCGAGCTGGTTCGTCCGCTTCGGCGCAGCCGGCTACACGCCGCGCGCGCTGCCGGTCACCTTCCTGAAGAAGAGCGTCACCCTGCGCCTCTACCGCCCGCGCAGCCAGTGGCCGATGTACGGCGTCTCGGCCCACCGCACGCAGTCGCAGACGTCGATCCGCCTGCGCCCGCCGTTCAAGGTCATCTGGAGCCGCGGCATGGGCTCGATGCTCGAGTTCCCCGCCGTCGTCTCGGACGGCATCGCCTACGTGACGAACTTCCGCGGCCAGGTCTTCGCGCTCTCGATGCGCTACGGCGACGTCGTCTGGCGCGCCGACACGCACGTGAAGATGGCGGCCTCGCCCGCAGTCGCCGGTGACGAGCTCGTCGTCCACGGCATGGACGGCCACGTCTGGGTCTACGACCGCCGAAACGGCAAGCTGCTCTGGCGCTACACCGTGGGCGCGCCCGTCGAGTCGTCGCCGATCGTGCGCGACCGCGTCGACTACTTCGGCTCGTGGAACGGGCGCATCTACGCGCTCGACCTCGACACCCGCACGCTCCGCTGGAGCTACGGCTCCGGCGCGAAGATCACCTCGAGCGCCGCGGTCGTCGGCGGCACGCTCTACATCGGCGACTACGGTGGCCGCGTGCTCGCGCTGAACGCCAGGAACGGCCACCTGCGCTGGTCGGCCGCCGTCAACGGCCGCATCTACGGCACCCCCGCCGTCGCCGGCGGCTCGGTCTACGTGCCGAGCTCGACCGGCAACTCGCTGACCGCGTTCTCGACGTCGGGCCATTACCGCTGGCGCGTGACCGCCGGCCGCTATGTCTACTCCTCACCCGCTGTCTGGGCCGGCCGCGTCTACTTCGGCTCGCACGACGGCTACCTGCGCGCCGTCTCCGCGCGCACGGGCGAGGTGCTCTGGCGCGCCTACGCGGGCCGCCCGATCAGCGGCGCCCCGACGCTCGTCGCCGGCGTCGTCTACTACGCCTCGATCCGCGGCCGCATCTACGGCGACGACGCGCGCACCGGCCGCCGGCTCTACACGTTCCCCGACGGGCAGTACGTGCCGGTCTCCGGCAACGCGGGCCGCCTGCTCCTGCACGGCTACTCGCGGTTGTACGCAGTGGCGCCGAAGAGCCTGTAGGTAGAACGCAGCGCGTGGTCAAGTACTCGCTGCTGGTCCTCGCGGCCGTCCTCGTCCTCGCGGCCGGAGCCGTCGGCGTCTTCGCCTACACGCGCTGGCAGGCGAGCCAGGACATCAAGGGCTCGTCGACGGAGGAGTTCGTGACCAGGGAGGTCGTCCACCCGCGCCCGCCGCGCGACCCGATCCGCTGGCCGACCTACGGCTACGACAACGAGCGGCGCCGCTTCGACGAGGGGCTCGGCCTGGAGCCGCCGTTCCGCGCCGTCTGGACGTACAAGGCGAAGAAGCTCGTCGAGTTCCCGCCCGTGCTCGGCTACCGGCGCCTGTTCGCCTCCACGAACGACGGCAGGCTGCTCTCGATCGACCGGCGCTTCGGGACGCTGCACTGGGCGAAGCCCTTCGACCGCTGCTCTGCCGCCTCGCCCGCGCTCGCCGACTACACCGTCTACGCCGCCTTCATGAACAAGCCGCCGTGCAACGCGTCCGGCAACGACCTGGACGGGCTTGTCGTGGCGCTGCGGGTGCGCGACGGCAAAGAGCGCTGGCGCTTCTCGCTCGGCCCCAGCGAGACGTCGCCGCTCGTCGCCGAGGAGCGCGTCTACGTGGGCGACTGGCGCGGCAACGTCTACGCGCTGGATCACCACACAGGCCGTGTCGTCTGGCACGTCAAGGTCGGTGGCGCGGTGAAGGGGGCGATCGCCTACTCGAGCGGCCGCGTGTACCTCGGCTCGTACGACCACCACGTCTACTGCCTGAACGCGAAGACGGGCAAGCAGATCTGGCGCGCGTCGGCGCAGGAGCGGCTCGGGCCGCAGGGCACCTTCTACTCGACGCCTGCCGTCTCCTACGGCCGCGTCTACATCGGCTCGACCGACGGCAAGGTCTACTCGTTCGGCGCCTCGACCGGGAAGCTCCGCTGGTCGCAGGGGACGGGCGGCTACGTGTATGCCTCACCCGCGGTCTGGAACAAGCTCGTCCTGATCGGCTCGCACGACAAGCACTTCTACGCACTCGACGCGGCGACCGGCGAGGAGCGCTGGAAGTTCGACGCGCACGGGAAGATCGCCGGCTCGGCGACCGTGATCGACGGGGTCGTCTACTTCGCGACCCTGGCGCAGAAGACGTTCGCGCTCGACGCCGCCACCGGCAAGCTGCTGTGGACGTACAACGACGGCAAGTACGCGGGCGTCATCGGCGGCCGCGAGCGCCTCTACCTGACCGGCTACACCCGCATCTACGCGATGCTCCACCGTGTCTCCATCCGCAAGTAACAGACTGTTACTAGCGGCCGACCCCCTGTGGCTTCGAGTTGCGAGGCGGCCAACGTGTACATGTGTGATACAGTGTGATCAACAAGGAGGTCAGCGTGGCGCGAGGCAACAGGCAGGCAGGACACAAGCAGTTCTCGGTTCGGGTGGCGACGCCTACGTTCGAGGAGCTCGAGCGCCGTGCGCACGAGCGCGGCATCGCCCGCAACGCGCTGACCGAGCGCTACATAGCCGAGGGCGTGAAGATGGACGAGCACCCCGACATCGCATTCCGCGAGGGGGCGCTCGGTCGGCGCGCGATCCTCGGCGGCACCCGGCTCGATGTCTGGCAGGTGATCGAGACGGTCCGCAGCTCAGGCAACTCGGTGCAGGAGGCAGCCGAGTACCTCGGGCTGGCGCCCGCGCGCATCCAGGCGGCGGTCAACTACTACGCCGTCTACCGTGACGAGGTCGACGAGATCGCCGAGCGCGAGCGCGCGGTCTCCGAGCGCGCCGAGGCGAACTGGCACGCCGGCCGGGAACTGCTTGCTTGAAGCTCGTCCTCGACGAGCTCTACAGCCAGGCGATCGCGGTCGCGCTGCGGGAGCGCGGACACGACGTCATCTCCGTCCACGAGCGCCCCGATCTCGAAGGGCTCAAGGACGAGCAGCTGTTTCCCTTGCTCGCCGGCGAGCAGCGCGCGATCGTCACCGAGAACTGGCCCGACTACCAGGAGGAGATGCGCAAAGCCGCCGACGCCGAGCGCGATCACTACGGCGTCCTCTTCACCTCACGGAAGCAGATGCCCCGCAGCAAGCACACCATCGGCCTCTACATCCGAATCCTCGACGACTTCCTCGAGCGCCACCCCGCCGAGGTTGCCCTTCTCAACAGCTACCGCTGGCTGCCCGAGCCCAGCCACACGCGCCCGCTCAGATAGCTGCCGACCGCGTGTCCTCACCTCAAAAACATCCCAACGGAAAGCCGTAGGGGGGCGGCCGGTAGGGTGTTCCGCCGATGAGCGTGCGTAACGATCCGCGCGGGCGCCGCTCGCCCGTGGACGAGGAGTTCGAGCTCGAAGAGCAGGAGGTCGACGTCCGCAAGTACTGGGGGCGGATCGTCCGCTTCTGGTGGCTCCCGGTCGCCGGGCTCCTGATCGGCGCGCTGCTCGGGCTGCTGCTCGCCTCGGGTGGGAAGCAGGTCTACAAGGCGGAGGCGACGATGTCGCTCGGTACGCCGTTCACGCCCGGCGGCACGGCGCAGGTTCCGGGCCTGGCGACGACGCCCGCGTTCGTCACGAAGAACGTGCACGAGGAGGACGTGATCAGGCGAGTGGCGATCCGGAGCGGCATGAAGGAGGCCCAGGTTCGAAACGGCGTGTCGACCAGCTCGTCGGCGCCCCGCAAGGGGACGACGGGCGCGGCGACGCTCTACACCATCTCCGTCAAGGGGCCGAACGCCGACAAGGTCGCCCGCGCGGCGAATGTACTGGCCAAGATCACGATCGCCCGAGCCGGGGTCTACGTCCAGACGAAGATCGACACGCTCGACAAGCAGCTGCACAGCAAGGATCAGGAGCTCGGCACGCTCGACAAGAAGATCGCGATCGCGAACGCAGCGCTCGCGGCCGCCCAGCGGCAGAAGCGCGATCCGCTCGACCAGCTCGTGCTCGCAAGCATCGTCGACAACTCCGAGCAGCGCCGCGCCGCGATCGAAGGCGAGCAGCTCCAGTTCGCGCAGCTGCTCAACCTGGCGCGTCAGATCGAGAAGCCCAAGCTCCTGGGGGACGCCGTGGCCGTGAAGACGACGGCGCGCTCGAAGCGCAACTCGATGCTCGCCGGCGCGCTCCTCGGCCTGCTGCTCGGCACGGTCGCGGCGCTGGTCGCGGAGCCGGTCGCCGAGCGCCGCCGCCGCGCGTAGTGCTCGACGACAAGCGGATCGCAGTCGTCGTCCCGGCGCACGACGAGGAGGAGCTGATCGGCTCGACCCTGGCGTCGATCCCGGCGTTCGTCGACGCGGTGTACGTGGTCGACGACGCGTCGACGGATGCGACGGCGGAGCGGGCAGCCGGGGATCCGCGCGTGCGGGTGATCCGCCACGAGCGCAACGAGGGCGTCGGTGCCGCGATCGTGACGGGGTACCGGGCCGCGGTGGCGGACGGCATCGACGTGACATGCGTGATGGCCGCCGACGGCCAGATGGATCCCGCGGACCTGGAGACGCTGGCGGGCGCGGTCGCGCGCGACGAGGTCGACTACGCGAAGGCGAACCGCCTCTTCACGGGCGAGGCGTGGAAGCTGATCCCGCGCTCGCGCTACCTGGGCAACGCGATCCTGAGCCTGCTGACGAAGATCGCTTCGGGCTACTGGCACGTGGCGGATTCGCAGTCGGGCTACACGGCGGTGTCGCGCACGCTGCTGGAGGAGCTCGACCTCGGGGCGCTGTATCCGCGCTACGGCTTCCCGAACGACATGCTGGTGCAGCTCAACGTGTGGAACGCGCGGGTGCGGGACTTCCCGTCGCGCCCGATCTACGGCGTCGGCGAGCGGTCAGGGATCAAGTTCCGCCGCGTGGTGCCGGCGATCTCGTGGCTCCTGTTCCGGCGCTTCTGGGGGCGCCTGTGGTGGAAGTACGTGATCCGCGACTTCCATCCGCTGGTGTTCTTCTACGCGCTGGGGACACTGCTGACGGTGCTGGGCCTGGCGCTCGGCATCTTCGAAACGATTCTGCGCCTCGGCGGTAACACGATCACGCCGGCGACGATCGTCCTGGTCGCGCTGCTGCTCATCTCGGGCACGCAGTTCACGCTGTTCGCGATGTGGTTCGATATGGAAACGAACAAGGATCTGCGGTAGGGGCGTTCCGCCGGGTTCAGCGCGACGTGCCGAGAACGAGCCCCATGGCTTTTGCCGCGTCGATCAAGTCCGGGTGGTCGTCGGTCAGCGGTGCTGCCGGTCCTCGTGCCCGTAGCCGGGCGCGTGCCTCGAAGCAGGCGTAGCAGAGTCTGTCGTTCTCGTTGGAGCCGAAGGCAATTCCGGACGCACCTCCGTCGTACAGCGACCTGGACAGCGTCTGCGTCACGATGCGGTCCTTCGCCCGAACGGCGCTGATGTCGAGGTGCGAGATGGCGTGTGTGGCGAGCAGGCGGGCGTGGGTTCGTTCGAGCTCCCGCATCGTCTCGTACGCATCGATTCGCACCAGCGGGCCGCCTGCCACGATCGTCGCCTCGGCGAGCGCGTTCTTCTGGCGCCATCCCCATGGAACGATGCCGACGGGCGGCAACGTGCCGAAGAGCTCCTCGTACTCGGCGATCGCCTTGGTGTTCGGTCGTAGGTCGGCGAGGATCTCGAGGAGCGCGGTCACACCGTCTGCGGGGGCGTAGACCGTTCGGTATGCCCGTTGCGGATCGTCGAAGCGGTTGGTCCAGCTGTAGAGATGGAGGGGCGGCGGCTTGAGCGGGCCATCGACGAAGCCGACGCGCCAGACCGCCGGCGGCAGCGGCTCCTCGACGATCAGTCGGCTGCTCCTGCGAACGCCCTTGCCACGGGCACGATCTGGCGTAGGTCGTCGACGCTCTCTGCGTGGCGGAGGACGTAGGCCGGAGCTTCGTCGTCGAGCCGGCGGTTCGATCCGAAGAGCCAGGCGCGGACGGTCTCGTCGCCATGCGCGGTTCCGATGAGCCGGACTGCTTCGTACGCGCAGCGCAACCGCACCTCGGCAAGCGGTCGGGGTGTCGCTCGCGCCGCAGCCCACTGACCGACGACCTTCGGGTCCTTGAGCCCGGCCAGGTACGCGGTCATCTTCTGCCCGAGATGGTCCTGCAAGTGGCGGGCGACCTCGGCGATCGGGCGCGTGACGCGGTCGCGCTCAACCGCGTCAACGGCGGCTGCTGTGAGCATCAAGTGCCTCCTTCGGATCGAGGACTACCATAAAATCTACCAGTAAATCGACCTAAGGCCGGCTACGGAGCGGGGCCTCCTCACGGACGCGGTCGCCCCGCTGGACGCGATCGAGGCGGTCGCCCGCGCTGCCGCCCGGCCGCGCTAGCGTCCCATCCACGTTGCCGGAAGCGATCCGCATCCTCGCCGACGTGCAGGAAGGGCGCAGTGGCATTCCCGTCCTCCTCGAGGAGCTCGGCGCCGAGGTCGAGCTGGTGCCGCTGCCGGCGGGCGACTACGCGCTCGGCGCCGACACGATCGTCGAGCGCAAGCGCGTGCTCGACCTGCACAGCGCCGTGCGCAAGGGGCACCTCTGGGCGCAGCTGGCCAAGCTGCGCGCTGCGTGCGCGTTCCCGTACCTGCTGGTCGAAGGCACAGATATCGACCGCGGCGGCCTGCATCCGAACGCCGTGCGCGGCGTGTGCCTGGCGGCGATCGACCAGGGCATCGCGTTGCTGCGCAGCGACCACCAGCGCGACTCGGCGCGCTGGCTCCACCGCCTGGCCGTCCGCTGCCAGCGCGAGGAGCTGCCGGCGGAGCGCCCGGCGTACGTGCAGCGGCTCGCGGCACCGCCGGAGAGCGTCGCCGAGGCGATGCTCGCGTCGGTGCCAGGCATCTCCACCGCCGGCGCGCGGGCGCTCCTCGGGCGCTTCGGCACCCTCGCCGGCGTCCTGGCCGCCTCGCCCGAGGAGTGGCTCGAGGTGCCGGGCATCGGACGGGAGCGGGCACGTTCGCTCGGCGAGGCGCTCGGTGCGGTCGAGCCGTCTGTCCCGAGGTAGAGGCGCCGGAAGTTCGATGCGGTGCGGGCGCTGGCCAATGGAGACGCGTCTCTTTGTGGCCCTCGAGGGGCAAACCTGCGCGGCGGAGCTTCCATCTCCGTGCTCCGCTCTTCGGTCCGGCCGTGACGCCCGCACCGTGCGGGAGCGTATCGATCACGTCCGATCGACGTCCTACCGTCCCGTCGGTGAGCCGGTTCGGACGGAACGACCCGTGCCCGTGCGGCTCCGGCCGCAAGTTCAAGCGCTGCTGCATCGACCGCTCCGAGCAGCTCGAGCGCCGCGGGGAAGCGGCAGAGGCGCTGTATCGCTTTCCCGAGCCGTTCCCGCTACTCCGTCCCTCGTCGTCCGCGCTCGAACGGTGGGCGGCTAGCCTCGACGCCGATCTCTCCGAGGACGACCTCGATGCCGGCCTGGAGATCGCAGCGGGCGAGCGGGAGCGCATCCTTGCTCTCTGCACCGGCCAGTACCGCGTGTTCTGGGAGGTGCTCGTCGAGGATCTCGGCGGCGACCCCCACGCGGCCGAGGAGCTCGTCATCGCCGGCGCCCTCGCCGCATTCGCGGCTGAGAGACGTGAGCCGCACCCCGACGACATCCTCCACCTCGAGGCGTGCGAGGACTGCCGCGCCGGCGCCCCGCGCGCGCTCGCCAGGGTGGTCGACGCCTGCGACGTCTGGAGCATGCTGGAGGCGGGCGCGCTCGCGAGCGCCTGCGAGGAAGCGGACGACCTGGAGGAGTTCGAGACGACCGTCCGCGCGCTTGCGGCGGCTCATTGGACGCCGCAGCACGACGAGCGGCTCGCGCTTCTGGTCGAGCGCGTCCGACTCGCACTGCCGGTGCCCGGACGACCGCTCGCGTCGGCCGCGCTGGCCGACGCCTGTGCCCGCTTCGACACCGAAGCGGCAGTCGGCGCGGAGACGGCCGCGCTCCTGCTCGAATCCGCGCTCGACGCGTTCGACGCCGTCGAAGCGCAGCGGGCCGCGTAGCGGCCGCCCGGGCGGCGCGGGCCATCCTCGGCGCGCTCCGCATCGAGTCTGTGCGGCGGGCCGTACGCGGACTGGTCCCGGGATTCGCGCGAGGGCCGAGTCGAAGAAGGACTTGCCCTGACTAGGGGCTTTCGCGCACCCGCCTGAGCTCGTCGAGATCGCGCTCGTCTTGCGGTCTTCCGGCTGTTCGCTTCATGCGAACGAGGTCGTCGTACCCTGCGACCTGGATCCGTCCGACACGCGGGACGTCGACGGCGAGCGCGCGGGCCCGCAGCTCTGCGTACTCCGGGGCGCCGGGCAGCCACTGCATGAGGTCGACGCGGCCCGCCATGGTGCGCAAGGCCCAGTTGCCGCCGGCGTCCAGCGCCTCGGGTGAGAACTGGACGGGCAGCTCGGCAGCTCGGAAATCGCCGAGCTCGACCGGCTCGGCGTCCAGCCCCTGTAGCGCGCGGTGGAGCCGCCGGCGGTTCTCGGCCTGGGGAGCCGGCGCGATGTCCACATCCTTGGTCGCCCGCGGAAACCCGTGGGCCGCGACTGCGAGACCTCCCACGACGACGAAGTCGACATCGTGTTCGAGCAGTGCCCGGAAGATCGTCTCCGCGTCGAGCTCGAGCGGCGGGCCGTCCGCAGCGGCGTCCCAGCTACTGCTCACGCCGAGCGTGCGCGACCGCCGCGAGCCGCGTAGCGGTCCGGCTCAGCGCGATCGCCTCGGCAACGCGCGCGCCCGGCGACGTCCGCTTGTAGTCGTGGCGTCGCTCGGCAGTGTGGTCAGGAAACCATCCCGTCTCACCCATTCGCGGCGGAAGCTGCTCACCGGACATGCCACGACGGTAGCGCAGCCGTCGGCCGCGGCGGCCATGGATCCGCCTGCTACCGAGCCATGTGAACATGACGTCTGTCCCGATGGACTCGATCGCCGTGGGGTCTCCGTGGAATCGACTGGCGCTGTGTCGCCGTTTGCCCGAAGTACACTCAGGCGTACGGTCTAGACGACGGGTGACCGTACGGTGTACGGTAAGGAAGCAACGTGGCGACGCGAATGATCACCGCCGACGACCTTCGAGCGAGCCTCGGCCGCGAGCTCGACGCCTTGCGTGGGACAGAGGACGTGCTCTACGTCTCGAAGCGAGGTCGCCCTGCTGCCGCGGTGGTCGACGTCGAGCGCTACGCCGAGCTCCTCGAGCGGATCGATTACCTCGAGGACAGCCTCGCCGCCCTCGAGGCTCGCGAAGACCCGGCGCCGTCGGTGCCGTGGTCGGAGGTTCGCGAGTAGCAGCGCCGCGCGAGCCATATGAGATCCGCCTGCACCGCGAAGCGGCCCGCGCGTACGGGCGATTACGCGGGTCGACGCGAGAGCGAATCCAGGTTGCGATCGACGCGCTCGCCATCGACCCGCGTCCGCGGGGAGCAGAGAAGCTCGCCGGCCGGGACGACTTCCGGGTCCGCGTCGGCGACTATCGCATCGTGTACGCGATCGATGACGCCGAGCGAGTTGTCCTGATCGCGCGGATAGCTCACCGCCGCGAGGTGTACCGCCGGTGACCTCCGACGACCGCGGAGCCTTGTGGTCGAGATCTCCCAGCGAGCTCGTGGGTCCGCAGCGGCGCCTACTGGATCCGCTCGCGACCGAGCCATGTGAATGTGCGTTCCGCCCCGCCAGCTTTAAATGATGAGCGCGGCCTGCGTTTTGTTCGATAGCGAAACGAACAACGATCTGCGCTAGGGACATCTCCCTTTTGTAGCACGATATGTGCTACAGTCCGTCCATGCCGCGCTCGCTCCACGTCCGCCTCGACGATGCGTCTGTCGCGGCCCTCAGGATTGTTCGCAGCGACGGCCTGACTGACTCGGAGGCCGTGCGAACAGCGTTACGCGAGGCGGCAGCTCGACGCCGCGTCCGTTCGGCGGTTCGCGATGAGGTACGCCGCGTCGCCGCCGACGAGAATGACCGCGAGGAGATGCGCATCATCCGCGAGCAGCTTGCCGATCTCGCGCCGGCGCCGACGGACTGAGAGTGGTCCGCGGCGAGGTATTCCGCCTCCCTGCCCCGCGAAGCGCGCGCGGCCACGAGCAACGCGGCGCCCGCTATGCGGTCGTAGTCCAGGCCGACGAGTTCCTCGGCCTGAGCACGGTCCTCGTCTCGCCCACGTCGATGAGCGCCCTGCCAACCAGCTTCCGGCCGACGGTCACGCTGGGCGGAACCGAGACGCGCGTCCTCGTTGAGCAGACTGCGGTGGTCGATCCGCAGCGTCTCGGTCCGTCGGCGGGTCGGCTGGACGCGACCGAGCTCGGCGCGGTGGACGAGGCACTCATGCTCGTGCTCGGTCTGTGACCCGGGCGAGCAAGACGGCGGCTCGCAATTGCTTCAGATCCGGGGACGCAGTTCGCGCTTGTCCCCTTTGGTTCGACATGGAGACGAACAAGGACTTGCGCTAGTGCTCCGCTTCGTGAGGATGGCTGCCGCAATGTCGCCGCCATCTCCCGCTGTGCATGGCGCGCAGGT
>CAVWVD010000003.1:0-664557 GCA_963758345.1 uncultured Thermoleophilia bacterium
GCCGGCACCTGCACGCGCTCGCTCACAATCGCGACGCCCGCCGTGTGCGCACGCAGCCGCGCCGCCGGTCGATCGGCTCACAGCGGGCGATCGGCCGCGGCCCGTGGACGGCCGAGGCGATCGACACGACGCTCGTCGGCCTGGTCGACCGCGTGATGCGGCGGCTGCGGACCGCCCGGCGCGTCGGCCGCACGGTCGTGCTGCGCCTGCGCTTCGACGACTTCTCGCGGGCCACGCGCTCGTACACGCTGCCGGAGTCGACCAACGAGACCCGCACGGTGCTCGCCGCCGCGCGCGGACTGCTCGCGGCCGCGATGCCCATGATCGAGCGCGACGGCGTGACGCTGGTCGGCGTCACGGTCGCGAACCTGGACGACGACGACCAGCTCGTCCTGCCGCTGGACCGGCCCTACGCGGCGCTGGACGCCGTGCTCGACGAGGTGCGGGAGCGCTTCGGCGTCGACGCGATCACGCGCGGTGTGCTGCTCGGCCGCTCGCAGGGGCTGACGGTGCCGCTACTGCCCGATTGACTCGAGCAGCAGGCGCTCGAAGTGCACGACGAGCTGCTCCGAGTGCGGCAGCGCGTAGCCGTGCTCGATCGGCGCAGCCCGCACGCCGCGCTGCACGCGCTCGACCAGCTCGCGGTCCTCGCGGCCGACCTGGTCGTCCAGCTCGAGGAAGCCCGCGACCCACGACGCATCTGCGTCCGGCGCGAGGAAGTAGTCGAGCGACCGCCAGGTCTGCTCCGGACCGATGGGGACGATCGGCCCGATCGAGAGGTTCGGCTCGCCGGGCATGACGTTGATCGCCGTGTTCGGGAAAACGAAGTGGAACTGGCCGCGCGGGACACGGTCGTCCGAGCGCTCGTCGCGCGGCGCGCCGGTCTGGCTCATCGTCCACCGACCCGTGCGCAGCCCGTAGGCATCGGGCGAGACGTCGACGACCGCCGAGAAGCCCAGGTGCGCAACCGCGCAGTGGTAGCACTCGAGGTAGTTCTCGCTGCAGACCTTCCAGTTCGCCTCGTACGTGCCCTCGACGCGGCTGTGGAACGCGAGCGCGTCCACGTCGAGCCCGCCGGCCGCGAGGTCCGCGGGCACGTCGCCGAGGAACTCCTCGAGCGGCTCCGCGTCCAAGTCGGGGTTGACGAAGACGAACGGCCCCCATGCTGCGACAGCGACCGGCACGAGCCCCAGGCCGTCCGTCGAGAACCCCGGTTCGCGGTCGGATCGCGGAGCGGCGCGCAGCGAGCCGTCCAGGTCGTACGTCCACGCGTGGTACGGGCACTGCAGCGTCTCGCGCCGCCCCTCGCCCTCGCACACGATCGAGCCGCGATGCCGGCAGACGTTGACGAACGCGCGCAGCTCACCATCCCGGCCGCGCACGACCACCAGCGGTAGCCCGCCCGCTCGCGTGGCTACGAAGGCACCCGGCTCGGCGACCTGGTCGGCGCGCGCCGCGTACTGCCAGAAGCGCCCGAAGACCGCCTCCTGCTCGCGCTGCAGCACCTCCGGGTCGGCGTACCACCGCCACGGAACCGTCTCGGGCAGCGCCACTAGACCTCGTCGTCGAAGTAGCCGACGCCCGAGTCGCGGCGGACGACGAGGTAGTCGTCCGGGTTCGGCACGCCGACGGCGAGCTTGTCGCTGTCCGGATAGACGAAGACCACGGGCATCTGCTTCGTGGAGAGGATCATCACCCGCGCCGTCGCGTCGCCGCGGTTCGTCACCTTGTGCGCGCCGGCCGGCCCTTCGGGGAAGCACACGACGTCGCCCGGCTCGAGCTCGCGCTCCTCGTCCGGGACGCGCACCGTCGGCCGCCCCTCGAGCACGAGCAGCCATTCCTCGCGGCCGTACTCGTAGTGGTACGGGCACACCGACACGCCGGGAGGCAGCTCGTACAGGGTCGCGCCGAGGCGCTCGGCGCCGATCAGCGGGCTCAGCGGAACCCGGCCGCGTGCGAACGGCTCGGGCGCGCCGTCGGGGTACTCGGCCTCGACGTCGAAGACGTTCGTCACTCGCCCTCCCAGTAGTCGACGGCGTCCGCGCGGCGGAAGTCGAGCCGGTCGGCGTCGTCGGCCGGGCGCGGGCCGATCTTGTCGCTGTCGGGATAGACGGCCACGGAGGTGTCGGCGACGGACGAGAAGATCAGCACCCGGCCCGGCCCCGTGACCGTGTGAGCGCCCTCGGCCCCGCTCCCAAAGCAGACGAGATCGCCTCGCCGCAGCGTGCGCTCGCCGTCCGGCGTGCGCACGGTCGGCTCGCCGTCGAGGACGAGCAGCCACTCCTCGACCCCGTGGTGGTAGTGGTACGGCCAGGTCCGCTGTTCGTCGTCCAGCTCGTACGCGGCCGCGCCGATCGCCGCCGCGCCGATCGCGTCGCCGATCCGCACGGCGCGGCCGCGGTAGCCCTCACGGTCATGCTCCCACGTCCACTCGGGCCGGAAGACGTTCGCGACGCGCATCGCGGTCGATGTTAGGGCACGTACCCTGGCCTGGATGCGCTTTCTGGCCGCCGTGCTCGTCGCCCTCGCCGTGGCCGGGAGCGCCGTGGCCGCCCCGCCGCGCGGCGGCCTGTTCGTGCCGGGCAAGAGCCTCGGCGGCGTCCGGCTGGGCATGACGCCCGGCCAGGTCAAGGCTCTCTGGGGCACCGACCACGGCGTCTGCCGCGGCTGCCTGGACGAGACGTGGTTCTTCACCTACCGGAGGTTCCGCCCGGAGGGCGCCGGGATCGTGCTGCAAGACGGCCGCGTGGCCGCGGTCTTCACCCACTGGTCGCCGAAGGGCTGGCACACGGCGGGCGGCGTGCGCATCGGCGACCCGTCGAGCTCGGTGACGCGCCGCTTCCGGACGCTGCCGCCGACGACCTGCGCGACCTACTCGGTGATCACGGTCGTCGGGCCGAACCTCGTCAACGCGTTCTACGTCGTGAACGACCGCATCTGGGGCTTCGGCCTGCAGACGACGCGCGTCAACCCGTGCGTGGTCGGCTGACGAGCCCGTTCGCGAGCAGCTCGACCACCGTCCGCTCCGCCGCCGTCACGTCCTCGTCCAAGTCCGGGAGCCGGCCGAGCACCCAGCCGGTCAGCAGCTCCTCGAGCGCGCCCCAGACGATCCACGCGGACAGGCGCGCGTCGAGGTCGGAGCGCAGCTCGCCCGCTTCCTGCCCGTCCGCCACGATCCGCTCGATCACGCCGAGCGCCTCGCCGACCGCGTCGGTGTGCGCCTGCAGGTGCGGGCTGCGGGCCACCTCGCGGACGAGCACGCGGATCAGGTCCGGGTCGCGCCGCCAGGTGCGCAGGACGATCGCCGCCAGCAGCCGAAGCTGCTCGCGGGCCGGCTCGCCGGAGCTTTCGACGCCGCGGAGCGCCTCGATCAGCCCCTCCCACGTCTCGCGGAAGACCGCGTCGAGCAGCGCCTCCTTCGACGAGAAGTAGTGGTAGACGAGCCCGTGAGCGACGCCGGCCTCGGCCGCGACATCGCCGACACGGGACGTGTGATAGCCGCTGCGGGCGAACACCCGCACGGCGGCGTCGAGGATCTGCTGGCGCCGCTCGGCCGTCGCGATTGACCGGTCAGTCAACGACATTGGCCGATCGTAGTGTTACGGTCGCGCGCCGTGCAACCGCTCCAGGGGCTTCTCGTCGTCGATCTCACGCGGTACCTCCCCGGCCCGTTCGCGAGCCGCGAGCTGCTCCGCCTTGGCGCACGCGTCGTCCACGTCGAGCCGCCCGAGGGCGACCCGGTGCGCGTGCTCGCTCCCGCCTGGCACGCCGTCCTCAACACCGGCAAGGAGTCGGTGGTGTGCGACCTCAAGGCGGAGCCGGATTTCGCGGCGGCGCTGATCGGACAGGCCGACGTGGTGCTCGAAGGCTTCCGACCGGGCGTGGCGGAACGGCTCGGCGTCGGCGCGGAGGCCGCCTCGGAGCGCGCCGTCTACTGCTCGATCACCGGCTTCGGCGAGGGTGACGGGCGCGCCGGTCACGACCTCAACTACCTCGGCTGGGCCGGGATGCTGGCGGACACCGCGCCGGCGCTGCCGCCGATGCCGGTCGCCGACCTGGCCGCGGGCGCGCTCGGCGCCGTGAACGAGGTGCTCGCCGCACTGCTCGAGCGGGAGCGCACCGGCCGCGGCTCGCGCCTGGTCGTCTCGATGACGGGCAACGCGCGCCGCCTCGTCGACTACCGGTTGCACGACCAGCGGCGGCTGCTCACCGGCGGGCTCGCCTGCTACCGGATCTACGAGACGGCCGACGGCCGCCACGTCACGGTCGCCGCGCTGGAGCCGAAGTTCTTCATGCGCCTCTGTGAGCTGCTCGGTCGCGCGGAGCTGGCCGAGCGGCAGGGCGACGCCGACCAGGAGCCGCTCGCCGCCGAGCTCGCCGCCGTCTTCGCAACGCGGCCCCTCGCGGAGTGGCTCGAGCTCTTCGACGGCGAGGACGCCTGCGTCGGGCCAGTCGCCACGCTCACGGAAGCGCTGCCCGCGGACCCGCCTCCCGCCGCGTCCGCGCTGGGCGAGCACACCGAGGCCTGGCGTGAGGCGCTGCGCGCGTGAGGCGCCTTCTCGCCGTGCT
Source organism: uncultured Thermoleophilia bacterium (assembly GCA_963758345.1). Lineage (GTDB taxonomy): Bacteria > Actinomycetota > Thermoleophilia > Gaiellales > Gaiellaceae > JACVRM01. The sequence continues at coordinate 4,570 of CAVWVD010000003.1, forward strand.
CCTGCTCGTCCTCGCGGCGGCAAGCCTTGCGGACGGCGGACGCAGCGGCGCGGCACAGGGGCAGCGGCTCGTCTTCGTCCGGAACGGCGACCTCTGGTCGGCTTCGCCCGATGGCAGCGACCCGCACCGCCTGACGCGCAGCGGCGACGCCGAGTCCGCCCCCGCGCTCTCGCCGAACGGGCGCCTGCTCGCGTTCGTCAGCGACCGCTCGGGCGAGCCGGAGACCGTGCGTGCCCGGCTCCCGGAGTGGACGACGCTGACGCTCTCGCGAAATCCCGGCCGGGCCGACCTGGCGCCGGCCTGGGCGCCAGACGGGAAGCGCCTCGCCTGGTCGAGCGAGGGCGACGTCTACACGATGAACGTGACCGGCAACGCCCGGCTCGCCGTGGCGGCCGCGGACGGCGACGAGAGCGAGCCGGCGTGGTCGCCCGACGGCACGCGAATCGTCTACGCGGCCAGGGGCGACCTCTGGGCCGTCCGGCCCGGCGGCCAGCCGACGCAGCTGACGAACGGGCCCGAGACGGACGGCGAGCCGGACTGGTCGCGCAGCGGGATCCTCTTCGTGCGCGACGGCCGGATCGCGCGGGTCGGAGCGTCAGGAGGCGCTGTGACCGTCCTCACCGATGGGCCTGCCGACTCGTCGCCCGCGTGGTCGCCCGACGGCACGCGCTTCGCCTTCGCGCGGCTCACGGACACCGGCAGCGTCGTGCTCACCGCCTCCGCCGACGGCAGCGGCGCGGGCGAGGTGGTCGAGAACGCGTCCGGGCCGGACTGGGGCCTCGTCGCTCCCGCGCCGTCTCCCCCGCCGCCACCACCTCCCCCGAAGCCAGAAACGCCGGCGGACGAGCTGCTCCCCGACCTCGACCAGCGCGCGCCGGCCGGCCTCGTCGTGACGGGCTCGCACGGCAGCTACAAGCTCGGCTTCGTCTCGGCCGTCGACAACATCGGCCGCGGGCCGGTCTGGATCGTCGGGTCACGCCCGTCGACCGGCTATCCCGTCATGCGTGCGACCCAGCGCGTGCTCGTGCGCGGCGGCGGCTACCGGGCCTACAAAGGCGCCGGGATCCTGCGCTACACGTATGCACCGGAGCACTCGCACTGGCACTACCTGCGCTTCGAGCGGTACGAGCTGCACCGCGCCGGCGACTTCGCGGTCGTCGCGCGCGACCACAAGACGGGCTTCTGCCTCGCCGACCACTACGGCTACGCCGCGTCACGGGTCGGCATCCGCAACCCGAAGCCGCGTTTCCTCGGCCACTGCGAGAAGGGCAACACGCGCGCGCTCCATGTCGAGCAGGGCTCGTCGGTCGGCTTCACCGACCGCTACCCGGCGAACTACCACGGCCAGAACGTCGACCTCACGGGGCTCCCCGCGAGGACGTACTGGCTGGTGCACGTCGCGAACCCGTTCGGCGGCATCCGCGAGCTCACCCGCGCGAACGACAAGGCGTCGGTGCTGATCCGGCTCTCCTGGCCCCACGGGCAGGCGCACACGCCCGTGGCCGACGTGCTGCGGATCTGCGAGGCAGCCGAGCGCTGCCCCGCCCCGACCGTGCCCTAAGGCTTCTTGTCGCCGTCCTCGCCGGGCTCGAGCGCCCTGGGTACCACGTTGCCGACGGCGCTCCGCAGCTGGCCCAGTGCCTCGGTGAACTCGCTCGGGATGATCCAGATCTTGTTCGCGTCGCCCTGCGCGATCTGCGGAAGCATTTGCAGGTACTGGTAGGCGAGCAGCTTCGGGTCGGCGTCGCCGTCGTGGATCGCCTTGAACACGGTCTCGATCGCCATCGACTGCCCTTCGGCGTTCAGCATCGCGGCCTGCTTGGCCCCCTCCGCCTTGAGGATCGCGCTCTCCTTCTCGCCCTGGGCTGTCAGGATCTGCGACTGCTTGACACCCTCGGCGGTCAGGATCGCCGCGCGCTTGTCGCGGTCGGCGCGCATCTGCTTCTCCATCGCCTCGCGGATCGTCGCGGGCGGCTCGATCGCCTTCAGCTCGACGCGGTTCACTCGGATGCCCCACTTGCCGGTCGCCTCGTCGAGGACTCCGCGCAGCTGCCCGTTGATCGCGTCGCGCGAGGTGAGCGTCTGCTCGAGGGTCATCGAGCCGATCACGTTGCGCAGCGTCGTCCCGGTCAGCTGCTCGATGCCGGACACGTAGCTGGCGATCTCGTACGACGCCGACTTCGGGTCGGTGACCTGGAAGTACAGGACGGTGTCGATCTCGACGCCGAGGTTGTCCTCGGTGATCACCGGCCGCGGCGGAAACGAGACCACCTGCTCGCGCAGATCGATCAGCGGCTTCACGCGGTCGACGAACGGCACCACGATGTGCAGGCCGGCCTCGAGGGTGCGGCTGTAGCGCCCGAGCCGTTCCACGATCGCCGCATGCGCCTGCGGGATGATCTTGACCGTCCGCCAGAGCGTGAAGACGACGACGGCGACGATGACGATCAACACGATCAGTGCTGCGAGCACTTCCAACCCCCTATTCGAAGACGAGCGCCGTAGCGCCCTGGATCTTGGCCACCTCGACCTGCGTGCCGGGCTCGATCACCTGGTCGTCGAAGAACGCCCGGGCACTCCACACCTCGCCGCCGATCTTGACCTGGCCGCTGAACGAGTCGACGCGCTCCAGCACCAGGGCGCGGCCACCGACGAGCGCGGCGGTGCCGGTGCGGATCGCGGCAGGCGTCCGGAGATGGCGGCGCGCCACCGGCCGGAGGAACAGCACCGCGGCGATCGAGGCGACGATGAACACGATCACCGGCGCGACGAGCCCGAGCCCGAGCAGCGAGGCAAGAGCGGCGAGCAGGGCGGCGATGGCGAAGGGCCCGAGGATGAAACCGGTCGTTAACACCTCACCGGCGGCGAGCAGCGCCGCGAGAACCAACCAGACCGCCCAGCCGGGCACAGTGCCCACATCGTACTCTGCCAGTAGGCAGTTACGCGCCGATGCCCAGCGCCGTGGGCAACGACCACAGGTCGTCCAGCCGGTCGTCCCACTCCGGGTGGCGGCCGTCGCGGTCGAGTAGGAACGCGCGCATACCGAGCGCCCGCGCGCCTTCGATGTCGTCCTGCGGCGAGTCCCCCACCATGGCCGCCTCCTCCGGCACGACGCCGAGCCGTGAGAGCACCGCCTCGAAGATGCTCCGGTGCGGCTTCACCCAGCCGTGCGCGCCCGACGCGAGCGCCGTGTCGCACGGGATCACATGGTGCGCCAAGAACTCGTCGAGGTCGCGTCCCGTGTTCGACACCAGGCCGATCTTCAGGCCGTGCCCCCGCAGCTCCTCGATCACCGGCACGGCGTCCTCGTACAGCTCGAAGTTGTGGTGGACGCTCCAGGCCTCCGTCATCTCGACCGCGGCCGTGGACGCCGCCGGGTCGGTTCCGCCCATGCCTCGGATGATCTCGGCCGTGAACGCGACCCAGATCTCCTCGTCGTGGCGCAGCTCCGGATGGTGCTGCAGCGACTCGCGAGCGCCGGCACGGGCGTCGTCGTAGCGGGCGGGGTCGAGCGTCATGCCGAAGCGCTCGCCGAGCCGCCGGTAGCCCTCCGGGCCGAGCTCCGGCCCCGGCCGGGCGAGCGTGAAGTCGACGTCGAAGAGGACTGCGCGCAGCGTCACGCCGCCTCCAGCAGCCACCGCGCGACCTCCTGGTGCCCCTCGTGGTCGAGGCCCCACGCGATGCTCTGGGCAATCGTCCAGCCCCGTGCCCGGTCGCGATCGAGACCGAGCTCGCCGGTGATCCGGTCGAAGCGCGCGAGCACCTCGCGCCGCGAATGGCCCAGCTCCGGCGCGCGGACGACCGGCGCCGCGGAGAACTCTCGCTCGCCGACCAACGGCTTGGGGTCGATGAGGAGCCACGGCTCGCGCTCGGCCGCGAGCACGTTGTCCGGGTGGAGATCCTGGTTCACGAGCACCTGCTCGCCCTGGGTCGCCGGCAGATCGCGCATCTCGTCGAGCGCAGCGTCGAGAAGGCGGCGCTCGCAGGGGCGCCCGCGCTCCTCCCACTCCCTCTCGGCGTACGACAGCCACCAGGCTGCCTCGTCTGCAAGCGTGTGGATCGGTTCGGACGCCGGCTTCCAGTGCCGCGGAACCAGCCCGAGAATCACGTCGAGCGCGTCCTCCCGCCCGTCGAGCGACGTGCCCGGGACCGCGCGCTCGAGCAGCAATGCGTGCCGTTCGTCGTCTCGCGCGAACACCCGCACTGCGCCGTCACCGCCGAGCACCTCGAGCGCCTCCGCCTCGTGCTCGGACTCGCGGTGTGGAAACTGGATCTTGAGCACCGCAGCCGCCCCGTCCAGACACGTCACGGGGTACGCGATCGACGCGTGCCCGCGCCCGAAGGGCTGGCCGGCTGGAACGAGGCCCCAGCCGCCTTCGCAGTCCCTGACCAGCTCCGGCAGGGAGCTCGACCACTCGCGTTCGTCCGGCAAGGCTAGGCCGGGGTGGGCCACCGGTAGGCGTCCGCCTGGCGGTTGGCCAGCGACGGCAGCCGCTCACGCACAGCGCGGAGCCGCGCCCGGTCGATCTCGGCGACGATCACCGTCTCCTCGTCGGGCGCCTCCGCGAGCACGATCCCCCACGGGTCGGCGATCAGCGAGCGCCCGTACGACGGCCGGCCCGGCCACGGCTCGCCGACCTGCGCGGCCGCGGCGACGTAGCACTGGTTCTCGACCGCGCGCGCCCGCAGCAGCACGTGCCAGTGGTCCTTGCCGGTGTAGAGCGTGAAGTTGCGCCGGGCACGGTCACGAGCTCGGCGCCCTCCAGCGCCAGGATCCGGTACAGCTCGGGGAAGCGGATGTCGTAACAGACGCTCAGCCCGAGCCGCCAGCCGGCCGCGTCCGCGACTACCGGCTCGTCGCCCGGCTCCTCCGCGTCCGACTCGCGGTACGCGTGGCCGCCGACGTCGACGTCGAACAGATGGATCTTGCGGTAGACCGCGGCGAGCGAGCCCTCCGGGTCGAAGACGAGCGACGTATTCGAGAGCTTCTCATGGCCCTCGCGGCTCTCGGTGATCGAGCCGCCGACGAGCGTGATCCCGTGGCGCGACGCCCAGTCGCTCATCGCCTCGACCGACTCGCCGCCGTCGAGCGATTCGGCGGCCGCGTGCAGCACGTCGGGCGGGCCGATCGCGTTCCACTTCTCCGGCAGGACGACGAGCTCGGCCCCGGCCGCGGCCGCGTCTCCGACGAGCCGCTCGACCGTCTCGAGGTTCGCGGCCTTGTCAGGCCCGCTCGTGAGCTGGACGCAGGCGACTCGCAGGGTGTCCGTGGTGCCCACAGAGCAAGAGGTTAGCGTTGGCCCGTGGCCGCACCCGTTCGCGACCGGTCGCGGCTGCGCGCGTTTCAGGCGCTGCGCGGGCGCGACTTCCGGCTGCTCTTCGGAGGGCAGGTCGTCTCGCTCGTCGGCGACGCCGCGTTCGTGACGGCGCTCGGCTGGCGCACCTTCAGCCTGTCCGGCTCGCGGGCGCTGGGAGCGGTGCTCGTCTGCCAGTCGATCGCGGTGCTCGCCTCCGTGCTCCTGGGCGGCGCGCTGGCCGACCGCTTCTCGCGCCGCCTGATGATGATCGTCTCGGACGGCATCCGCTTCGTCGCCGTCGGCGGGCTCGCGCTGGTGGACGCGTCGGGGCACTTGACCGTCGGCTGGATCGCCGTCTTCGCGATCGTGGTGGGGCTGGGCGACGGGCTCTTCTACCCGGCGTTCGGCGGGATGGTGCCGCTCGTCGTCGACCGGCCGATGATCGCCTCCGCGAACTCGGTGATCGGCATCGCGCGCTGGGGCTCGATCCTGCTCGGCCCCGCGCTGGCGGGGCTGCTCTACGCGCCGGCGGGCTCCGCGGCGGTGTTCGCCGTCGACGCGGCCACGTTCGTCGTCTCGGCGACGCTCGTCTGGCAAACGCGTCCGCGCCTCGTCGAGCAGGTCGAAGGCGAGAACGAGAGCACTCTCAGCGGGATCGTGAGCGGCGCCCGCTACGTGCGCGCAGTCCCGTGGCTCTGGGTGACGATCGGGCTCTTCGCGCTCGTGCTGATGCTCCAGTTCGCGCCGCAGCAGGTGCTGCTGCCGAAGATGGTCGACGAGCAATGGGGCCGCGGCGTCGGCGCGTACGCGCTGCTGACGACGCTGCTCGGCGTCGGGACGGTGGCGGGCACGATCGTCTTCGGCCACGTGCAGCCGCGCAGGCGGCGCGGCGTGGTCTGCTACGCCGCGTTCGTCGTCAACAGCGTGCTCCTGGCCGCGTTCGCGTTGTCCCCCTGGTACGAGCTGGCCGGCGCGCTCGCGATGGCCCGAGGCGTGTGCATCGGCTTCGGCGTCGCCGTCTGGGAGACGATGCTGATGGAGCTCGTGCCGGGCCATCTGCTCTCGCGCGTGGTCTCGCTTGACTACTTCGGCTCGTTCGGGCTGATGCCGGTCGGGCTTGCGCTGTCGGCGCTGGTCTCCGGGGTGGCGCCGCCGGACGTGCTGATCGCGGCCGGGGCGGCGATCTCCGCGGTGCTCATCGCGCTGCCGCTGACGCGGCCGTGGCTACGCGCGCTCGACTAGATCGAGCCGGCGAAGGTGTTGCACTCCGCGGGCTTGCCGGTCTCGTAGCCGCGCGAGAACCAGCGGCGCCGCTGCTCCGATGAGCCGTGCGTCCAGGTCTCCGGGTTGACCTGGCCCTGCGTGCGCTCCTGGATGCGGTCGTCGCCGATCGCCGCCGCTGCGTCGAGCCCCTGGTTGATGTCCGCCTGCGTCAGCTGCTCGATCAGCCCCGTCTCGACCGCGTGCGCCGCCCAGACGCCGGCGTAGCAGTCCGCCTGGAGCTCCGAGCGGACGCCCTTGCTCTCCGGGCCCTGCGTGTCGCCGCGAATGTCATCGAGCACGCCGAGCTGGTCCTGCACGTGGTGGCCGTACTCGTGCGCGATCACATAGGCCTCGACGAAGGGGGTGGGCTGAACGCCCAGCTGATCCTTGACGTCCTGGAAGAAGCCCAGGTCGATGTAGACGTGCTTGTCGCCAGGGCAGTAGAAGGGCCCGACCTGAGAGGTCGCCTGCCCACAGCCCGTGTCGATGGCGTCGGTGAAGAGCACCGTGTCCACGTACTGGTAGCTCTTGTTGCTGCGCTCGAACACGCCGTTCCAGAACTTCTGGACGCTGTTGACGACACCGACGATGCGGCAGTCGTCGCGCTCGTTCGCGTCCGCGCCGGTCTTGCAGTCCTGGGGAAGCGTGGAAGCCGGAGTGTCGCCCTGGCCGACGGTCTGCCCGTCGAGCGAGCCAAGCTGTCCCCCGAGCCCGCCGCCGCCCGAGAGCGCGTTCAGCAGCAGGTAGACGACGAGAACGACGAGCCCGATGCCCCCGCCGCCGACCGCCAGGCCGCCGGGCGCGCCGATGCTGCGCCCGCGAACATCCGTGACCTGGCCCGTGTCCAGGCTTGCTCCCCGCCGAAAGCGCACGGGCGATCCTTACCGATCGCGACCCTCGCCAAACGAGGAAACAGCAGAGGGGAGCCGAGGCTCCCCTCGCTATCGGGGTGCCCAGATTCGAACTGGGGACCTCTCCGACCCGAACGGAGCGCGCTACCAGGCTGCGCCACACCCCGAGCCGTCAAAGGGTAGCGCAGGGTCCCGGCCATTTCCCCAGCCCAGGCCTCCGTAGAATCGCCGCGTGACGCGCCGAGACGAGGTCATCGCCTTCGCCGACGACCTGCTCGACCTGGCCGCCTGGCCCGACTACGGCCCGATGGGGCTCCAGGTCGCGGGTGCGGACGAGGTGACGCGGATCGGCTGCGCGGTCTCGTCGTCGCTCGAGCTGTTCGAGCGCGCAGCGGCGGCGAACGTCGACCTGCTGTTCGTCCACCACGGCCTCCTGTGGGACAACGAGCCCCGAACCATCGACGACCGCATGCGGCGCAAGCTCGAGGCGCTCTTCGGCGGCGGGATCACGCTCGCGGCATACCACCTCGCGCTGGACGCGCACCCGGAGATCGGCAACAACGTGCTGCTCGCAGGGGAGCTGGGCGTGCACGTCGATGCCCCGTTCACGAACCTCGGCGTCGGCGGGCGGCTCGAGCCTGCCGTGGAAGCGCCTGCGTTCGTGGCGCGCGTGGCGGAGCTCCTCGACCGCGAGCCGACCGCGTTCCTCGATGGGCCGGCGACGGTCGAGCGCGTGGCGATCATCTCCGGCGGCGCTGCCCGCTACGCGCCGCAGGCGGCGGCGGAGGGCTATGACCTGTTCCTGACCGGCGAGCCGGCCGAGCCGTCGCTCCACCTCGCCCGCGAGCTCGGTCTCCATTTCGTCGCGGCCGGCCACTACGCGACCGAGCGGCTCGGCGTCCAGGCCCTGGCCGCCCGCGTCGGCGAGCGATTCGGCCTGCCATGGGAGTTCTTCGAGCTGCCGAACCCCGTCTAGCCGGCAGCAGCCAGGATCGCGTCCACGCAGGCGTCCGGCCGCTCGACGATCAGCAGGTGGCCGCAATCCGCGATCAGGCGCAGCTGCGCGCCGAGCCGCCGCGCGTACTCGAACGCGTCGCCGACCGGCACCTGAACGTCTCGCGCGCCCCACGCCACGACCGACGGGCAGCGAACGCCGGTGAGCAGCCCCCGCACGTCGTCGCGGACAAGCGCCCGCGACGCGCCTGCCACGTCCGTGTGCAACGGGACGTCGTCGAGCAGCGCGCGCACGAGCCCGGGCGGCAGCGCGCCGGCGTCGCGCGCGCCCCAGCCGCCGAACACGAGCCGCCGCCGGAACGGCGTCGCCGAGATCCACGAGGCGAACGGGGCGAGCCGCCGGCCGGGCTGCAGCAGCGTGGTGAGCGCCAGCACGGCCTCCGTCCGCCGCGTCGACGAGCTGATCCCGGCCGAGCCGAGCAGCACGATCCGAGTCGTGTCGTCCGGGTAGCGCAGCGCATGCCGGACCGCGACGACGCCGCCGAGCGAGTGTCCCGCCACGACGGCCGGCAGCGCATCCTCCCGCTCGGCGATCCCGTGCAGGATCTCCGCGAACGGCACGAGGTTCGGAAGCGCGGGGATTCCGGCCGAGCCGCCGTGCCCCGGCAGGTCGGGGACGAGCACGCGGTGGCCCTCCGCGAGCGCCGGCGCCACGGCCGCCCAGTTGCGGGCAGCGCCGCCGAGCCCGTGGACGAGGACGACCGGCGCCCCAGCGCCGGCCGCGAAGTAGCGGACGTCCACGCCCTTGACCCTCGCGCGGCGCTCGGCGAACCCTGCCAACGCCCTCGCGTCCGTCACCGGCGCAGGGTATTCTTCAGCCATGTGCTTTCACGGGAGGCGGGCCCGCTGAACCCCGCCACCAACACCCAGAGACGGTAACCAGAGCCCGTCCGGCGAGTGCGCCGGTCGGGTTTTTTCGTTCCAGGAGGAGGTCACGATGGCGAATCACCTGACGCCCGAAGAGCTCTCGAAGGAAATGGGCCTCGAACGCCAGGAAGTCATCCGCGTGTGCGTCGAGGAGGGCGTGCCGATCTACCAGGGCAAGATCGACAAGACCCTGTTCCAGGCGCAGCTGCAGGCGATGGGCGGCCCGACCGCCACTCGCGCCGCGTAAGCGGCCGACTTCGTTACTTCTTGGCGGCGGCGCGGGAACGCGCCGCCCGCTTCTTGGGCGCCGCCTTCGGCTTCTCGTCGCCGCGCACCTGCTCGACGCTGCGGCGGAGCGCCTCCATGAGGTCGACGACCGGCGTCTCCTGAACAGGCTCCGGCCGCTTGATCTCCTTGCCGGCCACCTTTGCCTCGAGCATCGCCCGTAGCTCTGTCCGGTACTGGTTCTCGAAGTCCTCCGGCTCGAACTCGCCGACGAGACTCCCGATGACCTGCTGCGCCAGCTCGAGCTCGGCGGGCTGCACGTCCGTCTCGGCGACCGCTTCCTCGATCTCGGCGCGCGAGCGCACGTCCTCGGCGAAGAAGAGCGTCTCGAGGGCGAGTGTGTCGCCGTGCGGGCGGATCAGGCAGAGGTTCTCCTTGCCCCAGAGCACGAACTTGCCGATCGCGGCCATGCCCGTGTCGGTCATCGCGCGGAGCAGCAGCACGTAGGGGCGGCGCTGCGCCTCGGTGGCCGCCGGCGCCAGGTAGTACGTGCGGTCGAAGTAGACGGGGTCGACGTCCGCGAGCTGGACGAAGCGCAGGATCTCGATCGACTGCGAGCGCTGGAGCGCCACCGCCTCGAGATCTGCCTCCTCGACGAACACGAACTCGCCCTTCACGAACTCCCAGCCTTTGACGAGCTCGTCGGGCTCGACGTCGCGCTCGTGGAGCGGGCACCAGCGCTTCTGCTTGATCGGCGTGCCGCACTCGCGGTGCAGCGTGCGGAACGCGATGTCCGAGCGCTGCGTCGCGAGCGCCAGCCCGATTGGGATGTTGACCAGGCCGAAGCTGATGGAGCCGTTCCAGATCGTGCGCATGGGTTGAACAGATTCTAGTTCTCCGCGGGCGTTCCTCTGCACGTGCAGCACGGTCTAAGCTCTCCCCGATGGCGCTCGACACCCAGGCGGCCACGTCGGCCGCCGGCCAGGCTCCCAGCCAACCGCGGACGATCGGCCGCCTGTGGCGCGACGCGATCGCGCAGCGCCGCGACTCGCCTGCCTATCTCGTCGAGCGCGCGGGCACGTGGGCGCCGGTCTCGTGGACGGAAGCCGAGGCAGCCGTCGACGAGCTCGCGAACGGGCTGCTGGCGCTCGGCGTCAAGAAAGGCGACGCGTTCGCCATCTCGGCGCGAACGACGTTCGAGTGGGCGGTGTTCGACTTCGCGCTCGGCCTGATCGGCGCGATCGGCGCCGCCGTGTACCCGTCGAGCGCGACGAGCGAGGCGAAGTACATCGTCGAGCACTCGGAGTCGGTCGGGGCGCTCTGCGAGGACGAGGAGCAGCTGGCGAAGCTGGAGGGCGTCAGCCTCGAGCACCGGCTCACGTTCTCCGACCTGGACGCGCTGCGGGAGCGCGGCCGCGCTTTTGCGCGTGAGCAGCCCGGTGCGCTGGCCGCCGCCGAGGCTGCGGTCGGCGAGGACGACCTCTTCACCTACATCTACACATCCGGGACGACCGGGCCGCCCAAGGGCTGCATGATCCGGCACCGCAACTACTACGAGATGTGCCGCAGCTCGGCGGGGATCGGCAACTTCATGAAGGGCGACACGCTGCTCCTCTTCCTGCCGCTGGCGCACAACTTCGGCCGGCTGACTCATCTGCTCGGCCCGCATCTCGGCTACACGATCGCGTTCTGCCCCGACCCGCTCTCGGTCGCCGAGAAGCTGCCTGCGGTGCGCCCGACCGTGTTCCCGAGCGTGCCGCGCGTCTACGAGAAGGTGCATACGGCCGTGCAAGCGAAGTTCGCCGAGGCAACGGGCGTACGCGCCCGCCTGATCGACTGGGCGCTCGACGTCGGGCGGCGGGTCAGCGTGCTGCGCCAGCAGGGCCGCCCGGTGCCGCGCGGCCTGGCTGCCAAGCACCGGATTGCCGACCGGCTCGTCTACTCGAAGGTCAAGGCGCGCCTCGGCGGCCGGCTGCGCGTCGCGATCTCCGGCGGCGCGCCTCTGTCGCGCGAGGTGGCCGAGTTCTTCCACGTGCTCGACATCCTCATCCTCGAGGGCTACGGGCTGACCGAGTGCACCACGGGCGCCACGGTCAACCGCCCCGATCGCTTCCGCTTCGGCACCGTCGGGCCGGCCATGCCGGGCGTCGAGCTCCAGGTCGCAGCGGACGGCGAGCTGCTCATCTCGAGCCCGACCGTCTTCGCCGGCTACTTCAAGGACGACGAGGCGACGCGTGGGGTGCTCCGCGAGGACGGGTGGCTGAGCACCGGCGACGTGGCGACGATCGACGACGACGGCTTCGTGACGATCACCGACCGCAAGAAGGACATCCTGATCACCGCCGGCGGCAAGAACGTCGCGCCGCAGAACCTCGAGAACGACCTCAAGACATCGCAGTTCATCTCGCACGCGATCGTCGTGGGCGACCGCAAGCCCTACATCGCGGCGCTGATCACGCTCGACGAGGGCGAGATCGCGAAGTGGGCGGCCGAGCGCGGCCTGGACGGCGACCCGGACGCCCTGTCGGATAGCGAGCAGGTGCGCGCGCTCGTCCAGGAGGCGGTCGACGCGACCAACGAGGGCCGCTCGCGCTACGAGCAGATCAAGCGGTTCTCGATCCTCCCGCGCGACTTCACCGCCGACGAGGGCGAGATCACGCCCACGATGAAGATCAAGCGCCAGGTCTGCGAGGAGCACTTCGCCGGCGCGATCGAGCGACTGTACGAGTCCGCGTAGCCGCAGCGAGTCAGTGGCTGTCAGCCACTAATCCGGTCTTTGCAGTTGCCCTTGCCGTGTTCGGCGGAGCCCAGCTTGCTGGGTGGGAGCCACGTCGCGCGAAGTCGCGTGTGATCTCAAAGGGGAAAGGGGTAGCTCGAAGGGGGAACACCGCGCGCAGCGCAGGGGTGCTCCCTTCGAATAGAGCCGCTACACGACCCGCGAAGCGGGTCCTGAAGCGGCGGTCACTCTAAAGCCGGCGGGCGCCGACGTACGTGTCGGCGTACCAGCCGCTCATGCTCGAGATCTTGACCACGTCGCCCGTGTGCGGAGAGTGGATGAACTCGTTCCCGCCGATGTAGATCCCGACGTGGCCGAGCCCGTCGAAGAAGACGAGGTCGCCCGCCTGCAGGTCCTCGCGGCCGACGGGCACGCCCATCGAGTACTGGGCGACCGTGTAGTGGGGCAGCGACACGCCCATCTGCCCGTACACGTACATCACGAAGCCCGAGCAGTCGAAGCCCGACGGGCTCGAGCCGCCGTACACGTACGGGATGCCGAGGTACTGCATCGCGATGCCGACCACGCCGCCGTACTGCGACGGAGGCGCCGAGGTGATGATCTCCGGCGCCGCGGTGTATTCCGGTGCCGAGTCCTGCGTCGCCGCCACCACTGGCGTGGGCAGGATCGGCGCGGCCTGTTGCGCACGGAGCCGCGCCTCGGCCTCGCGCTTCAGCTGCGCCTGGCGCCGCGCTTCGGCCGCGATCTCGGCCTGGAGCTGGCCCTGCACCGTCGACAGCAGCTGCTGCCGCTCGGCGAGGCGTGCCTCGATCGACGCTTTCTGAGACGCGCGCTCGCGGACGAGCTGCTCGTGCTCCGCCTTCGCGTGCTTGAGGCGAACGCCGCGCCGCTGCACTTCCTGACGGAACGTCGCCACGCGGTGGAGCACGGTGCGCGTCTGCTGCGAGACGCGATTTGCCGTGTCCACTCCGTCGATCGCGTCGGTCAGCGACGTCGAGCCGAGCACGACGTCCAGCGTGTTGGCCTGCGGCCCCGACTTGTACATCGCGACGAGCCGACCCTCGAGCAGCCGGCGCGCCTTCCGGAGATCCTTTCGCGCCCGCGTGAGCTCGCGCTGGTTGGAGGCAAGATCCGCCTTGACCGCCGCCAGCCTCGCGTTCGCGACGTTGTACGCGTCGACCGCGTGCCCCAGATTGGAGTCGAGCGCCTGCACTTCCTGCTTCACCTGCGCGTACTGCTGCTTCTTGAAGACGATCGAGGCAGGCTCCGCCGACGCCGCGGATGCGGCGAACAGGAACACTGCGAGTACGACAACGCCGAGCCCGGCGCACCGCATCACTCGCTGTGTGACCCGATGTCGCGCCGCCAGCTTCGGCGACGCTTGGAGGGGCGACACCGTCACGAAGGGCGGGAGCCTAGCAATGTGGTCGGATGCTCGCAATCGCGTACTGACGCCAAAAGTGACGATCCGCACGCGCTCGCGCGCTGTTACAACCGCTGCCTGACCAGGCGACGGCGTGTTCTCTCGGCGGCAAACGCGCTCCTCTGGTACGGTCGCGCCCTCGTGCAGGACGCACGCCGAATGGTGCGCGCGGCCGTGCTGGTGGTGTGCGGGTGCGTCGCGCTCGCTCTCGCGCTGCCGGCGGCCGGCGACCCGAGACACGAAGCCCGGGCGGCGCCTCCCGCTACGGCCCCCGCCCGCGTGCAGGCGACCCTCGCGTCGCTCGCGACCCGCGAGGCGGCGCTCGATACGGCATCCACCCGTGCGACCGCGCGGCTCCACGTGGCCCGCCGGCTGCTGGTCGTCGCGCGCCGAAACCTCGCCCGCCGCCTGCGCAGCCTCTACGAGACGCAGCAGGCCGAGCCGCTCGAGGTCCTGCTGGGCGCCGCGTCGCTGAGTGACGCGATCACCCGCCTCGACAGCATGCGGCGAACCGCTGACCAGGATCGTTCCTGGATCGCCCAGGCGCAGGCGCTTCAGCGCACGACGACGTATCTGCGGCGCTCGATCGCCGCCCGCCGCGTCGCCGTCGCCCATCTGCGCGAGTCCGCGGAGGCCGCCGCCGCCGCGCTCGCCGCGCTGCCGGCGTCCACGCCGGCCGCCGCGCGGGCGCCCGCCGCACGTGAGCTCGCCGCGCGCACGCTCGCACCGCCGCGTAGCGTCGCCGCCCCCGCGCCGGCGGCGCTCGCCACGACCCTCACCGCGGTCGTCAGCGCGTACGCGCTGCCCGGCTTCACCGCGACCGGGACGCCGGTTTCCTACGGCGTCGTAGCGGTCGACGCCGCCGTGATCCCGCTCGGAACGCGCCTCAGCATCCCCGGCTACGGGGACGCGGTCGCCGCCGACACCGGCTCCGCGATCCGCGGCACGCGGATCGACGTATGGCTCCCCACGGTTGAAAGAGCACGCGCATGGGGAACACGGACGGTGACGGTCACGATTCAGCGGAGGTGAGCTCGAGCGACGGCGCCGTTCACGGCGCCCGTGGCGGCGGCCATGAACGGCAGGCACATCGAGGACGACCCCAAGGTCCTCCTCGTCGACGACCACGACCTCTTTCGCGCCGGCCTGCGCACGCTGCTCGACGAGCAGGGCGTTCGCGTCGTGGCCGAGGCGGCCGACGGAGCGCAGGCGCTCTCGCGCGTTCGCGAGCATGCGCCCGACGTCGTTCTGATGGACATCAACATGCCGGTGATGAACGGCGTCGACTCGACCCGCGAGATCGTCCGCACGGCGCCGCTGACGCGCGTCGTCGTCCTGACCATCTCCGACTCCGACAGCGACGTGATCGACGCGATCCTGGCCGGCGCCTGCGGCTATCTGCTGAAGGACGCGTCGATCGACGAGCTGCTGCGCGGCATCGACGCGGCCGTGGCCGGCGACTCGCTCATGTCGCCCGCGGTCGCGGCGAAGCTCGTCCAGCGGATCCGCGCATCGAGCGCCGACCGCGGCGTTCCGCGCGCAGAGCTGTCCGAGCGCGAGCTCGACGTCCTGCGACTGATCGCGAACGGCAAGGACAACGCGTCGATCGCCGGCGCGCTGCACATCAGCCCGAAGACGGTGAAGAACCACATCTCGAACATCCTCATGAAGCTGGGGATCGAGAACCGCATCCAGGCGGCCGTGTACGCGGTGCGCAGCGGCCTCGTCTAGGTCCTACGCCGCCAGCTCGCGGCGGAGCACCGCGAGCACCTCGCGCAGGCGCGCGTACTCGCCGTCCACCGCGGCCCGGCGGCGGGCGAGCTCGGCGATCTCGATCACGGTGGCGTCGCCGGCGGCGTTCAGCCCTGCGGCCAGGGCGTTGAGGCGGGCCTGGAGCCGCCGCGACTCCGCCTCGAGCGCCAGCGCGCGCGAATAGCCCTCGGTGAGAAGGTCCTCGGCCGCAGCGCGGTCGCCGGCCTCCGCGACACGCCCCTGGACCTGGTCGATGAACGTTGCCGTATCGACAGGCACAGGCCGATTGTGGGCTATGACCCGGCCGGTTTCATGGGCCGAACGGCCCATCCTGTAGGCCCTAGCGGCCCAATCGCATTGACGCCGACCGCTCCGATCCGAACAATGCCCCGGTGCGCCGCCTCGCTCGCCTGGCCGTAGCCGCTGCCTGCCTTGCCGTCGTCGCGCCCGCGTCGTCGGCCGGGCCAACCGATCTGGGCACGCGCCTGTCGCAGGCGCTCGCCGTCCCGCACGCGGGCTTGACGGCCGCGCTGGCGGTCGACCTGAGCACCGGCGAGACGCTCTTCAGCCGCCGCGAGCAGCTGGCGCTCGTGCCAGCGTCGAACGAGAAGCTGGCCGTCACCTACGCCGCGCTCGAGGTGCTCGGGCCCTCGTTCCGGATCGAGACGACCGTGCTGGGCGACGGGGAGCTGATCGACGGCGTCTGGCACGGCGACCTCGTTCTCAAGGGCTACGGCGACCCGACGCTGTCGAGCGGCGACCTGCGCCGGCTCGCAGCGCAGCTGCGCGACGGCGGCGTCCGCCGCGTGACCGGCGGCGTCCTCGGCGACGAGTCGTTCTTCGACAGCGCTCGTGTCGGCCCGTCGTGGAAGCCCGGCTTCTACGGCAACGAGTCGCCGCCGCTCTCCGCGCTGACGGTCGATCGCACGTTCTACCGCGGGTACATGAGCCCCGAGCCCGCCCTGGCCGCCGCCGCCGCCTTCCGCGGCGCGCTCGTCCGCGCGGGGATCCGCGTCGGCCGGCCGGCACGCATCGGGCGCGCAAGCGGCTCGGCCTTCCCCCTTGCCTCCCTGAACTCGCCGCCGGTGAGCGTGCTCGTCCAGTGGATGAACCGCGACAGCGACAACTTCATGGCGGAGATCCTGCTCAAGCAGCTGGGCGCCACCGACGGCGGCCCGGGGACGTCGGCGCGCGGAGCGACGCTCGTCCGGGCGACGCTCGCGGCGGGCGCGGTGCCCCTGACGGGCGTGCGGCTCGTCGACGGCAGCGGGCTCTCGCCCTCCGACCGCCTCACGGCCGGCGCGCTGGTCGGCATCCTCGAGGCGGCCTGGCGGGACACGCGCGTGCGCAAGGCGTTCGTCGACAGCCTGCCGGTCGCAGGCGTGACCGGAACGCTCGCCGACCGCATGAGGCGCCCGCCCGCCCGCGGTCGCGTCATCGCGAAGACGGGCACGACCTCAACCGCATCCACGCTGGCCGGCTACGTGCGGCGCCACTACGCGTTCGCAGTGCTGAACAACGGCCGGCCCGTGAACACGGACTCGGCGCGGCGCGCCCAGGACCGCTTCGCGCTAGTGCTCGCGGCCCAGTAGCTGCTTCAGGGCCGCCTCGTCGAGGACGGGCGTGCCGTGCTTCTCGGCGCCGCGGACCTTCGATCCGCCCGGCTCCTCACCGACGATCAGGCCGGTCGTCTTCTTCGAGACGGAGTCGGAGACCTTGGCGCCCAGCGCCTCGAGCGCCTCGCTCGCCTCCTCGCGCGTCAACGACTCGAGCGTGCCCGTGATCACGTACGTGCTGCCCGTCAGTCGGCCCTCCGGCGCCGGCGCCTCCTCCTGCACGTCCAACAGCGGCCACAGCTCCGCGACGAGGGCCTGGTTCGCCTCGTCCGCGAACCACTCGACGATTGCCTCGGCGCGTTCCGGCCCGACGCCCTCGCACGGCGGAGATCTCCTCCTGCGACGCCGCGGCCAGGCGCTCGATCGTGCCAAAGTGGCGCGCGAGCCGCTGCCCCGTGACCCAGCCGACGTCCGGGATGTTGAGGCCGAAGAGGACGCGTCCGAGCGGCAGCGTCCGCGACGCCGCGATCGCGTCGACCACGTTGGTCGCGCTCGTCTCCTGAAAGCCGTCGAGCTCGAGCAGCTGCTCCTTCGTGAGCCGGTAGAGGTCGGGGAGCGAGCGCAGGAGCCCGAGCTCCCAGAGCCGCCAGACGAGCTTCTCGCCGACGCCCTCGATGTCGGCCGCCGCCATCACCCAGTTGTTGAGCGTCTCGAGCCCGCGCGACGGGCAGGCGCGGTTCGGGCAGCGATGCATCACCTCGCCCTCCGGCTTCACGACCTCGGCGCCGCAGAGCGGGCAGTTCTTCGGCATCCGGAACGGCCTCGTACCCGGCTGGTGCGCGCCGGCCGGCCCGACGATCTGCGGGATCACGTCACCGGCGCGCTGGACGATCACGATGTCGCCCTCGCGGATGTCCTTGCGGTTGATGTCCTCCTCGTTGTGCAGCGTCGCGCGCGAGACGGTGACGCCGCCGACCTCGACCGGCTCGAGCATCGCCCACGGGTTGAGCGCGCCGGTCCGTCCCACGCGGATCGCGATCTTCTCCAGCTTCGTCTGCGCCGTCATCGGCGCCCACTTGAAGGCGCGCGCCCAGCGCGGCCGCCCGTGCAGCGCGCCGAGCCGCTGCTGCTGCTCGACGGAGTCGACCTTGATCACGATCCCGTCGATCTCGTAGTCGAGCTCGACCCGTCGCTGCTCCCAGTCCGCGCAGCGCTGGGCGACCTCCTCGATCGACTCGAGGCGCTCGGCGAACGGGTTCGTGCGGAAGCCGTGCTCGCGCAGCCACGCGAGCGACCCGGACTGCGTCGCGAAGTCGATCCCGTCGCGTGCGCCCGTCCCGTACACCCAGACGGCGAGCGGCCGGTCGGCGGTAATGGCGGAGTTCTTCTGCCGCAGGGAGCCGGCGGCCGCGTTGCGCGGGTTGGGCGCGAGCTTCTGGCCGGTGCCTGCGAGACGCTCGTTCAGCGCGCGAAAACCGGACAGCGGCAGGTAGACCTCGCCGCGCACCTCGAGCAGCGGCGGCGCGGCCGTCGCCGCGCATCCGCAGCGGCACCGTCTTGATCGTGCGCAGGTTGACGGTCACGTCCTCGCCCTGGACGCCGTCGCCCCGCGTTGCCCCGCGCGTGAGCACGCCGTCCTCGTAGGTGAGGTTGATCGCCAGGCCGTCGATCTTCGGCTCGATCACGTACGCGACGGGATCGTCGCTGCCGAGCCGCTTCCGGACGTCTTCGGCCCATTTCGTGAGCTGCTCGTCGGTCGTCAGCTTCTCGAGCGAGCCCATCGGCACCAGGTGCTCGACCTTCTTGAACTTGTCGGACGGCGGCGCGCCGACGCGCTGCGTGGGCGAGGTGGGCGTCCGCAGCTCCGGATGCGCGTCCTCGAGCGCGACGAGCTCGTCGTAGAGGCGGTCGTACTCGGCGTCCGAGATCTCCGGCTCGTCGAGGACGTGGTACTGGTAGAGGTGGTGGTCGAGCAGCTCCTGGAGCTCGGCGGCCCGCTCGACCGGAGCGGCGGTCCTAGAGGACGCCAAGGAGCTCCTCGGGGCCGTCGATCAGTGCGGTCGGGGTCTCCGGCTCGAGCCGGTCGCGGCCGTGGATGCCGCCCCAGGTCACGCCGACCGAGCCCATCCCGGCGGCCCTGGCGGCCTGCAGGTCGAACGGGGAGTCGCCGACGTAGGCCGCGTCCTCCGGACTCGCGTCGAGCAGCTCGAGCGCGCGGAGCAAGCCGGCCGGGTCGGGCTTGTGCTCGGTGACGTCGTCGCCGTTCACGACCACCGCGAAGTAGTCGCCGAGCGGCAGCAGCTCGAACGTGAGCTCGACCGTCATGCGGCTCTTGACGGTGACGACGCCGAGCTTGCGACCCTCGTCGCGCAGGCGTTCGAGAACCGCCTCGACACCGGCGAAGAGGCGGATGTCCCGGTAGAGCTGCATGTTGTGCGCGCGGTAGGCCGCGACCAGATCGTCGACGCGCCCCTCGTCGAAGGCGGCCATCTGCCGGTGGATGCCGTGGCCGCCGACGCTCGCCATGACGACGTCGTCCGCGTAGCGGCGTCCGAGCACCGTCTCGGTCGCGTGGTGGAAGGAGGCGAGAATGGCCGCGCCGGAGTCGATCAGCGTGCCGTCGAGGTCGAAGAGGACGGTCCGATACCGCATCTGCGGCCATCGTATCGGCGCCCTGGCGGGCCACTCGACGCGCAGGCTTTCGGCCTCGATTCGGCACACGCGCGTGCGCTTTTTCTGACTAGGCTCGAACTGGAGGGAGGCAAGCGGCCGGCCCCGGGGCACCTGGCCGCGGCAGACCTGGCCGGGCCGGACGAGGCCCTGGAGCGGTGCGCGGCGGGTCAGTAGTCGACGCGCTCGAGATAGAGGCCCCACGGCGGGGCCGTCGCGCCTGCCTCGCTGCGTGCCCTGCCCTCCAGGAGCGCCAGGAACGCCGCCGGCTCGAGCTCCAGCAGCGACCCTACGAGCGTCCGCACCATGTGGCGCAGGAAGCTGTCTGCCGTGATCTCGAGCGCGAGGAGGTCGCCGTCGCGCCGCCACGCGGCCGCGTGCACCGTGCGCGCGAATACGCGGTGCTGCGTCTGCGTCGGCGTGAAGGCGCGGAAGTCGTGCTCGCCGAGCAGCGCTGCGGTGCACTCGCCGAGCGCGTCCTCGTCCACCGGCTGCGGCACCCACCAGCTGCGGCGCCGCTCGAAGGGCGAGGGGACGGGCGCGCGCCAGATCCGGTAGCGGTACGAGCGCGCCCGGGCGGAGTGCCTGGCGTGGAAGTCGCCCGGAGCCTCCGTGACCTCGATCACGGCTACGTCGCCCGGCAGCGCGGCGCTGAGGGCCGCCGCGGCCTGTTCAGGAGGCGGCCCGCCGTCGCAGTCGAGCGACGCGACGTTCGCGAGCGCGTGGACGCCCGAGTCGGTCCGCCCGGCGATCGCCAGCCGGCCCCACGACGGGAACACCTCGTCGAGCGCACGGCGCAGCTCACCCTCGACCGTGCGCAAGCCGGGCTGCGCGGCCCAGCCATGGAAGTCGGTCCCGTCGTACGCGAGCGTCAGACGCAGGCGCACGACGCGCGAGCGCTAACCGGCGGCGGCGGCTTCCTGCTCGCGCCGGCGGCGCAGCAGGCGGCGGCGCTGCGTCTCTTCGGACGGCCCCGTCGGCGTGTAGTCGACGAGCTCGAGGTAGACCATCGGCGCCGCGTCGCCGGGCCGTGGCCCGAGCTTGACGATCCGCGAGTAGCCGCCCGGCCGGTCCACGAAGCGCGGTGCAACCTCGGCGAACAGCTTGTGCACGGTCTCCTGCTTGCGCAGGAACGCGAGCGCCTGCCGCCGAGCCGCGAGGTCGCCGCGCCGGCCGAGCGTGATCATCTGCTCGGCGATCGGGCGCACCTCCTTGGCCTTCGCCTCGGTGGTCTTGATGCGCCCGTGCTCGATCAGCGCGCCCGCGAGGTTCGAGTACAGCGCCTTGCGGTGGGCGGAGTCGCGCCCGAGCTTGCGGCCTGACCGGTGGTGGCGCATGACGCTACTCGTCGCCCCGCAGGGTGAGGCCGTGTGCCGCGAGGGTCTCCTTGACCTCCTCGATCGACTTCTTGCCGAAGTTCGGGATCGCTGCAAGCTCGTTCTCGGTCTTGCCGACGAGATCGCCGATCGTCTCGATGCCGACGCGCTTCAGGCAGTTGTACGAGCGGACGCCGAGCTCGAGCTCCTCGATCGGGAAGTTCTCCATCCCGTGCGCGAGCGACGGCTCCTGCGCCTCGGCGGCCGCAGCGGCCTCGCCGAAGCCCTCGATCTTGTCGATGTCCGTGAAGATCGCGAGCTGGCGGATGAGGATGTCGGCCGCCTGGCCCATCGCGTCGCGCGGCTCGATCGAGCCGTCCGTCGTGATGTCGAGGCGCAGCTTGTCGTAGTCGGTGCGCTGCCCGACGCGGGCGGCCTCGACGTCGTACGAGACGCGCCGCACGGGCGAGAAGATCGAGTCGATCGGGATGACGCCGATCGTGTGCTCGGGCCCGCGGTTGTTCTCGGCCGGCACGTAGCCGCGGCCGCGGCCGATCGTGATCGTCATCTCCAGCTTGCCGTTGTCGGAGAGGTGGGCGATCTCGAGCTCCGGGTTGAGGATCTCGAGGTCGGCCGGCGCCTCGATGTCACCCGCGGTGATGATGCCGGCGCCGCGCTTCGTGAGCCGCACCTCGACCTCGGGCGACGCGCCGTGCAGCCGCGCGATCAGGTTCTTGAGCTGGAGGATGATGTCGGTGACGTCCTCGCGGACGCCCGGCAGCGTCGTGAACTCGTGCGCGACGCCCTCGATCTTCACCGAGGTGACGGCGGCGCCCTCCAGCGAGGAGAGCAGCACGCGGCGCAGCGAGTTGCCGAACGTGTAGCCGAAGCCGCGATCGAGCGGCTCGATCACGAAGACGCCGCGCTCGGCTTCGATCTCCTCGTGGACGATGCGCGGGATCTGGAACTCCATCAGAGACGTGCGAGTGGCCATTCAGTCAGTCCTTTCCTTGGGCGCGGGGTGCCCGGTTACTTCGAGTAGAGCTCGACGATCAGCTGCTCGGAGACCGGCGTGTCGATCTCGTCACGCTCGGGCCACTTGAGCACCTTGCCCGTCAATCCTTCGTGATCCGCCTGCAGCCACGGCGCGACCGAGGCGGTGAGGTCGGTCGCGTCGCGCACCACCGGCTCGGCGGCCGACTTCGGCGCGATCGTGACGATGTCGTCGGGACGCACCTGGAAGCTCGGCACATTCACCCGGCGGCCGTTCACGTGGAAGTGGCCGTGGCGGACGAGCTGCCGCGCCTGGGCGCGCGAGGAGGCGAACCCGAGCCGGTACACGACGTTGTCGAGCCGGGTCTCGAGCATGCGCAGCAGGGCCTCGCCGGTGATCCCGGAGCCCTTCGCCGCCTTCTCGTAGTAGTTGCGGAACTGCTTCTCGAGCAGGCCGTAGTACCGCCGCGCCTTCTGCTTCTCGCGCAGCTGCAGCAGGTACTCGCTCTGCTTGATGCGGCCGCGGCCGTGCTCGCCCGGCGGGTACGAGCGGCGCTCGACGGGGCACTTGTCGGTCAGGCACTTCTCGCCCTTCAGGAAGAGCTTCATGCCCTCGCGGCGGCAGTTGCGGCACTTGGGTCCGAGTGCGCGGCCCATTAGACGCGCCTCCGCTTCTTCTGGCGGACGCCGTTGTGGGCCTGGGGGGTGACGTCGCGGACGCCGAGGATCTCGAGGCCGGCGGCCTGGAGCGAGCGGATCGCGGTCTCGCGGCCGGAGCCGGGGCCCTTCACGAACACCTCGACCTTCTGGAGGCCGTGCTCCATGCCTTTCCGCGCGCACGCATCGGCGGTGACCTGGGCGGCGAACGGTGTCGACTTGCGCGAGCCCTTGAACCCGGCCGAGCCGGCGGACTCCCACACGATGACGTTCCCCTCACGGTCGGTCAAAGCGACGATCGTGTTGTTGAACGAGGTCTTGATATGCGCCTGTCCCACAGCGATGTTCTTCTTGACGCGGCGGCGGGTACGGCCGCGAGTTGCGGCTGCTCTACGCGGAGGTGCCATGGGCTACTTCGCCTTCTTGCCGCGGCCGACGGTCTTCTTCGGGCCCTTGCGGGTGCGGGCGTTGGTCTTCGTCCGCTGGCCGTTGACGGGCAGGTTGCGGCGGTGCCGGATCCCGCGGTACGAGCCGATCTCCCCGAGGCGCTTGATCGCCTGGGTGCGCTCGCGGCGCAGGTCGCCCTCGACCTGGAGGTTGCCGTCGATGTACTCGCGGAGCTTCGTGACCTCCTCGTCGGTGAGGTCGCGAACCTTCGTGTCGAGCGACAGGCCGAGCGCATTGCAGACCTCCTGCGCGGTCGACCGGCCGATGCCGAAGATGTAGGTGAGGCCAACCTCGAGCCGCTTCTCGCGCGGGAGGTTCACGCCTGCGATACGTGCCAAATCCCCTGCCTCCTAGCCCTGTCGCTGCTTGTGGCGCGGGTTCGAGCAGATGACCATCGTGCGGCCGTGGCGCTTGATCACGCGACAGCGCTCACACATGGGCTTTACGGACGGTCTGACCTTCAATCGAACCTCACTCGGTAGGTCGCGCTCGCCGAGCGCGCAGACATCACAAAGAGGCGCAGCAGTGCTGCGCGTCGCGGCAGAATAGCAGACCTCTCCCGGCCTACGGAGCCGGCGAATCCGCTACTGGGCGGGGCCGCTCTCGAGGCCGGCGGTGACCGTCTCGGAAGTCCCATCGCGCACGTAGCTCACGGCGACGGTGTCGCCGGCGTGCTTCCCGAGGAGCGCCGCCGAGACGTCCGCCGGCGCGCTCACGCTGCGGCCGTCGATCGCGGTGATCACGTCGCCGGGCGCCAGGCCCGCGTCGTCGGCCGCGCCGCCGGAGACGACGTCGGCGATGGACACGCCGCCGTACGGGTCGGATTGCAGGCTGACGCCGAGGAACCCGGTCGTGCCGACGTGAACGGTCGAGGAGCCGTCGCCGGACTCGATCTGGCCGGCGATCTCCAGCGCGGTCCCGATCGGCACGGCGTAGCCGGCCGTCGTCTGCGAGATGTTCTGATAGCCGCCCGCCGACGCGGCGGCGGTGTCGACGCCGACCACGCGGCCGGACGCATCCAGGAGGGGCCCGCCGGAATCGCCCGGCTGGACGTCGGCGCTCGTTTCGATCAGCCCGTTCAACAGCTCGCTGCCGCCGGCGTCGTCGTTCGCGGTGATGGACGTGTCGAGGGCCGTCACGGCGCCGGTCGCCCGGGTCAGCGCGCCCGTCCCACCCGCGTTGCCGACCGCGGTGACCGTGTCTCCCAGCTGGAGTGTCGAGGAGTCGGCGAGCGACGCGGTCTTCAGCCCGGACGCGTTCTGCGCCTGGAGGACGGCGATGTCGCGCGAGACGTCGTAGCCGGCGACGGTCGCGGTGTACGTGCTGTACGTGCGCCCCGTTCCCGGTACGACGACGCGGATCGTGGTCGCGCCGCGGACGACGTGGTTGTTGGTGAGGATCTCGCCCGAGGAGGCGAGGACGATCCCGGTGCCGGCCGCGGCAGCGCCCTGGTACGCGAGATTCGTCTCGATGACGACAACGCCGGTCCCGCCTCCTGCCACCGTGCGCGTGCCGCGGCCCGCAGCGAGGACGGCAACGCCGGCAACAACGGCCAGCAGGCCGGCTGCGAGCGGGAGAAATCGCCTTCTGCTCGGGACGGGCGAGAGGTCGGGAAGGCGGAAGGGCTCTGGAGCAAGCTCGCTCATGCGGCCAGTGTGCGACCCGAACGTGTGAGCAGCCCAAGCCAGGGCTAGGAGTCGTCTAAGAGATCGAGCGCTAGCCCGCGGCGCCCGTCTGGGCGAGCGGCGCGGCGATCTGCGGATGCGGCCAGGTGAGGATCTGCGGCTCCGCTTCGGTGATCGCCACGGTGTGCTCGAAGTGGGCCGCGAGCGACCCGTCGGCCGTCGAGATCGACCAGTCGTCGTCGTGCAAGTAGATCTGGTACGTGCCGGCCGTGATCATCGGCTCGATCGCGAAGACCATCCCGGGGCGCAGCTCCGGGCCGCGGCCGGGCGGGCCGTAGTTCGGGATCTGCGGGTCCTCGTGCATCGAGCGGCCGACGCCGTGGCCCACGAGCGCGCGCACGATCGTGAAGCCGGCCGACTCGGTCACCTCCTGCACGGCGTGCGAGACGTCCGAGAGCCGGTTGCCCGCGCGGCACTGCTCGATGCCGGCGACGAGCGCCTCCTGGCACGCCGTGAGGAGCCGCGCCGCATCGGGCGAGATCTCGCCGACCGGGAACGTGTAGGCCGCGTCGCCGATGAAGCCGTCGAGGGTCACCCCCACATCCACCGAGAGGATGTCGCCGTCCTTCAGCGCATACGGGCCGGGGATGCCGTGGACGATCATGTCGTTCGGCGACGTGCACAGCGCCGCCGGGTAGCCGCGGTAGCCCTTGAAGGTCGGGTACGCCCCGTGCGCGGTGATGAAGTCGTCGGCGATCCGGTCGAGCTCGGCGGTCGTGATGCCCGGGCGGATGTGGTCGGCCATCAGCTGCAGCGTCTCGGAGACGAGTCTCCCGGCGCGCGCCATGCGCTCGAGCTCCGCCGACGACTTGCGGATGATCACGTGGCCCTCGTCTGCTCCAGGGCGTCCTGGATCTCGGCGAACACCTCGTTGATCGCGCGGTCGGCGTGGATGCCGACCAGGTGGCCCTGCAGGCGGTAGTGGCCGACGAGCGGCTCCGTCTGCGCGTGGTAGTTGGCGAGCCTGATCGCGATCGCCTCGTCCGTGTCGTCGGCGCGGCCCTCCTCGACCGCGCGGCGGCGCAGCCGCTCGATCGCCCGGTCGTCGTCGAGCTGGAGCTCGAAGACGATGTCGAGGTCGCGGTCGATCTCGGCGAGCATCGCGTCCAGCGCGTCGGCCTGCGCCATCGTGCGCGGGAAGCCGTCCAGGATGAACCCCTCGGCCGCGTCGGGCTCGCCGAGCCGCTCGCGGATCAGGTCGATCATCAGCTCGTCGGGCACGAGGTGGCCGCTCTCCATGAGCGGCCCGGCCTTCAGCCCGAGCGGCGTCCCGGCGGCCGTGGCCGCGCGCAGGATGTCGCCGGTCGCGACGTGCGGGATGCCGTACTCGGCGGCGATCCGCTTCGCCTGGGTGCCCTTGCCGGCTCCCTGGGGTCCTAGGAGGAGGATGTTCACGTCGCGAGCGACGCTACTTCAGGAAGCCTTCGTAGGAGCGCATCATCATCTGCGACTCCATCTGCCGCATCGTGTCGAGCGCAACGCCGACGACGATCAGCACCGAGGTTCCTCCGACGGCGCGCGTGGTCGCCTGCGAGAAGTTGAAGTAGACGACCGCGATCGTCGGGAGCGTGGCGATGGTGGCCAGGTAGAGCGATCCGGGCAGCGTCAGCCGGGACAGGACGCGGTCGAAGTACGCCGCCGTCGGCGACCCGGGCCGGATGCCGGGCACGTAGCCCCCGTGCTTGCGCAGGTTGTCCGCCTGGTCGACCGGGTTGAACTGCACCGCCGTGTAGAAGTACGTGAAGATCACGATCAGCGCCGCCTCCGTCAGGATGTACGGCCAGCTCGTGTACGTGAGGTGCCGGTTCACGAAGCCCTGTGTCGACGGGAAGTACTGGCCGATCGTCGGCGGGAACGCCATCAGCGCCGCCGCGAAGATGATCGGGATGACGCCAGCCATGTTCACGCGCAGCGGCAGGTACGTCGACCCGCCCGTCGTGAGGCGGCGGCCCACCATCCGCTTCGCGTACTGGATCGGGATGCGCCGCTGGCCCTCCTGGATGAAGACGACCGCGACGACGACCGAGACGACCATGATCGGCAGGAACAGCCGCTCGGTGACGCCGCCGTTGTACCAGGCGCTCACGCCGAGCGGGAAGCTCGAGAGGATCGACGCGAAGATCAGGATCGAGATGCCGTTGCCGATGCCGCGCTTCGTGATCTGCTCGCCGAACCACATCAGCAGCACCGTGCCGGCCGTCAGCGTGATGACGATGAGCACGAGGTTGCCGAAGTTCTGGTTGATGACGTCCTGGCGCTTGAACAGGTACGCGTACCCGGTCGCCTGGAGCGCCGCGAGGACGACGGTGAGATAGCGCGTGTACTGGTTGATCTTGGCGTAGCCGGCCTCGCCCTCCTTCTGGAGCGCCTCCAGCTTCGGGACCACCACGGTCATGAGCTGCAGGATGATCGAGGCAGTGACGTACGGCATGATCCCGAGCGCGAACACCGCGAACTGGGACAGCGCGCCGCCCGAGAAGAGGTTCAGCAGGCCGAGCACGCCGTTCCCCTGGCTGTTGAAGTACGTCTTGATCTGGTCGGAGTTCACGCCGGGTGCGGGCAGCCAGGCGCCGAAGCGGTACACGGCGAGGATGCCGGCGGTGAACATGACGCGGTGCCGGAGCTCCGGCACGCGCCAGGCGTTACCGATCCAGGTGAACATCTAGCTCTCCTCGCCCTCCGCCTCGGCTGCGGGCTCCTCTGCTGCCTCGGTCTCCTCGACTGCCTCGACCTCGGGCTCGGCCGACGCGGGCTTCGCCTTCGCCTTCGACCGCTTCTTCTTCTTCTCGACCGGCTCGCGGAGTGCAGTGGCGGTGCCGCCGGCGGCCTCGATCTTCTCCTTCGCGGCAGCCGAGAACCGGTGCGCGGTGACGGAGAGGCTCTTCGTGAGCTCGCCCGAGGCGAGAATCTTGACGTCGATCTTCGTGTTCTTGATCAGGCCCTTGTCGAGCAGCGCCTCGAGCGTGACGTCGGCACCCGCGTCGAAGCGCAACTCGAGGTCGCGCAGGTTCACGGCCTGCGTGAACGTGCGGTGCGGGCCGACCGGCATGGCGTCCCTGGAGTACGGGCCGCGCAGCTTGCCGAGCCGCATGTAGATCGGGTTCTGGCCGCCCTCGAAGCCGGGCCGCATCTTCGCGGAGCCCGAGCGGGATTTCTGGCCTTTGATCCCACGCCCGGAGTAGCGGCCCTTGCCGGAGCCCAGGCCGCGGCCGACGCGCTTGCGATCCTGGCGCGCCTGCGCGGGCTTCAACGACGAGAGATTGAGCGGTTCGGCCATGGGATCAGTCGGTGGCGGCTTCGACCTGCACCAGGTGCCGCACTTTTCTCAGCATACCCAGGAGTTGCGGACTTTCCTGGTGCTCGGCCGAGCGGCCGATCCGGCCCAGGCCGAGCGCGCGGAGCGTGCCGCGGTGGCGCTCGCTCTGCCCGATCGAGCTGCGGACCTGCGTGATCCGGACGCTCGCCATCAGGACTGCTCCTCCGGCTTCGCGTCGCGCTTCACGCGGCGGCGCGCCTTCGCGACCAGGCCCTTTGCCTCCTCGGCGGGCTGCTCGGGCGCATCCTCGGCCGGCGTCGGCTCGGTCGCGGCGGCGACGACGGGCTCCTCGGCAACTGCGACGGGCTCCTCGGCCGCGAGGGGCGCCTCCTGCGCGGCGACCGGCTCGGCCACAGCTTCGGCCGTCGGCTCGGGCGCTTCGGCCGCGGGCTCGTCGCCCTCCGCAGGCTCTTCCTCGACCACGCGCTTCTTCGGCGGCAGCACGTCGCTGATGCGGACGCCGCGGGTCTTGGCGACGTCCTCGGGACGGCGCAGGTTCTTCAGGCCGTCGACGGTCGCCTTGAGCATGTTGATCGGGTTCGTCGTGCCGAGGCTCTTGGCGAGGATGTCGCGGATGCCGGCGAGCTCGAGCACGGCGCGAACGCCGCCGCCGGCGATGACGCCGGTGCCCTCGCTGGCGGGGCGCAGCAGCACGCGTGCGGCCCCGAACCGGCCGAGGATCTCATGGGTGATCGTCGTCCCGTGGCGTGGCACCGTAAAGAGGTTCTTCTTCGCGTCGTCGACCGCCTTCGAGATGGCGAGCGGGACCTCACGCGCCTTGCCGTAGCCGACGCCGACCTTCTCGTGCTCGTCGCCGATCACGACCAGCGCGGTGAACGAGAAGCGCCGGCCGCCCTTGACCACCTTGGCGACGCGGTTGATCTCGACCACGCGCTCCTTGAGCTCGCGTGACTCCTGCACTTCGATGGCGCTCAAATCCTCAGCCCTCCCTCGCGCGCGCCGTCGGCGAGCGCCTTGACGCGTCCGTGGTACAGGTAGCCGCCCCGGTCGAACACGGCGGTCTCGATCCCGGCGTCCTTCGCGCGCTCGGCGAGCAGCTTGCCGACGGCCTCGGCCTGCGCGGACTTGTCGCCGTCGCCGCCCCTCGCGTGCAGCCAGCTGGCGGCGGCGAGGGTCTTGCCCTCGAGATCGTCGATCAGCTGCGCCTCGATACCGCGGTTCGAGCGGAACACGACGAGCCGCGGGCGCTCGGCGGTGCCCGTGATCTTGCCCCGCACGCGGCGGTGGCGGCGCCTGCGCGCCTCGAGAACGGACAGCTTGCTCATGCGCGCTTCCCGACCTTCCGGCGAACGTACTCGCCCTCGTAGCGGATGCCCTTGCCCTTGTACGGCTCCGGCGGGCGCACCTTGCGCACCTGCGCGGCAATCTCTCCGACCTGCTGCTTGTCGATCCCCTTGACCGTCACCTCGGTCGGCGTCGGCACCTCGAAGGTGATGCCCTTCGGCGCCTCGATCACGACCGGGTGCGAGAAGCCGACGTTGAGCTCCAGAGAGGTGCCGCGCAGCGCGGCGCGGTAGCCGACGCCCTGGATCTGCAGCTTCTTCTCGAAGCCCTTCGTGACGCCCTCGACCATGTTCGCGACGAGCGTCCGGGTCAGGCCGTGGAGCGCGCGGTCGTCGCCGCGCTCGGTCGGCCGCTTTACGGTCAGGACCGCCTCCTCGCGCTCGATGAGCATGCGCACGGGCACCTGCTGGTGCAGCTCGCCCAGCGGCCCGGACACCATGACGCGGCCCGGGTCGATGGTCACGTTGACCCCGGCGGGCAGCTCGATCGGTCTCTTGCCAATACGACTCATCAGTTATCCCTCAGCAAGCGGCTACCAGATGTACGCGACAACTTCGCCGCCGACACCCTGCTCGGCGGCCGCCTTGCTGGTGACCAGCCCCTCCGAGGTCGACACGATAGCCGTCCCCATGCCGCCCAGCACGCGCGGGAGCTTGTCGGTCGGCGCATACACGCGACGGCCGGGGCGCGACACGCGCTTCAGGTTCGAGATCACGCGCTCGCGGTTGCGGCCGTACTTCAAGTCGATGACGAGCAGGTCGTAGCCGAGCGGATCAGGCTGGCCGTCCTTGCCCTTCTGGTCGGCACCCTTCTCGATGCGGTAGTCCATGATGTAGCCCTCCTGCTTCAGGAGGCGCGCGATGTCCACCTTCAGCTTCGAGGTGGGCATGACGGCGTGCTCGTGCATCGCCTTGTTGGCGTTGCGGATGCGCGTGAGCATGTCGGCGATCGGATCGGTCAGCATCTGACCTGTTTCCCTCCTCCGGAGGCAAAAAGCTCAACCAAAAAGACGGACATTTCCACTTGAGAGCCTTCCTTCTGTTCTCTTCCACTTAAAATCTTCGTGGATCATCACGAGGCGTCCTTCACTCACGTTCGTCACCACGAAGATTTAGTCATGCCCGGGATCGCGCCCTGGTGGGCGAGCTCCCGCAGGCAGATGCGGCACATCCCGAACTTGCGGAACGTCGCCCGGGGGCGGCCGCAGCGGTTGCACCGCATGTAGTTGCGCGTCTTGTACTTCTGCGGCCGCGAGGCCTTCACTACGAGCGACTTCTTCGCCACTACTCGTTCCCTCCAGATTGCGCGAACGGAAGACCCATGCCGCGCAGGAGCGCGCGCGCATCGTCGTCGGTCTTCGCGGTGGTCGTGATCGTGACGTCCAGGCCCCGGATGGCGGCCACGGTGTCGTAGTCGATCTCCGGGAAGATGATCTGCTCGCGAATCCCGAGCGAGTAGTTGCCGCGCCCGTCGAAGGAGTCCGGGTTGAGGCCGCGGAAGTCGCGGATGCGCGGCAGCGCGATCGAGACCAGCCGGTCGAGGAACTCCCACATGCGGTCGCCGCGGAGCGTGACCTTGGTGCCGACCGGCATGCCCTCGCGGATCTTGAAGCCGGCGATCGAGGTGCGGGCGCGGCGCAGCTGGGCGCGCTGCCCGGCGATGATCGTCAGCTCCTCCATGGCGGCGTCGAGGACCTTCGAGTCGGTCTTCGCCTCGCCGACGCCCATGTTCAGCGTGATCTTCTGGATCCGCGGGACGTCCATGACCGTCGACTTGGAGAGCTCCTCCTTCAGGGCGCCCCGGAGCTCTTCGTTGTAGCGCGCCTTCAGGCGCGGCACGTACTCGGTTGCCGTGGCGCTCACTCAGCGGTCGACCTCCTGGCGGCAGTCGTCGCGGCGGCAGACGCGCGTGCTGTGCCGCTCGCCCTTGACCTCCTTGACCTCATGGCCGACGCGCGTCGGGCGCTTGCAGACGGGGCAGACGAGCATCACGTTGGAGATCTGGATCGGGGCGGGCCGCTCGATGATGCCGCCGGGCAGCATCTGGGTCTGCCCCATGCGGCTCGGGTCGCGCATCGGCCGTGGCTTGGTGGCCCGCTTGATCAGGTTCAGTTGCTCGACGACGACCTTGCCCTCCCTGGGCAGCGCCGTCAGCACGCGGCCCTGCTTGCCGCGGTCCTTGCCGCTCAGGATCTGGACGGTGTCGCCCTTCTTGATCTTCAGCTTCGTTGCCATCTAGAGCACCTCGGGAGCGAGAGAGACGATCTTCATGAAGTTGCGGTCGCGCAGCTCGCGCGCGACGGGGCCGAAGATGCGGGTCCCGCGCGGGTTCCGCTGCGCGTCGATGATGACGGCCGCGTTCTCGTCGAAGGCGATCTGCGTCCCGTCATCCCGGCCGAAGGGCTTCTTCGTCCGGACGACCACCGCGCGCACGACCTCGCCCTTCTTGATCGCGCCCTGCGGCGTCGCGCTCTTGACGGTACCGACGATGACGTCCCCTACGCGCGCGTATCGCCGCTTCGAACCGCCCATCACGCGGATGCAGAGCAGCTCGCGGGCGCCCGTGTTGTCGGCGACGCGGACTCGTGTCTCCTGCTGGATCATTACCTTGCCTTCTCCAGGACCTCGGCGAGGCGCCAGTTCTTCGTCTTGGACAGCGGCCGCGTCTCGACGATGCGCACGGTGTCCCCCACGCCCGCCGTGTTCGCCTCGTCGTGCGCGTGGAACTTCGCCGAGCGGCGGACGACCTTCTTGTACTTCCGGTGCGCCTTGATCGTCTCGACCATGACGACGATCGTCTTGTCCATCGCCGCGGACGTGACGACGCCGCGCCGCTCCTGGCGGCGGCCGCGCTCGCCGTCCGGCTTCGGGAGCCGGACGATCGGCTTGCGCTGCGCCGGCTGCTCGCGCGCGACCTTCGAGCGCTGACGGCGCTGCGAGCGGGGCAGGCGCTTGCGCTTCGGCTTGGGGCCGGACTGCGGCGCGGGCGCGGCCTCCTCGGCCACCGGCGCCTCGGCGGAGCTTCGGCGGCTGCCTGGCGGCGGCCGGCTCGTCGGCCGGAGCCTCGGCAGGCGCCTCCTCGGCGGCAGGCGCTTCTGCGACAGCCTCGTCGACGGCGGGCTCCTCAGCGGCAGGTGCCTCTGCGACCGCCTCTTCGGCGGTCGGCTCGTCGGCGGCGGGCTCTTCTGCAGGGCCTCCTCCGCGGCGGGCGCCTCGTCGGCCCCGGCGACGACCTCGGGCACAGGCTCCTCAGCCGGCTGGTCCGCCGGCTCCTCCGGAGCAGCCTCGGTCTCGGCCTCGGCGACCGGAGCCTCCGGAGTCTCCTCCGGCGCCTCGGTCACCTCGTCGGTCGTCTCGTCGTTCCCGTGGTGTCGTTCTTCTCTTCGTCAGCCATCACTTGCTCTCCAGTGCGAGCTCACGCTCGCGGCGCACGGTCAGGATGCGCGCGATCTCGCGCTTGGCGAGCCTCATGCGCGCGGCGTTCTCGAGCGCGCCGGTCGCCGACTGGAAGCGCAGGTTGAACAGCTCCTGGCGCGTCTCGGCCAGCTTCTCCCGCAGCTCGTCGTCGGTCAGCTCGTGCATTTCCTTGGCCTTCATCAACTCTCCTGGGTCACTCGAACAGCGCCGCTTCGCGCTTCACGAACTTGGTCTTGATAGGCAGCTTCTGGCCGGCGAGGCGAAGCGCCTCCTTGGCCAGCGGCTCGGGCACGCCGGCGAGCTCGAACATGACGCGGCCGGGCTTCACGACGGCGACCCAGTCCTCGGGGAGCCCTTGCCCGAGCCCATGCGCGTCTCGGCCGGCTTCTGCGTGAACGGCTTGTCCGGGAAGACGTTGATCCAGACCTTGCCGCCGCGCTTGATCTTGCGCGTCATCGCGATACGGGCGGCCTCGATCTGGCGGTTCGTGATCCAGCCGTCCTCGAGCGCCTTCAGGCCGAAGTCGCCGAACTGCACCTCGGTCTGCCCCTTCGCGTGCCCCGGCGGCGCCCGCGGTGGTGCTTGCGGAACTTGGTCTTCTTCGGGAGCAGCATCAGCTACCCGCTCTCCTTCCGGCTGCGCGGCTTCGTCTCGCCTGCCGGCTGCGGCGGTGCCTCGGCGGGCTGCTCGGCCGCGGCGGGAGCCTCGACCGGCTGCGTCGGCGTCGCGTCCGGCGCCTCGGCGCCGGGTCGGCGGCGTCTCAACCGCTGATCGACGGGCGGCTGCTCGACGGTCTCGGGCTTCACGGCGTCCTGATCGGCGCGCGGGGTGCTCTCCTGGCTGCGCGGGCGGCCGCCGCCGCGGCTGCCGCCGCCACCCGGCCGACCGGGCCCGCGTCCGCCGCCCGGGCCGCTCCGCCCGGGGCGCTGGCGCACCGGGCCGAGGCCCTCGCGGTCCTGGCTGCGCCCGCGGCCGCCCTCGCGGGACGCGCCGAGGCCCTCGCGCTGCGCCGCCGCGCCGGCGGCGCGCCTGGTCCTGGTCGCCGAGCCGCGCGTCGCGCGCCGGCGATCGTCCTCGTAGCCCTCGGGCATGATCTCGCCCTTGTTGATCCAGACCTTGACGCCGATGCGGCCGAAGGTCGTCTTCGCCTCGGCGAAGCCGTAGTCGATGTCGGCGCGGATCGTGTGCAGCGGGACGCGGCCCTCGGAGTAGGTCTCGGAGCGGCTCATCTCGCGCGCCGCCGAGGCGGCCGCCGCACGTGATCTTCATGCCCTGCGCGCCGGAGCGCATCGCCGAGGCGAGCGAGCGCTTCATCGCGCGCCGGAAGCTGACGCGGTTCTCGAGCTGCTCGGCGATCGACTGGGCGACGAGCTTGGCGTCGAGCTCGGGGCGCTTGATCTCGTTGATGTTGATGTGGACGTTCTTCTGCGTGATCGCGTGCATCTCGCGCCGCAGCGCGTCGACCTCGACGCCCGACTTGCCGATCACGATGCCGGGGCGGGCCGTGTAGATGTCGATGGTGATCCGCTGCTTGTCCTTGCGGATCAGGATGTCGGACAGGCCCGCGTGGGAGAGCTTGCCGTAGATGTGCTCGCGGATCGCGACGTCCTCGAGCAGGTAGCGCGGCGAAGTCCTTCTGCCGGTGTACCAGTTCGACTTCCAGTCGTGGATGACGCCGACGCGCAGCCCGCCGGGATGGATCTTCTGGCCCATTAGACTCTCTGTCTCCTCGTCTTCTCGCTCCGGCGGGACCGCTTCGGCTTCTGCTCGCTGGCGGCGCCGTCGGCTTCCTCGGCGGGAGTGACTTCTCCGGCCTGGTGCTCGGCGGCGTGCTCCTCGATGCGCGCGTCGTGCTTCTCCTGCGCGGCTCGGCTCGGCGTCGGCCTTGCCGGGCAGGCTGCGGCGGTGGCGGCGCTCCTCGGGAAGTGCTTCGAGCGTCGTCAGCGTGACCGTGATGTGGCAGGTGCGCTTCTGGATGCGGGCGACGCGGCCGCGCGCACGCGCGCGCCAGCGCTTCATCGTCGGGCCCTCGTCGACGTACGCGCGTCGACGACGAACAGGTCGTCGCCGATCAGGCCGTGGTTCGCCTCGGCGTTCGGCGACGGCCGAGCGCAGCACCTTCTCGATGTCCCGCGCGGCGGCGCGCGTCGGTGAACGCGAGCACGGTGCGCGCCTCGGGCACGCTGCGGCCGCGGATGTGCTCGAGCGACGAGCCGGGCCTTCCGCGGCGACATGCGCACCCACTTCGCCTGCGCGCGAACTGGGCCTCCCGGCCGATGTCTCGGCGGTCGCCATCTAGCGCTTCTTCACCTGGGTCTGGCGGTCGCCGGCGTGGCCGCGGAAGGTCCGGGTCGGCGCGAACTCGCCGAGCTTGTGGCCGACCATCTGCTCGGTGATGAACACCGGGCACGTGCTTGCGCCCGTCGTGGACGGCGATCGTGTGGCCGACCATCTCCGGGAAGACGGTGGACGAGCGCGACCAGGTGCGGATCATCCGCTTCTCGCCGCGTGGCGTTCATCTCCTCGATGCGGCTCATCAGCCGCTCCTCGACGAACGGCCCCTTCTTGGACGAACGACTCACCTAGCGACTTGTCCTTGCCGCGGCGGCGGCCGCGGACGATCAACTTGTCGGATTCCTTGTGCTTGCGGCGGGTGCGCTTCCCGAGCGTCGGGACGCCCCACGGCGTGACCGGGTGGCGGCCGCCCTT
This sequence comes from uncultured Thermoleophilia bacterium, assembly GCA_963758345.1. Lineage (GTDB taxonomy): Bacteria > Actinomycetota > Thermoleophilia > Gaiellales > Gaiellaceae > JACVRM01. The sequence continues at coordinate 40,069 of CAVWVD010000003.1, forward strand.
CGACTTGCCCTCGCCGCCGCCGTGCGGGTGGTCGACGGGGTTCATCGCCGAGCCGCGCACCGCTCGGCCGCTTGCCCTTCCAGCGGCTGCGGCCGGCCTTGCCGCCTCGAGAGTTCTCGTGGTCGGCGTTCCCGACCTGGCCGACCGTGGCGCGGCAGGTGAGCGGCACGCGCCGCATCTCGCCCGAGGGCAGGCGCAGGACGCCGTAGCCGTCGTCCTTCGCGACCAGCTGGACGCCCGAGCCGGCGCTGCGCGCCAGCTGGCCGCCCTGGCCCGGCTTGAGCTCGACGTTGTGCACGAGCGTGCCGGTCGGGATGTTCTCGAGCGGGAGCGCGTTGCCCGGCTTGATGTCGGCGCTCGGGCCCGGACTCGACCGTCGCGCCGACGCGAGCCGCGCCGGCGCGAGGATGTACGCCTTGGCGCCGTCGGCGTAGTGGAGCAGCGCGATCCGCGCCGACCGGTTCGGGTCGTACTCGATCGCGGCCACCTTCGCCGGCACGCCGTCCTTCGGCGCTTGAAGTCGATGACGCGGTAGCGGCGCTTGTGGCCGCCGCCCTGGTGGCGCGTCGTGATGCGGCCGTTGTTGTTCCGGCCGCCGGTCTTCTTCAGCGGCTCGGTGCAGGCTCTTCTCGGGCTCGTTCTTCGTGACCTCGTCGAAGGTCGAGACGGTCATGAAGCGTCGACCCGGGCTGGTCGGCTTGTACTTTGCGACTGGCATGGCGCCTTCGAGGTCTGCGGGCCCCCTCGAAGATCTCGATCGATCGCTCGCCCTGGCGGAGCTGCACGATCGCCTTCTTCCAGCCGGGCCGCGCGCCCTTGTCAGGCCGCGCCGCTTCGGCTTCGAGCTGCACCTTGAGGATGTTCACGGCGGCACCTGGACGTCGAAGAGCTCCTCGACGGCCTGGCGCACCTGCGTCTTGTGCGCGTCCTTGTGCACCTTGAACGTGTACTTGCGGTCCGTCGATCAGGCGTAGCTCTTCTCGGAGACGACCGGCGCGAGCAGGACCTCGTTCGGATGGAGGCTCACGAGCTCACGCTCGCGCCTCCTCTGCGCAGCTGACGTCCTCGAGCGCGGCCTCGCTGACGAGCAGCGAGCGCGCCCACACGAGCGCGGCGACCTCGAGCTCGGACGGCACGACGACGAGCACGCGGTCGAGGTTGCGGAACGACTTGATCAGCGTCTCGTCCTCGTCGGCGCGACACGACGACGAGCGGGCGGTCCTTGCCCCACGCCTCGACGCAGCGCCGGCCGCGGCTTCGTCGACGGCGCGTCGAAGGCGCGCCGGGTCGACGAGGCCGAGCGTGCCGCCGCTCGCGCGTGCTCGAGAGCGCGCTGCGCAGCGCGGCCGCGCGTACGCCTTGCGGTTGACCTTGACGTCGAAGCTGCGCGGCGAGGGCGGGAACGCGACGCCGCCGCCCGTGAACTGCGGCGCGCGCGTCGTGCCCGCGCGGGCGCGGCCCGTGCCCTTCTGGCGCCACGGCTTCGCGCGGCCGCCGGAGACGAGGCCGCGGCTCTTGGCGCGCGCGCGTGCCCGGCGCGGCGGCGTTCAGCTCGGCGCGCACGGCCTCGTGCACGAGGTGCGGCTTCACCTCGGCGCCGAAGACGCACTCCTCGAGCGCCGCGCCCGTCGCCTTGCCGCTGCCGTCGAGCACGGGTGCCTTCGGAGCGGCCACTACCGTGTCTCCTCCCTGACCTCGACGAGGCCGTTCTTCGGGCCCGGGAACGGCGCCCTTGACGAGCAGGAGGTTCCGCTCCGGCTCGACCGTCGTGGACGTCGAGACCGACCTGCGTCGACGCGCTTGCCGCCCATCCGGCCCGCCATGCGCATCCCCTTGAACACGCGCGAGGGCGTCGCCGAGGCGCCGATCGAGCCCGGCTTGCGGATGTTGTGCGAGCCGTGCGTCTTCGGGCCGCGGTGGAAGTTGTGGCGCTTGATCGTGCCGGCGAAGCCCTTGCCGATCCGATGCCCGGCGACCTTGACCGCGTCGCCGGGCTCGAAAGCCTCGACGGTGACGGCCTCGCCGACCGGCAGCTCGGCTCGGCCGCGGAACTCGACGAGGTGCCGGTGCGCGGAGCGCGCCCGCCTTCGCGAGGTGCCCGCGCTCGGCCTTCGAGATCTTGCGCTCGGCGACCTCGTCGAACGCGAGCTGGACGGCCTCGTAGCCGTCCGCGTCGTTCGTGCGCACGTGCGTGACCGGGCACGGTCCCGCCTCGATCACCGTGACGGGCGTGAGCTGCCCGCTCTCCGGGTCGAAGATCTGGGTCATGCCCAGCTTGCTGCCGACGATGCCTTTCATTCGCCTAGAGCTTGATCTCGATGTCGACGCCGGCAGGCAGGTCGAGCCGCATGAGCGAGTCGACCGTCTTCGGCGTCGGGCTGTGGATGTCGATCAGGCGCTTGTGCGTGCGGATCTCGAAGTGCTCGCGCGAGTCCTTGTCCTTGAACGGGCTGCGGATCACGCAGTAGACGTTCTTCTCGGTGGGCAGCGGCACGGGGCCGGTGATGGTCGCGCCGGTGCGCTGCGCGGTCTCGACGATCTGGGCGCCGAGCGGTCGAGCTGGGTGTGGTCGTAGCCCTTCAGCCGGATGCGGATCTTCTGCTGCCACTGCCGTTGCCCTTTCCCGAGTTCGTTACTTGAGGATCTTCGTGACGACGCCGGCGCCGACGGTGCGGCCGCCCTCGCGGATCGCGAAGCGGAGGCCCTCGTCCATGGCGATCGGCTGGATCAGCTCGATCTCCATGTTCGTGTTGTCGCCCGGCATGACCATCTCCTGGCCCTCCGGGAGCTTGATCGCGCCCGTCACGTCCGTCGTGCGGAAGTAGAACTGCGGCCGGTAGCCGTTGAAGAACGGCGTGTGGCGGCCGCCCTCGTCCTTCGAGAGCACGTACACCTCGGCCTTGAAGTGCGTGTGCGGCGTGATCGAGCCGGGCTTCGCGAGCACCTGGCCGCGCTCGACCTCCTCGCGCTTGACGCCGCGCAGCAGCGCGCCCGCGTTGTCGCCGGCCTGCGCGTAGTCGAGCGTCTTCTGGAACATCTCGAGGCCCGTGACGATCGTCTTCTCGATCTTCTCGTGGATGCCGACGATCTCGACCTCGTCGCCGATCTTGATCTGGCCCTGCTCGATGCGGCCGGTGACGACCGTGCCGCGGCCCGTGATCGTGAACACGTCCTCGATCGGCATCAGGAACGGCTTGTCGACGTCCCGCGTCGGCTCCGGGATGTAGGTGTCGACCGCCTCCATCAGCTCGAGGATCTTCGGCGTCCACTCCGCGTCGCCCTCGAGCGCCTTCAGCGCCGAGACCTGGACGACCGGGATGTCGTCGCCGGGGAACTCGTACTTGGAGAGCAGCTCGCGCACCTCGAGCTCGACGAGCTCGAGCAGCTCGGGGTCGTCGACCATGTCGGCCTTGTTCAGCGCGACGACGATCGACGGCACCTCGACCTGGCGGGCGAGCAGGATGTGCTCGCGCGTCTGCGGCATCGGGCCGTCGGCGGCGGAGACCACGAGGATCGCGCCGTCCATCTGGGCGGCGCCCGTGATCATGTTCTTGATGTAGTCGGCGTGGCCCGGGCAGTCGACGTGCGCGTAGTGCCGCTTCTCCGTCTCGTACTCGACGTGCGCGGTGTTGATCGTGATGCCGCGCTGCCGCTCCTCGGGAGCGTTGTCGATCGACGCGAAATCGCGTGCCTCGGTGTTGCCGCTCCCCGCCTCGGCGAGCACCTTCGTGATCGCTGCGGTGAGCGTGGTCTTGCCGTGGTCGATGTGACCGATCGTGCCGACGTTGACGTGCGGCTTTGTGCGCTCGAACTTCTGCTTCGCCATCTTTCCTCCGTGAGTCCTTCCGTTTAGGTCTGGGCGTCGACGATCTCGCCCGCAATCGACTGGGGTACTTGCTCGTACCGGTCGAACTGCATGGTGAACGTGGCCCGGCCCTGCGTCATCGAGCGCAGGTCGGTCGCGTAGCCGAACATCTCCGCGAGCGGGACGCGCGCCTTGATCGCCTGCGCGTTGCCGCGCGGCTCGAGGCCCTCGACGCGGCCGCGCCGCGAGTTGAGGTCGCCCATCACGTCGCCGAGGTACTCCTCCGGGGTGACGACCTCGACGGCCATCACCGGCTCGAGCAGCTTCGGGTTCGCGCGCTTCATGCCCTCCTTGAAGGCCATCGAGCCGGCGACCTTGAACGCCATCTCGCTCGAGTCGACGTCGTGGTACGAGCCGTCGACGAGCTCGACGCGGACGTCGACGACGGGGTACCCGGCGAGGATGCCCGACTCCATCGCCTCCTGGATGCCGAGGTCGATCGACGGGATGTACTCCTTCGGGATCGTGCCGCCGACGATCCGGTCGACGAACTCGTAGCCCTCGCCCGGATCGGTCGGCTCGATGTTGATCACGGCGTCGCCGTACTGGCCGCGACCGCCGGTCTGGCGCACGAACCGGCCCTGGATCTTCTCGACGCGCTTGCCGACCGTCTCGCGGTAGGCGACCTGCGGCCGGCCGACGTTGGCGTCGACCTTGAACTCGCGCATGAGGCGGTCGACGATGATCTCCAGGTGCAGCTCGCCCATCCCGGAGATGAGCGTCTGCCCCGTCTCCTCGTCGGTCTGGACGCGGAAGGTCGGGTCCTCCTCCGACAGGCGCTGAAGTGCGGCGCCGAGCTTGTCCTGGTCGCCCTTCGTCTTCGGCTCGATGGCGACGGCGATGACGGGGTCGGGGAAGATCATCGACTCGAGCACGATCGGCGCGGTATCGACGGCGAGCGTGTCGCCCGTCGTCGTCTGCTTGAGGCCGACGGCGGCGGCGATCTCGCCGGCGCCGATCTCCTCGCGCTCCTCGCGGTGGTTCGCGTGCATCTGGAGGATCCGGCCGATGCGCTCGGTCTTGCCGTTCGTCGTGTTCGACGACGCGGTCGCCGGCCTTGACCTGGCCGGAGTAGACGCGGAAGTACGTGAGCTTGCCGACGTACGGGTCGGTCATGACCTTGAAGGCGAGCGCCGCGAACGGCTCGTCCAATGCCGGCCGGCGTGACAGCTCGTGCTCCGTGCGCGGATCGAAGCCGTGCACCGGCGGCACGTCGAGCGGGCTCGGCAGGTAGTCGACGACGGCGTCGAGCAGCGGCTGCACGCCCTTGTTCTTGAACGCCGAGCCGGCGAGCACCGGCGTGATCGTGATGTCGAGCGTCGCGGCGCGGAGCGCGCGGCGCAGCATCTCGGGCGTGACCTTGGACTCGTCCTCGAGGTACGTCTCGGTCAGCTCGTCGTCGTGGTCGGCGACCGCGTCGATCAGCTGGTGGTGGTACTCCTCGGCCTGCTCGCGCAGCTCCTCGGGGATCTCCTCCACCGCGAAGTCGGTGCCCAGCGTGTCGTGGTAGACGATCGCCTTCATCTCGACCAGGTCGATGACGCCACGGAAGTGCTCCTCCTGGCCGAGCGGCAGCTGCACCGGGACCGGGTGCGCGCCGAGGCGGTCGACCATCGACTGCACGGACGCAAAGAAGTCCGCGCCCGTGCGGTCCATCTTGTTGATGAACGCGATGCGCGGGACCTTGTAGTGATCGGCCTGGCGCCAGACGGTCTCGGACTGCGGCTCGACGCCGGCGACCGAGTCGAAGACGGCGATCGCGCCGTCGAGCACGCGCAGGCTGCGCTCCACCTCGACGGTGAAGTCGACGTGCCCGGGCGTGTCGATGATGTTGATGCGGTGGTCGCGCCAGGACGCGGTCGTCGCGGCCGACGTGATGGTGATGCCCCGCTCCTGCTCCTGGGCCATCCAGTCCATCGTCGCGGCGCCCTCGTGAACCTCGCCCATCTTGTGGGTTCGGCCCGTGTAATAGAGGATCCGCTCGGTCGTCGTGGTCTTGCCCGCGTCGATGTGGGCCATGATCCCGATGTTCCGGACGCGGTCGAGCCCGACTTCCGCCTGTGTAGCTACGTTCGACATCTCTCTCTTTCCTTGACCGGCGTTCCTACCAGCGGTAGTGCGCGAAGGCCTTGTTTGCCTGCGCCATCCGGTACTGGTCGTCCTTCTGCTTGAACGCGCCGCCCTGCTGGTTCAGCGCGTCGAGGAGCTCGCCTGCGAGCTTCTCGTCCATGCCCTTCTCGCGCCGCTTGCGAGCGTTGTCCACGATCCAGCGCACGGCCAGGGTACGGGCGCGCCGCTGCGGCACCTCGACGGGCACCTGGTAGTTCGCGCCGCCGACGCGGCGCGAGCGAACCTCGAGCACCGGCGTGACGGTCTTGATCGCCTGCTCGAGCACCTCGACCGGCGGCTTGCCCGTCTTCTCGCCGACGCGGTCGAGCGCGCTGTAGACGAGCGTCTCGGCGACGCTCTTCTTCCCGTCGAGCATGACGCGATTGATCATCTGGCTGACCAGCACGGAGCTGTGCACCGGATCGGCGGGGACAGTGCGGGGCTCGATGTCTGCGCGGCGAGGCATGGCTAGGAGGCCGGCTTCTTCGCGCCGTACTTCGAGCGGCCCTGGCGGCGGTCGGTCACGCCGGCGGCGTCGAGCGCGGCACGGATGACCTTGTAGCGGATGCCCGGCAGGTCCTTGACGCGGCCGCCGCGCACGAGGACGACCGAGTGCTCCTGCAGATTGTGTCCCTCTCCCGGGATGTACGCCGTGATCTCCATGCCGTTCGTGAGCCGGACGCGCGCAGCCTTGCGCAGCGCCGAGTTCGGCTTCTTCGGAGTACGCGTGAAGACGCGCGTGCAGACGCCGCGACGCTGCGGCGACCCCTGCAGGTGCGGAGTCTTCGTCTTCTCCTTGACGGCCTTGCGGCCCTTGCGCACGAGTTGGTTAACGGTCGGCACTGAGTCTCTCCTGGTCTCCCAGACGGTCGAGGGTCTTCCTACACACAAAGAAGGTCGGCAAGGCGCAGGCCCTGCCAACCGCCTGCGGCATGGTAGCGAACGGCGTAGGGAGCCGCAAACGCCTTCAGACGGGCGTTTTTCCGCCCTGAAGGCCACGGGCAGGAAATCAGCCTCCGGGGCATCTACAGTGAGGAGGAGCCCAAGGGCAGGGGCTCATGCGGGGCATGAATTTCTGGGGGGGCCGGAAATGCGGGCGCAGGGGCAGTCCTGCGGTGAGAGGAGCATGGCGTGACCACGGCGTTGGCGGCGATCACCGCGGCGCTGGCGACGCTCGTCGTCGTCCTGTTCGTCCTGCTCCTGCTGCGGCGCCCGCGCGCCGCCGGCAACCCGCGGGGCCAGCGCGAGCAGCTCCCGCAACACGCCAACAGCGTGACCCCGCCGCCGGCGTCGTCGGCACCGCAGGCTCCCGCCCTGGCCGACCCGCGCATGCAGCAGCGCATGCAGGAGCTCTCCGAGGCGCTCGACCGCGCCGAGCAGGAGAACAGGCGGAACCGCTTCATCAAGCAGCTCGCCGGCGCGCTCGACCTCGACGACGTCCTCGCGCGCACGCTCGCGGCAGCGCACGACCTGCCCGCCGTCGACGCCGCGATGATCGTGCTCCAGCAGGAGGACGGCGGCCCGCTCGTCGCGACGCAGGGGATGAGCCGCGACGAGGCGCTGAACCAGCCGATGGCCCCGCCGGCCGAGGGCCGCGCGCCGCGGGCGGTGTCGCTCAACTACCGCTACGGGGAGGGGGACGCCGGCCGTGACGGCAACCTCATCCGCGGCGGGCTGATGGTGCCGCTGCTCGGGACGCGCGCGGACGTCGTCGGCACCCTCGCCGTCTTCTGGCGCGGGCGCGAGCGCGAGGCCGCAGGCGACGAGATCGGCCAGCTCGAGGAGCTCGCGTCGAGCGCAGGCCCGACGATCGAGAACGCCAAGCGCTTCCTCGAGGCGCGCCAGCTCGCCGAGCTCGACGCGCTGACCGGCCTGCACAACCGGCGCTACTTCGACGACGTGCTCGACCGCGAGGTCTCGCGCGCGCACCGCTACGGGCGCAGCCTCGCGCTGATCCTCGTCGACTTCGACGATCTGAAGGCGATCAACGACCGCGTCGGGCACCTGGGCGGCGACGCGGCGCTGGCGGAGCTGGGCGAGCGGGTGCGCGACTCGCTGCGCTCCGCCGACATCGCCTGCCGCATCGGCGGCGACGAGTTCGCGGTGATCCTCCCCGAGTCGGCGCTCGAGGACGCGCGCCAGCTCTTCGACCGCCTGCTGGCCGCGATCGGCACCCGCCCGCTTGCCGGCGGCGAGTCGGGAAGCGTGTCGGGCGGCATCGCCGCCCTCGAGCGCGACGACGACCCGAAGACGCTGTTCCAGCGCGCGGACGAGGCCCTGTACCGCGCCAAGAGGGACGGTAAGGGCCGCGCCCGCTAGCTGAGATCAGGTCAGCTTGGCCGTGTACTGCGGCGACATGGTGGGCGCCGGGACGCCGCCCGCCTTCTCGAGCGTCACCGCGAAGATCGAGTTCTTCGGAATCCGCTGCGCGAGCGGAATGACGACGGTCGTCCCGCCGCCCCTGAAGAGCCCGGCCGACTTCGGCGTCTTCCCGGTGACGATCCACGCCTGGTACTCCTTGCCCGCGGGCGCCTGCTTCAGCCCGTACAGGATCAGGACGGCCCGTCCGTTCGGCGTGGTGACGAGAACCATCTTCCCGTCGGAGCCGCTGACCGCGACCCGGCGGGCGCCCGGCTGCCCGATGAGCTCGATCGCCTGGCTCGCTCCCGGAGACGCACTCGTCGCCGAGGAGCCGCCGTCGCCGCCGCCCCAGATCGCCCACGCCCCGAGCGCAGCGGCTGCCGCCAGCAGCGCCGACGACTGCGGCGACGGCGAGCAGCCCGCCTCTCCCGGCGGGCTCGTCGTCGGAGAGCGGCTCCGGTGCGGCGGCCTCGGGCTCGGAGCTCCGGTCGGCCGCGTCGTAGGCGATGATACGCGGCTCGGGCGGCGGTGAGACCGCGTAGCCCGGCCCCTCGTGGACGGTCGCCTCGGCGAGGCGCGCCGGCTCGGGGCGAGTCGCAGCCACCGCGACGGGAGCCGCCTCATGCAGGCGCGAGTCCTCACCGACGGTGAAGAACGAGACCTCGTCGTGGAGCGTCGTGGCGAGGTCCGGCGTGGGCTCGTGCTCCACGAGCCGCCGCTCGACCGTGACTTCGGGCGGCGGCGGCGCGGTCGGAACGCTCGGCCGCGACCCCGGTGCCGGCTCGGGCACGGGCTCGACGAGCCGGGCCACGATCTCCTGCGAGAGCCGCCAGGCTCCGGCCGCCGCATCGTGGACGGCCTCGACGACCTCCCGCCGGCGACGCGGCCCCTGCTCGGGGTCGAGGAAGTAGTAGACGGCGAAGCCGATCGCCCCGACGGCGCCGATCAACGTCACGCGGCTCCGCGCGCGACTCCCCCTGTTGCGGTACGACATGTGCCCCTCCGTTCGTCGAAGCCCGCCCGACCGCGAAGCGAGCCCGCTTTCCGGCCCCCCGGCCGGCACCGCGGCACACTACCGAGCGATGTCGCAATTTGCGGCGCCAGAGCGAACAATGTGGGTGCGCATGCGCGTCCATGGTTTCCGCGTCAACGCCCACGCGGCCCGGGCGTCTGCATGGTGACGGCCCTCGTCGTCGTGGCCGCCGTGCTGGCGACACTCGCCGGCGTCCTCGTCGTGCTCCTGCTTCAGTCCGAGCGGACGGAAGATCCGCCGGAGCTGCCGCAGCCGCCGCCCGCGCCGGAGCGCGCCCTCGACGCAGAGCTGCACGAGGCAGCCGCCGCCCGCGCGGTCGACCAGGCTCGTCCGGCCGCTCCACCGCGGGCCGTCGCCCCGCCCGTCGAGCCCGTGGACGACGGCGCAGGAGCGCGCGACCTGGAGGTGCTCCTCGCGCAGGCGCTCGAGACCGCATGTGCGATCCCGGGAGCAGACGCAGCGATCGTGGCGATCACGCTCGGGCCGGAGCCGGTCGTCGGGACGCTCGGGCTCGCCCGCCAGGAGGCGGAGCGACTCGCGCGGACGCTTCCCACAACACAGCCGCAGACGCGCTCGATCGAGATCGCCTACGAGTACGAGGGCGAGCCGCGCTACGACGCTGCCGCGGGGCGGATCGAGCGCGGGATCGCCGTTCCCGTTCCCGGGCCGACACCGGCGCTCATCGCGATCCTCACCCGCGCGCCGGCGGCCGAGCTCGGCTCGCCGCAGCTCGCGCTGCTCGAGGAGGTCGCCCGCCGCCTGGCGCCCGCACTGGCCGCGGTCGACGAGGTGCAGGCTGACCGCCGCCCGGTGAACATCACGGTCACGGCGGTCGACGGGCTCGGCTCAGCCGAGCGCGAGGAACGGCGCGAACATGGTCAGATCGACCTGCTCAGGTGACGGGAGCTCGTCGCGGACGCAGACCGTGCGGCGGAGCGCCGCCGTCTGCTGGTTGAGCAGCCACTTCTCGAAGGCCGCGCTGCGGGCCGACTCCTTCAGCGCGGCGGCGATCGCCGGCGTTGCGAGCGAGAGCGGGAACGCGGCGAGCGGCATCGCGGGATCGCCGACCCGTACGCGGATCGACCCGGTCGAGCTCGGGACGAGCAGCGGCTTCGCCGCCGGCCGGGCGGTCAGCACGGACGGCGGTGCCGTCGCCTGGAGCGCGATCCCGCTCGTGCGGCCGCCGAGCCACCACGGCCCCGGCTTCGCCTGCACCGCCCGGGCAGGCAGCGTCCCGTAGCTCGCGTACCAGTCGACGATCTGGGCCGAGGTCGGCGCAGCCACCTTCAGGTTCCGCCGGATCTTCAGCTCGCGCGCCTGCGTGCCAACGATCTCGCGCGCGAGCGGGCGCGAGATGCCCGCCGAGGCGAGCGCGGCGTAGTAGCGCGTCCGGCTGCCGCGGAACCAGCGCGCGATCACCTGCGCCTCGGCGACGTCGAGCTCCGACGTCGAGAGGTCGGTCGCCTGCGCCAGGACGAGCCGCTCCTGAAGGGCGCTCAGCGCCGCATCGGTGTCCCCGGTGAGACGCGCGACCTGCGAGAGCTGCGCGCGCGTGACGGCGATCCCGCCGAGTGCGCACTGCACGCCCGCGGGCAGGCGGGCCTCGCCCCGCGACGGGTCGAAGTCCTCACCGGCGAGCTTGGGCCCGTCGCAGAGGGCCGGGTCGCGCGACCACAGCCAGACGCATGCCGCCGCCTCCTTGTCCGGGTCGTTCTCGCCCAAGCTCCAGACCCCCCAGCCCCACGACCACACGGTCGCCACCGACAGCTCCGCCGCGACCTGCTTCGCCGCGAGCGCCTCGAGCTTCACCACGTCGAACCAGGCGCTCGAAGGCTGCAGCCCCTCCCGGCCGCTGCCGATCCCGCGCGTGGTGTGGAAGCCCAGCATGAACCCCAGCCGCGACGCCGGGATGCCGATCTCCGTGAACTCGTCCATCGAGTTCCGCAGCGCGACGCGCATCGTCCGGCTCCCGAGCAGCGCCCCCTGGCCGTGGATCCGCGGCCCCGAGAAGTAGACCTCGCGCACGAGGTCGGCCGACTCCGACGCGTCGCGCCACCACTGCGCCGCGTCGCCGGCCGTGTACGGCGCGCTGTTGACGAGCAGGTACGGCCGAGCGCCGAGCGCCGAGAGACGGCGCATGAGCGCGAGCACGTCCGCGCGGTAGGTCGTGTTCGACTCCGACCACGGCGTGGCCGTCCCCGCGCCGAACAGCTCGTTGAGCGCGATCACCGGCGTCGCGCAGCCCGACGAGGCGACGGCGCGCAGGAAGAGGCGGTCGGCCTGGTCGGCGATCCCGGCCGGGTCGGCGGGCTTCTGGGGCGTGCCGACCCGGGTGTTCAGGTGCATGTCCCAGTAGACGGTCTTCGCGCCGGCAGCGCGCAGCTTCGGCGGCACGAGGAAGTTCGAGGCCGCCGCGATGATCCCCGGCTTCGAGAAGATGTTCTGCCAGAACGGGACGGAGCCGTCGCCGAAGTCGATCCAGAGCGGCCGGGCCGCGGGCAGGTCGCAGCCCGGAGCCGCGCTCGCCTGCGGCGCGCACACCGGAACGGCGACGGCGGCGAGCACCGCGATTAGGAGGAGCTTTCGCACCGGCCCCTTGTAGCAGAGCGGTCCGGCGGGCACGGAACGGGCAGACTCGCGCGGTGAAGGTCGTGCTCACACACGAGTTCGAGGAGAAGGACGCCGAGCGGCTGCGGACGCTCGCTCCCGGCGCCGAGGTTCGGCTCGCCGCGGAGGACGACCTGGCGGCGGAGCTCGAGGACGCCGACGCAGTGCTCTGCTTCCGCCTGCGTCCGGAAGATGCCGCGCGGGCCCGCCGGCTGCGGCTCGTCCAGTCGCTCTCGGCAGGCGCCGACGGCGTGCAGCCGGACGCGATCCCGGAGGGCGCGGTCGCGTGCAACGTGCGCGGGCACGAGCGCACGATGGCCGAGTGGGTGCTGATGGCGCTGCTCGCCCTGCCGCGCAAGGTCGTGCTGCTCGACCGCGAGCTGCGCGAGGGCGTCTGGCACCGGCACGGCGGCGACCACCTCGACCTCGAGCAGCCCGAGCTCGAGGGCAAGACCGTGGCGCTCGTCGGCTACGGGCAGATCGGCCGGGAGGTCGAGCAGCTCGTGCGCCTCCTCGGCGCGACGACCGTGGCGGTCACGCGCCACGCCCGCGACGGCGCCCGTCCGCTCGCCGACACCGCGGCCGTCCTTCGCGGCGCCGGCTTCGCGGTCGTCTCGCTGCCCGGCCAGGCGGGCACGGTGATCGGCGAGGCCGAGCTCGACGCGCTCGGCCCGGACGGCTACCTGGTGAACGTCGGGCGCGGCCAGGTCGTCGACGAGGACGCTCTCTACGCCGCGCTGCGCGACGGCCGGATCGCGGGCGCCGCGATCGACGTCTGGTACCGCTACCCCCGCGAGGAGGGCGAGGTCGCCCAGCCGTCACGGCACCCGTTCAACGAGCTCGCCGCCAACCTGATTATGTCCCCGCACGCGAGCGGCCGCTCGAGCCTCGCCTGGGAGCGCCGCTGGGAGTTCGTCGCCGCCCAGCTCGGCCGCCTCGAGCGAGGCGAGCCACTCGAGAACGTGCTGCGTTAACCAGTGAGGCCGGGCAAGCCCGGCCTCACTGCAGTTCCGTTGACGAGCAGGGCTACTCCTCGTCGAGCGGGCTCTTGATCTCGGGGATCTCGGTGGCCTCGCCGCCCTCGGTCGGCATGCCGTCGCCGTTGCCGCCGTGCTGCGGCGACCCGCCGAACGACACGTCGAGGTCATCGAGGCCGAAGGAGCCGCCGTCGGAGCCGATCTCCTGCAGCGCGGCCAGGAGCGCCTCGCGCTCGGCCGCCGGCGTCTCCCGGATCACGCTCTCGGTCGGCTCGATCTCGATCTGGCGATACCGCTTGAGGCCGGTCGCCGCCGGGATCAGCTTGCCGATGATCACGTTCTCCTTGAGGCCGAGCAGGTTGTCGACCTTGCCCTCGATCGCTGCGTCCGTGAGCACCTTGGTGGTCTCCTGGAAGGAGGCCGCCGAGAGGAAGGACTCGGTCGCAAGCGACGCCTTCGTGATCCCGAGGATCAGCGGCTCGTGCGTCGCCTGCTCGCCCTTCGCCTTCTTCACGCGCGCGTTCTCGCGCTCGAGCACGACGCGATCGACCAGCTGGCCGGGTAGGAGCTCGGTGTCGCCGTTGTTCTCGACGCGCACCTTCTTGAGCATCTGCCGGACGATCACCTCGATGTGCTTGTCGTGGATGTCCACGCCCTGCGACTTGTAGACCTTCTGCACCTCGCCGACGAGGTACAGCTCGGTCGCCGTCGAGCCCTTGAGGCTGAGCAGCTCCGCCGGGGTCAGCGAGCCCTCGTGGAGCGGGTCGCCCACCTCGACCAGCTGGCCGTTCTCGACCAGCAGCCGGGTACGCCGCGGAAGCGTGTACGTGACCGGCTCGAGCGGCTCGCCGTTCTCGTCGAGGCCGTCCTGGTGGATCGTGACCTTCGGCCCACGCTCGTCCAGCTCGATCTCGACGCGGCCGGCGACCTCCGTCAGCTTCGCGGCACCCTTCGGGTTCCGGGCCTCGAAGATCTCGACGACGCGCGGGAGACCGTGCGTGATGTCGGCGCCGGCCACACCGCCGGTATGGAACGTCCGCATCGTCAGCTGGGTGCCCGGCTCGCCGATCGACTGGGCGGCGATGATGCCGACCGCGTCGCCGATCGTCGAGAGATCGCCGGTGGCCAGGAAGATGCCGTAGCAGGCACGGCACAGCCCCACCTCGGCGCGGCACTTCAGCACCGAGCGGACGGGCACGCGGAACGAGTCGACGTGCTCGTCGCCGACGCCCTCGATCAGCTCGAGGACGAGGTCGGTCGTCAGCAGGGTGCCCTTGTCGCCGAGCTGCGTCTTGCCGGGCTCACCCGACTTGAGCGGCTTGAAGACGTCGATCGCCAGCTGCCGGCCGAGCAGGCTCTTGTTGATCCCCTCGGCGGACCTGAGCGGCAGCTCGATGTGACCCTCGGTCTTGCAGTCGTCCTCGCGGATGATCACGTCCTGGGCGACGTCGACGAGACGGCGCGTCAGGTAGCCCGAGTCGGCCGTGCGGAGCGCGGTGTCCGCGAGACCCTTGCGCGCGCCGTGCGTCGAGATGAAGTACTCGAGCACCGGCAGGCCCTCCATGAAGTTGGCCTTGATCGGGCGCTCGATGATCTCGCCCTTCGGGTTGGCGACCAGCCCGCGCATCGCCGCCAGCTGGCGGATCTGCGTGAACGAGCCGCGTGCGCCCGAGTTGGCCATCATGAAGATCGGGTTCAGCTCGCGGAGGTTCTGCTCCATCGCGCGTGCGACGGCGTCGGTGGCCTCCGTCCAGATCGTCGTGATCAGCTCGTGCCGCTCCTCGTCGGTGATGAGGCCGGTGTCGTACTGCTGCTCGACGCGCTGGACCCGCTCCTCGTGCTCGCGGAGAATTGCCTCCTTCTCCGGCGGGACGACGATGTCGTTCTTCGACACCGTGATGCCGGCCTGCGTCGCGTAGCGGAAGCCGAGCGTCTTGATGCGGTCGAGCACCGCGGCGATGACCGGAGCGCCGAAGCGGTGGGCCAGGCCGGAAATGAACTCGTCCATGTCGCGCTTCGCGAGCGTCTTGTTGACGTAGTCGTAGACGGCCGGCTCGTCGCCGTCCATCTCGCCCGTCTCCTCGAGCGCCCGCATCACCTCGACGTTGAAGATCACCCGGCCGGCCGTCGTGACCAGCAGCTCGCCGCTTCGGCGGCGGTACTCGATCGGGTCCTGGAGGC
Source organism: uncultured Thermoleophilia bacterium (assembly GCA_963758345.1). GTDB lineage: Bacteria > Actinomycetota > Thermoleophilia > Gaiellales > Gaiellaceae > JACVRM01. The sequence goes on from CAVWVD010000003.1 coordinate 55,202, forward strand.
CGATCTGCTTCGACTCGACCGAGAACTCGACATCCTCCTCAGACTGGAATCGCTTGAGCCCCTTCAGCTTGAGCTCCTTCGCGAGCTGCTCGCTGGTCTTCGTCTCGGGAGACTTGTCCGAGTAGGTGAGGTAGTAGCTGCCGAGCACCAGGTCCTGCGTCGGCGTGGCCAGTGGGCGGCCCGAGGCCGGCGACAGGATGTTGTTCGCCGACAGCATCAGGATCCGCGCCTCGGCCTGCGCCTCGGCGGACAGCGGCAGGTGGACGGCCATCTGGTCGCCGTCGAAGTCCGCGTTGAACGCGTGACAGACGAGCGGGTGCACCTGGATGGCCTTGCCCTCGACGAGGATCGGCTCGAAGGCCTGGATGCCGAGGCGGTGGAGCGTCGGTGCGCGGTTCAGCAGCACCGGGTGCTCCTTGATGACCTCCTCGAGCACGTCCCAGACCTCGGGGACCATCGAGTCGACGTACTTCTTCGCCGCCTTGATGTTCTGCGCGGCCTTGCGCTCGACGAGCCGGCTCATGATGAACGGCTTGAAGAGCTCGAGCGCCATCAGCTTCGGCAGCCCGCACTGGTGCAGCCTCAGGTTCGGGCCCGAAACGATGACCGAGCGGCCCGAGTAGTCGACGCGCTTGCCGAGCAGGTTCTGGCGGAACCGGCCCTGCTTGCCCTTGAGCATGTCGCTGAGCGACTTGAGCGGGCGGTTGCCCGGGCCTGTGACCGCGCGGCCGCGGCGGCCGTTGTCGAACAGCGCGTCGACGGCCTCCTGCAGCATGCGCTTCTCGTTGTTGACGATGATCTCCGGCGCGCCGAGGTCCAGAAGCCGCTTGAGGCGGTTGTTCCGGTTGATGACGCGGCGGTAGAGGTCGTTCAGGTCCGAGGTCGCGAAGCGGCCACCGTCGAGCTGAACCATCGGGCGCAGCTCCGGCGGGATGACCGGCACGGCCTCGAGGATCATCCACTCGGGCTTGTTCTCCGACTTGATGAACGCGTTGACGACCTTCAGGCGCTTGATCGCGCGCTGCTGGCGCTGGCCCTTCGAGGTGCGGATGACGTCGCGCAGCGAGTCGGCCTCGGCGTTCAGGTCGAGGTCCTTGAGCAGGTCGCGGATCGCCTCCGCACCCATGCCGCCGCGGAAGTAGACGCCGAACCCGTACGGCGAGCCGAACCGGTCCTTCATCTCGCGGAAGATCTGCTCGTCCGGCTCGATGTGCTTGACCTCGAGCTCGCGGAACTTCTCCCACGTCTGCTCGAGGCGCCGCTGCGAGTCCTCGGCCGCCTCGCGGGCGTCCGCCCGGCGCGACTCGATGTCCTGGTACATCTCGCGGACCTTGAGCGCCCACTGGATCACGGCGTCCAGGTCCTCGCGGCTCATGCGGCCGTCCGTGCGCAGGCACAGGTCGTTGGCGGCGTCGCGCAGAGCGGCCGAATCGGCGTCCGGCTCGGCCGTCTCGAGCACCTCGCGCAGCAGGCCGCTGCCGAGCTCGCGGGACTTCTCGAGGTTCTTCAGGTCGACGCCGGACGTCAGCTCGGCGTCGTCGCCGGTCAGCGCGTCGCCGCCCAGCAGGGCGTCCTGGATCTTGTTGATCCGCTTGGTCAGCGCGCCCTTCTTCGAGCCGCTCGCGGACTCCAGCTCCAGGTACAGCGGCGCGAGCGCCTCGCGCATCTGCGACGCAGCGGTCGCCACCTGCTCGAGCTCGCGCGACGAGAGGCGCCGGTCGTCCCGGATCGCCGCGTTGCGGACGAGCTCGCGGATCTTCTTCGAGTCCTCGGTCGTGATCGAGCCGGCGACGTCGACGAACAGGCCGCCCATGAGCGAGCGGACGTCCTCGAGCGTCGGAAGCGCCTGCTCCTCGGCCCAGTTCGAGAGCCCGCGGCCCCAGAACTCGTCGTCCTCGTCGAAGTCCTTCTCCTTGCCCTTGGCGAAGTAGTCGCGGCGCCGCTTGAGGCGGCCCTCGAGCGCGGCGAGCGACTCGTCGCGGTCGACGTAGATCCGCTCGTACTCGGCCTTGACCTTGTCCTCGAGGTCGTTCAGGTCCTTGGCGCGTGCCTCGTGGTCGACGTGCGTGATGATCGACGCCGCGAAGTAGAGGACCTTCTCGAGCTCGCGCGGGGCGATGTCGAGCAGGTAGCCGATGCGGCTCGGAACGCCCTTGAAGAACCAGATGTGCGAGACGGGCGCGGCCAGGTCGATGTGGCCCATGCGCTCGCGGCGCACCTTCTGGCGCGTCACCTCGACGCCGCAGCGCTCGCAGATGATGCCCTTGTAGCGGACGCGCTTGTACTTGCCGCAGTAGCACTCCCAGTCCTTGGTGGGACCGAAGATGCGCTCGCAGAACAGGCCGTCGCGCTCGGGCTTGAGCGTGCGGTAGTTGATCGTCTCGGGCTTCGTTACCTCACCGGACGACCAGTCGCGGATCTGCTTGCTCGACGCGAGCCCGATGCGGATCGCGTCGAAGTCGTTGATGTCGACGGAGTGGTGTCTGTTGATCAAGCCTCTGCCTCTTTCCTCGAAATCCGTCGGGGGTGACTACTCGTCCAGGTCCAGGTCGGCGACCTCGCCGGTGGCGACGGGGCCGAGCTCCTCCTCGGCCTCTTCCACCGCCGCGGCCTGCGGCGACAGCTCCACGCCCTCGAGGTCGCCCAGCGACTCGTCGGCCGGCAGCGTGAGGTCGCCTGCCTCGTCGACGCGGTCCTGACCGGCCTCGACCTCCTGGGCGTCGGGCGTGCGCGCCGTCGCCCGGAGCGAGCCGGGCGACAGGTCGATGCCGAGCTCCTCGGCCGCGCGAAGCAGCTCATCCTCCTCCTCGCGCACCTCGACCTCCGTGCCCTCCTCCGAGAGCACGTCGACGTCGAGCGCCAGCGACTGCATCTCCTTCAGGAGCACCTTGAAGGACTCGGGGATCGACGGCTCGGCGATGTTCTCGCCCTTGACGATCGCCTCGTAGGCCTTCACGCGCCCGACCGTGTCGTCGGACTTGATGGTGAGCATCTCCTGGAGCGTGTAGGCGGCGCCGTACGCCTCGAGGGCCCAGACCTCCATCTCGCCGAAGCGCTGGCCCCCGAACTGGGCCTTGCCGCCCAGGGGCTGCTGCGTGACGAGCGAGTACGGGCCGGTCGAGCGCGCGTGGATCTTGTCGTCGACCAGGTGGAGCAGCTTCAGGATGTACATGTAGCCGACGGTCACCTTCTGCTCGAACGGCTCGCCGGTGCGCCCGTTGAAGAGCCGCACCTTGCCCGAGCAGAAGCGGCCCTCCGGCCGGGACTCGTCGACCATGAAGTCAATCGGCGAGTCGGGGTTCTGCTTCGTCCACTCGACGAGCGCACGGTCGACGTCGGCGACGCTGGCGCCGTCGAAGACCGGTGTCGCGACGGGCGTCGGCCCGTTCGGCGTCTCGCCGGCCTCGACGAAGACGCCGTGCGCGGCGGCCCAGCCGAGGTGCGTCTCGAGGATCTGGCCGATGTTCATCCGGCTCGGCACGCCGAGCGGGTTGAGCACGACGTCCACCGGACGGCCGTCCTCGAGGCACGGCATGTCCTCCTCGGGGACGATCTTCGAGATGACGCCCTTGTTGCCGTGGCGGCCGGCGAGCTTGTCGCCCTCGGCGATCTTGCGCTTCTTGGCCACGTAGACGCGGACGAGCTCGTTGACGCCCGGGGACAGGTCGTCGCCGGCGTCGCGCGAGAACGTCTTGACGTCGATGACCTTGCCGCCCTCGCCGTGCGGGACCTTCAGCGAGGTGTCGCGGACCTCGCGCGCCTTCTCCTTGAAGATCGCGCGGATCAGCTTCTCCTCGGCCGTCAGCTCTGTTTCCCCCTTGGGAGTCACCTTGCCGACCAGCAGGTCGCCCGAGCCGACCTCGGCGCCGATGCGCACGATGCCGCGCTCGTCGAGATCCTTCAGCGACTCCTCGGAGCGGTTCGGGATGTCGCGCGTGATCTCCTCGTCGCCGAGCTTCGTCGCACGCGCGTCGATCTCGTACTCGTGGATGTGGATCGAGGAGAGCACGTCCTCCTTGACAAGGCGCTCCGAGAGCACGATCGCGTCCTCGAAGTTGTAGCCCTCGAACGGCATGAAGGCGACGAGCAGGTTGGCGCCGAGCGCCAGCTCGCCGTCGCGGGTCGAGGAGCCGTCGGCAAGGACCTCGCCCTCGCCCACCTTCTGGTTCAGGGTCACGATCGGCTTCTGGTGGATGAGCGTGCCCTGGTTGGAGCGCATGAACTTCGTCAGGTCGTACTCGTCACGGCCGGCGTTGGCGCCGCGCGACTCGATCACGATCTTCTCGGCGTCGACATGCGCGACCGTGCCTGACCGCTTTGCGAGGACGACGTCGCCGGTGTCGATGGCGGCGCGGTACTCGACGCCGGTGCCGACGAGCGGCGCCTGCGTGATCATCAGCGGCACGGCCTGCTTCTGCATGTTCGCGCCCATGAGCGCGCGGTTCGCGTCGTTGTGCTCGAGGAACGGGATGAGCGACGTCGCGATCGACACGATCTGCGCCGGGGCGACGTCCATGTAGTCGATGTCCTTCGGCAGGGCCATGACCGCCTCGTTGGCGGCCGACCGGCAGAGCACCAGGTCGTTCACGAACTTGCCGGTCTTCTCGTCGACCGTCTCGGACGCCTGCGCGATCGTGTACTGCGCCTCCTCGGCGGCGTCCAGGTAGATGATCTCGTCCGTCACCTTGCCGCCCTTGACGACCCGGTACGGCGTCTGGATGAACCCGAACTCGGAGACCGTCGCCATCGAGGCGAGCGAGCCGATGAGGCCGATGTTCGGGCCCTCCGGCGTCTCGATCGGGCACATGCGGCCGTAATGGGTCGGGTGGACGTCACGCACCTCGATCGGCGCGCGCTCGCGCGTCAGGCCGCCCGCGCCGAGCGCCGACAGGCGGCGCCGGTGCGTGAGCCCGGAGAGCGAGTTGGTCTGGTCCATGAACTGCGAGAGCTGCGAGGAGCCGAAGAACTCCTTCAGCGCCGCCACGACCGGCCGGATGTTGATGATCGTCTGCGGGGTGATCGTGTCGACGTCCTCCGTCGTCATGCGCTCGCGCACGACTCGCTCCATGCGGTACAGCCCGACGCGGAACGCCTCCTGGATCAGCTCGCCCACCGTCCGCAGCCGGCGGTTGCCGAAGTGCTCGTACTCGTCGAGCTCGTTGCGAATCGGCTCGCGCGAGAAGACGAGCGCGTCCGCGGCGAAGTCCTTCGACTCCTCCGGCAGGCCGAGCTTGCGCGGGAGGTCCACGAGCCTGCGGACGAGCGACAGGATGTCGGCGGTCGTCAGGACCCGCGTGTCCTCGGGCACGTCGACGCCGAGCCGCTGGTTCAGCTTGTAGCGGCCGACCTTCGTGAGGTCGTAGCGCTTCGGGTCGAAGAACAGCGCGTTCAGCAGGTTGCGGGCGTTGTCGATCGTCGGCGGCTCGCCCGGGCGCTGCTTCTTGAAGACCTCGACGAGCGCCTCTTCCTCGCGCGTCGTCGTGTCCTTGTCGAGCGTCAGCTGGATGAACGGCGAGTTGTCGAAGAGGGCGAGGATCGCCTCGTTCGTCGACGTGTCGAGCTGGAACCCGGTCGACGGGTCCTCGGCCGGCAGTGCGCGGAGCAGCGTGGTGATCGGCAGCTTGCGCTTGCGGTCGATGCGGGCGTAGACGACGCCCTTCTTGTCGATCTCGAGCTCGAGCCACGAGCCACGAGACGGCATCAGGTTGGCCGTGAAGACCTGCTTCGTCGGGTCCTTGGCCTCCATGAGGTAGGCGCCCGGCGAGCGCACGAGCTGCGTGACGATGACGCGCTCGGTGCCGTTGATGATGAACGTTCCGTGCTCGGTCATCATGGGGAAGTCGCCCATGAAGACGTTCTGCTCGCGGATCTCGCCCGTCTCCTTGTTGACGAAGCGGACCGTCATCGAGAGCGGGGCCTGGTAGGTCAGGTCCTTCTCACGACACTCCTGGATGGAGACCGGCGGGTCTCCGAAGCGGTACTCGGCGAACTCGACCGCGAGTGTTCCCGTGTAATCCTCGATCGGCGAGATGTCATCGATGGTCTCGCGCAGACCCTCCTCGAGGAACCAATGAAACGACGCCTTCTGGATGTCGATCAGGTTCGGGAGCTCGAGGACGTGCTTGAGGCGCGAAAAACTCTTGCGCGCGCGCGGCGCAGCGACCTTGGTGGCCAAAAGGAGCGACCTCCCTCAGAACTGGTTGTGCGGACTGGGTGCGGACAGGCGAAAGCCGAAGCGAGACGTGGCGAACCGTGCAGCTTAGCGGCTGTACCCACCCCTGCGCAAGGCTTTGAGGCCCGCGAGGGGGTAGGAGCACCAGTGTAGCAACCGGGTGTCGTTCGAGAGCCTCCCCTATACCCGCGCGCGCACGGCGCCGATAGGGCGGATATGGAGCGTGCGGCCTCCCTTCCCGCGCCGCGTGGCGGCCAGGCACTCGTGCTCCCGCGCGTCGCCGCCTGGCGCGCGGTCGGGCTCGTCGTCGCGCTGAGCACGCTCGTCCGCATCGTGGTCGGAATCGCCCGCCAGACGCCGACGTACCTCCCTGACGAGTACCTCTACTCGGAGCTCGGACGGTCGATCGCGACGACAGGCCGGCCGCTCGTCCGCGGCGAGTCCGTCGCGTTCCCGGCCCTCCTCCAGCCGATCCTCACGGCACCCGCGTGGCTGCTGGGCGACGTGGCCGCGAGCTACCACGCCATCCAGATCGCCAACTCCGTGGCGATGTCCCTTGCGGCGGTTCCGGCCTACCTGCTCGCCCGCCGTGCCGGCGTTGCCGGCGGGCTCGCGGTCGCCCCCGCCGTGCTGGCCGTCGTCCTGCCTGATCTCGTCTACACGGGCTGGATCCTCAGCGAGCCGTTCGCCTACCCGCTCGCGCTGACCACCGCGCTGCTCGCGGTGCGGGCACTCGAGCGCCCGTCGGCCGGCAGGCAGCTCGCCTTCCTCGCGGTGGCGGGGCTCGCCGCGTTCACCCGTGCGCAGCTCCTGCTCCTGCCGGTGTGCTTTGTCGTGGCCGTCGTCCTGTTCGGCCTGCGCGAGCGGGCGCTCCTCCGCGCGGTCGCGCAGCAGTGGATCGTGGCCGGCCTCGCGGCGCTGGCCGCGATCGCGTTCGTCGCCGCGGGCTCGCGCTTCGGGGCGTACGGCGACGTGCTGGCCGTCCAGGCCCGGGTCACGTTGACCGACCGGGTCGAGACGCAGGCGCTCGCTCTGCTCTACGGCTCCGGCTGGGTGGTGCTGCCCGGTGCCGTGCTCGGGCTGGCCGCGGCATTCTGGCGCCCGCGTACGCGCGGCGAGCTCGCGTTCGCCTCCTTCACCGCGCCCCTCGTCGTCGGGCTGCTCGCCCAGGCATCGCTGTGGGGCGACACCGGCCAGATGCAGGAGCGGTACCTCTTCTACTGCGTTCCCCTGCTCGGCGTCGCGTTCGCGCTCCACGCGGGCCGCGGGTGGCCGTGGTGGCGGGCATACGCGGCGCTGTCGGCCGGCCTGCTCGTGCTCGCCGCGACGGTGCCGCTGTCGGCCTATGCGGTCGGCGCGGCCAAGGATCACGCCGCGATTCTCCTTGCGCTGACGCGAGCCGACGCCACATTCGGCCTCGGCGGCGGCGCGCTCGTCTTCGGGGCAGGCGCCGGGCTGCTTGCGGTGGCCGGCGCACTGCTGGCACGGTCGCGTTGGGCGACCGCCGGCGCGACGACACTCGTGCTCGTCGTGCCGGCCGCGCTCGCCGTCGCCGCCACCTCGTACGACCTGCGGCACAACGCCATGATCCGGCGCGACTACTTGCCGGCCAACCGCTCCTGGGTCGACGACGCAGGGTTGCACGACGTCGCGCTCGTCTATTCCGGCGGCACGTCGAAGGAGGGGCTCGAGCAGCTCTTCTGGAACCGCTCCGTCAACCGGATCCTCCTGCTCCCCGACGCGCCGCACATCGACGGCTTCGCGGCCGGGCAGCTGGACATCGCACGCGACGGGACACTCGAGCTCGACGGCGCCCCGCTCGACCGGCCGCTGCTGGTCGACGGCGGCATCGCGGTGGTGCGACTTCGCGGCGCTCAGCGGGTCGCTGCCTCGCAGACGTATGCCCTCTGGCGGCCGGCCGGCGCCCCGCGCCTCGACTTCTTCGCGCGCGGGTACTTCACGGACGGCTGGCTCGCGACCGGCGGATCGCTCCAGGTCTGGCGGCCCCGCATTGCCGGGCGCATCGCGTTCACCGTACGGCGCGCGGGCGACGAGCCCGCCGCCGTGCTCACGCTGAAGGCGCCGGGCGACCGCCGCACGATCACCGTGCAGCCGGGAACGGCGCGGCGTGTCTCGCTGCCCGTGTGCGGGCGCGGCTCGTGGCGCGGGACCTGGTCCGTGAACCAGTCCGTGATCAAGGGGAGCCGCCTGCTCGGCATGCGCTCCACGCCGCCCGCCTGGACGCCCGACCGCACCGCCTGCCCCTGAGAGAAACGGGCGGAGGCGCCCAGCGCCCCCGCCCGTGATCGTGCACCGCCCGGAGGCGGGACTACTTGATCTCGACCTCGGCGCCGGCCTCTTCCAGCTGGCCCTTGATCGTGTCGGCCTCCTCGCGCGCGATGCCCTCCTTGACGGCGTTGGGCGCGTTGTCCACGAGGTCCTCGGCCTCCTTGAGACCGAGGCCGGTGACGGCGCGGACGACCTTGATCACCTGGATCTTCTGGCCGCCGGCGGCGGTGAGGACGACGTTGAACTCCGTCTGCTCCTCGGCCGCACCGCCACCGTCGCCGCCGCCTGACGGGGCGGCCGCGGCGGCCGCGACCGGAGCAGCGGCGGTAATGCCCCACTCCTCCTCGATCTTGTTCTTGAGCTGCACGAGGTCGAGGACGCTCATCTTCCCGAGCTCCTCGAAGATCGTGTCGACTGAACCTGCCATGACTCCTCCTTACTCCTGCGTCTCTTCGGGTTCCTCGGGAGCGCCCTCGGCGGGCTCTTCCGTGCTTGCTTCGGCGGCCTGCTGGGGCTCGCCCTCCTCGGGCTCCGCCGCGGCTTCGTCGGCCTCGCTCTCGGCGGTCGCCGCGTCGGCGGAGGCCTGAGCCTCCTCGGCGGGCTCTGCCGCCACGACTTCCTCGGGCGGCGCCTCATCGGCTGCGGGCGCTTCCTCCCCGGTGGCCGCGGCCTGCGGCTCCTCGGCGGCAGCGGCCTCGGCCCCGGATGTGTCGCCCTGCTGCTCGAGCTGCTCGATCCGCGCCTCGATCAGCCCGTACAGGTTCTGCAGCGGCGCGTTGACGAGGCCCGCGATCGCGTTCAGCGGCCCGAGGATCGCGCCGAGCACCTGGCCGCGCACCACCTCGACGGACGGCAGCTTGGCGAGGTCCTCGACCTCCTGCTCGGTGAGCGTGCGCCCCTCGAGAATCCCGCCGCGAATGGTCAGGATCCTCGTGGTGCGCGCCGCCTCGGAGAGCGCCTTCGCGACCGCGACGGGGTCACCGTCGGACTCGAGGAAGGCGATGCCCGTCGGCCCTTCGAGCATGGCCAGCAGCGCGTCCTGCCCGGCCGCCTCCGCGGCACGCCGGGTCAGCGTGTTCTTCACGACCTGGAACGTGGCACCGTGCTTCAGCACCTCGGTGCGCAGCGCGTCGATCTCGCTCATCGAGAGCCCGCGGTAGTCGGCCACGAGCAGCGTGTCGGCCTGCTGCAGCTTCTCCGTCAGCTCTGCGACGAGACGTTCTTTCTGGGCTTTCTCCATCTGGCCACTTCCCTCCGGAAATGACTAGGCCCGCACAATCCAGGCGGGCCAACGGCAGGAGACATCCCAGCGCGGCTCCACCTCGGCTGGACCTCTGCCCTCGCGGGCTGCCAGCGGTCTTCGGCGGCCTAGCTCTCGTTACGAGGCTACTGCAGCTTCCTCCTGCGGCGCTCCGGCACCGTCGCCCTCGAGCTCCTCGATGATCCCGCGCGTCCGCGCCGGATCGATGTGAATCCCGGGGCCCATCGTGCTTGTGAGCGTCACGCCGCGGATGTAGCGGCCCTTCGAGGCCGCGGGCTTCGCGCGCACGATCTCGTCGACCAGCGTCGCGTAGTTCTCGAGCAGCTGCTTCTCGTCGAAGCTGCGCTTCCCGATCGGCATGTGCACGTTCGCGCCGCGGTCCGTGCGGTACTCGAGCTTGCCGCCCTTCGAGTCCTGCACGGCTTTCGCGACATCCATCGTCACGGTGCCGGTCTTGGGGTTCGGCATCTTGCCGCGGGGGCCGAGGATGCGGCCCAGCCGGCCGACGACGCCCATCTGGTCCGGCGTCGCGATCGCGACGTCGAAGTCGTCGAAGCCCTCCTCGATGCGGGTTGCGAGGTCGGCCGAGCCGACGACGTCCGCGCCGGCCTCCTCCGCCTCGCGGGCCTTCTCGCCCTCGGCGAAGACGGCGACGCGCATCGTGCGGCCGGTGCCGTGCGGGAGCATGAGCGTCCCGCGGAGCTGCTGGTCGGCGTGGCGCACGTTGAGGCCGAGGTTGAAGTGCACCTCGACGGTCTCGTCGAACTTGGTCGCGCGCGCACTGTGGAGCACGCGGATCGCCTCGAGCGGCGAGTAGAGCTTCTCGCGGTCGATCGCCTCGCGTGCGTCGCGATAGCGCCTGCCGTGCTGTGCCATTAGACGTCCACCTCCACGCCCATCGAGCGAGCCGTGCCGGCGACGACCTTCATCGCCTGCTCCACGTCGCGTGCGTTCAGGTCCTCGAGCTTCGTCTCGGCGATCTGGCGCACCTGCGCCTGCGTGAGCCGGCCGATCTTGTTGCGGTTCGGCTCGGCGGAGCCCTTGTCGGTCTTCAGCGCCTCCTTGATCAGGACGGCGGCGGGCGGCGTCTTCGTGATGAAGGTGAACGAGCGGTCCTCGTAGACCGTGATCTCGACCGGCGTGATCCGGCCGTTCGCCTGCGCCGTCTGGGCGTTGAACGCCTTGCAGAACTCCATGATGTTGACGCCGTGCTGGCCCAGCGCAGGACCGACCGGAGGCGCAGGGTTCGCCTGCCCACCGGGGATCTGCAGCTTGATGAGAGTGAGGACCTTCTTGGCCATAGCGGCGAACCAGGGTAGCCGCTAGTCGAGCTTCTTGACCTGATCGAAGCCGAGCTCGACCGGCACCTGGCGCTCGAAGATGTCGACCAGCACCTTGAGCTTCTGCTGGTCGGGGTTCACGTCGACGATCTCGCCGTCGAAGTCCGACAGCGGCCCGGACGTGACCTTGACCGACTCGCCGAGACCGAACTCGACCTGGGCGCGCACCCGCTCCTGCGAGGCGGCGCCGGTGCGCAGGATCCGGTCGACCTCGGGCTGCGACAGCGCGATCGGCTTGTTGCCGGCGCCCACGAAGCCCGTCACGCCCGGCGTGTTCTTCACCACTGTCCAGGCGTCGTCGTTCAGGTCCATGTTCACGAGCACGTAGCCCGGCAGGACGCGCTTCTCGGTCTGCACCTTCTGGCCGTCCTTGGTCTCGATCACCTGCTCGGTCGGGACGACCACGCGCCGGAAGCGGTGGTTCTGACCCATCGAGTCGATGCGGTGCTCGAGGTTGGCCTTGACCTTGTTCTCGTGGCCTGAGTAGGTGTTGATGACGTACCAGCGAAACATCGGGGCGCTCCGGATCCTGACTCAGATGAGCCGCTGGACGAGCGGTTTCACGATTAGGGAGTCGATGCCCCAGAGGTAGATGCCGACGATCGTGCACGCCACGATCACGACGACGGTGCCGGTGATGACCTGCTTCTGACCCGGCCACTCGACCTTCTTGAGCTCGGCGATGCACTCGCCGATGAAGCCGATGACGCCGCCGCGGTGCTTGACGCCCGGCTGCAGCTCTGCGGGCTCCGGCCCCCTGGGCTGAGGCGCCCCGGCATCGGCGGTCGCCGCGGCGGTCGGCGGCCGGCGGTTGCCGCCCCCGTTGCTGTCGCGCTCGCGGTCGGCGCGCTGCTGCTCGCGGCGCTCACGGCGCGCCTGGCGGGTCGGACGCGCCACTAGCGGGTCTCCCTGTGCGCCGTGTGCTTGCCGCACCAGCGGCAGTACTTCTTCAGCTCGACGCGGTCGGGCGTGTTCCGCTTGGACTTGTTCGACTGGTAGTTGCGCCGCTTGCAATCGACGCACGCGAGCGTGATTGCGACTCGTACTCCGGTTGCCACGTGAGGAATCCTTCGGTCGGTCTGCGAAAAGAGACCGGCGGCCGGGGAGCCGGCGGCGATCTCCGTCTGATCTTAGCGGGAGATTCGGCGGCGTCGTGACCGCCGCGAGCCGAGCAGGATAGCGCCGGCTCCGAGGATCGCCGCGGCAACGGCGGCGGCGCCGATCTCGCGCGTGTGGCTCTCGCCCGGCTCCGTGAAGGTGTGCAGCGATCCACAGGGGCCGCTCGCGTGCACGCTGCACACCGCCTCGGAGAACGCCGCTGCCGACGGCTTCGGCGTGCGGTCGGTCCAGTAGAGACCCGACTGCCAGCCCTCGAGCCGCGGCTCATCCCAGAGCAGGAAGTTGAAGTAGGCCCCCACGTGCGGCTGGGACGCCGCCAGCCGAAGCGCGGCGGTCAGCTGGCCGGCCTGGTTCACGCCGTCGCCGGTCGGCGGGATGCCGGCGCCGGCGATCTCGGCGCCCGAGTAGAGCCTGGCCTTGTCGCCGTCGACGGTCGTCTGGAAGCCGGCCTCGAGGTACCAGATCGGCCCGGGCACCGGCTGGTTCGTCCCGCCGAACGCGCGGCGAAGGGTTGCGACGAGCTTCGCGTAGTCGCCCTCGCCGATCGTGTTCGCCTCGTGGTGCTTTCCGGGCGGCTCGTCCGCCGAGTTCCCGTAGACGTGGTGGGCGAGCGTGTCGAAGATCGGCCGGTCGCGGCCAGCGGCGCGATACGCCGCGCCGAGCTCCTCGAGGAAGCGGACGGGCGAGTGCGAGACGTTGCTCTTCGCATTCGGGCGGTCGTTGCCGCGCGGGGCGGTCGACGGGGCCAGCACGTTGACGTCGGCGCGCGCGGCGTGCAGCTCGTCGTAGCAGCGCGCGAGCAGCGCCTCGTACGCAGCAGGCGCCACGCTCTTGCCGGTCGCGTCGAACTGCGGCTGCCAGAAGAGCTCCTTGTTCGGCTCGTTCCAGACGACGACGTCCCGGATCGACCTGTAGCCCTTCACGATCGAGCCGAGGAAGCCGCAGTACTGGCTACGCGCCTGCTCCGTCTGCGGCGCGTAGGCCGCCTTCTCGCCGAAGACGGACAGCACGACGCGCAGTCCGGTCACGCGCGTGGCGTTGCCGAGCTGCTCGCGCATCGCGGCGTCGGGCTCGGAGAGCCCGGGCCGCCACGTAAGCGTGATCCGTACGGCATCGATGCCGAGGGTCTTCGCGTCCTTCGCCGTGGCCGCGGGCTCGTACTTCAGCCCATCCTCGGTGACCCCCACGATCAGCGGCCTGCCGGCGGCTGCCGCGGGCGCGAGGGCGAGCACGATCAGGCACGGGATCAGAAAGCGCATCGGCAGGCCCTACCCGGCGCGCCCTGAACGCAGTCGCGGCGCCGCTGGCGCCGCGAGTCCGGGCGATAGCGGCGGGTGGATTCGAACCACCGACCTGCGGGTTATGAGTCCGCCGCTCTAACCGCTGAGCTACGCCGCCGGGCGAGGTGAATGGTAGCCGGTGCCTGCCGTAGATTTGGAGTGTGGGCGAGAGCTGCTGGCGGTGCGGAGCGACGATGGAGTGGCGCCATTCGACCTGGCAGTGCGGGCGCTGCCACTTCAAGCTCGGCTGCTGCGAAGGGGACTCGTGCCTAGGCGCTGACGATGGCGACGGGCGTGCCGACGTCGACGTGGTCGAACAGCCATTCGGCGTCCGGGACACGCATGCGGATGCACCCGTGCGACGCTGAGTAGCCGATCGAGGCGGCGTCGGGCGTGCCGTGGATGCCGACGGCCGCCGCGCTGAGACCCATCCACCGCGTGCCGAGCGGGTTGCCCGGGCCGGGCGGGATCGGCTGCGCGCCGCGCGCCCACTCGGAGTTCGGCGGCGGGATCCACCACGGGTTGCGCTGCATCGTCACGATCTCGAACGTGCCGAGCGGCGTCGGGTAGGCCGACTGGCCGGTGGCGACGCCGAACTGGTGCACGAGGCGGGGGCCGTCGTAGAGGCGCAGGCGGTGCGAGCTGCGGCCGACGACGATGAGCGAGCCGAAGCTCTCGCGCGTGACCTGCGGCGCGACGGCCTTGGTGGCGAGGCCGATCGTCCGGTACGTCGGCGAGCGGAGCGCGTTCGCGATCCGCGCCTCCATCAGGCCCGTGGCGACGCGCACGCCGGGCTTGCCCTCGCTGATCACGGGCTTGACGCCTTGCACGCGCACGAGGCGGGCGTCCTCGGGCTGGGTCGCGTACCTGCGCTCGAGGCGGTGGACGTAGGTGCGCACGTCCCGCGTCGAGACCGCGGTCGGCAGGTCGACGACCGTGCCCGGTCGTGCCTGGAGCGCCTCGGCGACGGCGCGGTCGACGGCGGCGCTGCCGCCGAGCGCGGCCGGCCGCACCGTCCACGACTCGTCGCCGTAGGTGATCCGCAGAGGCCGGTCGAACCGGCGGCTCACGACGGCGCGCGCCGTTTCCGAGGTGACCCCGCCGAGCTTGATCCCACCCACGCTGACGCCGTGTGCGATCAGCGGCAAGCGGGCGGCGCTGGGGGCTGCGACGCCGAAGGCGAGCGCGACCCCGACGAGGATCAGGACCGTCTTCACGGGGCGCCGATGCTACGCCGAAAACGACCGCTCTGCAGGCGAAAACCGGAAATGCTCATCGCTCTACGAAGTCTCGCCGCCCTAGCGGGTGAAACACAACCCCAGGGAGTGCTCGCCGTGCCGCGGGTACGGTGCCGACGTGGCCGAGGACTGGCGCGTCGCATTCACTCTCCGCCCGGAGGAGCACGGGCTCATCGCGGAGGCGCTGCAGGGGCTCCACGAGCGCGCCCTCGAGAACGACGCCGCCGAGCGTCTGGGCGGCCGGGTCGCGGTGAGCCGTGACGACGAGCAGCTGTTCCTGTACGCCGACAGCGAGGCCGCGGCCCGCGAGGCGCGGGACGTCGTGTCGGCGCTGCTCGGCGAGCATGACCTTGCGGCCCAGGAAGAACCGCCGGTCGAGCGCTGGCATCCGGTCGAGCAGCGGTGGGAGGACGCGAGCGTCGCACTGCCGGCGAACGTGGACGAGCTGCGTGAGGAGCACGAGCGACGCGAAGCGGACGAGGCCGCCGAGGCCGAGGAGACCGGCTTCGCACCGTGGGAGGTCCGCGTCGAGCTCGCGTCGCACGAGGACGCCGAGGCGTTCGCCGACCGGCTCGAGCGCGACGACCTGCCCGTCGTGCGCCGGGCGACGTTCCTGCTCGTCGGTGCCAACGACCAGGACGAGGCGCGCGCACTCGCACGCTGGCTGCACGCCGAGCTTCCGCCGGGCGCGCGGATCCTGGTCGAGCCGGGCGGCAACGAGATCTGGGAGGTTGCGGGCAACAACCGGTTCGCCTTCCTCGGGGGCCTCGCCGGCTGAGCCGGCTCAGCCGTCCGCCACCCAGTCGCGGGTCAGGAGCAGCCAGAACGCCAGGCCTGCGTACGGGCCGTAGCGCCTGAAGCGCCGCACGATCGTCGCGTCCTTGACCGCCTTGCGGCCCGTCACGATCGCGTACCGCGGCCGCGTCCAGGAGTCGAGGATCAGCCTGGAGTAGCGGCCGAGCATGAGCATGATGTGGGCGGCCGCGTACGGGCCGACGCCGGGCAGCGCGAGCAGCTCCTGCTCGACCTCGTCGTCGGAGAGCTCGTCGCGCGGAGCCGTGCCGAGTCGTTCGAGATCGAGCCGTCCCCCGGCGACGTCGTCGGCGAGCGTGCGCAGGTAGGCGCCGCGGTAGCCGGCGCGGGCGACGTCGCGGTAGAAGTCCTCGCCGGCGAGCGCCATCGCCGCGGGCGTCGGAAAGGCGCGCCCGAGCGGGCCGTCCGGCGGTGCGCCGGGCGCGGCCTCGCCGAGCTCACCGACGATCGCGCCCACCATCCGCACCGTTCCCGACCAGGCACAGTTGGTGGTGCAGATCGTCTTGACGACGTCCTCGAAGACTGTCGAGCTACGGAAGATCCGGCCGGCGCCGCGGGTCACCCAGCTCAGCTCGAGGTCGGCCGCGACCGCCGCGTAGAACGGCGACAGGTCGTCGTCGAGGCGCAGCGCGTGACGCACGCGGTCGAGCGCCTCCGCGCGGGCGCTGCCGCGGCCCGTCACGCGTACCCGGCCGGCGGGGGCCTGGGCGAGCGTGGCCGTGCGGGCGCCGGCGCTGGTCGGCACGGTCAGCTCGAGTGCGCGCGCCTCCTCGTCGATCGCGGAGGGCGGCAGCGCGACGAGCCCGTGGGACGACACGGTCCGCCAGAAGTCGACCGGCTCCCCGCCCGCTCCGACCAGCTCGATCTCCGCACTCCAGGGCCGCATGCGCTCTCGCATCTTCAACGCGCGACTGGGCGGCGGCCTGCCCGCTGCTTAGAGTCGCCGCGATGGCGGTGCTCGGGGTCGACGTGGGCGGGACGTTCACCGACGCCGTGCTCGTGGACGGGGACATCGTGCGGACCGCCAAGGTTCCGACCGGCGCGCACGAGGAGGCGGTGGTCGCGGCGGCGCGGGCCGTCGGCGCCGACGGCGTCGAGCGGTTCGCCCACGGCACGACCGCCGCGACGAACGCGCTGCTCGAGCGCCGGGGCGCGCGGACGGCGTTGGTCACGACGGCCGGATTCGAGCATCTGCTCCACCTGCGCCGCCAGAACCGGGCGCACCTGTACCGGCTCTGCGCGGATCACCCGGAGCCGCTGGTGCCGCTCGAGCGCTGCCACGGCGTCGGCGAGCGGATGGGGCCGGACGGCGTGCTCCGCGAGCTCGACATGGCGTCGATCCCCACTCCTGCACCGGATGTGGGGGCCGTGGCCGTGTGCCTGCTCTTCTCGTTCCGCCACCCGGAGCACGAGCGGGCCGTCGCCGAGGAGCTGCGCCGTCGTCTCCCCCACGCGCGCGTGGTCGCCTCCCACGAGCTGGCGCCCGAGTTCCGCGAGTACGAGCGCGCCTCCACGACCGTGGTGGACGCGTACCTGGCGCCGCTGATCGACGACGCGCTCGGCCGGCTAGCCGAGGCGACGGCGGCGGCCGGGTTGCCGGATCCACTCGTCATGGCCTCGTCGGGCGGGCTGCTGCCGCTCGCCGAAGCGGCTGCGCATCCGGCCCGCATCGTCCTCTCCGGGCCGGCCGCGGGCGTGGTCGGGGCAGCGCGAGTCGCGGCCGCGTCCGGCTTCCCGGAGGCGATCTCGTTCGACATGGGCGGCACGTCGACGGACGTGGCGCTGATCGCCGGCGGCAAGGCGGGACGCGCGGCCGAGCGCGACGTCGCCGGCCTGCCGCTGCGGCTGCCGACCGTGGATGTGCACACCGTCGGCGCCGGCGGCGGGTCGATCGCGTACTGCGACGCGGGCGGTGCCCTGCACGTAGGCCCGCGGAGCGCCGGCGCGCAGCCCGGCCCGGCCTGCTACGGGCACGGCGGCACCGAGCCAACCGTGACGGACGCGAACCTGCTGCTCGGGCGGCTGCCGGCCACGATCGCGGGCGGCCTGGAGCTCGACCGCGGCGCCGCGGAGCGAGCGCTTCGCTCGATCGATCCGGCCGACGTGATCGCGGTCGTGAACGCGGAGATGGAGCGTGCGCTGCGTCTCGTCAGCGTGGAGCGCGGTCACGACCCGCGCGAGCTCGCGCTCGTCGCCTTCGGCGGCGCCGGGCCGCTCCACGCCTGCGCGCTCGCCGAGGAGCTCGAGCTTCAGGCCGTGCTCGTCCCGCCTGCGGCCGGCGTCCTCTCCGCGCTGGGGCTGGCGGCCGGCGACGTGCGCCGCGAGCACATCCGCTCGTACCTCGTCCCGCTCGCCGAGGCCGGTGAGCTGCCGGCCGAGGGTGAGGCCGACCTGCGCTACCGCGGCCAGTCGTTCGAGCTTACGGTGCCGCTCCAGCCCGCGCTCGCCGAGGCGTTCCACGATGCGCACGTGGAGCGCTACGGCTACGCCGACTCCAGGCGCGAGATCGAGCTGGTCGCGGTTCGGACTGCGGACGTGGAGGCGGGCCCCCCGCTCGCGCCCGAGCTCGGCCGGCGCCTGAGCGTGCGCGGCCCCGAGCTCGTCGAGCTCGACGGCGCCACCTGCTGGGCTCCGGCCGGCTGGAGCGGTGAGACGGACTCGACCGGGACGCTGGTGCTGACACGGTGAACGTCGAGCTCCAGGTGCTGGGGAGCGCCCTGCGCGCGATCGCCGAGGAGATGGGCGCCGTGCTCGTGCGCTCGGCGTTCTCGGCGAACATCAAGGAGCGCCGCGACTGCTCGACAGCGCTCTTCGACGAGCAGGGCAGGCTGATCTCGCAGGTCGAGCACATCCCCGTCCACCTGGGCGCGATGCCCGACTCGGTGGCGGCGGTGATCGAGCACGACCCGCAGCCGGGCGAGACCTGGATCCTCAACGACCCGTACGCGGGCGGGACGCACCTGCCGGACGTGACGACCGTGTCGCGGACGGCGATCGGCTTCTCGGCGACCCGCGCGCACCACGCGGACGTGGGCGGCCGCGAGCCGGGGAGCATGCCCGCCGGGTCGCGGACGCTCGACGAGGAGGGCGTGGTGATCCCTCCGACACGGCTCGACGACGGCGTGCTCGAGGCGCTCGTCGCCCGGATGCGCAACCCGGAGGAGCGGCGCGGCGACTTCCGCGCGCAGCTCGCGGCGAACCGGCTGGCCGGGCGGCGTGTCGCCGAGCTCTGCGCGCGCAAGGGCGAGGAGCACGTGCGCAGCGCAGCCGCCCAGCTGCTCGGCTACTCGGAGCGGCTGGTCCGCGACGCGATCGCGCGTATGCCGGACGGGCGCTGGGAGGCCGAGGACGTGGTCGAGGCGCTCGACGGCGACCTGCCGATCCGGTGCGCAGTCACGATCGCGGGCGATCAGATCGAGATCGACTTCGCGGGCACTGCGCCGCAACACGACGGGAACCTCAACTGCCCGCTCGCGGTGACGCGCTCCGCGTGCTTCTTCGTCGTTCGCTGCCTGACGGTGCCGGACCTGCCCGCATCCGGCAGTGCGTTCGTGCCGCTCACTGTCCGTGCGCCTGCGGGCTTGCTCGTCAACGCGCGGCCGCCCGCGGCTGTGGCGGCCGGCAACGTCGAGACGGCCAACCGAATCGTGGACGTCGTGTTCCGCGCCTTCGGCGGCGCCGCCCCCGTCCCGGCGCAGGGTCAGGGGACGATGAACAACGTCACGCTCGGGAACGAGAACTTCACGTACTACGAGACCATTGGCGGCGGCCAGGGCGCCTGCCCGGAGGCCGACGGCCCGAGCGGCGTGCACGTGACGATGTCGAACACCCTCGCGACGCCCGTCGAGGCGCTGGAGCTCGGCTACCCGCTGCGCGTCGAGCGCTGGGCGCTGCGCCTGGGGTCGGGCGGCGCCGGCCGCCACCGTGGCGGCGACGGCGTCGTGCGCGAGCTGCGCGTGCTGGAGGACTGCCGGCTGTCGCTCCTGAGCGAGCGGCGCACGCATGCGCCCGGCGGCGCCGAGGGTGGAGCCGAGGGCGCCCCCGGACGGAACCTCGTCAACGGGGAGCCGGTGCCGGCGAAGGCCGACCTCGATCTCGATGCCGGCGACCTGCTGACGATCGAGACGCCGGGCGGCGGAGGCTACGGGCCGCCTTAACAGGGACAGTCCCTGTTAAGGGCACTACGCGGGCCTGCCACGCGGGGGAGACCGCCGGACAGGATTCATCCTGTCGCGCTCGGCGCGCGGTAGGGCGACCAAGACCGTCTCCCGTCTGAGGCCGGCGCCCGTGAGTCGACCGACGGATCTCTCGACATCGAGATAACCTGTCCCAATGCCTGTGATCGAGGCCGAGAACCTCGTGCGGACCTACAGGACGAGCACCGGGACGATCCGGCGGCGCTCGCTCGAGGTCGAGGCCGTGCGCGGCGTCAGCTTCGAGGTCGGCGAAGGGGAGCTGTTCGGCCTGCTCGGCCCGAACGGCGCCGGCAAGACAACCACGATCAAGATGCTGATCACGCTGCTGATCCCGACCGGCGGGAGCGCCCGCGTACTCGGGCTCGACGTGGTGAAGGACGCGCGCGAGGTGCGCAAGCGGATCGGCTACGTCTTCGGCGGCGAGCGCGGCGTCTACGAGCGCCTCTCGGGCCTCGACAACCTGCGCTACTTCGCCGAGCTGTACGGCGTCCCCGGCAAGGAGCAGCGGCCGCGCATCGACCACCTGCTCGAGCTCGTCGGGCTCAAGGGCCGCGAGAACGAGCGCGTCGAGGGCTACTCGCGCGGCATGAAGCAGCGCCTGCACGTCGCGCGCGGGCTGCTGCACGACCCGCCGGTGATCTTCCTCGACGAGCCGACGATCGGCCTCGACCCGGTCGGCGCGCGCGAGCTGCGGGCCCTGATCGCGTCGCTCACGCAGGCCGGGAAGACCGTGCTCCTGACGACGCACTACATGTTCGAGGCGGACCAGCTTTGCGATCGGATCGCCGTGATCGCGAAGGGGCAGATCGTCGCCGAGGGAACGCCCGAGAGCCTCAAGGCGCTCGTCGCCGAGCGCACCGTTGTCGAGATCGAGACGTACGGCGTCAGCGAGGGCGACATCGAGAAGCTGCGGCGTGTCAGCGGGGTCGCGTCGGTGTGGGTCGAGGACCGCGACCAGGCGCAGCTCGTGCTCGTGCAGTCGGCGCAGGGCCTCGAGCTGACGCAGACGCTGCTCGCGCAACTGGACGGCGTCCAGGTCGGCCGGGTCGCCGCGCGCGAGCCGACGCTCGAGGACGCGTACGTGTCGCTGGTGGGAGAAGGCGCGGATTGAGCCCGGCCCGTGGCGCGCCACGCGGTAAGACCGCGCGACAGGATTCATCCTGTCCCGCTCGAGGCGATGCAGGGCGAGGAAGACCGTCTCCGCGCGTGATGCACAGAGGGGTCAGATGAGTTCCGCGCGCCTGCTCTTCATCGGCTGGTTCTTCCAGCTGAAGATGCAGTGGCGGGACCCGTTCACCGGCATCTTCGCCGTGCTCTACCCGATGTTCTTCGCGACGGTCGCGTTCCTGATGTTCCGGGTCAACGGCGGCGCCGCGTCGCTGCTGTACGCGGCGCTCGGCGCGGGCGTGATGGGCATCTGGGCGTGCGTCAGCACGACCTCAGGCAGCGCGATGCAGCGCGAGCGCTGGCACGGCACGCTCGAGGTGCTCGTCGCCTCGCCGTCGCCGTTCGCGCTGATCCTGCTGCCGGTCACCATCGCGATGGCGACGATCGGCCTCTACTGCATGGTCGCGACGCTCCTGTGGGGCCGGCTCGCCTTCGGGATCGATTTCTCCGTCGTCCACTGGACGGCGTTCGTGGTCGCCGTCCCGGCCACCGTCGTCTCGATCGGGTGCGCCGGCTTCCTGCTGGCCGTGTCATTCGTCCGCTACCGCACCGCCTGGGCGCTCGGGAACATGCTCGAGTACCCGGTCTGGCTGATCTGCGGCTTCCTCGTGCCGCTGGCCCTGCTGCCGGACTGGGTGCAGCCGATCTCGTGGGTGCTCGCCCCGACGTGGGGCATGAACGCCATCCGCCAGTCGGCGCTCGGCGGCACGCCGTGGCCGGATCTCGCGATGTGCCTCGGGCTCGGCGCGCTCTACATCGGACTCGGCGTGCTCGTTCTCGAGCGCGCACTCACCGCCGCCCGAGCCCGCGCGGCGCTCTCGCTGACGTGACCTCGCTGCGGATCTTCTTCATCGGCGGGCTTCAGAGCTTCCGCGCCCTGTTCGGCTGGCTCTCCCCGTGGATCTACGTGCCGTCGCTGGTGATCGGGCCGCTCTTCCAGATCCTGCTCTTCGCGTACATCGGGAGAACGACCGGCGTCGGCTCGGACAAGTTCTTCGTGATCGGCAACGCGCTGCAGTACGCGTCCATCCCCTGCCTCTTCGCGATGACGAACATCGTCGCGGGCGAACGCTTTCAGAACACGCTCGCGTACATCCTCGTCTCGCCCGCGGGCCGGATCCCGATCTTCGTCGGCCGGGCCGTGCCGGTGGTCATCAACGGCGCCTTCGTCGCGGCGCTGTCGCTCGTGCTCGGCGGGCTCATCCTCGATGTGCACGTCGCCGCCGGATCGCTCGCGCCGCTCGCGTTCGTGGTGCTCGTCACCGCCTACTCGTGCACCGGTCTCGGGCTGATCAGCGCCGGGCTCGGGCTGCGGATCCGCGAGACCGCGGTGCTCGCGAACGTGCTCTTCGGCGTGCTCCTTATATTCACGGGCGCGAACGTGCCGCTCGACACGCTTCCGAACTGGATGTCGACCATCTCCGGCTGGCTGCCGATCACGCACGGCATCGAGGCCGCGCGGGAGGTTGCCGACGGCGCGTCGCTCGGCGACGTGAGCGGCCTCGTGGCGAAGGAGGCGGCGCTCGGCACGGCGTTCGCCGTCGGCGGCTACCTGCTGATCCGGTTCATGGAGCGCGAGGCGCGCAAGCGGGCGTCGATCGAGGTGTCGTGATGCGCGCGACGCTGCTCACGGTGCGGGCCGCCTTCCGCTTCCACCTGAAGTCGAACCTGAAGTCGACCTCGACCGTGATCTTCCTGATCGCGATCCCACTCGTCTACGCGACGATCGCGTTCTTCATGTACGCGAACGGCGCGAACGAGGAGGCCGTCCTCTGGATCGCGCTCGCGGCCGGGATCATGGGCCTCTGGTCGTCGACCCTCGCCGGTGCCGGCATGGCCCTCCAGCGCGAGCGCTGGTCCGGGACGCTCGAGGTGCTGTTCACGACACCGCCGCCGTTCGCCGCGGTGCTGCTCGGCGTCGCGCTCGCCACGTCCGCCGCGGGCCTCTACTCGCTCGTCGCCACGCTCGTCTGGGGCGCGGTCTTCTTCGACGTGCCGCTCCACCCCGTCCACCCCGTCTGGTTCGCCGTCGCGATCCCGGTGACCGTCCTGGCGCTCGGGATGTTCGGGCTCGTCCTCGCGGCGACGTTCATCCTCTACCGCCAGACCTTCGCGCTCGTGAACCTGTTCGAGTACCCGGTGTGGCTGATCACCGGGCTGCTCGTCCCGCTGTCGCTCTTGCCCGGCTGGGTGCAGCCGATCGCCTGGCTGATCGCGCCGACCTGGGGCATCAAGGCGATCCACGCCTCCGCCACCGGCGGCGACCCGGGCGGCTACCTGTTCGCCGCGATCGGCCTGGGCCTTGTCTACGTCTGGATCGGCGTCCTCGCGCTGCGCTTCTTCGAGCGGCTCGCGCGGCAGCGGGCGACGCTCGCGCTCACGTGAGGACGTGGCTCCGCATCTTCTTCCGCGGCGGGATGTTCGCCTACCGCGGCCTGTTCGCCTGGGTCGACCCGCGCGTCTACATCCCGTCGATGCTCGGCTTCCCGCTCTTCCAGCTCTTGTTCTTCGCGTACGTGGGGCGCGCCGCCTCGTTCCAGGACGACACGTTCTACGTCGTCGGCAACGCGATCATGAACGCGAACGCGGGCGCGATCTTCGGCACGTCGTTCACGATCGGCGGCGAGCGCTGGACGCACACGCTCTCGTCCGTGCTTGCGACGCCGGCGAACCGGTTCGCGCTGTTCGTCGGCCGCGCGCTGCCGAACATCGCGAACGGCTTCGTCGTGTCGGCGTTCTGCTTCGTCGCCGGCTGCCTGCTGCTCGACGTGAGGATCGGCCGCGAGCAGATCCCCGCGCTCGTCGTCGTCGTGATCGTCTCGACGGCCTCGTGCGCCTGCTTCGGGCTGGTGATCGGCTCGATCGGGCTGCGGGCGCGCGACGCCGTGCTCTACGCGAATCTCGCCTACTTCGCGATGCTCGTCTTCTGCGGCGTGAACGTGCCGCTCGACGACCTGCCGGCGTGGATGCAGGCGATCGGCCGCTCGCTCCCGCTCACGCACGGGATCGAGGCGGGCCGGCAGGTCGCAGACGGCGCGACGCTGCACGACGTGCGCGGCCTGCTCGCCACCGAGCTCGGCATCGGGCTCGTCTACGGGCTCTTCGCATACGGGCTGTTCCGGCTCTTCGAGCTGGAAGGCAGGCGGCGCGCGTCGTTCGAAACGTCGTAACCAGGGTCTGTCCCCAGGGTGTATCGGGGGCTGACCCACAAGATGTGACTCGACAACCAGGGTCTGTCCCCAGGGCGTATCGGGGGCTGACCACAAGGTGTGACTCGACAACCAGGGTCTGTCCCCAGGGTGTATCGGGGGCTGACCCACAAGGTGTGACTCGATTCGAGGGTATTCAGACTGGGTCCGTCGCGGCATCCCACCAAAGTCCCCTAGCCTGAGGCGCGTGCAGACGGAGCGGCACCTGACGTGGGACGGCTGCGCCAACGTGCGCGACCTGGGCGGCCACCAGACGCCCTACGGCGAGACGCGCCGGGGCGCGATCGTCCGCGCCGACGCGATCCGGCGGCTGACCGACGCGGGCTGGGAGGAGCTGGTCGGCCACGGCGTCTCGACGATCGTCGACCTGCGCATGGACGAGGAGCTCGAGGCCGATCCGCCCGCCGAGCTGCCGGTCGAGGTCGTCCACGTCAACGTTCTGGCCGGCTCGCCGTCCGACTACGGCCAACACCTCGACGCGCTCGTGGACACGGTGGACACGCCGGCCGAGAAGACGAAGGTCGTCTACGTCGACTTCCTCGAGCGCTTCGGCCCGAACTTCGCGGCGGCCATCCGCGCGATCGCCGACGCGCCGCCCGGCGGCGTGGTCGTGCACTGCCAGGGCGGCAAGGACCGCACCGGGCTCGTCGTCGCGCTGCTGCTCTCGCTCGCCGGCGTCTCGCGCGAGGAGATCGCCGACGACTACGCCCTGAGCGAGCGAAACCTGGTGCAGCGGCAGGCGCAGTGGGAGTCCGAGGCATCCGACGACGCCGAGCGCGAGCGCCGCCGTCAGATCGGCCGCACGCCGCGCGAGGCGATGGTCGGCGTGCTGGACGAGCTCGACGCCCGGCACGGCGGCGTCCGTGAGTTCCTGGTGGCGCAGGGCGCGACCGAGGACGAGCTCGACCGCGCGGTCGCCCGCCTGCTCGGCTGATCGGTACCGGGCCGCAGCCGATCCGTAGTCGACCCGGATTCCGCTCCTGTGCGGGCGGGCGATCCTGAAGGTGCCATGGTCGCCACCGTTCCCCGTGTCGTTCGGCGGGAGCGGCTTCAGCCGCCGCCGCCCGAGCCCGTGCACCGCGTGGACGCCGACGTGCTCGCGGCGGCCTGGCAGCGCGCATTGGACGCGGGCCAGCGCGCCACGGACACCGCCGGCGTCTCGCTGCCGGCCGCCGAGCTCGGGTCGCGCCGCAAGGAGCTGCTCGGCGAACGCCAGGACACCGCGCGGCTGCTGACGGCCTTCGGCCGCGACACCGGTGCGCGGCCGCTCCCCTGGCTGTCGCCGGTGCAGGTCACACCGGAGCTGATCGGCCTGCCGGCCGGGACGGAGGCCGTCCTGCTCGACCTCGACGGCGTGCTCGCGGACAGCGGCGCGCTACACGCGCGCGCGTGGGGCGAGGTGCTCGACGACCTGCTGCTCCGCTTCGCCAATCGACTCGGCTGGCAGTTCATCCCGTTCGACCCGGTGGACGACTACGGCGCGTACTTCGACGGGCGCCCACGGCTCGAGGCGATCCACGCGTTCCTGGACAGCCGCGGCATCCGCATCCCGGAAGGCCGCCGCGACGATCCGGTCACGGCGAACACGGCCCAGGGCATCGCGCGGCACAAGGGCGAGCTCGTCGGCCGCCTCCTCCACAGCCGCGGGGTGGCGGCGCTCCCGGCCGCGCACCGCTATCTGGACGCGGCGGGCCGCGCCGGGGTGCGGCGCGCCGTCCTGTCGGCGAGCGCGAACACCGCGACGATCCTCGAGCGAACAGGGCTCGACGGGCTGGTCGACCTCGAGGTGGACGCAGAGCTGCTGCGCGTCGAGCCAATCCGCTCGCGACCGGCACCCGACGTGCTCCTGTACGCCTGCCGGCGCGTCGGGGTCGAGCCGGCTCACGCGGTCGCGCTGACCCAGAGCCCGGCGGGCGTTGCCGCGGGCCACGCCGCCGGCCTGACCGTCATCGGCATCGGCGACGGCGAACTGCTCACCGCCTTCGGCGCCGATCGGGTCGCCTCCGGGCTCCGGGAGCTGCTCGACCGCCGGCTTTTGTAGTCGGTCGTCGCTGCCGTCGTTCCGATCAGCGGCGGCCAGCTTGCCTGGCCGGAGCGACGTCGCGCGAAGTCGCGTGTGACCAGGCTGTCACCCGCCGGAAATCGTCATGGCGAAGGCGAAGCCGAGCCGGATTTCTGGCGGCGAGAAGCCGAGCCGGCTTTCTGGCGGCGAGAAGCCGAGCCGGATTTCCGGCGGCGACTACTTGACGAGCGAGAGCATCTTGAACATCGGCAGGTACATCGAGATGATGATCACGCCGACGACCAGGCCGACGCAGATCATCATGAGCGGCTCGATGATCGACGTGAGCGTCGCGATCGCGGTGTCGACCTCGTCCTCGTAGAAGTCGGCCACCTTGCTGAGCATCTTGTCGAGCTCTCCGGTCTCCTCCCCGACCTTGACCATGTGGCCGACCATGGGCGGGAAGACCGGGTTCTCGGAGAGCGGCGTGGAGATCGGGATGCCCTCGTGCACCTTCTCGCGCACCTCGAGCAGCGACTGCTCGATCACCCAGTTGCCGGCGGTCGAGGCGGTGATCTCGAGTGCGCGAATGATGTCGACGCCGGCGGCGACGAGCGTCGCGAGGGTCCGCGAGAAGCGTGCGAGCGTGATCTTCTGGACGGTGACACCGATCTTCGCCGGCAGCTTGAGCTTGATGGCGTCGAACTTGCGGCGTCCGGCCTCGGTCTTCTTCCATTTCTTGAAGGCGAAGATCGTCAGCCCGACCGCGGGGAAGATCACGAACCAGTAGCCGCGCAGGAGGTTTGACGCCTTCACGACGTACTGCGTCAGCGTCGGCAGCTCGCCGTTCAGCGAAGCGAAGATCTTGGTGAAGATCGGGACGAGGAACATCAGCATCCCGGAGAGCACGATCGCGGCGAACGTGAGCACGATCGTCGGGTAGAGCATCGCGCTCTTGACGCGGCGCTTGATCTTGGTCTCCTTCTCGATCTGGAAGGCGACGCGGTCGAGCACCTGGTCGAGGATCCCGGCCGCCTCGCCCGTCTCGACCATCGCGATGTAGAGCCGGTTGAAGACCTTCGGGTGCTTGGCCAGCGACTCGGAGAGCAGCATCCCGCCCTCGACATCCATGCGGATCTGCTCGATCACATCGGCGAGCGCCTTGTCGTCGGTCTGCTCCTCGAGGACGACGAGAGCACCGACCACGCTGATGCCGGCCTCGATCATCGTCGCGAACTGGCGGGAGAAGATCTGCAGCGACTTGGGCTTGATCTTCTTGGCGAACGCGCCGGCCGAGGCCGACTTGGTCGTCGTCACGGCCGCCCCGCCCGTCTGCTGCAACGACGAGGCCATCAGCCCGCGAGTGCGCAGCTGCTCGCGCGCGGCGGTGACGTCGGGCGCCTCGATCTCGCCCTTCGACTCGATCCCCTGCGCGTTGATCGCGCTATAGGCCCACGTGCTCATTCGAACTCCGTATCGGCAGCACGCATTTGGCTCTTGAGGTTCATAGGCCGGTCGCCTGGTCGAAGCGCGACTGGACACGCGTGAGCGGCGGGCCGGTCAGGTGGTTGGTGTCGCGGACGACGACGCTGATCACCTTCAGCGGCCGGCCGCCCGCCGGCGTATACGACGTGATGTACGTGTCCACGCGGTAATGGCGATTGTCCGGGCCCGTGACGGAGCTCTGGAGCGGGTTGCAGGGGTCCGGCCAGCTCGAGATAGTGCACGCCCCGGTGACCTGGCTCGCGCTGTAGGCGGAGTCGCTGTTGTAGACGCTGTTCGCGCTCGCGGTCGTGACGTCGCTGGTGTTGAGCATGATCGCGGTGTACTTCATCGCTCTGTACTTCTCCATCTGACGGTCGGCAAGGGTGCCCGCCGTGCCGACGGCGCCGGCGCGCGCGAGCGTCACCTCGCCGGAGCTGAGCGCGGCCACGAGCACGAGCAGCGCGATCGCCATCATGGCCATGGCGATCGAGAGCTCGATCAGGCCGAAGCCCTCCTCCGAGCGGAGCCGGCGAGTCACGCGTACGGGCTGCGCGGCCATCCGCGTCGCGATCAGGTTCCCGCGGGCGCGGTCGACAGCAGCTCGAGCTTGTACTTCTCGCCCGTGGCGGTGTTCAGGAGCGTCAGCGGTGTTCCCACCGTGAGCGTGAACGTCTTGCCGCCCGTCTTCAGGGAGCCCCCGGAGACGGCCACGCCGGCCGAGTGGGCGCCGACGGTCACGAGTGTGAACACCGGGTCGGCCGCGGGGAAGTCGTGGGTCACGGACACCACCTGGCGCTTGGCGTTTACGGTCAGCGTCGCGGTGGCGGCGCTCGTGCCCGAGGAGGCGACCTTGAACGACGACGTTGTCGTCTCGCCCGTCGTCGTCGACGTCCCCGTCCCCGTCCCCGTCCCCGTCCCGGTGCCGGTGGCGGGGGCCGCGGTCGACCCGCCGGTCGCGGCTGCGGCGCCGTCGGACGTCGACGGGGCGGCGGTGCCCGCGCCCCCGGTGGCGGACGGCGCTGTTGCGCCGCCGCTTCCGTCGTTGTTCTCCCCCGCATTCTGCTCGATGATCTGCGCGGCGAACGGATCCTTCGTGGCAAAGGTCTCGAACGAGACGAACTTCGTCCCGGTCGGCTCCGGTACGGCGCTGACCGGCGTCGCGGCCGGCGTCGGAGCAGCCGCCGGTGTGGCGCCTGGAACGGCTCCAGGGGTCGCCGGGGGGGCCACCGCCGCAGGTGCAGCCGTTGCGCTGGGCGACGAGCCGCCGCTCAGGAGCTTCAACATCTTCGGGCCCTGGATGACCATGATCCCGACGAGCAGGACAGCGCCGCCGATGACGAGCTTCTTCTGCTTGGCGGCCTTCGCCTGATCTGCGGACTTGCGCGCGCTCACGACGTGCCTCCCGTGGCCGGAGCGGCCGCGGTCGAAGGGGTCGCGGCTG
Source organism: uncultured Thermoleophilia bacterium (assembly GCA_963758345.1). Taxonomy (GTDB): domain Bacteria; phylum Actinomycetota; class Thermoleophilia; order Gaiellales; family Gaiellaceae; genus JACVRM01. The sequence continues at coordinate 84,214 of CAVWVD010000003.1, forward strand.
CGGGCGGCGTGGTCGTCCCGGGCGTCGGGGTCGCCGTCGGGGTCGCCGTCGGGGTCGCCGGCGCCGTCCCGGCGCCCGCGCCGCCGTCGACGGTCGGAGCGCTGCCGTAGATGTAGGCCTTCGCGGACAGCTTGGCCTCGAGCGTCGAGATGCCCGCGCCCGGCGAGGTGATGTCCACGTCGTCGACGGAGTACAGCCGGCCGCCGACCTGGAGCTTGCCGTCACGATCGACGACGAGGTTGTTCAGCCGGAAGAGGAAGTCCGAGAGGTCGTAGTAGGTGCCCTTGAAGCTGAGCTGGATCGGAACGGTCTGGAACCCGCTGCCCGCCGCGAGCGCGCCCGGCGTGATCGCGTCGAACGTGATGCCGGTGTCCTTCGCGACACGGCTCAGCTCGAGGAGGATCCCGGGCATGTCCGGGGTGGCGGGCATCGCCTTGGTCAGGCGGAACAGGTCGTCGACGCGCGGATCCTTCGGCGGCGTCACGTTGGCCGCCGCGGTTGCGCTCGAGAGCTGGGTCTGGGCGGCCGCGATCTCCGTCTGCAGCTTGCTCGCCTTCGACTTCTGAGGCGAGTACACGAGCAGGTAGCCGAGCACCGCGAACGCGAGCACCCCGCCCGCGACGGCAGCCATCGCCTTGACGTTCTTCTGATCGCCCTTCAGGTTGAGCTGCCGCGGCATCAGGATCCTCCTCCGGTGCTGGTGTCGTTCACGCTCGCGCCGATCGAGAAGCTGACCACCGCGCGCCCGTTGACCGCGGAGGCGCTGGACGACTGCAGCTGGATATTCGCGAGCGTCGGGACGAGCGCCAGGCGGCTGAGCAGCCGGGCGACCCCCTCCTGCGAGTACGTGTAGCCGGTCATGGTCAGGCCCGTGCCCCCGACAGGTGCGGCGGAGGGATCTGTGCCCGCCACCGGCGCGGCCGACTTGGCGCTCATCGTCTGGAGCCAGACGTCGTCCGGCAGCACGAGCGACAGGTCGCGCAGAACAGAATCCCAGGCGAGTCGTCCGGAGAGCGCCGAGTCGAGCGCCGTCTGGCGCGCGTCCTTCTCGGCGCCGAGCGCCGGGTTGACCGTCGTGTGCACGGCCTTCGGGCGCGGGACTGCCGCGATCTGGGCGTTGATCCCGTCCAGCTCGCTCTGCCGCTGGGAGACCTGCTTGTGCACGCTCGTGTAGCCGAAGGCAAGCGCACCGAGGACGGCGACGCCGGCGCCGGCGGCCGCGATGGCCGGGACAGGGAGCTGTCGGCCGCCGCCGCGGGCGAGATCGGCTGGGAGCAGGTTGGCAGGACGCATGATCAGCTCTCGATTCCGAGTCCGATGGCAACGGCGGCAGAGCCGAGCTCTCCGGCCAGCTCGGCGCGCTTGCCCATGCGGGCGAGGGGATCGCCGACGCGGACGGTGACGCCGATCAGGCGCTGAAGCTCCGCGGCGAGACCGGGCAGCTGCGCGGTACCGCCGCTGATCGTGATCTCGCCGATGCCGAGAGAGCCCGGCTGGTTCTGGTAGAAGTGCAGCGAGGACACGAGCTCGCGCACGAATGTCTGGAGCTCCTTGCGGACGGCCTCGTAGACGGTGACCGCCTGCTCCTGGGTGTGGCCCTCGAGGCGCTCCTGGGTCGCGTTGAGCGTCAGCGAATGCTTGATGTGCTCGACCTGCGACGGCGTCTTGTCGAGGACTCGCGCGATGGCAACGTCGAGCGCACCGCCGCCCCAGTCCAGGACGCGCGCGAACTCGCACGTGGCGCCGTCGGCGACCACGAACGTCGAGCGGTCGTGCCCGATCGAGACGATGACGACCGCCGAGTCGTCGCGCACGGCGTCGGCCGTCGGGCCAAGCGAGCGCAGCAGGGCGAAGGCCTCGAGGTCGATGCCGACGAGCTTGATGCCGGCGGCCCTGCATGCCTTGGCGTATCGCTGCACGAGATCGCGGTAGGCGACGACGAGCAGGACGCGGTAGGTCGTCTGGCCCTTCTCGTCGGTCTCCTCGGCGACGACCTGGTAGTCGAGCACGGCCTCCTCGAGGGGGATCGGCAGCACCTCCTGGGCGCGAAAGCGGATCGCGTTCTCGAGGTGCGACGCCTCGGCCAGGCCGCTGATCTCGAGGCGGCGGACACCGATGCGGTTGGTGCCGACTCCGAGCCGGACAGCCTTCGGCGGAAGCTTGTGGCGGCTGAAGAAATCCTTGAGCTGGACGCCGAGCTTCTCCGGGTCGCGGAGCTCGCCGGCCACGATGATGCCGCGCTCGATGGGCTCGCGAACATACTGGACGAGCTCGAGCCCGCCGTTCTGCGTGACATGCGCGGCCGCGATGTGCGACGCGCCGACCTTGAGGCCGACGATCTCGGCCTTCTTGCCGCGGCGGTTCTTCGAAGCGCCCTGCGGCGCGCCGGGGGTGGCCGCCTTCGGCTTGCGGCGGAAAGACATGGACATGGACAGCTCGCGCGAGAGCGGCGACTTGGTCTTCGTCTTCGGCTTTGCCTCGGTGACGTCGCCTGCCTGCGGCGTGCGCTGCCGCGCGAAACGGCTCGGCTTGGGCTTCTTCGCCTGCTTCGCCTGCTTCGGCTCCTTGGCCTTCTTCGGCGTGTCGGTGCTGCGGGCGGGCAGGCTGAACCGGCTGCGCGAGGACGTCTTCTCGGCCTCCTTGACGGCGACCGGATCCTTGCCCGGCGTCACCGCGAACCGCGAAAGCTGCCGGCGCCCGGGCGTCTCCGACGCCTCGTCCTTCTGCTTGCGGGAGCCGAGCTCGCGCTTCCAGATCGACTTGCGCTCCGGCTCCGGCTCCGGCGCCTCGGCGACGGCCTCCGTGACCCCGGCCTCGGCGACGTCGGCGACAACCGTCTGCGCGACGTCCGGCTCGGCGACGGGGTCGCTGACGACGGGCTCGGCGACGGGGTCGCTGACGGCGGTGGCCGTCACGTCGCGGTCCGCCTCGTGCATGGGCAGGGCCGCGTCGGTCGCGTCGTCGTCGGACTTGCGCCCGACGATGTCGCCGAGCTTGATCTCCTTCTTCCAGTCCATTTAGTTCTCCGCCAGTCGTAGGCCGTTACCGAGCGGAGCGAGCACGTCGTCCGTGAAGCCCTGCCGCTCGAGCACGCCGAGCAGCTGGTCGGGACGGCTCGTGCACATGAGCGCCGCTTCCTTCGTCACGACGCCGCGGACGACGAGGTCCGCGAGCGACTGCTCCAGCGTCTGCATGCCGCGCTGCGTGCCGGTCTGCATGACGCTGTAGATCTGCTCGACGCGGGCCTGACGGATCAGGTTCCGCGTCGCGTCGTCGGGGAGGAGGATCTCGAGGACCGGCACCCGGCCCCTTCCGTCGGCAGTCGGGAGCAGCGCCTGCGTGACGATGCCCTGGAGCGTGCCGGCGAGCTGCATGCGGACCTGCTCCTGCTGGTCGGAGGGATACTGGTCGATGATCCGGTCCACCGTGCCCGGCGCGCTCTGCGTGTGCAGGGTGGCGAAGACGAGGTGGCCGGTCTCGGCGGCGGTCAGCGCCGTCGAGGTGGTCTCGAGGTCACGCATCTCGCCGAGGAGAACCACGTCGGGGTCCTGGCGAAGCGCAGCACGCAGGGCGGCGGCGAAGCTCGGAGCGTCGGCGCCGATCTCGCGCTGGTTGACGATGCACTTCTTGTGGCGGTGCAGGAACTCGATCGGATCCTCGATCGTGATGATGTGATCCGACCGGTTGCGGTTGATCTCGTCGATCATCGCCGCGAGGGTCGTCGATTTACCGGAGCCGGTCGGGCCTGTCACGAGGACGAGGCCGCGGGGCTTCTTGGTGAGGTCGTGGAGGCTCGTCGGGAGGTTCAGCTCCTCCATCGTCTTCAGCCCCATGGGGATGAGACGGAAGGCCGCTGCCAGGCTCTCGCGCTGCGAGTACACGTTCACACGGAAACGAGCGAGGCCGGGAATCGAGTACGAAAGGTCGATCTGCCGGTCGAGCTCGAGGCGCTTCTGCTGCTCCGTGGACATGATGCGATAGAGCATCGCGAGCGTGTCCTCGGCGCTGAGCTTCGGGAATTGCTCGAGGCGTACCAGCTCCCCGCGCACGCGAGCGGCCGGATGTGAGCCGACGGTCACGTGCAGGTCGGAGCCGTTCTGTGTGACCAGCTCCTCGAGCAGCTGGTCGATGTTGAGGGGAGTTTCGGTCATGGCGATCTCGACGGCAGCTATCGGCAGGGGCCGTCGCTGGCTTGAGTGATTTGTGCGCGTCACCCGCCACGGGGGGTGGATTCACTCAATGGAGGGTGTGGCCCTCACCGCGGGTGGGCCGATAGAGGGCGTGAGCCAACCACGGCCACCACGAACGGAGGACGTAGAACATGAACAAGCTTCGGAACAGGATCGCGCAGGGGAACACGGAGGGCGGCTTCACGCTCATCGAGCTCCTGGTCGTGATCATCATCCTCGGCATCCTGCTCGCGATCGCCGTCCCGTCGTACATCGGCTTCAAGGGCAAGGCCGAGCGCTCGGCCGCCGCAGCCAACCTGCGCTCGGCCGTGCCGGCCGTCGAGGCCTTCTACGCCGACAACGGCACCTACGCCGGCATGGGCGCCGCCTCGACCGCAGCCACGCCGGGCATCGCCTACTACGACCCGGCCAGCACCGCCAAGATCGTCATCGAGCCTTCGGTCACGCTGTCGGCGACGGCCTACTGCATCTCGTCGACCACCGGCGGCTCGACCTGGTACAAGCTCGGGCCCGCAGGCCGCATCCTCGAGGTGAACGGCACCCAGGCCTCCACCGCGGGCGGCGCGCTCTGTAGCACGGCGTAACCACCTGCGATCACCAGCTAGGCCGGAGGGCGCGGGCGACCGCGCCCTCCGTCGTTCCGGTGCAGCTCATCCACGCGTGTGAGCCCTGTCCCTCAATCGGGGCTAATCCCCCGCCGGGTCGCTGCCGACAACTACGGCGTCGCCGGCGTGTCCCTCTCATGTCCGCGGCAAACGCCACCCGTACCGCACCACGAACGGAGGACTGCATGAACAAGCTTCGGAACAGGATCGCGCAGGGGAACACGGAGGGCGGCTTCACGCTCATCGAGCTCCTGGTCGTGATCATCATCCTCGGCATCCTGCTCGCGATCGCCGTCCCGTCGTACATCGGCTTCAAGGGCAAGGCCGAGCGCTCGGCCGCCGCAGCCAACCTGCGCTCGGCCGTGCCGGCCGTCGAGGCCTTCTACGCCGACAACGGCACCTACGCCGGCATGGGCGCCGCCTCGACCGCAGCCACGCCGGGCATCGCCTACTACGACCCGGCCAGCACCGCCAAGATCGTCATCGAGCCTTCGGTCACGCTGACGGCGACGGACTACTGCATCTCGTCGACCACCGGCGGCTCGACCTGGTACAAGCTCGGGCCCGCAGGCCGCATCCTCGAGGTGAACGGCACCCAGGCCTCCACCGCGGGCGGCGCGCTCTGTAGCACGGCGTAACCACCTGCGATCACCAGCTAGGCCGGAGGGCGCGGGCAACCGCGCCCTCCGTCGTTTCAGGGCTTTCAACAGGTGTCACCCAGGGCCTGCCCAGCCACTCACCCGTTCGGGGCTAGCCCATACCCGCCCGGCTGCCGATACCCGGAGCGATGAAGACCTTCCACACCATCCTCCAGACCCGTTCCCGGCGACACGCCGAGGCGGGTTTCACGCTGATCGAGCTGATCATCGTCGTCGCGATCCTCGCCGTCCTGATGGCGGTGGCGGTCCCGGCGTACACGGGCTTCAGCGACCGAGCCGAGGTGTCCGTGGCGCAGTCGAACGTCAGAGCGGTCATCCCGGCTGTGGAGCGCTTCTACTCCGACAACTCGACGTACGTCGGCCTGGACAATGCGTCGAGCGCCGCCACACCCGGCCTCACGCACTACGACCCCTCCACCGCCGCGAAGGTGACCATCTCGGCCGGCCCGGCGCCCTCGCAGAGCACGTACTGCATCTACAGCACCGCAGGCAAGTCCACCTACTTCAAGCACGGTCCCGGCGGCGCGATCACCCAGGACCCCGGCCCGGACCTGACGGACTGCAACGCGGCGACGTAACGCCGCCTCGCCCGCTTCGGGCGACTGCGTAACCCAGGCTCAAGCGAAGCCCTTCCCCTGCCGATACCCACTGCGATGCAGCTCGCCGCCGCCAATCCCGTTCGCCTCGTCGCCGTCGTCGGCGTCCTGGCGCTGCTCGGGGGCGGCATGTTCGTCTTCAAGGCGACGCAGGGCGGCAGCTCGTCCGCGTCCCAGCAGCCCACGCTCCTGCACACCTCGGTCAGGCACCACCACCCGGTGACAAAGCCGAAGCCGGTCGCGACGAAGCCGAAGCCCCACAAGCCGGTCGTCAGGCCGACGCACCATCCGGCCGTGGCCGCCAACGGGCTGCCGTGGTCGGTGGCCCATGCGCTGGTGAAGCACCCGGTCGTCGTGGTCGCGGTCGTCGCGCCCGGCAGCCGGATCGACCAGGTCACGCTCAGCGAGGCCGAGGCCGCGGCCGCGCAGACGAACGCCGGCTTCGTGAAGGTGAACGCGTACGTGCAGGCGCAGATCGCGCCGCTGGCATCGAAGGTCTCGATCACGAGCGCCCCGGCCGTCCTGGTCATGAAGCGCCCGGCGGACGTGACCATCCAGATCAACGGATGGGCCGACCGCGACTCGATCGCCCAGGCCGTCGCCGACGCCCGCGACGCCACCGCGACGCCGACGCCCTAGCCGCTTCGCCCGCGCACTAGCGTTGGGGCCGCGATGAGCGACCCGACCGACGCTGCCGCGGACGATCCGCCGGATCTCCTCGACTCGCTGGTCGGCGCCACGCTCCACGAGCTGCGCCTGGGCGGCTCCGGACAGCTTCGTCTGCAGTTCGCCCATGCGGACCGGGACGATCTCAACCTCTACGCGGATATCTCGGACGCAACCCTCACGACCACCGACGGGGTCGAGCACGCCATCGACGGAGACGAGCTCTCGACGCTGATGCCACTCGTCCGCGTCGTGCAGCGCGCCGTGGCTGTGGCGCACGCGCGCGGCGGCACGCTCACCATCGGCTTCGACGACGGCAGCTCGCTGCGCTGCCCGCCGGACGAGCGCTACGAGGCGTGGGAGGTCGTCGGCGGCTCTCCGTACAGCCTGGTCGTCTGCACTCCGGGCGGCGAGCTGGCGTACTGGGACGACCGGATCCCGCCCATCCGGCTCGACCCGCGTCCACCGCTCGAGCAGGTCGTCTGGAGCGACGAGGACTTCGAGCGGATGAGCTGGCACGACGTGACGATCCACGCCATGGCGTTCGTCGACGAGGAGTCGGCGGCCGAGCTCGTCGTCGATCTCGACTACCTGGTGGAGTGGTTCGAGCCCACGCCGCCGAGCGTCTCCTACGGGTTCTCGATTGCGCCCGCGACCCTCGTGTTCGAGAGCGTCTCGGAGCTCACGGGGACCCTCGAGCCGTCCGCGGCAACCCGCCTCGAGATCAACGCCGTCGAACGGTCAGAGCTGGAGCCCGACGGTAGGCGGCGCTTGCTCATTCTCGGCCACACGTTCGAGATCTCCTTCGCCGCCGCGGGCTTCCGTCAGCACTTCCGCGACCGCCCGACCCGCACAGGCGGTCAGCGCCTGACCCTCGAACAGCGCGGCGGCAGCTCGTTCGCCCGACCCACCGAGCTGCCGTAGCCCGCTGTCGCTCGGGGCGCCGAACCGGTGCCTGGCACCGTGCCGGCCCCACGCGGTGCCAGGCACCGCGCCGGGGGATCCGGCAGCGGCCGGCAGCAACATCCGAGCCCGCGCCCCGCTTGGACGGTCAGCGCCTAACGCTCGAGCAACGCGGCGGCATCTCCTTCCGCACGACCCAGTTTCCGTAGCCGGCTGTCGGGCGGACGCCGAACCGGTGCCTGGCACCGTGCAGGGCCCGATCGGTGCCAGGCACCGTAGGCTCGGTGGAGGCGAGCTCGCCTCGCCGCAGTCGTGCCGCGCGAAGTCGCGTCTGACCGCCCTATTGCCGCTGAGAGTCGTCGCGGCCCGAGCCGGGCCGAACATCGGCGGCTAGAACCCGGCGCCGCGGTTCAGCGGTTCGGTGACCAGCTGGAAGCGCGCCCGGTCGATCCCGTCCAGCGCGGTGCGTCGCTGCGCTCGACGTCGATGGAGACGATCGTCTCCGGGCGGAAGTAGCGGTCGCCGATCCGGGGCCACTTGGCCGTCGTGGTCGCGGCCGCGGCGGCGGCCATCAGCTCGCCGGCATGCCCGTGCGCGTCGGTCTCGTTGGAGTACACGCCTGCTTCGACGCGCTCGCCCTCGGCGAGCCGGAGGAAGACCTTGAACTCGTCCACGTCGGCCTCGGCCTCGGGTGCCGGGACGGCCTCAGTCGCCTGGGTCGGCACGACGTCCGGAATGACCTCTTCGCCGTGATGCATGCCGTTCGTCTCGAGGGTCGAGTCGCTCACAACAGGATCGTTCGGGCCACGCACGGGGTCTCCTCCCCAGCTCACAGCAGCCCCGTGTAGAGGCCGAGGAGCCAATCTCCGATGAACAGGGACACGACGGTGCCGAGCGCCAGGAACGGCCCGAAGGGAATCGCCATCTTCCGGGCCGCGGAGCCGTACCGCGCCAGCAGCACCACCGACGGCACCAGCGCCGTGACGAAGCCGATCGCCATCGCGACCGGAACCGTCTTCCCGCACGCCGCGCCCATGAGCAGCGCGAGCTTCACGTCGCCCATGCCCATCCCGCGCGGGTACGCGAGGACGGCCAGGAAGAGGAAGAGCGCGGCGCCCAGAGCTGCGATCGCCCACTGCGGCCCCGGATGAAGCAGCGTATTCGCGGCCAGGACGATCGCCGCCGACGGGAGCGTGATCCGGTCGGGAAGGATCTGGTGCTCGAGGTCGATCGCCGACAGCGCCACGAGGGCCGCGCACGTGAACGCCGCGACGACCGCGTCGCCGGTCAGCCCGAAGTGGAAGAAGCACGCCGCAATCAGGAATGCCGTCGTGAGCTCGACGAGCGGGTAGCGCCAGCTGATCGCCGCGTCGCAGGAACGACAGCGCCCGCGCAGGACCGCGAACGACACGAGCGGGACGTTGTCGTACCACGCGATCTCGTGGTCGCACGACGGGCAGGCCGACCGACCGCGGACCAGCGGCATGCGCCGGGGCAGCCGGCCGGCGACGACGTTCAGGAAGCTGCCGATCGCCATGCCCGGCCAGAACGCGACTACTGCGAGCGCGAACTCCATGCGACCTCTATCGGCGCCTCGGCCCGCCGGGTTGAGCGGCGCGCCTCATTGCCAGCTGTTCACCGTGACGACCGGTTTCTCCATGGGCGCGCCCGGCGGGAGGTATGTGTACGCCGGATAGGCCGGCTCGATCCCCGCGGCAAGCGTCATCGCCTCCGCGACCTTGGGGCCCTGCACCTGCGCGGAGCCCGTCTCCGTGTAGTCCCCGGCCGCATAGACGCCCCCCTGGAACGCCGCGTTTCCGCCGACGACGAAGCCGGGCGCGTCGGTCGACGAGCCCGCGACGAGGACGAGCATGTCCGTGGACGGCTGCCAGCTCGCCGCGTCACAGCCGGCCGCCCAGGCGGCGCAGATCCGCTCGGAGCCCTCCAGGTCGATCTTCCCCGACGCGTAGATCGTCCCGCGGCCCGAGTACCGGACGTCGTGCGCCCCGCTCATCACGATGTTCCCGTCGACGAACACTGTGCCGTCGACGACCATGGTGCCCGGGCTGCCCGCCGTGTAGGCGATGCGCCCGACCTGCGTGCCGCTTGCGACGACGGTGCAGTCGTAGTCGGACGCGAAGAGATCGACGTCCGGGAGGCTTCGGTTCATCGTCCCGTCGGTGTCGAAGCCGCCGGGGAAGGACCCGGTCGTGCACGCGCGGCTCGGCCCGGGTGCCGCATTCGCGTACCAGTAGTCGAGGTCGAGAGGAGGCTTCGTCAGGCCGGCCGGAAGCTGGTCCTGCGAGCTCGCGTAGACGTGCTCCCCCGCGCCGCACGGCGTCACGAACGAGCCGATCGAGCCGTAGCGGCAGCCGCCGGCTGCGTGCAGCCCGGCGATCGGCGACCCACTCGTGCCGACGCTCGACGAAAGCAGCGTCTGGACGGTTCCTTCGGCGTCGACTGAGTCCCCGGTGACCAGCGCAGCGTTGTCGAGGCACAGGCTCCCGCGCGTGTAGACCGGCTGCCGGATCTCGGCCGAGCCGGTGACGTTCAGGCAGCCGCTCGAGTTGGCGAACGCGGCGCTCCACGCCGGGTTCACCGCGGTCGAGCCGACGCGCGCCTGGAGCTGCGCGGAGCGGACGATGTCGCCTCCGCCGGCCGGGTTCCGGATGGACGCCTTCGCGCGGATCGTCCACGTGTCACCGGACAGCGTCCCGTACCAGGAGACCGAGCCGCCGTCGACGCCGTCCACCTCGGGACTGGCCGACGAGGGGAGCGTTGCGGGGTCGAGCGGCCGCGTCGCGTTCGACAGGACCGAGAGCGCGGTCGCCGTCCCGGACTCCGCGGCCGCCAGCGCCGCATCGTGCGAGTTCTCACGCGCCGAGTCGCGGCCGACTGCACCCGAGAGCTCGGCGACGGTGACCACCCCGATCGAGAAGACGATCAGGAACCCGATGACGATCGGGAGCGCCTGCCCGGACTGCGCTCGCAGCCGGCCCAGGGGCTCGAGACCGGCCCGACCTGCAGGACCCTCGGCATGCGGGTGGCGGGCCGGGCCTCGACCGTCGGATCGGCGAGGGTGTCGTCCCGACAGACGCATCTGCGGCTAGCCCCCGTACTGCGTCGTCAGCGTGAGGCCCCACGTGCCGGCCGGCGAAGGCCACACCTGGCCGCTGCGCTGGCCGATCAGGCTCGCCGGCCACGGGTTCACGGTCGGGTCGTCGAGCGTGTCGTCCTCCTTGATCGAGAGCTGGCCGCAGATCAGCGGAGCCGAGAACGACGCCTTCTTGCCGATCTTGCACTTGCCGACCGAATAGACGGCGCCCTGGAAGACAGCCTCGTCCTTGTCCATCTTGAAGGTCTCGTCGCCGATGTTCTTGAGGCCGCCCGAGATGACGATCAGCAGGTTCTGCGTCGGGTCCCAGTTGGACGGGTCGGTCTCGCAGTCGTTCGACCCGTCGCCGCCGGCGCACACCCCGGCCTCGATGTCCATCTTCCCCGAGCTGTAGATGACGCCCCGGCCGTTGTAGCTGTACGACTTGTCGCAGAACGGGCCGGGCGGCGCATGGTGGGGCGGGGGCGGCCCGCACGCCTTGGAATGGCCCGGCGCGGTCATCTTGACATCGCCGTCGAAGAAGACGGTGCCCCAGACCGTGAGCACCTGGTTGGCGGCATCCCAGGAGATCTCGCCTTGCTTCTTTCCGCTGTTCGGCGGGATCGACCAGACCTGGCAGGTGTAGCTCACGCCGTCGGGCGTCAGCTGCACCGCGGGGTTGTCCCTGTTGTAGCTCGTGTTCTTGTCGAACTTCGGCACGGAGCTCGACGGCTGCGAGCCGTAGTAGGTGCAGCCCTGCATCGGCCCCGGCTTGGCATTCGCGTACCAGTAGGGGAAGTCGACCGACGGCCGGGTGAAGTCGGGCGTCGTCGTGACCGGGCCATATACCTGGTCGGCCGCGCTACAGGGCGAATGCGTGCCAGTGCCGTGCTCGAGCGTGCAGCTGCCGGCGATCTCGATCTTGTTGAGCGGTGTCGACAACGTGCCGATCGAGTCCTGGTCCTTCAGCGTGACGTTGCCGCCGACGGCGACGTACGGCCCGGCGATCTGTGTGGGGTGGTGGTCGTCGCCCGTGAGCTTGAGGCACCCGCGCGTGACGACCGGGACCGTGACGATCATCTTCTTGAACTCGGTGCACTTGGTTGCGTCGTACTGGTAGATCCGGTTCCAGAGCTCGCCGAGCCCGCCCGCGAGCGTCGCGGGCGACACCTCCGCGAGCTGCGTGATCGTCTTCGTGCGCACCTGGCCGCCGTCCGCGGCGCTGGCCGTCACGCTGCCGTTCGCGGTGATCGTCCACGTGGTGCCGATCAGCTTTCCGCAGTAGTCGCCCGTCAAGCCGGCCGGCAGCGAGGAGACCGCAGCCGTCGTCGGGCAGAGCGGAAGCGAGCTCTGCGACATCGGGTCGGTGGTGCTCGACAGCACGGAGACCGCGGTTGCGAGCGCCGCCTCGGCGGCCGCGTTCGCGGACTGTGTCTTCCGCTGCTTGTCGGCGGACCGCTCGGTCGACGAGGAGTACACCACGACCGTCGCGATGCTGATGGAGAAGACCATCATCATCGTGATCACCAGCGGCAGCGCGAACCCGCGCTGGTCGCGCAGGCGCAGCCGGAGGAGCTGGTGGAGCGACGGCAGCAGCGCGTGCACGATCAGCTCCTGGTCGAGTTGCGCAGGACGATGTCGTCGATCAGCTTGTAGGCGTTCGGGCTGGTCGTCTGACTGTTCGAGTCGACCACGAACTGGACGTTCAGGTACCCGAGCCGGCTCGTCGTCTGGGCGTACGGGGTGAAGGGGTTGGCGTTCGTGAGGTAGTCGGCGAACAGCTTCCCGGTGTTGTCGCAGGTCGACCCCGGCTTGCGGTAGAGCTGGTAGCGGTTCGTCGCGACGTTGACCGTGCACCAGGTCGACGGCGTGCCGGCCGTCTCGAGCGCCGGGCGAAAGCAGCCGCTCGGCAGCGTCAGCGTCATCGTCGAGGTGGCGACGCCGTCGCTCGCGCCGCCCGACGGGGTCATCGCGCTCGCGCAATGCACCTCCTGGCGGAGGAAGCTCAACGCGTTGCGCGCCTCCGACTGCGAGCGCGACCGGAACGCGACGTCGGTCTCGGCGCGGATTCCCGCCGAGAAGAGGCCGGTGAGACCCGCGAGGACGATGCTGAGGATCACCATCGTCACCAGCAGCTCGGAGAGCGTGAAACCGCCCTCGTCGCCCAGGCGACGCCTCAGCTTTGCGACCACGCGCATCACCGCGTCTTCGCCTCGACCTCCCTGAGGGCGCGGGTGGCGACTGCGCGGCTGCGCGAGCCGATACCCCAGGAGTCGATGGCCTGGTCGTCGGCGCGGATCAGGATCTTCAGGGCGTCGTCGCCGTTCGACCAGCCGAAGGTCGCGCCGGTGACGATCCACGCGTGCTGGTAGAGCCAGTGCTGCACGTTGGCGTTCGTCTTCTGCGGGTGCTTCGCGAGCCAGGCGTCGAGCCGGTGCGCGCGGGCCGTCAGCGTCATCTCGTCCAGCGGCTCCTTCGGTGCGCCGGGGACGACGAACGCGGGCGGGCGCGACGCGACGGGCGTCTTGACGACCGGCTTCTTCACGACCGGCTTCTTCACCGGGGTCTTCACGACGGGCTTCTTGACGACCGGCGTCTTCACGACGGGCTTCTTGACGACCGCGGTCGTCCGCTGGAACCGCACCTTGCTGCCGGCATACGGCGAGACGTTCTGCGGCGTGCCCTTCTCCGCGTAATGCGTGTTCTTCGCCAGCGTCAGCCGGACCGTCGGCGCGCCGTTGTCGACCACCTTCGTGCCGGCGACCGGGTACTGCGTGGCGACGGTGTTCGCCGAGTAGCCCTGCACCGAGCCGGTGACCTTCCACGCGAACCCGCCGTCCTCGAGCATGCCCTTCGCGAAGACGAAGACCTTGCCCTGGACGTCCGGGACGCGGATGAGCGGCTTCGTCGCCGGCGCCGGCGCCGTGGCCGGGGCGGGAGTGGCGGTGCCGCCGGAGGCCGCGAACGAGATCGCCGCGGTCGAGAGAAGCGCCACGGCCGCGAGGACGACGAGGCGCACGATCGTGGGTGTCAGCTTGAGCCGCATTACCTCTCTTTTCGGCAGGGAGTCGCCCGGTCTTAAGGACTTTTGGTGAAGAGCAGCTCCCCACCGGCGGGGGAGCTCGAACTGGGCGCGACGGCGAAGACCGTCGATTCGCCGGAGGCGGCCGCACTCACGGGCGCCTCCGCGTCGACGGCAGCCTGCGTGGCCGCCGGGCGCGTTGCGCCGAGGTAGCTCTCGCGCTGGTAGCCGTCGAAGCGCACGACGGCGCCGGTGAACGGCGCATCGACCATCAGGCCCGGGCCGGCCACCATCCCGACGTGCTCGACGTGGGCGGTATCGCTCCCGAAGAAGACGAGGTCACCCGGCTGGAGCGGCGCGCCCGACGGCACGAGGGGGCCCGAGTCGAACTGCTGCTGGGCGACGCGCGGGAGCGTAAGCCCGGCGGCGGCGTAGGCCGCCTGGACGAGGCCGGAGCAGTCGAAGCCGTCCGAGCTCTCTCCGCCCCACCGGTACGGGGTCCCGAGCTGCGCGAGCGCGAAGCTCAGGGCGCTCCCGGCGGGACCCGTCGCGTCATTGCCGCTGTAGCCGGAGGCGGCGCCGAGGAGCGGGACGGCCGAGGGCCCGACGATCTGCGGCGCCGTGACGAACGCGCTGACGCGCGCCCGGCTCAGCGCCGCCTTCGCCTTCGTGAGCCTGGCCTCGAGCTGCGCGGCGAGCGCATGCGCGCGGTCGTAGCGGATGCCGACGAGCGTGACGCCCTTCTGAGCGAGCAGCTGGTCGGACAGAAGCTTCATGCGGTCCAGCCGCGCCTGCGCACGCGCGAGGGAGCGGGCCAGCCCGCGTTCGCTCACACGTGCGCGCGCGAGGGCGTCGGTCGCGTCGGCAACCCGCTGCTGCGCCCCGGTCAGGTCGGCGACCGGGACGAACGACCCGGCGTCGAAGCCACCGCCTGCGTAGACGTTGGCGAGCGAGGCGACCTCGCTCACGTACCAGTCGGCGTGGTTGTAGGAATAGAGCGCGCCGGTGATGTCGGTCGCACCGCCCGACGCGTTCAGGTAGCGCGCGGCGGCGTAGATCGCGTCGTCGGCGTTCCACGGGTCGGCGACGCCGTCACCGTTCGCGTCGACGCCCCAGCGGATCCAGGTGTCGGGCATGAACTGCATCCACCCGACCGCGCCCGCAGAGCTCGGCCCCATGTTGGCGCCGAAGTTCGACTCGACCTTGTTGATCGCCGCGAGGACGTACCACGGGATCCCGTACGCCGCGCCCGCCCGCTCCCAGACCGGCCGCAGCTCGTCGGCCGACGGCTGCTCGACCCAGAGCGGGCGGCTCGTGAAGTCGGCGCTGACGGCGATGTCGCCCGGCGCGTTCGGCGTGACCGCGCTCGGGAGGCCGTTCGGCGCGATCGTGCTCGGCGTCGGAGCCGCCGGCGTCTGCTCGGGAAGCACGACGAACGTGTCGGCGCCGGCCGCCACGGCAGGAAGCGCGAGCGCGACGAGCAGGGCGGCGTAGCCGGCGCGCCGCCTCACGAGCTCTCCGGTGTGCGCAGTGCGAATTGCGGGACGGCCTCGTCCTGGCGCTCGAGGTGCGCGGCGCCTCGCTTGGAGCCCTGGAATGACCCGGTCGCGGCGACGCCCTCGTGCAGGTCTGCGGGCTCGGCCTTCGGAGAGGTGGTGCGCAGGAACACGGGCTGCTCCTCCGGCTCGTCGGCCTCCTCTTCCTCCGGGTCTCCCTCCTCGGCCTTGATCAGCTCGTAGGCGCGGCGCTTCTCCTCCTGCTCGAGCGCGACGATGAAGTCGTGGCGGTTCGTGGCGGCGCCTGCGGCGATCTCGCGCTCGACCTTGCCCTCGATGACGAGCGAGATCAGCGCCTGCCGGAAGGTCTGCATCTGCAGGAACTCGCCGTCGGCGATCGCATCCTCGATCTCCTCGGCCTTGCCCTCGCGCAGCAGGTCGGCGATGCGCGCGTTCGTGACCATCACCTCGACGGCCGGCACGCGGCCGCCGCCGGCACGCGGCAGGAGCCGCTGGCTAATGACCCCCTTGAGGACCCCGGCGATGATCGAACGGATCTGCTGCTGCTTGAGCGGCGGGAAGAACTCGACGAGGCGGCCGACCGTCTCCGCCGCGTCGATGGTGTGCATCGTCGAGAAGACGAGGTGGCCGGATTCCGCAGCCTGGAGCGCGGTCTGCGCCGTCTCCGCGTCGCGGAGCTCGCCGATCAGGATCACGTCGGGGTCCTGACGCAGCACGCGGCGAAGCGCCTGCGCGAAGTTCTCGGTGTCGAGCCCGACCTCGCGCTGGTTGACGATGCACTTGAGATCCGGGTGGAGGACCTCGATCGGATCCTCGATCGTCACGATGTGCTGGTTCCGCGAACCGTTGATATGGCCGATCACGGCCGCAAGCGTGTTCGTCTTCCCCGACCCGGTCGCGCCCGTGACGAGGATCAGCCCTCGCTCCTCCTCTGCGAGGCGCGGAACGCCCGGCGGAAGGCCGAGGGTCTCGAACGTCGGCACCTCCTGCGGGATGACGCGGAAGGCGAAGGACGTGGCGCCGCGCTGGCGGAAGCCGTTCACGCGGAAGCGCGGCAGGTCGGAGGCCGTGTACGCGATGTCCAGCTCGCCCGTCTCGTGGAACTGCTCGAGGCGCTTCGGCGCGATCCTGGTGACCGCAGCCAGCACGCCTTCGAGCGCCTCTTCGTCCATGTCCGGCCAGTCGGCGAGCGGCTTGAGCGCACCGTCGCCGCGCAGCACGGGAGGCCGCCCGATCTTCAGGTGGATATCACTGGCGCCGCGTTCGACGGCGTGCAGGAGGAGGGCGTCGAGATCCATTGCCGCGAGTGGAGGAATCGGCAGCCCACGCCGAAGGGTTTACCCCGAACGAGGGAACGCGCAGCAGATTTCCTCAGATTCGGGCCGTTGCGGACCTGGCCGGCCCTACCACCGGGGTCAGACCGGGTATCACGCGACCCGGTACGCGTCTGTGCCGAAAGTGTGTCGAACGCTACGCGCGGGCGCTCTTGCGGCCCATCGCCTCGACGGCGCGGAGCGGGAACCGCGCGAGGCCCCGCGCCTGGCCGGGATCGGCCAGATCGCCGCGGACGAGCGCGTCCACCGCCCGCCAGACCGGCGGGAGCGAGAGCAGCGCGAACGTGAGTCGCGGGAAGCGGTCGAGCGCGAGCTTCGCCTTCCACGACGCGGCCGCGTGCGCGCCGATCGCGCGGTCGAGCGATGGGCCGTAGGCGGCGAGCGAGTCGACCTCCCCGGCGAGCAGCCGCATCGTCTCCGCTGCCGCCAGCCGGCTGCTGACGAACGCCTCGTACATCCCGTCGCCCGACAGCGGGTCGACGAGCCCGGCCGCGTCGCCCACGAGCGCGATCCGCCCGCGCGCAGGGTTGGCGCCCGGCCGCCGCAACGGCAGCCGGTAGCCGCGCAGGCTCTCGACGTCGTCGCGCGCGATGCCGTGCTCGTCGCACAGCCGCCAGAGGTGCTCGCGCAGGCTCGGGCCCTCGCGCTCCCAGCCGCCCACGCCCACGTTCACGTGGTCGCCTTTGGGGAAGACCCAGGCGTACCCGCCGGCGATCTCGCCGAGCTCGATGACGGCCTTGCCCGAGTAGCGGCCGGCCCGGGCCGGTGCATTCGGGACGTTCCCCTCGAGCGCCACGCCGTAGACGATCGGCTGCTCGAGCCCGGCGGCCCGCGCGGTCGCGCCGTTGACGCCGTCCGCGCCGATCACCGCCGACGCACCGAGATCGCCGCCCGCGGTCGTCACCACGACCGTGCCGTCCTCCTCGCGGACCGCGGTGACCCGTGTCCCGTCGCGCAGATCGGCGCCGGCGGCAGCCGCCTGCTCGGCGAGGTGGTGGTCGAGCCGGATGCGCTGCGTCATGGCGACGAGCCGCCCGCGCGAGCGCCGCTCGATGCGCCGCCCGTACCGCAGCCCGAGCTCGAGCCGGTCGACCTCGTGCTCGACGATCGGCGAGACGTCGACCGGCAGCTCCCGCAGCGCGCGCTCGGTCAGCCCGCCGCCGCAGGGCTTGTCGCGCGGAAAGGTCGCCCGCTCGAGCAGCGCCACGCGCGCGCCCGCGCGCGCGAGACGGTATGCAGCCGTCGACCCGGCCGGCCCTGCCCCCACGACGACGACGTCGAAGCGCTCCATCCAGGGCGATGCTACGCCGAGGCTAGACTTCCGCGTCCCGGGGGTGTTCCCGAGCGGCCAAAGGGGACGGGCTGTAAACCCGTTGGCTCAGCCTTCGGAGGTTCGAATCCTCCCGCCCCCACCAAAGTCTCATCTTTCGAACCTCGCCGTCCATCATCTGGCCGGCGAGGTTCGTTGTCGTTAAAGGAGGCTTTCCAAACTGCCCAATCAGGTTCGCCCTGCCTTGAATGATCGTGAGCTGATTGGCGTGGCATCGCCGTTGGCTGGGTGCGCAGGTACGGGCTGAGCAGAATGTCGTAGGGCTCAGCCAGCTCACTGCGGACTCCGTCGGTGTCGATGATCAGTCGTTTGAAGAATGCTTGGTTGAGGAGTCGGCGCTGAGCCGACGGCGCCTGTTCGTAGGCGGCGTGGACGTCTGTTGCGAGTTCGAGAGCCCGGCTGAGATTGAAGTTGACGACCGCCTCTTGCTGGGCGCTGATGGTGTGCCGTTGTTCGATGTACTGGAGTTGGTCGGCGATGCGGGCTTGTTCGCTTCGGAGCAGGTCGAGGGGTATGGCATCGGCGTAGTGCGCCTGAAGGAGCTTGGTACGTTCGGCAAGCAGCCGCTGCTTGTGCTTTTCGAGGGCTTGGCGTTCGATCTCGATCTCCTCGCGGAAGACCGCGAAGTCCTCGGCCAGGCGCGCCTCGACGAGGGAGCGCTGCTCTTGGCTCAGCTGGATTGAGCGGTAATGCTCGACGACGAGTTCCTCGACGGTTTCTATGCGGACGTACTTGAGGGTGCAGTCTGTGCGTTTCTGGTGGCGGCCGAGGCAGACGAAGTACGGGTAGAGCGTGCCGTAGCGGTTTCGGTTGATCGAGACAACCATCCGGCTGCCGCAACCGCCGCAGTAGAGGCTGCTCTTGAGGTAGTGGTTGTGGATGCGGTGTTTTTCGCCTGACTGGTTCTTGCTGGCGAGAAGCTCTTGCACCCGCTCCCAGGTCGCCTCATCGACGAGCGGCTCGTGTCGGCCCGGGTATTCGACGCCGCGGTAACGGACGATGCCCTTGTAGTAGGGGTGGCGGAGCAACTTGTGCAGGTGGGAGAGTTCGAGTTGCTTCTCCGGTGTCTTGCGGGTGGCCTGCGATCTGAGTCCGCGCCGGGTCAGCTCTTCCAGCAGCGGACGGAGCGTCCAATCGCCGCTGGCGTAGGCGTTGAACGCCCACTGCATTAGTGGGCCTCGCACCGGGTCGACGTCGACGGTGCGGACCTCGCGTCCATTCTCGATGCGCCGAACGTTGAGGTAGCCAAGCGGCGCTCTGCCGATCGTGCCGCCAGCTTTGGCCTTCTGGGTCGCGCCCTTGATCACTTCAAGCGCCAGGTTGTCGGAGTAGAACTCGTTCATCCCGCGCAGGATCGTGTGCATCAGTTTTCCGGACGGTGTCTGATCGATGTTCTCGGTCGCAGACACCAGGGTGGCCCTCGCGGCCTTAAGGGTGAGGTTGATCGACACGTCGTCGGCGACGTTGCGTGCCAGACGATCGGACTTGTGCACGACGACGTAGGTGACCTGGTTTTCTTTGACGTAGGCGAGCAGTCGCTGGAGTTCGGGCCGGCGCATGCTCGTCCCGCTTTCGCCGCGGTCAGCGAACTCCTCGACAATGACTGCGCCAAGAGCCTCGATCTTTCGTTTGCATGCCTCGCGCTGAGCGGGGATCGAGTAACCCTCCGTCTCGCCGCCGCGTTCGGCCTGCTCCTTGGTAGAGACGCGTAGATAGATGACCGCCGTGAGCAGCGCACCTTCGTCGTTCGCGGACCGGGTCAAGCTCTCGTCGGCATGCTTGGGCGTCACCGACGGCCTCCCGGTGCGCGGGCAAGAGACGGCATCTTGCTCGGCCGCGCTGTCGAGAATCGAGTTGGTCGCCGTTCGCAGCGCGCGGATCGTTCGGTTAGGCCGAGTTGGTCGAGGCGGAATCGCAACGCCCGCGGACTGACGGAGATCGTCTCCGCAAGATGCGCGATGTTCTGATTGCCCTGGCACCAGAACCGCGTCACGACCTTCTTGGGCATGAGCAGGCAAGCAGCGAAGTAGTCGGCGATTCGCTCAGCCTGGTCGCTTGGGGTTAACGACTTCGTCGTGTGGTCGAGGACGTGCTTGAACTCGTGCATGAGAGTGAAACGCTGGCGAACAAGGGGCTCGTCAGCGTTAAGAGTGATGATCCAGTAGAGCCCGTTCCAGTGAGCTGCGCCCGATACGGGCAGCGCGGGTTCGCGAACGACGCGCACGCGTGGGAGCTGGCTCACGATTTCCTCCGGGACCGAGGACGTCTCGATCTGGAAGTGGCGCAGCAGGTGGTTAGCCTGGAGTTCTGCGATCCGGAGCGCTTCCCACAATTGGAGTGTTCGCTGTGGGACGAGGGCGCGTAGGGAGGCGAGCACGCTCCGTTGAGTAGTGGTGCTGTGGTTTTGGTACATGATCGCCTCCTTTCGTGGGGTTAGTTGTCGGGTTCCTCGTCTTCGCCGTTGCGTGGGCCTTCTGGCTCATAGCCGTGCTTCTTGATGATTTGCTTGAAGGCCTGCTCCAGGTCTCCGATCGCTCCGGCCGGCATGTCGCGGTATTTGCCACGCAGGTACGGCTGGAAGCTGGGGAGGTCCGAGGGGACGGCGTAGTCGGCCATCGCGTAGACATCCGCAAGGCTCACACCGAGTGCTTCAGCGATCCGACTCAGTTTGTGCGGGTCTGGCGCAGCGATTGCGCCCTGCTCAAACCTTGTGATCGTGCCGTCGGTGGTGCCGGCTTGTTTCGCGAGTTGAATGGTAGACAAGCCAGCTTCCCTACGCCGCATTCGCAGCCATTTACCGAGCCGCTTTGCTTGGAGTTGATTCATACGAGGTGCTCCGTTTAGTACATTCATTATCTCACGGATCCTGCGTAAATGCAGTACTTTGTCGGCTATTTCACAACGGAAATGATTAGAGAGAATTTCATTCATTTTATCGGACTAGCATGCTTGTTCTCAAATCTGGAGGCCCGAATGCTTTCAAGCATCCGGGCCGTGCCATCCGACGCGAGCTATGCCTTCAGAGCGTCGATCTTGACCTGGATAGCGGTCTTGCGCTCGCCAGCTGTCTCGCGCAGGTTGTCGTACTCGGCCTTCGCCTCGTCAGCGCGCGCCTTGGCGGCACTGATCTCAGCGTCGATCCCCTCGATCGCCTTCTCAAGGACGATCGTGGCGGACTCGATCGGGTCGACCTTGGTCGCCGGGCCTTTGCCCGAGCGCTTCGGTGAGCCGCCGCCGAGCGAGCGGGTGTGGGCGTAGTAGGCACCACGGATGGAGTTGAACTCAGCTCCGTACTCGTCCGCCAGCTGCCGAAAGGCGTCCGCCTTCTTCACGCCCGAGGCCACCAGGGCCTCAGTCCGCTCGTACACCTCTTGAGCCTTAGTCATGGCTCCCTCCTTGAATAGGGGTGGATGGCTATGCGGTGAGCAGAACCTGAAGAGCGGTTCTGCGCACCGGTCGACCATCAGTCGGTGCCGAGGTGCGTTGTCTCGGATGACAACTATGAGATAGACTTGGGTTGAATGATCATCGCGATTGAAGGTACGAGCGCTGCCGGGAAGACGACGTGGTGTCGAGAGCACGCCAATGGCTTCTTGGTTCCCGAAACCACTGCTACGCGTGACCACTGGGGAGCGGCTGGCCGCCAACGATGGGCGGCCGCGCTGGTTCTTGAAGAGGCGCGCGGACTCGCCGTTTGCGACACCGATCCGGCAAAGCTCTATTACCCGTGGGCACTTTGGAAGAGCGGCCAGACGAACGAAGACTCGTGGCTTGACGCCTGCGCAGATGCTCGTCGCGCGTTCGAGACGAAAGAGCTCGGACTCCCAGACGCTGTCTACTTCGCGGAACTCACCGAAGCCGACCTCATTCGCAACCGCGAGTCGGATCAAAGTCGACGTCGACGCAACTTCGCGCTGCACGTCGCCCTCCAACCCTGGTTCCGCCGGTGGTGGGAGGCTGTCGACGAGCTCACGCCGGGTCATGTCTTCTGGAGATGGCCTGCCAGCCTTGACGAAGCGCGACGCGTGCGGCCGCGCGAGCAACGCTTCGGAGGCGCGTTGATCGACGCCATCGTTTCTCAGCTCGACGAGTGACCGTAACCCCGCCATTACGCGGCCCTCCGCAACTTGCTGCGCGCCGCCGCGATCCGCTCCTCGGCGAGTCGCGCGAACGCCGGGTTCAGTTCGATACCGAGCCAGTTGCGACTGAGTGCCTCAGCGACGATCGCAGTCGTTCCTGAGCCCATAAAAGGGTCGAGGACGACGCCCGGTTGCCATCGAGCGCCGCACTGGCAGCTGGGTTGGAGCTCTCGCCTAACAGCCAGGTGCCCAAGCCGTTGGAGCTTCGGCCGCCGCCAGGGCGACTGGCACCGGATGCAACGACGCGCTGGACTGCCTGCCTTGATTGGCCGCTCAGCCAGCGCCGCTGGAAAGACGGCGTGGTGCTGACCGCGGTACGAGGCAGTCGACAGCCTCCAGACGTCACCCGGATTCTTCCCGAGAGGGTGGCCTACGCGACCTTCAGCGTTCAGCGCATCAAGGCCACTGTTGCTGGTGGCCGTGACTCGCCACGCGGGCGGCACGGACCAACCTCGCTTTGCTGTGGCCGGCTTCTTCGCCGTCTTGTGCGGCACGCGGATCGCGTCGAGGTCGAAGAAGTAGTCGCGCTGCCGAACCAGTAGATAGACGGCCTCCCATGTCGGAGCCAGCCTGTCCCGCGATGGGCTGGGCATTGGATTGCGCTTGGCCCAGATGATCTTGTTGCGCACGATCCAGTCGTCTTCCATGAGCGTCAGAGCGAGACGTTCCGGGCCGAGTAGCAAGCTCTTGGCTGGTGCTCCCTTTGAACCGGTCGAGTAGTTGTCGCCAACGTTCAGCCAGACGGTTCCGGTTGGAACGAGAACCCGGGCGATTTCAGCGAGAACGTCACGCAGCCGCTCGACCCACTGTTCGACTTGATCTTCCAGCCCGATCTGCCCTGCATGCTGGTAATTGCGGAGCTGGAAGTACGGAGGGCTCGTGACGACGCAGTCGACACAGCCATCGGGGAGCTTCCGCAGTGTCGGGGCTGCATCGCCTACCAGGATCTGGTTCAAGCCGATCACAACTCAGCCCCGCTGATGGTCTCGACGAGACGTGGTGAGGTGGTCGTTCGGAAGAGGTCGCGGTTCAGGTTCCGCGTGCGATTGATGACCTGGGTGATTCGACCTGCGCGGCGCTCATCCGGGGTCACCCAGACGACGAGTGGGAACGTTCCATGGGCGGCCTGTTCGCGACCACTTCGCCAGTACAGGTCGTAGGCGCGGCACTTGCGGCTGATTGCTGCGGGGCTCTCGGTAGCTCGGTCGATCTCGAGGAACCAGCAGTCCTCGAAGTCCTCATGCGCTGTCACTAGGTAGAGGTCGGGCTTGACGGTCGCGGTCGCACCACCCGGGCCGGCGTAGCGACGCCAGCATGTGGGCTCGATCTGGACCTCGATGAGGTCGAAGCGCTTGGCTCGTGCGGCTGTGTCGACCGCGATCCGGGCGTCTCCGATAGCGAGGGTGTGGTCGAGGAAGAGCGACGACGGTTCGGTCACTCGGTTCCGTGTGCCGTCGAGGATCCTGCCGCCTGCGCTACCGAGCGCGTAGACGTAGGACGCTGACCCGGCTCGGACTCCGCCGACACGGCGCTGCAGTCGGGCGAGCAGTCGAGCATGGGTGAGACGGGCGAGCGTCCTCCGGCAGATCCGAGCTCCAGCCTCTCCGGATGCGTGGCTCGCAAAGTGGAGTTGTTCGAGCTGTCGGGCTGTTAGAAAGCGGTGCTCGGCAACCGAACGAATGACATCTAGGTCGCGTTCTGACAGGTCGTAGCCGAGTCGCTCCGACATCCTGCGGTCGATGGGGGCGCTCATCGGACCTTCCTGACCCTCTATCTGGCCTCCTAGACCATTTTCTCACAGGTAGTAAATGTCACAAAGACCCGCAGGGACCGACGCCCTAGGTGCTAGCTGGTCTGCCGGGCATACGAACATACGTACGATATAATTGATGCATGGGAAAGAGACGTGCGATCGCACAAGGCGATCGGCTGCGAGTATGGGCTTCTGCGGCGGGCCGATGCACCTTTTGCAATCGATCCGTGCTTGAGAATGACGATCTCGGTCTCGAGGTGCGGATCGGTGAGCTAGCTCATGCTGTCGGACATGGCGCTACGTCGCCACGAGGCGATTCCGCTCTCGCCGAGGGCGAGCGCGCCGCCGCAGAGAACCTGGTGCTCCTGTGCCGGACTTGCCACAAGCCGGTCGACGACAAGGGAGTAGTTGGCCTTTACACCGTAGATGTACTACTGAGGCTCAAGCGGGAGCACGAGGAGCGAATACGGTTTCTAACCGACATTGGAGCCGATCGGCGGACGCATCTCGTCCGCGTAGTCGGCCCGATTCGGGGGTCTCAGCCAGAACTCTCGTATGAATCTGTTCTAGAGGCTACGACCGCCGCAGAACTTTTCCCGACGCCGCTGGGTGGATCGTGGGCCGCTGAAGTGGAGTTAGACCTCCGCCAGCAGCCGGAGAACTACAACCAAGGGGCGTTTGAGGAGCAGGCTCGCCAGCTCCTCAAACTCACAGAGCGGATCCACGATGGCGTGCGACGGGGCGAGATCTCTCACCTTTCGGTGTTCGGCTTTGCCCGGATACCGATTCTCGTGGCGCTCGGCGCACAGCTCGACGACAAGATCGAAACTCGGATTTTTCAAAGGCACAGAACCGATGACGGGAATCCCTGGCGTTGGCCAGCAGAACACGAACCTCCGCCATCTTTTTCAATCGACGAGGTAAGTCATGATGGCGGCGTCACACTGATCCTGAATGTGTCAGGCGCCATCAGTGACGCCGACGTGCCGGAGGAGCTCCGTTCCGACACCCAGTATCGACTGATACCCAGCGCGCCGGCGGTACCGCACCCGTGCTTGTTAGATAGCCCGGCTGCGCTTGCAAGTTTCGAGCAGTCGCTTCGAACGGTTCTGGCGCGCATCGAACTGAATCACGGACGTATCGAGACGATCGGCGTCTTGGCAGCCATTCCCGTCTCCGCGGCAATCACGCTCGGTCGGGTTCTGATGCCTGAGGTATCGCCAAGCCTCACGATCTACGACCGAAATGAGGACGGCGCCTTCTTCAGGGCACTTGAGGTTCGACGGTGAGGCACATCGGACATTTCCGCTCGTTTCTTCGCGATACCGTCAACCTGGACGACGATCGTCTTGAGAAGCTCAACGCCAGAATCGACACGATCTCGGGTTTCCTCGGAGGCGCGTCTACGATCGGCGACATTTTTCTAGGGACGACTGCGCAGGGTTCGCTAGCTCACCGAACAATCATTAGGCCGCTGCCTGATCATGAGGTTGACGCTGACATCCTACTTGAGCTCGTCTATCAAAACGACTGGCTTCCTAGAGACTACATCGAAGAGGTCTATCAGGCGTTTCGAACGGATGGTCGCTTCAAGGATCGAGTGATTCGTAAGAATCGATGTGTCCGCGTGCAGTACGCCAACGACATGCATATTGATGTAGTGCCATTCGTCGAACAAGCCGGCAAGTTTTACATCACGAATCGTACGGACGGCGACAATGGTTCCTTCGAGCGCACTGATCCAGCAGGATACTCTTCGTGGCTTGATGATCAGAGCCGCATCACAAACGGAAACCTGATCAAGGTCATCCGGTTGATGAAGTGGTTACGTGACTACAAGGAGACGTTCACCTGTCGATCGGTCATCCTCAACGTTCTTCTGGGCGATCGAGTCACTGCCGCTCGCGTCAGCGGCGATGCCTCCTATTACGCCGACGTCCCTACCACGCTCGTTCACCTTCTTGAGGACCTCGCCGAGTACCTCGAACCATATGACAGCTACATGCCACGCATCAGCGATCCGACATGTCCTGAACTCGACTACAACCATCGATGGGACAACGAGCAATACCTTAACTTCCGCGACCGTATCCGTGGCTACGGAGCCAAGGCACGCGAAGCGCTAGATGAAACCGATCGCGCAGGAAGCCTCAAGCTTTGGCAAGAACTCTTTGGATCAGAGCTAGGGCGTAGCACCAAAGAGTTCGACCTAAGCCAAAGAGCGAGCCGCGGCGATCCAGGCGAGATGTTTATCGAAGATAGCTATCCAATCGAGCTCGGCCCATATACGTTTAGGGTTTCCGCCTACGCAGAGCGACGGCACGGGTTTCGCCATGGTCCCATGAGCGGCTTTGGTAATCGCATTCAGCGCGAGCGCTCGATTCGCTTCGAGATTGAACGCTGCACAGTGCCGCAACCTTACGAGGTGCTTTGGAAGATAAAGAATCGGGGCCGTGAGGCGCGAGAGGCAAACTGTTTACGTGGGGAGATTATCGGTGGAAAGCGCGGGCCGAGAACTCACAGCGAGCCGACTCGATATCGCGGCCAACACTATGTTGAGGCTTACATCATCAAAGACGGCAAGTGCGTCGCCATCAACCGACAGCCGGTAATTATCGTTTAGCCGAGTCCCTGGAGTCTGACGGCCATAAAGGTGAAACCCGTCTTGCGCCAGCCTGCGGCGTCGTTCATGCCGAGTCGCCCTCCTGCTCGCGACGCCCCTAGCCTTCTTCTCAAGAAGGCGGCCGATCGTCACCGTTGACCCCTGCTGAAGAACACACCCACTCCTAGTCCAACTAGGATCAAAGCGCCGGCGTAGAGCACGATGTCGAATGTCTGGTCTGGGCCGCCAACCCAGGCAGCGAGGCCGAGCACGCTAGCGCCTAGGAGTAGAAGTGCCCCGACCAACTTCCGAGTGTCTCTGCGGGCCTCAGCCATGGCGGCGCCGATGTCCGAAGTGCCTTTCGGCCCAATAGGAGGTGCCGATGATGACTCCCGTCGTTGTGGCTATCGCCGAACATGCTGCAAAGGCAGGCGCTCCGGGAGAGCCTACGACGCTAGCCGCGGACACGGCTGCTCCGATTGCGCATGCAGCCCCTACGACGTCCGCAGCAGTGCCGACATCTTCGATGAACGAATGCAGACTGAATGTCCCGTTCGGGTCAAGGCGGTTCACAGGATCATCCGCCGCATAGAGGTATCGATTCCAGCCCGCTCCATCGAGCGGATTGTCATAGGCGTCAACCTGAGCCCACCGGCCATGATCGGCGTCGTAATACCTCTCTCCGAAGTGGTAAAGCGACGGCCCACTACCGTTCTCTGCATCGTAATAGCCGCCCGCGAACTGGATCGGCTCATACGAGAGGGTTCCCGTTGAGCTCGTGCGGTTGCCGTAGGGGTCGTATTTGATCACCCGTACGGCGCTGGCGCTGGAGTTGGTTGCGACTGCGACGGAGCCGAGGCCATCGAAGAGGAAGTGGTAGCGGTTGGAGCCTTGCTCCTGGCCGAGGATGGTGCCGTCTGGTTCGCGAATGTAGATGGTGTTGGCGGGGCCTCCGGTTTCGGCTGCGAGTCCGAGTCGGTCGGTGAGGTAGCCGATGCCGCCAGCCGTGAGTCGGTTGGCTTGGCCGATTCCTTGGTAGGTGCTGGCTCGGGCGCTGCCGCCGGTGGGGGTGATAGAGGTCATCTGGTCGGCTTTGTTGTAGGAGGCGCTGCTGAAGATCGAGCCGTTGTTTGTCTGGTTGCCGTTTCCGTCGTAGGCGAACCCTGTGCCGCTGAGCTCGTTCGCGCTGTTGTAGGTGTAGTTGGTCGTAGTGCCGCTGATCGTCTTCGCCGTCAGGTTCCCGTTATCGTCGTAGGTGTAGCGGTAGGCCGCGCTTGAGTTCGGGCAGGTGCTCGAGCTGGTGTCGGCGCTCTTGAGCCGAAGTTGGGCGTCGTAGCAGTAGTAGCTCGTCGTCACTGTCGAGCTGCCTGGGTAGCGGGCGCCCATGTTTTGGCGCAGGTTGGTGTCGTGCGAGCTACGCGCGTAGCTGTAGGTGAAGTCGGTGAGGATGGTGCTGGAGGCGAGGATGACGGCTTTCACTTCGGTGATCTTCTGGGCGTTGTCGTAGGTGATCGTTGTGCGCACGCCGTTGGGGTAGTCGATTTGGTTGCGGCTACCGTCGTCGTTGTAGCCGAAGGTGATCTGATCAGTCGTTCCGGGCTCGGTCAGCGTGGCGAGCGCGTTGCGCGCGTCGTAGGTGTAGGTGGTAGTGCCGTTTGTGTCGGTCACGCTGGTGAGGTTCGAGTTGTCGTCGTAGCCGTACACGACCGTGCTGGTGTCTGGGCGTTCTTCTTCGGTGACTCTGTTGAAGATGTCGTAGGTGTAGGTGGTGGTGTCGGTGCCTTGGGTTTCGGTGAGCAGGTTGCCGTTGTCGTCGTAGGTGTAGGCGAATGTCGGCCCGCTGGTGTAGGCGATCTGGGTGACGCGGTCGAGGTCGTCGTAGCTGTAAGTACTGACCTGGCTCTTGTAGTCGGTGACCGTCGCCAACCGATTGAGCGAGTCGTACGTGAGCGTCTCCGAACCAAGGGGCCCCGTAACGCCGGTGAGGTTGCCGCTGGTGTACGAGTAGCAGTACGTCGTGTGGTGGCTAGAGACGATCGGGCAGCCGGATGTCTCGGTGGCTTTCCCGTCCGTGGCTGTCGCCACCGTCCCGTTGCTGTTGTAGGTGAACTTGATTGGCGTTTGGCCTGTTCCGCCGCCGGAGCTCAGGTTGCCCTTGTCGTTGGCGCCATCGTCGTAGCCGTAGTCCCAGCTGTTGCCCTGCTCGTCGGTGAAGTTGGTCAGCGAGTAATGGTCATCACCGGTCTGCGTGTACGCGAACGACGGCCGGTGGGTCGAATCCTGGGTCGGACCCTGCGACCAGTCGAGAAGGTTGCTAGCCGAGCTGTAGTGGAACTGCGTCGTCTGGCTGAGCGCGTCAGTCGACCCGGTCAGCCGACCATTCGTCCAGCTACTCGAGTGGGTCTTGCTGAGCGCATCGATGACCTTGATCACGCGTGCTTCCCGGTCAGAGCAGTACTTCGTAACGTTGCTCTCCGGGTCGGTCACGGTGGTGACGCTGAACGTGCCGCCCGGACAGGCAGCGTCTGACGTCGCATACGAAAAGGTCCAGGTCGGCCCCGTCTCGCTCCCAGGGTCGGGTTCCGACTCGAGCGTCATCGAGGTGACGCGGCCAAGCCATGTGTTTTCGTAGGTGAACTCGACCTCGTTGCCTTCCGGCGCGATGATCTCCTCGATCTTGGCGTTCGGCGAGCCGTCGTACTCGTAGTAAGTCGTCTTGCCGCCCGCATTCGTGTAGGAGTCGAGAATCTGGTGCTGCACCGGGTCGTTGTGGGCGAACTGGTAAGTGCGCGAGCCCGGGTCGGTCAGCTGGGAGATGTAGCCGTGTTCGTCATAGGTCACCGTGGTGTCGTTGCCCTTTGTGTCGGTGACCGACGCGGGCTGGCCGTCCCAGTTCACGGTGATCGTGTTGTTGTTCTTGTCCTGGAGCGTGTTGAGGCCGCCCCACGAGAAGAAGTTGAGCTTGTCGCCGCTTGCCGTGTAGGTGATCGTCCAGTCGGCCGCGCTGTGGTGGTACAGCGTGGCGTCCAGCCCAGGAGGCGAGATGTAGCCGCCGCTGCCGTTGGGCTTGAAGACGACGTCTTGGCCGTCGGGCAGGCGTGCCTCGACGCTGCCGTCTCCGAAGATGTTCAGGCAGACGGTCAGCATGTCCTCCCAGTTCTTGCTCGCGAACCACCAGCCGTTCGCCCGCGAGTCATGCCAGCTATCGAAGGCGAAGTCGAACCCGGCCGTGCCGGCAAGCTTGAAGTGGCTCTGCCTGGTCATGACATCGCCGCTTGCGACGTTGATCGCGAAACCGACCCGATCGTCGAGCTGGTGCCGCAGCATCGTGTACTGCGAGGAATCGCCGATCCTCGCCTGATACGTGACCACCAGTGCCGGCGCATGCGAGCCAGCTTCGTTCGAGTTGAAGTGCAGCACATTTGAAACGCTCTCCGTCGCCTGCTTCACGAGCAGGCCGTTGTTGGTCGAGATCCCGTCGACCCAGTCCTGCACCAATGAGGTCGGATACCACGAGAACGTCGTCCCGGTCGTACCGCCAATCGTCCGCGAGTCGAGAGCCGTAGCGTCGAAATCACCGCCCGCAGCAGTCCAGACGTTCGTGCCGTCGTACTTGTTCCACGTGGCGGAGCTTGTCCAGGAGCGGGTCACCCTGTAGAGACCGATCGATGCCGAAGATGTCGTCGACTCGCTGCCTAGGTAGAGATCGAGGTGCGCGTTCAGAATCTGGACGCCCCGCGGGATATCGCTGACGTCGAACTGCAAGAGCGAGCGATCAAGCGTCGTGCCGTTCTTTCCAACGTCCAAGGTGCTCGTCGAGCAGAAGCTCGTGTTGGCCGAGCCGCCATTTTCGATCGTGCAATCGCGCAACAGGCTTGTCGTCTCGACGTTCGGATCGACCACAACTGGGAACACCCGCTTCGGATCTGCAAGCCAAACCTTGCTGACGGCCATCGTCACCGTCTGCCCGACAACCGTCACCGACACTGGGCCGACCGCGCCGGCCGCATCGCGCGCAAACGCCGGCGACAACCCAAACCGCAGCGCCCCGCCTACATCACGAACGTCCACACCCCCGGCTCGGTTCGCGCCGGCGGACAGGCCAGGGCTCAAACTGAGCGCGTAGACGAAGCTCGATTGCGCTGCCGCATCCGTGAGTGTCAGCGTCTCCTTGACCGAGTCGGCCTCCGCGAAGTAGCGCACGGTCACGCCGCGGAACGCACCGGCATAGCTCGCCGAGCGACCGGCCACGGCGGCATCCCCGTGCGCCCCCTGCAGCGCCAAGCCAAGCGTTAACCCGTCACGGGTAACCGACAGCGGATCAGCAAGCGACGAAGGCAGGCGCACCCGATAGGCGTTCGCCCGATTCTCGAAGCCCCCTCCGGCCGAGATCAGCGTGTTGTCGACCGGCTGCCAAACACCCTCCGCGTCCTTCCAGTTCAGCGAGTCCCGGGAGATAACGGCGACATTGCCCGACGACATACCCGGCCGCGGACCCGGCGCGCGGAACGTCACCGACGTACGCGTTCGCAGCGCCGGAATCTCCACGGCGCCCTCCGGGACACGAGCGAACCGCGACGCAGAGACTGGCTGCGCAGCCGCCTGCGCACGTGCCTGTGCCGAACCTGTGGGCTGGCGATCGGGCACGCGCACGCCCGCGTCGGCCACGCTGCTCGGAGACGCTGCCGCCAGCAGCAGTAACCCGCAGGCGACCAGGCAACCAGCGAGTGCTGATGCGGTCATCGGACCATGAACAACCCTCCACCCGCCCTCACGACGCGTGCGCTGACGCTGACCCCCCATTACGCCTCCCCCTCTGCAGTCACGCCGCTTACGAACGGCAATTCCAGTGCGGCGGAGGTTTGCCAGACACGGAGGCGATCTGTCAAATCACCCGAAACCGCGAGGAGTCTGAGCGTAAACGACACTAGCCCCGCCCAAATGCTCCTGATGCTGCCGGAACCGTAGTTTCAGCCAAATCCGCAAATTGCGACAAACCCATCGCAGGAGCCGCGGACCGCGTTATCGAGGCGCCGAATATCAGGACGGCGCGACCGCTCATCTCGATGATCGATCGGCGGGACGAGGTTCGCACCTGGCGTCTTGTGAAGCTCGGTGAGGACCCGCTGCGCGAAGCACTCGAACGCATGAGCGCCAGCGAGGGCCCCACCGCGGCCAGCGCGGCGTGACGACCGGCGCGCCTGCTACGGTTTGTATCGGTTGCGGGCGGCCGCAGGTCGTTGCGCACTACCCAGCAGGGGAGCCTCCGAGCGGAGGCTCTTCGTGCTTAATGGGGCGGGTCCCAAATATGGGAGACGCGCACGAAGCGCTCGACCTTGTTCCATAGATATTCGCGCCAACGGTGTTGGCGCGAATCGCGCTCGGTTTCGAGGTTGAACCGCCGACGGTGCAGATATGCGACTAGATCGGCCGCCTGGAGTAGCGGGTTCTCGTGTGAATGCATGAACACTAGATCCGGGAGAAGCTTCTTGAGCTTGCGCGGTTTCCAACCCCCGGTGTTGCCGGTGATGTAGTCACGGATGTCGTCGCGCAGGGCGTCTTCTGTCGCTTCGTGTCGGTCGGCGACAATCAAGATCGGACCGTCGCCTCCGTACTCATCGACCGCTTCGACTGCGTACCGCCACGCAATGCGGTGTGGATCGGCGATGCGTATCTTCGTGCGGTTCACGCCGCGCAACACGATGATCGGATCGCACATGGCGAACGCGTCGAGTGCGTTGCCGTAGATGCGAAAGCAGGCGGGTGGGGGCTTGCCCTTGAATGGCCCCATCCGCGAAAAAAAGGTCGTACCCGTGAAGTTCGGGGGGCTCCGAAAACTCGAAGACTCTCGCCGCTTTCTTGGAGACGGAAGTTAACGCAGCCTGCGTCTCCTCAATCCGGCTCGTCTGTACAACCACCCCGCACAACCAGTAGCTACCGGCATCGTGTGTTTCGTCCATATAGGCGACTCTCGACCACGTCACGTCTTGAGGGTGCCTACCTGATCTGAGTGCGATCTATTGCCGCGGGGCCCGACCACCCATGGATCGTTACATTTGGCCAGGTGGCCCGGGTCCGGCGGCGGCCCCGAGCGCCCCGAGTCGGCCTCGAAGCCGCGCGCTGCCCAAAGAGCCTGATCTTCGCGGTCTTGCTTCCGCTCGTTGCATCTAGAAACATCGCGATCAACAACGCTCAAGGGAGTGCGGCGCTGGCTACGCCGAGGGGAGGCTGGCCGGCAAGCGCGAGGCCTTCGACACGACGATGAAGGTCGCTGCTAAGGCCTTCCACCTCCTCTCCTTCCACCTGGACGATCAGCGGCGCAGGCGAGCCCGAGAACTAAGCACTGCCTTCCCTCAAGACCGCGGAGACTTTCTTCACTGGGAGCGTGCTACGTGAACAGCGCCGCTGAGAGTTCAAGGACAACGAACCTCGCCGCCTATCTAGGGCGGCTAGGTTCGAAAGACGGGACTTTGTGGGGAACGACGGCCCTGAGAGGACGGCTTTCCGACCTTCGCGACCCTTTGTCGACCCTCCTTGACCATTTCTCACAAGTGGCAAGTCGTCACAAAGCAACACGATCAACCAAGCACGAGAATTAGCGCATGGCCCTTCGTGCACTCCTCATGTTACGTCAGACCATTCGATCGCTTGTGAGGGGCGCCGGCGAATGCCGATTCTGTGCACGTTCGCGTTGATTGCGACCGCTTCGTACTCGAAAACGAATCCATTTTCTCCTAAGTCAACCGGGAGTGCTTCGTCTCCCAGTCCAACAAAAACCTCTTCAATATCGTCTGCGACGATGCCGAAACATAATAGGTTACCAGCATCGCCATTGCCCCACCGCATTTGGAAAGTGTATTTCAATCCATTGTGGAGAACTGGGGCAAATCCGACACCTCCTTGATGAAGCGCATAGTACACTCCGTGTCCCTCGCCTAGCATCGCATAGAGTTTCCGCTTCCGCGTGTGAACGATGAGTCTACTCGTACCGAGCAATGGTGTCGGGAGCTCGGCCCCGAGAGGTGGTGCGACACCGAGTGCTCCAAAGGTAGCCTGCATCTCTGCACGATGAGTTGGGGCGAAAGCAGCCAGCTCTTCGAAGGGGACGGCAATTTCGCCCGGAAGGTTGTCTTCATCCATGCGGCGGCGGCTAAAGACGCGCAAGTCGGTCGGTCGAACGAGGTTTTCAACGCCGTCGCCAAGCCGAAAAACGCGCCCGCCCGTCTTTCGATTTTCAAACATAGTTATCGTCTCTGGTCCTCATAAACGCTCTTCTAGATGTATTCGAAAACTGTTTCGATCTGGCACGCGATTGGATCGCCTGCCGCTTCGGCGAATAACAAACCCGTTACAAAAAGACGGTGTACCGCTCCAGGCAGGTGGTATTGAAAACCTCTCGACTTGCTAGTGCGACCATTCGCGGTAAAGGTGACCGGGATTCTGTACGGCTTTCGCTCTGAGTTAGCGCCTCGGCTCGGCGAATTATCGACCCAACCGATAATAAATCCCGATAAACCATAAAAATGCTCATGCAATTGAATTCTAAACAGCAGCTTCACATTGTACTCACCCCTAAATACATGAATATTGTATGTGCCGCATTCGACCAGTTGACCTGTGGGATCTGTTCGATTGCACGGGTTTTGCTCAGCGTAGTCATATGCGTTTAGCGCACCGCCAGCAATCGGGTCGCGCTGGGTGAACCGGCCAATCGATGGGTCATACCACCGCGTTCCCATCTTGTAGAGACCTGTGGTCGCATCGTCCAAATAGACACCGAGCGATCCCAGCCACCGATACGGATTCGTAACCGTGCCTGTAAAGCTGCGCAGTTGACCGAACGGATCATAATCGTATGTCGCGGCCGTTGTGCCATCATCCTTGATCACCGCCGCAACCGACCCTAGACCGTCGAGGGCGTAGTAGTAACGCGTTCCGCCGCGATCGAACCCAAGAAGGGTGCCGTCTGGCGCCCGCGTGTACTTGGTTGTTGTCGATCCCGTCACTTCCTTCCCGAGACCTAGCGCATCCCTAGTGAATGCGGTGCTGCCCGCGGTGACGCGGTCGAATTGTCCGCCGCCGCGATAGGTCATTGTGATCGGCGAGCTCCCCGTCGGTTGATAGCTCTTAGCCTGATCTTGAGCGTTGTAGGCCCAGGTGCCGCTGGTGAGGTTGCCGTTAGTGTCGTAGGTGGGGTTGGTTGTCCCGCTCCCGGTAGTAATCGCAGTAAGTTCGTCGACGGCGTTGACGGTGTATCTCGTAGTTGCCGAGTCCTGTGAGGAGCTGCAGTTCAACGTTGACGGGGCCGTCGTCGTGAGGGTGCGGGCCGTACAGCGATTGGAATTGGCGTCGTAGGCATATTGGGTCGCCCATTGTTGCGAGCTCGAGCTGTTGACGTTCACTGCCTGGGTAAGGCGGCCCACGAAGTCGTAGTCGTAGGTCGTGATCGCGCCGTTTTTGTCGGTGACGGCTCGGCGTAGGCCGGTGTCGAGTCGGTAGATTGGGTTCGATTGCGTCGGGTCGTCGATGCTGTAGTCGTATTGGAAGTAGGCGATGTCGCTAGTGTTGTAACTCGGCAGGGTCGTCGGGCACGTGGTTCCGCTGATGGTGTAGGTGCCGCCCAGCCGGTCGCTCCCGTCGAGGTAGCTGCAAGTGGAGACGAGGCTGGAGCCGGCGGGGAAGGTCGTGCGGGTCATGCCGTGCACGTCGTCGTAGGTGACGCTGATGACGCTACTGCTTGGTTCGGTGATGGAAGTCAGGCGATTAGCGTCGTCATAGCCGTAGCTGGTGGTTTCGCTTGATCGTGTCATCGAGACCAGGTTGATGCCGTCGTAGGTCCAGTCGGTGACGGAGGTGGGCAGCGTCTCCTCGATGAGCCGATCGAGTGTGTCGTAGTCGTAGCTGGTCGTTCCGGTTGCGTCGGTCATTGAGGTGACGTTGCTGTTACCGTCGTATACGTACGACGTCGTGCTCTCGACAGTAGTGTCGGCCTTGCGGAAGGTGAGCTGGGTTACGCGGTTCAGCTTGTCGTAGGTGTACTCGGTCTTCTGGCCTTTCCCATCGGTGGCGCTGGCCAGACGGCCGACAGTGTCGTAGGTGAACGTCTCATCGCCAAGTGGTGAGGGATGATCGATCTTTGTCTGGTGCGCGCCGACGGGCCCGTAGGTGCCACTGGGGTCGTTCTCGAACGTGGTGATGTTGCCTTTGAAGTCGGTTGCCTGGGTCGGCAAGCCTTTGGAGTTGTACGTGTACGAGGCAGTCTGCTCGTCGGCCGTGCCGGGAGCGTATTTCATCGACGTAAGATCGCCCGTCGTGTTGTCGTAGGCGTAGCGCATCGAATTGCCGTTGGCATCGGTTACGTCGGTTACGTCGAATGGCCGCGAGCTGTTGGTGTAATTCAGCGTGGTGGACGCTCCTGTTGCCGACGCGACGCTCGTGAGCTTCTGATCGCCGGTCGTGAGATCGTCGTAGCCGTAGGTCGTCATGACGGAGCGCGTGGAGCTTGTCCTCGTCCTTGAGTTGGCCCGTGAGTTCGGCCCAATATCGGCCGTCGACTCGTTGCCGTTCGCGTCGATCACCCGTGTGACGCGTCCGCCGCTGTCGTACCTGAAGTGAGTCGCATGCGACTTGGGATCGGTGAGGACGGTGCGGTGATCCAAGCCGTCCGCGCCAGCAGCGGGACAGCTCAGCTCGGCGCCGCAGAACTCATACGACCACGTATACCCAGCACCCGTCGTGTTGTTCGTGACGTACTTAACATCGATCGTCTCGTACGCGCCTGAGGTATAGGTGAACCGTGTCTGATTGCCCTCTGCATCGGTGACCTTGGTCAGATTCTTCGACGCGTCGTACTCGTAGCTGGTCACGTTGCTCTCGGGGTCAGTGACCGTCTTGAGCAGATTTGTGGTCGTCCAGTAGGTGTACGTCCACGTGCGGGCGGGACTCGACCAATCCGAGATCGACGACACGAAGTTGTTACCGCCATAGGAGATAGTGACCGTGTGACCGAACGTGTCCGTGATCGAAGTCAGCTTTCCGCTCGTATACGTGTAGGAGATCGTGTTGCCGTTGTCGTCCATCCGCTTCGTCAAGATCCCGCCCGAGTCGAAGACGTACTTCTCCCCGGTGTAGTTGAAGCGGACGGTGTACTCACTCGTCGACGAGTTGTAGGTCAGCCGCCCGTCCACGCCCGACAGGGTGTTGCGGAAGCTGCCGTCGCGGCGCTTGGCAAACGGCACCGCGTAGCCGGACGGGCCATAGAAAGCAGCCGAACCGTCCTCGCCCAGACCACCGTAGATATCCAGGCCGGCGTCCCGTCCCGGGCTCATGGTCCAACCGGGGCCGAAGGCACCCGAAGAGCCCGTATCGAGCCGATTGTAATACCGGTCGATACTGAGACCGAGACCGACTCCTGGGGCAGAGAGGTCACTCGCGCCGACGAACACGTTGCCGTTTGCGAGGTTGACCGTGTCACCGAACGTGTACTGGCGAAGCTGCCCCGTGCGCGGCTTATACGTCACTGTCAGCAACGGCTCCGACCCACCGTACTCCGACGTGCGGAGCGTCACCGTCCTGTTTACGCCCTCATTGACCGTCTTGAGCAGCAGGCCCTGGTTTGGCTTGTCGTCCGTGCTCTTTTGCTTGTCGCCATCGACCCACTCCTGAAGCGGCTCGGTGATCTCGAAGTACACGACCGAGCCAGCCGGGCCGTGCGTCGATACCTGGTCGTAGGAGGCGCTCACGAAGTCACCACCCGCCGTCGTCCAGTTGTTCGTGCCATCGGCGCTCGTCCAGGTCGTCGACCCGCTCGGCGGGCTCCACAGATGATCCGAGCTGACACGGTGCGCATCGATCTCAGTCGTCGTGCTCACGGTCGCATCAAGCGTCATCTTCAGCTTGCCGTACAACACCTGGACGCCCACCGGAATCGCGGCCTCATTGAAACGGATCAACGCCCGGTGAACCGACGTTCCGTCATAGCCGACCTTGAAGGTCGTGCTCGAGCAATCACTCGAACTCGACGTCGACTTGATCGCACAATCGATCCCCGGATACTGCGTCGTCGTCGAGCTCGGCCCTGCGAACACTGTCGGATCGACCGCCACCGGCCAAACACGACCCGGCGCACTCAACCACTCGCGACTTGCCACCACATCGACCGTCCAACCAGCATCGCTCGACCGCAGGTTCAGAGCTACGGCGTCTGAGCTCACGCCGGCCGCGTCGCGCATCGACGGCGACTCAAACCTGAACGCAAGCTCGCCGCCTGCGTCAACGAACTCCAACGCCCCCGACTCCGTCTGGCGCGCGCTGATCCCGGGCGATGCCGCGACCGCAAACGACACCCTCGCCGGACTCGACGGCCCAGCCAACACCAAGTCCTCCTTGACCCCGTCGCCGGTCACTCGATAGGTCGCTGTAACACCCGGAACGACATCCACGTAACTAGCCGTGTCGTCTCTCAGCGAAGCGAGCCCCTGCGCGCCCTCGGGGCGAAACGTCAGCCACTCCGCGCCAGAGCGAACCCGCACCGGTTGCGTCCCCAGTGACATCGGCAGATCGACCGCGAACCGATTCGCCTTGTTCTGGAACGCGTATCCCGTCCCGGTCGCCGGCACGATCGAGTTGTCGACGGGCTGCCAATCACCTTTGGCGTCTCGGTAGTTGACCGACTGATTCGACACCTCAGCCCGAAACGTCCCACGGCCGGCTGCAAACGTCTTCACAAACCGCGAACGCAGCCCAGGAACCTCCTCGCCCTCCTCATACGAAGCAGCCAAAACCGTGTTGATCGAATCCGACCGCGGTGGCGGCGGCGCGGGTTCTCCAACAGCCGCCCGTGCAGTTCCGGCGGCAAGCTCACGTGGCGAGTCAAGCGCCAGCAGGCTGGCCGCCAGTGCGGCACCCACGGCGAGCGTCCCGATCAAACGGCGACGAGTACGTGGAAGCGCGAAAAACTCAGACAGGGGCCGCTGCAGCGATCGACGCATTCCGTTCCTCCCTCGGATCGCCCGTCGCCCACCGCTAGGCGGCCGGAGCTATGTCAGAACGCCGCAAATCAACGCTGCAAGCATTCGCCTTCGGTGAGACGGATGTCAACCATTCACATTCCGCATGGAAGCTCCGCAAAAGCGGCACGGCCGCGGGGACATCCTGCAGGAACTTGAAGCACTCTCACCCGAGGGGTGTGCGCAAATTGCGGAAAAACCCTCGACTCAGGGACGCCCCTGACGCTCCTAGACGTGCACGCGACCTGACTGCGCCTCAGATGACGAAGAAGCCGGGGTCTCCACCAGGTGGACTCCTTAGTTGTCGTCCGACACCCGCGGCATCCTCAGGGCAGCGGTGAGAGAGGTCTTCTGGACGCGGTTCGCTCCCGAGGTCGCGGCGGGTGTCGCGCTCCTCATGCTCGTCTCGTTGGGGAATGCACTTGGGCTCCGCTGGGGCTGGCGTCAGATCGGTGTCGTTCTGATCGCGCTCGTGCTTGTTGCCTGCCTGGCAGCAACGCGCAAAGCCCGCGCAGTCGTTGCGCGACGCGCGAGGGAGCGCCGCGATCGCGACGCCCGACGGGATGAGCGCTTGGCGGTGCTTGAGCGGCGTCTGGACGAGCTCGCGGATGACCTGGGCCGTCTCGAGGCGGCTGCGATTGGTGAAGTCGCTCGCGCTGTCGTTTCGGAGGGTTGGCAGGTGTACCGCGACCACCGAATGGGATCAGGCTGGTTCAGCTTCGTATCGCCGGATGGGCGCGACACATTGAGCATGCCCGTCGAACCTCTCCATCAGCTATTGGCAACGCTGCGGGAGAAGGGCGCCGTTCTCAATGGCTTTCCACCCGTCGGCCCGGGGGGAGAAGGCGAGTGGTCGAGCGTGAAGCTCTGGCGCGCGCGGAAGCGGCCAGGCCTGAAGGTGATCGAAGTTGCGAACGAAGAAGACGCGGCGTAGATCGCGCAGCGCCCAAGAGTGAGCGCCGACGAGCTTCACGAGAAGTGGACGGCGTGGCTCGAGCAGATCGAGCACGAGACCATGACTCTCTGGCTGTACCGCGAATACTGGCGCGGCCTGACTGAAATCACGCAGGCGAACGATCTGCCGCCCTCGACTTTTTTCGATGCGCTCGGCGTCTGGTACGCCGCGACGCAGCTAGCTGCGGTACGCCGGCAGCTTGACCGCGACCTGCGCTCGGTCTCGCTTTGGCGGCTTCTCACCGAAATGTCCGAACATCCCGAGGTCATGACACGTGAGCGACACGTGTCGCTCTGGGACGACGAGAACAACTGGGCCGAAGCCTGGATGCGTGAGCCGTGGCTGGCACGCGCGAGCGAGAACTACGACCGCTTCGCTGATGCCGGCAACGACACGATCGCGCCGAAGAGAACGCTCCAAGACCGCGCGGAACTCGAAGATCTGGCGCAGCCGCTCCGCGAATACGTGAACAGGCGCATCGCCCACACGGACGAGGCAGAGCTACAGGCCGTGCCGACATTCAGAGAGCTCAACGCAGCCGTAGACAAGCTGGGAGCCCTGCTGCAGCAGTATGTCTCGTTGTTCCGAGCCGCAGCGTTGATTCAGGTCGCGCCAGAGATCCAAGAGGACTGGCTAGCGCCATTCCGAGCCCCTTGGAATCCTGCCTAGCCAGCCAGCCTTTACACATGACGATTGTGCTTTGGGCCACGGGCGTCTCCGAAGGGCCAGAGGTTTCACGAAAGAGAAAAAACCCGATCGAGAGCGGGTTCCCGTGCGTCGTCCGGTTCGTGGGAGATGCGAGGGTGGAGGCCTCGTACCCGTCTCTCCACCCTCACAGTTACTTCGACTGAATGTGTCCCTAGCCGCCCTTATGCGGGAACGTGCCGATTGTGGGTACCGGCGACATCGCCGACCACGCCGGCGAGATGAAGAAACGACCGGCTCCGGTCCGGTACGAAGTCCCAAGCCGGGCTATCACAGCGCCGGTGTCGTCGCGAAGCTCCATGTAATGGCCCTCGTAGCGGGCGTTCGGGTAGCCAAACATGTCGCGCACCGCGGGAATGAGATCGGCGAGTGCTTGCTTGGGGTCGTCGGTCGCGAACGACCAAGAGGCCCCCAGAGCTAGGCTGGGTAAAGAAAACCCACGCCCTGTGCATCTCTCATATGCCGTGATCGACGAGGAAGCTCTGGAGCAGCTCTACCGCCAGCGGTACGTCGGATATCGGAATGCCCTGGCCACCGTGACGGGCAGCGCCGACTCCGCGCGCGATGCGGTGAACGAGGCATTCGTGCGTGCACTTCGATCGCGATCGCAGTTCCACGGAGGTTCGCTGGCAGCTTGGGTGTGGCGAATCGCACTGAACGTCGCGCACGAGCAGCGTCGTAAGGACGAGCGTGCCTCATTGAACGGCGCGCTCGAGCCGACACCGACACCACTGCATCCCGAGCGCAACCCCGAAGTCGCGGAAGCGATCAGGCGGCTATCGCCGCGTCGCCGACTCGTCATCTTCCTCCGCTACTTCGCGGATTTCTCGTACACGGAGATCGCCGAGGCCTTGGAAATCAGTGAGGGCACAGTGGCCGCGACGCTATCCGAGGCGCGAGATGCATTACGTGAACCACTCGAAGGGAGCCGCAATGGGTGATCGATTTGCAGACCAGGTACGTGACCTTGGCGACGCTTTCGACGACGGCGATTGGAACGCCGTCCTTCGGCGCGCCGCCGCCTCTGACCGACGGCCGCAACGTCAGAGGTTGCTCTTCGCGCTGACGCTGTTATGCGCGCTGGCGGTGGCACTGCCAGCAATAGCGCTCAGTGGTCGGCTGGGTTCGCTCTTCGGCTTCTCCACGTCGGGGACGGCCCTTGACGAGCAGACGCTGGAGTTGCGCGATGCCTCCGCTCTCGAGAGCGCTGGAGCGGCTGGCACCGTGCGTTTGATCGCAACTCGCGAGGGTGTTGCCTTCTATGTGGCCAAGTCGAAGCAAGGCGGCTTTTGCCCGCTGACCGGTCCCTCCGATCAGGCTCGGCCGTCCTTCTCAGTGTTTGGTTGCATGAACGCAGACGCCTCAGCCTCGTTCCCCTCGCCGGCCCACCCAGTGCTCGACTTCTCACCGGGCTATACGCCAGGGATGAAGACGGGCCTAATGTGGATCTCTCAACTGCGCGGATTCGCCGCCGACGGCATCAAGACGATCGAAGTAATCGGAACCGACGACACGATCCTTGCGTCGGTTCCCGTCGTCGACAACGTCTATGCCAGTGAGCGCAGCTCGTCGCCGCCGGGTGAGGGTGGAATCGGCCCCGCTAAAGCGCTGGTCGGTCTCGACGAGAATGGCACTCAGGTGTGGGTAAGCCCATTCTTCCAGTGAAATTAGTGGCATGCGAGGACCCATAGAGTGAGCCGCGTGACGTACGGCATGGCGCAAGTCATGGGATGGCGCGGTACCTACACCGCGCCATCCCAATTTGTTCATAAGCGGTTCAGCATAGACACCGCGGTGGACAGTCCTATTGTCCGAATGTCGTGGGTTGACGGAAGATCTCGTTTCCATCCGCATCGAACGCCACTACCGCTACCACCTTCAGTGCGTTCACGCGAGCGTCATCGGTCCCGTAGAGATTGTCTGTGACGGGTACGCGGTAGACCGAGCCGTCCTGGTCGACGAAGCCGACAGCTGAGACGCTGTCGGCGGCGATTCCGGCCACGTAGCGGAGTCGGAGGAATCCCTCGCCGGAACGCTTCACCGCAGGTGAAAAGTCAACGAGCGGCCGGCGTTCGGATGGAACCTGCTGATCCCCTTCTCCCAGGCATGCGACCGTCTGAAATTCCCCAGTCTGGGAGTCGGCGCGGCTCGATAGGAAGCAGGGTGTGCCCACCGTCGACTCAGCCACGTACAGTCTTGATCCCGCTCGCTCGCCCAGAAGACGTAGCGCGTCCTGCTTTACTCCCGAGCGTTGGAGCTCGCCCTTTTGCTGAGCGGTTAGGACGGTTACGGAGACGGCGTGGCTGTAGCCCCCGAGGTTCGCAAGACGGGGCGGCGGCGGGCCATCGCCAAGATAATCCCGTTTGTTTTGGTTATCTTGGTTATCCTTATTCAGATTCAGATTTGCACAACTGCAACAGGTTCTTGTACCGCTGGGCAACTTGAATTTTTGAGCGAATTCATAATCTCTGTCATCGTGGGCCGGCACGGCCATAATGGCTCCAGAATTAGTGATACTGATACCGGCCGAAAGCCGTCCTCTTAGGCCCACCAACTAGTGTTTTTTGATACTAACTATCCGTTGCTCGGTCCCTGTTAACGGGGGACAGAAGGTTCGAATCCTCTCGGGTGTTGTCAAGCTTGGGAACGTGGACGTAGACTGAGTCCATGGGAGACGACGAGCTAGCAATAGAGGAACTGTGGCCCGAGGCCTATGAGGTGAATTGGGCGACACTCGAGAAGCCTACGTCCGAGGACGACTTCGGCGAAGCGTCCTTTGAGCTGCTCAAGGAAGCAGGC
This sequence comes from uncultured Thermoleophilia bacterium, assembly GCA_963758345.1. Taxonomy (GTDB): domain Bacteria; phylum Actinomycetota; class Thermoleophilia; order Gaiellales; family Gaiellaceae; genus JACVRM01. Next base: position 127,091 of record CAVWVD010000003.1, read on the forward strand.
ATCATTGCCCATCTAGCCGCGGGCCTGTTACCCAACATGTCTTTATCGAGAGATCGGGCGATCCTTTATGCGCTGATACTGAAAGCGTCCAAGCTCTCGTGCGGCATGATTGCTATGACGGCCAAGCATGGAGCGGATCGACAACTCGTCGTCACGCGTGAGTTACTTGAATGTCTAGCAACACTTTCCTACCTCATCGAGGATGACGGCTCCGGAGCCCGCTTTCAGCAGTACGTGGAAGCCAGCCTCGTCGCAGAGCGTGAATTCCTCAAGACGATCCACACCAACGTTAAGAAGCGCGGCGATAAATGGGAGATAGAAGCCAGCATGGAGCGGTCGATAAACGCAACCGCAGCCGCAGCTGGGATTAGCGACGTCAGTGCTCTGCCAGGGCGTGCAAAAATCGGCTGGCCGAACGCAGAGGAGCTGTTGAAGGAGCTGGGCGAGAACGTCTATCCTTCATATCGCACCGGTTCGTCTGTTCTTCATTCTGCATGGGCGGACATCCTGCGTAATCAACTGATCCACAAGGATGACGGCACGTTCGATCTACGGTTTGAGGACACATCACCCCGACCTCAGCCGTTGTATGCCGCCGGCCTGCTGGTGTGTGACCTCACTCATGGATTCCTGGCGCGGGTGCGTCCCGATGCACTGGACCACTTCAAGCCACGCCTGGATGACCTAAGGGAACGCCTACTCCGGGTTGCGCAGCTGCATGGTGAATGGCTGGACAATCTCGATGAAGCGAAGTGATGACGACTCGACTCCAAATCACGAACGGGAGTACCGAGAACAGCTCAAACACTTCTACAACTGGCTCTTGGACGGCCGTGAGCTGGACCGCATTGAGAAGATCGTCCATCGAGCGTTAGCTAAGCCCAAACCACGTCCTAGCCGCCGTCGACCGGTACTTCAAGACCGACGTCCCCCGTCACGCTCAACATCAGGACTGAGGATCACCAGCGTCGATAAACAGCCGCTGCGCTCAATCAGAGCGGTGAACAGGAAGGACGCCACCGGAGCTCTCGGCGCCGCGACGGCTAGGTGCGGACGGAAGCCCAAGAGTGGGAGTTAGCAACGAAACAGTTCCCCCATTGTGCCTTTGCACGATTGAATTAAAAATGGGATAATTAGTGCGTTCTTCGTCGAGATATTTAATCTCCGAAGATGTTTATTGACAAGCAGACTCTGAACGAGGTCTCCGCACTTTAGGCACTAAAGCGTGCTTGGAGCGTGGAGATCTCAATGGGAGAACTCCGTAACAAAGGAGGGATCCTTTGTCCAAGAACCTACGGTTCTGGTCCATCATCCCGGCCCTTGCGTGGCTAGCCGATCTGTTGTTTTGGATCGGCATCTTCGCCGGGCTCACGTTGTTGGCGCTCTTCATCTTCGACGCTCTGCCGGCGCTGAATCTGTTGCTCGTTGGCCTCTTTGCCTACGGGCTGCTCTTCGGTCTGGCATGCGGTCGGTATCTCTTCGAGAGAGAACGTGAGCGCTGGCGCACGACAGGCGATTTCCCTTCCGACAAGGAACGGGATGACTTCCTGCTGGGCGCCTTCTGGTTCGTTCTCTTCACCATCGCCCTCGCGCCTATCTCTCTGGCTCTCTATGCATACGCGGAGTCCAGAGGCGATCCGGGCATTCCGCCGTCCAGCGGAATTGGCCCGCGACGACTCGTGGCCGCTTGCCGGAGGGTGAAGGACAGCATCATCGACGCCATGCTGGCGGTGCTTCAGGTGGCCAGTGCACGACATGCAAAGGCCATCGGGTCGACAAGACCGAACCGCTGGAGACTGCGCCGGCTTTACCGGTTTCAACAGAGTGAGACCAGGCGAAACGGTTCTCTACCCAGAGTTCATTTCCGGGATGATCTCCTGGAGACTCGTCGGACTTGCTGAAACCACCAACCCATAGGGAGCCGTCCGAGCAGTCCAGGACGGTTCCCGACTTTTCAAGTCTGCTTGTCTAACTTATGACCACTGAATCGAAAAGCCGCTACCCACGGTGAGAGCGTCTCTTCGTCAGCCTCGCTTTGTGACGATTGTTACCTGTGAGAAAATGGTCGAGTAGGCCTGACAGAGGGTCCGGAAGGTCCGAAAGACGTCCTCTGAGGCCCACCTTCTTCAACCCCGAAAGTCGTCATGGCCCGCGAAGCTGGGCCGGACTTTCGGGGTCAAGGCCAAGGGGACTCAGCACTCGGAGATTCGACTCCTCCCGCCCCCACTCCCTCAGGAAGCCCCGCTCGAGGCGGGGCTCTCGGCGCTCGAAGGATCCCCCGTTCGAGGTACGCGTACCCCTAAGGAAGACGCCGGGCGGGTCGATACCACCTCTCATGCGGCGGTGGCTGAACCACCTGCGCGGCGCGTGCGCCGAGCGGTGCACGGACGAGCGTGGGATCGCGCTCGTCCTCGTTCTGATCATCATGGCCTCGCTCTCGGTCATGCTCGTCACGGTGATCTCGTATTCGGACTCGACGTCGACGTCGACCCTTACCGGCACTACGAGGGACAAGGCATCCGCGCTTGCCGAGGCGGGCCTGAACGACTCCTTCTCCGTGATCTCGGTCTCGGGCACGGGCGCCGCGATCGCGTCCCCGCCCCAGGCCAGCGGGGCCCCCACGTTCCCGGGCTCGACGGTCGTCTCGTTTCCCGGCGGGGGAGTCGAGGCGTGGGGCGGCCTCTACACGGCCTCGACGAAGACCTGGACGATCACGGCGATCGGCGCCTATCCGAACCCGAACGGGAACGGGACGTACGTCACGCGAAAGCTCGGGGCCGCCGTGCAGATCGTCGCGCCGCCGTACACCTTCGCCTCCCTCAACTCGACGTGCGAGAAGCACGCGCTGATCGTCACGCTCGGCGGGCAGCTGACAGTGACGAACGGCATCTACGTCAACTCGTGCGACAGCGGCCACGACGCGTTCGACGTCAAGGGCTCCGGGGGCACGATCTCGGCGCCTTCGATCAACGTCGTCGGCGGCTGGGAGACCGGGAGCGGCAACTTCGTCAAGGTGAACGGCGTCACGTGCTCCCTCCAGAACGCCAATCCTCCCCAGTCACCGGTCGCGGGCTGCCCGACCGTGGGCTCGCCGGTGATCGCCGACCCCTACGCCACCAAGCTCACGGCGCCGACACCCGGCGCGGCGGCCTGCACCTACCCCGTGTACGCCAACGCGGCCAGCTACAGCCCGACGAAACCCAAGCTGTCCGGCAACATCACTGCCGCGCAGACGACGATTATTAGCACCGCCGCCGTGCCCCAGAACGGCGACGTGATCGCGATCGACAACGAGAACATGCTGGTGACTGCCGGCGGCGGAACGACGAGCCTCACCGTCCAGCGCGCATACAACGGCACCGCCGCCGCAACCCACTCCAACGGCAAAGAGATCAAGTACCGCGCGGTGACCGGCACAGCGGGGACGGCCGCAAACCCCGGCCCGTGCAACATCCCGTCGGGAAGCTACACGCTGAGTCCCGGGACCTACTACGGCGGCATCTGCATCGGAGCCGCGAGCGGGAACGACTGCGGCAGCAACATCGGCGGCAGCTGCCCGACGACCTCCACCGCAACCGCCAACGTGACGATGATGGCGGGCACGTACATCATCGCCGGCGGTGGATTCTTCGTCTGCGGGTCCTCGACGCTCTCCGCGCCTAACGTCCTCCTCTACAACACGCAGGACGCCTCCCACACCACGGGCAGCGGCGCGATCGACCAGATCCTGCTGAACACGACCGGCAGCGTCACGCTGGGCCCTCCGGCATCCGGCGCGTACCAGGGGCTGACAATCTTCCAGGACAGGAGTCTCACCGTCGACAGCTCTGCCTGCGACCAGAAGAAGGGCACGGTCACCAAGCAGGACATCGCGTTCGCGTCCGTGGCGAGCACCGGGCCGAACGGCTCGCTCGGCGCGGTGTCCGGCACGATCTACGCTTCCCACCAGGGCGCGGACTTCGCCGACTATCTGGACGGCACCGGGAACCTCGCCATCCTGACCTCCTGCATGGTCATCGCCGGCGGAGACGCCACGTTCGCCTTCCAGCCGTCCGGGCTCTACGGCACCGGCGACTCGATGAAGGTGCTGAGCCAGTGGTGACGTGCCACCGGCCCGCGTAGTTACCCGCCGCTGATCGCGGCGATCACGTCCAGCCGCGTGCCGTCGTCGAGCGCCGTGTCGAGCGCGGCCCGCTCGCGGTTCACGTAGACGTGGATGTGCCCGCGGAGCGACGGGCCCGGCTCGCACAAACGGTCGCGCAGGCCGGGCCAGTCCTCGTTCAGACGGTCGATGACGTCGCCGACGGTCGCCGCGTCGACGTCCACGTGCCGCTGGAGGCCCGGGAAGAGCGTCGTCAGCGTGCCGGGCAGGTGAACGTCGGCCATCAGTCGACGATCGCCACCTCGACCGACGAGATCCCCGGCAGGTAGCTGGCGATCTCCTGCCAGCTCTCGCCCTCGTCGACCGATGCGAACAGCTGTCCCGTGCTCGTCCCGAAGTAGAGGCCGGGCGCGTCGTACGTGTCGATCGCCATCGCCTCGCGCAGCACGCCAACGTGCGCGTCGCGCGCCGGCAGCCCCTTCACGAGCTGCTGCCAGCTCGCGCCCGCGTCGCGCGTCCGCCATACGGCCGCCTGCCCGTCGGGCATGGTGCGCCCGTGCCCCGGATCGAGCGGGACGACGTAGAACGTGTCGCGGTCGTACGGGTGCGTCGCCGCGGCGAACCCGAACTCCGTCGGCAGGCCGTCGGTGATCTCCGTCCACGTGTGGCCGCCGTCGTCGGAGCGGTGCATGCCGACGTGGTTCTGCTGGTACATGCGGTCGCCGTCGACCGGCGAGCGGACCATCTTGTGCACGCAGAACCCGACCTCCTCGTGCGGGCGCGGCCAGTCGGCGCGCAGCCCGCGGTTGCGCGGCGTCCACGTGTCCGCGTCGTCCGCCGTCTCGAACAGGCCGATGCCCTGGACGATCGCCCAGAAGCGCGCGTCGTCGTCCGTGTCGAACATGAGCGCCGGAGATGCCGAGGTGGCCCGGCGGCTGGTTGCCGGGATCGTCCCAGCCCTCGCTGCCGGGCTGGCCTGCGAGCGTCGACTTCAGCGACCACGTTGCGCCCTGGTCGGTGCTCTCGAAGATCCCCGGCGCCTCGACGCCGACGAGCACCTTCCCGTTCTTGACCGCGAGCGTCGAGACCTTCGACACCTTGCGGCCGCTGTCGGGCTCGTAGCCGATGCCCTCGCTCGACTGCGTCCACGTCTCGCCCTCGTCGGGGCTGCGCCAGACAGACGAGCCGAGCCATTCGCTCGCCGCGGCGGCGTAGATCGCGCCGGTGCCCGCGTCGTGGATCGCGTGGTACACCGGCCAGCCCTCGCAGTAGGGCCCGCGCAGCTCCCACTTGGCGCGCGCCTCGTCGCTCACCAGTGCGAACAACCCCTTCCGCGTGCCGACCAGCAGCAGCGTCCGTGCCATGTCACTCCTCCCGGGTCGAGATCGATCTGTCCTATCAGACTCGACCCGGGAGGAAAAATCATCTGTCAGGCCGGCGCGACCGGTCCGAGATCGTTGCGCAGCCCGTGGAGCTTGAACGCGAAGAAGATCTCGGTGAATCCACGCATCAGCGCGATGATCCCGACGTAGACGACGAGCAGGATCACGGAGTCGCGGAACGAGCCGGCGACCCAGAACGCCAGCGCGATCTCGATGACGCCGGTGATCAACTGCAGCCACCAGAGGTCGAACTGGCCCTTCGTCATGAAGGCGACCATCAGGTCGAACGTGCCCTTGAAGACGAGGAAGAAGGCGATCAGATCTGCGAGCGTGGCGAAGGCAGCGTGCGGGTGGACGAGCGCCCAGACGCCGCCGATCACGAAGAGCACGCCGAGGATCCCGTGCACCCACTTCCAGCCCGTCGTCGACACGCTGATCGCGATGAACTCGTTGAGCGCCGCTGCGAGCGCGACGAAGCCGAACAGGAACGAGACGGCGTACACGGTCGTGTAGTCCCACTGGAAGACGAGGAGGGCGAACACGAGCCAGGCAATCCCCGTCACGAGGAAGATCCACCAGCGGTCGGCGACCTCCTCGGTGACCTCGCGGTTCGTGAACGTCCGGTTCATCGCTTGCATGCGTCCCTCCTTGCGGTTGCTGCGCCGGAGTTCGTGCGGTACGGCACAGCTCCTGCCGCAGCGAACTGCGGCGGCTAGCGCGAGAGCGTCGAGATCGAGGCGCCGGAGATCACGCGGATCGTGCCGGTACCCCCGCCCTCGACCACGTAGAGCTTGCCGCCCGCCGACGCGCAGGCGAGCGGCGTGTCGAGGCTCGCCTGGGTCGGAGGCTTGCCGTCACCGCTCGAAGCCTTGACGCCGTTGCCGGCGATCACGACGGGGCTGCTGCCCGCGTCCAGGCGGCTGACGGTCTGGCCCGTGAAGTCGGTGACGACGATCTCGCCGTTCGCCCCACGGCAAAGACCGGCCGGCCCGGAGAAGCCGCGCGCGAGGGTCGTGATCACGCGCGTGACCGGATCGATGCGGCGCACGCTGTGGTTCTCGGTGTCGGCGAGCAGCAGCCCGCCGTCCGCGGCGACGAGCAGCGCGTGCGGGCGGTTCACCTGCGCGGCATTGGCCGGGCCGCCGTCGCCGGCCGGCCCGAGCGACCCGGTGCCGGCGATGACAGTGACGGCGCCGCTCACAGCGTCGTAGCGGTACACGTAGGCCTCGATCGCGAAGTACACGTCGCTGTGCTCGTCCACCGTGACGGGCCCGATCTCGGTCGGGGTCGTGAAGAGCGTCGTGATCCGCCCGCCCGCGTCGATCCGGCGCAGCCGCTGGTCGCTCGTGACGTAGGTGCTGCCGTCGGGCGCGACCGCGACCCCGAACGGGTTGCCGATGGTCGCGCTGGTGGCCGCGCCGCCGTCGCCGGACGTCCCGCTCCCGCCCGCGCCGCCGATGGGCGTGACCGCCTTCGTCGCGGGGTTGAGCGCGACGACGCGGTTCTTCCCGCCCTCGGCGAGGACCAGCTCGCCGTCGCTGCGGCCGAAGATCTGCGCCGGCGTGGAGAAGATCAGCGGCTGCGCGACCGGCGTCGCCCGCGTGGCGGTGACGGCGCCGAGCCTGTAGCTCTTGCGGCCGAGCCGTGCCGAGAGCGTCCAGCGCCCGGCCGCGCTCAGCTTCACGGAGGCCTTGTAGCGGCCCGCCGCCGTGCGCTTCGCCGCGAACGTCTTCGTGGCCGTTCCGCGCGCGACGACGACCGGCTTGCCCGATCCGCGCGCCGCGAGGCGCACCGTGAACACTTTCCCGACCGTCACCGGTCCGGGCAGCTTCCCAACGAGGGAAACCGCAGGAGGCCCGGCCGCCGACGCAATCGCCACCACGGCAAGCGCGCAGACGAAAGCGGCGATGCGGACCATCGACCGCTTCTACACCGGCCGTGCTGCCGCGGTTCCGCCAGGAGGGAGGAATGGCGAGAACCCCGCTACGATGCGACGAGCCTGCCCTCTTAGCTCAGTTGGTAGAGCACCTCCATGGTAAGGAGGGGGTCGACGGTTCGAGTCCGTCAGAGGGCTTACCGCGATTTGCAGCCACTTTGCGTGCTCGACGCGAATGGCCTGCAACGGCCGACACACGCTGAGGGAACTCTGAGGGAACACGGCGGGAACGCGCGTCACGGATGACGTCCCCTGCCGGCCGTCTCTCGGCGCCCTCGAGCTCCTCGATGACATGCCCGTACGTCGCGAGCGCCATCGTCGCGGAGTGTCCCGCTTGGCGCGCGACCTCGATGACGGTTCGACCCTCGGCGAACAGCAGCGAGACGAACGAGTGACGAAGGTCGTACGGGCGGAAACGGTCGAGCCCGGCCGCGCTCGCTGCGGGCGCGAAGATCCGCTGCCGCCAGTTGCGCCAGTCCTCTTCGCTCCACACGTCGCCGTCGAACCGCGGGAAGACGAGTGCTTCATCGCCGGGACGGCCGCACTTGAGCCGCCACTCGCGTAGATCGTGGGCGAGCGGATCGAGGAGTCGGACGCTCCGGGTCTGGCCGGTCTTCGTGGCCTTGACCGCCCCCAGAGCGGCGGCGCGTTCGATGAGGATCGTCCGCTCGCCGATGTCCCCCCACCGCAGCGCGAGCGCTTCCCCGGGCCGGAGTCCTGCGTACGCGAGCACCGACACGAGTGTTGCGTCGCGGATCCGACGCTCGGCAATCAGCTTGCGCCGGATCTGCTCCACCGTCGCGGGAGCCACCGGACGTACAACGTGCTTGCGCTTCTGCACAGGCTTCCGAACGGGCGCGACCGGATTCGCTCGAATGCGCCCCCAGACGACAGCGCGTTGAAGGATCCCTTGCAGCAACGTAAGCGTCTTCAGGATCGTCGGCTCGCCGACGCCCTCGCGCCTGAGCTCAGCCTGGAACGCCTCGACGACCGCAGGTGACAGCCTCCGAAGTTCCATACCGCCGAGTCGCGGCAGAACGTAGCGATCCCAGACGGAGGCGTACATCACCCGCGTCTTCGCAGCGAGGTTCGGCTCGGCGTACGTCGACCACCACTCCCGCGCCAGCTCGTCGAGGTGCTGCTTTCCCGCCTCGAGCATCTCGAGGTCGCCGAGCTGAGCGCGGTGGCGGACTTCCGTCTCAAAGGCGTCGGCGTCGCGCTTGCGGGCGAAGTCCCGGCTCTTGAGAACGCCCCCCTCACGCCATCGGACGCGCCACGCGACCTTGCCGCTTGGGTGGACCCGCCGGTGGACGCTCAAGCGCCCGCTTCCGATCTTGGGGCGGCGAGAAGTGTGCGGAGGCCGTTCGCAGCCGGAACATGGGCTGGCGGGGGGCGAAGGGGTTGGCTCAGCAGACGGCTCCGCTCGACCCACGCGTCGAGGTCGGCAGGCTTGATGCGAAGCCGCGAACAGAGCTTCGACGCCGGTAACTCGCCTCGCTCGATCGCGCGGTACACGGCCTTCCGGCTGAGACCGCATTGCATGGCCACATCTTCGGGCGAAAGCAGCTTGGCGTCCACGATTACAGAGCCCTTGCTAGGCCGGATCTCGCGTTCAGATTCGGAGAATCCCAGTAGCGCGCCCGGAACGCGCGCTCAACGCCAGGGACTGAATAGCCGCACCGCTCAGCCACCGCTCTGACGGCATCTTCTTGTTCCAGCGCAAGACGAGCGGGAAGCGAGCCCAGCCATTTGCCCGCGGCGGCAAGCGCGCGCCGGCGATCGAGGGTCGGGGAACGCGGATCGACCTGCGAGACAAGCTCGAGGGCGCGCCAGCTCACGGCGCACCCAGCCGCGCTTGCGGCCTGACGGAACGCATCGACACCCCGCTCGCGAACGAACTCGTCGGGATCCTTCGCGGGCGCAAAGCGCGTCGCGTCGACGACGGCTACGGAGGGACTCGCTCCAGCACGGACAGCATGGTCGATCGCCTTCGCCGTCGCCGCACGGCCTGCGAGGTCTCCGTCAAAGCAGAGCGTTACCCGCTCGAATCCGAGCTGGCCCAGACGCTCGAAGAGTCCCGAACGCGTTCCGGTTCCTCCAAGCGCTGCGACCGTCGGATAGCCGACGGCGCGGAGGTGGTGGACATCGAGCAATCCTTCGACGAGTACGACCTCACGCGGCCGTGGCGATTCCTTCAAGACCCATGAGACCCCATACGGAGGTAGGTTCGTCCGGCTTCCGCCGCGGAGGTAGAGGTAGCGGACGCTGTCGCCGGCATTGATCGCCCGTGCCCAGAGCGTCCTGATCCGGTCGCGTTCGTCTCTCCACGCTCCGCAAAGCCGCCCCGGCCAGCGCGAGTCGGCGAGCGCGCCGGACTGCTCGATCTCCGCGTAGGAATAACCGGACGAGCGCAGACAGTCGCGGGCGGCGCGGGCGGCGGGAACGACCCCGAGGCCAGAATGCTCGATCGCTTCGACCGGCAGCCCGCGCCCCATCAGATACTCACGAGCGACCGTTCCGCCGTCGGCGGCAAGTTCCCACCGACAGAGCGTGAAGAAGTCGTGCAACAGATCCGTGCGTCGGTCCTGCGGAACATGTCGTTCGAGCGGCGCCGTGTCGACGCCTGCCCGCCGTGCGAGTTCAACCACGGCCTGCGTGAAGCTTTCGCCGCGAGGGACTGGGCCGTTGGCGACGTACGCCGTCCACAGCGTTGGTTCTCCTCCGTGGACAAGGAAGCCGCGCGGAGCCGGGCCGTGCGCAACGACGCGGTCAGCGCGGACGCCGAGCACGCGGTGCGTCATCTCGTCGTTCGTCGCCACCCAGCCGCGGGCGTCGCGTCGCCAGCCGAACTCGGGGAACGCCGCGTCGAGCCGTTCGGCAAGCGCCGGCAGCACGACGTCGGTGTAGTAGTCGATGGCGCTGATCTGTCTCGCCGCGGTCATCAGAAGCCCTGGCTTCGGAGAAACTCATCCAGCGCGCAGGCTGTGATGTCCGACTGCCGGCGCCTGAGCTGGGGCGCTGCAACGCGAAGACGGCCGAGCAGCTCAGGCGGCAGACGGGTCGAGAACTGCGCAAGGATGAGCGGCGCGCCCTCCACAGTCGGGTGCGCACGCGCCGAGACTCGACGGTCCTTCATGCTCGTGCTCATTCGACATCGCGTAGCATATCTGCATAGTGGTGCTCCCGCAAGTCGCGCGGTAAACTTGCCACCATGCGCAGCGCCTCGCTGATTCGTGAAGCGAGATTGCGGGCCGGACTCACGCAGTCGGAATTGGCCGAGCGGACCGGCCGCGACCGCTCGGTGATCGCGCGGTGGGAGCAGGCCGTCGTCGCACCGAGCATTGAGACGTTGCTCGAGCTCGTACGCGCCTGCGGCTTCGACTTGCCGCTCGAGCTCGTGCCCTACGACGACGAACGAGTCGACCGGCTGCGGAAGAACCTCCTTCTCTCGCCGGAGCGCCGCGTCCGCAGGCTGCTCAATGCTGCGGAGCAAGGCGATGCAGATGCCTGAGCCATCGCGGAGGTTCGACCCACTTGGTCTGCTGGCGGTGCTCGACCGTCACCGGGTCGCATACATCGTCATCGGCGGGTTCGGCCGCGTCGTGCACGGCGCGGAGGAGATCACCCGCGGCGTCGACGTCGTCCCCTCGCAGAAACCCGACAATCTCGAGCGGCTGAATGCGGCGCTCGAAGAGCTCGAAGCCGTACCCGCCGAGGGTCGGACGGCCTCCGTCGATCCAGGAGACGACGGGAACCTGGTCGAGCTCTCGACGAGCCACGGCGGGTTGAAGATCGTGCGCCAGCCCGAGGGTACGAGGGGATACGAGGATCTGCGCCGCGCCGCCACCCGCGAACCGCTCGGCAGGGGCATCAGGCCCGCTGTCGCATCGATCGACGATCTCGGGCGGATGCTCGCCGCCCTTGGCCGCGCGGAAGACCAAGAGAAGCTCAGGGACCTCCGCCGCCTCGTCGAGCTCGACATCGGACGCGGGATCGAACTCTGAGACCTCAGCCGACGCGCCAGCGAACCCACCCGGTCGGAGCGACGTAGCCCGCGAGGGGCCGCATGTTGGCGCCGTTTCCGCTCGAGGAACACTGGACGACAAGGCCGTTCCCGAGCCAGAGCGCCACGTGACCGGCATCGCCTTCGCCGTGCCCGAAGAAGATCAGATCCGCTGCGCGGTACCCGTCGGGCGGCGGATCAGACCCGACGCCGCGGACAACCACCGGCCTCGAAACCGCGGTTTCCGTATCCGGTAGTAGGCCGTTCGCCGGCCATTGCTGAACCGTGGTAGAGCCGATGTCGATCCCGGCCTGCGCCATCGCCCACCGCGCGAACATCGAACAGTCGCAGGTGGTGCCGGCCGGCTCCCGGCTCTGCATGTCGGTAACGGAACCGCCGCGGTCGGTGCTCGAGCCCTGGCTGTAGCCGTCGAAGCGACCGACGTGCGCGACGGCCCACGCGAGCGCCCGGAGAGCGCCGCCGGTCGCGCCGGGAGCGAACGCGCCCCGGTACTTGGCGGCCTGCGCGAGAACCTTCGCGACGTAAAGCGCCGACGGGTTGTACGCGTAGATCGCGGCTTGGTAGTCGCCGGGCGCGCCGTTTGCGCGCAGAAGCCGCGCGGCTCCCGCGACGGCATCGGCCGGGTTCCAGACGTCGGCGACCCCGTCTTGGTCACCGTCGGTCGCGTACCCGTCGCCGCGTGCGGCCGGCGGCCCCGGCGGCGGCACCGTCATCGGCGCGGTTCCGCCGCGCCAGGTCGACCCGAGAAACTGCATCGGACCCGTCGCACCCGCGATGTTGACCGTGCCGGGCGGATCGCAGCCCGCAGCGTCGCTCCGACCGTGGTCGCATTCAACCTTGCCAATCGCGGCAAGGACGGCCCAGTCGACCCAGAAGCGCAGCCCGGCGCGTTCATAACTGACGAGGTACTCCGTCGGAATGTCCGCGATCGCGACCGGCGACGGCTGCGAGTGACCCGTGCTCATCTCCTCGGTCGCGAGACCGCCGATGACGGTCACGACCAACAGCAGAAACGCCGCACCGGCGAGCAGCAGCCTCGCGGCGACACGCGTTCTTCCTGGCACGGCGACGGCAGTCGCCGACACTAGGTCCGGTCGTACACGGGCGACAGCACGGGCGCCCGGGACGATAGCAGTTGATCTACTGTATTACCGTTGATCCCCTGCTGACGCCGGGTACCGCTCAATCGCCTCGACGAGGCAATCCATCCCGAACCTGAGCGCATCCACGGGCACACGCTCGTCGGGCGCGTGGATGAGATCGACCGAGACCCCCTTCGGCAGGCGCATGGGCAGGAACCCGTATGTCTGGATCCCAAGGCGCGTGAAGTAGCGGGCGTCGGTGTAGCCGGGCACCAGGGCAGGAATGGAGACCCCGCCCGGGTCTCGTCGCCGGAGGATGTCCGCGAGCATCGGATAGAGCGTCATGTCGGGCTCGGCTCGCGCCGCCGGCTCCTGATCGATCAGCTCGAACTGTGCGAGGTCGCCGGCGAACCGCTGCAGCTCCTGCATGAGATCGGTCGGTGTCTGCCCGGGCAGGACCCGCCCGTCCAGGTCGACGGTCAGCTCAGTCGGGATCACGTTGGAGCTTTCGCCTCCACGGATGACGGTGGGCGTCGCGGTGTTGTGGAACAACGCGTCCAGCGGCGCCCCGTGCCTGCCGAGAATCCGAATCAGCGGACTCGTAGCCCGCTCGTGGAGGAGGGCGCCGAGCGCCAGGCGCTCGTGGGCGGGCAGTGCCTGCGCCATCGCCCCCACCATCTGCCGCGCCTGCGAAGTGATGTGAGTGGGGAGTCGCCTCTCATCGAGACGGCCAAGAAGGCGTCCGAGCCTGGCAGCAGCCGTGCCGCGTACGACTGTCGACGGATGCCCGCCTTCGCCTCGGATCGTCGCGCGGACGACGCAACGCTGCTTCTCCGCGACCTGGATCGGATATAGCCGACGGCTGCCGACCCACTGGGTGAAGCCGCCGATTTCGCTGAACGCGTAGCGGATCCCGGTAAAGAGCTCCGGGTGCTCTTCGACTAGGAACTTCGCGCCGAAGCTGCTGCCGCGCTCCTCGTCGCTCGTGAGCACAAGGACAAGGTCGGCCTGCGGTGGCTCCGGTCGTTCCGCAACGTGGAGAAGCGCCGCGACCAGCATCGCCACGCCGCCTTTCATGTCGAGCGCGCCCCGGCCCCAAATCTCGCCGTCGACGACGGCACCGGCGAACGGCGGGTGTGCCCACTCCCCCGCTCGGGCCGGCACGACGTCGACGTGACCGTACAAAAGCAGGGGAGGAACAATTCCGGCGCCGCCGACGCGGGCGATCAGGTTCGGCCGCTCAGGCTGCATCGCGACGAAGCGGCATTCGATACCGGCTCCCTCAAGGACGCTGGCGATGAACTCGAGGCACGGACGCTCGTTCCCCGGCGGGTTCGAGGTGTCGAAGCGGATCAGGTCCTGGAGCAGGTCGGCTGGATCCCGAGATCCGGCCTCAAGGAGCGTTTGGCTCCGCACGATAACGGTGACGATAGAGTATGGCAGTAGAACTACTGCCATACTCCTGGCCCGACGTGGCGTGGAGCATGTGACGACTTTCGAGCAAGAGGCGGGACTCTTCTCACCGCCGCCGCGCGACAGCGCCAGGCGGTTCCGATTGCTGTCGCTGCTCGGCGTTGCCGGGTTCGTCGCCTACGCGGTCGCGCTCGTGGGCGGTGCTCCGCGGCCGATCCTCGTATCTGCTTTCACCGGCGTGATGATCCTCGTGCCTCCTGCTGTTTGGTGGGCTTACGCACGGGCACCGGCCGTGCTTCGGCGTCCCGTGCTGCTGCTTGCGATCGCCGCGACTTCGTGGTTGATCGGGTCCGTCGTATGGCAGGCCTTCTACATCGCGGGTGGAAACACAGTCCCGCACCCGCCCGGGGTGTGGGACGTGTTCTTCGTCGGCGCGCAGCTCCTCGTGATCACGGCACTTGTGCTCGCGATGCGTTCACTCATCTCGTTCCGCCTCGCGAGCCTCGACACCGTCATCGTCACCGCGGCCGGAGCCGCGTTGGCGGCGCCGTTCGTGCGTCACGGTCTCGAGAACGGCGTCGATGCGTCGTCGGTCATCACGCTCAACCGCCCGATCCTCAGCATCGTCATCCTCATGCTCGTCACCTCAGCGGCGCTCAGGTCATGGGAGGGCGTGCCTCTGTCGATGGCGATGCTGGGCCTCGCAGAGGCAGCCCTGACCGTGGGTAACCTCATCTACGCCTTCGAAGCCGTCCAGAACAGGTACGTCGACGAGCGCTGGGCGACGCTCGCCTGGGATGCAGGCGCCATCCTCGCGCTGCTCGCGGCGAGCACGCTGATTCTTCGCATCGACCGCCCGGTGCGGCTGGGTGGATCGGCGCGGATCCCGGACCACGCGGTCGGCTCGCCACGCGTGCTCCTGATCTCGCTCGCTGGACTCCTCCTGTCGTGCGGCGTCGCCGGCTACGGCCTGACGATCGCAAGTCGCGGCCTGGCCGTCGCAGGGCTCGGGTCGTGCGTAGCCATTGGAATAGCGATGGCGTTCCGTGCGACCGAGTCGATCCATACGGCGGAGACTGCTTACCTCCGACTCGACCGCGCACTCGCCGACACGGAGAGAGCGCGGGACGAGCTCGCCGGTGCTAACGCCGAGATCCAGGCGATGCAGATCGCGTTTGCTGACCTTCTAAACCTCGCCGATGAGAGAACCGACGGGCGGATGCGCGAACTGATCCAAGACACCGGGCACGAGCTAGCCGAGCTCCTCGAAGCGGAGATCGCGCACAAGCCGCGCCACTAGCGTCGGCATCCTCCGTGCGGGCCTGAGAGGACAGCTTTCGAACCTTCCTGATCCTTTGTCGGCCTTCATCGACCATTTTCTCACGAGTGGTCGTCGTGACAAAGCGGCGACATCGCGGGCGAGACGAAACCGTCGAAGGGTGGACGCGTAGGCCTGCGCTGAACTCGCGGTAACAGACCAGGCAGAGGCGACACTCGTTCCTGTTCCCGGGATGGACGGCTCCGCGCTAGGCCGCAGTGTCACGGACCGATAGCGCGCCCCCAAGCGATCAGCCGGCGAACACCGTAGACATCCAGCGAAAATCGTTCATGACGCCGTTTTGTGGAGTGCCGGCGCGTCTTCCCGGGAAAGCGGGCCGGACGGCGGTGCCCGGCAGACAACGAGCCGCGGACGTGACTGGTTCTGACGCACGGGGCGGGCTCCTCGGTCGCGGATCTTGTCGCAAATAGCGGTGTTTGCAGAGCAAAAGATTCAGGCAAGTTTGGGCTGCCCGATGATCGGTTGACGTAAGGCTTGTGTTGATTTAGGCCGGAAACGTCTGGGTTGACAATCGTAGGGCGCGTCCGCGAGAACACCTCCTCGTTTACACATAGCTCGGCGTCGGCGGCCTGGCGCAAGAGAGCGTCCTGGACGAGGAGGAAGCGATGATGCGTCGGTCCCTGGAGCTGCGTCCGTTTGACGTTCGATGGTTTCGTTTGGCGTTCAGTGCGCTGCTGGCTGGCGTGCTCGTTTGCGTGCTCGCCGGGGGTCTGACCGGGCAGCGGGGATCTCGTGGCGGTCGGTCCATCGCTCGCATTGTTCCGAAGGGATGCGGTTCGAGGGTCGAACGCCTGCGGGTGGAAGTCAGCTTCCGCGAGTGTCGACAGTGGCGGCATGCGGGGCCAGCTGCCGGCCTCCGGGTCGGCCGAGCGCGTCGGCCTCAGCCGACGGCGATCGTCGTCGAGACTTCCGCCCTGCATGAGGTGTTGGGTGTCGGCCCCCGCCGGTCGACGGGGTGCCTTGGCTTGTTCCCGTGTCGTCGTCGCGTCGGTCGCAACGCGACGCCGCGCGTAGCGGACGGTCCGGCCGCCCGCTCATTCGCTTCGAACACGAACCCCAACGCACCGTCTGCGTTCAGCCCGACCGGGATCGTGAGTTCAGCGACCTCCGTATCGGCGACCTACAGCGACCCCGACGCAGACAACGGATTGATTCATTTCACGATCACCGACGATGACGGAAACACGGTCGCGTCCGGGGACGGAAGCACCGTGGCAAGCGGCCAGACGTCCACGCTCGGCTCGCTGTCGCTGGCGGGCGGACATGCGTACGCGGTTGTCGCGTTTGCTCAGGATGCGCTCGGAGGCTTCTCGTCGAACGCGAACTCGTCGTTTACGGTCGATGTCGCGCCGCAGTGGAGCGGGACACCTTTGGTCTCGCCGGCGGCCAATGCCGTCGTTCCTCCCCAGCAACCGGTGCTGACGGCGAGCGCCACCGACACCGACACCCCGCAACTGCTCTACCAGTTCGCGGTCTATTCTGATTCAGGCTGTACATCGCTTGTGTCTGGCACTGATTCCGGGTTGCTGTACGACACCGCGAGCTACACCGTTCCAGCGGGGCTCCTGGTCGAGGGGCAGGATTATTGGTGGCGGGCGCGGGTCGAGGATCCGTTTGCCCTCACGACTGGCTGGTCGAGCGAGTGTCGAAAGGTGACCGTGCGAACACCGCGGTTCGGTGTGCGCGACTCGTGGCCGGTGTGGCAGCGCGGCCCGATCGCCGTCAATCTTGCCACGGGCAATCTTGTGCTTTCACTGCCGGGGCCGAGCTATGACACCGGTGCTGGCGCGATCGGTATGTCGCTTGTCTACAACTCCCTCGACACGCGGCCGCATGCTGCTGGGCTCCCGAGTTCGTGGCCGCAGGGCTGGACGCTCGGCGTCGGCGCCGACCCACCGATTCTCATCGATCACAGCCAGTCGGGTGCCACGAATCAGTTCGACGCCGTGGAACGCATTTCGAGCGACGGCGACTCGGACTACTACACGCATATCGGCAGTTCGAACGCCTACCAGTCGCCGCCCGGTGATCTGAGCGTGCTGAGCAAAAGCGCGTCCGGTGGCTTTCTCCTGACCGACGGCGACGGAACCTTGTACGTGTACGACGCACCCGCGAGCTCAGGGACGATGCAGCTTTCTCGCGTCGAAACGTCATCGACGGCGACCGGTGCTGCCCACACCGAATACGCGTACTCCAGTGGGCAGCTGATCTCTGTGTCAGCTTGGGCGAAAGACAGCGGCGGCACTGGCACCGATCGTCAGCTAGCGAAACTGACGTTCAACTGGAGTTGCACGGGTGCGCTGTTGTGCGTCGAGGGCCCCGATAATGCTGGCACCACCAGCAACGTCACCTGGAAGTACATCGGCGACGCCGATGGCCGCATCTACCAAGTCAACGACGGGACTCGCGTAGTTGCGCAAGTCGAGTACCCAGCGTCCGGCGCGACGCAGAAGCCGAGCAGCATCAAGAACGCGAACGATCTCAATCCGAACTCCGCTGGGAGCGGCTACTCCGGATCGACTGGCGCGCCCGGCTACGCGCACGCGCTGCAACTCACCTATACGAGCACGCAGCTGACCCGCGTCGTCGAGACCGACGTGCGCAACCGTTTCTACTCGCCCACGCGGCCAGATCGCACCTGGGACTTCAACTATCGGAACGCCGCAAGCTGCTCCGGATCGTTGCCAGGGGCGCATACGCATACGCCAGCGTTCACGCGGTTGGCGCTCGGTGGCTGCACCGACGTCACGACGCCCGTTCACTTTGCTGCCAGCGACGGCAAGAAATCGACCGTCTACTACGACATCAACGCCAACCAGCTGGCCTCGGTCGACATCGCCGGCGACGCCCACCTAAGCGCCTACGACGGCCAAGGTCGTCTGCACTGGACTGAGCGACCCGACGACGACACAAATGTCGATGGGAACCCAGTCGACTACACCTACGATGACTTCGACGGAAGCCTCAAATCCGTCACTGGCCCCGACCCCGACGGCGCTGGCGGATTGGCCGCAGCGACAACGAGCTACCGCTACGACGAAACCGACATCGGAGCCAGCCCGACTACACCAGGCTCGGCCCTCCATGGGCTGCGCGCTTACTACTTCGACAACCAAAGCTTCAGCGGCCGTCCCAAGCTGATCACGAACGACCCAAACGTCGACTCGGCGACGAACTGGGGTGTCGCTGGTACGGCGCCGCCCAATCTTGGGCAGTCCACGAACTTCTCGGTGCGCTGGATCGGCGTATTCGATCTCTCGACCGGCGACGGCGATTATTACGTTCGTACGGTCGCCGATGGCGGCACTCGAGTGACGATCGACGGGGTTCAGATCATCAACAAGCCGAGCGGCCAGACCACATCATCCGTTGTATGCAACAAGAAAGCGATTCACCTTCTCGACGATACTCCTCACCGCATCGTTGTCGAGTACAGCGAGACCACCGGCCAAGACTTTGTCCAGTTGAAGCTCGGTACGACCTGTGCAGGCGCAAGCGTCATCGCGTCCTCGGACTTGCGGCCCGGCTGGCTCAACCTGACCTCGATTGTTTCACCCCAGAACACATCTTCAGGTGGGGCACGGCTCGCCTTCAACCATTACAAGGATCCGTGGACTGGTCTTCCCGATTACAGCCGCCAGAGTGACGGAGCGAACACGCTCACCACCGCTTTCGTCTACGACGCTTTCGGCCGGCTTTCTCAATCGATCGCACCAAAGGGCAACAGTGGCCGGACGTTCTCCAGTGGGACACTCAACGGGAGCCCGAACCTGGACTACGCAACGACGCTCGACTACTACGCCCCGAATGAAACGGCCAGCTGGACAGGCTGTTCGCTGACCAACACGCCCACGGTCGACAACCAGCGGGCGCTCCTCAAGTCGACGCAGTACGCGGGAATGGCCGCTCGCACGGCTACCTACGACATCCGGGGCAATTCGGTCATCAGCGAAACCGCTCATGGCAAGACCTGCCGCTACTTCAGCGACGAAGACCGCCTGCAAGAAGAAAAGGCACCGGGCGAGGCGAACATCACCAGCTTCTACTACGACCCTGCGGGGCAACTGCTCGAAACAAACGACGGCACGGACATCACGACCGCCTACAACGAAGCCGGCGAACCGATCGAGGGCGTTGATTTCTACAACGCTGAGATCGAGACCAGCTACGACGTCAACGGCAACGCCAGCCAGCGGCGCATTGACACCAGCACCGACCTCTCAAACCCCCTCGCCGGCTACGCGACGACCTACACCTACAACGACGACGACCAGCTAACAGCGCTGACGGACCCAGGCTCCAAGCAATGGAAGTTCTTCTACGACCACCGTGGCAACGTCAAGGCCACCACCTATCCCAACAACACCTTTTCCTGGAACGACGTCCTGCCCACAGGTTGGACGAGCCAGACACTCAACCGCGATTGCGCCTCCGGAACCTGCTTCACATCCCTCCCGTCGAGCCCAGACGCCGACAGCACACCGCTCGCCGACTTCACCTACAGCTACTTCGAAAACGGCCAGCGCAAAACAGAAACGCGGAACGGCATCGACGCCTCCTCGGAAACGACCGACTACACCTACGACCCCGCCGGCCGACTCACCACAGTCAGTGGAACGCACCCGCATACCTACTGCTACGACTTTGACTCCAACCGCACCAGCATTTATCCGAGCTCGACCGGCGTGACGTGCGGGTCCGGCAGTCCGACAAGCACGTACTCGTACTCCAGCACCCACCTCGACCAGCTGACCGCGGTTTCCACCAGCAGCCGCCAACAGGACTACAGCTACTCCAGCGACGGCGAAGTCACAGCCCGCGGCGGCGATTCACTGACCTGGGATGGACGAGGACGCGCAACAGGTGGAACCTTCGACAACCTTCACGGCGTCCAATTCACCGTCGACGGCAGCAACCAAGGCACCCTCGACACTGTCCAGCCGTTTGAGCGCAGCCTCGACACCTCAACGCTCAGCAACGGATGGCACACGTTCGACGCCACCGTTACGAACGAGCAAGGCGCGTCAACGCAGGCGCCAACACGTGTCTACACTAAGAATCCCAACAACGGGATCGGCCTGATCGCCGATCTGGGCAGCGCCACAAGCAGCGGCTCGGCCAACTCCGTCACGCTCACTGTCCCCGTCGGCGCGGGAACGATCCCGGTCGGAGCGACGGTCGTGATTGCAGCCGCCCAAGTCGGAACAACGTTCTCGAGCGCGATCGACTCAGCCGGCAACACCTACACGATCGATAAGGCCACCAACACCAACGGTGGCGCAAGCGCGGGTCTCGCAAGCGCTCGCTTGACAACAGCGCTGGCCCCTGGTGCCACCATCACAGCCCGCTTCGGCGTGACCGCAACGGCGAACCGCGGGATGTCGGCGGCGGCGTTCCAAGGCCTCCAGACGACAACTGGATGGCGCGACAAAGTCGCCAACAGTTCGGGTGCAGACAACGGTCCGTTGGTGAACTCGGGCACAACTACGGTCGGTGGCGAATTGATCATCGGCGCCATGGGTATCAACTCGAACGCAACCTTCACGCCATCGCCGCCCTTTGCCGGCGATGGCGGATTCACCAAACTGACGAGCGCGACACTGTCGAACCTTGGCGTACACCTCATCTACCGCGTTGTCACGGTGAAGGCGTCTTATACGGTCGGGGGCAGTCTCGGATCAAGCCAGTCATGGGTGGCTCAAACGGTCACGTACAAGCCAAGTGACGGCACGGCTCCGACGACTCCTTCAAGCGTGACCCCGACAACAAGCGCCGGTCGCGTCAGCCTCACCTGGTCGGGCTCGAGCGACGCGAACGGGATCTCGCTCTACCGCGTTTACCGCTCAACAACAAGCGGCTTCACCCCCGGAACAAGCACCGAAGTCGGCCAGACCACGGCAACCTCCTACACGGATGACGGCGACGGCATCCGACCCCGCCTACCAAGCGGCACCTACTACTACAAAGTAGTTGCCGAGGACACCCGCGGAAACGCATCTACGGCCTCGACGCAAGCCAGCGCAGCGGTTACCGAAGACGAAACGCGGCCCATGGTTGACCTTGACATGGGCACAATCGGCAGTCAGCGAACGCCGCTCACGGGCACCATCACCCTCGCCGCCATCGCGTCGGACCCCGCACCAAGCGGCACGATCTCCTACAGCTACGACGCGGCCGGTTTCCGCAAGAGCCGCACTATCAACGGCACGACAAGCCGCTACCTGCTCGGCGGACTCATCGAAACCGACGCGAGCGGCACCATCACCAAGTTCGACATCGACGGGCCTGCCGGCGACCTCGCCCAATACGCGGGCGCACCAAGCGGCACACCGACATACCTCTACTACTCAGGACACGGCGATGTCGTCGCGCGAGACGCGAGCGGAACACGCACCGCCTTCAAATACGGACCCTTCGGCGACCTCTTCACGCCCGAAACAGGATCCAACACGGTCGAGCGCTTCACCGGTCAGTGGGACAAGAAGCTCGACCCGACAAGCGGACTTATCGAGATGGGAGCACGGCCCTACGATCCCACAAGCGGGCGCTTCTATGCCACTGACCCTGTGGTGGGCGGGGCATGCAGCCCATACGACTATGCATGTCAAGATCCAGTCGGCGGGTATGACCTGTCCGGTGAGGCGGCGTGGGGAAAGTTTGAGATCGGCGGGAACTGGGTCGGTCAGACTGCATGGGCTGGCATCGCCCTAGCGTGGGTTCTATCGCTTCATAGCCATCCAAAATATGCCGTCTTCCTCGACATTTTCGACAATCCCGTTTCTATTCTGCTCTCCTCAGGCAAGAACTCGCCGAAGCCCTCCGACGACCCGGATTTCAACGATCCGGCTAATCCACCCGGACCGGACTGGGAATGGAAAGGCAATGGCCCCGTGGGATCCGAGCAGGGCAATTGGTACAATAAGAACACGGGAGAGTCGCTCCATCCGAATCTCAATCATCGTGCGCCAATTGGCCCACACTACGACTATCACCGTAGAGGCGAGAAAGGTCCTGGCTGGCGGGTATATCCTGGTGGACTCGTAGTGCCGAAGTGAGTATGATGAGAGCTGCCACATCATAAGCCATGAAATCTTCAAATCCCTTTGAACATGAATATAAAGCCATCGATGATTTAGCGCCATGGGTGGAACGCTCGTTAGCAATGGGGCTAAGTCTTAGTCAAGCCGTCCGCAATTCAGGCTTCTTGGCTAATGCGCGTGTGCTTGCGCTTGTCTCAACTGAGAACGAACTCGACGGCTTGGACCCAGCTGAAGGAGGGATCGTTGGAACCCCCAAGAGGCTGCAGATTGTTACAACGTTTTTGCGAACACTAGCTACAACAGAAGCGGTGCTTATTGTAGAGAATGAACTTGAAAGCCCCGGAGATCCTGCATTCAGAAGGCGAGCACCTACGTCCGCGGTCGTCGCGGGAGAGGAGATCTTTCACGTCCTAGCAGTAGGCGATAGACTCTCCTGCGAAGACCTGGAGGCACTTCTTGCCGATGCGACGGCGGGTTACCCGACTAACATGTTTGTCGTCTTTGATGAGACTCGGCGAGTTTCTTCCTTGCTTGAACGGAACCCCTCCGAACTCGCAACGTTCGTCAAGGCGGTAATTGTGAGCGCTTTCGATAATGAGGGGTTCGTAGCTGCGATCACAGCCTCGGAGTAAGTGCTATAGACCGAACTGGCGACGTGGTCGTCTGCAGCCGCTTGGAGGGCCGCTTGGAGGACATGACTCCCATTGGAAGGTCGCGCGTGTGTACGTCTGCGCCGGGCTGCCGTAACAGGTCCGAGGAGGCCGACGCCGATCCTCGAATCTCCTTATTGATATCGAGGATGCTCGAAGCATTCGGCGCGATGCAAGTCGAAGATGCCGACCTACCAAGCGAGGCGCGATTCGTGTTCGGCGTCGTCCCGATTCGCGGCTAGTCCCACCGACTCTCTACCCCACGAAGGCCCGCCGACCAGCGGGCCTTCGCCATCCCAGCGACACCACCAGGAAACCTCAACGCCGGAACATCCCGCGAACTCGATCTATCAAGCCGCGGGATCGAGATTCGATCTTGACCGGTTCTGCGCCCCCGCGTCGCGATTCGAGGTACCGAGCACGCGCGGATTGGTCGCGTGCTCGATTGGCCTCGATTCTTTCCTTCGACCAGGCTGGTGCCCACTCGATGCAGTTCTGCTCGATCCAGTAGTGAGACTTGCACGGGTAGCTCCAGTTGCCGACGGAGGGCCATAAGGAGATCGAGCTTCCGTCCCACAAGAATCGCCACTTTGCCGCGTTTATCGGAAGCGTGATCTTGCTTCCGCAGCCGCAGCCGCATTTGTGGACAGTCGTGCTGAACGGGATGGAGATGTACAGCACGCCCTCGTCGAGTTGCTTCGGGACGTACTCCACGAACTCAGGACGTATTGCGGCAGGCCGGCTCATGCCGTGCACTGGTTGATGAGGTAGTTCCCGGTGATCGTGTAGAGGCTGTGGTGCTCGCTCTCAAGGTCGCCATAGAAGCCCACGAGCTTCTTCCACTTGATCACAGCGAGCACAGCATTTAGGGCGTTCAGCTCGGCGATCTGGATGTTGCGCGTGTAGTCGTCCTCGGCCTCGTCTCCGCCGAAGGACAGCTTCCTCTTGAGCAACCGGTTCTCTGGCGTGCTCGTGGTAGTCCTGATCATTCCGCTGAGAACGCCGTTCTTCTCTTTGACGCCAAGACCGACGTCGATAAACCCGACGCCGACCTCTTCGAGTTTGTCGACGATCAACCTGCGAGCCCTCCCACTGTCGATCGCAATGAAGACAAAGCTCATCTCCCTCAGCTCATCCACTGTCGACTCATCGACGTGATACGGATGCTGGATGATCTCGCGCCGCATCGCCGAGTAGAGGTCCCCGAATCGCCTGACCTTCTTCGGCCGAGCGGCAAGGTCGTCGTTTGTCGGAGCTCCCGGGGCGCGGAATGCGTTGTGCTGGTGGAAGGCGTCGCGGTCGTAGAGATGGATCCTTCCGATCGGCGTTTTGGCAAGAAGGTCGAGGATGTATGAGCCTGTCCCGCCAAGTCCAACGATCGCCACCTGGGCGACTTTCAGTCGCTCTGCGAGCACTTCGAGCCCTGCGCGACTCGAGGCGCTGTCGACGTAGTTGAAGACGCTGTCCTCCTCGTCCTCGACGACCACCCGGTTCGGAGCGCGAGCGCTGACGGAAGCATCAACCTTTCTCGCGGCACGTGAGAGATGTCGAGCGTACGTCGACATCTTGTGGTGGTAGTCCCTGTACTTCTTATCCGGCGCCTGCGGCTTCGAGGACAACTGGATGCTGACGTCCACGCCGCCATAGGACTGCTGGAGGTTTTCGCCAATGATGTGTGGGCTACGCGTCCCGTCCGCCAAATGCGGCGTCTCGCCGGCAAAAAAGGCCACATGATCATCCACCGGGTTGACTGTCACATCGTCGGCTAGCACCAGCGTCGACGTCAGCGTTCCGCGTTTAACCTCTCCGCTCGAGGTCACGTAGGGCACGTCTCTCACGAGAACAGTCGCGCCCTGGGTGCTTACGTCGTAGCCCTCGTCTTGAAGCCTTTTCAGATCGGGGCTACGAGCGATCAGTCGCTGTGACATCGAAGATCATCCCGTCCTTGACCTCCACCGAGTGCCCGGGGTCGAGATCACCCTCGTGCTTATCCTTGGGCCCCTTGCGATAGCCGACGGTGATCAGAACGTTCTCACCAGTCGGCGGATTGTTGTCGTACGCAAGGTTGACGATCTGCTCGTACGAGATCCTCTTCTGATCCCACTCGTGGGGCGTGCCGTCGACAATGATCGTCACGATCTTGTCCTTGCCGTGCTCATTAGCCTGTTCGCTCATTTCAAACCTCCTGCTTTGCTGCTCCCAGTGTACGCGAACGTATGTTCGCAATCAACGTGCTCACCGCCTGGTTGCTGCGGATCCGCACCCCCCGGGCCGTCAGGCGCGCGCGGGTCGAACCTGAGGCTCACCGAACGGTCACGCTGTACGCGTAGCCGCAGCCACACGAACACCGGATCGTTGTGGTGCCCCTGTGAACAGGCGCATCGCCCACACGGACGAGGCAGAGCTACAGGCCGTGCCGACATTCAGAGAGCTCAACGGAGCCGTAGACAAGCTGGGAGCCCTGCTGCAGCAGTATGTCTCGTTGTTCCGAGCCGCAGCGTTGATTCAGGTCGCGCCAGAGATCCAAGAGGACTGGCTAGCGCCATTCCGAGCCCCTTGGAATCCTGCCTAGCCAGCCTTCGACGGTGCCGGAGCCGACCACAGCAGCGGTCGTGGCATCCGACAGTCTCGACGCCGAGGCCGCCGGGCATCGCCTTCCTCAACGATCGGTCGGAGCGGGCCATCGCGTAGCGGCAGGAACTGCCAGACGAGTAGAGCTCGGCCGGTTGAACAGGATCCGCGACGAAATCCGTATTACCTCGAGGCGGGAATTCGCGCCAGAACCTCCCTATAGCGATCGAGGCACCAATTCGACGAGGAGGTTTACGTGCCAGATCAGAACAACATCGAGGTGGTGGTCGTGGTCTCCGGCCAGTCCGAGCGGCTGAAGGTGAACCTCCATCAGACGCTCGAGCACGTCGTCCACGAGGCGCTGCAGAAGAGCGGGAATCAGGGGCAAGCGCCGTCGGAGTGGGAGCTCCGGACCGAGGACGGCCGATTGCTCGAGCAAGGGCTGGCGGCGGCAGCGGCCGGACTCCAAGACGGAGCGACCCTATTCCTGAGCCCGAAGGCCGGGGCCGGCGGCTAGGAGCCGATAGTGATCGTCGTCGACCCGGAAGTCACGCGGCTGAAGTTCGAGCTTGAGCTCGAGCTTTGGCGCGAGAACGAGGACACCTATCGCCGGCGGGGGTGGCTGCTGCTCGCCGAGACCGAGCTCGCGGTCGAGATTGGGTTCCTCGGCCGACTCTCAATCGGGGGCGGCCCGATCCCGGCGATGACCGCCTGCGTGAGGATCGACTTCACGAACTTCGACCTCGAACCGCCCTCGGTCGAGTTCATCGACCCGTTCACGGGCGAGTATGCGTCGCCGCCGGTGCAGGCGCTCGTCGACACCGAGGAGGGTCCGCGCGACCTTGTCGTCCACAGCCACCCCGACACGAGCCGCCCGTTCTTCTGCGTGCCCGGCATCCGTCAGTACCACGACCACCCGCAGCATTCGGGCGACTCGTGGCTGCTGCACCGCGAGACGCACGAAGGCAGCTTGGCGACGATCTGCGACCGCATTTGGAGGGCGATGGCGCGCAATCTCCTCGGCGTCAACATCCAGGTGCAGACGTTGCCGCACCAGCTGCAGATCCAGACCCGGCTCGTCAACGCGCCCGGCGACGTCGCACCCGCACTCTGGGAGCAGGCGAAGCAGGCCGAGCAGGCGGCTCGCGCCGCGCAGCAGTCGGGGGTGGTGCCGCTGCAAGCGCCGCCGCCGGAGGTACTGGCCGGGCTCGGCGTCGTCGCCCCGCCGGCAGCGCCGCCCGCCGCGCCACCGGGTGGGGCACCGCAGTGACGCTGGCCTCCGTCGACGACTTCGTCGTTCCACTCGAGCTCATCGACCAGACGCTTGAGCCACTGCAGGACGCCGGGAGTCGCGGCTACGAGGCGTTCGTGCTCTGGGGCGGATTTCTGGACGGGCCGAGCCGCTTCGAGTTTGTCTCTGCTTACGTCCCGGAGCAGACGATGAGCCGCGGGGAGGAGGGACTGCTGGTTGTCGTCGATGGCGAGGCGCTCTTCCGTGTAAATCGCGACTTCTACGGGGAAGGATTGACGCTTGCCGGGCAGGTGCACAGCCACCCGACCGACGCCTACCACTCGAGCACCGACGACGCCTACCCGCTGATGACGCTGGTCGGCGGACTATCGGCGGTCGTGCCTGACTTCGGCGACGGCGGCCGCGACCGGCTCGACGAGTGGGCCTGGTACCGGCTGGTCGGTCCTGGCGAGTGGGCGCCGGCTGGCGACGAAACAAGGATCAGCTTCCGATGAGCTTGCCGCGCTTTCTCGATCGCGTCGTCGACGCGACGGCGCCGGTGCTCGGCGGCCTCGACCGCGATGCCGTCCGTACCAAGCTCGAGACGTCGTCGGTCACGCTCGTCGCCGGCGCGCGAGCCGAGGCCGGCCCGAGCCGTGACGGTTTTCTGCTCGCTGCCAATCTGCTCGCCCGCCTCTATCCGCGCATCCGGCTGCAGGGTTCGGATGAGCTCGTGCACGCCGCCGAGACCGAGATCATCCTCGTCAACCCGACGGCCGACGTCGCCGTCGGCGATGAACAGACCGCGGCGACGCTCGGCTACGAGACCACCGTCGACAAGGGCGTTTTCGTCAGCGCGCGCGGCTGGAACGTGTACGTCGACACCGACGTCGAGGTGGGTCACGCCCCTGCGGGCGCGACGGCGCTACTGGCCGCAGCGCTCGGCGTCAGTGAGCTCTTCCGGGTCGTTTTTGCCGACGAGCTCGGCGACCGTGGTCGCCGTGGCCCGCAGTCGGGCGCGTTCAACCTAGTCACGCTCGGCGAGCCGTCTTTCGACTTGCCGGTGCCTACAACGGTCGACGCCGGCGAGTTCCGCCTCGTCGGCGCCGGCGCTATCGGGCAGGCAGCCGCGAAGACGCTCGGGCTCGCCGGCGTGCGCGGGACGATGGTCGTCATTGACGACGAGAAGGTGGCGCTGTCGAACCTGCAGCGCTACGTGCTCACGCGCGACTCCGACGTCGGTGCCGTGAAGGTCGATCTGCTGCGCGACCGCCTCGCGAAGTCCGACCTCGCCGTCGTCCCGGTCGAAGCGAAGTGGCACGGCGGCCTGGTTGCCGCGCAGCTCGCGACGCTCGTCGCGCTCGACTCGCCCGAAGACCGCATCGGCGTTCAGTCGAGCCTGCCGGGACTGATCTACAACGCGTGGACGCAACCGGCTGATGTCGGCTGGTCACGGCACGAGCACTTCGGCGAGGAACCGTGCCTTGCCTGTCTCTACTGGCCCCAGGGCGAGACACCGAGCCGGCACGAGCAGATCGCGTCGGCGTTCCACCAGGATCCGCTGCGGGTCCTCGCCTACCTCGTTCACCGCCTGCCAATCGGGCTACCACTGCCGTCCGGCGGTGTCCCGGCCGTGCCCGGCCTCGAGGCCGTCCCCGCCGACGTCGAGCGCTGGATGCAGACACCGCTCGTCGACGACATCGCCGCGGCTGCCGGCATCGACGTTGCCGAGCTCGACGCCTGGCGCGACCGTCCGCTCGCCGACGTCTACCAGGACGGCATCTGCGGCGGCGCACTCTTGCACCTGAACGTCGGCGACGCGCCGCGCGAGGTGCTGGTGCCGCTCGCGCACCAGTCGGCGCTCGCCGGTGTGATGCTCGCGACGCAGTTCATCGTCGCCGAGGTTCCCGAGCTCGCCGCGGCACGTCCGTCCGCGGTCGAAGCCCGCTACGACGTCCTCGCCGGACTGCCCCAGGTGTTCGCGCGCCCGCGCGCGCGCACCGCGAACTGTCTTTGTGGAGATGCTGTCTTCCGCGCCGTCTATGGTGGCAAGCTCGACGAAAAGGCCCTCGCGTCGCGCCCCACGGCCGAGAGCACTACCGAGGCAGGTGTTGGCGTAGATGGATCCGGTTGAAGAACTTGATCGGCGGGGTCGGGCTCTCCTAGCGGCGCTCGCCGCCGACCCCGACGACACGGACAGCGCGCGTCAGTTCGACACGCTCTTCTACGAGGCGGTCTGGCGCTACTTGCGGCTGAACCACAAGGTGATGGCGGTGCGCGTCGCGCGCCATCTCGGCTTGCCGGGCGCGGTCGCGCCCGAGGTGCTCGACGAAGAGGTCGATGAGGTCGCCCACGACGCGACCGCGACGGCGCTGCGCCGTGTGCGCCAGAACGCCTGGAAGTTCGACGCGAGCAAGGGCAGGCCGACGCAGTGGGTGATCGGCGCCGCCGAGTTCGCGTACATCGAGGTGGCGAAGGCGGTCGTCGCTGCGCGGCGGTCAGACGCGCTCGTCTTCCTCGATCCGCTCGACCCGACGAACGGCCTCAACAACGAGCCCGACCGCAATCCGACGACCGAGGAGCACGTACTCCGCCAGCTCGAGGACGCCGACGCCCTCGCCGATGCGGCGCATCACGTGAGCGAGAAAGAGTTCCTCGCTCTTCGTCTGCGTGCTACCGCTGGTTACAGCCGTGGCGAGGCGGCGGAGAGGATCTTCGGTGACGAGACGATGAAGAAGCAGGTTGACGGGCTCGGCGAGCGGGGTGGCCGCAAGCTCGCCGAGGCCTGGATTGACCGCAAACCCTCGCCGCGGGCGGCCGGAGGCACTAATGTCCCTAAAGGCA
Organism: uncultured Thermoleophilia bacterium; assembly: GCA_963758345.1. Taxonomy (GTDB): domain Bacteria; phylum Actinomycetota; class Thermoleophilia; order Gaiellales; family Gaiellaceae; genus JACVRM01. The sequence continues at coordinate 156,705 of CAVWVD010000003.1, forward strand.
CTGACGATAAGGAGGAGACCGATGGGTGAAAACGACATCACTCGCGGAATGCCGGCCGATCTCGCGTCGGTGCTGCGTGACCAGAGCGTGATCGTGCCGCAGGACGCGGCCGTCTTCGAGCTGATCGCCTCGTGGGCGAAGGCGCCGACGCCGACGGCCAGTGCCGAGGTAACGATCGCCGCCAGCACCAGCCTATTCGACGCGCTGTACCGGCAGACGAAGATGGCGTCCTCGACGACGCCGGCCGGCTGCTTCTAGCCGGCGCGGACACTCCTCTCCTTCCACCTGGACGATCAGCGGCGCAGGCGAGCCCGAGAACTAAGCACTGCCTTCTTCCAAGACCGCGGAGACTTTCTTCACTGGGAGCGTGCTACGTGAACAGCGCCGCTAAGAGAGTTCAAGGACAACGAACCTCGCCGCCCAACTAGGGCGACGAGGTTCGAAAGACGGGACTTTGTGTGGAGAACGCTGGGCTGAGAGGACAAGCTTTCGAATCTTCCGAACCCGCTCGAAGCTCTCCTTCAGCGTCTCATGAACCAACGCCCGCACCTGCGCCCGCTCCAACGCGCTCCGCACCTCTCGCTCGACATCACTCAATGGCAAGGCGGACGAGCAATCAACACTGCCGCGAGGGGCGCACTTTTCGACTACGCTCCCGGCGCAGTATTGGAAGCTGGCGTCATTGCCATGGCGCCTCGAGCACCGACCCCGGCGATGAATGGCCGCGAGGCCGAGCTCATCACAGAAGCAATCCGGGAAGCCTCCCCGAACGATGCGTCATCGACTCGAAGGAGGCCCTCGAATGGCTCTTTTCTGCTGTTCATACGTCTCGATGCACGCCGTCAGTACACCATCCGGCGCTAGATTGGCTCCAAACTCCGAGCGATTTCAAGCATCGTATTTTGGCTTGGGGCGATGATGGTCACGTAGACGTTGTTTTTCCGGAGTAACCAAATCCGCGAACCTTCCTTGAGCTCCCGGGCGTAGCCATCAGCAGGAAAGGCAGCGACATCAGTCCACCCATAGAAACTCTCAGGCCGAGCCGACTGCAAGATTGCGGCATAGTTCCCTGACGCAAACGATGCGGCGACAGCGCCCGCCTGCGTTGGATCTGGACCATGTGCATCGCCATAGACGAGAATCAACCCCTTGTCGACTCTCTGCTCCCCGTCCTGCTCCGAGACCGCGAGGTTCTGGAGTGCCACAGATGTAAGTTGTAGCCCCACAGCGGATTGGCCAGCCCAAAGAGCGCTGGGAAACTCGCCTGCTGCCGTGGCCTGCGACAACTTGCTAACTGATGCCAACCGTGTGTATCCGGCCTGCGCTTCAACTACCTTAGGTCGAGTGAAGTCCGCCGAGGCTCGATCGAGTGTTTCGATCGTTCGAATAGTTGATCTGGCGACGTTGCCATTCTGGCTTTGCTCAACCGCAAGCGGTTTGTACGTGTCAGCGTCAACTATTACTCGCGTCTCAGGTTCATTAAGTCGATTCCCGGTAGACGAAGGCGAGAACTCCAACACGTACGCGGGCGTGTTAGCGAACTCCGTCTGACCAACGACTCTGGCAGATCCCGATGCGAGCGCCGTTCGGTATTGATCCAAGAAGCCCGCGAGTTGAGGGCCAAGTGAAGGCGCAGCGGACGAGGGAAGACCTCGGGGGCGGCCCGAAGTCCACCACTGCTGTTCAGTTCCCAGCTGTTCGCCGACAAGCCGCCCGTTGTCCCGGAACTTGAGGTGGATCGTTCCGAGGCTACTGTCGTACCAGACTTCAACCTCACGATGCACAGTTTCTGCGCGGCCCGTCTGGAGGCTGACAAGATGCGGTGGCGTGCCATTCTCTGCGGTGAAATGAATCACTGAACCCTTATCAATGGCTGTTAGCGCGGCGGATGCGACGTCCGGGCTCACGTTGCGCTCAGGACCGACGAGAACGCCTATCAGGATTGCGACTGAGACCGCTGCGACAGTAGCCGCCCGCCAAAGGACACCTCGCTGTGAACGCGGAACAACCAGCTGCTGCAAGCGCCCCTTCAGAAGTTGACGGCTGCGGACGGGCCGTCCGCGCAGGTCTGCATCAATTCCAGACAAGAACCTGGCCTTCTGACGCTCCATCGACTCCGGCGAGAGATCACGTTCGGACGGAATCTCGAGTCCACTCATTCCGATGCCCCCTTCGGTAGGATTTTTAGCTTGGACGCTTCGACGTCCGCTTCGACGAGCAGGGTGTCGAGCTGCTTTCGCCCTCGTGCTAGACGTGACCGAACGGTCCCAACCGGTAGTTGCAATGTGAGAGCTGCTTCCTCATAGCTCAAGCCACACCAGCTGATGAGAGCGATCACCTCTTGCTGCCGGCGGGGCAGCCTGCGGACGATCTCAAGGACACGCCGCATCTGATCCTCGTCGTGTAGTCGCCGCGCCAGCTCAGGGTCCTCGTGAACGGGGGGTTCCACGGCTCGAAGCCTCTCAGGCACCGCACGCCGGCGATTCTCGAGGCGCCGATGATTCCGCGCGATGTTAAGGGCAACGCCGAGGAGCCATGGCAGCATGCTTGCCTGGCCTGGGAGAGGTCTGACATCGCCCCGGCGTCGCCACGCCTCCAGGAACACAACGGAAGTGAGATCCTCGGCCGCAGCCCAGTTCGCTGTTTGTCGGAAGCAGAAGTTGTAGATCGTCCGCGCATGCCGCTCAAATAAGCGGCCGAAGGCCTCCTTGTCCCCGGCGACGCCGGCACGCCAAAGTTCCCAGTCGGTCACGTACTCTCTTAATGTCGCGCCCTTGGACGGAAGTTCCCGCTCCCCGCAACGGTGTGAGACTCCCGTACCCGGCTTACTGGCACTCTATCCTCCAGAGTCCCCCAACAGATCAGGTCTTACCCATCCTGCCACCGCCTCTAGCCTGCGCGCGAAGCCGAATCTGCCTACTGTTGCCCCTCCGGCGGTGCGAAGAGTTAGGAGCAATCCGCTCATACAGGTTCGAGACTCGAACAAATCCGATTGAACCGAGCCGATCGCGTTGAGGTAGTCGCCCGCTTCGGCAATGCGGCCGACGGCGACAAATGCACGAGGGTCTCGCAGCGTTGCTGCCATCAGATCGGTCACGATGCCGGCGCGGGCTAGTATCTGGCGCACTTCAGCTCGTGCGCGCTTAGCGGATGCGCGCGCACAGTCGAACGACGCATCGGCCCGAATCACTTCGTAAGGTGTCGCAGTATTTCTAGGTTCACCGTGCACGATTATGCGGTACCGCGAAAGCCTCGGATAGTGGCGGGCATGGCTTAGGCGCGCAAAATCGGCAAGCACGAGCAAAGCCTCCCACCGCGACTGCACCAGCGTAAGCGGCATCGAATGCTTGAGCGTCACGAGCGCGCTGACCTCGTAGCTGGTCTCGGTTGTGAGGCGCACGCTTTCTAAAGAGACGACACGGCGATCGTCAATCAGATTTCTGAGCCACTGGCGTTGAATGCCCGTACCGCCCGTAATGCGGGTTCCAACTACGGGATTGCCCGCACGAAGATCTCTTCCGTTGGCGTGGGCCAACTCGGCCGCATGCGTCAGCAGAATCGCCAACCCGATTATTGAAGGGATGGCGTAACGAGTACGCCATCCCCTCGAAGCACGTGCTAGGTCCACCATGCGACGTAGAATGACAACGTGTGCGATGGTGCGCCACCGTGATTCCCGGTATCGCCGGTGTGGTTGTATTCCTTCCAGTAGTAGTCGTTTCCCGGGACATGAATCTGATGCAGATTGCAGTTAGCGTAGTTACCGCTCACATACAATGTCCCATTGTTTCTGAATAGATACCAGTAGTAGTGGTCGGTATATCCCCCGTCGCCACCCCAATAACAATACCCGCTCTGAATGAACCATCCCCAGTCGGTGGCGTATTCCACTGGTGTGGCGTCGTATACGCCGGGTCCCGACGTAACCGTGGTGTTTCCGGTTGAGTCAACGCCAGTTGGGACTATCGGAATTCCGATGGTTGCGGGAGCCGGCGCGGTAGTTATTCCCTGGGGCTGGCTAAATGGACCCTGAAGGTCATCACCGTGAGCTTGGGCCGTGTTTGCGGCAATGCCGGCTATGACGGCGCTCGCGAGTGTTGCGACGAGTAGTACGCGCCTTCGCTTCTGTAGTGCAGGCCGAACGAACATTGGCTTAGTCCTTTCGTTGGAGCATGCCAACTGCCTGCGAGGTGTCTCGTGCTCGACTGGCTGAGCGGAGGTGGCTGCCGAGTCACGGAACCCTCGCTTCCTTGCTCACTGCTCCTGCCGCAAAAAGTCACTCGTGCTCGCCCTGCGCGTGTCTTGCCGCCCGCTTCTCCGAACCTGGAGAACCAGAAATTGGCTTCGGACGGCCTCCGATTGGCGCCCTCCTTTCTCAGGCGATTCAAGAGCGGCGAGCGCGAAGCTCGCCCGGAACTTGCCCTGTGGATTGGAACCCGCTGCCAGACTAGGCTAAGGGTCGCCTCTTGTCAAAGGATTAAATAAGGGGTCTGGTGAATAGGCTGGTAACCTTTGCGGCGGGCTGGCGGCGCCCCCTATGGATTGGAACCCACGGGACCAGCGCGCTGGCCCATTTTCTTCGCGCCGAGCATTCGCTTCGTGACCCCTGGCCAATGGCGGTGGCGCAAGGCAGAAGCGACGAGTGTAGGAAAATGTCGTTCACCTAGCCCTCGGCGGGGAAGCTAGTTATCCGTCCTCCGTGGGAGGCAAGACCCAAGTCCACGGCTGCCGCGTGTTGCGGATCGCTGGGGGCACGAAGTAGTAGCCGCCGCAGATCACAGCTTCGAACGTACGGAGTCGGTCGATGCCGGCTCCTTGCTGCGGGAAATTCGGGTTCGTCCAGGCGCGGACGATGAACTCGAACTGGGTCGACAGCGTGCGGCCGAAGCAGATGTACACGAGGCCGCGTCGCATGACTTCCGTCGTTGCCTGAATCGGTGGGAAGCCGCGCCGGAAGATCCGGCGTGGCGCGTCTTCGGGCCGGCGCGCGGGTTCACCCTGGCGTGCGAGTCAAACGGCACCCGTGCGTCGGACTGGTTGGCGACGAAGAACCACCAAGAGCGCGCCTCCAAGATCCCCAGCCGCTTCCAGCCCTGAGGAATCGTCAAGCCCTCCGCCTGAAGCTTCTCGGCCTGTCTCAACTTGGCCACGATCTGCTCCACGCTGTAGCGCTTCGCACGCATCGTCCACCGCCAATCACGCTCCCAACCTGACAGGACCCAGAAACGACGTGGACCAGATAGGGGGCCGGACAGCCCGAAAAGCGCGGAGTTTTCGACCATTTCGAACGGCGAGCTTCCCCGACCGCCGCAGTACATGGCCTTTGCTCGCATCCGTTTGTTCCAACCGAGCCATTGGGTCCGCCTCATCCTCCGCCGCCAATGCTTCACGAGCTACCCGAAGCTCGCGGGGGTACTGCTTGAGCGCTGCAGGGAACACGCTGGCGACCGAGGCACGCTTGGTCAGAATGGCGCGAACCTGGACGGGCGGTCTGGGAAGCCTCCTTCAACGAACGACAATCCTGCGGGAACTTGGGTGCCCGCATGCGTAAAGTGGGAAGATCTGGTGGAGGCAGTAGATCGACTGCCTTCCGCTGCCGAGAGGAGACATCGAGTGGCACCGCGACAGACCGCCTTGGGAAGGCTGCTTCAGGAACGACGCGAGGCGGCCGGTTACTCGCGGGCGCGGGCGGGCGAGCTCATGGGCATCAAGGCGGGCACAATCGAGGGTTGGGAGCTTGGCCGAGTCGCGCGTCCGCCCATTCACGACGTCCTTCGCATGGCGCACTTCCTCGGGATTTCGGCCGACGCGGTCACAGCGGCCGTCTTCGAGGACGCTGGCGAGGTGACACCATCGGCCGACCGGGCTGCCGCGAAAGAAAGAAAGAAAGCACGGAGGCGCCAAACGGAGGGTGCCGTCCCGCTGCTCGAGGCTGCCTATCGCCTCTTCGGTTGGACGAACGACGCGGAGGCTGCGCGAGCGCTCAACTCGACGACGGAGCTGGTCAGTCGGTGGCGGTCAGGCGCCGAACCGATGCCATTCGCGGACTTCCTGACGCTGACATCGATGATCGGCGTCGCGGCGGCCGAGGCCATGCGCGGCGGCGACGCCCGAATCGAAGATCTTTCAGCGGCAGCTGACCTGCTCGGGGTTCGTCCGCAGGTCCGTGGACGCTGAGCTGGACTCGTGTGCCATCCACGCGTGCCCTACGGCGAGTGCTTCAAATGCAACCAGCGCGTCGACGTCGGGCCAAGCGGCTTCGGCTGGGCGTTCGGTACGCCTCCGGCTCGTCGGGGGAAAAGCAGGGCCACGAGCGCCTGATGTACCTGCTCCGCGGTCGGGCATTCGCGCGGGTCGCCGTTCTGACGGGTGTCGGGCTGGCCTTCTTGATGCAGAGCGACGCCACGCGGGTCCCATTCGCGCTCCCGCGCTTCCACTGCTATAACAGTGGATCTACTGCTATACGCAACCCAGTTGATCCACGGAGGGAGGGCGGCTGTGAGCCACGGAAACGGAGAACTGGAAGGAGCAGCGCTCTGGCAGGAGGAAGCAGCCCCGGTGCCGCTTCGTACGCCGGACACCGCGCAGAGGTCCGCCGAATACGCACCGACGAACGGCGGCTCTCCGGGAACCAGGGCGGGAAGCGCAGCGACCGGAACGCCCTCGGCCGACGAGTTCTCGGCCGAGCGCATGCTGCGACCGGCGGTCGACCTTCCCGAACGCGGCTGGCGACGCGGCGTCTACCGGCTGACGGGCGGCGTGTTGCACCTCGGCCCGAGCGCCGCCGAGCTTCGCCACCGCGAGCTCGTCGCCCGCGTCAAGACGCCGGTTGCAGGCTGCCGGAAGATCGCATTCATCTCGCGCAAGGGCGGCGTCGGCAAGACGACGACCTGCCTGCTCGCCGGCCACACGTTCGCGTCCCTTCGTGGCGACCGCGTCATCGCACTGGACGGGAACCCAGACGCAGGCACCCTCGGCTACCGCGTCCGCCGCGAGACGACGGCGACGGTCGCGTCGCTGCTGAACGACCTCGAGCGGATCACGCGCTACGCGGATATCCGGGGCTATACGTCCCAGGCGAGCAGCAGGCTCGAGGTCGTGGCCGCCGACGACGACCCGACGATCACGCACGCGCTCGGTGAGAGCGAGTTCCGCCGCGCGATCGACATGATCGAGCTCCACTACAACCTCCTTTGCCTCGACACCGGAACGGGCGTCCTCGAATCCGCCACACGCGGGATACTCGACACCGCGGACCAGGTCGTCGTCGTGAGCTCGCCGAGTCTCGACGGCTCGAGGGCAGCGAGCTCGACCCTCGACTGGCTCAATCGGAACGGCTACGACCACCTCGTCCAAGGCGCAGTCGCCGTCCTGAACACAATCAGGGGCTCGAATGGCGCTCTCGACTTGGAGCGGGTGGAGCGCCATTTCGCAGAACGCTGCCGCGCGTGCGTCCGAATCCCTTGGGACCCGCACCTCGAATCAGGAGCGGAGGCCGAGCTTGGCGGATTGAAGCCGGGGACACGCGCCGCCTACCTCGAACTCGCCGCGGCGATCGCCGCCGGGTTCAGCGACATGACCGGAAGGAGGTCATAGCTGATGTCGCCCCTGTCAGGAATCGTCATTGCCGCAACAGGCATCGGCGGCAAGCCCGACCCGAAAGGGCTGCCGGGCAGCCCCGCTCTCGAGCAGCTCGTGAACGGACTTGCCTTCTGGGCGCTGCTCGCCGCCCTCGCAGGGCTCGTGATCTCGGCCGCAGTGTGGGCACTCAGCGCGCACTCCGGCAACTACCAGCACGCCGCTGTTGGCCGCCGAGGAACGCTGGTCTCGGCCGCTGCCGCCTTCCTGGTCGGAGCAGCTCCGGCGATCGTCGCGTTCTTCGAGAACCTCGGCAATACGGTGAAATGACCCCGCTCCGAGTAAGCGGCAAATCGAATACCCGGCGGCGCTGGCTGCTGTGGGGCGTTGCAGCGTTCGCCCTCATCTGGATAGGCATCGGGATCGGCAGCCGGATCGCCGCGCCGGGCGACAGCCGCTCGCTTGCGCCGAGTCCAGCAGCGAAGCCGGCCGGCCCCGGCAAGCCGACGCGTGATACGGAAACGGCGCGAACGGAGCCGGGCGCGGTTGCTGCTGCCGCAGCCGCCGTAGAGTTGCTCGACGGCCCGGCGCTGCTCGACGCGACGCGGATCCGACGGCTCATCGACCGTATCGCGGCATCGGGCGCACGCGCTGAGCTCGCGCGCGCGTACGTGCAGGGTGGAGCTGAAGCTCGCGCTCGCCTCGCGGTGGACTCGGTTCCGGCGCCGGTAGTGATCATCCGCTCCGGTCTCGTCGGCTACCGGGTCCACAGCTTCAGCCCGTCAGCCGCGACCGTCGCGATCTGGCGCGTCGGAATCGTCGGCAGCGGCGCGTCAGTGCCGCTCCAGCAGTCATGGCGAACCGAGATCGTCTCGCTCGTCTGGGAGCACGGCTGGAAGGTGACCTCCTTCGAAAGCGCGCCAGGCCCGACGCCTCCTCTCCCGCAGCAAATTGCCGCCACCACGACCGGCGATCTCTTCGCCGAAATCCCGCGCTTCGATCCCTTCTCGCATGCGCAGCCGTAGGCGCGATGTCCGCGTGACCGCGGCGATGCTCGTCGCGGTGCTGGCGACGCTCACAGCAGCGTGGCCTGCCACGCCCCCCGCCCATGCCGCGTCAGTCCCGAACCCCTGTGATCTCCCGGGCGTCGACTTCGTCTGCGGCGCGGCAGGCGATCTCGCGGGTAGTGCCGCGCAGGCGGCGGGCGACTTCGTGATGCGCGGCGTCACCGTCTGGGTCACGAATGCCGCGGTCTGGGTTACCGGCAAGGTCGGAAGCCTCATCGACGCAAGCACAACCCCAGATGTCCAAGCCCAGTGGTTCTCCAACCAGTATCGCTCGATGATCGCGGTCGCCGGGCTGCTCGCGCTGCCGATGTTGCTCCTCGCCCTGATAGAGGCGGTCTGGCGGCAGGACATCTGGATCCTCTTACGCTCGGCGTTCGGCTACCTGCCGATGGCCTTCATCTTCGCGGGCGCCGCGATCGTCGCGACGCAACTACTCTTGTCGGTCACCGACGGACTCGCTGCAACCGTCGTACAGGGGCTCGGCAGCAGCTCGGAGAACGGGAACCTGCTCCAGTCTGTCGGCGACGCGTACAAGAACGCACTCGACGACAACTCCGCCGACGCCGTACCGCTCTTCGGCGTCTTTCTCGGCGCGATCATTCTCGCAATCGGCGCCTTCGTCCTGTGGCTAGAGATGGTCATCCGGGACGCCGCGATCTACGTCGCCCTGTTCTTCCTTCCGCTGACGTTCGTCGCGATGATCTGGCCGGCGACGAGCCGCTGGGCGCGGCGCCTCGTTGAGTTCCTCATCGCTGTGATCCTGGCGAAGTTCGTGATCGTCGCGATCCTCGGCCTCGCGTCGGCGGCCATCACGCAAACGAGCCTTGCCCAGCCCGGCCAAGGAAGCGTCTTCGAGCGGATGATGGCCGGCGCAGCGCTGCTCGTCCTCGCAGCGTGGTCGCCCTTTGCCCTCCTCCGGCTGATCCCGATGATGGAAATGGCCGCGGGAACGGTCGTCGGTCAGAAAGCGGCGCTGTCTGGCGCGGCGGGATCCGCGGGCATCCAAAGCCCTGCGAGCTACATGCGGCAGGCGATGGACCGCCAGTCTCGAGTGTCGACGTCGCCTGCCTCCTCTGGCGTGCCCCGCACGGTCTACGGACCCTCGACCGCAGCAGATGGGAGTGAGACTTCGTCCCACGCGACGCGTCGCGAGTACGCGAGCGCCGGTACAGACGCGGCGTCGACGGGAGCGAGTCGCACGACGGACGTCCGCACCACCCCACCTACCTCGCCTCGTCCGAGCGACGTGAGTGGTGGCGCACAGTCGAGTCGCGACGCGCCCCGGCCGACGCCGCCGGAAAGCGCACCGCCCACCCCTCCACCGCCACCGAGACGGCAACCGCCTCGACCGCCACGGGAGGAGGAGTAACCGATGCCGGAGACAGAGTTCAGGCGCTACCGCTTCGGACCGCTGGAGCGCCGCGGCCTGATCGGGTCGCTTCGCTCGACGCAGGTTATTCCGATGGCCGCAAGCCTCGCCCTAGCCGTCGTGCTGATGCGGACGCTGCCGAGTGGTGCAGGTCTGTTCGTCGCGTGCGGCCTCGTGCTGGCAGTCGGTGCCTTCTGCTTCTGGCCGCTGAGTGGAAGATCCGCTGAAGAGTGGCTCCCGATCGCCGCGGCTCACACAAAGCGGCGGATGCTCGGGGCGCACCGGCGTGCGTCAGCGGCGCCCGACTTCGGCGTCCGAGTCGGCGAATCCGGCCGACCCGAGCCGGTTGTCGACCTTCCTCCGGCTGTCCAGGGCCTCGAGCTTCTCGCAGCGCCGTTCAGGGGCGAGACCGTCGGAGTCGTCAAGGACATACGGATGAAGACATACACCGCGATGCTCGCGGTGCGGGTCACGTCGTTTGGACTACTCAATCGCTCGGAACAGGAGGCGAGGCAAGCGGGTTGGGGTGGTCTCATCGCCGGTCTGGCGCGTGAGGGAACGCCCGTCAGCCGCGTGCAGTGGGTGGAGAGAACGGTGCCGGCGGACGGCGACGAGATCGGCCGCTATCTCGCCGAGTCCTGGGACCGTGACGCCGCCACCGTCGAGGCGCTCCGGATGCGTTCGTACCTCGACCTGGTCAGCGGCGCGCCCGCGGTGACCCGTGACCACGAGCTGCTCGTGTGCCTCCAGATCAACGCCAAGAAGGCCTGGCGGCAAATCAAGCGCGCCGGGGGCAAGAACGGCCCGGACGCAGCCGCGGCCGATGTCCTGCTGCGCGAGGTCGAGGGTTTGGCAGAACGGCTCGGCTCCGCAGACATTCACGTCGTCGGCGCCCTGCGCCCAGGAATGCTCGCCTCGGCGATCCGCACTGCATTCGACCCGTGGTCACGCCCGGGGCTCGCCCGCCTCGCCGCTGCCGATTCCGATCGAGACGGGCTCGACGAAGGTGCTGCGTGGCCGACGGGAAGCGAGACCTCGTGGTCTGCCTACCGCACCGACGGCGCCGTCCACGCCACGTATTGGATCGCCGGCTGGCCGAGGACCGACGTCGGCGCCGCCTTCCTCTCGCCATTGCTGCTGCACACGCGGGTCGTGCGCTCGATCGCCGTAACGATCGAGCCGATCTCGCCGCTGCGCGCGATCCGAGAAGTCGAAGCATCTCGTACCACGGACCTTGCTGACCAGGAGCTGCGTGGCCGATTCGGGTTCGTCGAGACGGCAAGGCGTCGCCGGCTGTTGGAAGCGACGTCGCGGCGCGAGGAGGAACTGGCCGACGGCCACGCCGCCGTTCGCTTCGCGGGTTACGTGACGGTCTCCGCACGGAGCCTCGACGAGCTCGAGCACAACTGCTCGGAGATCGACCACGCCGCACAGATGGCCCGCCTCGAGCTACTCCGTCTCTACGGCCAGCAGGAAGAGGCGTTCACGTACACGCTTCCGCTTTGCCGAGGTCTTCGATGAACGCGAAGGGCCAGCCGGGGCATCGGACGACAACTGCGCACGTCCAGGCTGCATACCCATTCGTAGCCGAAGGCGGTCTCGGTGGACGAGGCGTGTACGTCGGCCGTGACGTCTACGGAGGCTCGTTCTGCTACGACCCGTGGGAGCTCTACGGTCGCGAGCTGACGAGTCCGAACGCCGTCGTTATCGGGATCGTCGGGAGAGCCAAGTCCAGCCTCGTGAAGACCTACGTCTTCAGGCAGAGCGTCTTCGGGCGTCAGGCGTGGATCGTTGACGTTAAGGGCGAGTACGACCGCCTGGCCGAGGCGCTCGGCGTGCAGCCGATCTCCCTCTCGCCGGGCGGCTCCGTCCGGCTCAACCCGCTGACGCCGCGTGCGGGGGCCGCGCGGCAGCTCAACCTCCTGTACTCAGTCGCGGCAGCGGCGCTCGAACGGCCGCTCACGCCGGAGGAGAAGCGCGGCGCGCAGGAAGCGCTGCATGTCCTCGGCAGCCGGTGCGATCGAGAGCCGACGCTGCCGGAGGTGGTCGGCGTCCTCATCCACCCGCCGGCCGAGATGGCGGATGCACTTGCAATGCGCACCGACGAACTCGCCGTCTCCATGCGTCCGATGGCCTTCGCGCTGGACCAACTCTGTTCCGGGAACCTGCGCGGAATGTTCGACGGCCCCACGACCGTCGGGCTCGACCTCGACGCGCCGCTCGTCGTGCTCAACCTTCGCGCCGTGCTCAACACCCACACGACCGCGCTCGGGATCCTGATGACCTGCGCGACCGCCTGGCTCCAGGCGATGATCGAGGCCGAGACGGACGCCCGCAGTGCGAAGCGGATCGTCGTCGTCGACGAGGCGTGGCGGATCCTTTCCAACCTCGGGATCGGCGAGTGGCTTCAACAGTCCTTCAAGCTCTCGCGGGGGCTCGGGACGCAGAACGTCGTCGTGATGCACCGCCTCTCCGACCTGCGCGCGACGGGCGCCGAGGGGAGCCGCGAGGTTCGGCTCGCGGAAGGTCTGCTCGCGGACGCCGAAACGAAGGTCATCTACGCGCAGCCGCCCGACCAGCTTCCGCAGACGCGTGAGCTGCTCGGGCTGACGGACACCGAGGCGGAGCTTCTGCCCCACCTCCGCCGCGGGTGGGCTCTCTGGAAGGTCGGGCAGCGGTCGTTCCTCGTCCAGCACCGGCTGTCGGCCTTCGAGCACGAGCTCGTCGACACGGACGCGCGGATGGCCGTGAGGGCAGCAGCGTGAGCGGAGAACGACTGCCGCCACGGTTCCCGCTCGCAGGCGAGGAGTCGAGCCCGCTCGAGTCGATCGCGCTCGGCGCGCTCGCCTCCGCCGCGGCGGTGACGGCGCTGCTGTGGGCGACGGGAGAGATCGCTGGTCGCCTCTTCGGAGGTCGGTGGCCGGCTGTCGGTGCATCGGACATGGGCGTCGCGCTCGCACGCCTCCCGGCTCACCTGCACGATCCCGCCGGTGCATGGCCGCTGGCCGAGCGGTCGGTACTTCCAGGGCCGATTGCCTTCTACTCGACGATGATGGCCGTTCTTCTGCCCGTGCTCACGCTGGCGCTCTACGGCGCGCGCCGCCGGGCGCGCGGCAGGCATGAAGCAACCGCCGCCCGGTGGGCGCGTCCGCGCGACTTGAAGCCACTGCGTATCCGGGGAGCGGTGCCGGGGCGCCTGACACTCGGTGTCGTCGACGGCCGATTGGTTGCTGCGGAGCCGCGTCAATCCGTGATCGTCGTCGGCCCGGTTCAGACTGGCAAGACCTCCGGCTTCGCCGTACCGGCGATCCTCGAATGGAAGGGGCCGGTCGTCGCCACGTCTGTGAAGACCGATCTAATGCGCGAGACGCTCGTCGCCCGCGAGGGACTCGGACGCGTCTGGGTCTACGACCCGACGGGGAGCACCGGAATGCCGAGCTCCGGCTGGACGCCCCTCTCGTCGTGCTCCACGTGGACCGGCGCACAGCGGGTCGCATCGTGGCTCGTCGGCGCAGCGCATAGCGGCCATGCGGGCGTCGAGAACGCCGAGTTCTGGTACGCAGCCGCCGCGAAGCTGCTCGCGCCCGTGCTGTATGCCGCGGCTACTGCGGACGCAACAATGGCCGACGTCGTCCGCTGGATCGACTCGCAGGAACACGAGGAGATACTCGCGGCGCTTGACGAGACGGGTGAGGACGCCGCAGTCACCGCATTTCAAGCTTCGTCGCTGCGAGACGAGCGCACCCGCTCAGGCGTGTACACAACCGCCGAGACCGTTCTCGCGGCGTATGCAGATCCAGGTGTTCTCGGGTCGGCGCTCACGGCCGAACTGCGTGCGGAGCGTCTCCTGGACGGCGGGAGACACACCGCGTACCTGTGCGCGCCGGCACACGAGCAGCGACGGCTCCAGCCTCTGTTCGCGACGCTCATCCAGGAGGTCGTGGCGTGCGCATATGAGAAGTCAGCCGAGACCGGGAAGCCGTTCGACCCTCCGCTCCTAGTCGTGCTGGACGAGTGCGCGAACATCGCGCCACTACGCGAGCTGGCAACGCTCGCCTCGACGGGCGCGGGCCAGGGAATCCAACTCGTCTCCGTGTTTCAGGACATTGCGCAGATCAACGCGGTGTACGGAAGGGACAGAGCGCCCACGATCGTCTCGAATCACCGCGCGAAAGTGATCCTGTCGGGGATTGCGGACGCGCAGACCGTCGAGTACGTCGCGCGCCTGCTCGGCGACGAGGAGATCCGTCAGACGTCATCGACCACGGGCGCGGAGGGACGGCGCTCGACGACCCGCTCGATCGTGTATCGCAACATCGCACCTGCGAACGTCCTTCGTGAGATGAAGCCCGGCCGGGGGCTGCTCGTGTACGGGCATCTCGCTCCTGCCCGAATCGACCTCCGCCCCTGGTTCGAGGACCGGCGACTCCGGAAGATGGCTTCAGGAGCGGTAGCGTGATGAACATCACAGAGGATCTGACGAAGCTCTCGCCGAAGCGTCTCGCGAGGCGGCTCGAGGAGCTGTCGCACGAGGCACTGCCGTGCATCTCGGCGACCGTCTTCGACGGGAACCCTCGGGACGGACTGACCGTGGGGCTCTGGGTCGAGTCGCGGGATCGCCGTGATGTAGTCGATCTCGCACGCGTTCTCGAGACGGAGCCGCGGGGCCAGGTGGCGACGTCGTGGTCACTGCTGAGGCCGGCGAAGGGTGAGCGGCTGTGGCGGCTTCTCCTCCGCGTCGACTTCGAGCGTCCCGTCAGCTGCGCGTTTGTCGTCCGCCTCGATGTGCACGAGCACGCTGACGACCAGCTTCGTCAGGCGCTTGCCCTGCTGCTCGCCGCGAACGGGTTCGCCGTCGCCTTCGACCGCCCGCCGGAGGAGGCGGAGTCGCTCGTGTGGGTCCCGGCGCCAGGCGTCCGCGATTGCGTGCTCGAAACGCTCTTCGCGAATAGGGGCTGAATCGCTTGTCAAGCGGCTCAGAGCGGCCGCGTCTCTGGTCGGTGCAAGGCAGCGTTCCACTGACTCGAAGGTGTCCAGGAGTTCCTACGGCCGTTTGTTGGGGGCGGTTGCCCGCCCTGCAAGTGTCCGCGCCGTCATACTCGCCAGTGTGCGTATTTTCGTGTCTGACAAGCCGTTTCGTGCCTGACATGGGGTTGGATTGACCACCCTGCGGCTCACGCCCTCGGCAGACCGTGGTTTCTGAAGCAAAGGAGTGCTGCCCGCACCCGGGCCCGCCGCCGAAAATCCACGGCGCGCGGGGCATCCTGAGCCCCTCGCTCACGAGGCTCAATCCCTCGCGCATGTGGGCGGGGGGGAGGGGGGGGGGGGGGGGGGGGGGGGCGGGGGGGGGGGGGGAGGAGAGGGGGGGGGAGGGGGGGGGGAGGGGGAGGGGGGGGGGGGGGGGGGGAGGGGGGGGGGGGGGGGGGGGGGGGGGGGGGGGGGGGGGAGGGGGGGGGGGGGGGGGGGGGGGGGGGGGGGGGGAGGGGGGAGGGGGAGAGGGGGGGGGGGGGGGGGGGGGGGAGGGGGGGAGGGGGGGGAGGGGGGGGGGGGGGGGGGGGGGGGGGGGGGGGGGGGGGGGGGGGGGGGGGGGGGGGGGGGGGGGGGAAAACAGCCTCTCGTCCGAGAGGTCGGCGACCGATAAGAGGCAAACTTGTGCTAAGGGGGAAGGTTTCAGCCGTCGCTGCCCTGACGCTTGCCGTGACAGTCGCGGGTTGCGGCGGAGCGGATTCGCTCTCGCCGAGGGATGTTGACCGGGCGCTCGACAACGCGGGAGTCCGTGGCGCCTGGACGATCGACGCGAAGCAGCAAACTAACTCGGGGGCGATGGTCTTCATGCTCCACAAGCGGCTCTTCTTGGCGACGATATTCTTCGATGACGCACACTCCGCGCGCAAGGCGCAACCGGCGAACATCCGCGCGCGTGTCGAGGCCGCTCACGCGCTCAGGAACGGTCTGAGACCGACGGTCTTTGCTGAAACCAGGGCGTCCCGCTCGAGCCTCGCGATCCTGCGGGTGCGCAACGTGTTCATCGTTTACCCCGAATCAAACCGTTCGCTCGGTGGTCGAGTGAAGGCGGCAATCCAGAAGCTCCGGTAGTTACACACGGGCCACGACTACTGGTGCGCAGGGTGCCTCTGGTCCGCAACGAGCGGCGGTCGGCCTTGCTCTTGAATGCGCCGTGAATCGCCGCCTACGGACAACGCTAATCCTCCCGAGGCCGCGGCCAGGTTGCCCGCTCCTCCTGCACGTTGTCCGCCTGAAGCTCCGCCACGTCAGCAATGAAGCTACGTGCTGATTCCACCGAACCGTCCCAGGGATCGAGCGTGTACGACGCGCCCGTAAAGCGCGAACGGCAGCGCAACCTATACCCGCTCGGCTCCACGATTGCGAGATCCACGTCTACCGACGCTTGAGCGTCCTCGCTCGTCCAGCCGGGTACGGGAGCCTTTCTGAGCCAGCGTTCTGCGAACAGCCGCCTCAATTCGCGGTCGAGCTCGAGATTGTGCTCACTAAGGGGCGCGAATCCTCGCGCGTCGCATTCGCCTGCCTCCACGAGCGATTCGAGCGATTCCGCGTCATCAGCGAAGGCTCGAAGAGCGAGCCGGCGGGCCCGCCTCGCGGCTTCGCCGTCATCGGGTGCGGGACCCGACTCGGGCAAAGAATGTTCGCCCTGGTTGTCCATCGTCTCTTTGAAGGTAGCTAGGTCGCCATGCAACCGCCAGCCGTGTGGACGCCCCACCATGTATCGGTGACGGGGCCGATAGTCACCCTGATCGGCGGGTCAAACGGGATCGCGCCGCCGAAACCCACTGGAGTGCCGACGTACGCCCTGAAGATCGTGTGGAGTGAGTAGTTCTGATGGCCGGGGTCCTTGTCCCCGCTGCTGACAAAACCGATGCGTCCCGGTCCCTTCGGATGCTGCGGACCGGTGCCTTCGACGTCGACTACACCTGGGCGCCCCGCGTAGCTCTTGAAAGGATTTCGGATTTTGAACTTGATCTCGTACGCGATGTAGCGTCTGCCGTGTTGATCTTCTCCGGACTTTTTCGGAACGCGCTCAATCGTGACGTAGGCGGCGATATTTTTTGCGAATACGTTTGAACAGGACGCGAACTTGCCTCCAATGGGAGGCTGCTTGCGACCCGCAAGAATCCGGGTGCAGGAAGACGTGACGTACTCCGCGGCCGCTGCAGCCGCGTCCGATGGCGTAAACGTTTGACCGCTCGGATCAATCATCGTGGTCGGTTGATCTCCGGCGTATACGTACGCGGATGTGTATGGGTCTAGCTGTGGACTCGTAACGGGATCTTCGGTCAGCATTCGGCCGCTGGTCGGGTCGTAAAGGCGAGCGCGGAGGTTGTACAGACCTGTGGAGTCGTTGTATTCGCCTGCGAACCTAAAGGGGTTAGCGGGCGCATTCGGGTCGTTCTGGGTCTCGGCGTACACGGCGCCGAACGGCTCATAGACGTCAGTCCATTCGCTCGTGCCGTTCGCTGAGGTCAAGTTGACGGCGGAGCCAATCGTGTCGTAGTGGTAGTAGTGAGCATCACCGTTGGTTGTCATGCTGATCCGGCGGACGCCATAGGTGTAGTGTCGGAGAGGCGTGTCGTTCCCATCGCGTTCGAGTGCGAGTTGCGGCAAGTCGAAGTTGGTATCCCAGAGGTAGTTCGTCTTCAAGGAAGCGAGGGCGCCGGTTGAAGCTTGGAGCCGGTTGCCGTCACCGTCGTAGCTGTAGGTGGTGGTAGGACTGCCGGCGCTAAAGGTTTTCAGTCGGTTGGCGAGGTCGTACGTCAGGGTCGTGCTGCCCCTGGCTGTTTGGTTGCCGTTGTTGTCGTAGCTGTTGTTGGTGTTGCCGACAGCGATGAGCTCGTCGGCGTTGTCGTAGGTGTAGTCACTGGTTCCGCTGGGGCGGGTTTCGGTGAGGCGGTTGCCAACGTGGTCGTAAGTCCAGCGGATGTAGGGGTCGCTTTCGTTCGGGCAGCTGGCTTGAAAACAGACCGAGAGCAAACGGTCGTTGGGGTCGTACATGTAGGTGGCTGTCTCGGCGACCGTGCCGCTGCGCACGACCTGGACGGGATTGCCGACTGGGTCGAGGGTTGAAATGAAATCAGAGAGCGTGCCGCTGGCGTTGGCGCTCTCGATTTCGGTCAGGCGGCCGGCGCGGTCGTAGCTCCTGGTCTCCGTGTAGCCGTTGCCGGATGGAAGCGTCGTGCCGGTGAGGTGGCCAGCGAGGTCATAGCTGTAGCTGGTCGTGTTGCCATCGCTGGTTGTCGTTGCGAGGCGGTTGTCTTCGTCGTAGCTGTATGTCGTGACGGTGCCGTCGGGGTAGGTGCGGCTGATGGTGTTGCCGTCGACATCGTAGGAGTAACTGAAGGTGTCGTTCCCGCGGGCGACGTCCGTTAGGCGATCAAGGTTGTCGTACGTATAAGTGACGGTTCCGGCGCCGTCGCTCATGCCGGTGCGGTTGCCAGCCGCGCCGTAGCTGTAGCTGACGTCGGGGGTGTTGTCGCTGTAGGCGATGCTGGTGAGCCGGTTGGCGCGGTCGTAGCCGTAGCTGGTGGTGCCGTCACCAGCGGTCTGTGTGGCGTTCCCATTGGGGTCGGTCTTGGTTGCGACGTTGCCGTCGGCGTCGTACGCGTAGGTGGTGACGGCCGCGGCGAGTGGGCCGTTGCCGTCCGGATCGGGCTCGGTGGTTTGGGTGAGCTGGCCGCCGTCGTTGTACGTGTTGGTGGTGGTGTGGTTGTTGTCGTCGGTGCGGGTGAGCTGGTTGCCGTCGTTGTCGTAGATGTACGTGGTGATGCCGGTGTCGGGGGCGGTGACGGTGAGAATGCGGCCGGCGGCGTCGTACGTGTAGCTCGTTTGGTGGAGGTTGGCGTCCTTCGTCCAGGCGAGGTTCCCGACCGAGTCATAGTGGTTTGTGGTGACGTTGCCGAGCGGGTCGGTGCTGGTAACGAGGCGGCCGGCGGCGTCGTAGCTGTAGGTGGTCTTGTAATCGTCCGGGTTCGCGCCTTGGACATTGCCGCGCGGGTCGACCGTGCTGGCGAGGTTGCCGTTTGCGTCGTACGTATAGGTGGTCTTCTCCCCCTTGGGGGTAGTGGTGCTCGCGAGGCGGTTGTTGGCGTCGTAGCTGTAGCTCGTGGTGTAGGAGGCGGGGTTGCCGCCGGCGACGTTTCCGCGCGGGTCGACCATGGTCACCTTGTTTCCGGCGGCGTCGTAGGTAAAGGTCGTGATCGGCGCCGTGAGGGGGCCAGCGCCGTCAGGATCAGCGCCGGTGATTTGAGTCAGGTGGTTGGCGTTGTCGTAGGTGTAGCTCGTGGTATGGCCGTTGGGGTCGGTGACGCCTGTTTCGCGGCCTGCGTCGTCGTAGGTGTGGCTGGTGGTGTGACCGAGCTGGTCGGCCTCGGTGAGCAGGTTGCCGGCGTTGTCGTAGCTGTATGTGGTGGTGTGATCGGCGGGGGTGCAGCCGCTGCAGTTACCGAGCGGGTCGATCTTGCTAAGCACGCGGCCCGCGCTGTCATAGGTGAAAGTCGTCTTGTCCCCCAGCGGGTCGGTCACTGAGGCGAGGTTGCCGTTGCCGTCGTAGGTGTTGGTGGTGGTCTTGCCGTTGCCGTCGGTGGCGGTGAGCACCTCACCCTCGCCGTTGTAGGTGTAGGCGGCGACCTGCTGGCCATCTAGGGTGACGCTCGTCCTATTGCCAGCCGCGTCGTAGCCGTAACTGCTCGTCTTGTTGCGCGCGTCGGTGACGCTCGTGACGTTGTTCTTCGCGTCGTAGACGAACGTCTTCTGCACGCTTCCGAGCGATGGAGGAGCGGTGGCGGTTAGTAGGTTGCCGCGTGTGTCGTGGCTCATCGTGGTCGCATCGCCGCCGGGGGCGGTGACGCCTGTTTCGTCGAGGCTGGCGTTGTGCGCGAACTCGGTGGTGTCGTTCTGCGGGTCGATCCGCTTTGTAAGCACGTTGTTCGCGTATACGTCTTTCCACACGTGGTCGTTGGGGTCGGTGACGGTCTCGGTCTGCGTGGACTGGTTCCACGAGAAGGTAGTCGCGTTGTCCAAAGCGTCGAGCTGCTGGGTGACCCGCCCGTCGTCACCGTAGGTGTTCTGGAACTGCCTGTGACTGAGCGGGTCGGTCTCGGAGGCTAGGAACCCATGCGAGTCGTAGGCGTACGTCCAGATCTTCCCCCGCAGGTCCGTGTAGGAGGTAAGGCGCGCGTTCGTGTAGCCGTAGCTGACCGTCCCTACGCTCGGGACCGTGATGCTCGTCAGCAATCCGTTCGCGTCGTGCGCGAACGTAATGGTGCGCTCGGCCGCGTCTGTCACCGTCTCGAGCTTGCCGTCCCCGCCGTATGCGAGTGTCAGTCCCTGGCCGTTTCGGTCGACCATGCTCATCAGGCGACCCTGCGCGTCGAAGTGGTACTTGACCTGGTCCGTGCGGGTGAGGTCGTACCCTTCCGTCACTGCCTCGAGCTTCGAGAGAGCGCCGGGAGCACCCACGAACGATCCGTCCTGCTGCCGGGCGTAGTCGATCTTCTGCCCGTCCTCGCCGCGCAGCGTGACGTCGCCGTTTGCCCTGATGCTCAGCACGGCGGAAAGGGTGTGGGCCCAGCCTTGGCCGAGGTCTGCTTTCCCGAGGTCGAGCGAGTTGTACGAGCGCGTGAACGTGAACGGAACGCCGCTCCCTGGAAGGGAAAGGTCTGTCTCCGCATGCTCGAAGCTGCCGGTGGCCGAATTGACGGGGTCGGCGAGCTCCACCGTTGCGTCCCTGCCGTGGCTTGACCCGAACGACTGGCACCACGCCTGCTGTGTCTGGCCATCGAGCTTTGCGCTGTAGAAGTCGCATTCGTCGATCTTGAAGCTGTCGTAGCCGCACCACGAAGAACCTGCTAGATAGCTTCCGGAACTGATAGGCCCGGCGGGCACGTTGCCTGTGCTGGATCGGTAGGCGAGATGGCCGGGTGAGTTCGGCGCGGTGCCGGCGCAGCCTCCAGCGCCATACCAGTAATAGACGTTGTCGCCCCAGTAGTTGCCGCGCCAGTTCACCTCGGCTCGCTTGAAGCTTGCCGCCAAATAGAGCTGGTTGCCATTAGCGTTGTTGGCGTAGATGTTGCTGGTCGTCCCCGTCGGCATCGAGGCGAGCGGGTAGTCCAGGTTTGCGGTGATGTAGACGCCGTAGCCTCCGTTCTGCGTTATGTCGCTCGAGGTGATGGTCGAGGTGGCGGGGGCGGGGGTCAGCGTCGGGAGGTTGAACCACATGCCGCGCGAGCTGTTGTTCGAGATCGTCGTGTGGTCAATGCTCGCCGTTCCGGCGTTGACGTAGACGCCGTAGGCGTTGTTCGACAGGGTTGAATTCTTGATCGTCGCTGAGGCGCGGTTGCCAACGACAACGGCGGATTGGTTGTTGTTCGAGATTACAGCGTGGTCGATCGTGACTCCGTAGCCGTTGCCGTAGACATAGATCGGCGCGTAGCCCTGTGCTGACCCATAGCCGCCGTACCGAATGTCGATGTAGCCCAGCTGTGAGCCAGAGCCCTCAATTGATGTGTGATACCACTGCCCGGGCGCACCGGCCGTTGAGGCCCCGTCCCCATTCGTGTCTCCTCCGGCCGAATCGTCCTGGTACGACGTGAAGATGATGTGGTCGGCTGCCGTTCCCACCGCGTTGAGCGTGCCATTGATTGTGAGCGTGCGGAACTGGCCGTTGAACTTCACGATGACACCGGGCTCGATCGTGAGTGTGACCCCTGCATTAACTCTCACGTTGCCGTCGAGGACGTAAGGACTGTTAGCCGGCGTCCACGTCGTATTGGTCGTATAGGTCGTGGTCCCGATGTGGGTGGCCGCACGGGCGGGCCCAGCGGCGGCGAGCGCTAACAGGGCGGCCAGGCTGAGTGACGCCGCGAACGCCCCCAAAACCCAAGGCTGAAGTAGCGAACGACGCCGCACGAGAGCATCGACAGCACGAGTCACCCCGAACCCCCTTCGGTTGCCCACACAGGAGCCGCCGCCGCAGAACGACTCGCCTCAGTTCTTCCTCGACCCACGGATTCGCACATACGCTGACTGCCGTCAAGAGGGAGCCCGAGAAGGGCTCGACGAAAAACTCGCACTTTGCGTGCACGGCGCCCGCCAGAAGAGCCCGATTGCGAGGCGACCCACCCGCTTTAGTCGCCAAGATGTCGGCTCCGATCGAATACCTGCCGCCTGGGCGGCGATCTCTTCTCCTATGTCTAACTAGAGCTGGCAGGCAATCGACGCAGGCGGCCTTCTACTCGCATCAGAGATCAAGGCCGAGAGATGGGGCATGCCGCTCCTGCGGCGCGCCGCGCGGAACTGGAACGCGCGTCTCCCGCGAGCACAGCCGAGCTGCTCTGCGCTCAAGCTCGTGAAGTCGCCCATTCGCGATGCGCACGGCGGCCTGGAGTTGCTGGGCGTCTCGGCGCGACTCGTCGCTTCTGCGGCGGGCGCGCAATCGCGAGTGGTCGATGCGCTTCTCTGCCTCTGAGAGCTTGCCAGCAGCCTCATCACGCATGCGGCTCAGCGCGAGCCGCTCCTGCTCAATCAAACGGAGCTGCGCCGCCGTTCGACGAGAAGGTACAGCGCGCTCGATCTCGGCGCGCGCGATCTGCCGCGAACCGCTCTCGTGCGGCCGCTGGTCGACCGCGAGCCGCTCGACCGCCGACTCCTCGAGCGCACCGGCAAGCCGCGCGACGGGATCGCGATCGTCGTGCTCATGGAAGTGACTCTCGCGCTCGACCAGGTTCGCGGTCACATACAGGCGAGTCGCATCACGCGCGCGCGAGAGGGCAACGTAGCCCCACTCCTGAAGGCGCGCTTGTCCTGAGCCGAGCACGAACGCGCGGTCGACAGTCACGCCTTGTCCGCTGTGACCTGTCAGCGCGTACGCGTGGCGGACATGTCCCGCTTCGAGATAGCGACGGCTCAACTCGACGCGATCGGAGCGGTCAGTGGAGATGATGAGCGTGCCGCCCGCGCCATCGACGCGCTTGATCGTGGCCCGGGTGCCGTTCTTGACGCCGAGCCGGTCGCTGTTTCTCAGGCAGACGATGCGATCACCCGACGCGAACTCGCGGCCGGCGACGGCGAGCCGTTCGCGGCCGAGCCGGCCGCTGCTCTCCATGAGGCCTCGCGCGAGCGCGTTGAGTTCGGCGACGTCGCGCCTGCGTAGAGCGATCATCACGTTGCCCGCCAAGTTCGAGCGGGCATGCGACCACCAGTCCGCGACGAGGCGCATCCTCGTCGCGAGCGGATCTTCCGACACGACGAGGCGCTCGCGTTGCTCCGCGAATGCGAGGTACTCACGTCCGAGTCCGGCTCGAATCTTTGCGAGTGCCTGGCGCTCAAGATCATCGTGCTGACGCCGGTTCTCGTGAAGCACGATCGCCCCCTTGCGCTCGACGATGCCTGCGAAGAGCCCGCCTGCACCGACGGCCGGCAGCTGATGCGGGTCCCCGATGAGCACAGCCTTGCCGCCGAGGCGATCGAGCTCGTGCAGCACAGGCGCGAGCACGCGCGTCTCGGCCATTCCAGCCTCGTCGACGATGAGCACGCAACCGGCCGGCAGCTCACCGCGGCGCGCTTGGTCGAGGAGACGGTGGAGGGTCATCGAGGAGATGCCCGTCTCGTCCTGCAGCTTCTCCGCCGCGACCCCGGACGGCGCAGCCCCAACAACGGGAACGGCCTTCGCCGCGAACGTAGCCGCAAGCGCGTGCGCCGCGGTCGTCTTCCCCGCTCCGGCGACGCCGACGACGCACACGACGCGCTGCCGGCTCGTCGCGACCCTCCGGACCATCGCCTGCTGCTCCCTTGAGAGACGCTCGCGTACCGGCACAGGCAGCGCGCTCTCAAGTTCTTCTTCGTCAATGGCCGGCGCGCCGCAATCGGCGCGGCGCTCGACGAGGTCGAGCGCCGCCCGCTCAACCTGCATCAGCTCGGACGTCGAGAAGTGGGGAGGCCGCCCAGGCGCTGGAGCATCTCCGACGCGCTCGACGCCGTCGATCGCGGTGAACCGCTCGCAGAGTTGCCGGATCCTCGAGCCGGCCGCACCCTGCGCAAGCGCCTCCGCCCACGCCATGACAAGCTCTGGGGCGGAGAACGCCGTCCGCTTCTCCGTCAGACCGACCGGCCCGAGCAGGCGACGGGCGATCGCCTGCAGCTCGTCGGACGCGACTTCGCGCCGGGCTACACGTCCCAGCAGCGATCTCAGCTCGCGCTGCCCCAAGCCGTGCTCCGCGGCGCGGGCGCGCCAGTCCTCTCGCAACGCGACGAGATCGACCTGCTCCTTCCGGTCCCGCGTGTCGACCGCAGCGACCTGAGCGGCATAGAACCCTGTCGACGCCTGCTCCCGCATCCGCTCGACGACGGCCAGCCGCCGGGTCGAGAACTCGTCGATCACGCGGCGCGGGATGCCCTTGAGCTCAGCCCATCCCTTCCGCGGCTTCTCCCACTCCACACCCAGCGTCCGCGCGAGCTCGGCCCGCAGATGCGCTTCGTAGAGGTAGCCGGCCGCGAGCCGGTAGGTCTTGAGGATCGCCTCACCGTCGAGCGCCCTCCACTTCGCGTCGGTCGGACTCCGCGTCATGTTCGCGACGATCACGTGGGTGTGCAGATGCGGGTCCTGGGCGCGGCTCGTGCGGTGCTGATAGGCGGCGGCGACGAAGCCGCCGCCGTGCTCACGGATGACCCCGTTCTTGCCGCGACGGGTCACGCAAGCCTCGTCCTCGAGATACGTGATCGCCGCCTGCCAGGCCGCGGCGTGCGCCTCGTTCACGGCCCGCCGCGCGCTTTCGTCGCCGAGCGCGTGGAGGAGGCTCACGCTCTTCGGCGTGCTGAAGACGAGGTCGAACCCCGCGACCGGCGAGAGCTTCTTCTGCTCGATCCGGCGCTCGCCGGCATGCGGATCGATCCGCTCGACCGTGATGGTCCGCTCCTTCGGGTGCTTCCGCAGCCGCTCCTCGGTCAGCGGGTTGACGCCGCGGATCAGCGTTCCGAGTTGTCCATCCTGCACGACTCCCTCGAGCCCGAGGACGGCTGCGCCGCGCCCCGTCCAGATTCCGGGCGACTCGCCGCGCCCGGCGTAGTAGTCGTCGAGCCCCGCCGCGACCGATCGCTCGTAGTACGACTCCTGCCCCGGAGTGAGCTTGGCAACCGAGAGCACGAGGCGGAGCTTACCATAGGGCGAGGCATTTTTGCATCAGGATGCATCTGCGTCTCGCGTGCTATCGAGCTTAGTAATTTGAACGGACGGCGCGGGTGCATCGCGGTCACTCCTCCTTGTCGGGATCGTCGTCCGCGTCGTGGGCGCTTCCCCATTCGCGTTCGCACTCGCCAGCATGGACGAGGCTTTCGTGCTTCTCGGCCGCGACTTCGAGTGACTCCATGGGCTCGAAGCAGCACTCGCAGCGGATCGGCTCTCAAGCGGCGAGCGTCGCGCGCTGTTCTTCGAGCCGCGCGTCCTGCGCTGCGCGAGCCGCCTGCTCAGCCCGCTCGCGCTCGACCGCCTGCTCGGCCAGGTGCTGCTTGACCGAGGGCGGCGCGACCCGCCGGGCGAGCTTGTCGATGACCTTCGACCGCGTCAGCTCCTGCGGCTCGTAGACGCCCTGCCGGTCGGCGTTCGGCAGGCCCGAGGCGTCCACGAGCCGCTGAGCTACAAGCATGCGCAGGACGACGGCGAGAGCCGCCTCCGGCGTTCGCGCCCGCATCAGCGCCGCGGTCGCCTGCTCGTGCAGCTGCTTCTCGGCCTGAGCGCCGCGCGGGTAACGAACCGTCACCTTGCCCTGCTTGTTCGCAGTCGTCGGCTGCTCCACGCAAAGGCGGTGTCCCCACGCGGCGGCCTTCCCGTAGTGGGCGAGCACGAGCGACCCGAGCAGCTTTACCGCGTCGGCATCGACCTTCGGCTCCCAGCGGGCGAGCGCCGCGCCGAGGTCGAGATTGCGGGCGCGGGCAGAGACGCGCGACTCGTACTGCCGCTCGCGCTCCTGGCGGCGGGCCTCGCGCTCGGGATTGTCCGGGCTGGCGGGCGCCTGCTGCTCGCGAGCGGTGCGCTTCCGCTCGGCGTCGGCGGCCAAGTGTGCGGCGATCCTCTGGGCGAGACGGTCCGCAAGCCACTCGGGATCGGTGACGTAGGCGTGTCCCCGGCGCTCGTTCGCCGCGGGCAGTTCCAGCAGGCAGCCGAACGCGCGCGCGGCGTCCGCGTCCTCTTGTCCGAGGGAGAAGCATTCGCGCTCGCGGCGATCGTGCTCCTGGCGCGCGGCCCAGTCGTAATCGGACGAATGCGCGATCTCTGGCAGGTCGGCATACGCCGTCGAGACGGCCTCACCCCGCTGACCGAGCTTCGCGACGATGGCGGCGAGCACGTCGCTGCTGCCGCCGCCGGGGAGGATCGGGCCGTGGTAGCCGCCGACGCTGTAGGCGACCGCGTGGAGCGGCTGCCCGTCGTCGTCCTGCCACGTCGCCGCGAGCACATCGTCGACAACTTCACCCGGGGCGGCCGGGAACGCGGCGGCGGCGTGCGGGCGGTCGGCGAGCCACGCCGCGCAGAGGTCTGCGAGCAGCGCCTCGGCCTCTGCGATCCGCACAAGCGTTGGCGCGCACGCGAGCGGAACGCGGCGAGCGGAAAGCAGCGTCTGCGCCTGCTCCGGGAGCTTGAGCAGGTCGAGGCGCTCCGCGATCAGCTTCTCGCGCTTGCCGACGAGCTTCGCCACGTTCGCCGGGTCACCATGCTCGTCGACGAGCCGCCGGTAGGCGCGTGCCTCCTCGAGCGGGTTGAGGTCGGCTCGGATCACGTTCTCGGCAACGGCGAGCGAGAGCGCCTCTCCGTCCCCGTCACGCACCTGGGCGGGCACCTCGCGCAGCTTCGCGGCCTTCGCCGCTCGGTAGCGGCGCTCCCCGGCGATGATCGTGAAGCAGCCGTCCTCGGCGGGCGCGAGCGTGAGCGGGGTGATGATCCCGTGCCGCTTCACCGAGGCGACCAGCTCGGCCATCTGCTCCTCTGCGAACTCGCTGCGAGGGTTGAAGCCGTCGCCGGCCTTGATCTTGTCGAGCGGGACGACGGTCAGCGTTGGGGTCACTGGTGGCCTCCTTGGTGAGCAGTTCGAGGGCGCGATCCTTGAGCGGTGCGGTTTCGGTGGCGCGTTCGAAGCGCGCCTCCTCGGGCGTGCGGTTGGCGGTACGACGCACCGGCTGCGCGTGGTCGACGTAGGCGGCGACGGCTTGCAGCGCGCCCCAGGCGGTGCCGTGGATGTCGGCCAGGTCGGGGGTCGTGCGGTACGCGGTGCGGATCGCATCGCGCACGCGCTCCGCGTTGCGGACGGAGCGGCCCCCGTTCGTCTCGTCGGGTTGCGGCTCCGGAAGCGGCACGAGCAGCGCGAGGAAGCGGTCGAACTCGCTATCGCTCACGCGCTGTCCGAGCAGGCGCGTGCCGAGCTTCTCGAGCTCGTCGTAGTAGCGCCACGCGATCCCGAGCGTCCGGCGGGCGTCGGCGAGCTTCGCCTCGACGTTCGCGGTGTGCCGGGCCTTCCAGGTGCGCTGCGCGTCCGCGAGCGGGAGCAGCATCCCGTTCAGGCAGGCGAGGCGGAACGGCGCGACCGAGACCGTGACGGCCAGACCGCCGTCGTGGCCGTTGCGGAAGCACAGCAGCGGGAGCACGTCCTCTCCCTCTGCGCCGCCGATCCGGATTTCGCGATCGAGCCGCATCAGCGCGTGCACACGCGCGCCGCCGCGCGTCTCCCCCGCGCCGATCCAGTGGGCGCGCCCCGAGTCGGTGATCGCGTCGCAGAAGGCGAAGGCGGCGCGGTTCTGGAGCGGCTCGTACGCCTCTCCGACGACGCCGACGACCGCGCCGCTGTCGCTGCGGACGTTGGCGACGTGCTTCGGGACGGGCACGCGCTGCACGCTCGTGCCCCGGTCGATCACCGCCTCCAACGGGTACTGCTCCACCGTCCACCCGAGACCGGCGGCGGCGATCATCGCCTCCGCGCTGCTCGTCGCGCGGGGATCGACGGCGCGCACGGCGTCGCCCCATCCGGCGTCTGCGCCGAACCAGAGCGCCGCGCGGGCGTCGTCGAGCCGGAAGGTCGGTAGGTCGGTCTGCATCGTCTCCTCCTCCTGTTCAGGCTGCGAGCGGCCATGGGTCGGCAACAGTGATGAAGCGTTCCGGCTCCTCGAAAATCGCGAGGCCCACGTGCGTCGCCAGCCCCGCGCCGAGCCAGAGGGCGGCGACCTCGTCGCGGCTGACCGCCTCGTGACGGAGGCGCAGCTCGACGACGTCCGCGAGCAGCTTCGGAATCGATGCCGCTTCGATCTGCGCGACTTGGCGACTGATGAACTCGGCCAGCGTGTCCCGGTCGATCCGATACTCCATCGCTCCTCCCTCGCGTGGTGTTGATTTGAAACAACCCCTGCGGCGTGGCGAAGCAGCGCGGATTCGCGCGGCTCCCTCACCCGGAGGGTGGATCTGCGTCTACGGAGGAGCCGTACCGCCTACGAGTCAGTCGGCAGGCGGCCCGTGGTGCGGGCCCACCGTTCGACGCTGCTCCATCGCCAGACGGACGAGCGGCCGATCTTGCCGAGCGGCTTTGGGAATCCGGGAGAGCCGGCGAGGACGTTCACGCGCTGCGGCGAGATGAGAAGCCTCCGCGCGATCTCAACCGCGATGACGAGCTCTGTCCTCGAATCCACCTGCACGCGTCCACTTTACCGCCGCTCTGTTGATTCAGATCAAGAGCGAATCGACGCAGCCAGCGTAGATCAGTCAGCTATCGAAGCCGAGCCTCCGCCGCTCTGCCTCGATGATGCGCCGCTCCTCCTCGGCAATCGATGCGACTCGCTTTGCCTCATCGACGCTTGAGACGTCCACGGCATCCGGGCCGATTTCCTTGAGCTCGCTGCGGCGCACGTACTCGTCGAAGAGCGCGGCCTTGATCGCGAGGATCTCGAGCATTCGCTGGTCGACGCTGTCTTCGGCGAGGAGGCGGTGCACGTCGACGGGGCGCGCTTGTCCCATCCGATGACAGCGCGCGATTGCCTGCTCCTCGATTGATGGTTTCCACTGCGGTTCCGTGAGGAGCACGACTGATGCGGCCTGAATCTTTAGGCCGACGCCGCCGGCTTCGATTTGGCTGACAAGAACACGCGCCGTCCGCGCAGTCGCTGGCCGCCAGACCGTGCGAATCGGCGGTCTATCTTCGTCTGATCGTGTCGTCCTCCGTCTAGAGGTCGCGGTGATTGACCCAGAAGTCGCGCCGCCGACCCACCCGCGCAAACTCCTTCAGGCCGGGGTATGGCCGCTCCACTCTCTCAGCGCCTCGATACTCAGGCCGGTTGGTGTTCACAACCAGGTCCATCGTCGGCCCTCGCTGGACGAGTAAGGCACCTTCGACGCGGCGGTAACTCGCGTCGAGTGTCGCACGCACGTGGTCGCAGACGTAGTTCGCGGCGCGGGTGAGCTCGTACGTCAGATTCTCGACGAGCGCCACGTGCTGGCGGTAGGCCTCAAGGAGATCGCTGTACCGCTTCGGGCTCCACTCGTCGATCTTGTAAAAGCGGCGGGTCCGGATGACGTCGGCATCAAGATCGACCGCTGCGGCGGCGAAAGCTTCGACCAGGTCGTCGAGCACCCGCCGGAAATTCGTCAGGCTGCCCTCGAGAGCCTGATGCCTGCCTGGCCAAATCCGGGAAAGCATCCAGGGCCGTAATTCCTGCAGGTCGGTGAGGTGTTCATGGTCGAGACTCGGCTCACTGTGTGAAAGCAGACCGGACGTCCAGGCGGTCCAGTTGTCCAGATCCGCCTTTGCCGCCCACGTGTCGACGTATTCGGCGTAGAACTCCTCGGCACGACGAAGCTCACGCTCAGCCTCGCCCTCGCTACGGATGATCGTCTCCTCGTGGATCCGCTTCATCTCTCGAAGCACGTCGACCGGGTACCTGTCCAGGTGGTCATCCACCACCTTGTGATGGATCGGGCAGAGGAGGATGAGGTTCGCCAGAGCATCCCGATCTACACGCGGGTCAACGGGCCCGCCGCGTGGCCCATCAGCGCTCTGCGCAACGATGTGAGCCTCAACACCAAGGACGGAAACGCCGGCACCGTCGACGTACTCGACGAGCAGTTGCCGGCAATCCGGAAAGGCACAGCGATTCCGGGAGCGAGCCCACAACATCTTGTGGGTCGTCAGCGAGATCGTCACTGGCGCTGAGAGTAATGACGCCTCTTGCCATCGACGTCCGATACCGGTACCCAGAGAGCGCTCCCGTTTGGCCCGTCCGACTTCATCGCGAAGACCTGACCCTGCTGCGCCACGACAAACCTCTTCGATCGACATCCAACGTTCGAGGAATCACAGCCACGACGCGCTCGGCTCGCATGACGACCTTTCTCAGGACGGCTCGTCCGCGCCGCCGGCGGGAGCGCTGACGACGCTGACCGCCGTAGCGGGCGGCTACGAGCTGGTCCGAAGGGAGAGGTCGACGTTGCATCGGAGACCTGCGTCTTCGCTATGGGAACCGGAACTCGTCCGCGGCGAACGTCTGCCAAACACCCGCCACCGGGGTAACGAAGACCAGCGAACTCGGCCCCGCCGAGGAGCTTCGGAGCGAGGGGCAGAAGATCGAAATCATCGGCGAGCGCGACGTCTTCCGGATGCTCAGTGCGACCGTGCATTGACGAGTCGTCGAGTGCCGGTTCGATGAGACTCGACGGGAGACTCGCGCCACTCGCCAGCAAGAGAGACTGCCTGCTGCCACCTCGGCTCTTAGGTCTCGCGTGAGACTCGAACCGCTACGAACCGCTACCGATCGTTGGCCCACCATCCACGGAAGAGGGAGCGCAGCTGCCCGGTTCTCTTCACACTCGCATCGCGCACCGACTCGCTTAGCAACCGAGCTCTCTCGGCGGGCACTTCGCCGTAGCGGCGGGCCTTCCTGATGCGATCGCGCTCTCGGCCTCTGGCTATCTCAGCCTTCGACCAGCGTCCGGCCTGCCGGACGTGGCTGTGTTCGATCCAGTAGTGCGACTGGCAAGGGAAGCTCCAGTTTCCGATTGAGGGGTCGAGTGAGACCGTCTCGCCGTCGAAGATGAGCCACCAGTCGGTCGGCGAGAGCGGCGCGACGACCTGATGTCCGCAGCCACAGGCACAGGCGTGCGCCGTTGTCACGTAGGGGATTGAGATGTAGAGGACGCCCTCGCTGAGCTCCTCCGGAAGAAACTCGACGAACTCTGGGCGTAGGGTCGCTCGCAGGCTCACGCTGCCTCCTGGTCGATCGCCTCTGCGTCCGCCGCTTCACCTTCGGCCTCCGGGCCAGCCGGCTGATCGGCGTTGATGATCTCGTTGCCGCCGAGCACGTAGAGCGAGTGGTGTTCGGACTCATCGTCGAGGTAGAAGTCACAGGTCTTCTTCCACTTGATGACGGCCAGAGCTGCGTTGAGCGCGTTCAGCTCGGCGATCTGGATGTTCTGCGCGTAAGGGTCATCGTCCGATCCTCCGGCTGAGATCCGCCCCCTCAAGGCGATGTGCTCGTTCAGCGAGGAGATGCTGGCTGTCGTTCGGATGATCCCCCCAAGCCTTCCGTCGGCCCGGTAGAGCCCCATTCCGACATCGACGAACGGCACGCCCATCTCGCGGAGCGCGGTGGCGATGAGCGCCTTCGACGACCCGGAGTCGGCGGCGACGAAGACGAAGTCCATCTCGCGCAGCTCGCCGACGTTCGACGAGTCGATGAAGTACCTGTGCACGACGATGCCGGAGCGCATCCGCGCGTAGGTGCGGGCGTGATGGTCGACCTTCGTCCGCCTTTCCTGAAGTTCCTCGGCCGAGGGTGCGCCCGGAGAGCGGAAGGCGTTGTGCTGGAGGAGGAGGTCGCCATCGAAGATGTGGATCTCGCGAACAGGCGTCTTCGCCAGAAAGTCGAGGATGTAGGAGCCCGTGCCGCCTAGGCCGACGATCGCGACGCGCGACCGTTTCAGCTTCTCAGCGGCGACGACGATCCCGGCACGGCTTGAAGCGGTGTCGACGTAGTGGAACACCGACTCGTCGTCGTCGACGATCACCGGGAAGGTCGTCGCAGTCGCCTCCGGCTCGATCAGCTTCGCCGGGGCCGAGATCAGGCTCACGTGCGTGACGACCTTGTGGTGGTAGTCCCGGTAGCCGCGACCGTCGAGCGGCTTGGTCGAGAACATGCAGTCGGTGACCATCCCCGGAGCGAGATTCTCGTGCGACTCGTTGTTGATGATCCGGCTGAGCTTTCCGCCATCTCTTCCGTGCGGGACTCCACCGGCGAACCAGGCCCGATGATCCTGCGGCTGCACGGTTAGGTCGCCGGCAAGTTCAAGGCCGGACATGAGCGTCCCGTAGGAGACGCCGCCTGCAGCGTCACGGAAGGGAACATGCTTGACGAGCAGGTACGAGGAGCGGATCTCCAGGTCATAGCCTTCGTCCTGGAGCTTTCGCAGATCATCGCTACGACTTATCGGTCGGCGTGACATCGAAGATCATGCCCTCCTTGACCTTGACCGAGCCGCCCTCCTCAAGCGTCCCGGACTTGTTTCCCTCGGCGCGTCGATAGGTGATGCTGTAGACGACGTTGTCGCCACTCAGCGGACCGTCGAAGGCCAGCTTCACCACCTCGTCGAAGGTGATCTCCTTCTCGTCGACTGTGCGCTGACGGCCGTTCACGACGATCACGACCTGATGCTTCTGTGCCACTGCGTTCACTTCACACCTCCATGTTTCGCTTAACGCTTGGGCGTTCGAACGTGAACCCCGTCCTCTACTCGCGGCTTCAGGCAGATCACTTACGGCCGCCGATTTGGTTCGTTGGCGCGCAGGTCAGCGTCGAGCAGGCTTGGGCGGGCGCGCGACGCGGCCAGGGCCGACAGCGCGGTCGGTGCCGGAGCGTCCGCCCGGCTCCCTACGATCGCCGACCATGGATCAGGCAGAGCCGACCGCGGCTGACGAGGCCGTGCTCGCCGAATACCGCGTTGTTCGCCGCCGCATCCTTGAGCAGCGCTCACAGGTGGAGCGGCTTCAAGCGTTGATCGAGCGGCTCGAGGAGCAGGTCGTGCAGGACGAGCGTTTCCTCGGCGAGCTTGAAGCCGCCTGCGGGCTCGCCGATCAGCTGCGGATCGAGGAACTCGACCCCATTCTGCGCGGTGAGCGTCTGCGCGAGGTTGCGCTCGCGGTGCTCGCCGAGAACGTGGAGCCAGGCGATGAGATCCACTACCGCGACTGGTTCACACTCGTCCGGCGGGCCGGCCACCAGATCGGCGGCCGCGATCCTCTGGCGACATTCCTCGCCCAGGTGAACCGTGCTGCGGGTGTCGTGGCGATAGGCAAGCGCACCGGCCGCTACCGCCTCGCCGCCTAGAGAACCTTCTCCCTAAACCGACTCCTCGAGCGGCTCAACGCCGGCGATCTCTTCACCGGCGTAGGTCATGTGCTCGAGGTTGAACGACGGCCACTGGCGGAGGTCTCGGAGCGACACCTGCGACATGGCGGCTGGCACGGCCTGGGCGATCCTGTGTGGCCTCACTGCCCCTTTCACTCCCAGCGCCTCGGCACGCTCCTCGGCCTTCGCCTGATACTTCGGCAGCAGGCTTTGTGCTTGCTCCACGACCGCAGCGACGAAGTCCCCGACCGACGCGGCCGCCTCATGCTCCTCGTCATAGACGACGAGGAACGACACGTCGATCGGATCGCCGGCTGATGCCTGTGTTTCGGCGGCCCGCCACGAGTGAAGCGCCTTGCGAGGCTCAGGGTTCGTCTTGCCTTGGCGTCGGAGTGCGTCCTCGAGTGCGTACCCCACCGTCGCGACAAAGTCGTTCGCGAACGCGACTCGCGAGTAGCGGCGAGCGCACCATTGGCTGAACGACCTAAGCGCGTCGTCGTCGCCGCAGAGCTGCTGTGGAGTTCCGCTCGGGAGCAGCGTCTTCTCGAACTGAAGTCGCCGTGTGCTGTCGGCGACAAGCCGAGCGTCCCGGTCGAAGACGAAGTAGCGCGTCGAGTTGAGACCGGGAAGGTCGCGTTCCGCAGGCCATTCGACGAGTGGGATCGCCTCGATCAGATCCTCGTCGGCGCTGACGATGTCACAGCGCTGGGAGACAACGACCATCTGTGAGCCTTCCTTCTTGATCTGGAAGACGAGGGCGTAGGGACCGTCTCCTTGTGTCGTCGCCTCCGCCTCCGCTGTCAGCGGCTCCTTGCGTGAGGCCATGTAGAGATCGACCCGCCAGTCGACAACCGACCCTTGATCCCAGCCTTCCTCAGTGAGGCGCCCGGCGAGCGCTCGGCGTTGCGCCTCGTCGAGCATCGGCTAGACGAGCGCGTGTGTGTCTAGGAGCCTCGAATCGAAGGCGAAGCTGAACACCTGCTCGGGCTCGACGTAAGGCGCGTCCTGCTCAGCAGGGAGAAGTCCCTGGATGCGCCCGCGCTCAAACTCGTCACGCACACTCAGTATGGCCGCGTTTCCGGGCAGCTCAAGAAGACTCCCAGCCGAGAACGGCTTACGTGCTCCGATCTGCACAAATGGATTGTCCACGTCGACGGCCATACCGCTCCCTCCATTCTCCAGCAACGCATCTTCACCTTGACCCGCAGCCACGACAAGCCCGGGCAGCACGAACTCGCGCTCTCGGCTCTCCACGCCTACCCGCTCCAAGACGACCCCTTCCCCCGTTCCGAGCTCGGCAAGTGCGTCCCGAACCCTCCGCACTGCTCCGTCGATCATCGCGACGGTGTAGCCATCGTCTGTCACCTCGCACACGGTGCCGACAGTCGTCCGGAACGACAGGGAGAGTGTCGTTGTCAGCTCCTCTTCGATCTCGGCGACATCGGCATGCCAGGCCGCCACTACATCGGCTCCGCGTTCGCCGAGCAGCTTGACGAAGCCGGCGAAGTCCCACTCGCTCTTGTCTTCGGCATCGGCGAACACCGCCTGCACAAGCCCACGGAATCGGCTGTAGCCATCGGTGGCCAGAAGCCGCCCGCACCGAGCAATCGTCTGTTGAACGGCTTCTTGTTCGATCGGATCGCGGGTGCTGCCAACGACGAGCCGCGCGAGAACAAGCTCGGGGTAGAGGCCAAGCCGGTGCCGATCGACGCGAATCCAATCAGGCTCAGGCAGCAAGCCGTCTCTCTCCCATCGCTGGCGCGTGCGCTCGCCAAGGAGACGGTTGATCTCCCGATGAGTGACGAAATGAGGGCTAGCTAGAAGGTGGGGCATGGCAGGCACTCCTGAGGATAGATCAGTTATCCGACATGCTGTCGCTTTTACACATCGACATAATGTCGCTCTGAGTGTAGAGGCCCAGGATCCCATCCGTCAAGTGAGGCGGAAGACCGTGGGATGTTGAGTCATTTGTCACAAGTCATCGCTCGCGCTCGCCGCGCGCACTCCGTCCGACCGGGCTTGTAGCTTCGTCTAGCTACGCGTAGCTGCGGTCCATCATCGGCTCTGGCCTGGCGCCGCCGTCCCCTGCGGCTGGCCGTGCCGACCTGCCCGGTGCCCGTAAGCAGTTGTGGAGGTTTCGGCGAGAGAAGGGTGACACTCACACAGCCCGCCTCAAAGGAGGCCCCACCCGCGTGACCCGTGACCCCGCCGCGCACGATAGGTCCGACGCGAAGCTCCTCGCCGAGCTCGGCAAGCTGCGCGCCGCCGACGAGCACCCGGGGCGCCAGAAGCGAATCATGGGCGAGCTGATCGGCGGCCGCTACCCGCTCTTCGTTGGCTGGCTGACCGCCAGGACGGGGCGCGAGGCAGCCGAGGAGATCGCCGGCCGGGTCGAGCTGCGCCTCGTCCTGCTCCTCCGCATCCGGCACGAGTTCAGCGCCCCGTTCGGTGCGGTCGTCTGGCGGATCGTTCGAGACGAGCGCTGGGCGTTCATCCAGGAGCAGAACACGTCCCGCGAAACGCCCGTGGCGGAGGTCCACACCGATCCTTCGGCCGAGCCGGCAGACGACCCGTTCGAGGAGCTCGACTTCGACCCCGAGCGCGACGCCGAGCGCTTCACCAAGCTCGTCGGCGAGCTGTCAGTGCGCGACCAGGAGGTCATCAAGCTGCTCGTCATCGACGAGGTGCCACGGCCGGAGGCAGCCGAGAGACTGGGAATGAACGTGAACGCCCTCGACCAAGCGCGCCATCGGGCACTCGTTCGGCTCGCCAAGCTCGCCAAAGAGCGCGGCGTAAGCGACGATCCGCGGGAGGGCGAGGATAAGGCGTGATCATCGACCGCGTTCACCGGCTTGATGTCGACTATGCGCTGCTGACCGACGCCGAAGTCGAGACGATCTGGCGTCACCCAGACCACAGCAGCCAAGAGGCCGACGCGGCGGCGCTCCGCCAGCTTGTTCTGCGGGCGCTTCCGGTGATCGAAGTGACGGCGGCCAAAGAGGGCGTGCGACTTGGATTCAGCGTCGAAGGGCGCGAGCGGGCGCGCGATGAGGTCGCCTTGAAGCTCTATGCGCGGCTTCGTAGGGACCGAAGAGTGCGAAGCGTCCGTGCGGTCGCCCACGCGCTTACGCGTGAGGTCTTGAGCGACCCGCTTCGGCGGCGTGAGCCGCTTAGTCGCCTCTTCGTTCCTCTACCGCCGCGCCTTCATCTTATTGGAAGGGAGGAGAGGTAATGAGCGCATCGTTTGAACGGGTCTTCCTCGATGCGCTTGAGGATTTGCGTGAAGGTCGCGCTGAACCACTCGAGCGCTACCTCGAGCTCGTTCCCAAGTCCGAGCGAGAACAGCTCGCCGATCTTCTTGCGATGTACTTCGCCGCTCGGCGTGCACCAGCTTCGCCGCAGGTGGACGCCGGAAGCTACGAGCGTGTGTTGGCTGCGATCGACCGACTGACCGAGGCCCGGGGGGAAACGGGGGTTCTCCCTGGGCTACTAACCGAGCTGCGGCGCACACGGCGACTACGCCGCCAAGAGGTGACGAAGCGTCTCTGTGCGCAGTTCGAGCTCACGGAGGCTGGCGTCGTTCAGTTCGAGCGCGAGTACCACCGACTTGAGACCGGCCAACTCCAGGGGGACCGCCTGAGCAGGAGGCTTCTCTCCGCGCTCGCCGAGCTCTTCCGGCTCGACCTTGAAGACCTTCTGTCGGCAAGCCTGCCGCTTCACAAGGCGCATCCGCCCCGCGAAGCGCAGAGCTTTGCCCGGTCGGGTGGGATGGCTCGTGCCTCGGCCGCATCGCCGACCGGCCGCGAGGCGCCCCTAGAACCGACCGTACACGAGCTCTTCTACGGCGGCCGTGATGCCTGACCCAGAAGCTCTAGCGATGCAGATCCTCGCCAAATACGAAGCCGACTACGGCTTCGATGGCAAGCCGCCCGTCCCGGTCGACGACATCGCTGGGTCGCTGGCGCTTCTGCATGTCGAGGAGGCCGACGATCTTCGCACCGTCCCTGGCGCACCAGCCGATGTTGGCCGTCTGTCGGGTCTCCTTCTGACCGACACCAAGACGATCCTTGTCGACCGTAGCGAGGCAGCGCGAAGCCACGGCCGGCGACGCTTCACGATTGCGCATGAGCTCGGCCACTGGTATCTGCACGCAAGCGAGGGCGACGCGCGCCACTTCTGCCGCGAGCAAGACTTTGGCGAAACGACGCGCATCGAAGGGGAAGCGAACGCGTTCGCGGCAGCTCTTCTCGCACCAGCACCGCTGCTGCGGGCCGAAGCCGAGAGCTCGGGGCTGAACCTTCCGCTACTCGCCCGCGAGTTCGACATTTCGCTGCCTGCGCTTCGGCTGCGGCTCTCGAAGCTCGGCCTTCTTCCGGCCTGGATGCGCTGATGCTGATCGCTCACCTGGCAGACACGCACCTCGGCCATCGGCATCTCCACCACCTCGACGGTGAGGGCCGAAACGTTCGCGAGCAAGACATTTTCGACGCGTTCCGAAGCGTCGTCGAGGCGATCATCGATCTTCGGCCGGCCGCGGTCGTGCACGCCGGGGACTTCTTCGACAGCTATCACCCTTCGACCGGGGCTTTGAATGTCGCCCTCGACGGCCTATCCGCGCTGCGCGAGGCGGGGATTCCGCTGGTCGCGATCGCCGGCAACCATTCGACGCCGCGGCAGCGCAACACCGAGCACGTCTTCGCTCTGCTCAATCGCTTCGGCTCCCACCACTTCATCTGGGCGGAGCCGCAGACGGTTCGCATCGGCGAACTGGCCGTGCACGGCGTCCCTCACTCGCACGACGCCACCGTCCTCGCCGAGCAGCTCCGCGGGGCGAAGACCGATCCGCAGGCCAAATACAACGTGCTTGTTCTTCACGGCGGCTTTGAGGCGCTCTCGCAGGTCGGCACCGGTGAGCCGGGCTCAGTCACTCTCGACCCGGAGCTTCTCCAGGAGGCGAGCGAGTTCGACTACATCGCTCTCGGCCACCTCCACATCGCACAGCCGGTCCGGCTGAACGCCTTCTACTCCGGTTCGCTTGAGCGGCTTACCTTCGCCGACACGGCCCCCTCGAAAGGCTTCGTTGTCGTCGACCTGGCACGGTCGCCCTTCGAAGACGAGCGTCTGCGGCTTGAGCAGGTATCCGCTCGCAGCTTCTTCGAGATTCCCTCGATTGACTGTGACGGCGTCGACGACCCGCTTCCGCTGATCGAGCGGGCGCTCGAGGGCCACGATCTTGATCAGGCAATCGTCCGCTGCCGCCTGATCGGAATCGACCAAGGGGTCTGGCGCACATTCGACAGACGGCGCCTCGACGAGCTGACCGGGGGCTGCCTCCACTTCGAGCTCCTTCCCTCGTTCCACTCCTCCGGCGAGATCGCGGTCGGCGCCCCAGCCGAACTCAGCGCGTTCGTGCAGGCACACACGCCCAAGGGCCTCAAGGCCGAGGAGCTTCTCGCCCGTGCCAACGACTATCTCGCTCGCGCCGGCAGCGAGGTGAGCGCCGAATGAGGCTGCTCTACTTGAAGCTGACGAACTTCCGTCCATTCGCCCAGGCCGAGCTTGACCTGAACGCCGACGGGCTGATCGGGATCCGCGGGCCGAACGGAGCCGGCAAGAGCTCGCTGCTTGCGGCGGTGGAGTGGGCGCTCTACGGGCAGAAGCGAGGCCAAGGCAGCATCCCGGCCCGCCGCAGCGGGACCGCCAAAGGCGAGAAGTGCCAGGCCGAGCTGGAGTTCTCCTCGGACGGGCATCACTACCGGGTCGTCCGCTCGGATTCAACCGCGCGCGTCTGGCTCGACGGTGAGCCTCTCGCCGAAGGCCTGACACACACCGCACAGGCGGTCGCGGCGGCGCTTGGCGTAAGCCGCGACAGCTTCACCAGCACCTTCTACGCCAGGCAGCGGGAGATCCAAGCTCTGAATCCGCAGGGCGACGCCACCAAGCGCCGGCGCCAACTCGAAGATCTGTTGGGGCTCACGCGGCTGCGCGTAGCCTGCGACTCCGCGCGCTCCGACGCCCGCGAGCAGGAGCTCGTCTTGCGCACACTCGAATCCGAAGCCGCAGATCAGGATGAGGCGAAACGGCTCGTCGATGAACTCGAGCAGCGAGTGATGGACGCGACCCCGGCCGTGGATGCAGCGCGTAAGAGAAAAGACGAGGCGGAGAAGGCTTCGAAGGCGGCACGGAAGGCGCTGGCCGGTGCAAGCGAGCGGGCCGAGCTGGCACTGAAGGCGCAAAGCAAGGCAACGGTCGCCGCGGCCGAGGCGACCAGCGCCGCCGAGCGCCTGGAAGCAACCCACGAGGAGCTGACCCGGGCTAAGGCGGCCGCGGCGGAGCTTGACGGCCTCGCTTCGACGCTCGCTCGCCTTCCTGAACTTCGTGCACGCGCCGGTGAGCTGGAGGCGCGCCGCCAGACGCATGAGCACTCGACGCGGCTTCGCGAACGCAAACATACGGCCGACGCAAGACAGGTCAGCCTCGCTGATGAGCTGAAAGCGTTCCTCACCGAAGACGCCGCAAATGGAGATGGTTCGCTTGCCAAGCGCACGCAGGCCCTTGAGGAGTCGCTTCGCGTGTCGACCTCGCGTCTTCTCGTCCTCTCGGAGGAGGTTCCTGCGCTTAGCGCGACGGTTCAGGGCGCGCAGGCGCAGGCCGAAGCGGCGCGAGAGCTGGCCCAGGTCTCCGCCGAGCTAGGCGAGCGTCTGCCGGCACGTTCCGAGTATGAGACGCTCGGTTCGCAGCTCGCGAAGCTCGAAGCGGAGGCGGCCGAGGTCGCGCGCGACCTTGCCGAGGAGCAGGCTCACTTGGAAGAGATCCGCCGTGACGGCGAAGCCGCGCGATGTCTCCGCTGCAAGCGTCCTTACGGATCTGACTTCAAGGCGATCATCCTCGAATACGAACAGTCGATCGCCGAGCTTCAGTCCCGGGCCGCGACGATCTCGGATGAGGTCGCTCGGGCGAGCGCCGGCCGAGCGGAGCTTCAAGAGAGCCTTGGCCGGATCGCCGCCCTTGAAGCGCGCAAGTCTGCGCTCGGGTCACAGGTCGGTGATCAGCCGATCGGAGACACGGTGGCACTCGAAGCGAAGCTCGACGAACTCCTCGCAGAGCACGGTGAGGTTCGAGCGAAGCGCGAGGTCGACGAAGCTCGTCTTTCTGAGCTGCGCGCCAAGCGCGACGCCGATCAGGCGCTCGCCGAGAAGCGGCTTGCGATCGAACAGGCGATACGGGACGCGGGCGCCGAGTCGGAGCTTCTTAGCCGCGAGCTCTCCGAGCTACCGGCAAACGGATACGACGCGGAGGCACACGAGGAACTCCGGGAGGAGCTGACAGCAGCGGTCGCTGTCGATGAACGCGCCCGCGATCTGAAGCGTGACGCTGCACTGGTAGAGCTTCTTGAGCGGCGGTTTGCCACCGAAGAGGAGACCCTGAAGGACAAGCAGCTTCGCCTTGAGAATCTTCGCCAGGCGGCAGAGGAGTCAGCGTCAGACCGCGAAGCGCTGACGGCGGCCCAGGAGTTCTTCGACAACGCAGCGGAGTCGCTCAGCCAGGCGAGCGACGACCTTCGTGAGATCGAGGAGAAGGCCCTTCGCGAGAGCAGCGAGGTGCACTCAGCGCGCGAAGCCCTCGAGCGTGCACGCAAGCAGGGCCAGCGCCTGAAAAAGGAGCGGCTGGAGCTGCGCTACCGATCGACAACCGCCCTGATTCTCAAGGACTACAACGCCGAGGTGCAGCGCCGCGCCTTCCCGACCGTGGCCCGCGAAACGGCCGAGCTTCTGGCCACGCTCACGCAGGGTCGATACGGAGATGCGCAGCTTGACGACAGCGGGGCGCTCGAGCTCTTCG
Source organism: uncultured Thermoleophilia bacterium (assembly GCA_963758345.1). Lineage (GTDB taxonomy): Bacteria > Actinomycetota > Thermoleophilia > Gaiellales > Gaiellaceae > JACVRM01. Next base: position 197,958 of record CAVWVD010000003.1, read on the forward strand.
ACGACGGCGCGTTCCATCCGTTGAAGCGGTTCTCGGGCGGCGAGCAAGATCTCGCGAACCTGTGTCTGCGCATCGCTCTGTCGCGCTCACTCTCCAGGCAGCGAGGAACCGAAGCCGGCTTCATCATCCTCGATGAGGTCTTCGGAAGCCAAGACCTCGATCGTCGGCGCGGACTCATCGAGCACCTGAAGGCGCTGCGTCAGGACTTCCGCCAGGTCTTCGTCGTCTCGCACTTCGACGACGTTGTCGACGAGTGCGACATTCAGATCGAAGTCGCGCGAGAGACCGGCGTCAGCCGCGCAAGTCTCGAAAAGCCGTGATCAACGAGACCCCCGGATCGCCCGGCTCGTCCCCGGTCGCGTCAGCTGCGGGCGCTGATGGCGCCGCTCGCGGCGAACCGCGGCGCCGTCAGCGCAAGCGAACGTCATCTTCCCGTCGCCCGCAAACTCTGCGACGCCCTGCTCGACGAGGAAGCTGAGGGCGGCCTGACGCGCTCAGAGCTTCTGGCCCAGATCTCCGCCGATCTGCGTGAGCTGGCCGAGTAGAACACAGCTGAACGTGCGCCCACATTCAGTGCGTCGGGGAGCGGTGCGTACGCACCGCTCCCCGACGCGACCTACCGGCGCTGGCGCCGCAGCAGCGCACGCTGCGAGAGAGCTGAAGCCGCTGCGGTCCTCGCAGCGCGGCCGCTCCTCGGGTTGCGAAGAACGCGGGAGGCGGCCCGACCCGCGCGCTTCGACGTATGACGCCCTCGTGACACGTTCGATCCTCCGTGAGAAGGGCCAGCCCCATGCCAGCCTTCAACCTGATCTCGCCGGCACGACCGACAGCGCTTATGTACGACGACCGAGCATGCGTAGTCGCCGCTATGTGAGGTGGTTCGAGCCCGATCCTCATCGCAGTGACGCACCATCGCACAAGGCTCGAGCGCGGATGACCCCCTCTTTACGGCAAAGTTGTCAACCACCGTATTCGAGATTGATCTCCCGGCGCCCGTCGGTACGGCAGGATCAACCCGTTCAAGGTTGATCTTCGATACACCACCGCCTGTCCGGTGCCCTAGCGCCGCGACAGAGATCGCCGCAGCCCTCGCCCAGGTCTACGCGCTCACGCGCGAGGTGTGCACCGTTGCCGGGCGGCCCAGCCCTCCTTCGGGTTCCGGGCCGGGGAGCGCTACATCCGTGAGGAGACGCGGGGCCGCTCTGCGAGGGAACACTGAGGGAACGTCCGCCCGGGCACGCGCGTCCACGCGCGACTACTCCTCTTCGGCCGATTCCTCTAGCTTGCGGCGCTTTCGTGCGCGCGGCTTCCCGCGCGTGCCCTCGCTTCCCGCCGCGTCGCTCGATGGTAAGGAGGGGGTCGACGGTTCGAGTCCGTCAGAGGGCTTACCGCGATTTGCAGCCACTTTGCGTGCTCGACCCGGCGAGAAGAGAAGTTAGGAGGCCATTCCGTCAGGCCACAACTCGCTCGGCTCGAAGTACTCACGCTCATCCTCTGCTTCGACAACAACACCTGCAATCACGTAGCTGTCTGGCGCTGGTGCGCCACCCAGCATGAAAAACGTGGTGTCCTTGTCGGGTACGAACCCGGTCGCCTCAGCAACTCGCCTCTGATCCGCGGCGTCGGCGACACTTACCACGAGGCCGTCGACGAGAGTCGGAAGATTCATCACCTTGACGTTCTGAAACAGGACGTCAATCCTCGTTAGGACGCCCTCGCTCTTCGTGCTTCGCAGCAGCAGGCGCCCCATTCCGACGCTGTACGCCCAGACCTGGAACACGCGTTGCGGATGATCAATGAGACGCTCGGGGCGCACGTCAGCTTCACGCGCACGCAAGCAGGTTCGGGCATACCGGTCGGGGCTTGATCCAAGTACCACGCGTACTCAAGGCCCGAGAGGTATCCATCCTTGACCCATACCATGACTTCACCTTCGATTTCGCCATCGTCGTCGTGGACAAAAGCTCGAACAGGTATGACCCCATTCGCAGTCGGAGCCGGGTCGACAGTGTGGGGCACCTCGAGGTCCAGAAGGGTCTGAAAGCCCGCCGACGACCTTGGCGTCCTCGATCTGCGTTGCCAGTTCATGCGCTCCTGGGAACGTCGCGTCGCGCAACAAGAGCTGGAGCAGAGCTCGCTCGTCCGAAGTAAGGTCACGGGGCTCGACGCGGATCACTTGGTGAACGCCGCACCGATCTTCGGTGGCCTCGAGCCCGCGCGCATGGCTACTCCGGCGTTAGGCGATGGCCGCTGCCTCTCGGACCAGAGGCGAGTCGTCATTGGCCAAGACATGGAGTACCGAATCAGGGGTTGTTCCATTGCGCGCAACTCGATTACGAACGGACTCATCCGGGTCATTTGCCAGTTCCTTCAAGACTTCCGGTGGGGCTGCCCGTCTCGAAGCAACTGTCCACCTGACCTCCACGGCCTCGTCCTTGGCCAGGATTGCAAGGATCTCCGCGGGGACCGTTTTGTTCTGAGCGACCCACTGGCGCATCGCCGGGAACTCTCTGATCACGGCGAGCCACACTTCCTCGGGAGCCTCCTCGTGCGCGGCCCGCCGGTACTCGTCGGGATCGTCGCTGTTGCGAAGCCGAACGAACTCCTCAGCCGGACTTGATCACTAGCCACTTGTCTCCGCTCGACGCGACAGCCGCCGGCCGAAAACATCACGGACGTGGCGCCGCTGTTCATCGTCGCTGGAACGTAAGGAAGAGTCGCTCGTCGCTTCCGGTCACTGTCGGTCTCTACGAAGTTCCTCCAGCTGCTCGTCAATCGGTCTCGCTGCGACGAGCTCGTGGATCTCACCGCTGAGCTTCTCCACAGCGAGCGGGCCGTTTCCGGCGAGTGCGTCGCTTGGCGAACCCGACTCGAGGAAGGCTCGCGAGTTGTAGAAGAACAGCCAGCACCATGACTCGTCGCGAGTCGCGCCATCGTTGAGCCCAAGCTCGATTGACCATGAGCGCGCGAGAGACTCGATGTGGTCCTGAGCGATCCCACGTGCTTCGGAAAGCTCGATCATCCGTGCGCCGTCCAAAGGAACTTGAAGCTGTCGTAGCCCGAGAACGAAGCCTGACCTCCGGTCTGGGGATCGAGGAAGCGAATCCTTCCGCCCTGGTTAACTGCGTTGAAAACGTGGCCGACGTCGCCGGTCCGGCCACCAAACACGATTCCCCGGGCGCCCGGCCCCGCCTGTTCAAGCATCTGAGTAACCTCGGCTCGGCCGGCAACGTTCACGAACTGTCCGCCGAACTCGCGTTCTAGCACCGAGATCGCCCGTGGCCCGGATAGCAGCGCGTGAAGCTCGGGGTCAGGTCTTGCAATCACGCAAAGCTACTCATTCTTCGCCCGAACCAAGACGGTCAACCCGACCGCGAGTTTCTGGGCAGCCGAAGAACCGAACACGAGCTTTGCGCAGAATTGCTGGAACGCAAGACCTGACCCCGGGCCATGCCTCCGTGACAGTCGCCCTCTTCCCGCCGCTGGCTTCCGCGTCCCAACGCTCATGGTGCACCTTGTCCGGAAGGCACGAACGCTCTGGCCAGGACTTCGTAGCAACCAGCGTCATCGAAGTAGATGCGGTAGTGGTGCACATCTTGGGGCATGCCTTCGAGCGTCCGTGCCCAGTGCCGGTCAGTCACCTCGACGAGCTTGTCGTATGCACCGACCTGGTCCTCGGTGCAGTAGGCCGCTCCTGTGAAGGCGATCGCCGCAACACCCGAGAACGACAGCTCTTCCCACTGATAACTCCCATCCTCGGTCTCAAAGTCATAAGCGATCGTCAGGCGGTCCATCTCATGGCGGATCCGCGGCCCCTCGTTGAACTCCTGGGACTTGTGTGGAAGCGTCCAAACTGGTTCAGCGTTCATCGCAGACTGCTCGCGTTCCGACCTGATCCGGTGATCCGCAGGAGGCCAGTGCCCCCGTTGAGACCGTTTCGGGCAAGACGCTCGGTCAGGAGGCGCTCCATCGCGGGGTTGCCCGTCACGTCGTTGAGGACCCAGTCCTTGACCGGAATGCCCGCTCGACGTAGCGCGAGCATCGATCGGGTGTTAAGGCCAATCGTCTCGCCGTTTCGCACGATGACGTCCACCGGCAGATCAGCCGCCGTAGCCTCGCCAGCGCGGAGAGCAGCGGCCACCTCACCAATCGTGCGACCGGCGAAGGGTCCGTTGCGGAACGCTGCCGATGCAGTCGTCTGCCCAAACAGGGGCGCTGCGGACTCTGCGGCACCCGCTCCCTCGGCTTCTGCGACTACAAGTCCGCCCACACCGCCTTCGGGGAGGGTGAGCAGGATCGCGACTGCGATAGGTCCGGCAGTTACCGTGGCCGCAACGGCACCCTGCGCTCTTGGGCTGAGCTCGTGGAAGCCTTTGCAGAAGTAGGGGTCGATCTTGTGGAAAAGACCCGACATGGGACAGTCGCTCCCACTCGTCGCTCCGGCCGAGGCGGCCACTGCGTCCGCGGCCGGGTAGAACGTCTTGCCGCTCGGATCGACCATCACTGTTGGTCGCCCGCCGGCGTACGCGTAGCTCGACGTGGCGGAAGACGACGCCGTTACGGGGTCGCGCGCGAGGAACAGTCCGAGCGATGGGTCGTATTGGCGGGCGCGAAGGTTGATGAGCCCGGTGTTCTGGTCGAGATATTCGCCGACGAAGCCGAGCGGGTTGGCGGGCGCGTTCGGGTCGTTCTTGGTTTGGCTACGGATGGCGCCGTAGGGCTCGTAGCTGTACGTCGATTCGGTTGCGCCGCTCGCGCTGGTGAGATTCGTCACCGATCCGAGCTGGTCGTACGCGTAGTAGAAGGTCCCCGCGCTCGTATCCATGGACAGAGCGCGCCCGCCGGCGCCGTAGACATAGCGGCGCAGGAGGTCGCCGGCGCCGTTCCGCTCGACCGCGAGCTCGGGTAGCGGTGCGTTCGTGTCCCACACATAGCCCGCGACGCCGCTGCCGGCCGCTGTGAGGCGGTTGCCGTCGCCGTCATAGGTGTAACTCGTCGTCTGACCGCCTACCGTGGCGCTCGTAAGCCGGCTCGCGAGGTCCCACGTGGAGGTGTTGGTCGTCGTCGTGCTGCCGCCGGGGACCTGGAGCGCGGCGGTGCTGGCGGCCCAGACGCCGGTTTGATTGCTCGTGCCCGGGAGGGTTGTCAGCGTCGGGTCGCTGTTGGCGAGGTTCTTCAGGGTGGTCGAGTCGGTCGCAGTGAGCGTCCCCTTGCCCGTCGCAACCCAGAGGATGTCGCCGTCGAACTGGCTGCTGCCCGCGGCGGAGCCGACGTCGAATTGCGTCGCGGCGAGGGTGGGGACGTTGCTGTTCGTCGCCGAGGTGAAGTTGCCGCCGTTGATCGACACCTTCAGGGTCGTCGGCGTCCAGGCGGCGACCACGGTTGCGACCGTCGTGCCGGGAGTGAGGGTTCCGGTGTTCACTGCAGCGGCACCGCTGGTGCCGTTGCGTTCGAGTGTCCACTTCTTCCCGCTGGACGCGTACAGCTTCAGGTAATGGGTGGCGTCATCGCGCCACTGCATCAGCACCGGAGTGAACGCGGTGGAGAGGTTGCCGTCGGCGAAGCCGGGGCGCACGCGGAACGCGATCCAGCCCTGCGACGCGCTGAGCAGACTGGCCGCGGCGCGAACACGCCCGGCGACGCGGCCGCCCGACGCACCGTTCGTTTCGACGTACGGGGTGGGGATCAGACGCCTTTCGAGCTGGGCGCCGTCGATCCAGAAGGTGATCAAGCTCTTGGCTTTGGTCGTGATCCGGATCTCCAACTGGCTGCCGGCCTTGCCGGTCGCGACCGTGTTCTTGAGGACGAGGCGTTGGGGTGTCGCGCTCAGAGTGACCGAGACGGCGGTGCCGTTGGTTTGTGTGCCGTCGCTGTTGTTGATTCGTAGGAGTGCAGTGACACTGCCGCTGCCTTTCAGCCAGACAGACCCCGTCTCCGCGGTGCCCGCCGGGAGCGCGAGCCCCGTGGCCGTCTGGGCGGCTACCCCTTCGGCGGTGGCTTTGCCCGGAGTGGTGACCTTGATCGAGCCCGCGCCGAATTGCGACCAGCTCGTGTCGCGCGTTGCGGTCGCCGAGAGGACGCCGACCCAGTTGTCGGTGTTCGCCTCTGCGCCGCCGTTCGGCAGCTGGTTTGTCGCTTGCTCCCAGACTCCGAAGCTGGAGTCAGGCGCGGTGCGAGCGTCGCCTTGGCGTCGAGCGCTGCGGACGGCGTCGGTGATCTCGCCGCCGTCCTGCGTGACGACTGGATTGGTCGTCTGCGCGGTCAGCTGGCGCCCGTCGGCGTCGTAGGTGAACGCCGCAAGGTTGGTAGGCGCGGCCGCCGACGTGAGTGCGTCGGCAGCGTTGTAGGCGTAGACCGTCGTGCCCGTCGGGCGTTGCTCCAGGAGCCGGTTCCCGACCTGGTCGTAGCTCCAGCGGATGAACGGATCGGTGGCGGCGGGACAGCTTCCGGCCTGGAAGCAGACGGACGTGATGCGGTCGCCGGCGTCGTAGCCGTACGTGGTTGTGCTCGAGACGGCGCCGGTCTGGACGATCTGGATCGGGTTGCCGACCGAGTCGAGCGTGGCTACGTAGTCGGAGAGCGTCGCGCTCGCATTGGCGTTCTTCACCTCGGTGAGACGGCCCGCGCGATCGTACAAGCGCGTCTCGACGTAGCCGTTACCTGAGGGCAGTGTCGTCTGGGCGAGGTTGCCGGCGGGGTCGTACTGGTACCCGGTGGTCTCTGCGCCGACGGTGATGCTGGCGAGCCGGTTGGCGTCGTCATATCCGTAGCCGATCGGCGGGCTGCCCGGATACGTGCGGCTCGTGACGTTGCCGGAGACGTCGTAGTCGTACGCGAAGCTGTCCGCGCCGCGCGTTGTGCTGGTCAGCCGGTCGAGGTGGTCGTATCCGTACGCGACCGCGCCGGCGCCGTCCGTCATCGACGTGCGGTGGCCCGCGTTGTCGTACCCGACGGTCAGATCAGGGGTCTGGTCGCTGTAGTCGATCCCCATCAGGCGGTTGGCCGCGTCGTAGGTGTAGGAGGTCGTGCCGTCGCCGGGCGTCGGCGTGGCGCTGCCATTGGGGTCGGTGAGCGATGCGAGGTTCCCGTTGAGGTCGTAGGCGTAGCTCGTGACGGGCGCGCTCAGGGGTCCGGAGCCGTCGGGGTCAGGGCCGGTGTGCGTGGCGAGCCGGCCGACGGCGTCGTAGCTGTAGGTCGTGACGTGCCCGTTGGCGTCCGTGCGCGTCTTGACGTTTCCATCCCCGTCGTAGCTGTACGCCGTCAAGCCGCGATCGGGAGCAGTGACGGAGAGGATGCGACCGAGCGCGTCGTAGCCGAAGCTGGTCTGATGGCTGTTCGCGTCCCTCGAGTAGTCGAGGTTGCCGGTCGGGGTGTAGTGGTTCGTGGTGACGTTGCCGAGCGGATCGCGAGTCGTCAGCAGGCGGCCGGCGGCGTCGTGCGTGTACGTGGTCGTGTAATTGGCCGGATTGCAGCCACTGCAGTTGCCGCGCGGCTCGACCTTGCTCGCGAGGTTGCCTGCCGCGTCGTACGCGTACGTTGTGACGTCGCCGGTCGGCGTCGTGACGGCGCTCAACTGGTTGTTGCTGTTGTACGCGTACTGGGTCGTGTGCGCCGGCGCGTTGCACCCGGCGCAGTTACCGCGCGGATCGACCATGGTGACTCGGTTTCCGGCGTCGTCGTAGGTGTACGTCGTGACCGGCGCCTCCTTCGGCCCAGCCGCATCCGGGTCCGGCCGTGTGACCTTGAGCAGGTGGTTCGTGTTGCCGTATTCGTATGTGGTCGTGTCTCCGTTGGGGTCGGTGGCGCTGATGCGGTTGCCGGCGGCGTCGTAGGTGTACGACGTCGTGTGATTGAGCGGATCCGTCCCGCTCAGGAGATGACCCTCCCTGTCGTACGTGAAGGTGGTGGTGTGGGCCGCGGGATTGCACGTGGTGCAGTTGCCGCGCGGGTCGACCGTCGTGAGGACCTCGCCGAGCGCGTTGTACGTGTAGGTCGTCTTCGGCGCCTCCAGTGGCCCGGCCCCGTCGGGGTCCGGCCGCGTGACCGACGCGACGTTGCCTGCCGGGTCGTATGTGTAGGTGGTGACCTTGCCGTTGCCGTCTGTCGAGGTCAGCATGTCGCCGGCGGCGTTGTAGGTCGCGGCTGCGACCTGTTGGCCGTCGACCTTGATCTGGTCGGTGTTGCCGGACGCGTTGTAGTGGTAGGCCGTCTGATGGTTGGCGGCGTCGGTGATCGTGTCGGGGTCGTTGCGGGCGGTGTACGTGAACGTCTTCCTCGCGCTACCGAGAGAGGCGGGCGCGGTTGCGCTGACGACGTTGTGATCGAGGTAGCTGAGTGCCGTCGTGTCGGTTCCGCCGGGGGCGGTGACGGCGCTCGTGTCGAGTCCGGCGTTGTGGTCGAACTTGGTGGCATCGCCGGCCGGGTCGCGCTCCTCCACGAGAATGTTGTTGACGTTGTAGACGTCTGTCCAGGTGTGGCCCTTCGCGTCTGTGACCGTCGATGTCCGCGTCGCCGGATTCCAGGCGAAGTCCGTCGGCTTATCGTTTCCGTCCGTCTGGTGGACGACGCGGCCGTTTCCTGCGGCGTACTGGTTTGCGATGACCGTGTGCTGGTTCGGATCGACGACGATCGTCATCAGCCCGTCCGTGTAGCCGTAGGTCCAGACCGGCCGCGCCTGGGGACCCGGCCCGTCCGGATCTGGCAGCGTCACGGTCGTCAGCAGCTGATCCGTGTACCCGTACGCGACCGACCGGCCGTCACTCGTCGTGACGGACGAGATCAGGTTGTCGCCGTTGTAGTCGATCGTGGCGGTACTGCCGGACGCGTCGGTGACGCCCGTCAGCTTCCCGCCCGTGTAGCTGAAGGTGAGGCCCTGGCCGTTTCGGTCAAGCATGCTCTGCAGGGCGCCCGAGCCGTTGAAGCGATAGGCCACCTGGTCGTGGCGGACGAGCGTGTACACGCCGCCCGAGAGCGAGAGCACGGAGTCCGCCCCGCCGGCGCCGACGAAGGAGCCGTTCGTCTGCTTGATGTAGGAGACCTGCTGGCCGTCCTCACCATGGAGCACGACGTCGCCGTTCGGCTGAACTGCGAGTGACGCGGAAAAGCTGTCGGTCCAGCCTCGACCCAGCCTCCCCACCGTCGTGTCGGCGGACGTGTACGTGCGGGAGAAGTCGAAGGGCACGCCTCGCCCGGCAACCGCGACATCATCGCCGGTGAACTCGAACGCGCCGGTCAGCGTATTGACGTCGTCACTCCGCGAGATGGTCGGCGCCAAGGCGTGGAGACCACGCCCGTCCTTGGTGCCGTACGTCTGTGTCCGGGCGAGGCACGGCGTTGTGTTGGCGGCGTCATCGAAGAACTCGATGGCCGACGCCCACGCTGTCGAGAGAAAGAGCTTCTTCGCGCACGCGTCCTCGGCGATCCACTGGGATTCGCTGCCCCCCCAGAGGTCGCTGAATGTCGATATCGCGCCTGTTGCGATCTTGATCGAGCTCATCGTGTGTTGCCCTGCGACCCAGACCGATGTGCCGTCCGCCGAGAGACTGAGACCACCAGGAGCGCTCGGCATTGCAATTGGCGTGCCCGGGGTTTGCGCGGCGACATCGATTGGCGTGACGTTGTTCGACCCGTAGTTCGCGACATAGGCCTTTGACCCATCCCGTGAAATCACTATTGCGACGGGCCTCGTCCCCACCGGAATGTCGGCGCCGACACCGCCCGACGCAACATCGACGGGTACCACCGTGTTCGTCGAGCGCTTCGTGACGTACAGGAGGTTGCTGTCTGGCGAGACGGCAATGGCATACGCGTCCGGGATGTGAATGGGAGTGCCCACGGCTCCGGTGGCGGGATCGAATGCCACAACCTTGTTCGGCTCCCCGTTACCGTCGCGGTACTTGAACATCGACACGAAGCCCGTGAGGCCGTCCGGCGAGAGGGTGAACCTCATGGCCTTGTCGTTCCAGTCTCCGATCTGGACCGTTCTCGCAAGTGAAAACGTGGTCAGATCCACGACAGACACACTGGGAGTCGGGTTCGGACTGTCGTAGTTGCCGAACACATAGGCGACCAGGCCGTTGGGCGCGATCGCGACATCTATCGGATCCAGCCGCACCGACCCCCCCATCGGTAGCGCGACCGAGCCGACGACTGTGTGTGTAGTCGTGTCGATCTTGTAGAGCACTGAGGGATACGGCCAAACACCATGGGCGCTGGCGACGTAGAGCCACTTACCGTCTGGCGTAACCGCCATTCCGCTGTTGTAGAGCGTCTCCTGGTTCTGCCCCAGCCACAGCACCGGTGCGGTCTCGGTGTAAGCGGCAGACGCACCGCTCAATCCGAAGACGAGGCCGGCCAATACGACGACCCCTAGCGCCGCTATCGCCCCCGACCGCCGCCACTCGGCACGCCCGGCCGCGACAGAACTCCGCAGCGTCCCTCGCATTCGTACGCCTCCTCCGCCCGCGACTACGCCGAGCCGCTCGAGGCGCCGGCAGTGACCGCGAGCTTCTTTCATACGCGGCCGAACTTGTCAACAGTCCGAGCCGGATAGCGGTTCGGGGCGTCGCACGCTGTCATGGGGCGTTAGGCGTTGATTGCACAGAGCAAGAAAGGCACCCCGTGGAGCTGATCGATCACGACGCCGCGGCGCGCTCGCGATGCCTCGCGCGTCGGTCGGCCAAGGTCGCACGAAGGTCGCACGAGCATGCAAGATCCGACGACGGCAGCTGCAGGCGAAAGGCTCCAGCCCGCGTCAGGTCGAGCCGATCACGCCCGCGGACGCACCGTGCATCGCCGAGCCTCGTCGAGACGTACACCGACCTCGGCCGCGGCGGCACGGACGCGAGCCTGATCGTTCGCGCGGAACGCCTCAAGCTGACGACGATCGCGACTCTCGACCACCGTCACTTCGGAGTCGTGCGTCCGACTTCACACGACCGCCTTCGAGCTGGTCCCTGAGGGAACCCTGAGGGAACACCCACGCGGGCACCCGCGTCCACGCGCGGCTACTCGTCTCTCTCAGATTCCCGCGACTTGCGGCATCTTCGTGCCCGCGGCTTCCCGCGCTTGCCCGCGGTTCCCTTCTCGTCGCTCGATGGTAAGGAGGGGGTCGACGGTTCGAGTCCGTCAGAGGGCTTTACCCTCGGCACTTTCTTCAGCCAGACCCGGCGACGCGCGATGCGCAGCTCGGGCGCGACCATCAGGGGGCCGGGCTAGGTTCGGAGTGACAGGACGATCGCGCCGTCCGCTCCCGCGACTACCTCGCGCAGCGCTTGTGCCGCGTGATCGAGCGGACGGACGGACGCGATCGGCACGCTAAGGGTGCCGTGGGCCAGCAGCTCGGCGAGGGCCGAAAGCTGCCGACCATCGGGCCGGACGTAGACGTCGGCTACGGCGACGCCCCGTTCCTCCCGCGGCGGGTCGCCGGTGATAGTGGCGAGGCGGCCGCCGTCAGCAACCGCCTTCAACGTGGTGCCCGCCTGCCCGCGGGCAGCGTTGACCGCCTGGGGCGCGCCGCCGCCGGTGATCTCGCGAACGAGCGCCGGCCAGTCGCCGTGGTAGTCGAGCACCTCGGACGCGCCGTAGTCGCGGATGCGCTCGGCCTTCTTCGCGCTCGCGGTCGCGATCACGCGGGCGCCCCGAGCCGCGGCGAGCTGGACGAGCAGGCCACCCGTGACTCCGCCGGCTCCGTTCACGACGACCCAGCCGCCGCTCTCGATCCCGAGAGCCTCGTCGAGCGCCTGAGCCGCGGTGAGCGCCGGAATGGGAAACGCTCCGCAGGCTTCCCATGACGCCCGTGGCGGCCGGGCTGCGACGGCCGCGGCCGGCGCGAGCACCCTCCCCGCCCACGTCCCGTGACGCCGGAGCGGCAGCGGATGTGTCATCACCTCGTCGCCCTCGCGCAGCTCGGCCACCCCGGAGCCGGCCGCTGCGACCGTCCCGGCCGCCTCCGTCCCGAGCGCCATCGGAGCCGGGCCGCCGATCTGCCAGCTGCCGATCCTGACTAGCTCGTCCCAGTTGCCGATGCCGGCGGCGACGACGTCGATGATGACCTCGTCAGCGGCAGGTGCCGACGGCTCGTCCACCTCGAAGATCTGGACGGACTCGCCGAGCGCTTTGACCCCGGCCACTCGCTGGCCCCGCGGCGTCACGGTGGACGCTCGGAGTTCGATGCATCCAGGGCAAAGGTCGGCCGCACCTGCCGGCTAATCAGTGCCAACCTCGAGCACGACCTTGCCACGCTTCCCGCGGGTCGCGACTCGCTCGAACGCCGCCCGGGCCTCCGTGAGCGGAAAGACCGAGTCGACCTCCGCGCGAAGCTCGCCTGCGTCCACGAGCGTTCTCAACTCCAGCAGTTGCTCGTGGTCGGGTTCGACGATGAAGTAGATCGCGCCCGGCGTCTCCTCTGCGATCGTGACCACGCGCTCGCCGGCGGGGACCTCGCCGCCACGGGTGTCGAAGACCAGGTCGGCCGGCCGGCTCTCGACGACCGTTGCGCCGGCGTGTCGCGCAAGCTGGACGGCGATGTGCCCGACCCCGCCCGAAGCGCCCGTGATCAGCACCCGCTCGCCTCGGGCGAGTCGCCCGTGCGCAAACAGTGCTTGCCAGGCGGTCAGCCCGCCCATCGGCAGAGCTGCCGCCTCGACGTGGCTCAGCCGCGAGGGCTTCGGTGCGAGCACATCGGCTGGGACGGCGGCGTACTCGGCAGCCACGCCGTCGCGATCGAAGGGCGTGAGCGCATATACCTCGTCACCGGTGCCGACGACGACGCCCGAGAGCTCGTAAGACGGAATCGCCGGCAGTCGATCGACCGGCCACTCCAGCTCGTCACGTGTGATCGCCGCCGCATGCACGCGCACCAGCACCTCGCCCGGATCCGGCGACGGCGTCTCGATCTCCTCAACCTTCAAGCCGTCATCGTGCAGCCGTACCGCTAGCACACCGCTCCCCTGCCCCTGTTGCACTTCGTTCCTCAGGAGATCTTGCCTGCTACCACCCTCCTGCTCAGAGGCGTCGCCTGCGCCAGTTCAGGAATGACGCCTGGGCCCACCGTCCGGGATGAGACGGCGAACAACAGCGACGACTCCCCGGCCGACGGCGTCCAGCGTGACCACGCCGACCAACAGGAGTGCGAGCACCACCAGGGGTGCGCCGCCCTCCCGGTCGCCGTGAGCGCGTGCGACCACAATCTCGGCAACGGCGACCAGAAGCGCAACGGTGAAGAACGCTCGGCCGGGCTGGGAGAGCCGAAGCCGGTGACCGGGCCACCTCCAATAGCTTCCGAGTCTCGCCACGCGTGGCTTCCTCGCCGACCGGCTCCGGGTCACCTGAGGGCGGTCTCGCAGAGCGCCTTCAGCGAGGCGTACTGCTTCGGCACGTTGCGGCGGATCACCGGCGCGAGCAGCGAAAAGAGCAGCTTCGAAGCTCCTGCCGGTCGAAAGTCGAAGTCGCTCTCGAGGTCCGTGCCGTCAGCGGTCGGCGTGAGCGTGTACGCGATCGTGAGGTCAGGCTGTCCACTCGCTTCGAACACGAGCCGTGACGGCCGTTCGAAGGTCGTGATCGTCACGTCGTACGGCCTGCCGCTGTTGACGATCGCAAAACGCGAACCCAGCTCGATCGGCTCGTCGCTCTCGAGCTCAGCGGAGCTCACCCGGCTGTTCCACTGCGGCTCGTTGCGCAGGTCCGCCAACGTGTCGAAGACGCGTCCGGGCGGGCAGGCGATCCGGGTCGTAGCCGTAACGCGCACTGGCTGATCCTATTGACCGTTTCTCCCGCACCCTCCGTGGGCTCGCTGTCGATCGTACGGTGGGTATCTCTGCCTAGGGTCGGCGTAGAGGGATGCGCAGCCGTGGTCGATCGCTTCGCGGTTGGTGGAGGACTGGCCGAGCCGGATGACCGGCGATGCGGTCGACCACTGCGTCGGCGGCCGCGAGACCCGCCGCGATCTGGTCGTGGCCGGGCTGCCCCAGCACGACCCCGGTGATCGTCGTCCGCTTGCCGTGGATCCAACGGATGGACCGGAAGGCGAAGCAGCCCCCGGCCGACGCGGTGGAGCCGGTCTTGACGCCGACAAACCCGTCGCGCCCGAGCAATATGTTGGTGTTGTGCACGGTGCCGGCGACCGGCAGCGTCGCGCTCGGCGTGGCCACGATGCTCGCGAACACCGGCAGGCGCATCGCCCGATCGACGAGAAGCACCTGGTCGGCGGCGGTCGACACGGTTGCGTCGTCGTAGCCGCTCGCGCCGGTGTAGCGGGTGTGGGTCATGCCCAGCGACCGTGCGGCGGCATTCATCCGCGCAACGAACCGATCCTCCGAGCCGGCGTCCCATCGCGCCAGAACCGCCGCGATGTTGTTCGCCGACGGGAGGAGCAGCGCCTGCAGCGCCTGCAGCTCGGTCAACTGCTCTCCGGCGGCGACGGGCACGACCGACTCCTCCTGTCCGCGCCGGCGATCGGTGTCGGCGACATCGGCGTCGACGAGCGTGATCGTCGGGCCGTTCTGGCCGGACCCTAGCGGATGGTGCCGGAGCACGAGATAGGCCGTCATCACCTTGGCGAGGCTGGCGATCGGAGCCGCGTGCTGGTTCGGTCCGACCTGGATCTGCGACTGCCCTATCTGGACGGCGGCCTGGCCATCTGCCGGCCACACCGTGCCGGGCAGCGCTTCGCCGGCCGCACCGCGCTGCTCGTTGCGCAGGACCTCGATGGGTGAGGCGGCCGTCGAGGACAAGGATGCGAGCGCCCCGTAGCCGAGGGCCGCTGCCATCGCTGCGATCGCTGCGAGTACGCCGGCGGCACGGATCTTGCGAATCCGAATCCGCCGGCTCCGTGCTCGCACCGGTTGGCTGTAGGTCACGCCTCCATTCAAGGAAGCCCGGTGTTGCCGGCACGTATGCCCTTTTCGATATGCCGGCGATACGCGCCGGCTCTAGCATCGGGGCATGCGGGTGTTGATCGTCGAGGACGAGCCCTACATGGCAGAAGCCATCCGCGATGGCCTGCGCCTCGAGGCGATCGCGGCAGACATTGCAGGAGACGGCGACACCGCTCTCGAGCTACTGACCTTCAACGCCTACGACATCGCCGTCCTCGACCGCGACATCCCCGGCCCTACCGGTGACGAGATTGCCGAGCGCATCGTCGCGTCCGGCACCGGCATGCCGATCATCATGCTCACTGCTGCCGACCGTCTCGACGACAAGGCCACCGGGTTCGAGCTCGGCGCCGACGACTACCTCACGAAGCCGTTCGAGCTCCGAGAGCTCGTGCTCAGGCTCAGAGCGCTCGACCGCAGGCGCCCACACTCGAGGCCTCCCGTGCGAGAAATTGCAGGCCTGCGTCTGGATCCGTTCCGCCGCGAGGTCTACCGCGACGGCCGCTACGTCGCCCTGACCAGGAAGCAGTTCGGAGTGCTCGAGGTTCTCGTCGCTGCAGATGGCGGCGTCGTCAGCGCGGAAGAGCTCCTTGCGCGAGCCTGGGACGAGAACGCCGACCCGTTCACCAACGCCGTACGGATCACGATCTCGGCACTGCGCAAACGCCTCGGCGAGCCCTGGATCATCGCCACCGTGGCCGGTGTCGGGTACCGCATCGACAGGCAACCAGACACCGAGCCTGACGGAGCAGCGCGTGAATAGACCCCCGGGTCTGAGCGTTCGCCTCAAGCTCACCCTCAGCTACGCCGGCTTCCTCATGCTCGCGGGTGGCGTGCTGCTCGCCGTCGGGTACTTCTCCCTCTCGCGCGGTGTGCACCCTGGCGTGATCTTCATGGTGCGCAGCCACGGCGACCTCCTGCGCGCTTTCGCTCCGACCGCGGCCATCGTGATGGCGTTCCTGCTGGTGTTCGGTCTCGTGGGAGGGTGGCTGCTCGCCGGCCACATGCTCGCCCCCCTGACCCGCATCACCGACGCCACCCGAATAGCCGCGAACGGATCGCTCTCCCACCGAATCCAGCTAGAGGGCCCCAGTGATGAGTTCCGCGAGCTCGCTGACGCCTTCGACACCATGCTCGCCCGGCTCGAGGCACACGTCGCAGAACAGCAGCGATTCGCTGCCAACGCCTCTCACGAGCTGCGCACCCCGCTGGCGATTACGCAGACACTTCTCGACGTCGCCCGCAACGACCCGAACGGCGACACCGGCGAGCTCGTCGACCGCCTCCGCGCCGTCAACACCCGAGCGATCGACCTCACCGAAGCCTTGCTCCTGCTGAGCCGCGCCGACCGACGGTCCTTCACCCGAGAACGCGTCGACCTGTCCCTCATCGCGGAAGAAGCCGCTGAAACGCTCCTTCCCGTCGCAGAGAAGCGCGGCCTCACCATCGAGACCTCCGGCGACATGACCCCCACGATCGGCTCGCACGCGCTGCTGCTGCAGATGAGCACGAACCTCGTGCTCAACGCGATCGTCCACAACCTGCCTGCACAGGGCACCGTGTGGGTCACGACGAGCGTGCAGCCCAAGAGTGTGGCGCTCACCGTCGAGAACACCGGCGAGAAGCTCACCCCACAGGTGGTTTCCACGCTTGCCGAGCCCTTTCTTCGCGGTACCGAACGCATACGCACCGACCACGCCGGTGTCGGCCTCGGTCTGGCAATCGTCAAGAGCATCACCCAGGCACACGACGGAACCCTCACCCTCACCCCGCGGCCCGCCGGCGGGCTCCGCGCCACGGTGCAACTACCCGCCGCGCGACCAACCGGCGTCGCTACCTGAGGTCGATCTCCTCAGGCCCGGCGACCGGCTTGCGCGACCGCCGGTCGTCCGGCCTCCGCGGGGCCCGTGGGGTCGGCGGGAGACGCGGCCGAGGGAATCCGAACGATCACTGCCAGGCCGCCGCCGCCGCGGGGGTGGGCAGCGGCGGTGCCGCCGTGGACTGCGGCGATGGACGCGACGATGGTGAGCCCGAGGCCGAAGCCGTCGTGGGAGGCGCGCCGGTCGAGCCGCTCGAACGGCTGGAAGATCCGGTCGGCGTCGGCGGAGCTGATACGTGGGCCGGTGTTGGCGACGGTCAGCTGGCTGCTCCCCGCCTCTGTGCAGGTGCTGACCCAGATCTCGCCGCCGGCGGCGTTGTAGCGGGCTGCGTTGTCGACGAGGTTGGCGATCAGGCGCGCGGCCAGCACCGGGTCGCCGGAGATGAGGGCGGGCTCGAGCGTCGTGTGCACATGCAGGTCGCCCTGGACGGCGGTGTCGAGAACGTCTTCCGCGATCGTTGCGAGGTCGACCTGCTCGCGGAGGGCAAGTCCGCGCTCGTTGCGGGCGAGAATCAGCAGCGCGCCGATGAGGTGCTCGGCGTGGTCGACTGCCGCACGGATGTCGGTTGCCATGTCGCGGAAGTCCTCGGGGCTGCTGTCGGGGTTATCCAGCACGACGTCGATGCTCGCGCGCATGACCGCAAGCGGGGTACGCAGCTCGTGGGAGGCGTTGGCGATGAACCGCTGCTGAGCCTCGAAGGCGGCCTGGAGCTGGTCGAGCATCTGGTCGAAGGTCTCGGCCAACTCGTGCAGCTCGTCGCGTGGCCCGCGCAGCGCGACCCGCGCCGAGAGGTCGTGTTCCGAGGCGGCGCGCGCGGCGGCGGTGATCCGGTGCACCGGGCGCAGCGCCCGGCCCGCAGCGATCCAGCCGAGGATCGCTGCCAGGGCGACGACACCGGCGAGCGTGATCAGCGAGTACTGCAGGAGATGCGAAAGGGTGAGGTCGCGCTGGTGCTGTGCGCCCTGGAGCTGGAAGTACGCATTGCACTTCGCGAGGACGCGGTCGTTCGGGTGCGGATTCAGTTGCTCGGCTCGGCAGCGGGCGAGGAAGCTGGCCGGAGCATGCCGGCTCTGCCCCTGCGGTTCGAGCCGCGCTACCAGGATGTAGCTGACGGTCACGACGATCGCTCCGCACATGGCGAAGAGCCCGGTGTAGAGCAGGGTCAGCCGTGCGCGGACGGTCAGCCGCGGGCGGCCGATCACATCCGGTATCCCCTGCCGACCACGGTCTCGATGAGCGGCGGGTCGCCGAGCTTGCGCCGCAGCCGGGTCATCGTCACCGAGACGATGTTGCTGAACGGGTCGACCTCGGCGTCCCACACGTGCTCGAGCAGGTCTTCCGCGCTGACGAGCGCCCCGTCGGCGGCCACGAGCGTCTCCAGGACGCCGAACTCCTTGCGGGTCAGCGACAGCGGCCGGACGCCGCGGCTGGCGCGATGCCGAGCGCGATCGACCGTGAGGTCGCCTCGGCGGACGATCGGCGGCGCAGACGGCGTCCGACGGGACAGCGCCCGCACGCGGGCGACGAGCTCCGCGAACACGAACGGCTTGCCCAGGTAGTCGTCCGCGCCCAGCTCGAGCCCGTCGACCCGGTCCTCGACGTCGCCCGCAGCCGTGAGCATGAGAATCCTTGGACCGGAGCCGGCCACCTCGCGGCAGACACGGTCGCCGTGCACGGCAGGCAGGTCGCGGTCGAGCACGATCACGTCATAGGTCGTGCTCGTGGCGGACTCCAGCGCCGCCGCGCCGTCGTGCACGACGTCGACTGCCATCGCGGCCTGGCGCAGCCCCTGAGCGATCCGGGCGGCAAGCGTCTTGTGGTCCTCGACCACCAGCACCCGCATCCCACCAGTATGCGACGGTCGAGATGACATCGCCCCGACATCACGCGTAGCGCTGATGTCATCCACGCAGGCGTAGAAGTGCAGCATGAGCCGCACGGCGACGCGTTCAAGGCAATCGTGATGTCTGCCCGCGCTAGCCGCGGCGAGGCGGAGCGCGCAGCCCGCGCCGACCGGGCCGTGCCGCTCGTCCGCCCACTCTGGGTGGAGGCGGCGCTCGCCCTCGCCGCGTTCGCGGCGCTGTGCGTCGCGGTCCTCTCTGTCGCGCCTCAGATCGCAGAGCCGGATGACGGCGCCTACCACCACTCGATCGTGGCGGTCACGATGGGAGATTTCCTGACGCTGTCCGGCGCGGAGTTGAATGCACTGCAAGCGAAGATGGGCGACCACGGGCTCGGTGAGGCTCCGAACCAATGGGTCGAGCTGGCCAGTGGGCGGTACATCAGTGAGAAAGACCCCGGCTATCCGTACCTAGCGGCACCGTTCCAGGCGCTCGGCATCATCCGCTGGGCGCCGCTCTTCTACGGGGCACTCGCCTGTCTCGGCCTCTTCATCGGGGCCTGGCGCTGGCTCGGGCGCTTCGGCGGCCTCGCAGCGGTCGGCCTGTACTGCTCATCAGGAGCTGCGCTGGCCTTCGCCTGGCGCGACTACATGCCGACGTTCACCGACGCGTCCCTGGTCGCGGCGGGCTCAGGGCTCTTGCTGTGGGCGGTGCTGGCAACCGACGCCAGCGCCCGTCGGCGCACGTGGGTCGGCCTCGCCGGATTCCTGGCACTCGAGATCGCCACCTTCGTCCGCTACACCAACATCGTGATCCTCGGCTGCGCCGTCGTGGCCGTGATCGCGGCGTGGCGGCTGCGGGCGGCAAGCCTCCCGCTTCGCGCGCTGTCCTGGTGGCTTGCCTCGGTGGCCGCCTTCGGCGCCGGCGTGGCGATCTTCGACGACATCGTCTACGGCGGCCCGCTGACAACCGGGTACCAGCCCGGCGAGGTCACCTTCGCCCTCGGCGCCATCGGGCCGAACCTGCGGATCATGCCCCCGCACCTGATGCGGGCCATGCCGATGGTGGTGCTCGGGCTGATAGCGCTGGCCTGGATCATCGTGCGGTGGCTGATCCTTCGCGGGGCCGACGACGAGGCCGGCGCCCTGGCCCGGCGCGATCTGTCGGTGGGTGCCGCCCTCGCCGCATCGTGGTTCGCAATCTGGGGCCTGTACGCCGCGTACACCTGGACGACCGACCCGACCAGTGTCTCGATCCAGGTCGTCAGGTTCTACGTCCCGGCGATCGGCGCGATCGCCCTGCTCGGCGCCTGGCTGGTAACCAGGATTCCCGGCCGCGCATGGTTCGCCGGCCTGACCTCGGCCGCCGTCATCGCAGGCATGTTCTGCCTGGGCGTGTGGTCGTTTTACGCGATGTACGCGGCGTTCGGCGTGCCGCTAAGGGGATAGGCGTCCGGTCTGGGTGCCGCCTAAGCCGGGGTGCTCCGGGCCGGGCTCGCCGCCTCGAAGTAGCGGCCCGGCGTGACGCCGGTGTGGGCGCGGAAGGCGGCGACGAACGCACTCGGCGTGCGGTAGCCCACGCGGGCGGCGACGAGGCCGACCGGTCGGCCCTCCGCCAGCTGCAAGAGGGCCGCCTGGAGGCGAGCAAGCGTGCGCCAGCGGCCGAACGAAAGCCCCGTCTCGGAGAGAAAGGCGCGAGCGAGTGTGCGACTGCTGGCGCCGACGTGACGGCCCCAGGCGTGCAGGGTGCGGCCGTCGCCGGGATCTGCCAGGAGGGCTTCGGCCACGCGGCATGCACGCTCGTCCGTCGGAAGGAGGATGTCGATCGTGGCGACGGCAAGCGGGGCGAGGAGGTCGAAGAGCACGGCCTCGGCACGGAGCCGCTGCTCGGTTGCCAGAGAGTCGTCGAGGTGGGGGATCAGCTCCCGCAGCAGCGGGCTTACCTCGACGGGCGTCGGGCTGTCCCAGCCAATCGGGCAGTCGCCCGTCCGGACGTAGACCGACCGCAGGACCGCGGCTCCCGACGCCCGGGTCTCGTGCGACGTGCCGGCCGGGATCCATAACGCCCGCGTGGGCGGGAGCACGTAGCTGCCGGCGCGGGTGCGCACGACCAGCACTCCCTTCGGCGACCAGGCCAGCTGGTGCTCGTGGTGGTGGTGCCATGCGAACCGCGTGCCGACGGGCATCGGGAAGGTGGCCACGATCGCCGCCTGAGCGTCTTGTCCGTTTACCGACACAAGTTGGCAGGCTAACGGCTTTCGGAAACGGCCGGGCGGCGATAGCGTCATCGAGGTGAACGAGAACCACGCGATCCGGTGCGCGAGCCCGGAATGGGCGGAGCGCCTCGAGGCCGACGTGCTCGCGCCCTTGACCGCCGCCGTCGACCTGGGCGACGAGATGCTTGAGGTCGGGCCTGGACCCGGAGCGGCCACCCGCTGGCTCCGCCATCGCGTCAAGCGACTCGTCGCGCTCGAGCTCGACGCGACGGCAGCAGCCCGGCTCGCGAACGAGCTCGCCGGCAGCAACGTCACGGTCGAGGTCGGCGACTGCACCTGCGCCCCCTACCCGGACGCCGCATTCGACGCCGTCGGCGCTTTCACGATGCTCCACCATCTGCCCACGCAGGCGCTGCAGTTCGGCACGCTGTGCGAAGCGTTCCGGGTTCTTCGGCCCGGCGGCGTCCTGCTCGGAGCCGACAGCCTGGCCAGCCAGGAGCTGCACGCCTTCCACGAAGGCGACACCTACAACCCGATCGATCCGGCACGCCTACTCGTGTTCCTGCAGGCGGCCGGGTTCGCCCGGTTGACCCTGACGGTCGACCAGGGGCTGCTCTTCACCGCCCACAAGCCACCCGAGGAGGAGCTGAGATGAGCATGACGCTTCCGTACCTCGAACCGCTCACGCCGCGCGAGCCGGGCGAGCGTCAGATCCCGGAGCCGCCGCGCCGCGGGGAGCCCGGCGGGCCGCCCTGCCGCATCTGCAACGGGAAGACGACCGCGGCGGTGTGGTCGGACGACAACTGGACGCTGCACCCTCCGGCCGGGGGCAGCCTTCCCGGAGCAGTGTGGGTCGCGAGCCGCGTCCACGCCGACTCGTTCTCCGATCTGCCCGACGAGGTCGCGGCAGACTTCGGTCGGGTCGCGGCCCGGGTCGAGCGCGCGATCCTGGCCCTTGGCGACGTCGCCCGCGTCCACCTCTACCGCTGGGGCGACGGCGGCGCGCACTTCCACGTCTGGTTCCTGCCGCGGCCGCTCGGCATGCTCGAAGCCTCGGGGATGATGCTCCCGCTCTGGGAGGACGCACTCCCGAACGTCCCCGACGAGGAGCTCGCCGCGGCCGCAGAGCGGGTCGCGGCGCTGCTGTGACCGGCGCCGGCCACGGGAGCGCGACGACGGCCACGGCATCGATCAACGCTGAGAGGATGAGGCTCACCGACCTGAGCGGCCTGGCCGCGCAGCTCAACAATGTCGTCGAGCGTCGCCGCAACGGTCTGCTCGAGTGGCGCTACCAGGGGCGCCTGGTTGCCCGCCAACTCGACCACAGCCACGTCGTGATCCGCACCTCGTTCGACGTCAGGGACTTCCTGTTGCAGTCGTTCCCAAACACGTTTGGCGTGCCGAACCGCTTCAGGAAGCACATGATGATCGTTGCCGATCTCGAGACCGGCAACGCGGACGCCATCGAAGACGCGATCATCGCCGCCTGGGAGCTGCAGTCCGCCAGGTAGTGCGCGCCGACGACGAATACCGTCGAGCCGGCAACAAGCCCCGGACCCTCCAACCGGCCCGTAGGGTACGGAGCCGTCGATGCCGGGTTGGCTGTTCGCAGGGGTCGTGGTCGTCTTCGCCGTCGGGGGCGTGCTCTACGTCCGCTCGAAGCAGAAGGGCGCCTTCGTCGAGCGCCTCCCCGTCGAGGAGGGCGAGGCCACGCTCCTCGAGGAGGAGGGCCTGAAGGTCTGGCACCGGGCTCGCAGACGGGCAGTTCGCGACGGCGGCACGACCACTTACCGCGTGCGAGCGCGCTTGACCGACCGGCGCATCATCGTGGCCACCGGCGGTCCGGACGGGGTGCGCAAGCTCGTGATCCTGATGATCCTCGACTTCACGACTCCCGCCGACCCCGTGCCGGACAGCGGGTTTGCGGCGTACAAGCGGAAGTTCCACCTCGAGAACGGCTATCCGACCTACGCCTTCTCGGCCGCGGACGCCCGGCTCGAGGAGGAGGACGGCGACGCAGCGGCACTTCGGATCGAAGTGCCGTTCCCGGAGGGCGGCCCCAGGTGGGGAGATCCGCCCGAGGTGAAGCTCTACTCCGAGCAGGCCGAGCGATACCGGGAAGCGATCGGCCGCACATAGGTCCGCGCACGGGGGGAGCCGTGTGCCCGCGCGTCAACCTGCTCGCGTCTCAGGCGGCCTCCTCGAGGAAGGCGTGCACGTCGGCGGCGAACTGCTCGTGATGCTGGAAGAGGAAGCCGTGGGCCGAGTCGGGGTAGATCGTCATCCGCGCGTCCGGGAGCAGCCCGGCCAGGAGGTGCGAGTAGCGCGGGAGGATCATCGGGTCGCTGTCGCCGTTGGCGACGAACACCGGGAGCCTGATCGCGGCGACCCGCTGGAGCAACGAGTGGTTGGGAATGCCCCACGCGACGACGGCGTCGTACTGCGCCTGGCGGGTCTGCCACGTGGTGGGCGCGTCGCGGTCGGTGATCCGCCCGAAGATGCGCCCTGCGGCCTGCCGGCCGGCGTCGCGACTCGTGTCCGTCGCGGCGAAAAAAACGGAGAGATACGCCTCAGGGCTCGTTTCCGGTTGACCGACCGCGCCGATCACTTCCGGCGCCCAGCCGTGCATCCCCGCCGCACCCTGCGGTGCAGACGACGCAAGGACGACGCGCCGCAGCAGGTCGGGCCGGATCAGCGCGATCTCCTGCGCGACGAAGCTACCGAGCGAGAAGCCGAGGAGGTCGATCCGCTCGAGGCCCAGCGCATCGATGAACGCAATCGCATCGTGGGCCATCACGTCGACCGTGCTCGGCGTCGTGCCGGTCGTGCCGCCTACGCCGACGTTGTCGAACGCGATCACGCGCCGACCCGCAGCGAGCGAGTCGACGAGCGCAGGATCCCAGTTGTCGAGATTGCCCCGGAAGTGCTGGAGCAGCACCAGCGGAACATCGCTCTCACCGAGGTCGCGGTAGGCGTAGTCGATCCCATTGGCCGCGCGAACGCATTGAATCGACGCGTCGGTGTACGAGCCCTGCGCGCCTGTCGTCTGTGTCGGTGACATCTCGGCACTCCCTTCAGTCGGGCCGGTCGGAGCGTTAAGGGTCGTCGGTCGGCCGGTGCGTCGCGCCCGTGGAAGACCCTGGTCTCTCGCTAGCCGATCGGGAGCAACGCGCCCTCGTGCTCGAGCAGGAAGCGCTTCACGTGGAGCCCGCCGCCGAAGCCGGTCAGCGAGCCGTCGGCTCCGATCACGCGGTGGCACGGCAGGACGACCGGCAGCGGGTTGCGGCCGTTCGCGGCTCCGACCGCTCGCGCCGACTCGTTGCCCAGGCCGAGCCGGCGTGCCTGCTCGCCGTAGCTCACGGTCTGGCCGTACGGGATCGTGGCCAGCGCCAGCCAGCAGCGGCGGTTGAAGTCGGTGCCGTGCAGCCCGAGCGGCAGGTCGAACTCGACGAGCTCGCCGGCGAAGTACGCCTCGAGCTGACGCCCCGCCTCCGCCAGGACAGGGGAGCTGCCCTCGGGGGAGATCCGCCCGCCGTCGAACAGCACGGCCTCCAGGGCGTCCTCCGAGGCGATGAGGCCCAGCGGCCCGATGGGACTGTCGACGACGGCGCGTGGCATCTCGTTGGGTGAAACGTCTGGGCCGGGCGCCGTGTGAGGTCGACCGCTACGGCGCCGGATTCGCTGCCGGGGGCGGCTGCCCGCCGGGCGTGCTCGTCGCGCCGCGCCTCCGGAACCACCAGACGATCCCGCCAATCACCAGGGCCGCGGCGAGGATGCCGAAGGCGATCCAGCCGTACCACTCCGAGCTGCTCGACTCGTCCTCGTCCTGGCCGGAGGCGGCCGCCGCGCCCGCGGCCGCTGCCGCTGCCGGGTTCACGCCGGTCGTCGTCGTGGTGGTTGTGCCGGCGGCCTGAGCCTGAGCGGTCACGGTCTGCGTCGACGTCACCGTCACGGTCGGCGTGGTCGTCGCGTTCGTCACCGTCACCTGCGGCTTCGTGACCGTCACGGACGGCGCGGTCGTGGTGTGCGTCACCGCCGGCGGCGCCTGCGTCACGGTTACGGCCGGAGCCGTCTCGGTGACCGTTACCGATGGCGTCGCCGGAGCCTCAGGCGTCGTGGTCGTCGGCTGCGTGACGGTCGCCGCCGGCGTGGTCGCCGAGCTGGTGCGCGCCGGAAGCGTGGGCGTCGTCCGCGTCACGCCGGTCTGGGTCCCTTCGCGGCGGTCCCGCCGCCACACGAGGACGAGCCCGGCCGCTGCGACACCGGCGATGAGCGACGCCCCATGCGAGCCTGATCACCGTGCGGAACGTGTATGGCGCTCGGCGGCATGGTGTAGCCGAGCCGGCCCTGCGCCTGGGCCCGCTCGAGGACGCCGGCCGGCATCGGCACCCCCGGCGGGCGCCCGTCGACCAGGTGGTGCACGAAGACGAAGAGCAGCGGCGCCATCGGCGTGTCGAGCCGCAGCGGCGGCTGGCCCGCCGGCTGGAACTGGACGGCCGGCGCACCGCCGGCGCCGGCGGTCATGGTGAGCGGGCTCATCCCCGCGTACCAGAACGCGCCCGTCTGACCATTCGCGGACGGGATCAGACGCTGGTTCGTGACGACGATGTCGGCCGGGCCGAGCGAGTGCCACTTCGGGATCGCGGCCAGCTTGGCCTCCCGCTTCTTCGTCGAGTTGCGGGCGAGGCTGGCCGCGCCGGTGAGGGCGAGGCCGACGGGCCCGCCGATCAGGAAAAAGCCTGACCGGTACTCCTTGTTCTCGCCGAAGTAGCCGGCGACCGAGACCGGCGCGAAGCGCGCGTGCGCGACCTCGCCCGGCCCGAGCTGCACCGGCACGGCCTCCTGCGGAAGCGCCGCGCCGCCGGCGAGCGCGCCTGCCCACTGGTACGCCCTGAGGTAGCCCTCGTCGTACGCGGTCCAGGGCGGCGCGCTCACGCGGCAGACCCTAGCTCGCCGGCGGAACGTCTCCGTACTGCGGCTCGCCGGCCCGCTCGTACGTGGAGATCACGACCCCGCTGCCCGTCGTGCGGCTCTCCACGAGGCGCAGCCCGGACGGCGGAGCGCCGGCCTCGAACAGCCGCTTCCCGGTGCCGAGCACGACCGGGAACGTGAGGATGTGGTGCCGGTCGACGAGGTCGTGCTCGAGCAGCGACTGGATCAGGTTCGCGCTTCCGTGCACCTGCAGCTCGCCGTCGACCTGCTCCTTCAGCGCGGCCACCTCGGCCGGCACGTCGCTGACGATCGTGGCCGGCTGCCAGTCGCCGCTCTCCAGGGTGCGCGAGGCGACGAACTTCGGCAGCGCGTTCAGATTCGCCGCGATCGGGTCGTTCTCGTCAGTGACCTTCGGCCAGTAGGTCGCGAAGATCTCGTACGTCTTCCGGCCGAGCAGGAACGCCCCCGGCCGCTCGAAGACGCCCACCATGAACGCGCCCGTCTCGTCGTCGAAATGCGGCATGACCCAGCCGCCCTGCTCGAACCCGCCGCTCGTGTCCTCCTCGCGGCCACCGGGCGCCTGCATCACGCCGTCCACCGTCACGAATGTGGTGACAACCAGCTCGCTCATGATCTGCCTCTCTCGTCGTGGGTCACATCGTCGAAGAAGACCACCCCGGCGGCCGAAACTCATCGAGTACCCTCCGCCCTCGTGCCGACCCGCGAAGCCGCCTGCCACTGCGGACAGCTCCGCCTCCAGGTCGAGGGCGAGCCGTTCGCCGTCTCGATCTGCCACTGCCTCGACTGCCAGCGCCGCACCGGCAGCGCGTTCGGAATGCAGGCCGGATTCCGCAAGGAGCAGGTGGAGATCACCGGGCGCTTCCACAATTACTCGCGCATCTCGGAGGAGGCCGACCGGAAAGAGCACGTCTTCCACTTCTGCCCCGAGTGCGGCTCGCAGGTCTTCTACACGGAGCCCGTCGAGCCCGACCTCGTCGTCGTCTCGGTCGGCTCGTTCGCAGATCCGGCCTTCCCCCCGCCGACCGAGTCGGGCTACAACTCGCGCCGCCACCAGTGGATCGGGCTTCCCGACGGCCTCGTGCGTGAGGCGACCGTGATCTGGGACCAGGTGCGGCCGCTGTACGAGGCGGGCGACTACGCCGCCGCCGCCGACCGCGGGCGCGAGCTGGCCGAGGCTCATCCCGACCCGGAGCTCTTCTACAACGTCGCCTGCTGCGAGGTCCGCGCCGGACGGACGGGCGACGCGCTCGAGCACCTCGCGCAGGCGATCCAGATGTGGGAGGGCTGCCGCGAGATGGCGCAGAACGACTCCGACTTCGACGCCGTGCGAGCGGAGCCGGGCTTCCAGGCGCTGCTGGGCTAGCCAGGCTGGGCGAAGATCACGGCGATCGTCCCGGCGCCGAGCAGGATCCCGAGCACCGCGAAGGCCAGTCCGGCACCGCTGCCGAACGGCTCGTAGTCGCCGCGCGCCAACGCCTGGTCAACACGCTTCTGCCGGACGTACGCGTAGCCGATGCACAGCACTCCGGTCAGCGCGAACGCCGCGCCGAGCACCTCGAACGGCCACGACGCTCCCGAGGAGAGCTCGGGGACGAGCTTGCCGGCGCCGACGGCCACGGCGAAGGTCGTCAGGCCGGTCCGCCACCAGGCGAGGTAGGTGCGCTCGGTCGCGAGGCGGGTGCGCCGGGTCGCGTCCTGAACTTCGTCCACACAGGCCGATTCGGCGGAGCGCTGCCGTCCCCTCTGCGAGCGGTCTCACCGCGGCCGCCCTGCGCCTTCACGCCCCGCGCTTAAGCTCGGGGCGTGCACCAGAACCAGCGCTTCGGGCCGTTGCGCGAGCGGCCGTTCCGGCTGCTCTGGCTCGGGCGCACCGGGTCGGCGGTCGGCGACTCGCTGATCCCGGTTGCGCTCGCGTTCGCCGTCCTCGACATCGGCGGCGGCGCCGGCGGGCTCGGCATCGTCCTCGCCTCGTTCACCATCGGACGGGCTGCCTTCGTCGTCGTCGGCGGCGTCTGGGCCGATCGCCTGCCCCGGCGGCTCGTGATGATCGGCGCCGACCTCGTCCGCTTCGGCACGCAGGCGGTCACGGCGGCGCTGCTGATCGGCGACGTCGCCAAGGTCTGGCAGCTCGCAGTGCTCCAGGGCCTGGCGGGTGCGGCGGGCGGGTTCTTCAATCCCGCCTCGACTGCGCTCGTGCCGCTGACTGTGAGCCGCGAGCGCCTGCAGCAGGCGAACGCGCTGCTGTCGCTCTCGCAGAGCGCGACGAACATCTTCGGCCCCGCGCTCTCGGGCGCGATCGTGGCGACGGCCGGGCCGGGGACGGCCTTCGCGATCGACGCGGCCAGCTACCTCGCCAGCATCGCGTTCCTGGTCTTCGTGCGTGTCCACGAGCAGCTGCAGGAGACGCGGCAGCGGTTCTGGCACGACCTCGCCGACGGCTGGCACGAGGTCCGGCGCCACCGCTGGCTGACCGCCGGCTTCCTCGGCTTCGCGCTCGGCAACGTCGGCATAGGCCTCTTCTTCGTGCTCGGCCCGCTCGTCGCGCAAGACCACTTCGGCGGCGCCAAGGCGTGGGGGCTGATCCTGGCCGCGGGCGCGGTCGGCGGCGTGCTCGGCGGACTGGCGGCGTATCGCTTCCGCGCGGGCCGGCCGGTGGTGGCCGCGTTCGCGATCTGGTCGGCCGGCGGGCTGACGGCGCTCGCGTTCGTCCCGCCGCTCGCCCTCGGCGCGGCCATGGTGGCAATGGCGCTCTTCTCGATCTCCGTCATCGTCGGCAACACGTTCTGGGAGACCGCGCTTCAGCAGGAGGTGCGGCCCGACCGGCTCGCGCGCGTCGGGTCGATCGACTGGCTGCTCTCGCTGTGCCTGATGCCGGTCGGCCAGGGTCTTGCAGGAGCGCTCGCGGCCGGTATCGGGATCCGTGCGACGCTCGTGCTGGCGGCCGTGCTGATGTGCGTACCGAACCTCTGCGTGCTCGCATTCGTGCGCGAGGTACGGGGCGTGCGGCGGCGCACGGCCGTCGCCGCTACGTCCTGACCGATGCGAGATCCCCGGCTTCGTGCGGCTCGAAGGCCTGCTCGGGGCGGCGCTGCGGGATCGCAAGGCCGACGAGCACCCCGATGACGAGCGCTCCGGCGCACAGGGCGAACGCGGCGGTGAACCCCTCGTCGGTCGCGAAGCCCGACGCGCCCACCGTGCCTGCGAGCACCGACGCCGTGGCGGCGCCGCCGAAAGCGCCGCCGACCGTCCGCGTCACCGTGTTCATCCCCGTCGCGATCCCCGTCTCCCCCGGCCCGACGTTCTCGATGATCAGGTTCGCCATCGCCGCGAAGGCGAGGCCGATGCCGCTCCCGAGCAGCAGAGACGCTAGGTAGACCTCCCACTCCGACCCCCGCGCGAAGGCCATGATCGTGAACGCCGCGCAGGCGAGCAGGGCGCCCGCGAGCAGCGGCGGCTTGGAGCCGAAGCGTTTCTCCAGCCGGCCCGTCTGCGACCCCACGATCAGGATCGCGAGGGTCGACGGGACGAGAAAGAGCCCCGCCTTGGTCACGGAGGCGCCGAAGCCGTACCCGGTGTCGGTCGGCGTCTCGACGTACTGGGGGAGCAGGATGAACGTCGAGTACATACCGAAGCCGAGCAGGAAGGCGACCGCATTCGTCGTCCAGACGCCGCGGATCCGCATCATGCGCATGTCGACGAGCGGGTGGTCCGAACGCGTCTCGCTCACGACCCACAGGGCGAGTGCGACGACGCCGAACGCGATCAGGCCGACCGTCTTCGCCGAGAGCCAGCCCCACGCCGACGTCTGGCTGACCGCGACGAGCACGCAGACGAGCCCGACCGTGAGCAGGACGGCGCCCGCCCAGTTGATGCGCCCGGGGACGCGCACGGGCGACTCCGGCACGACGAAGTACGTGGCCACCGTGGCGATCACGATCGGGATCAGGGGCAGCCAGAAGAGCCAGTGATACGAGAGGTTGTCGGCGATCGGGCCGGCCAGGACCACGCCCAGGCCGCCGCCGACGCCGAGCAGCGCCGACATCAGCCCGATGCCGCCGGCCACGCGCGCCCGCGGGAACTCGTCGCGGATGATGCCGAACGCGAGCGGGAAGATCCCACCCGCCGCGCCCTGGATGACGCGTGCGAGCAGCATCACCGCAAGGGTCGTCGAGAGCGCGGCGATGAGCGTTCCCGCCGAGAGCAGCGCCAGGACGATCACGAGCAGCCGCTCCTTGCCGAACATGTCGCCGAGCTTCCCGATCAGCGGCGTCGCCACGGAGGCACTCAGGAGGTAGGCAGTCAGCACCCAGCTGACGCCGTTCTCGGTCGTGCCGAGCGCGTGCTGGATGTCCGGCAGCGCGGGTGCGACGAGCGACTGCAGCAGCGCGTAGGAGATGCCTCCCAGCGCCAGGACGCCGAAGGTGACGTTGTAACGCTGACGGGGTGCCGGCTCGGCGGTCATCACGCTCGCTTGTGGGACACGAGCGCCGTCGTCGCCGCTCGAAAAGGGGCCAGGTGGCTTCTCGGCCACCGTAGCAAGCACCTTCTCGAGCGCGGCCCGAAGCCGGGCGCTGCGCTAGTCGGCGCCCGCGACCGATCCTTCCTGCGCCACGAGCTGCTCCCAGCGCTCGTCCACGTGCGCCTGGATCGTCTCGACCTGCTCCGGCGACAGATGCCCGAAGCGGCCCTGGCTCGCCAGGTACTCGGCCACGGGCACGGGGTGCCTGGGCCGGAACGTGATCCGCCACTCGCCGCCGTCGCACTCCCACAGCGGGAACGCCCGCGACTCGACCGCGAGGCGCGCGACCTCCGTGGACTGGTCGGTCGGGTAGCGCCAGCCGGGCGGGCACGGGCCGAACGTGTGCAGGAAGCGGAAGCCCTCGACCTCGGCCGCGCGGGTCACCTTCGCCCGGAAGTCGCGCAGCATCGGCACCGAGCCGAGCGCCAGCGTGGCCACGTACGGGATCGCGTGCGCGGCCATGATCCGCCCGACGTCCTTCTTCTGGCCGCGGCGCGGCGCGCCCGCAGGCGTCGTCGTCGTCCACGCGCCCTCCGGCGTCGCGCCCGACTTCTGGACGCCCGTGTTCATGTACGCCTCGTTGTCGTTCAGGACGTAGATCAGGTCCTCGTTGCGGTCGGCGGCCGCCGAGACGCCCGAGAAGCCGATGTCGGACGTGGCGCCGTCGCCGCCCCACACCACGACGAGCGGGTCGCGGACGCCGCGGAGGCGAAGCGCGGCCCGGATCGCCGACGCCTCGGCGGCGGCGGACGCGAACGGCGTCAGGTGCACCGAGACGCCGAACGCGCTCACCGGGTAGACGCCCGCGATGATCGTCCAGCACGAGGCCGGGATGACGAGGACGATCTCCGACTCCGGCCGCGCCGCTTTCAGCGCCCCGAGCACGTGCCGCACGTTGATCGCGGGCGCACAGCCCGCGCAGGCGGCGTGGCCCGGGTGCAGCAGCCGTTCCTCGGAGACGATCTCGTCGAGCCACACGGGCACGGCTACACACCCTCGGGCACGTAGAGGGGGACGGCAGCGCCGGCGCGCTGCTCGAGCGCCCAGCGCAACGTCGAAGGCGTGACGTCCACGCCGCCCAGCCCGCCCACGACGTTCGTGACCCTCGCGCCCAGCCCGAGCGACGCGACGTCGGCGCCGAGCGGCCCGAGCGAGCCGAACGCCGCCGCGCGGTCGAAGACGGTCACGTGCAATGCCTGCGAGAGCACGGCGGCCAGCTCGGCGCCCGGGAACGGACGGTAGGCGTGGACGCGCACGAGCAGCAGGTCGTCGTCCTTCGTCGAGCAGCTCGTGTGCCGTGTCGCCGATCGTCCCGATCGAGACGAGCGCCCGCGAGGCATCCGGGTTGCCGGAGACCTCGAGCGCGCCCACCTTCTCCCGCCCGAACTGCGCGGTGAACCGGACCGCGACCGACGCGATCACGCCGCGCGCGTCGTCCATCGCCTCGGCGACGTGACGCTGGAAGGTGTAGTAGTCGCGCGACTCCGGCAGCGCGGAGAAGACCCGCGCGGCTGGCCGGGTCGAGCAGCCACTCCTCCGGCGGACCGCAGCTCCGGGATGAACGCGTCGACCTGCGCCTGCGTCGGGAACTCGACGACCTCGGAGGTGTGCGAGAGCAGGAAGCCCTCGGCGCAGACCATGACCGGCAGCAGCACGGTCTCGGCGATCCGGTACGCGCAGAGAATGCTGTCGAGCACCTCCTGCGCGGACGAGCAGTAGAGCTGGATCCAGCCGGTGTCGCGCTGGCTCATGCTGTCGGAGAGGTCGGCCTCGATGCTCCAGGGCGCGAAGACGGCGCGGTTGACGTTCACGACGACGAGCGGGACGCGTTCGCGCGACGCGCGGTGGAGCTGCTCGTGCGCGTAGAGGAGCCCCTGCGACGACGTCGCCGTGAAGGTGCGCACGCCCGCCCGCGCCGCGGCGATGACGTAGCCGAACATCGAGTGCTCGCTCTCGAGATTGGCGAACTCGACGTCGTCACGGCCCGCGACGAGGTCGGCCAGGCGCTCGACGATGACCGTCTGCGGCGTGATCGGGTAGCAGGCGATCGACTGCGCGCGGGCGAGCATCACGGCGTAGGCCGCGGCCTCGTTGGCGGTGCGAACGACGCGCCCGCTCGGGACGGCCACGCTCACGCGGTCACCTCCTCCATCTCGATCGCGCCGCGGACCGGGCACACGACCTCGCAGATCCCGCAGCCCTTGCAATGGAGGTAGTCGATCGCCATGCCGTCCTCGCTCCGAGTGACGCGCCCTCCGGGCAGAAGAGCGCGCACACGCCGCAGGCGGTGCACTCGGCGAGGATGACGGGACGGTCGAGCGACCAGCCGCCGGTGTGGTTCGGAAGCGAGTCGGTCGTGCTGACCGGGAAGAGCGGCTCGACGTGCGCCGCCGGGGCGGGAGCAGGCTCGACCGGCGCGTCGCCGGCGAGCGGTGCTGGTGTGTGCAGCGCGCGTATCCCTCGCGCGCCGCGAGGACGTTCGCCTCCGCCATGGCCCCCATCCGCTCCGCGAGCGCCTCCTCGAGGGCAGGCAGCGCCTCGGGCGCGAGCAGGCGGACGCAGGCCCCGAGCACCGCCATGTTGCTCATCGGCCGCCCTTCGGACGACACGATCCCGTGCTCCTGGGCGATCCGCGAGGCCGGCACGCGGGCAACCGCGAACGGCCCCGCGTGCGCGTAGCGCACGTCGCGGTTGAGTAGGACGAGGCCACCGGGCCGGACGGCGGCGAGCGCCTGTGGCGGGACGTCGCCCGGCGAGACGACGGCGAGCACGTCGCAGCGCTGCACCTTGTAGCGCCGCCGGATCGGCTCGTCGTCCCAGCGCAGGAACGCGGAGATCGGCGCGCCGCGGCGCTCGGCCTTGAACTCGGGGAAGCTCTGCACCCAGAAGCCCGCGCGCGCCAGCGTGTCGGCGAGGATCTGCGAGGCGGAGACGACTCCTTCACCCCCGCGGCCTACGATCAGCAGCTCCTTCACGGGGTTGCTCCGCGGGCCGGCGTCGGTGGCGACGCGCTCATCTCGACCTGATCGTCGCCCTTCGGCCCGAGCTGCGGCATCGGGGAGAATCCCGAGGCCGCTCCGTAGTCTTGGCGCGTGACCGAACGCCCGCCTGCAGACGTCATGCGCGGCTTCGGTCTCGGCGAAGAGGACATCGCCGCGTGGGAGGCGAGCAACCTCGGCGGCGACCGGTTCGCCGACTGGCTGACCGACCGCGTGGCCCGCAGGCCGGCCGGCGCCCGAGCACGGGAGGTGTACGGAGCCGACGACGTCCACGATTTCGCGCGCCGCGCCATCCTCGACGCGCTCGCGCTCGGCTCGGGCGACCACCTGCTCGAGATCGGCTCGGGCGGGGGCCTCCTGCTCAGCGCCGCGCTGGCCGCGGGCGCCGCCGCGACCGGTCGGCTCAGGCCGGTTTCGCCGGCGTTTCCGTGACGAACGACCGCGGGGGCCAGTTGCTGACGGCTCGCCGGCCCTAGCGCTTCTTCGCGCAGTCCGCGCAGAGCCCGTACAGCGTGAGCTCGGCGCCGCCGATCGTGTAGCCCGTCTCGGCGCGGATCCGCTGCGGGGTGTCGCCGAGCACCTCGTCGTGGAAGTGCGCGACCTTGCCGCACGACTCGCAGACGACGTGGTGGTGGGGGTGCTCGTGCGCCACCTCGTAGAAGGCACGGCCAGAGCCCAGGTCGGTGCGGCGGATCAGCCCTTCGGCGACGAGCAGGTCGAGCGTCCGGTAGACGGTCGACGGGTTCACGCTCGGGAGCTCGGCCTGCACCGAGGTGACGACGTCGTCGGCGCTCAGGTGCCGCTCCGGGTCGGCCGAGAGCGTGTCCCAGATCAGCCGCCGCTGGCGCGTGACGCGGCGGCCCTTCGCGCGCAGCTCGGTCGGGTCGGTCGAGACGCCGTGCTCGTGCGCGTGCTTCGCCATCGCCTTCGATCTTGCCAGCGAGACCCGTCGAACCGGTCCCGGGCTTGTTGCGAATCAGTCGCGTCACCGGCCCGCCGCCCGGGGCGGCGGGTCGGTGCTATTGCAAACGACTTGCGATAAGCTCCCTGCCGAAGGAGGCGCCAGTGGCCCGCTGGACGAAGGTGATGACCCGCCCCGAGTGGCTCCGGCTCTCAGCCTTTGGAGGCGGCGTGCTCCTCCTCCACCTGCTCGGCTGGGGGCTCTTCCTCTACTACGCGCGCTCGAACCCGGCGCTCGCCGGCCTGGGGACGCTCGCCTACACCTTCGGGCTCCGCCACGCCTTCGACGCCGACCACATCGCGGCGATCGACAACACGACGCGCAAGTTCCTCGGCGAGGGCAAGCGCTCGCTCGGCGTCGGCTTCTTCTTCTCGCTCGGCCACTCGACGATCGTGTTCGCGCTGACCGCCGGCCTGGCCGTCGGAGCCAAGACGGTCAGCTCCGGGCTGCCCGCCTTCCAGAGGTACGGCGGCACCATCGGCACCTCCGTCTCGGGCACGTTCCTGCTCCTCATCGGGATCCTCAACCTGCTCGTGCTGGCCGACATCGTGCGCGTGTTCCGCGAGATGAAGACCGGCCGCTACGACCAGGCGGCGCTCGACAAGCGGCTGCTCGACCAGGGCCTGATGAGCCGCGCGTTCCTGAGCCGCGTCGGCGACCGCATCGACAGGAGCTGGAAGATGTACCCGCTCGGCCTGCTCTTCGGGCTCGGCTTCGACACGGCGACCGAGATCGGGCTGCTCGCGATCGCGGCCGGCGTCGCGACACACCACATCCCGTTCCTGGCCATCGTCTCGCTGCCGCTGATCTTCGCGGCCGGCATGAGCCTGATGGACACCGCCGACGGCGCGTTCATGAGCCACGCGTACGGCTGGGCGTTCTCGAACCCGGTGCGCAAGGTCTACTACAACATCACCGTCACGAGCCTCTCGGTCGCCGTCGCGCTGCTCATCGGCACGATCGAGCTCCTCCAGGTGTTCGCCGAGAGGTTCTCACTCTCGGGGAACTTCTGGACGTTCCTGGACGCCCTCGACTTCGGGAACATCGGCTACGTCGTGGTGGCGCTCTTCATCGCCACCTGGGCGTTCTCGGTGATCCTCTGGAAGACGCGCCGCATCGAGGAGCGCTGGAGCTCCTTCGTCGACGACTAGGAGATTTTCGTCTCCAGCTTGTCGAGGAACTTTTCGGCCTGGCGCTGGGCGACGGGCCGCATGGCAGGCGCGAGCCGGCCGAGCATGCCGCCGAGCTCGACGTCGGCGAACCACGCCATCGTCGTTCCCGTTGCGGCCTCGGAGAGGTCAAAGGTGGTGCGCACGTCCGCGCTCGCGCCGAGTCGCTTGCCCTTGGCGGCGAGCACGGCGTGTGCCGGCCGGCTGCGCTCGACCAGCTCGAAGTCCAGGTTCAGTGAGATCGGCGACATCGGCAGCCGCATCACGGCCGACCAGTGCGTCTCGTCCTGCACCTTCAGCGACTCGAGCCCGGGCAGGAACTCGCCGAGGAGCTGCGGGTCGACGAGCGCGTCCCACACCTGCTCGCGCGGAGCAGCGAACGAGCGCGTCCCCTCAATCCGCACGACAGGGACGCTATCTCGCAGGCAAGACAGGGTCTGTCCCCAGCCGTATCGGGGGCTGACCCACACAAGGAC
Source organism: uncultured Thermoleophilia bacterium (assembly GCA_963758345.1). GTDB lineage: Bacteria > Actinomycetota > Thermoleophilia > Gaiellales > Gaiellaceae > JACVRM01. The sequence goes on from CAVWVD010000003.1 coordinate 233,847, forward strand.
TATCGATCTAACCGCTGGCCAGGGCGCTGATTAACACCTTGGGACAGCCCTACGGAGATAGTCCCTACGCAGTCGCCGAGCGCCGCTGCGGCGAGAAGAAGCCAGGCCCGCGGTGGCCGAAGGAGCCGGGCCTGCCGTGGAACTCGCGGTGCTCCAAGCGATGCTCGCCGTTCACGAGCTCGGTGATGGCGTCGTTCAGGTGCGCCTTCATGTCGGCGGCCTGATCCTTCGTGATCTTCCCGGCGGCCTGAGCGGCGTCGATCTTCTTCGTCGCCGCGGCGGTCATCGCATCGACGAGCCCGGCGACCGTCTTGCTCTTGTCCTTGGCGATCTGGGCGAGCGTCTTGCCGCTAGAGAGTGCCTCGCGCAGCTGCGGCTGGGTCATCCCGAGGTACGTGGCGGCGGACTCCAGCCCGGCGGGATGCGGGTGGGCGAAGCCGGGCCCGCCGAAGCCGCGCCCGCCGAAGCGATGGCCGAGCGGCGGCCCGAGGAAGAGCGGCGCCTCGCCAGCGTCGATGCGCTTCTTGATCGCGTCGCCCTGCTCCGTCGTGAGCGTGCCGGCCTTGACGGCCGCGTCGACGCGGTTCTTCAGCGCCTGCGTGAGCGCGTCGGTGAGCTTCTGCGGAGTGACGCCGAGCTGCGAAGCGGCGTCGTTGATGATCGCCTGCTGCTCGGCCTTGGGCGACGTCATCTTCGTCGCCGCGATGGCGCCGCCGCCCGCGGCGACCGCGACCAGCGCGGCGCCTGCAGCCAGAAGCGTGCCTTTCGTCGCCTTCACCACCTCCAAGCGAACCACACCCGTCTAAGAAGGCGCTGAGAGTTCGCTGTGAATCAGCCGGTCGCGCGCAGCACCAGCGCGAACGTGAACTCCGCCGCTGCGAGCGCCGTGAGGGCCGGCCAGAGCCTGGCTCCCCAGGCGCCGGACGCGTGCCGCACCGCCCGCCACGTCGTTGCGGCGACAACGGAGGCGGCCGCCGTGAGGTAGAGGAAGATCGCCCAGGACGAGCCCGAGTCGGTGCCGGCCGTGACGCCGTGCACGAGCGCGAGCACCCAGACGAGGAAGTTCAGGTAGTGCGCCCGGCGCCAGGTCGAGTACGGCAGCCGGTCCTTGAGCCAGTTGGTGACGGCGAGCGCTGCCAGCAGCTCCGCGCCGACGACACCGAGCGCCACGGCCACCGGCCGGTACGGGGCCGTGAACGGCACCAGCACCTGGACGAGCCCGAAGTTGAAGTAGGAGTCGAGCAGCAGCGCGCCGCCGTGGATCCCCACGAACGTCCAGGTGAGGACGTTCGCGAACTTGTGCACGTCCTCGACCGCGAAGCGCGGCCAGCCCGGCAGCGTCTTGCGCCCCGCGAGCAGGACGCCCAGCAGGACGGTGATCGTGATCAGCCCGAAGGCGAGCATGCCGCCCGCGCGGGCCGTGTACCACATGACGTTCACGCCGCCGCCCGCTCGTCGACGGCCGTCCGCCAGCCGACGTTCACCGTAATCCCGCCCGCGCCGACGAAGCGGCCGGGCAAGCCGCGCTCGTCGAGCCAGCCGGGCCCGTCGTCGCCGAGCAGGAACGCCGCCTTCGCGGCAACGTCCGCGCCGACGCAGCTGCCTGCGGCGACCGTGACCTCCCGCCATGGCGACCCGGCGGGCCGGCCGGTGGCCGGGTCGATCAGGTGGTGCTGCTCCGCGCCGCCACCCGGCCAGTGCCGCTTGGTGACGCCGCTCGTCGCGAGCCCGCCGCGGGACAGCAGTACGGATCCGCCCGCGGGCACGGCCACCACGACAGGCCCGCGGGCGGCGACGTCGCCGCCGGCCGACACGAAGCCGTCGCCGTGGAGGAGACCGAGAGCCCGGTCGACGGCCAGGGACTTGACGACGCCGTTCAGGTCGAGCCGCAGGCCCGCCGGGCGAGTCAGGACTCGCCCGGCGAGCTCCACGGCGCGCCAGCGACCGCGCTCCGTCGAGCCGAGGGGTCGGTCGGCTCCGAGACGGGAGAAGTCACGGTCATAGCCGGCGGCCTCGATCGCGACGCCGAGCGTCGGGTCGACGAGGCCGTCGGTACTCCGCGCAGCGTCCAGGGCAACCCGAACGACGTGCGCGAAGAGGGGAGAGACCACAGTGCTGAGCGCAGGCGTCGAGTTGACGAGCCGCAGCTCGCTTTCGGGGCGGAACCGGCTGAACACGCGGTCCCACTCGTCGAAGAGCCGCCGCAGGCGGACGAGCTCCTCCGGAGTCGCGCCGCCGACGGCGACCTCGACGCCCATCGCTTCGAAGAGCTCAGGAGACACTCGTCCCCACCTGCGGCAGCGAGCCCGTGCTCGGCGAGATCGAGCCCGAGCCGTAGTTGAAGCCGCTACCGTCGTCGTAGCCGGACGAGTCGTCGTCCGACGACCCGAAGTAGGTGCTGTCGTCCGACGACGTCGCGGCCGTCGACGACGAGTCAGCGCTGGACTGCGCCGTGGGCGACGAGCCCGGGTGCGTCACCCAGGCGAGCGCGCCGACGGCGAGGAACGCCGTGGCGGCGCCGGCGCCGAGGGCCGTCTTGGCCCTCGACGCGCGGCGCCGAGCCTCCTCGATGCGTGAGGGGCGCGGGGCGTCCATTACGCAGCGGAGCCCGTCGTCGAGTTCGCCGGAGCGGCGGGTGCGCCCGGGGGAGGGCCGAAGCCGCGGCCACCCGGGCCGTGATCGGGCAGCTGCCCGTTGACCATGTCCGTGATGTGCTGCTCGAGGTCGGACAGGATCTGCGTCTGCTGCGCCTTGGTCATCCGGCCGGCGGCGACCTCGTCGGCGATGTGCGACTTCGCGTCGGCGACCATCGCGGCGACGAGGCCGTCGACCGTCTTGCCGTTCGCCTTCGCCACGTCGGCCAGGGTCTTGCCGGATTCGAGCGCCGTGTGCAGCTGCGCCTCGGTCACGCCGAGGTAGGTCGCGGCCGCGTCGAGGCCCGGGCCGCCGGCGTGATGGCCGAAGCCCGGACCGTGGTGGTCGCCGGGGCCGCCGCCGAGCGCGACGAGCGGAACGTCGCCCGCCTCGATGCGGGCCTTGAGCTCCTTGCCCTGCGCCGCGGTGAGCTGGCCGGCGGCGACGGCGGCGTCGACGCGGTTCTCGAGCGCCGTCTGGAGCGCCTGCGTGAGCTTCGCCGAGCTGACGCCGAGCTGGCTCGCCGCGTCCGCCACGACGGCCTTGCTCTGCTGCTGGGGAGAGCTCGAGTTGGTCGCGGCGATCGCTGCTCCGCCGCCGGCCACGGCGAGAACCGCGACGGCACCCGCCGCCAGCGCCCGCTTGTGTCTGGTGATCATGTTGCTGCCTCCTTCAGAGGGGTTGCCTGCCATGAGACGCAGCCAACCAACGGGCACTAAGCCCGCCTTAAGACACTGCTGTGACTTCGCTGAGAGTCGGTTCGGACGGCGCTGGGGGTCCGACGCGCAGGTGCATCGCGGTGCCGCCCCCGGCCGCCTGCTCGGCCCAGACCTGGCCGCCGTGGGCCTCGGCGACCTGACGCACGATGGCGAGCCCCAGGCCTGATCCGGGCATGCCGCGGGCCGACTTCGCGCGGTAGAAGCGGTCGAAGACGTAGGGCAGGTCCTCGGGGGCGATCCCCGCGCCGTGGTCGCGCACCGTCACCTCGCCGTCTCGAACCGTCACCGCGACGGTCCCGCCCGGCGGGCTCCACTTCGCCGCGTTGTCGAGCAGGTTCCCGATTGCGCGCTCGAGCGTCGACGGCACGCCGCGCATCGGCGACTCGCGCAGGTCGGTCTCGAAGACCACGCTCGGTCGGTTGCGCTGCACGCGCTCCACCGCACTCTCCGTCACGAGGTCGAGGCGCACGTCCTCCGGCGCCTCCACGTGCTGCTTGCCACGGGCGAGCTCCATCAGCTCGGTGATCAGTGCGGTCATCTCGCCGAGCTGCTCCAGCACGTCAGCGATCAGCCGCTCGCGTTCGCCGGGCGGGAGCGGCCGGTCCTGTGCGAGCACCTCGATGTTCGTGCGCAGGCTCGTGAGCGGCGTGCGCAGCTCGTGCGAGGCGTCAGCAACGAGCTGCTGCTGCGCTCGGGTGGACTCCTCGAGCGCGGCGAGCATCGCGTTGAAGCGCATGGCGAGGAGGCTCAGCTCGTCGCGGCCGTGCACCTCGATGCGCTGCGAGAGGTCTCCCGTCTCGGTGACGACCTCGGTCGCGCGGGTGAGCCGGCGGATCGGTGCGAGTGCCGCGCCCGAGACGAGCAGCCCGAGCAGCGCGGCCAGCCCGATGCCGGCGAGCCCGGCGAAAAACAGGATCTTGCGGGTGCGGTTCACGGCCCGGTCGACCTGGTCGAGCGGGCGCGCTACCTGTATGGCGATGCCGGAGCTGATGCGATACGGCACCGTGTAGATGCGCATGTGGTGATCCGGAAGCCGAGCGCTCACGTAGAAGGCGCCCCGCTCGCGCCGCGCCACCCGCAGCGTCTCGGCCGTGACTGGAAGCGCGGCGGGCTGATACTGGCTTCGCACGACCTCGCCGCTCGCGAACACGACCTGCGGGTAGCTCCCGGACAGCGCGATGTCCGGGCCGTAGAACGCGTGCTCGAGCTGATCCGGATCGCGCAGCGTGAGAGCGCGCGCATCGTCGCGCAACCCGCTGTCCACGTTGGCGTAGAGCTGGTTCCGCACGACCACGAACAGCAGCACCGACGCGAGCACGATCGCGATCGCGACGGCCCCCGTCGCGAGCAGGGTCATGCGCGCGCGGAAGCTCACTGCGGGCGGAGCGCGTAGCCGACGCCGCGCACGGTCTGGATCAGGCGCGGGCGGTCGCCGATCTCGGTCTTGCGGCGCAGGTATCCGATGTACACGTCGAGCGAGTTGGAGGCGAAGCCGAAGTCGTAGCCCCACACGCGCTCGAAGATCGTCGAGCGGGTGAGCACCTGGCGCGGATTGCGCATGAACAGCTCGAGCAGGTTGAACTCGGTGCGCGTCAGCTCGATCAGCTCGCCGTCACGCCGGACCTCGCGCGTGCCCGGGTCGAGCTCGACGTCCTCGAAGCGCAGGACTTCGTCGGTCGAGCCCGTCCGGCGCAGCAGCGCGCGCAGGCGGGCGAGCAGCTCCTCGAGGGCGAACGGCTTCGGCAGGTAGTCGTCGGCGCCGGCGTCGAGCCCCGCGACACGGCTCTCCACCTCAGCACGCGCCGTGAGCATGAGCACCGGAACCGCGTTCCCCTCGCGGCGGAGCCGGCGGCACACCTCGAGCCCGTCCATGGTCGGCATCAGCACGTCGAGGATCAGTGCGTCGGGATGGCTCGCGCTCGCGAGTTGGGCCAGCGCGTCGTCGCCGTCCTCGGCCAGCTCGACCTCGTAGCCCTCGAGCTCGAGCGCGCGCCGGAGCGACTCGCGCACGGCCCGCTCGTCGTCAACGACCATGACCTTCATAGGCGCAGTGTGCCGCCGCATTCTGAAGGCGCGCTAAGACACCCGTACTTCGAACAACGCGCGCGCCCGCGCGGGCCACGTCCCGTTCCTGCCACCGGACCTGGTAGCGCAACGCATGTCCAAGCAAGACCTGCCCCGTGCCTGGCGCTCCGAGGCCGCCTGTTCAGGCCGGCATGCCCGCACGGGCGGGCCGGAAGTCTTACCCCGCTCTTAGGGCCGTTTCAGCGAAGACTTACGGCTGACTGCTGAACTGACGATCAACGAACCGAGCGCCAACCGAGAGAAGAGAGATGACCGACGAGACCACGCCCCAGTTTCCCCCGCCGCAGAACACGCCGTTCCCGCCACCCGGGAACCCGTCGCCGCCGGCCGAGAGCGCGACGCCCCCACCGCAGACTCCTCCGCCTTTCTCCCCCCAGTCTTCTCCCTTTCCCCCGCCCAGTCCGCAGGCTCCCCCTAAGTCCTCCTCGCAGCCCCCCAGACGGTCCGGTCATGGGACGACGGTCGCGGCGCTCATTGCCGCGACCGTCCTGGGCGCCGGCGGCGCGGCCGTGCTGACCGCCTCGCTGATGCACGACAACGGGAACACGATCACGCGCGAGGTGACGGTGTCGAGCGCGTCGTCCACGCCCGCGTCGAGCGTGACGAGCGTGCGCGGCGTCTATCAGCGCGCGAAGGACTCGGTGGTCGAGATCCACGTCAACACGACGCAGCTCGGCCAGTCGGGCGAGGCGCAGGGCTCCGGCTTCGTCTACGACGCCGCCGGGCACGTCATCACGAACGATCACGTCGTGGACGGCGCGACGTCGGTGCGCGTCCAGTTCCCGAGCGGCCAGAGCTACTCCGCAACCGTCGTGGGCACCGACCCGACGACCGACCTCGCCGTGATCAGGGTCGATGCGCCGAGCGACGTGCTGCATCCCCTTTCGACCGGCGACTCGGCGGCGCTCTCGGTCGGTGACCCGGTCGTCGCGATCGGCAGCCCGTTCGGGCTCGAGAACACCGTGACGCTCGGCATCGTCAGCGCGCTGCACCGCAGCATGCAGGCGCCGAACAACTTCACGATCAACGACTCGATCCAGACGGACGCGGCGATCAACCACGGCAACTCCGGCGGCCCGCTGCTGAACCTGCGCGGCCAGGTCGTCGGCGTCAACGCGCAGATCGAGAGCGACTCGGGCGACAACGCCGGCATCGGGTTCGCGATCCCGTCGAACACGGTCAAGACGATCGCCGACCAGCTGATCGGAACCGGCAGCGTGAAGCACGCCTACCTCGGCGTCACCATCACGCCCATCCCGGCCTCGGCCCTGTCGCAGCTCGGCATCGCGGCCGGCGTGGCGATCACGAAGGTCGAGCCAGGCGACGCCGCGGACAACGCGGGGCTCAAGGCCGCGACCGGCACGCAGGACGTGGACGGCGAGGCCGTCCCGACCGGCGGCGACGTCATCACCTCGGTCGACGGCCATTCCGTCACGAGCTCGTCCGAGCTCCAGAGCGAGATCGACGCACACAAACCGGGCGACAAGGTGAAGCTGAGCGTGACCCGCGGCGGCAAGACCCGCACGGTGACGGTCACGCTCGGAACGAAGCCGGCCCAGGCTCCCTCCTAAGTCCTCCTCCGCACCACAGCTCCTCTCGGTGAGACGGCGGGCCTCGTGCCCGCCGTTTCTATTCCGAGAGCTTGTCGCGCGAGCTCGGTGACGCGAAGCTCGACGTCGTCGCGCAGCGGGCGGACGTCTTCCACGCGCTGCCCGATCGGGTCGGGCAGCTCCCATGCGACGTAGCGCTTGCCCGGAGCGGCGTCGCAGGCGCCATCGCAGGTCGCGACAACGACGTCGGCCCAGTCGATCAGCTCGTCGTCCAGCTTCTGCGGCACGTGGTCGGAGGCGTCGATGCCGACTTCGGCGAGCGCCTCGAGCACGCCCTGGTGGATCTCCGTGCTGGGGTCGCCCCAGCTCCCGGCCGAGCGCGCCTCGTGCCGCCCGGCGGCCGCTCGCCGGAAGAGCCGCTCCGAAAGGACGGAGCGCCCCTGGTTGCCGATGCAGACGAAGAGCACCCTCATGCGGCGCGGACAGCATCCCACGGGCTCGGCCGGCCGGTGCCCGGCAGGCAGCACGTGGGCGCGCACGTGTCCGGGTTCGCCGCGAGCCGGCCCAGAGCCGGGCGTCCGGGGCGGCCTTCGAGCCGCTCCTGGATCAGCTCGCGGATCGCCGCGACGAAGGCGGGATGGGTTCCCGGCGTGCCGGCGCGCACGAGGCGCAGCCCGAGCTCCCCGGCCAGCTCCGCCGCCTCGACGTCGAGGTCGTACAGCACCTCGAGGTGGTCGGAGAGGAACCCGAGCGGCGCGGCCACCACGTCCGTGACGCCGCGCCCGTGGACGTCGCGCAGGTACTCGAGAATGTCGGGCCCGAGCCACGGGACATGCGGCGGCCCGCTGCGGCTCTGGTAGACGACGGCGTAGGCGCCGGCGCCGGCCGCCTCGGCGACCAGCCGCGCGCTCTCCGCCAGCTGCGCCTCGTACGCGCAGCGCTCGGCCATCGCAACCGGGATGCTGTGGGCCGTGAACGCGACGTGCGCTCCGGCCACCTGACCCAACGCCTCGCGCAGCCGGTCGGCGTTCGCCTCGACGAAGCCGGGATGGTTGAACGGCAGCCGCAGCCGCGGCAGCTCGGGCGCATCCGGCCCGGCCGTCTCCTGCGCCACGTACAGGTTCTCCCGGTACTGGCGGCAGCCCGAGTAGCTCGAGAACGCCGACGTGAGGAAGACGAGCGCGCGCCGTACGCCGTCTTCGGTCATCCGCGCGACCGTCTTCGCGACCAGTGGGTGCCAGTTGCGGTTGCCGAAGTAGACCGGCAGCTCGATACCGTGCTCGCGTAGCTCCCGCTCGAGCGCGGCGATCAGCTCGCGGTTCTGCGCGTTGATCGGGCTCACGCCGCCGAAGCGCTCGTAGTGGTGCGGCCACTTCCTCGAGCCGCGCGCGCGGCACGTTGCGCCCGCGCGTGACGTTCTCGAGGAACGGCATGACGTCGTCAGGCCCCTCCGGGCCGCCGAAGGAGACGACAAGGATCGCGTCGGCGAACTCGTCCGGGTACGAAGAGGTCGCGCCGTCGGCTGGCGGCTTCACGCCGCGAATGTAGTTACGACACTTCGCGCTTCGTCATGGCGAGGATCTCGGCGTAGATCTCCTTCAGGCCATCTGCGGAGAGCGGGCCCCGGTTGGCCCGTTGCAGGTCCTGGATCATCCACGCCTCGCGGGCCGGGTCGACGAAGTCGACGCCGTGCGAGTCCTTGTACTCCTTCAGGCGCGCAACGAGGCGCAGGCGCTTGTTGATCTGCTCGACGAGCGCTCGGTCCGTGTCGGAGATCTCTGCGCGCATCTGGCGGATGACGGGATCGGCGTCCTGGCCCTCGTTCATCGGGTGAGCGTAGACGACCCCGTGCATACACTCGCCTGATGGCGGTCAACGGCTCCCCCGAGCTGCTCATCGTGATGGCTCGCAGCGCGACCGCGGCCCAGGCGGAGCACGTCGTCGAGCGCCTCCAGGAGGCGGGTGCCGATGCGCGCCTGACGCGCGGCCGCGAGGCGACCATGATCGGCGCGATCGGCGAGCGCGAGCTGCTCGCGACGCTGCCGCTGGAGGCTTATCCGGGCGTCGAGCAGGTGGTGCCGATCGTGAAGCCGTACCGGCTCGTCTCGCGCGAGTTCGCGCCGGACGGGACGATGATCGACGTCGACGGCCACCGCATCGGCCACGAGTACTTCGGGCTGATCGCCGGCCCGTGCACCGTCGAGACGCGCGAGCAGACGCTCGAGACTGCGCGCGTGCGTCAGGGATGCAGGCGTGACAATGCTGCGCGGCGGCGCGTTCAAGCCGCGCACCTCGCCGTACACCTTCCAGGGGCTCGGCGCCGAGGCGCTCACGATCCTGAAGGAGGCGCGCGAGGAGACCGGCCTCCCCGTCGTCACCGAGCTGATGGACCCGCGCCACGTCGAGGAGGTGCTCGAGGTCACGGACGTGATCCAGATCGGCGCCCGCAACATGCAGAACTTCCTGCTGCTCGCCGAGGTCGGCCGCGCGAACAAGCCGGTGCTCCTGAAGCGCGGCCCGTCGGCGTCGGTCGAGGAGCTCCTGATGGCAGCGGAGTACGTCGCCAAGGAGGGGAACGAGGAGATCATCCTCTGCGAGCGCGGGATCAAGACGTTCGAGCGCACGACCCGCTACACGCTCGACCTCGGCTCGGTCGCCGTGCTGAAGGAGGAGACGCACCTGCCGGTGATCGTCGACCCGTCGCACGCAGCGGGGCGGTACGCGCTGGTGCTGCCGCTGGCGCGGGCGGCGGCGGCCGTCGGTGCGGACGGGATCATCGTCGAAGTGCACCCTCGGCCCGAGGAAGCGCTCTGCGACGGGCCGCAGCAGATCCCGGCCGCGGCGTTCGGCGCCTTCGCGGAGTCGATCCGCGAGCTCGTCGGGCTGATGGGCAAGCAGATCGGCTAGGGCACTAGGTGACTCCGTCCCGGCTCGCACTCGTCGGCACCGGCCTGATGGGCGCGTCGGTCGGGCTCGCGGCGAAGCGCGCCGGCGTCGACGTCGTCACCGGCTGGGACCCGGACACCCACGCGCTCGCGGTCGCGACCGAGCGCGGCGCGGTCGACGAGCCGCACGACACGCTGGCCACGGCGCTCGCCGGCGCGGAGCTCGCGGTCGTCGCGGCGCCGGTGGCGGCGCTCGCCGATCAGGTGCGAGCGGCGCTCGGCGCGAGCGGCGAGGACTGCACCGTCACGGACGTCGGCTCGACCAAGGCGGCCGTGTGTGCAGCGGCCGCGGGCTCGACTCGCTTCCTCGGCGGCCATCCGATCGCGGGCGCGGAGCTGCATGGCCCGGAGCACGCGACCGCGACGCTCTTCGACGGCGCGACGTGGTACCTCTGCCCGCTGCCAGACACCGAGCCTGAGCGCTACCGGCAGGTGCACGGCTTCGTCGGCGAGCTCGGCGCGACGCCGTTCGCGATCGAGCCGGTCGCGCATGACCGGTTGGTGGGCGTGGTCTCGCACCTCCCCCATGTGCTGGCGAACGTGCTGGTCAACCAGGCGGGCGGCTCGCGGATCGACGGCAACGACCCGCTCGCTGCCGCCGGGGCGTCGTTCCGCGACATGACCCGCGTCGCAGGCGCGAACCCGCGCATCTGGGTGGACATCCTGCTGGACAACGCCGAGGTCGTCGGCGGGCTGCTGGCCGATCATCGCCGCGAGCTGGAGCGACTCGAGCGAGCACTCGAGGGCGGCGACGCGGGCTTCCTGGCGCGCTGGATCGGCGACGCGGCCGGCAACCGCCGCCGCATGCTCGCGGAGGCGTTCGACGACCCGGGTGAGCTGCAGCAGGTGATCGTCCACGTGACCGACCGCCCGGGCGTGCTGGCCGGAATCACGCAGGCCCTCGGCGCCGAGCGGATCAACATCGAGGACATGGAGCTGGAGCACATCTCGGCAGAGCGCGGCGGCACGGTGACGCTCCTGGTCAGCGGCGAGGCCCAAGCCGCGCGCGCCGCCGAGCTGCTCGAGGGCCAGGGCTACGGCGTCGTCGTCTCGCCGGTGATCGACGACTAGGTCTGGCGCAGCCGCTCGAGCCCGTCCAGCACGAGCTCGAGCCCGAACTCGAACGTTCCCTGCCGCGCCTTGCTCGGCTCCATGTGCTGGCGGACGTGCTCGGCGAGGTACGGGTACTCGTCCGCGGGGAAGCTCGCCAGGAACCACTCCGCCATCTGCTCGAGCTCGCCGGCGTCGAGCCGGAAGCTCTGCAGGTAGAGCGTGAAGCCGATGACCTGCGCCGTGAGCACGTGGAACGCGTGGTACGCGACGTCGTCCGAGAAGCCGCCCTCGCGCAGCGCCTTCAGGATCGCGTCGCTCTGCCGCATGCGGAGCTCGCTCACCTTGCGCGGGGTCATCCAGACGCCGGCCGCCCAGCCGTGCCGCATCAGGGCCTCGTGGGTCGAGAGGGCCGTCCCTCGCAGGGCCGTGCGCCAGTCGGCACCAGCGGCGGGCTCGATCTCGCCGGCCACCAGCTCGATCATCCCGTCGACGATGTCGTCCCTGTTCTCGACGTGGTTGTAGAGCGACATCGCCTCGACGCCGAGCTGCTGCGCGAGCTTGCGCATGGTCAGGGCGTCGAGGCCGCCTTCGTCGACGAGCTTCATGGCCGCTCGGAGCACCCGCTCACGGCTCAGCGGCTTCCTGGACTGCTTGCGGGTTGACATGACTTACGCTGTACGTTAGACCTTACGCCGTAAGTCTAGTCGGAAGGGTGGCGTGAAGGCGATCGTGAGGGAACGGTACGGCGTCGAGCACCTCGAGCTGCGCGACGTCGGCACTCCGGAGCTCGAGCGCGACCGCGTGCTCGTCCGCGTGCAGGGGTCATCGGTCAACCCCGTCGAGTGGTACGACGTCTACGCCCCGCTCTTCGTCCGCCTCGCCGGCGGCGCCCTCCGGCGGCCGAAGGAGACATCGGTCGGCGCCGACCTCGCCGGCGTCGTGGAGGAAGTCGGGCCCGATGTGACCCGGTTCAAGCCGGGCGACGAGGTGTTCGGCGTGTCGGGCGGCTCGTGGGCCGAGTACGCGTCGGCGCGCGAGGAGCGGCTTGCGCTCAAGCCCGGGAACGCGTCGTTCGACGAGGCTGCCGTGATCCCGGTCGCCGGCCTGACGGCGCTGCAAGCCGTGCGCGACCACGGTCGCGTCCAGGCGGGCCAGAAGGTGCTCATCAACGGCGGTGCCGGCGGCGTCGGCACGTTCGCTCTGCAGATCGCGAAGGCGTTCGGCGCGGAGGTGACCGCGGTGTGCAGCACGGCAAACGTGGACCAGGCGCGCGCGCTGGGCGCCGACCACGTCGTCGACTACACGCGTGAGGACTTCACGCGGCTCGGTGAGCGCTTCGACGTCATGCTCGACATCGCAGGGAGCCGGTCGCTGAGATCGTGCCGTCGCGTGCTCGCCCGCGACGCCACCGTGGTGGCGGTCGGCGGGAAGATGACGAAGGGGCTCGGGCCGTTGAAACATCTCGCTGCGATGCGCATGAGCGCGATCGGGCATGACCAGAAGGTCGTCAACTTCATCGCGAAGACGACGCCGGAGGAGCTCGGGGCGATCGGCGAACTGATCGAGGCCGGGAAGGTGCGATCGGTCATCGACCGGCGCTATGAGCTCGCCCACGTCGCCGACGCGCTGCGCTACCTCGGCACCCAGCACGCCCGCGGGAAGATCCTGATCACGATCTGAGGGATCCGTCCGCCTGGCTCGCTACGGTATGAGTGTGTTGGCTGAACTGTCAACAACGGACATGTCCGTAGAGGCCCTGAAGGACGAAGTGGCGACGCTCGCGTCGCACCTCCATGCGGGCAGCTGCCGCTGGCTGGAGCTGGTCGGCGAGCTCGACCGCCGCGGCGACTGGGCCGAGTGGGGCTCAGGCTCGTGCGCAGAGTGGCTCGCCTGGCGCTGCGCGCTGCTGCCGCGGGCGGCACGCGAGCATGTGCGCGTGGCGCGGCGACTGCCGGAGTTGCCGCTGATCCATGCGGCGTTCGCACGCGGCGAGCTCTCGTACTCAAAGGTACGCGCACTCACGCGCGTGGCCGACGCGGAGTCGGAAGCGGCGCTGCTGCAGCTGGCACGCACCTTGACGGCCGCACAGCTCGAGCGCGCCGTACGTGCCTTCGGGCGAGTCACCACTGAGGACGCCAACAACCTCTATGACAACGCGTACGTGTCGACCTACTGGGACGACGACGGCTCACTCGTCATCTCGGGCCGCCTGGCACCAGAGGACGGCGCCGTCGTGCTGCGCGCGCTCGAGGCGGCTCGCGGGCCGCTCTGGAAGGCCGGTTCCGCGGAACCACCCCGGCGCCTGTCCGGGGCCGAAGCCCTCGTCGCGGTCGCCGACGCGGCGCTCGCCTCCGAGCGGGACAGATTCGGCGGCGAGCGCTACCAGGTCGTCGTGCACGTCGACGACCAGGCCCTTGGCCGAGACGACGACGGCGCAGAAGCCGACTGCGCACTCGACGACGGCCCGGCACTCGCCCCGGAAACTGCACGACGACTCGCCTGCGACGCCTCGGTCGTCGTGCTCAGCGAGCGCCGCGGAATGCCGGTCCACGCAGGCCGCAAGACCCGTAGCGTCCCATCCGCGTTACGCCGCGCTCTGAGAAGCCGCGACCGTGGCTGCCGCTTCCCGGGCTGCGAGAACCGCCGCTTTGTCGATGCCCACCACATTCGCCACTGGGCGCGCAACGGCGAGACGCGCCTGGACAACCTCGTCCTGCTGTGCCGCCGCCATCACCGGCTCGTTCACGAGGGCGGGTACAGGGTGGACGATCGGCTCCGCTTCTACGACCCCTGGGGCTTCGAGATTCCCGCCGTCGCCCAGCCGCCGCCGGGAGACCCGGTCGAGGTGCTGCGGCACCAACGTCACATCGACGCGACCACGTGCGCCGGCGGGGACGGCTACCACATGAGCCTGGAAACAGCCGTCGAGGCCCTGCTGCAGATCGCGGGCCGGGCGTGACGATCAGGCGCGGCGCTCTGCAGCTGCAGCCGCGACCTGCTTGCCGTTCAGCGACGTCTCGAGCACGCGACGGATGCCGCGCACAGCCTGGCCGATGCGCTGCTCGTTCTCCACGAGCGCGAACCGCACGTAGCCGTCGCCGCCCGGGCCGAAGCCGGCGCCGGGGCTGACCGAGACGTTCGCCTCGCGCAGCAGCGCGCAGCGCGAACTCGTGCGAGCCCAGCTCGCGGAACGGCTCGGGGATCGGCGCCCAGACGAACATCGTCCCCCGCGGCCGAGGCACCTCCCACCCCAGCCGCGCGAGCCCCTCGCACAGCGCGTCGCGGCGGCCGCGGTAGATCTCGCACACCTCGAGCGGGTACTCGGCCGCCTCGCGCATCGTCACCGTCGCGGCGATCTGGATCGGCTGGAACGTGCCGTAGTCGAGGTACGACTTCAGCCGTCCGAGCCCCGCGACGACCTCCGCGTTCCCGACGCAGAACCCGACCCGCCAGCCCGCCATCGAGAAGCCCTTCGTCAGCGTGTAGAGCTCGACCGCGCACTCCTTTGCGCCCTTCGCCGCAAGGATCGACGGCGGCTCGTGCCCGTCGAACGCGATGTCCGCGTACGCGAAGTCGTGCACCACCACCAGCTCGCGCTCGCGCGCGAAGTCGACGAGCGCCTGCATGAAGTCGGCCTCGACGATCGTCGTCGTCGGGTTGTGCGGGAACGACGTGATCAATACGCGCGGGCGCGGCCGCGAGCGCTCGTACGCATCGGCAGGTTCGCGAGCACGTCCTGGTCGGTGCCCATCGCCACCTGCGAGACCGTCGCGCCCGCGAACACCGGCGCGAACATGTGGATCGGGTAGCTCGGCGCGGGCACGAGCGCCGCGTCGCCCGGCTCGACGAGCACCCACAGCAGGTGCGCGAGCCCCTCTTTCGCGCCGATCGTCGTGATCGCCTCGCGCTCCGGGTCGAGCGCGACTCCGAAGCGCCGTTCGTACAGCTCGCAGATCGCCTGGCGCAGGTTCGGGATCCCGCGGCTTGCCGAGTAGCGGTGGTTGCGGGACTTCGCCGCCGCCTCGGCCAGCTTCGCCACCGCGATGTCAGGCGACGGGATGTCCGGGTTGCCGAAGCCGAGGTCGATGACGTCGGTCCCTTCGCGCCGCAGCCTCAGCTTGAGCGCGTCGATCTCCGCGAACGCGTAGGGCGGCAGCTCGGGAATGCGCCGGAGCTCGATCAACGACGCCCATTGTGCCTCGCTTTACCGGATACAGTGACCGCGATGGGCCAGACGCTGTTCGAGAAGGTCTGGGAGCGCCACATCGTCGCCGAGCCGCCGGGCGAGCCGGCGCTGCTCTACGTCGACCTGCACCTGATCCACGAGGTGACCTCGGCGCAGGCTTTCGAAGGGCTGCGCATCGCCGGCCGCGGCGTGCGCCGGCCCGACCGGTCCCTCGCGACGATGGACCACAACGTGCCGACGATCGACGGCCCGCGCGACGAGCTCGCGGAGCAGCAGCTGGAGGCGCTGCGGCGGAACTGCGAGGAGTTCGGCGTCCCGCTCTACGCGACCGGCAGCGGCCGCGAGGGGATCGTGCACGTGATCGGCCCGGAGCTCGGCGTCACGCAGCCGGGGATGACGATCGTCTGCGGCGACAGCCACACGTCCACGCACGGCGCGCTCGGTGCGCTCGCGTTCGGGATCGGGACGTCCGAGGTCGAGCACGTGCTCGCGACGCAGACGCTCTCACAGCAGCGTCCGAAGACGATGCGCGTCATCTTCGAGGGCGAGCTGCCGCCGGGCGTCACCGCGAAGGACGCGATCCTCGGCCTGATCGGCCAGGTGGGCGTTTCGGGCGGGGTCGGCCACGTCGTCGAGTACGCGGGCGAGATCATCCGCGGCTTCTCGATGGCGAACCGCCTGACCGTCTGCAACATGTCGATCGAGTGGGGCGCGCGAGCCGGGCTGATCGCGCCGGACGACACGACATTCGCGTACCTCGAGGGCCGGCCGGGCGCGCCGAAGGACGTGGGAGCGCGCGCTCGACGAGTGGCGCGCCCTGCCGAGCGACCCGGATGCGACCTTCGACCGCGAGCTGACCGTCGACGTCTCCGCTCTCGCGCCCCAGGTCACCTGGGGCACGAACCCGCAGATGGTCGCGCCGATTGGCGGCGCGGTTCCAGATCCAGCGGCGTACGACGATCCCGACGAGCGCTCGGCCGTGGAGCGCGCCCTCACGTACATGGCGCTCGACCCGGGCACCCGCATCGAGGACATCCACGTCGACCGCGTCTTCATCGGCTCGTGCACGAATGCTCGGATCGAGGACCTGCGTGCCGCGGCTGCGGTGATCGGCGGGAAGCACGTCCACCCCTCCGTGCACGCGATGGTCGTCCCGGGCTCGGCGAACGTGAAGCGCCAGGCCGAGGAGGAGGGCCTCGACCGCGTGTTCGCCGCGGCGGGCTTCGAGTGGCGCCGCGCCGGCTGCTCGATGTGCCTCGGCATGAACCCGGACATCCTCCAGCCGGGCGAGCGCTGCGCCTCGACCTCGAACCGCAACTTCGAGGGCCGCCAGGGCGCCGGCGGGCGTACGCATCTCGTGTCGCCGGCCGTCGCCGCGGCGACCGCAGTGGCCGGCCACTTCGTCGACCCGCGCGCGCTGGCATGAAAGCGTTCCGCCGCTTGACGAGCTCGGCCGCGATCGTCGACCGCGTCGACGTCGACACCGACCAGATCATCCCGAAGCAGTTCCTGAAGCGGATCGAGCGCACCGGCTACGGCCAGTTCCTGTTCTTCGACTGGATGAAGGACCCCGAGTTCGAGCTGCGCCGGCCCGAGTGCGTGACCGCCGAGATCCTGATCGCCGGCCGCAACTTCGGCTGCGGCTCGTCGCGCGAGCACGCCGCGTGGGCGCTCGCAGGACTACGGCTTCGACGTGGTCATCGCGCCGAGCTTCGGCGACATCTTCCGCACGAACTCGCTGAAGATCGGCCTGCTCCCGGTGCAGCTGCCGGCCGAGGACGTGCGCGCGCTGATGGAAAGTTGCGCCGGCGGCGCCGAGCTCACCGTCGACCTCGAGCGGCAGCTGGTCGTCGACCCGGACGGGCGCGAGCTGACGTTCGAAGTCGACCCGTTCGCGCGCGAGTGCCTGCTCGAGGGCCTGGACGAGATCGCGCTGACGCTGCGGCGCGCGGACGAGATCGACCGCTACGAGGCGGCGAGCGCGAGCCGCGTCGACACGCTGGCGCTGTAAGCGCCATGGCATAGTCGTGCTATGTTTGTGGCATGGCGCGCGTCAGGGTCAGCACCACTGTCGACGAGCAGTTGCTCGCCACAGCACGTCGCTCGCGTTCCGGCTTGACGGATGCTGCGCTCCTCGATGAGGCGCTCGCGGCCCTCCTCGCCCGACACCGCGCCGTCGAGATCGACGCGGCGTACGCAGCATACGACCGTTCGCCGCTCGACACGCCCGACGACTGGGGCGATCTCGGCGCGTTCCGCGCGGCTGCCGGCGCTTCGTGACCGCGCTTCCTGCGAGCGGCGAAGTCTGGTGGTGCGAGCTGCCCGAGGTCGGGCGCAGGCCGGTCGTCGTGCTCTCCCGCGACGCCGCCATTCCGAGATTGCGGCGCACGCTGATCGGCCCGTGCACGACCACGATCCGCGGCCTTCCGAGCGAAGTCGCACTCGAGCCGGGCGACGACCCGATCCCACGTAGCTGCGTGGTCAACCTCGATTCGGTCGAGAGCGTGTCGGTTGCGACCCTCGTCGAACGCCTCGGGAGACTGAGCGACGAGCGCATGAGTCGAGTGTGTGCGGCGCTGGCGATCGCAGTCGCTTGCGGCACCTGACGCGCTCACGCACATCTGGCGCACCGGCTACGGCAGTGCCTGCTCTTCGACTGGACAAGGATTCGGAGTTCGAGCTGCGCCGGCCCGCCACCGCCGGGCGCATCGACACGCTCACGCTCTAGCGTGGCAATCTGGGGCGGTGCCGCACCGCTGGCGCCTCTTCGTCCTCGTCTCCGTCGCGCTGGCCATCGGCGGCTGCGACTTCGGCGGCGGCTCCGACAACGCGGCGACGACTGCGCCTCGTACGGGCACCGCGCAGAGCATTCACGGCATCGGCATCGGAGCCGGCGACACGCAGGCGTCCCGTGAGCTCGCCGAGAGTCTCTACCGCGGCTACGGCCCCAAGTCGGATTCGGCCGAGGACTGGTTCGGGCACATCAAGCAGATCGCGGTCAGTGGCTCGAGCGGGAAGGCAACCGTACGCACAGACTTGAACCGGGGCGACCCCCGCGCCAACAACGATCCCGTGACGCGTATCTGCCGGGCAACGATCGGGTACGGCGCGAGCACCGGCGTCGTGACGAACGCGATCGGCGCACCGATCGCGAAGTGCGGCTTCACGCCGCAGCCCTAGACGCAGCGGCTACAGGCCCGTGACAACGCGCTTTACATGACGACGTCTATAGCGACGTATAGCAAATGTGCTTGCGCACTCGTCCACTGACTTGCTACAAACGGAAGCACCGTGGCCAGGTCTGACATCGCGAAGGCGCGCGAGATCCTCGAACGCGAGCGCGAGGCCGTGCTCGCCGACCTGCGAGAGGCGGGCGCGGAGGCACGGGCCGCGGCCGAACAGCAGCGGATATGGCGCGCGCAGGCGGCAGCCCTGCTCGATCGCGGCCGCGAGGCGGGTCTGTCGATCAAGGAGATGGCCCACGCGCTCGGACTCAGCCGCCAGTGGTCGACCTATCTCCTCCGCACCCGAACCAGAAAACAGCTGGTCGACGAGCTCAGGCAACGCGGGCCCGCCGGCCGGTCGTAGGACCGGCTACACGCCGGCCGGGTACGAGCCGAACACGCGGAGCTGGCGCACGCGCTCGCGGCACTCGGCCAGTGCGGCCTGGGGCTCGGGGTCCAGCGGATGGCCCGCCAGCACCGCGTCGAAGCGGTAGCGCCACGGCGACTTCGGGATCGGCCGCGAGACGAGCTGGACGAGGTCGATCTCGTGCCGCCCGAACGGCTCGATCGCGTTGTGCAGCGCGCCGGCGCGGTGATCCGTCACGAACGAGAACGCCGTGCGCCAGTCCATGTGGACGCGGTCGATGCGGGTGTGCGTCGCGAGCGAGACGAAGCGCGTGTACGCCTCGGGGTGGTCGCCCACGTCGCGCACGATGGCGTGTCAGCGAGTGCATGCGGAGCGCACGCTCGCCCACGATCGCCGTCTCGCCGGGCTCGGTCGACTGGGCGACTACGGCCGCGGCAGCCGCGGTCGTCGGCTCCGCGATCGCCTTGACCTCGGGGATCGAGCGCAGGAGCCCGCGGCACTGCTCGAGCGCCACGGGGTGCGAGCGAACAATCTTGACGTCCTCGAGCCCGATCGGCTCCCGGGCGACGAGGTGATGGCGAATGGGGATCGACGTCTCGGCCACGATCGAGACGGCCGACTCGTAGAGCAAGTCGTGCGTCTCGTTGACGGGCCCCGCGAGCGAGCTCTCGATCGGCAGCACGCCGTAGGCAACCTCGCCCTGAACGGTCGCCTCGATGACATCCGCGAATGTGTCCACGCCGACGAGCGCGGAAGCGAACGGGAACAGCCGCTCGGCTGCCGCGGCGCTATGGGCGCCGGCGCCGCCCGGGTATGCGACCGAGGTCATCGCCAGCGCAGAGGCACGTCGAGGCCGCAACGCGCGCAGTACGTCTGGGCGGCCCACTTGTGCTCGGCGCGCTCCCGCGGAATCGGCTGCTCGCAGCTGCAGAGCTCGTGCTTCTGCGGCGCGGCGGCAGGCGAAGGCATGTACTCGGGGGCGGAGCCGTTCACGCTGTACAGAGTAAAGTCATGCACGCAAGGCGTCAACAACGGCTGCCGTGAACGAGGCCGTCGTGGCCGTGCCGCCGAGGTCCGGCGTGGGTGTCGAGACGAGCGCTGCATCGACCGCGTCGTCGAGCTTCGCCGCCAGCTCGGGCTCCCCTACGCCGTGGCGCAGCAGCAGCGCGACCGAGTAGAGCATCGCGGCGGGGTTCGCGATCCCGCGGCCGGCGATGTCCGGCGCCGAGCCGTGCACCGGCTCGAACACACCGGGCCCACTGTCGCCGAGGCTCGCGGACGCCGCGATGCCGAGGCCACCCGCCCGGCCCGCGGCGACGTCCGAGAGGATGTCGCCGAAGGTGTTCTCGGTCACGATCGTGTCGAACCGGAACGGATCCTGGACGAGCAACATCCCCGCGGTGTCGACGAGCACGTGGTCGAGCTGCACGTCGTCGTACTCGGGCGCGAGCCGCACGACGATCTCGCGCCAGAGCCGCGAGGACTCCAGCACGTTGGCCTTGTCGACCGATGTGAGCCGCCCGCCGCGGCCGCGCGCGAGCTCGAACCCGCGCCGCGCGATCCGCTCGATCTGCGCCGGCGAGTACTCGAGCGTGTCGTAGGCGCTGCCGTCCTCGCGCCGGCCGCTGGCACCGAAGTAGAGGCCGCCAACCAGCTCGCGGACGATCAGCAGGTCGACGCCGTCGGCACGCGTGGGCCGCAGGTTCGCGTAGACGTCGAGCTCGCCGCGCAGGCGGATCAGCCCCTGCTCCGGCCGTACCGGCTGCCCGTCGAACTCCGGCAGGCCGACGGCGCCGAGCAGCACGGCGTCGGCCGAGCGGCAGGCGGCGAGCGTCTCCGGCCGGCAGCGGCTCGCCGGTGGCGTGGATCGCGGCGCCGCCGAAGAGGTGCTCCTCGACCTCCACGTCGAGCGGCAGCGCGCGGAGCACCTCGACCGCGGCAGCCGTGACCTCTGGCCCGATCCCGTCGCCGGGCAGCGTGACGATCTTCACGCGCGCATCTTCACGCGGCGACACGGAGCGCATCGAGCACAGCGTCCGCGTCCGGGTCGATCTCGACCGGGCGGAGCCGGTCGCCGACCGGCGCGAGCGTCTTCAGCCCGTCGCCCGTGACGAACAGGACGACCCGGTCGCGCGAGCCCGACCTCGCCCGCGGCGACCGCAGCGCGCAGCGCACCGAGCGTCACGCCCGCGGCCGTCTCGCCGAAGACGCCGGTCGTGGACGCGAGCAGCAGCATGTTCTCGCCGATCTCCGGCTCGGGCACGGCGTGGATCACGCCGCCCGAGCGGCGCACAGCGTCGATCGCCGCGTCGCCGTCGGCCGGGTTGCCGATCGCCAGCGACCGCGCGACCGTGTCCGGCCGCACCGGCGAGACGAGGCCGCTCTCGGCGAACGCGTCCGCGACGGGCGAGCAGCCTTCCGGCTGCGCCGCCGATCAGCCGCGGCGCCGGGCCGTCCACCAGACCGAGCCGCAGGAAGTCCTCGAAGCCGCGCTCGGTCCGCGACAGCAGCGACCCCGACGCAACGGGGACGGCGACGACGTCGGGCAGCTCCCAGCCGAGCTGCTCGGCCGATCTCGTACGCGAGCGTCTTCGAGCCCTCGGCGTAGTAGGCGCGCAGGGTCACGTTGACGAACGCCCACGGCAGCTCGAAGGAGAGCTCGATCGTCAGCCGGCTGCAGGCGTCGTAGTTGCCGCGGACGGCGTAGATGGTCGCCCCGTGCGCAGCGCTGGCAAGCAGCTTCTCGCGCTCGACGTCGGCCGGGCAGAAGATCGCCGCCGGCAGGCCCTCGACGGCAGCGCGCGCCGCAACGGCGTTCGCGAGGTTCCCGGTGGACGCGCAGGCGAGCGCCTCGAGGCCGAGCTCCTGCGCCTTCGCCGACGCGACCGCGACGACGCGGTCCTTGAACGAGTGCGTCGGGTTGGCGGTGTCGAGCTTGAGGTAGAGCTCGCCGATGCCGAGCTCGTCCGCGAGGCGGGGCGCGGCGACGAGCGGCGTGAACCCGGGCGCGAGCAATGCGGGCTCCGGCGGCGCCACGGGGAGCAGCGGCGCGTACCGCCACAGCGACGGCGGGCCGGACGCGATCTCCTCGCGGCGTCAGCGAGGTGACGTCGTACACGGGCTCGAGCGGCGCGAAGCACCGGTCGCACGCGGACACGCCTTCCAGCGGCCGCTCCGTCCCGCACTGGGTACAGCGAAGATGTGAGGCAGGCATGGCATTCCTTTCGGGTCGCTCACCATCGTTCGAGCCGCAGCTCGCCGGCTTGGCACCGTGCCCCGCTGGGGCCGGTTGCCGAGGCGTCATCGGGCCGGTTCCCTCGACCTCTCCGGATGCCGAGCGGGTATTTGCCCGCCCTGTGGCAAAACAGTATAAAGTAAAGCGACTCCCCGCATGACGACCTACGACGCTGTGGCGGCTCTCGTCGCCGAGGAGGCGGCCGCTGCGAAGCTGGCGCTCTCCGGTGTCGAGGACGCCGCCGTGGAGCAGGCGCTGCACGGCGCCGCGCGACTCGTCCGGGAGACGCGCGGCGACGTGCTCGCCGCCAACGCCGAGGACGTCGCAGCGGCCGAGGGGCGGCTCGACGCGGGCTCGCTCGACCGGCTGCGGCTGGACGACGCGCGCGTGGAGTCGATCGCCGTGTCGCTCGAGGAGACCGCCGGGCTGCCGCCACTCGATCGCGAGGTGCGCTCGTGGGCGCTCGACAACGGGCTCGAGATCACGGAGCGGCGCGTTCCCGGTCGGCGTCATCGGCGCGAACTTCGAGGCGCGGCCGAACGTCGCGGCCGACGTCGCGTCGCAGGTGTTGAAGAGCGGCAACACGGTCGTGCTCCGAACCGGCGGCGCGGCGCTGCACACAGTGACCGCCCTGGTCGACCTGGCGCTGCGGCCGGCGCTCGAAGAGGCGGGGATCTCGCCGGCGGCGGTCGGCTTGGTGCGAACGCCGGAGCGAATCGGCGCGGAGGCGCTCGTCTCGCTCCCGGAGCTGATCCCGCTCGTGATCCTGCGCGGGTCGGGCCCGTCGACCGCGGCACTCGCACGCCGCGCGGCCGAGCACGGCGTGCGGACGCTCGCTCACGCGGAGGGCGGCGGCGTGCTCTACGTCCACGCGGCGGCCGATCGCGCGAAGGCGGAGGCGCTCACGCGGGCGAGCATCGACCGACTCGGCGTCTGCAACCGGCTCAACCTGGCGCTGGTCGACTCGGTCGAGGTCGCGGAGGCGCTCGTCCGGATCTTCCGCGAGCACGGGCTCGAGGTGCGCGCGACCGAGCGGGCCTACGGGCTCGATGGCGTCGAACTGCTCCACGAGCGGATCGGCCACGAGTGGGCGAGCGACCCGGAGCGGGTGAGCACGGTGACGATCGACCTGGTCGACGGGCTCGACGACGCGCTGCGGATCGCGAACGACGAGACCTCGGCGCTCGCGGCTGCGATCGTGACCGAGGACGAGGCGGCGGCGCAGGCGTTCCTCGACGGCTACCGCGGCACGGCGTCGTTCTGGAACGCGCCGACGCGGTTCACGGACGGCTTCGCGCTGCTCGGCACGCCGGAGACCGGCATCAACGTCGACAGGGTGCCGGGCCCGCGCGGTCCGGTGACCTACCGCGATCTCTGGCTGCGCCAGTACCGCGTCGTCGGCGACGGCACGCAGCACCGGTGACGCTCGTCGTCAAGCTCGGCTCGACGCTCGTCGTCGACGGGCGCGGGCGGGTGCGGCGGTCGCTGCTGGGCGCGCGGGCCGGCGGAGATGGCGGAGCTGATCGCGCGGAGGCGAGCGGGTGTGCGTCGTCTCTTCGGGTGCGATCGCGCTCGGTCTCGCCGAGCTCGGTCTGGCGCGGCGGCCCGAAGGCGACGCCGCAGCTGCAGGCGGCGTCGGCGGTCGGGCAGGCGCGCCTGCAGGCGGCGTGGGCGGCGGCGTTCGCGCAGCATGGGCTCGGCACGGCGCAGGTTCTGCTGTCCTCCGGCGACGTGGCCGAGCGGACGAGCTACGTGAACCTGCGCAACGCGTTCGACGCGCTCCTCCGGCTTGGCCGCGTTCCGATCGTGAACGAGAACGATGCGACAGCGACCGACGAGATCACCTTCGGCGACAACGACGCGCTGGCCGCGCACGCGGCGCTACTCGTGCGCGCCCGGCTGCTGGTGCTGCTCACCGAGGTCGAGGGCGTCTACAGCGAGCACCCGGCAACGCAGGGCGCGAAGCTGCTGGCCGAGGGCGAGGCCGTCTCCGAGGCGACAATCGGCCGCGCGACCGGCCTGGGCCGCGGCGGCATGGCGAGCAAGATCGCGGCCGCACAGCTGGCCGCCGGCTCCGGGATCCCGACCGTCGTCGCTTCCGGTCAAGGCGAGGACGTGCTCGGCCCGATTGCTGCCGGCGAGCACCGCGGCACGCGCTTCAAGGCAGAGGACGCCGGCTCGAGCGCATACCGCCTCTGGCTCCGTCATGCGAAGCCGGCCGCCGGGCGGATCGTCGTCGACGCGGGTGCGCGAAACGCGCTCGTCGAGGGCGGCCGCAGCCTGCTGGCGGTCGGGGTCGTCAGCTGCGAGGGCGCGTTCGTCCCGGGCGACGCGGTCGAGCTCGCAGGCCCTGACGGCGAGGTGTTCGCCAAGGGGATCGCTAGTGCGGGCGCGAGCGAACTGGCCGGCCGCGAGCGCGGCCTCGAGGCCGTGCACCGGGACCGGCTCGTCGTCTACTAAGCCGCATCCGGCTCGCGGCTCGACGGCGGGGCACATCGGGAAACCGCTGATGCGGGCGCGTGTCGATCCCGATGAGATTGAGGGCGGAACGATGAACCGGCTCTCCCCGTCAACCCTGGCCGTACACGTGCGCGCGAACGCGGCGCGGTTGATCGCGCTCGTGGCTGCGGTCGGCGTCCTGCTCGGGATCGCGCTGGCGGCCGCTGACATGCACCGCCCCGCCGACCTGCTGTGGGCGGCGACAACCGCGATGCTGCTCGTGCCGCTGACGATCTCCGTCCTGCGCTCGCTGCTCCGCGGCGACGTCGGCGTGGATGCGATCGCGCTGGTCTCGATGGCCGGCGCACTGGCGCTCGGCGAGTACCTGGCCGGCGCAGTCGTGGCGCTGATGCTCGCGGGAGGAAACGCGCTCGAGGAGTCGGCGAACCGGCGCGCGCGCCGTGAGCTGAGCGCGCTCGTCCAGCGCGCCCCGCGGTCGGCCATCGTCCGGCGCGGCGAGGAGCTCGTGGAGGTGGCGATCGACGAGGTCGCGGCCGACGACATCGTGCTCGTACGCGCCGGCGAGGTCGTCCCCGTCGACGGCATGGTCTCCAGCGAGGAGGCGATCGTCGACGAGTCGGCGCTCACCGGGGAGCCGCTCCCGGTGACCATCCATCGGGGCGGCAACGTCCGCAGCGGCACCGCCGCAGCCGGAGCCGCCTTCGAGCTCCGCGCCCTCCGGCCCGCCTCCGAGAGCGCCTATGCGGCGCTCGTGCGCCTCGTCCAGGAGGCAGAGGGCGAGCGCGCGCCGTTCGTACGGATCGCCGACCGCTACGCCCTCTTCTTCCTGCCCGCGACGATGGTGATTGCGACGATCGCGTGGGCGGTCTCCGGGGATCCCGTCCGCGCGCTCGCGGTCTTCGTCGTCGCAACCCCCTGCCCGCTCATCCTGGCGGCGCCTATCGCGCTGATGTCCGGCCTCTCGCGGGCCGCGCGCGCCGGTGTCGTCGTCAAGGGCGGCGGCACGATCGAGCAACTCGGCGAGGCGCGCTCGGTGCTCCTCGACAAGACGGGCACGATCACGCTGGGCCACCCAGAGCTCGACCGCGTAGTCTCGATGAACGGGCTGGCGGCGGAGGAGACGCTGCGACTGGCCGCGTCGCTGGACCAGCTCTCGGCCCACCCGCTCGCGAAGGCGCTCGTCGCGGGCGCCGAGGAGCGCCACATCGCTCTGACGATTCCGGTGAGCGCGGAGGAGGTGTTCGGACGAGGCGTCCGCGGCACGGTCGACGGCCATGTGGTCGTGGTCGGCAGCGGGAGCTGGCTGCGCGAGCACGACATCGAGACGCAGCTCCCTCCGGGGCTCGACGGCGGCGACGCGAAGGTCCTCGTCGGCGTCGACGGCGCCCTGACGGGCGTCCTGCTCATCGGCGACCGGCTGCGCTCGGACTCGAGCGAGCTCGTCCCGCGGCTGCGCGCGGTCGGTGTCCGTCACGTGGCCCTGGTCACCGGTGACAAGGCCGGAGTGGCAGAGCGAGTCGGACAGACGCTCGGGGTCGACCGCGTGTACGCGGAGCAGACACCCGAGGAGAAGCTCGAGGTCGTGCGCGCCCTGCGCGACCGGCCCGATCTGCGCGGGGTGGTCATGGTCGGCGACGGGATCAACGACGCTCCCGCCCTCGCGCTCGCCGACGTCGGGATCGCGATGGGCTCGGCCGGGGCCACCATCTCCTCCGAAGCGGCCGACGCCGTCATCCTCGTCGACCGCGTCGACCGCGTCGCCGACGCCATCCGCATCGGTCGCCGGTCGATGCACATCGCCCGCCAGAGCGTGCTCGTCGGCATCGGCCTCTCGCTGGTCGGGATGGGCTTCGCGGCGGCGGGCTACCTGGCGCCCGTGGCCGGCGCCCTGTACCAGGAGGCGATCGACGTGGGGGTCATCCTGAACGCCCTGCGCGCGCTCCGCGACTAGGCCCTCCTAGCCCGGAGGCCTCGTGACCGCGCCGTCCGAGGCCGACGAAACAAGCGCCGCGTACTTCGCCAGCACGCCGGACTCGTACCGCGGCGCCGGCGCCGCCCACTCGGCGAGCCGCCGCTCGAGCTCGCCCTCCGGAAGCTCGGCTCGCAGCTCTCGCGAATCGACGTCCACGGCCACGATGTCACCGTCGCGGAGCGCGGCCAGCGGGCCGCCGTGGGCTGCTTCCGGCGCGACGTGGCCGACCATCAGGCCGTGCGTGGCGCCCGAGAAGCGGCCGTCCGTGACGAGCGCGACCGAGTCGCCCAGGCCCTCGCCGACCAGGGCGGCCGTCACGTGGAGCATCTCGCGCATGCCCGGGCCGCCGGCCGGGCCTTCGTACCGGATCACGACCACGTCGCCCGGCTGGATCGACCGCGCGGATACCGCAGCGAAGCAGTCCTCCTCCGAGTCGAACACCCGGGCCGGGCCGCGATGCAACTTGCGCTCGTGGCCGACCAGCTTCACCACCGAGCCGCCCGGGGCCAGGTTGCCGCGCAGAATCGCCAGGCCGCCCGTCGGCTTGAGCGGCGTGTCCGCCGACACGACGACCTCCTGGCCGTCCGTCTCGCGCCGCCTCGCCGATCTCGGCCAGCGTGCGGCCGTCGACGTTGCGCGCCTCGCCGTGCACGAGGCCGGCCCGCACCAGCTCGCGCGCCACGAGCGGCACGCCGCCGGCCGCGTGCAGGTCGACCGCGACGAAGCGGCCGCCCGGCTTGAGGTCGGCGATGACCGGCGTCGCCTCGGCGATCCGGTCGAAGTCGTCGAGCTCGAGCGGGATGTCCAGCTCGCGCGCGATCGCCATCAGGTGCAGCACGCCGTTGGTCGAGCCGCCGGTCGCGGCGATCGCGGCGATCGCGTTCTCCAGGGCCTCGCGCGTGATGATCTGCGACGGGCGCACGTCGTCGCGCACGAGCTGCACCGCCAGCTCGCCCGCCCGCTCGGCCGCGGCCCCCTTGCCGGGATCCAGAGCAGGCACGTCGCCGAGCCCGCCGGGCGAGATGCCGAGGAACTCGAGCGCCAGCGCCATCGTGTTCGCCGTGAACTGCCCGCCGCACGCGCCGGCGCCGGGGCACGCGACGCCCTCCAGCTCGTGCACGTCCTCCGCGGACATCTTCCCGGCCGCGTGCGCGCCGACCGCCTCGAACACGTCCTGGATCGTCACGTCGCGCCCGCGGAACCGGCCAGGCGCGATCGAGCCGTTGTAGAGCACCAGACCAGGCAGATCCATCCGCGCCAGCGCCAGAGCCCCGGCCGGGATCGTCTTGTCGCAGCCGACGAGCACGACCAGCCCGTCGAACAGGTGCCCGCGCGCGACGAGCTCGATCGAGTCGACGATCACCTCGCGCGAGACCAGCGACGCCCGCATGCCCTCCGAGCCCATCGACACGCCGTCCGAGACGGCGATCGTGTTGAACTCGACCGGCGTCCCGCCCGCGGCGCGGATGCCGCGCTTCACGTCGAGGGCCAGCTTCCGCTGGTTCAGGTTGCACGGCATCGTCTCGATCCACGAGGTCGCGACGCCGATCAGCGGCTTCGCAAGGTCGTCGTCGGTGAAGCCGGTGCCCTTGAGCATGGCGCGGGCAGGCGCGCGCGCGACCCCGTCGGTCAGGGCCGCGCTATGTCGTTTGGCCGGGTCTGAAGGGCGCGCGTACGGATTGTTTGGAGCCGGACTCACGAGGAGACCAGTGTCGCCGGAACGCGCCGGGCGGCGCGATGCGGCGTCCTCGGTCGCACCAATAGCTCCGCTATTGCCACTCCCTGCGTCCTTGCCTCGCACTCACCCGGCACGCCCCGACGACGAGGTGTCATCGTGAGTCCGGCTCCGCTCACGCGCGCAGTCTCTCAGCCAACCTCTTGCGGCTCCGCACCGAGCAGGCCCTGCTTGCCGGCGAGCCCGCGCAGCTGCGCGCCGACGTCCTCGAGCTGGCCCCCTGCGTGCTTGCGACGCAGCTCGGCGAAACCGGGCCGCCCCGCGTCGTCGTCGGCGAAGAGCTCGCGCGCGAACGCACCGCTGCGGATGTCGTCGAGGATCGTCTGCATCGACTCGCGCACGCGGTCGTCGACGACCCGCTCGCCGCGCGACAGGTCGCCGTACTCGGCCACGTCCGACACGGAGTAGCGCATGTACTCGAAGCCGCCCTCGTAGATCAGGTCGACGATCAGCTTCAGCTCGTTGATGCACTCGTAGTAGGCGATCTCCGGCTGGTAGCCCGCCTTGACGAGCGTCTCGAAGCCCGCCTTCATGAGCGCGGTCACGCCGCCGCAGAGCACGGCCTGCTCGCCGAAGAGGTCGCTCTCGGTCTCCTCCGCGAAGGTCGTCTCGAGCAGGCCGACGCGCCCGCAGCCGATCGCGGTGCCGTACGCGAGCGCGAGCGGCAGCGCCTGACCCGATGCGTCCTGGTGCACGGCGACGAGGCCGGGCGTCCCCGCCCCGACCTCGAACAGCTCGCGCACGCGGTGGCCCGGCGCCTTCGGCGCGACCATGATCACGTCGTGGCCCGCGGGCGGCTCGATCCGCCCGAAGTGGATGTTGAGCCCGTGCGCGAAGAGCACCGCCGCGCCCGGCTCGAGGTTCGCCGCGATCTCCTCGTCCCACACGCCCTTCTGGACGTGGTCCGGGAGCAGCACCGCGACGAGCTGCGCGCCGCGCACGGCCTCGCCGATCGACGCGACCGGCAGCCCGGCGACCTCGGCCGCGACCCGCGACGACGAGCCCTCGCGCAGGCCGACGACGACGTCGACGCCGGAGTCGTGCAGGTTCAGCGCGTGCGCGTGCCCCTGGCTGCCGTAGCCGATCACGGCCACCTTGCCGTTCAAAAGCTCCGTGTTCCCTTCGCGGTGGATCGTGGCCATGCGGTTCGCTCCTTCGGGTCGGTGTCAGTGCAGGACGAGTGAGCCGCGCTTGACGGAGCCGTTCGAGGCGCGGCCGAGCGCGACGCGGCCGGTGCGCACGACCTCCTGGATTCCGTGCGGGCGGACGAGCTCCTCGAACGAGTCGATCTCCTCGGGCGTCGCGCAGATCTCGAAGACCATTGCGTCCGAGCCCACGTCGGCGACGCGAACGGCGAACACATCGCGCAGCGCGGTCAGCTCGGCGCGGCGCTCCGGCGGCGCGTTCACCTTGATCAGCGCCAGCTCGCGCTCGAGCGCCTCGCCGTGCGGGAGCTCCGTGATGCGCAGCACGTTCACGAGCTTGTGCATCTGCTTCTGAATCTGCGCGAGCGCGTTCTCGTCGCAGTCGACGCACAGCGTGATGCGCGAGATGTCGTGCCGCTCGGTCGGGCCGACGGCGAGGCTCTCGATGTTGAACCCGCGGCGCGCGAACATCGTCGTGATCCGCGTCAGCGCGCCCGGCTTGTTCTCGACGAGCACGGCGAGCGTGTGAGTCGTCACGCCGTCACCGTCTCATCGTCCGCGGCCGGGAACTCGACGAGCTCGAGCGCCGACGCGCCGGCCGGGATCATCGGGAAGCAGTGCTCGGCCGGGTCGACGCGGCAGTCGACCACCGCGGTGCGCCCGCACGTGAGCGCATCGCGCAGCGCCTCGGTGAGCGAGTCCGCGTCCTCGGCGACGAAGCCCTTCGCGCCGTAGGCGTCGGCGAGCGCGGCGTAGTCGGGCAGGTGGTGCGTGAGGTTGACCTGCGAGAAGCGCTCGTCGAAGAACATGTCCTGCCACTGGCGGACCATGCCGAGGTGGCCGTTGTTGACGATCACGATCACGATCGGGAGCTGCTCGAGCACCGCCGTCGCGAGCTCCTGGCACGTCATCTGGAAGCAGCCGTCGCCGTCCACGCAGACGACCGTCGCGTCGGGCCGTGCGGCCTTCGCGCCGATCGCGGCCGGGATGCCGTAGCCCATCGTCCCGAGCCCGCCCGAGGTGATGAACGAGCGCGGCGTGTCGCACTCGAGGTACTGCATCGCCCACATCTGGTGCTGCCCCACGCCGGTCGTCCAGACGATCTCCTGGTCGCCGGCCGCGGCCAGGTCGCGCAGCGTCTCGAGCACGAGCTGCGGCTTGAGCATGCCCGCGCCGTTGCCGTCGTAGCGCAGCGGGAACTCCTCGCGCCAGGCGGCGATCTGCGCGAGCCACGGACTCGGTCGCGCCGTCGCGGCGGAGCTCGGCCATCGCGCGCGTCAGCTCGGCGAGCACGTCCTTGAGCGGGCCGACGACCGGCACGTCGGCGTGGCGAAGCTTGTCGATCTCGGCAGCGTCGATGTCGAGGTGGACGACGGTCGCGCCCGGCGCGAACGCCGAGAGCTTGCCGGTCACGCGGTCGTCGAAGCGCGCGCCGACGGCGACGACCACGTCCGCCTTGTTCAGCGCCCAGTTCGACCATTTCGGGCCGTGCATCCCGGGCCAGCCGAAGAACAGCGCGTGGCTCTCCGGGAACGCGCCCTTCGCCATCAGCGTCGTCACGACCGGCAGGCGGCCGGTCTCGGCGAGGTCGCGCAGCTCGTCGGTCGCGTGCGCGTTCAGGACGCCGCCGCCGACGTAGAGGATCGGGCGCTCGGCCGCGGCGATCGTCTTCGCGGCCTCCTGCACCTGCTTGCGGTGGACGCTCTTCGGCGGCCGCCAGCCGGGCAGGTCGACGTGCGCCGGGTACTCGAAGTCGATCTCCGCCTCCTGGATGTCGCGCGGGATGTCGACGAGCACCGGCCCGCAGCGCCCCGTGCTGCGCGACGACGAACGCCGCCTTGATCACGCCCGGGATCTCGCGCACGTCCGAGACGAGCCACGAGTGCTTGACGACCGGGATCGTGATGCCGGTGATGTCGCACTCCTGGAACGCGTCGGTGCCGATCAGGTGCGAGCGCACCTGGCCGGTGATGCAGACGAGCGGCGTCGAGTCCATCCACGCGTCGGCGATCGGGGTGACGAGGTTCGTCGCGCCCGGGCCGGAGGTGGCGATCGCGACGCCGACGCGGCCGGACGCACGCGCGTAGCCCTCGGCCATGTGGCCGGCGCCCTGCTCGTGGCGCGCGAGCACGTGGCGGATCGTCGTGCCCTTCGCGAACGCGTCGTAGGTCGGCAGGATCGCGCCGCCCGGCAGGCCGAAGACGACCTCGACGCCCTCGGCCTCGAGCGAGCGGAGCAGCGCGTCCGCGCCCGTCATCTTCATGCGACGGCGCCCCCGAACTCGAACCGCAGGCCATGCGGCAGCTCGGCCAGCACGCGGTCGCCGAAGCGCGCCGTCGCGTGGCCGTCGTCCTCGGCAGCGGCGTCCGCGCGACCGCAGCCGGAGAGCGTCTCGGCGGCAGGCCGCTCGCCCAGGCCTTCGCCGAGCATCAGCGCCGCGGCGAGCATCATCGAGCGCGGATCGGCGACACCCTGGCCGGCGATATCGGTCGACCGGGCCGTGCGTCGGCCCGAACACGCCGGGCCCGCGCGGGCCGACGCGGCCCCAGCGCGGCGACGCGGGTCGGCGACGTGCAGCCCGCGACCTCCGCCGCCGTGTGGCCACGTCCTCCGGCCGGCACAGCACGACGTCCAGGCCGCGCGGCTCCTCGACGAGCCGGCGGACCGCGTCGCCGAGCCCGACGCTGCTCGAACGCGATCCCGTCGGCCTGGAGCGCCGCGGCAGCCGCGAGGCGACGCGACCGGTCGTCGGCGCGCACCAGCGTCAGCCGGGCGCGCGACTCTGCGAAGCCAGCTCGAACGCCCGCTCGACCGTCCAGTCCCAGTGCTCCTCGCCGAGCGGCGCGACGAGCGTCACCTGCGTGCGGGCGTCGACGCGGACGCGGACGACCGTCGCCTGCAGGTCGAGCTCCGCCTCGAGCGCGTCGAGCGCGCCGCCGTCGTCGGCCGGGACGAGCACGGCGTCCGACGCCGCGACGGCCCGCCGCGACGCGGGCGGGAACGGGTTGCCGTAGCGGACGAACGCGTCCGACCCGAAGGCCACGTGCTCGTCGTCGAGCGTGAAGCCGTGCATTGCGGCCGCGGCGGCCGCCACGCGGGAGGCCTGGGCCGTGATCTCGGCGCCGATGCCGTGCCCCGCGAGGTAGGAGATCGAGTAGCGCTTGCGACTCATGCCGTCACCTCCACGAAAACGTCGGCCAACGTGACGCGATCCCCAAGGGAGGCGGCGTCGGCGAGTGCCTTGAAGCGGGCGAATGCCCTCGCCAGTGCATCCCGGTCGAGCTCGAGCCCCGCCTCGGAGCACGCCCGCGCGAACGCGTGGCGGCCCGAGTGCTTGCCCAGCGGGAGCGTCATCGCGACGCCCAGCTCGCCCGGATCGAGGATCTGGTACGTGGACACGTCCTTTAAGACGCCGTCCTGGTGAATTCCTGCCTCGTGCGCGAAAGCATTTGCGCCCACGATTGCTTTATTCGGCGGAACTGCGTAGCCCGTTAAGCGTTCGACGAGCTGCGAGGCCCGCGCGATCTCCGCCGGACGGACGCCGGTGACGGCTCCGAGCGACGCTTCGCGCACCCGCAGGGCCATGACGATCTCCTCCAGCGCGGCGTTCCCGGCCCGCTCGCCGATGCCGTTCACGGTGCACTCCACCTGGGTCACGCCGGCCTCGATCGCGGCCA
This sequence comes from uncultured Thermoleophilia bacterium, assembly GCA_963758345.1. GTDB lineage: Bacteria > Actinomycetota > Thermoleophilia > Gaiellales > Gaiellaceae > JACVRM01. The sequence goes on from CAVWVD010000003.1 coordinate 266,834, forward strand.
GCGAGTTGGCCACCGCGAGCCCCAGGTCGTCGTGGCAATGCGCCGAGAGCGTGACGTGCTGGAGCGGCCGGCAGCGGGCCACGACCTCGCGGATGAAGTCGCGGTACTCGTTCGGCAGCGCGTAGCCCGTCGTGTCCGGCAGGTTGATCACGTCGGCGCCCGCCTCGACCGCGCGGCCGCACACCTGCGCGACGAACGCGGGATCGGAGCGGGTCGCGTCCTCGCACGAGAACTCGATCTCGTCGACGCGGCTCCTGGCGTAGGCAACGGCGGCGGCCGCCGCGTCCTCGACCTCGTCGGGCGTCATCCGCAGCTTCTTCTCCATGTGGATCGGGCTGGTGGCGAGGAAGATGTGCAGCCGCGAGCGCGGTGCGTCCTCGAGCGCCTCCACCGCCGCGTCGATGTCCTCGCGCCGCGTGCGCGCAAGCGACGCAACCGTGACCGAGTCGACCGCGCGTGCGGCGGCCCGCACGCCCTCGGCGTCCCCAGGCGAGGCGGCTGCGAAGCCGGCCTCGATGACGTCGACGCCGAGCCGCTCCAGCTGCCCGGCGACTACTGCTTTCTCCTCCGGCCGCAGCGCGATGCCCGGCGATTGCTCGCCGTCGCGAAGGGTGGTGTCGAAGACTGCGATCTTGCGCGAACTCACGGGTCTCCTTCCGGGCACGGCCTCCATGCAGGCGTACCGGTGGTGTGGACGGTTGGCGTGTGCGCCGACGGCGCGTGTTCGCGTGCTCCCCCTAGAGGGGGAGAATGAGGATGCCGAGCACGAGCGAAAGCGAGTCATCGAGGACTCGCACGGGGACTGCGTCGCGGCTCAGCTCGGCCTTCATCGCCTGCCCATCGTGACGACGGGGCTTTACCTTGTCAAGCCGCTTTACACAGAACAGAAATTTGTGTCCATGCGGTGTCTACGGTTGCGTCCGTCCGGTTGGGCCTCTAATCTGCTTCACATGCCCCGGACGCGTGCAGCCTCGATCTCGATTTCGAGCTTTGCCGTTACGCGCGTCCTTGCGCGCTAGCCGGCGACTTCGCGCCACCGCCTTCGCCGGCTAGCTGAAACGCAAAGGGCGGGCCACCTCGATCGAACCGAAAGGCGTGCATGCCGCGCAGCCTCACCGACAACCCGCACCATCTCGAACGCGATGCCTGTGGCATCGGCTTCGTCGCCAGCGCGACGGGCCGTCCGTCGCGGGCCGTGCTCGACCTGGTGCTGGAGGCGCTGACGCGCGTGCGGCACCGCGGCGCCGTTGCCGCCGACCACCGCACCGGCGACGGGGCGGGCGTGCTGCTGCCCCTGCCGCGGGTGCTCGTGCCGGAGGGGCTCGGCCTGGCGATGGTGTTCGCCCGCGGGACCGGCGCCCGGGCCGCGGTCGAGGAGGCGTGCGTCGCGGAGGGCATCCGCGTCCGCTCCTGGCGCGCGGTGCCCGTGGATCCCGATGCGCTCGGCCCCGACGCGCAGGCGAGCGCACCGCGGATCGAGCAGGCGGTGCTCGAGGCGCGGCCCGGCGAGGATCCCGAGCTGCGCGCCTTCCGCGCGCGGCGGCGGCTCGACGGGCTCGGCGACGTCTACGTCGCGTCGCTCTCGTTCCGCACCGTCGTCTACAAGGCGCTCTGCGCCGCCGACCAGCTCGCGGCCTTCTACCCCGACCTGCGCGACGAGGCGCTGGAGGTGCCGTTCGGCGTCTTCCACCAGCGCTTCTCGACCAACACGGCGCCATCGTGGGAGCGCGCGCAGCCGTTCCGGCTGCTCTGCCACAACGGCGAGATCAACGCGATCCGCGGCAACGTGAACTGGATGCGCGCCCGCGCCGGCGCGCTCGGCTGGGAGCACGCGGGCGACGGGCCGCTGCTCGACGAGACGAGCTCCGACTCCGGGATGCTCGACAACGCGCTCGAGCTGCTCGTGCGCGGCGGCCGCGACGTGCGCCACGCCCTCTCGATGCTCGTGCCGCCCGCGTGGCAGGGCGACGAGGAGCTGCCCGACGACGTGCGCTCGTTCTACCGCTTCCACGGCGGCGTGGTCGAGCCGTGGGACGGGCCTGCCGGCATCGTCTTCTCCGACGGGCGGACGGTCGGAGCCGCGCTCGACCGCAACGGGCTGCGGCCGCTCCGCTGGGTGGCCGGCGGCGACCTCGTCGCCTGCGGCTCCGAAGCGGGGCTGTTCGACCTCCCCGACGGCCCCGTGCGGCGCGGGCGGCTCGGGCCGGGCGAGATGCTCGTCGTCGACGCGGAGCACGGCCTGCAGGTCGACCGCGAGATCAAGCGCGAGCTGGCCGCGACCGCGCCGTATGGCCGCTGGCTGAACGACTGGCGGCGGCGGGGCTCGCACGGCGAGCCGGTCGCGCCGCCGGAGGAGGAGCTCGCCGCGCGGCACGTGCTGTTCGGCTACACGCGCGAGGAGCTCTCCGTTGTTCTGCGCCCGTCCGCGGCGCACGGCCACGAGCCGACCTCGTCGATGGGCGACGACACGGCGCTGCCGCTCCTCAGCGGGCGCGGCCGGCCGCTCTACAGCTACTTCCGCCAGCGCTTCGCGCAGGTGACGAACCCGGCGATCGACCACATTCGCGAGCGCTTCGTCATGTCGCTGTCCACGCTGCTCGGCGGGCGGGCGCCGCTGCTCGTCGAGGCGCCGGAGGCCGCGGCCGGGATCGAGCTCGACAGCTTCTTCCTCTACCCCTCCGCGCTCGGCGAGCTCGCGCTCGTCCGGCTCGACGCGACGTTCGCGCCGGACGAGGGGCTCGCGGCCGCGTCCGCGCGCCTGGGCGACGCGGCCGAGTCCGCGGTGCGCGAGGGCCATGGGATGCTGCTCCTGACCGACGCCGACGCGTCGCCGGAGCGCCCGCCGGTGCCGATGCTCCTCGCGACCGCGGCCGTGCATCACCGGCTCGTCGCGGCCGGCCTGCGCACGATGGCCACGCTCGTGGTCGAGAGCGACGAGCCGCGCGAGACGCACCATTTCGCGTGCCTGCTCGGCTACGGCGCCGAGGCGATCGCGCCGCGGCTCGCGCTGCAGACGGTCGCGTCGCTCGCGGCGAACGACCGGCTCGGCAGCGACCGGCCCTCGCCGGCGGAAGCGCAGGCGCGCTACCGCAAGTCGATCGAGGACGGCGTGCTGAAGGTCATGTCCAAGATGGGCATCTCGGACGTCGCGAGCTACTGCGGTGCGCAGATCTTCGACGCGCTCGGGCTCGACCACGAGCTCGTCGAGACCGCATTCCCCGGCACGGCGTCGACGACGGGCGGGATCGGCCTCGCGGAGCTCGAGGCCGAGGCGCTGGCGCGTGCGGAGGCGGCCGCCCCTGCCCGCCCGCGGCTCGAGAACCCGGGCTACGTCAAGTTCCGCAAGGGCGGCGAGCCGCACGCGACCAACCCGGACGTCGTCGATGCGCTCCAGGAGGCCGTCAAGACGAAGAACCTGGAAGCGGCCCACGCGCTGCGGAAGGCCGTGCGCTCGGCGACGGGCAACGGCTACGGCACCTTCGCCGCGCTGGTCAACGGCCGCGATCCGATCGAGCTGCGCGACCTGCTCGAGCTCGGCCCGTCACCGGACCCGGTTCCGCTCGACGAGGTCGAGCCGGCGGAGGAGATCGTGCGCCGCTTCTCGAGCGGCGGCATGTCGCTCGGGGCGCTGTCGCCGGAGGCCCACGAGGCGATCGCCGAGGCGTTCAACAACCTGGGCGCACGCTCGAATAGCGGCGAGGGCGGCGAGGATCCGGCCCGCTTCCGCACCGAGCGCAACTCGAAGATCAAGCAGATCGCGTCGGGCCGCTTCGGCGTCACCGCCGAGTACGCCGCGTTCGCGGAGGAGCTGCAGATCAAGATCGCGCAGGGCTCGAAGCCCGGCGAGGGCGGCCAGCTGCCGGGCCACAAGGTCACGGCCGACATCGCGCGGCTGCGCCACACCCAGCCCGGCGTGGCGCTGATCTCGCCGCCGCCCCACCACGACATCTACTCGATCGAGGACCTCGCGCAGCTGATCTTCGACCTGCGCCAGGTCAACCCGGAGGCGGACGTCTCGGTGAAGCTGGTCGCCGAGGCGGGCGTGGGCGTCGTCGCCGCGGGCGTGGCGAAGACGCTCGCCGACGTGATCCACATCGCGGGCGCCGACGGCGGCACAGGCGCGAGCCCGCTCAGCTCGATCAAGAGCGCGGGGCTGCCCTGGGAGGTCGGCCTCGCCGAGACGCAGCACGTCCTGTCCGACCAGGGGTTGCGCGGCCGCATCCGCCTGCGCGTGGACGGCGGCATCAAGACGGGCCGCGACGTCGTGATCGCCGCCCTGCTCGGCGCCGACGAGGTCAGCTTCGGGACGGCGCTCCTGCTCGCCGAGGGCTGCCTGATGGTGCGCTCCTGCCACGTGGACACGTGCCCGGTGGGGATCGCCACCCAGCGGCCGGAGCTGCGCGCGAAGTTCACCGCGACGCCGGCGATGATCGAGAACTACCTGCTGCTTGTTGCCGAAGAGGTGCGCGGCTACCTCGCCGCACTGGGACTCCCCTCCTTCGGCGCGGCCGTGGGGCGCAGCGACCTGCTGCGCCCCCGGCCAACGGCTGGACGCGCCGAGCTGCTCGACCTCGAGCCGCTGCTGACGCCGCCGCCCGGCGAGGTGCGCTTCGACCGCTCCAACCTGCCCGAGCTTTCCGGCGGCGAGCTCGGCGAAGAGATTTCCGTCGCTCCCCAGCCGGCCTACGCGATCGCGAACAGCGACCGCGCCGTCGGCGCGCGACTGGCGGGGCGGCTTGCCCGGGCGGGCGAGCCGTCCCCGCACTCGATCCGCTTCACGGGAACAGCCGGCCAGAGCTTCGGGGCATTTCTCCCGGCCGGCGTCGAGTTTCTCCTGGAAGGCGACGCGAACGACTACGTCGGCAAGAGCCTGAGCGGCGGGCGCATCGTGGTGCGGCCGCCTGCCGGCGACGCGGGCGACCCGTGCCTGGTCGGCAACACCGTGCTGTACGGCGCGACGTCGGGCGAGCTGTTCTGCGCCGGCGCGGCCGGTGAGCGGCTGGCCGTGCGCAACTCGGGCGCGACGGCCGTCGTCGAGGGCGCCGGCTCCAACGCGTGCGAGTACATGACGAGCGGCACCGTCGTGATCCTGGGCGACTTCGGCCGCAACCTGGCCGCGGGCATGACCGGCGGCGAGCTGTTCGTCTTTGACCCCGAGGAGCGGCTGCCGATCCGGCTGAACGCCCAGCTCGTCGAGGCGCTCCCGCTCGACGACGTGGCGCGGGCGCGGCTCCACGGGCTGCTCGAGCGGCACCGGGAGCTGACCGGCTCGCTGCGCGCCGAGGCGTTGCTGGCGGACTGGGACACAGCGTCCTCCGCATTCCGGGTCGTTCGCCCGCGGGCCGAGATCGCGCGCATCGAGGCGGAGGCGGAGGGCACTGCGAGCGGCGACCCCGACGCGGACACGGCCGGCGAGGCCGTGGCCGTCTGAACCGGATCCCGCTGAAGGGGGCTGAAACTTTCCTCGGTAAAGCGCTAGACTCCGGATTCGTGGGTCTGCAACACGTCGAAGTGGTGGCGGATGCGAAGCGCGACGCGGTCGCCGCTTCCGCCGAGATCATCGGAGCGAAGTGGACCTCGCTCCTGATCTACGACCTGGCCGGCGGCAAGCGCCGTTTCCGCGAGCTCGAGCAGCTGTGCGTGGGCATCTCGAGCCGCACGCTGGCCGAGCGCCTGCGCCAGCTCGAACGTGAGGGCATCGTCCGCCGGCGCAGCTACCCCGAGTCGCCGCCGCGCGTGGAGTACGAGCTGACCGACAAGGGCTTCGACCTGCTGCCGATCATCGAGGCGATGACCGACTACGGCCGCACCTGGCTCGTCGCCGACGCGCCCATGGGACTGTCCCCGTCCAACAGACCTCTCTGATCTCCTGAAGCCCGACGGTGGCGGGGGGCTGTCCCAAGCCTCTCGCCAATCCGTGACGCTTGGGTCAGGTCCGGTTTTGGGACTGTCCCCGTCCGACAACCTCACCTGATCTCCAGAAGCCGTCGCCGCGGGGGCTGTCCCAAGCCTCGCGCCAATCCGTGACGCTTGGGTCAGGTCCGGTTTTGGGACTGTCCCCGTCCGACAACCTCACCTGATCTCCAGAAGCCGTCGCCGCGGGGGCTGTCCCAAGCCTCTCGCCAATCCGTGACGCTTGGGTCAGGTCCGGTTTTGGGACTGTCCCCGTCCGACAACGTGACCTGATCTCCAGAAGCCGTCGCCGCGGGGGCTGTCCCAAGCCTCGCGCCCAAGCCTCTCGCCAATCCGTGACGCTTGGGTCAGGTCCGGTTTTGGGACTGTCCCCGTCCGACAACGTGACCTGATCTCCAGAAGCGCGGGGGCTGTCCCAAGCCCTCGCGCCGGGCACACACGCTTGGGTCAGCCCCCGATACACCTGGGGACAGACCCGCTAGTCACTTAGAGACCGAGTGCGGTGAGCACCGATTCGACGTCGCGCTCGACGTCGGTCGAGTCGTGCTCGATCTCGACCGCGTACGGCTTCAGGCCCGTGCCGGTCACGACGAGCACGACCCGCTCCCCCTCGGCCACGTGGCCGTTGCGGACGAGGTCGATGAGCGTGCCGAGCGCCACCCCTCCGGCCGAGTCGGCCAGGATGCCCGTGGTCTCGGCGAGGAGCGCCGTGCGGTCGGCGATGTCGCTCTCCGCGACGCAGTGGATCCCGCCGCCCGACATGCGTGCGGCCCCGACGGCGAGCTCGCCGAAGACGGGGTCGCCGATCGCAAGCGAGCGCACCTCGGTCTGCGGACGGACGCGGGAGAGCGGCCGGTCGTCGGCCCACGCGGCGGCGAGCGGCGGGCAGCCGCCCGCCTGGGCGCCGAAGAGCCGCGGCCGCTCGCCGGCAGCGAGGCCGACGGCAAGCGCCTCGTCGAACCCCTGGGCGAGCTTGGCGAACAGCGTCCCCGAAGCGACGGGCGAGACGACGGCGTCCGGCGCCCCGTCGAGCTGCTCGACGATCTCGTAGGCGATCGTCTTGGCGCCCTCAGAGGCGAGCGCGTGCAGGTTGCCGCCGAGAAAGCCCCACGGGAACAGCCCGGCGAGCTCCTCCTCCAGGCGCTGGCAGTCCTCGAAGGTCCCCGCTACGGAGAGGACGTGTGCGCCGTACGACGCGGTCGGCGCGACTTCGAGGTGCTCGGCGGGGACGAGCACGACCGCCTCGAGGCCGGCGGCGGCCGCCCGCGCGGCGACCGCCTCGCCGAGGTTGCCGGTCGACGCGCAGCAGAGCGTGTGCAGCCCGAACTCCTGCGCGGCCGCGACGGCGCTGGCCGCGATGCGATCCTTGAACGAGTGCGTCGGATTCGCGCCCTCGAGCTTGAGGAAGACCTCGATCCCGAGCGCCGAGGAGAGGCGCGAAGCCGGGATCAGCGGCGTCATCCCCGGCATCGTGCGGTCGGCGGGCGCGACCGGAAGCAGCGCTTCGTAGCGCCACATCGACCGGCGCGGGACCATGGTCGCCGCCGCCAGGTCGTAGCCCACGTCGAGCGGCCCGTCGCACTCCGGGCACGACGACACCGGCGCCAGCGGCTGCGTGCGCTCGCACAGGCGGCAGCGCAACACGGCGGTCAAGATCTTCCCACCGCCTCTCTATTCGCTAGTCGGCCGGGCGGTGTGAGCGAAACGCCGGCTAGCGCGCGTGCGGGCGCACGACCATAAGCGAAATAACGAAAATCGCCGCGCGCGCCATTGGCACCGAGTGTAGGTGGGTGGTGCGGATCGCGCAAGCCGGTCACGCAGCGCCTTCCTCCGCAAGCGTGATCCTGGTCGAGCCGTCCGGCCCGCGAATGACCCGCAGGGGCCACGAGCCACCGCCGCTGGCGGGCAGCGTGAGGTCGACGGACGCGCCGGCCGAGCCAACCTTCCGGCGCGCGCCGAGCAGTTCCGCGTGCCGCGCCAGGGCGGAGCGGAGCGCCGGGATCACGTCCGTCTCGCGGAACGGCTTGACGAGGTAGGTGAAGACGCCCGCAGCGATCGCCTCTTCCACGTTCCGGCGGTCGGAGTAGGCGGTCAGCATCAGGATCGGGAGCGGCCGCTCGGCGTACATGCGCCGCGCGGCCTCGATCCCGTTCAGGCCGGGCATGCGGAGATCGAGGATCGCGGCGTCGGGCTCGTGCTCGCGGGCGAGCGCAACGGCCTCCTTGCCGTCGCGCGCCTCGGCGCACACCTCGAAACCGTTCGCCTCGAGCAGGCCGCGCAGGTCCATGCGGACGATCGGCTCGTCCTCGGCGATCAGCACGCGCGGCGCGCCGGCCGCGCCGAAGAGCCGCTCGCCGATCGGTATGCCGTCCTCGTCCACTCTCGCCTCCTTCGGTCCACAAAAAAAGCCCCCGGGGCCCGAAGGCTCCAGAGGCGGCGTCGCCTGCGCGTCCCGTCGGTGGAACGCACACACAGCGTACCGGGTTCAATGGCCGGATGACAGACGCGACGCGAACCGACGGCGAGACGCCGCTTCGTCGCGACGTTCGCCTGCTCGGCGAGATCCTCGGGCGCGTCATCGTCGAGCAGGAAGGCGAGGAGCTCTTGCACACGGAGGAGCGCATTCGCGCGCTCTCGCGCGCCGGCCGCGCAGGGAGCCCGCCTGCCGAGCTGCGCGAGGCGGTGCAGGGCCTCGACGTCGAGACGCAGGGCAAGGTGCTGCGCGCGTTCGCCACCTACTTCCAGCTCGCGAACCTCGCCGAGCAGCACCACCGGCTGCGGCGCCGGCGCGAGTACGAGCACGAGGAGCGCGTGCCGCGCGAGTCGCTCGCCGAGGCGTTCGACCGGCTCGAGGCGGCCGGCGTCTCGGCCGAAGAGCTCGCCGCCGCGGCCGGGCACGTCTCGCTCGAGCTCGTCTTCACCGCGCACCCGACGGAGGCGACGCGGCGCACGTTCCTCGCCGCGCACGTGCGGATCGCGGACGGGCTCGACGGAGCTCGACGACCCGCGTCTGCCGCGCTCGCGCGAGGCGGAGCTCGAGGCGGCGTTCGCCGAGGAGATCACCGCGCTGTGGCAGACCGACGAGGTGCGCGAGCAGCGCCCACGCGTGCTGGACGAGATTCGCCACGGGCTCTGGTTCTTCGAGGAGAGCCTGTGGGAAGCGGCGCCGCACCTGCTTGCTGCGTACCGGGAGCGCCTGCCGGACGCGCCGCTGCCGCTCCGCTTCGGCTCGTGGATCGGCGGCGACCAGGACGGCAACCCGGCCGCCGGGCCGCAGACCGCAGAGGCGGCGCTGCACGAGTCGCGCGCGCTCGCGATGGCGCGCTACCGCGACGAGGTGCGCGCGCTGGCCGGTGAGCTGGGCATGTCGAGCTCGCTCGTCGGCGTGTCGCCGGAGCTCGTGGACTCGCTCGCCCACGACGAGCGGGAGCTCTCCGACTACGCCGTCGTGATCGGCGGACAGAACGAGGGCGAGCCGTACCGGCGCAAGCTGTCGTTTGTCTGGTGGCGGCTGCAGACGGACGGCTACCTGTCGGCGGACGAGCTTGCGGCCGACCTGGCGCTCGTCGATGCGAGCCTGCGGGCGAACCGCGGCGCCAGGGTCGCAGGGGGCCGGCTGGCGGCGCTGCGGCGACGGGTCGAGCTGTTCGGCTTCCACGTCGCCAAGCTCGACGTGCGGCTGCATGCGAAGGACTTCCACGCCGGCGGCGAGCGGGTCACCGGCACGTTCGAGGCGGTCAAGCGCATTCGCGAGCGGCACGGGCCGCGGGCGCTCGACACGGTGATCGTGTCGGGGACTGCGTCGGCGGCCGACGCGTTGGCCGCGCTCGACGCTAGCGACGAGCCGCTCTCGGTCGTGCCGCTCTTCGAGTCGATCGCCGATCTGCGTGCTGCGCCCGCGATCGTCGAGGAGCTGCTCGACGAGCCGCGCTTCGGCGCGCGGGTGCGGGATCGCGGCAACCGGCTGGAGGTCATGGTCGGCTACTCGGACTCCGGCAAGGACGGCGGCTACCTGACGGCGCAGTGGGAGATCCACCGCGCGCAGGAGGCGCTGGCGGCGCTCGCCGCGCGGCGCGGGATCGAGCTGACGGTCTTCCACGGGCGCGGCGGCAGCGCAGGACGCGGCGGCGGGCCGACGCACGCGGCGATCCTCGCCCAGCCGCCCGCGCATCCGCCGGGCAGGCTGAAGCTGACGGAGCAGGGCGAGACGATCTCGTTCCGCTACGGGCTGCCCGGCCTGGCGTACCGGGAGCTCGAGGGGGCGCTGTCGGCGACGCTGCTCGCCGCGTTCCCGCGTGTCACCGGCGTGGAGCCGCAGTTCGCGAAGGAGGCGATGGCCGCGCTCTCCTCGGCGGCGCATGCCGCCTACCGCGCACTCGTGTGGGAGGACGACGGCTTCGTCCGCTTCTTCCGCCAGTTCACGCCGGCCGACGAGCTGGCGCTGCTGCGGATCGGCTCGCGCCCGGCGCGCCGGCCCGGCGACGAGGACTACCTCGCGTCGATCCGCGCGATCCCGTGGGTGTTCGCGTGGACGCAGAACCGCTGTTTGCTACCGGCCTGGTACGGCTGCGGCACGGCGTTCGCGGCCGCCGACCTGCAGGAGCTGCGCCGCCTCTACCGCGGCTGGCCGTTCTTCCGCTCGCTCGTGCGAGAACCTCGAGATGACGCTCGCGAAGTCGAGCCTCGGCATCTCGGCGGGCTACCTCGAGCTCGTGGACGACACGCGCCTCTTCCGGCCGATCGCCGAGGAGCACGAGCGCACGGTGTCTGCGGTGCTCGAGATCGTCGAGGCTGGCGCGCTGCTCGACCGCCACCGCGCGGTGCAGCGGGCGATCCACCTGCGCAACCCGTACGTCGACCCGATGAACGCCATCCAGGTCGACCTGCTGCGCCGCTTCCGCGCCGCGGCGACCGACGAGGAGCGGGAACGGGTGCAGCGCCCGCTCCTGCGCTCCGATCGCCGGCATCGCCGCCGCGCTGCGAAATACGGGCTAGTACTCGATCTCGTCGAGGCGGCCGGTATGGACGTCGTAGACGAAGCCGCGGACCGAGTCCTTGTTCGGGACGAACGGGCTCTCGCGGATGCGCGCGATCGACTCGCGCACGTCGCCCGCGAGGTCGTCGAAGGCGTTCGCGTCCCACTCCGGCCTCACGCCCGTCTCGTTCTCGAGTTGCTCGGCGTACTGCTCGTCGGTGAAGTCGAGCATCCCGCAGTCCGTGTGGTGGATGAGGATGATCTCCTCGGTTCCGAGAAGCCGCTGCGAGATCGACAGCGTGCGGATCTGGTCGGCGGTGATGACCCCGCCCGCGTTGCGCAGGACGTTCGCGTCGCCTTCTGCGAGCCCGAGCAGCCTGAGCGGGTCGATGCGTGCGTCCATGCACGTCACGACCGCGACCTTCTTGGCCGGCGGACGCGGCAGGTCGCCGCTTTCGAACGACTCGGCGTACCGCCTGGCATTCTCCAGCAGCTCGTCGGTCGTGCTCATGCTTCCTCCCTCTCTCGGCGCGGGCACCGCTCGGTGTGCGACCGGGAACGATGGCAAAGCGCGCCTGCTCGCGCCGTTCGGAGCTGTCACGCGCTCGTCCTGGTGCCAGGCCGCGACGGCTGCGAGGGTCACCCGCCATGGAGGTACGGGCAGGCGCGCGGCCGAATTACAACTTGACATAACGCGCGATAAGCAGGCGTGAGAAAGAGCGAGGAAAATCGCGACCTTGTAATCGGCGATTCCGGCGGTTATTATCGCCGCGCCGTCAGTACCCCGTCCCCATAGTCTCCGCGGCAACGTGGAGGCGTCTCACCGAGTCCGCCAGCTCGGAACATCGTCCGGCCGTAAACTCGCCGGGGCGATTCCGGTTCGCGTTCGTCGGTGCGACGCGAGCGCAAGGAGCGTCCCAGATGTCGAGCACGCCGGTACTTCTCGACACCACCAGCGAATTCCTCTCGCTGCAGCTCGGCGAGCGGCAGCGGCCGCTGTTCGAGGTTCCGGCAATCGTCGCCGAGTATTTCCCCGGCGGTTGGGACGGGAAAGACGTCCGTGATTCCGCGATGCGCCGCGCCGAGACGCTCGCAGACAGCCTCGGCAATACCGCCGAGGCGGAGCGCGTAGCCGCGATCGCATACGCCGGCGAGCTGATCGCGGCGCTGGCAATCGAGCGCACCTGGGCGCCGCCCGAGATCGACCGGATCGTGGCCGCGACCGCAACCGCCGTCGAGACGCCGGCCGCAGAAGTCCGGCTCGCGCTCTACCGCGAGGCGCTCGCCGATCCGCGGCTGCTGGGGCTGCCGCCCGGCCTCGCGATCCAGACGACGCTGCGGCTGGTGGTCGCGTTCGCCGGGCTCGACGCGGCGTCGTTCTGGGTCGTCAACCCGGCGCGCGCGGTGCGCTGCGTGGTCGCGATCGGCAGCGGGACACGCCGGATGCGGAACGCCGCCGAGGAGGCCGTCCGCCACGACGGCCGCACCGCTTCGAAGGGCGCGGCCATGGCTGCGCCCGTCAGGCGCTGGCATCGCGTCGCCGGCGTCGTCGCCGTCCTGCCGCAGACCGCGCAGGCGGAAATCTTCGTGGGGGAGGCGGCCCGTGTGCTCGGGCTCGCGCTCGAACGCGAGTCCCTGCTCGGCCGGGGAACTGCGCGGGAGCGTTCGCTCGTGGCGGCGAGCGAACGCCGCCTCGCACGGCTCGGGTACGACCTCCACGACGGCCCGCTGCAGGACATCGCCGCGGCCCGCCGCGAGCTGTTCTCGCTGCGCGACGAGCTCGCCCGGCGGCTCGGCCCGACGGCCGAGGCCGACGGCGTCCGCGCCCAGCTCGACCGGCTCGAGGAGGCCGTGTCGAAGAGCGAGATCCGGTTGCGCGAGCTCTCCCAGTCGGCCGAGTCGCCGGCGATGCTCGCCCGCCCGTTCCGCGCGCTGCTGGAGGCCGAGATCACCAGCTTCGTCGCCGCCAGCGACGTCGACGCGGACGTCGACCTGCTCGGCGACCTCGATTCGCTGACCGGGTCGCAGCGCATTGCGCTCCTGCGCATCGTCCAGGAAGCGCTGTCCAACGCTCGCGAGCACAGTGGCGCCGACCGCGTACGCATCTCGATCGTCCGCTCCAACGGCAGCGTCCGCGCCGAGATCGAGGACAACGGCAGCGGCTTCGAGCTCGAGCGCACGCTGGTGCGCGCGGCAAAGCGGGGCCGCATGGGGCTCGTCGGGATGAACGAGCGCGCGCTCCTGCTGGGCGGCGCGTTCGACGTGCGCAGCGCCGCCGGCGGCCCGACGTGCATCTCGGTGACGCTCCCCGAGTGGCGCCCGCTCGAAGAGGAATCCGACCAGACGTCCGACGAGCTCTCGCTCTGGACGTAGACCCGTCCCCGTCCCCCACCGCCATGGAGGAGAAACGATGAGAGTCCTGCTCGCCGACGACCACCGGCTCACGCTCGAAGGGATCCGCTGCGCGCTCGAGGGCGCCGAGGACATCGAGGTCGTGGGCGCCGCGACCGACGGCAGCCAGGTGCTGCCGCTGATCGGCCAGACGAACCCCGACGTCGTGCTGCTCGACATCCGCATGCCGCAGCTCGACGGCCTCACCTGCCTCGACCGCATATCGAAGCGCTACCCGAAGCTGAAGGTCGTCGCGTTCTCGTCGTTCGACGACCCGGGGCACATCGACGCCGCGCTGCGGCGCGGGGCGTGCGGCTACATCGTCAAGAGCATCGACCCGCGCGACCTGCCGTCGGCGCTCCGCCAGGCGGTCGAGGGCACCTTCTACTACGTGCTCTCGAACGGCGGCGACGAGTCGACGCTGAAGGCGAGCGGCCTGACCGAACGCGAGATCCTGATCCTCAAGGAGGTCGCGGCGGGGCTCTCGAACGACGCGATCGGCCGCAAGCTCTGGCTGAGCGAGCAGACCGTGAAGTTCCACCTGCACAAGGTCTACCGCAAGCTCGGCGTGGCAAATCGCACCGAGGCGGCGCGGTACGCGTACGAGCACGGGCTGCTTGCCAGTGCGTAGCGAGCGCTATCCGATCGGTGGCGCAGCACTGACCGTTCGGCAGATTCGCCGGCGGCCCGCCGCTGGGACGGTGTCGCCGTGCTCGATGCGGCGACACAGCGGCCCAAGCTGCGGCTCATTCGCCCGATCCGGGTCCTGGTCGTGTCGCGTGACCGCCGCTTCCTGGGGCTCGCGCGGTTCCTGCTCGCCCGCGACGGCCTCGACGTCGACACGACGACGCGGCCCGGCGACCTCTTCGAAGCGGTGCAGCGCGGGGTCGTCGACGTGGTCGTGATGGACGCGAGCGGGGCGCTCGGCGCATCGGCGCGAGCCGCCGCCGAGCTCGAGGCGCTGTATCCGGACCTCGGCGTGATCGTCGTCGCCGACGAGCCGGAGCCGTACGCACGCGCCCTTCCCGCGCTCCCCAAGTGGCGCGGCCTCGAGCAGCTCGCGGACCTCGTCCGCCGGTCGTACCTGCGCCTGAGCCCGGCGTGATCTTCGCCGAGTCGCGGCAGGCGCCCCGAGCGGTGCCGCGCGCCGCGCTGGCCGCGGCGGCGGCGGCCGCCTGCTTCGCGGCGCTCGGCTTCACCCTGCGCGCCGCGGTGGCCGCCTTTCTGCTCTCGGTGATGGCGGTTCTCGCTGCGATCGACCTCGAGTCCCGAATGCTGCCGAACCGCATCGTGCTCCCGGCCGCCGCGCTCGTCCTCGCCGCCCAGCTCGCGCTCTTCCCCGAGCACGCAGCCGGATGGATCCTCGGGGCCGTGATCGCAGCGCTCGTCCTGCTGGGAGCGCACATCGCGTACCCGGCCGGGATGGGCATGGGCGACGTGAAGGTGGCGCTCCTGCTGGGGGCCGCCCTCGGCGCGGCCGTCGCAGTCGCGCTCGCAGTAGCCGTGGTGGCGGCCGCGGTAGCGGCAGTGTTCGTGCTTGCACGACACGGCCGGGGAAGCAGCCTCCCGTTCGGCCCGTTCCTCGCGCTCGGCGCCGCAGTAGCGGTGTTCGCAGGCGACGCTCTCCTGAACGCGTACCTCGCGACCCTCTAAAGCCGGCGGAGGCGGGTTCCCCGCCGCAGCAACGTCGCGCGAAGTCGCGTGTGTCCATGCCGTTGACCCGCCGGAAGTCGTCATGGCCGGCGCAGCCAGCCGGAAGTCCGGCTGGCTGCGCCGGCCGGACTTCCGGCGGGGACTATCGCGAGTTAGCGAACGACTAACCGTTCAGCAGACGACAACGCCTCCTGCAAATCGCAGACTCGTCCCAGCGTGAAAAGCGCACGACGGATATCTGTCGAGAGAACCAAGGAGGTGAGCCGGGTGAATCGCATTTTCAACTTCCTCTTCAGCCTTCAGCGCGAAGAGGGGCAGACGATGGCCGAGTACGGCGTCGTCCTGGCCGTGATCACGGTGGCACTTATCACCGCGTTCACGCTGCTGTCCGACAAGATCGGCGTGGCCATCACCAACGTGGCGAACGTCATCAAGTGATTGCTCAGGAGCGGCGGGCTCTCGTCCCCTCCCCCAGAGGGCCCGCCGCTTCCAGAGTTGGCCCGGTCTCACATCAAACGCATATCTCAGAAATGACAAGAAGAATTCGACACCTCAATTTCCGCAGCGAACGCGGTCAGGCGATGACCGAGTTCGCATTGATCCTGCCGGTGCTCGCGCTGCTCCTCTTCGCGATCATCCAGTGCGGGATCGTCTTCCACAACTACGTCACGATCACCGACGCCACGCGCGCCGGTGCCCGCAAGGCCGCGGTCAGCCGCGACCTGCCCGATCCCGCCGCGGCCGCGAGCGCAGCGGTGCGCTCGTCGGCGAGTGGTCTCGACTCCGGCGACCTCGACGTGTCGGTCTCCTCGAGCTTCGACCGCGGCGCGGACGTCACCGTGACCACCTCGTACCCGTATTCGATCAGCCTGCTCGGCGTCGTCGTCAAGTCGGGCCGGATCACGAGCAAGACCACGGAGCGCGTCGAGTGAACGCGCGTCCCGAGAACCCGACCCCGAGATTGGAGAGAACATGACCTACCGCGCCCGGAACACGGCCATCGCAGGCGCGCTCGCCGCGCTCGCGGTCCTGCTCACGATGGTCTACGTCCAGAACGTCAGGGACGACGCGCAGCAGGGCAGCTCGCTCGTCAAGGTGATGGTCGCCGTCCGCGACATCGTGGCGGGCACCCCCGGCTCGGAGGCGTCCCTCCAGCCGCGCGAGGTGCCGCGCAAGAGCGTCGTGCCGGGTGCGGTCTCGAGCAAGGCCGCAGTGACCGGGCTCGTCGCGACCGATCAGATCTACGCCGGCGAGCAGATCACCACCAACCGCTTCGCCCCGCTCGCCGAGCAGGGCATCGTCGGCGAGCTGAAGGGCAACCAGCGCGCGATCCAGGTGCCCGGCGACGAGGACCAGCTGCTCGCCGGCACGCTCCGCACCGACGACCGGGTCGACGTGGTCGGGAACATCAAGTACCGCCAGGGCGACATCCAGCGCGCGACGAGCCGCGTCGTGCTGCGCGACATCCGCGTGCTGCAGGCGCCCGACGAGCCGAGCTCGGATTCCAGCATCGGCAGCAGCGCCGGCTTCTCGGCGATTCTCGCGCTCACCGACAGCCAGGCGCAGAAGCTCTTCTGGGTCATGCAGAACGGCGACTGGTCGCTGCAGCTCCGCCCGAAGAGCCGCCCGAAGGACAGCCCGGAGAGCGTCGAGACCCTCGAGTCCATGCTGACCGACGGCCTCCAGCCGAGCGGTGCAGAGCAGGTTCGGAACGGCTGGGCGGCGACGAACCGATGATCACCGAGCACACCACCTCAACCGAAGAGACCGCCGTCGAAAGCGGCGCAGCCCGGCTGGTCATGACCGGTAGCTGCGACGGGCTCGCCGAGCTCCGCGACGCGATCGCGGCGCACCCCGAGCTCGAGCTCCGCGGCTGGTGCGAGGAGGTCGACGAAGCAGCCGGCCTGCTCGCCCGCGGCCCCGCCGTCGTCCTCCACGCGACCTCCGCCCAGGAGCCGCCGGAGGACGCCCTCGCGGCCATCGCCGAGCACACCGACGCACCGGTCGTGCTCGTGACGCCGGCGTGGAACGCCGAGCTGCGCGAGCGGACGGAGCATGAGGTCGTTCTCGTCCCGGACGAGGCGGACGGCATCGCGGCCGTGGTCGAGGGCCTGAGCGGCGGCTCACGCACCGACGCGCAGGCGCCGACGGCCAACCGCGTCTTCACCGTGTTCTCGCCCAAGGGCGGCACCGGCAAGTCCGTGATCGCAACGAACCTCGCGGTCGCACTCGCCGCCAACGGCGTCAGCACGCTGCTCGTCGACCTCGGCCTCGAGCTCGGCGACGACGCGCTCATGCTCGGCACCGACCCGCGCCGGACGATCTTCGACCTCGTCGCGGCGCCCGGTGCGCTCGACGCGGAGAAGCTCAAGGGCTACGCGACGCGCCACGCGAGCGGGCTCGACGTCATCGCGGCACCGCTCCGGCCGGAGCAGGCCGAGCTCGTCACGGAGGAGAAGCTCGGTCGCATCCTCGACTTCGCCCGCGAGGCATACGACGCGGTCGTGCTCGACACGCCCGCCTCGTTCCACGGCACCGTCCTCGCCGCGATCGACCGCACGGACGCGCTGCTCGTCGTCTGCGAGCTCGACATGACGACGCTCAAGAACGTCCGGGTCACGCTCGAGACCCTCCAGCTCATGCACTTCCCCGCCGAGCGGGTGTCGCTGGTGCTCAACCAGCCGAGCCCCAGCAAGGCGATGAAGCGGAGCGAGCTCGAGGCCGCGCTCGGCCTGCGGGTGCGCTTCGAGGTGCCCTATGACGACGGCGTCCCGGCGTCGGTCGGGCTGGGCAAGCCGATCGTCCTCACGCGCAGCGGCGGCTTCGCGCGGGCCGTCTCGAAGATGGCCGGCGAGCTCGTGCCGCAGAGCAAGAAGCGCGGCTGGTCGGTCGCGGCCGAGCCGCAGAACGGCACCGGCAACGGCAATGCGAAGCGCCGCTGGGCGCTCAAGAGGAGCTGACGATGGGCCTCCAGGACCGCCTCAACCAGCCGAGCCCCAACGGGTCGAACGGCCACCATGCCTCGCCGTCCGAGACCCTCGTCGTCGAGCCGTCGGCCGCACTCGACCCACAGCCGGGCCCGCCGTCGGTCGAGCCCGCCCCGCCGGCGCCCACGAAGGACCCCTACGCCGACCTGAAGTCGCAGATCCACCGCGCCTGCATCGCGAAGCTCGGCACGGAGCTGCTCCTCACCGACGAGAGCGAAGACCTCACCGGGCGCGTGCAGGAGGCCGTCGCGGCCGAGCTCGCGCTCGACCGGACGCCCCTGAGCCGCGAGGACCGGGAGCAGATCGCCCGCGAGATCGCCGACGACATCCTCGGCTACGGGCCGCTCGAGCCGTTCCTCCGCGACGACTCCGTGACCGAGGTGATGGTCAACGGCGCCGCACACATCTACGTCGAGCGCAACGGCAAGATCGAGCGAACGACGTCGTCCTTCCTCGACGACAAGCACGTGCTGCGGATCGTCGACCGCATCGTGTCGGTGATCGGCCGGCGGATCGACGAGAGCTCGCCGCTCGTGGACGCACGCCTCCCCGACGGCAGCCGCGTCAACGCGATCATCCCGCCGCTCTCGCTGGGCGGGCCGTCGGTGACGATCCGCAAGTTCTCGCGCGACCCGTACACGATCGACGACCTGGTCGCCTTCGGGACGCTCACGCCCAAGGCCGGCGTGCTGCTCACCGCCGCCGTCCGCGGGAAGCTCAACGTGCTGATCTCGGGCGGCACGGGCACGGGCAAGACGACGATGCTGAACGCGCTGTCCGCGTTCGTGCCCGGCGACGAGCGGATCGTGACGATCGAGGACGCCGCCGAGCTCCAGCTCCAGCAGGAGCACGTCGTGCGCCTCGAGTCGCGCCCGGCGAACATCGAGGGCCAGGGCGAGATCACGATCCGCGACCTCGTTCGCAACGCCCTGCGCATGCGGCCTGACCGGATCATCGTCGGCGAGGTCCGCGGCGCGGAGACCCTGGACATGCTCCAGGCGATGAACACGGGCCACGACGGCTCGCTCACGACCATCCACGCCAACTCGCCGCGCGACGCGCTGGCCCGCATGGAGATGCTCGTCCTGATGGCAGGCGTCGACCTGCCGCTGCGCGCCATCCGCGAGCAGATCGCCGGCGCGTTCGACCTGCTCATCCACCTCACGAGGCTCGTCGACGGCTCGCGCCGCATCACCCATGTCACCGAGGTGATCGGCACCGAGTCCGACGTGATCACGCTGCAGGACATCTTCGCGGCGGGAGCCGCGTCGGAGGACGGCGGGCCGGCGAGCCTGCTCGCGCCGCTCGAGGCGTCCGGGCTCAAGCCGCACTTCGCCCGCAAGATGGCCGTCAGCGGCGTCGCACTGCCGCCCGGCTTCTTCCACGCGGAGGAGGACAACACGTTCCCGAGCGCGTTCGCCACCCGGCGCAACGCGTGGGAGGAGTCGTAGTGGATCCCCGCCGAGTTGCGTTCGCCGCGTTCGCTGCGGCGATCCTGGTGCTCCCGGCGACCGCGCGCGGCGCCGTCGACCTGAAGCGGGTCGACGCGCGCGACTACCCGACCGTGCGCGGCGTCGTCGTCACCTCGAAGCCCTCCGCATCCCCGCCGCAGGTGCGCGAGAACGGCGTGCCCGTCACCGGCCTCCAGGCGGACAACCTCGGCAAGACCCGCAGCGTCGTCCTCGCCATCGACCGGTCACGGTCGATGGACGGCCAGTCCTTCGCGGACGCGGTGGCCGCGGCACGCGCCTTCATCGCGACGAAGAACCAGGACGACCGCGTCTCCGTGGTCGGCTTCGGCTCCAACGCGGTCGACCTGACCGGCTTCTCGTCCTCCACGACCGACGCCGACGCCGCCCTGCGGTCGCTGGCCGTCGACCCCAAGGAGGGCACGGCGCTGTACGACGCCGTCCGCCTCTCCGCCCAGGCGCTCCGGACCGAGCCCGCTGACGCGCGGGTCATCATCGTGCTGACCGATGGCCGCGATGCATCGAGCACGGCCTCGCTGTCGCGGGCGGTGGCGGCCGCCCGCGCTGCGCGGGCGACGGTCTACCCGGTCGGCATCGAGAGCGAGCAGTACTCCCCCGGCCCGCTCCACCAGCTCGCGCAGGCGACTGGCGGCTCGTACCGCAGCGTCGCCACGAGCGACAAGCTGGGCGCGATGTACGCGCAGATCGCGCGTGAGCTCAGCCTGACCTGGCGGGTTCAGTACCTCACCGCCGCCCGGCCCGGCGACCGCGTCCGGATCGAGGCGTCGGTGCCCGGCCGCGGGTCGACGACCGCAGCGCTGCGGATCCCGGCGCCAACCGGCTCGTCCGCTCCCGAAACCGCCGGCTCCTGGCTCCCGAGCGTGACCCTTCGCAGCTGGTGGGCCGGGCTCGCGTTCGCGCTGCTGATCGGCGCGCTGGTGCTCGTCGCGGCACGGCTGCTCTTCTCGCGCGAGAAAGGCGCCTGGGCCAAGGAGCGAATGGCGGCGCATGTTGAGCCGGCCGTCGAGCCGAAGCGCAAGCAGCAACGGCAGCGTTCGCAGTCGCTTGCCGGGCTCTACAGCGCGACCGAGGAGAAGCTGGGCGACCGGGCCTGGTGGCATCGCGTCGAGCGCCTGCTCGAGCGTGCGGACCTGCCGCTCAAGCCGGCTGAGTTCGCGTGGCTGTCCGTGGCGTGCGGCCTCTTCGTCGGCTTCATCCATGTGATCGTCGGCTTGCCGCTCTGGCTTGCGCTCATCGACACCGCAATCGGACTCACGGTGCCGTGGGGCTTCGCGTCTCACAAGGCCCGCAAGCGGATCCGAGCCTTCGAGGAGCAACTGCCCGACGTGCTGATCACCCTGGCCGCGTCGCTCCGCGCCGGGCACAGCCTGCGCCAGGCGATCCTCGCGGTCGTCGACGAGAGCGCCGAGCCGGCGCGCAAGGAGTTCGGCCGTGTCCTGACCGAGGCGAGCCTCGGCCGCCCGATGGAGGAGGCGCTCGCCGACATGGCCGGCCGGCTCGGCTCGAAGGACTTCGACTACGTCGTCACCGCGGTCACGGTGCAACGGCAGGTCGGCGGCGCCCTCGCCGGGCTGCTCGACCTCGTCGCGGACACCGTGCGCGGGCGGCAGCAGTTCCACCGCAAGGTGCGCAGCCTGACCGCGATGGGACGGATGTCGGCGATCATCCTGATCGCGCTTCCCTTCGTCATCGCAGCGGCGCTGACACTGCTCAACCCGGGCTACATGGAGCCGCTGTACTCGACGCCGACGGGCCACATGCTCATCGTGATCGGCCTCGCGGGGATGGCCGTCGGCTCTCTCTTCCTCAAGAAGATCGTCTCGTTCAGGGGGTGACGGTGTGCTGCTTCTGATCCTCGCAATCTCCTGCCTCGTCGCGGCCGTGCTGGTCGGTGGCGAGGTGGTCGCCGCGCCGGGCCGCGAGCGCTCGCGCTCGATCCGGCTCGCGGCCGGCTACGGAAAGCGCTTCTACGACGACAACCTGAACCGCGAGACGTTCCGCGGGCGCGTTCTCATCCCCGCCCGCAGCCGTCTGGGCGCGATGGTGCTGCGC
Source organism: uncultured Thermoleophilia bacterium (assembly GCA_963758345.1). GTDB lineage: Bacteria > Actinomycetota > Thermoleophilia > Gaiellales > Gaiellaceae > JACVRM01. The sequence continues at coordinate 288,295 of CAVWVD010000003.1, forward strand.
CTGAGCCCGCGGACGACGACCGACGCGGTCGCCGCGCGCCTGCTGCGCGCCGGCGTCGCGCGCCGGTTCACCCCGATCGGCTTTCTGGCCACGAAGGCCGTGGGTGCCTTCGTAGGTGCTGTCGGCGGCGCCCTGCTCGGTGCGGCGGGCCCGGGCGGCGCCGGCACCCTCTTGATCGCGGTCGGCGGGGGCCTTGTCGGCTACCTGCTGCCCGACACGTTCCTGACGATGAAGACGCGCTCGCGCCGCGACCGGATCTCGGCCGACCTCCCGAACGCGCTCGACCTGCTCGCCGTCAGCGTCGAGGCCGGGCTCGGATTCGACGCAGCGGTCGCCCGGCTGTGCGAACGGATCGACGGCCCGCTCGCCGAGGAGCTCCGCCTGATGCTTCAGGAGATGCGGATCGGCGAGACGCGCGAGAACGCACTCAAGAAGCTGGCCGCGCGCACGGACGTGCCGGCGGTCTCGAGCTTCGTGCGGGCAATGATCCAGGCCGACCAGATGGGCATGTCGATCGGGCGGATCCTGCGCACACAGGCGACCGACTCGAGGCTGAGGCGCCAGGCCGCGGCCGAGGAGCGGGCGATGAAGGCGCCCGTGAAGATGCTGATCCCGACCGTCCTGTTCATCTTCCCGGCGATGTTCCTCGTCGTGCTCGGGCCGGCGTTCATGGACCTGTTCAAGCTCTTCTGAGGCGTGCGCGGGGGACGCTCCCACCTGCTGCGCACGGCGCGGGACGAGTCCGGCCAGGTCTTCGCGCTGTTCGCGGTCGTGCTCGTGGCGCTGCTCGCCATGACCGGCTTCGTGCTGGACGTCGGCCACGCGTACTTCGTGCACCGCACGCTGCAGGCCGACGCCGACGCCGCGGCCACCGCCGGCGCGAACGAGCTGCCGAGCATCGGCAATGCCGTCGCGCAGGCGCGGTCGTTCAGCGGCAGCGACGGCGGTAAGAACGCGCGCGACAACGTCCCGGGTGTCTCGACCACGGTGACGACGACGTGCCTGCCGCAGGCGCCGTGCAACCCGGTCAACGCGGTGACCGTGCGCCAGCAGACGGAGGTGAAGACCTTCTTCGCGCGCGTGCTCGGGATCGACTCGATCAGCGTCTCGGCGAAGGCGACCGCGTGCTCGCCGTGCACGACGAGACCGCTCGACATCATGCTCGTGCTCGACCGCACCGGGTCGATGTGCTGGGACCACTCCGGGCGGCCCGACCCCGGCTGCACCGACCTGGAGAACGCCCGCGAGGGCATGAAGACGTTCCTCAAGTTCATGGACCCGGAGAGCGTGAAGATCGGTCTCGCCGTTCTGCCGCCGGCGCCGAGCATCGGCGAGCGCTGCGTCAAGCCGCCGGATCTCGCGAGCTACGACGACCGCTCGGCGCCCTACATCGTGAGCCCGCTCTCGACGGACTACATGGTCGACGGCGACCTCAATCCGTCGTCGGATCTCGTCTCGACCATCAACTGCGTCGTCGGCGGCGGCGGCACCTCGTACGCGACGGCGCTCGAGGCGGCGCAGGCCGAGCTCGACACCCACGGGCGCAGCGACGTGCAGGACGTGATCGTGTTCCTCTCGGACGGCGCCGCCAACTACGGGCCTGCGTACTACGGCGACAGCTCGTCCTACCGGATGCAGCCGTGCCATCAGGGGATCTCGTCGGCCGCGACCATCAAGTCGCGCGGCACGCTGCTCTACACGATCGGGTACGACCTCGACGCCCTCGACGGCGGCGCGAACACCTGCCAGGACTACCTGGGCCCGCTGGAGGTGCCGTCGATCTCGGCATACACGACCCTCTCCACGATGGCGACCGGCCCCGAGACGTTCTTCAACAAGCCAGGCCCCGGCGAGCTGAAGACGATCTTCACGCAGATCGCGTCCGACGTCTCCGGAACCCGGCTCGTCAACGACCCCGACTCGTAGACGCCGCAGCATCGCGGCGTTTGACTCTCGCCTCGTCGCGGTAGATCACCACCATAGGTGGTGTCTCTACCAGAGGAGGTACCTGTGGTTCGTGCACTTACTGCGGCAGCCGTCGTGGCACTGGCGCTGCCGGCCCTCGCCTCTGCGGCCCGAGGGGGACCGCAGCCGTATGACTCGCCCGTCGTGGCGCCCCGCCCGTCGGCGCTGAGCATCTTGCCCACCCTCCCGTTCGCATTCGGCGAGGTCAACTACGCCGACCTCGGCGTGAGCGACGCCGAGCTCGCAACCGTCGGACCGCAGGCCGCCGCGGCCTCCACGGCGACCTACACCGTCGACGACGACCTCGCTGACTGCCCCAACGCCACGTTCACGAGCGTCCAGGCGGCGGTCACGGCGGCGCCCGCAGGCTCGAAGATCAAGGTCTGCAAGGGGACGTACACGGAGCAGGTCACCATTCCAGCAGGCAAGAACGGCCTCGAGCTCTTCTCCGAGGGGAAGTTCAAGGCAGTCCTGAAGGCTCCGCCGGTCATGGTCGACCCCAAGGCGATCGTGCGCGTGAACGGCGCCCAGAACGTGACGATCCGGCAGTTCCTGATCACGGGGCCCGGCGGCACGGGCTGCGACAGCCTCCGCTACGGCGTCCGCATCGACGGCGGCGGCTCCGCCACGATCAAGGACAACCACATCACGGCGATCCGCGACAACCCCTTCAGCGGCTGCCAGAACGGCAACGGCGTCCAGATCGGCCGGAACGCCGAGATGACGACCGGCTCCGGCGTCGTGACGCACAACCTGATCGACGACTACCAGAAGACCGGCGTGGTCGTGGACGGGCCGTCTTCGACGGCGACCGTCGACCACAACGAGATCGTGGGCGTCGGACCGACGTCGACGATCGCGCAGAACGGCGTCCAGATCAGCCGTGGCGCGGTGGCGACCGTCGACCACAACAAGATCTCGATGAACATCTATTCGCCGGCGACGACCGTCAGCGAAGGGCTCCTGATCTTCCAGGCGGGGGCGAACACGTCGATCGACCACAACGATTCGTCCGAGAACGACGACGGCGTCGACCTGACCCAGACGTCCAGCATCGTCGTCTCGCACAACAAGACGAGCGACAACACCTACGACGGCGTCTTCGTCGACGACGCCTCGATGCAGAACCTGATCGACCACAACGACGCGAAAGACAACGGGCTCTACGACTGCGAGGACGACTCGATGGGTGCGGGCACCGCCGGCACCGCGAACACCTGGGACAAGGACAAGGGCGACACCCAGAACAGGCCCGGTCTCTGCAAGAAGTAGTCCTGCTGGTGCGGGGGCGCCTCGGCGCCCCCGCCCGCCCTGGTGAATGGTTGCCTTGCCCTCGATCTTGATCTGGCAGGTGCCGGCCACGGACGGCGGCTCGCGTGTGCGCGCCAGGACGCTTTCGTACGCGCTGCTACAACGTTTCCCGCCTGGCCCCCGTAGCTCAGTGGATAGAGCAGCGGGTCTGTAAACCTTGCTTCAATCAGGGAGCGGGTTTGCCCTCATAGCTCAGCGGAAGAGCGTCGGTTTCCTAAACCGTGTGCGGAGGTTCGACTCCTCCTGGGGGCACTGAAAGGTTCGCGCGCGCGTAAGAACGACGAAGGCCCGCCGTAGCGGGCCTCCTCGATGGACACGACTCCAACGTACTAGGCGGGGACGGCGCTCTTCTTCTTGGAGATACACGAGCGCACCTGCGCGTCGAGGCCGTGCATCCGGAGGGCGTTCAGGAGGATCACCTGTTCGGGCGTCTCCTTGCCTTTCGCCTTCGGGTGCATCGCCCGCATGATGTTGCTGACAACCTGATCGGCGGTTCTTGCCACGTCGTTACCTCCTATCGTTTTGTCGATCATCGACAGCTACCCGGCCGGGGTGAAGATCGCGGTACGGATAGGTGGAACTCGTCGCCAGGCGGCGACTCCTGCCGCGCGTATAACGCCTCAGCCGAACCGGGCTTCAGCGGCGTCCGTGAGCCGCGTCAGGTATTCGACATAGAGGTGACACACAGCCTGGATCGAGCGGTCAGCAAGCGGAGCGCCCAAGTGCTCATCGGGCAAGTTCTGGAACTCCACCGTTGTCCCGCCAATCTCCTCAGGCAGGCGAACGTAGTGCATGCCCACACTGCCATCCGGCAGTCGGACAGGCCACCCGTCCCCACCCAACGCATCACTGAAGATGAAGGAGCCGAGCGCGTTCGGCGGCGGTGGCGGGAGCGGACGGCGAGGCGATAGTTCCTTGATGAAAGTGCTCCGGGTTGTAGGCGGATCCTGGCCTTCCTTGAGCACCTCGTTCCTGAGCCTGTAGATCCAGGACAGAAGCGGATCCTGTTCCATCTCCTCACGCCACGGGGCGTACCACTCGTCGAAGCCTTCGACGCGACTCCGTAGCTGTTGGAGGATGGGTGCTACGCCGCCCCACATCACGTTGCGCATCCCCGCCATTCGCTCGCCGGGATCCACCGAGTCCATCTGATTCAGCGCAGCGCGAGCCTGTCCGAGCGTAGTGCGCGTCCGCGTGAACACATCGGCAACTTCGGCGTCCGCCATCTGCAGGACGCTAGACCGCCTACCGGATCGCGAGGCGACGGCCATCTTGCGGAGGCGGTGGCCGTGGACGTAGCGTCTCGACCGCCAGCCCCGACTCCACGGCCACGCGCCGTCACCGCACTGCACGGCACTCGTCGGGCTGGCCTTACTCCGTAGGGTTGTCTGGTTGCTCTGCAGCGGCCTTTGCCGCCCGTTCCGCCTTTCTGGCCGCTTTACGTGACTCGCGTAGCTCCCGAAGCCGTGCAAGTTCCTTCACGAGCGTCGCCCCAAGCGGCCCGATCTCAGCCTTCACGTGCGTCGGGACGTCGGCAACGTGGCGAGCCGCCATCGGTGCCATCGCCTTGGCGGTGGAGACGGTTAGCTCCACTTCCTCCTCGAAGTTGGTCAGCGCCGACTGGAGGGACAGGACGATGTCGATCGGCGCTTTCGGGTCACCCGCTCTGGTGAAGACATGCTTGGCGCGGAAAAGGACTGGTTCGTGGTGGGCGACCCGGTTCCGCAGTCGGAGTAACCGCGTCATCGTGAGGGCCAGATCCTCACTGTTGTTCAGCGCCGGGTCGTCGTAGTGAGCGGCGAGCAGATCCCAGACGCGCAGACCAGGATCTTTGGCCAGGGCGTCTGGGCAGCGGTTCACCCAGAAGCCGAACATCAGGTGGGCGATTAGGTCGTCCCGCGAAATCCGATCGCGGCCAAGCTGGGTTCTCGCCATTCGGGCTGCTTGCGCGATTGGATCGTCTGGCGTCCCGTCGTACCTCTCGCCGATAAGGCCGGTGGGCGCGGCAACGTCCAGCGCGACAAGCTCATCGCCGTCGCGTCCGGACGCAAGTAACCAGTCGTCTCCCGACGCATGCGCGTCTGAGATGACGCGGTCTGCGGCGTTACGGAACGCGACCTCTATGAGCGAGAACGGCAACCAGAGTCGCCCTGCCAAGACGGCGTTCAGAATCTTCAGATCAACCGCATCGCCTAGGCCAGCGGCCTCGATTACGCGGTATCCTCGGAGACGCGCGGCACTGAAGACATGGTCAGGCAGGGGGTTTCCTCTGCCCGATCCGCAGCTATACTGCTATCGAACCTAGCGGCCTCGGAAGGGGCTGGCAGGTATCCAGTGAGATCTGAGAAGCGGCTCCGCGAGGAGCCGTTTCTCGTTCCTGGACAAGCGTTCCAGTGCGGGGTTACGCTCGCCACGCGCAACGCGAGCGTAACCCCGCACTGGACAGAGGCGGCGGCCGCGAAGGTCAGTCAGTCGCTGGCCTCGCGCTTCTTGCGGCGGTGCAGGAACTTGCGTGCGGCTAGCCAGGCGAGTATCCCCTGGCCCGCCACGAACTCCACGCGTTGCGCGTCATCAGTGACGTTGCGCGCGGTATCGGCGTGCGGGATCGCGAAGTCATAGGCTGCCCGAGCCGCCTCCCGCTGTGACGCGGAGTCCTTCAACAATCTGCGCAGGGTCGCCTTGCGGCAGGGACGGGCAGATATACGGACGCGTCACGTCGCCCTGGATCAAGTTCAGGCGAGTGGACGCGAGCAGTTCCTCGTACGTCGTATCCGTGAAGTGTCGGTACGTGACGGTGCCATCAAGGCCCGCGACCGGGAGATGATCCCCCCACTCGTAGCTGGCCTGCACGTCGAACCCGTCCTCATCGGCCGACCGGTAGAAACCGATCTGAGCAAGCATCGAGGAGAGACCAGCGGCCTATCAGCTTTCACAGGCGATCCCGTCGCCGTCGGCATCCAGTCCGTCAGGGTCTCCGGGCGGCGTCGGAAAGTCGGTCTCGGGAAAGTAGTCGGCACAGTCAAGGTCTCCGCCATACCCAGCAGCCGGGTCGGGAAGCGATCCGGTGTCCGTCGAGTCGCTGGCGATTCGAGGCCGTCCGTTCCTTGCACCTTCTGAACAAGGTCGACTTGCGCTTCGAGCGTGGCGACACGCGAGCGGAGGACGTCGCCGTTCGCCGCAGCCCCTCGCGGCCCGCGCGGCCCGCGCGCGCCGTTGATTCCAGCCGCCCCCACAGGGCCGGGTTCACCCTGCGGGCCGCTCGCGCCGCGAGGCCCCGGCACGACTAGCGCCACGATCCCCAACGCAAGCGCGGCACCGGCGAGCATTAGCGTCGCGCCGTGAAGGATCTTCGCTTTATTCGTCACGGCTGCCTCTCGTCAAGGGTACGCCGATTCGCCGTCCTATTTCATAGACACGCCATGATGCGCGGATGAAGGTTCTGGCTAGCGCGAGGCCCATTGACGCCTTTCATGGACGATGGGATGGTGTGGCGCGGTGAGTCGTTTTCTCGGTCTGGTTGCCATCGTCGCTTCAACGGCTCTTGTCGCTGCGGCGCAGGCAGGTTCCGCACGCGCACCTATTGCGGTCAGCCCGATGGCGACCATCAAGGGGTTCACGATCAAGGCAGGGCCTCAACGCATTCGCGCGACGTACACGGTGTGCTCGTCGGTTCGGAGCCCCCTCCGTGTGCAGATCGAGATGGCAAGTGATTCGTACGCTGCGCATCCACGCGCCAACTTCAACGGGACGCAGCCATCGGGTTGTACAACTTGGACGAGCTCATTTCAAAACGGGTACCTGAGCGGCGTTTGGTACCTCCGCCTCACAGTGGCGCTCACGCGTACAGGCTGGTTCCAACGTACGCCGTGGAAGAGCTTCTACAACCCTTAGCCCATTGCACGCTGCCCGATGGCGGCGTCCGACGGTTGCGTTCACCCTCGGTTATCGGCCGTCAGCGCGCGCAGGAGATCATCGTTCGCATCGAGCACCCGGCCGGCCGCTTCCCGCACGGCCGGATCCTCGTGGCTGTACAACGCGACCGCGCTCGGGATGCTCGCGTCCTCTTCGGCCAACGGCTCGGCCTCTGACTCCAAAGCTTTCACGTACTGCAGAAGATCCTGAGATTCACGGCTCCCCGCGACGGCTGCGGCCTCGGCGCGCTTCGTGGCGACGTGTCGCGCGCGAGCACTCGATGCCCTCGCGTAGAAGTCGGCCTGCTCGGTCGCCTCGTCCTGCTCGAAGGCCGCACGTCCCTTCGTCCAGGCGTTCGCGAATGTGCGCCAGGGAAGCCTCGCCATCGCGGCGGCTTCGCGCATCGTTGAGCCTGCGCCAAGGTTCGCGATCACGGCCTCGGCCTGCTCGTTGGTCATGCGACCTCCACGAACACGGCGCGAGCTTCCTCGCGGCGGCGGGTGCGCTCGGCGGCGAGGTTCGAGCGGCTCGACCGCTTCAGCCCGACGCGTCTGATCCGCTCCTCGATGCTTGCCTCGTCCACGTCCCATACGCCGTTGACCTTGCGTCCCCGGAGGACGCCGACCCGTAACAGCCGGTAGACGACTTCGGGGCCGTTGAGATTCAGGGCACGTGCGGCTTCGTTGACGGTCATGGTGGCAGAACAAATCGTTGCAGACAGCCCTCCCCCAAACGGTTCCGCGCAGGGACTCGTATCGCTGCGGCGCACGTACTACAGCGTGTGCGTGCGCTTGCTCGGAGCCGTCGCCCTGGTTGCGTGCTCGTGGATCGCCGTGGGTTGTGGTGGCTCGCACGCAACGAGCCGTTCTAGTACGCATGAGCCGCCGAGCACCATGCGCGACGCACTCGTCTCTTCGCCCGCATGGGTGCGGCAGTACTGCCGGAGCGCCCGACGCATAGTTAGGGACGACGTTCTATGCCCGAGCGTCGTCCCGGCCCGCTTCATCCCGACCGAGAACCTGCCGGGCCTTCGTCCTTTGCGGCGCGAATACCTCTTTGAGGGAACCGCTTCCGATCACTGGGCATTCGGAGCCTTCGTCGCCAGAAACGACCGATGGTTCCGCGACGTCTTCGGCCCTTACCGATTACTCGCCCGCACCCGAGTACGCGGGCACGCGGCATCGCTGGTAGCCATGACCGGAGCGGGCGGCATCTTCGCGTTCCACCTCGCGGTCATTTGGCGAGAACGCGGCGTCTTGTATGCCTGCACCGTTCACGTCTCACCTGCCCTCCTCAAAGACCTGAAGCCTGAGTTGCTCGCCGTTGCGAACGGGTTTCGCTGAGCGGCCCTGTCCCGTGACGGCAATCCGCGTTCCGCCGACAGTGGTGGAAGGAACAGGACAATCCGTTTCGCTGCCCCGGGAAGAGCCGACCGACCAGTCCGCGGAGTTTTCGCCGCTCCGAAGGGCACGGGGGGGGCTGGTCGCAGTGTGCCGCGCGAGGCGGTGGTTCGCGCCCCCTGAAAGGGGCGATCCGCTATAGGCCACGTCAGACTTGTGGGCGGTGACGCGGAATGCAGGCAGCGGGCTGGCGGCTGAGATCGCGCGGCGGCGGGAAGTAGATGCGAGTGGACGCGGCTGACGACACTCCCTCAGTCACGCTGGGGCATGGCAGCACGCTCACGCTTCGTCAGGGCGAAACGGGAAGGGGCGACCGGGGTGGCCTGAGCGTTTGGAGCTTGTTCGCTCGACTGGAAGATCAGGGCCTGATCGCCGAGACGAGCTTCTGGCTTGGCCCAGATGGCGTTGAGCTTCCACTGTCTTCGTTCTTCGGCGAGATGGCACGGGACTGGCGGGGCTGGGACGGCGTAAGGGAGTGGGACGGCATGGAAGGCGGGCTCACCTTGTCGTGCACCCATGACGGGCTGGGACATATCACCGTCCGAGTGGTCTTGCGCCACTTATCGGGCGCCGGTTGGACAGCGGAGGCGCAGATCCCACTTGATGCCGGGGAGGAGTTGGACACCCTCGTGCATCGACTAAACGAACTATTGACGGCGCGCCGTGAGTGACGCCCGCCGCGCCGTCCTCGAAGCCAGCGCCTAGGGCGACGACCGGGCCGTGACGCCAAGGCGCGCGGGAGCGGTGAAGCTCACCGGAGCGCCTCCCGGAGCGCGGCGTTGATGTCCTCGTGCGACGACGGCGCGGTGCCGGGCGGAACGATCTTCCCTTCGCGGAGGAAACGTTCGGCGCGACCAATGCGGATGAGCGCGGCCTCCTGCTCGCTGCCGGACTCGCTCGCGGCACGGACTCCTGCCACGAACGGAACCGCACGGACTCCCTCGACCGGCGACGCCTCACGACGCCCTCCGGTTGGAGGTGGTGAGGAGAGCAAGCACGGCATGCAAGCTCTCCTCCCCGGTCGCGCGCCGCCGGTCGGCGGAGTCAGCGTGCGCGAACTTGGTCATGCGTTGCCGTCCGATTGGCCGACGATGCGGTACCCGTGGCTGACATAAAGCCGGTTCGCCGGAACGGTGTCGATGTTCTCGCCGTAGATGTCCACGGCCCCGCTCTCGCCGCGTTGCCGCTTCGCGAGGTTGGCGCTCGTGACGAGGATCCGGTCGGGTAGGTCGATGTTGCGGAGCGCCGTCTCGGCCTCATCCAGAGCTTTTCCTCCTGGCAGGCGGGTGTAGGTCGTCTTCGGCAGGGCGGCGAACTTCGTGATCGGGTTGCCGTCCTTCGTGCGCCCGAGCAAAGCTTTCGCCTCGGCGACATCGGAGAGGGCTTCGCGGATCGTGGAAAAACCATCGAAGGCGCGAGCCATGCCCTCGGCGATCCGCACCTCGTAGTCCTGCTGGCGCCGCTCTTTGATCGTGTCGAGCGCCTCGCCCAGCTTGTGACCGGCCGCGATGTCGGCGGCGGCGGCGTCAAGGAAGGTGGCGCAAAGGGCGTCGATCTCGTTCGTGCGCGCATCGTTCTCCATGCCATCGCACAGGGCGTTGAGCGCGTCGGTGCGCGCCGCCTCGGTCTTCGCCTTCGCGGCGAACTCTTTGGCGACGAGGGGATGGTTTGCCCCGGAGGTGCGGGTGGTCGCCACCCTGTCTGTCGGGATCGTGCCGCGCTTGCTGGCGGTCTGAAGGGCGCGCGCGTATTCGTTGTTCGAGTGCGTGGTTGGGGGTTTTGTCGGCGTCATGTCTCGATGGTTGCACGAGGGGGTGTCTCGTACGGATAGGCCCCTCAATTCCAAAACCCTTTTCCGCGACCACTCCACGCGATCTTTACGTGGCCGGTACTCCGCTCGATGACGCGACCGCCGAAGTAGAACCGCTCCCACACCTTCAGCGTCGCCGCCGCGTAGATGGTCTTGCTCATGGCCCAGTAGCGCCATTGCCCGTCCACGTCGCGGTACTCGATCCGATACGGACGTTCCATCAGTCCCACCCCCCGCCCGATCCGACTTCGGCCCACGGTGATACCCCGTCCCACGTTTCGGGACGGGGTTGATCCTCCGTCCCGTCCCCGTCCCCTATAGACCGGGGACGGGGGACGGGGTCGGATTTGGGGTCACCGGGGACTACCCCGTCCCGTTCGGGGACGGGGTGGGACGGGGTTAGATCATCGGCCTCGTGATAGGGCTTCGGGCACTCGTAACGCTTCGCCTGGCCGTCCTCGATCTCCCGGACGTACCCGCCCGCTACGAGCGCGTCGATGGCCTCGCGAACGTAGGTGGTCTTCCCCTTCACGTTCCGCACGATCTCGCTCTTGGACGGCTGCTCCAGGATGCAACCTGCGAGGTAGCGCGAGACTTGCTCCATGAGGGCGGTCGGCTTCCAGCCCTCGTCACCCCTCGCGGGCGACAGGTTCCAGGATCCGCGCCCCTCCTCGATGGTCACCGAGAAGATGTGCGCGACGGGCCTCATGAAGTAGGCCCCGCGATCCTTGTTGACCGTGAGCGTCGAGCGGCCGGTGCCGTCGCGAACGATCTTCTCGTTGCCGATGGTGGCGAACCCGAGGTGCGCGTGCGCGCCCGAGTGCTTCCGCTCGCTCCCGATGGCGTACACCCCGCGCCCCTCTGCCGACTTCGTGACGTGATCCAGACAGACGAGGGCGAAGCCCGCCCGGCAGAAGGGGTCGAAGGTCTGCCAGAAGGTTTCCACGTCACCACCCACGTTCGGGTCGAGGCCCTGAAGACCCATCGTCGCGTTGAACGAGTCAACAACGACGAGACGCCCCTTCACGCCCGAGAGCAGGGCGTCTACCACTGGCCGCGTGAGCTTGTCTGACGGGACGGCGTACCGGAAGTGATCCCGTACCGCCTCCCGCGTCGCCCCGAGGCACAGGAGACGTTCGAGCGTCGCGCGCTCGCCCATCCCGTCCGTATCGATCCACAGCACGTCGCGACCGGCATTGATCTCGGCTACGGCGGCCGCGATCGCAGCCCACGTCTTGCCCGACTCGCTCGCCCCCGACCAGAGGTTGCGCTGGGACTCGTACGCGAGGTCGGCCACCTCCGGAGCGACCGGGGGCAGCCCGTCGAACGCGAGGAGATCCGGCCACGTGAGCCACGAGGAGGTCGGCCCCTCCTCGCCCTCCATCCGCGCGAGGTCGCGCGGCGTGCAGGCCCAGGGAGAGCGTCCAGTCGCCTACCGGATACTTCGCGACGCTGCGCGCGACGTTCCTCATGTGCCGCTCCGTATCCGGGTTCACCGGATCGCAGAGGGGCAGGAGGACGCGGTTCATGCACGCCTCGATCTCGTCGGCTTCGAGGCCCCAGTGGCGGAGCTTCCCGGCGAACGAGACGAACCGCCTGTGCCGCTGGCCATCGTTCGGGATGATCTCGCCTTCCGCGAAAGGTTCGGCCGAGATCCTTCCTCCGGCCGAAACAGTTTCGGCCGGCTCCTGCGTGAGCTTCGCCAGCAGCCACGGCGGCGGCGGCGAGAGGTCAGAGATTGGCGGGCGCTCGGCCCACACGACTTGGAAGCCGTCACCGGCCAGTACGTCTACGCCGGGGAGGAACCCCGGCCTGCGTCCGACGCCCTCGACCGGTGCGTAGACGAGATGGATGCCGCCGCTACCTGTCGTGCAGCGGAAGGGGTCGCCGTCATCGGGCGACGTGTCGCGCCACGAGGCCAGTCCGTCAGGCTTCCCTTCGTGCCGGTCGAGATCGACCACGAAGCCGTCGGGCGTTCCCCACCGGCACCCGATGTGCTTCGCGGCCCAGTCCCGGAGGGTGTCTGTGTCTGTTGTTGCGTCGTGGAAACCGTTACTCGTGAGCGGCCGTTTCGGGCCGGTTGCTGCTACCGGGAAGAGCCTCCATCCACCGTCGGCCATGCGGAGCACGGCGTCGGGCGGGAGACTCGCGGGACAGCCCTCCGAAGAGGCCACCCCGGTCGAACCTGCCGGTACAGGTGCGCGATTTGCTTCGCGCGAGGTTGTGGGTTTATCCATTGCACTTCGCTGATCATTGTAGGTCGTCCGTCACCCCGGAATGCCCCGGCATCCCGGAACGACTAAGGGCCGCTCTCGCGGCCCCGAATCGGAAGTGAAATGGACGATCCCCGGCGCGCCTCAGATTGGCGAATCCGTGCCCTAATACGTAGCCGTTAGTCTCCCCCGGAAAGGCGTCTGACGATACGTTCACGCCACCGTACGGAGCTAAGACGCTAGCGCGAAGGGAGTTCGTAGACCTGCGCTTCCGGCGCTACCCACGCGAGCCCGTACTCGTCCAAAAGGAAGCCGCGCGAGCGCCACTCGCCCGCGTCTAGGAACGTCAGACGGTCGGGGTCGGCAACACGCGCCCCGAAGTCGCGAGGATCGGCATGAAGGTCGCGTGGATCCACCCCGAAGAGGTTTGCCACGCTGAGGAGGTACTCGGTTCCGGGCGCACTCTTGCCACTGAGCCAGCCGCCTACCGTGTGGTCGGTCGCGCCGAGCAAGCGAGCCGCGTCACGGTTGCCGAGAGCGTGCCAGCGGAACAACCTGAGCAGGTTGACCTGAACGGGCGACGTGATCTCGTTACGCGCCGTAGGCGGCAAGGATCTCGTCCCTCATCGTCTGGTTGTGAAGCTCGGCGTAGTGCGCTTGCGTGGTGCGTGTATCGGCGTGACCGAGAGCCTGGGAGACAACCTCGATACGCACGCCGCGATTCAGAAGATCGGTCGGCGAAGGTTCGCCGCAACGTGTGCGGGGTGATGGTCGAAACGTTGTGACCGCTCGAGTCCGTCGCCGGGCGCGCCCGAACTTCGGCACGTTCTGCGACACGCTTTAGGACGCGCCAGGCGTACTGCGGCTTCATCGGCGTGCCGTTGCGCGTCACGAGCACCGGGCCGTCGTGGCGATACAGCCCGTTCCTCTGCAGATGGTTGCGCCAGTAGGTCAGACCCTTCGCGAGTTCGGGCAGCACAGGAACCGACCGCAGGCCGCTATCGCTCTTGGAGGCCCGCACGCGGATCCAGTCGCCATCGCAGGCGTCCCACGTGAGCGCGCAGGCTTCCGAGACGCGCAAGCCCGTCCACCGAAGGACATCGACCACCGCGCTTTCCTGAGCGTTGACACAGGCCGCGATCAGGGCGTTTGTCTCGGCGGCGCTCAGGTAGTCGTTAGCCTTGCGGCGCGACTTCGGCCGCTCGACGCGATCCAAGGGGTTGCGAAGCTCGCGACCGTCCGCGTCCACGAGCAAGCCCTGGCTGTCGAGGTAATCGAAGAACTTTTTCAGGGCCGCGATACGTAGCCGGACGCTAGAAGGCTTCGCCTCTGTCCGCGCGACCCACGCGTCCAAGTACGCCTCGATGTCTTGACGGCGCGCGGCTTCGGGATCCCGCTCGAACCACGTCAAGAAGTCGTCGGTTGCGCGGACGTACTTCGTGACTGTCCCCTGCGCGCACCCCTGGCGGCGAAGACGGAAATCGAAGCCCTCGGAATGGTTTCGTGGTGCCACGAACTGATTATAGACCAACATTTACTGTCGGTCGTGTAGGAAACTTCAGCGGTTTCCTAAACCGCGTGCGCAAGTTCGATTCTTGCCGGGGGCACTCCTCGTGAGCGAGCTGCGGCACCGACCGACCACTGCTCCGAAGAAGCCTGACGGCCTCCGCGCGAAACTCCAACGATAGGGCGGGATCTTTGGCATCAGCAGACATCCTTCCCGACCGAGCGAACTCAGTCAGCAGCTGTCCACCAAAGCGGGGGAACTCCAAGAACGTGCTCCGTGAAGGCTGGATGGTGGACGGTCTTGGCGCTAGTCCTGGCGCTGGGTGCGCTCTCGGTCTCGGCGAACCACCACACGCCTACGCCGATCGTGAACCAGCCGTCAGCGCCGGACAAGATCGTGCTTCGCCGCGCTGACCACCCGAAGGTCAGGATCACCGTCCACAAGGGCGGCGGCTGAGTTCGCGCGGCGGCGGGAGGGGAGCGGGTGATTGCCGGGGCGCCGCCTCGCGAGTGGCTAGCGGTGTTCTTCCTGCCAGTCGTTGGGGCGATCCTGATTCTGCAGGGGCAAAGCGAAGCCCGATCCTCTGAGGACGGTTGGCTCGCCTTCGGCACTGCACTGCTCGTGGGCGTTTTGGTAGCCATCGTTCCTATCGTCGCGCTGGCCCGTCAGGGACTGCTTTTCATCCGCGATCCGGAGACCAAGGAACGCAATAGGGCAGCGGTCGGCCGCTTGGTCAAACGATTCGGGTGGTTGGTCCCAGGATTCCTAGTGGTCGCGTTCTTCGTCTTCGATGGACTGGCGGTGGTCTTGCCGACGATGCTCGGCGGCTTCGCTCTCGGGTACGCCCCCGGAGTCGTAGTGAACTTCCTTCGGCTACGAAGGGAACGCCGGTGAGGGACGGCGCTTCGCATGACTGACGACTGCCGCGCCGTGAAGGGAGGCTCGGTGCTGGGTGAGATCGCGCGGTGTCGCAGTTATGAGCGCGGCGACGCGGCGAGAGGAGCGGGGAGACGCGAGCACAGTAGACGAGGCGAGCAACTCAGCCGAACAGCACGAGGGCTAGAAGCAGAACTGAGATCAGCGTCCACGCGCTGATGCCGAGAACGAGGCCGACCGTCGCAAGCCGTCCATGCGGCGCGCCGCGGCGGGCGCGCGAGCGGCCCGTAATGCCGAACAGGATCGCCAACGAGGCAGTGAGCGCGGCCGAAAACGGCATCGCGAAGGCGAGCACGCCGCATACGAGCGCCGTTACTGCCGATGAGTTGTTCTCGACGTGCCAGTGGCGATCGCGCGAACTCACCTGACGCGGAATGTCTGAGCCATCGCCGTGCTACGCGCCGACGCGTGCCAGCATGATGCGCGCGAGCACTTCGACGCCGCGCATCGGATGCCCGGCCGATGTAAGCATGACGAACCCGATCGAGCGCCCCTGTTGGAACCCGATCCCCTCTACGTAGACGGTTGTTGCATGCCCGTCGCGGATGACCTGCTCCACGAGTTCAAGACGGAGCGAACGCTCGCCGAAGCCGTGCCAAGGATTGATCTGGGCCGCGAGCGGTTTCAACGTCACAGGTCCCTCTTTGCTCTGCTTCATCTTGTAGCGACGGCAGCGAGAGAGGCCCTTGGCGGCTAGGCGGAAGTCGGCCGCGGCCTGGGTACGTGACGCGAACAGGTCCAGTGCGGAGTCGATCTGAATGCCGGACGGGTGCTGCCACTCGCCGTGAGCCTTGCCGGTTATGACGTAACGGGAGAAGTCCGGGTGCCAGCCAGGGCAGGTGTCGTGGGTGTCCCGCGAGGGTTTTTTCGCAGTCCAGCCTGTGCGCAGGTCGCTCCTGCGCAGCAGACTGGCGCGGGCAGCGCGCATGTCGGCCGAACGAAGCTGCTCGCGCTCGGTGCCGCGGTTCTGCGCGGAAGCGGCGGCCACAGCGGCGAGGGCTGCAAGCGCGGCGGCGACGAGGGTGAGGCGGCGCACGACAAGGAGTGGGTCGGTTGCGCGGCGCGACCAATCGACCCTCGGGCGAGGGACGGGCGCGTTGTCGGTCAGATGGTTTACCCCGCATCGAAACCGCCGAGCCAGTTGACTGACATCCGCCGCGCCGTCCGCCGCGACTGGAGCGCAGAGTGGAGCGCACCAGCCCTACGTCGGGAGTTTTGCCTGCAAACGGGCACTACGGCACGGCGCTTCCTAAACCGCGTGCGCAAGTTCGATTCTTGCCGGGGGCATCTCGAGCGAGCGCCTCTGGACGGTGAAGGCGGCCGGGCCACCACGGTCTGCGGGCGGCGCCGCATGCCACGCCCGGGCGGTGCGCGCTGGTTCGGAGCAATGGCCGTCGCGCAGTGGGGGCGGAAGCGCCGTCTCGGCCTCGACGAGGAGTACGAGCGTCTCGGGAAGGACCCCGTCGTAGGCCATCGCATCGGCGGCCCCCTCGGTCTCCATTGCGCCATGACGGTGGGCATCGCGCCTCCTCTTATCTCAGGCCGAACCGTCGGCCCTGTCCGCCGACGATCGTACGCCTGTGAGCCCGCCGCGACACCGCTTCGCGTGTCGCGCAGTTCCAGCGGGCGAGAAAGTTGACCTGTCCGATTTTCCGGCCGTCCTATTGGTCGAATTCAGCCGCGCTGGTAGCGGCGCTGCTTGTACTCCTCGACCCACTGCCGGCTCGAATACCACTGATCTGTCCGCCGGACGGCGCGGAGCCGACTGCGCGTTTCGACAGCCAGAAAGACGTCTCCTACACCGCGTGCGCAAGTTCGATTCTTGCCCGGGGCAGCTGGACGGTGAAGGCGGCCTGGCCTCCGCGGTCGGCGGGCGGCGCCGCATGCGACTCCCGGGCGGTGTGCGCTGGTTCGGCGCCGGTCGCGATCAGCCCGCCGTACAGCTCCAGCAGGCGTCCGATGTTCGCCTCGATCGTGAGCCTCGACCGCGCTGCCCTGACGCGGCGGCGAAGCTCGCCGAGGTCCCGGCCACGCAGTTCGGCGGCGATCTCCCGCGGGTGGGCCACGACGATCCCCAGGCCTTCGTCGTCGAGCAGCCGGCGGATCGCACGATGCGGGAACGCGAGCACTGGAAGGCCACAGGCGAGGTACTCGAAGACCTTGTTCGGGAGTGCCGTGTCGAGGTGCGGCTTGTTGAGCTCCGCGTTGAAGCCCGCCCAGCCGAAGTCGTAACGCGGCAGCTCTCGGAGCATCTCGGCCGGAGCGCGCGGCTCGTGCAGGGTGAGGCCGCGCAGGCGCTCGGCCAGCTCCCGGTACTCGCCGACGACCCGGTTCGGGTAGACGTCCACCACGAACCCCTCGTCCACCAGCGCCTCGAAGATCCTCCGGAGGTCGTAGTGGCCGCCGTTCGCGGAGATCGTCCCCTGGTAGACGAGGCGCGTGTTTACGGCGGAGTGGTCAGGAGCCGCCGGGAGCTGCGGCAGGTCGGACCGCAGGGCGTAGTTGGGAAACACGAGCGTCGGCTCGGGCAGGCGGTAGCGGCCACGAAGCACCTCCATCAGCTCGTCGGAGACCGTGACGACGGCGGTGCTCTCCTCGAGCGCGCGGCGCTCGAGCGCGAGCGGTTCGGCCGGCTCGGGGAAGCCGTCCTCGTACGCCGTCCGGCGCAGGCTCTGGAGATCGTGGACGTCGTGGACGACCGGGATCCGTCCCCCAACGAGCTCGTTCACATGCACGGTGAGCAGGTCGGGAAGGTTGTGGCTGTGGACGACGTCCGGCTCGAACTCGGCAATCACAGCGCCCAGCCCGGCTCCGTCGGCACCGACCTGCCAGAAACGGTCGAAGCTCTCGTCTCCGCGCCCGTACCACTCGGTGAGCGTGCGGCCTCCATAGGCGAAGCCGAGCTCGATGCGGGGCAGCGCGCTGCGGAGGCCCGCCCCGAGTTTCCCGGCGCGAATGCACGGCTGCCGCTGGACGAAGAGCACC
Source organism: uncultured Thermoleophilia bacterium (assembly GCA_963758345.1). Classification (GTDB taxonomy): domain Bacteria; phylum Actinomycetota; class Thermoleophilia; order Gaiellales; family Gaiellaceae; genus JACVRM01. The sequence goes on from CAVWVD010000003.1 coordinate 306,334, forward strand.
CGCATCGGAACGGCTAGCGCTTCCGCTCGCGGATGACCTTCGCAGGGTTGCCGACCGCGACGGTGTAGCTCGGGAGGTCGCCCGCGACGACGCTGCCGGCACCGACGACGCAGCCCTCACCGATGGTCACGCCCGGAAGGACGCAGCTTCCCATCCCGATCCACGAGTTCCGTTCGATCCGGAGCGGGCCCTCGTCGCGCCAGCCGAGGCTCCAGAGCGGCTGCTCGGGGTCGCCGAGCTCGTGGTTCGCCGTGTGGATCATCACGTACGGCCCGAACCGGCAGTCGTCCCCGATGACGAGGCCGCCGTAGCCGTTGACAAAGCAGCCGTAGTTGAAGCCGACCCGGTCACCCAGCTCGATGTGGCTGCCATTCAGCCAGACGATCAGATCGAGGTAGAAGCAGCCGTCGCCGACACGCTTCGCATCGCCTGCCCGAAACGGAACCACCTGCTTCGTGGTCTCGGTGATCATCACCTCTCGGTGACGCTACAGCACCCCTCCCGTCCGGAGAGGGAGAGCTCCTTCGGCTGCGAGGCTACGCACTCGGCGGCCGCGAGAACGCAGCCTCTCTCGACTCGCGCCGTCCCCGGCGATGAGCTCGCTCCAGCGGTTGGCCGTCGTCAAGGACCGCCGGGTCGGACAGGCGCGCCCCGCCGACGGGCCGAGAGTGCGTCGCCGAGCGCCTCGAGGCTCTCGAAGTTGTGTCCGCTGACGAAGAGATCGATCGAGCCCAGCGCCGCCTGCATGCCGCGCGCCAGGGGCTCGTAGGCCGGGTCGCCCTTCAGCGGGTTGATCCAGACGACCCGGTGGGCGAGCCGCGAGAGGCGCGCCATCTGCTCGCGGAGGTCTTCGGGGTCGCCCACCTCGAGGCCGTCGGAGCAGATCGCGACCACCGCGCCGCGGGCGAGGCTGCCGTGGCCGTACTCGTCGAGGAAGCGCTTCAGCGACTCGCCGATCCGCGTGCCCCCGTCCCAATCGACGACCTGCTCCGCGGCGCGGCGGAGTGCCTCGTCCGGATCCGCGACCGCGAGCGTCCTCGTCAGTCGCGTCAGCCGCGTCCCGAAGCAGAACGCCTCCCAGCGCGCGTCGGCGTGCAGCGCCGCGTGCGCGAACATCATGAGCGAGCGCGAGTACCCCGCCATCGAGCCCGAGACGTCGAGGAGGAGCACCAGCCGGCGGGGGCGTCGCCGCCGCCGGCGCCACTCGCGCTCGACCGGCTCGCCTCCGGTGCGGAACGAGCGCCTGAGCGTCCGCCGAAGGTCGGGCACACCGGCGCGGGCGGGCCGCGTCCGGCGGGTCCGGCGTTCCGGGACGACGAGCGAGATCCGTGACATGAGCGAGGCAAGCTCGGCCAGCTCCTCGGAGGAGCAGTCGTCGAAGCTCTTCCGGCGGAGGAGCTCGACGGAGCTGGCGCGCGAGCGCTCGACCTCCTGGACGACGGCCGAGACGTGCGCCCGACCCGGCTCCACCGCCGCGCGACCGCCCTCGCCGAAGAAGCTCGCGAAGACGCGGTCGTAGGCCGGGATGTCCTCGGGCCGCCCGACGAGCGTGCCCCGGCCGGCCCAGTAGAGGTCCTCCGGCGCGAGGAGGGCGGCCGCCCGGCAGAAGCCGGCGATACGGCCGGTGCCGACGGCGAGGCCCTCGTCGCGAAGCGCCCGCCCGAACCGGGTCAGGACGGCCGTCGGGTCAGTCACGGAGCAACTCGGGCAGCGCCGCCTTCACCCGGCGCTGGTCCTCGCGGTTCTTCACCGCCCAGCCGAGCGTCCGGAGCGCAGCTTCCCCGTCCACGGAAGCTGCACCCAGCAGCGCCAGTGCCTGCGCCCAGTCGATCGCCTCGGCGACACCCGGCGGTTTGACGAGCTCGAGCCCGCGCAGGCGCCCCACGGCCGTCGCCACCGAGCGCGCAAGCTGCTCCGAGGCGCCGGGCGCACGCAGACGGACGATCTCCACCTCGCGCTCGAGGTCGGGGAAATCGATCCAGTGGTAGAGGCAGCGCCGCTTGAGCGCGTCGTGGAGCTCGCGCGTGCGATTCGACGTGATCACGACCGCCGGCGGCTCGCCGGCCGCGATCGTGCCCAGCTCCGGAACGGTCACGGCGTAGTCGGAGAGCACCTCCAGCAGGAAGGCCTCGAACTCGTCGTCGGCGCGGTCGAGCTCGTCGATCAGCAGCACCGCCGCCGAGCCCGCGCGGACGGCGCGCAGCAGCGGCCGCTCGAGCAGGAAGTCCGGGCCATAGAGCTCGGCCACGCGCTGCTGCGGGTCGATCTCGCCGGCCTGGAGGGCGCGGGCGTACAGAAGCTGGCGCGAGTAGTCCCACTCGTAGAGCGCCTGGCCCGCGTCGATGCCCTCGTAGCACTGGAGCCGGATCAGCTCCGCGCCGAGGATGCGGGTCAAGGTCTTCCCCACTTCTGTCTTGCCGACGCCGGCCTCGCCCTCGAGCAAAAGCGGGCGGCCCATAGCGAGCGCCAGGTAGATCGCGGTCGCGAGCCCGCGGTCCGGCAGGTACGACTCGGCCACGAGCGCGCGCTCGACCTCGTCGACGGAGTTCAAGCGCACGAGGACATCGTAGGGAACGGCGCCTGGAAACTCTCGCGGCGGGGCCCTATCCTCCCGCGGCCGTGCAGCTCGAGAACTCCTTCGAAGTCTCAGCGGCTCCCGAGACGGCGTGGGAGCTGCTCATGGACGTGCCGCGCGTGATCCCGTGCATGCCCGGCGCCGAGCTGATCGAGACCGTCGACGAAACGCACTGGAAGGCGCGCATGCGCGTGAAGCTCGGGCCGATCTCGCTCTCGTTCCTCGCCGACGTCACACGTGCAGAGGTCGACGAGACCGGGCGGCGCGTCGTCCTCGCCACGAGCGCGCGCGAGGAACGCGGCCGCGGCGCGGCGCGCGCCACCATCGAGTCGTCGCTCGCGTCGAGTGAGGGCCGGACGCTCGTGACGACCTCCACCGACCTCTCGCTGAGCGGCATGGCTGCCCAGTTCGGCCGCGGGCTGATCCAGGAGATCTCGGCGCAGCTCCTCGACGAGTTCGCGTACTGCCTCGAGCGGCAGCTCCGGACTCAGCCGGCGGACACGCCCGCGGTGGTCGAGCCGCCGCGGCAACCCGTGTCGGGCCTCAGGCTCGGCGCGGCGGCCATGCGCAACGCGGTCGCCCGGCACAGGCGCCTCACCGCAGCGCTGTGGGCGTCGTTCTTCTTCCTCTACATGTGGCTCGGGATGGTGGCGGTCGATGTCGCGGCCGTGTTCGCGCTCGTCCTCGCGGCTCTCCTCGGCGCGGGCATCTACCTGTTCATCCTGGCCGCCGGCAACAAGGAGCCGGACCGGCTCTAGACACCTGGAATTCACCGTCGCGGAGGCATAAGCTCGCGCGGCCGGACCGGAGGCCGGCGACCTCGTCCCCTCGTGCGAAAGGAGGCCCCGGTGAGACGCATCGCCCTCACCGTCAACGGCCTCGGCCATGAGGCCGAGGTCGAGCCCCGCGAGCTGCTCGTCTACTTCTTGCGCGAGCATCTCGGCCTTACGGGGACGAATGTCGGCTGCGACACGTCGTCCTGCGGCAGCTGCACGGTGCTGCTCGACGGCGAGTCGGTGAAGGCGTGCACGCTGCTCGCCGTCCAGGCCGACGGCCGCTCGTTGACCACGATCGAGGGGCTCGCCTCAAACGGCAGCCTGCACCCGGTGCAGCAGGCCTTCCACACGCATCACGGCCTGCAGTGCGGCTACTGCACCCCGGGGATGGTCATGGCCACGGTCAGCCTCCTCGCAGAGAGTCCACATCCGAGCGAGGGGGAGATCCGGCACGCGCTCGAGGGAAACCTCTGCCGCTGCACGGGCTACCAGAAGATCGTCGAGGCCGTCCAGGCGGCCGCGGCCGCGTAAGGAGGATCGATGGCTGTCACCGAGGAAGTGACCGGGACCGCGACGACCGCCTACGTCGGCGCGCCGGTCGAGCGGAAGGAAGATGCGAGGCTCCTCACGGGCCAGGCGCGCTACGTCGACGACCTGACCGTGCCGGGCATGGTCTGGATGGCCGTCGTGCGGAGCCCCTACGCCCACGCGCACATCCGGAGCGTCGACGTCTCGAGGGCGAAGGAGGCCGAGGGCGTCGTAGCGGCCTTCTCCGGCGCCGACCTGGCCGACGACTGGGCCGGGCCGCTGCCGATGGCGTGGCCGGTCACGGAGGACATCCACAACCCCTCGCACTGGCCGCTCGCGAAGGACAAGGCGCGGTACGTGGGCGACGGCGTGGCCGTCGTGATCGCCAACAGCCGCGCGCTCGCGAAGGACGCGGCTGCGCTCGTGGAGGTCGACTACGAGCCGCTGCCGGCGGTCGTGGACATCGAAGGTGCTCTCGCCGAGGGCGCGCCGCTCGTGCACGACGAGTTCGGGACGAACTCCTGCTACACGTGGCGCCTCGAAGGCCCGGAGCCCGGCGCCGCCGAGACGGCGTTCGCGAACGCAGCCGTGACGATCAAGGAGCGGTACCGCCAGCAGCGGCTGATCCCGAACCCGATCGAGCCGCGCGGCGTGCTCGTGCAGCCGTTCCCGGCCCAGGGCGAGTTCACGATGTGGTCGGCGACGCAGATCCCGCACATCGCCCGCCTGACGCTCGCCGGGACGACCGGGATCCCCGAGTCGAAGCTGCGCGTCATCGCGCCCGACGTGGGCGGCGGCTTCGGCGCGAAGCTCCAGGTCTACGCAGAGGAGGCGCTCTGCCTCGCGGTCGCCCGGCGGCTGGGCAAGCCGGTCAAGTGGATCGAGGAGCGCTCCGAGAACTACCTCGCCACGCATCACGGGCGCGACATGCTCCAGCAGATCGAGCTTGCCGCGACGGCCGAGGGCAAGATCACGGCCGTCCGCGCGCGGCTCACCACCGCGATGGGCGGCTACCTGCAGATAGTCACGCCCGGGGTACCGATTCTCGGCGCCTGGCTGTACGGCGGCTCCTACGCGGTGGAGGCCTACGACGTCGAGTTCGTCGGCGTGTTCACGAATGCGACGCCGACCGACGCCTACCGGGGCGCGGGACGGCCGGAGGCGACCTACGCCATCGAGCGTGCCGTCGACGCGCTCGCCCGCAAGCTCGGGAAGGACCCGGTCGACATCAGGCGGCTGAACTTCATCAGCGAGTTCCCGGCCACGATCGCGTCAGGCCTCACCATCGACTCCGGCGACTTCCATGGGTCGCTCGACCGGGCGCTCGAGATCCTCGACTACGACGACGTGCGGCGCCAGCAGGCCGAGCGGCGCGAACGAGGTGATGCGAAGCAGCTCGGCGTGGGCTTCTCCACCTACGTCGAGATGTGCGGGCTCGCGCCCTCGCGCATCCTCGGCGTGCTCCGCTACGGGGCGGGCGGCTGGGACTCGGCAACGATCCGCTGCCTGCCGACCGGCTCCGTCCAGGTGCTGATCGGCACCTCACCGCACGGGCAGGGCCACGCCACCACGGTCTCGCAGATCGTCGCGGACCAGCTCGGCATCGACTACGACGACATCGAGGTCCTGCACGGCGACACGACGCTCGTGCCGCTCGGCATGGACACGTACGGCAGCCGGAGCCTGGCGGTCGGCGGAGCCGCGGTCTACCACGCGGCCCAGAAGATCGTCGCCAAGGCGCGGACCGTTGCCGCACACCAGCTCGAGGTCGCCGAGGACGACCTCGCCTACGCAGGCGGCGCCTTCACCGTCCGCGGCACGAGCCGCGCGGTCACGGTGAAGGAAGCGGCGCTCTCGGCGTGGACCGCACACGACCTCCCCGACGGGCTCGAACCGGGGCTCGAGGCGACGGCCGTGTACGACCCGCCGAACTTCAGCTGGCCGGGTGGCGCGCACATCGCGGTCGTCGAGATCGACACGGAGACCGGCGCCGCCGAGCTCGTGCGCTACGTCGCGGTCGACGACGTCGGCAACGTCGTCAACCCGACGATCGTCGACGGTCAGGTCCAGGGCGGCATCACGCAGGGCGTCGCGCAGGCGCTCTACGAGGAAGCGGTCTACGACGAGGACGGCAACCTCCTGACGGGCTCGATGGTCAGCTATCTCGTGCCGAGCGCGGTGGAGGTGCCGTCGTTCGAGCTCGACCGCATCTCGGCGCCGAGCCCCACGCATCCGCTCGGGTCGAAGGGCGTCGGCGAGACCGGGACGATCGCCTCGACCCCGGCCGTGATCAACGCGGTCATCGACGCGCTGTCGCCGTACGGCGTGACCGACATCGACATGCCCGCCTCGCCGGAACGAGTCTGGCGGGCGATCCAGGAGGCGGGACGATGATTCCGGCGAGATTCGAATACGAGCTCGCCGAGTCGCTCGACCACGCCGTCGAGCTGCTCGGCTCCCGCCCCGACGCGAAGCTGCTCGCGGGCGGCCACTCGCTGCTGCCGCTGATGAAGCTCCGCTTCGCGCAACCCGACCTGCTCGTCGACATCGGCAGGCTCCGCGAGCTCGCCTACGTCCGCGACGACGGCGACCGGGTCGCGATCGGCGCGCTCACCCGCCATCACGACCTCGAGCAGGACCCGGTGCTGGTGCAGTCGTGCGGGCTCGTCGCGCACGTCGCGGGGCTGATCGGCGACCCGCAGGTGCGACACATGGGCACGATCGGCGGCTCGATCGCGCACGGCGACCCGGCCTCGGACCTGCCCACCGTGCTGGTCGCGCTCGACGCGGAGCTCGTCGTGCGGGGCCCCGGAGGCGAGCGCACGGAGCCTGCTGCGGGCTTCTTCCGTGGCCTGTTCGAGACAGCGCTCGGGCCGCAGGACGTGCTGACCGAGATCCGGGTGCCGAAGCTCGACGGCCGCGGCTGGGCCTACGAGAAGTTCCATCGCCGCGCCCAGGACTGGGCCGTCGTGGGCGTCGCCGCGGTTCGCTCGAACGGTACGGCCGCGGTCGCGCTCACGAACATGGGCACGACCCCGCTCCGTGCGGGAGCGGTCGAGGCGGCCCTCGCCGGTGGAGCGGACGCAGCCGCCGCGGCCGAAAGCGCCGGCGAAGGGACGCGGCCGCCGAGCGACACGAACGCGAGCTCGGACTTCCGACGCCACCTCGCCAGGGTGCTGACGAGGCGGGCGCTCGAGCAGGCGGTCGGGCAGGGCTAGAAGTGCAGGTTGAGTGGCCCGGGGGCTGCGCTCCCGGCCCCACTCAGCGCTTGACCGGCTACATGCGCTCGACCATCGCCCGCGCGAACGCCGACGTGGAGATCTCGTTCGCGCCCTCCATCAGCCGCGCGAAGTCGTACGTCACCTGCTTGTCGGCGATCGCCGCCCCGAGCGAGCTGATGATCAGATCCGCGGCCTCGACCCAGCCGATATGGCGCAGCATCATCTCGGCCGAGAGGATCAGCGAGCCGGGGTTCACCTTGTCCTGGCCGGCGTACTTCGGGGCGGTGCCGTGGGTCGCCTCGAACATGGCCACCTCGTCCGAGAGGTTGCCGCCCGGCGCGATGCCGATGCCGCCCACCTGGGCGGCGAGCGCGTCCGAGATGTAGTCGCCGTTCAGGTTCAGGGTCGCAATCACGTCGTACTCGGCCGGCCGCGTCAGGATCTGCTGCAGGAAGGCGTCCGCGATCACGTCCTTGACGGTGATCGTTCGCCCCTCCGTCTCGAGCGCGAGCCACGGGCCGCCGTCGATCGGCGTCGCGCCGAACTCGCGCCGCGCGAGCGCGTAGCCCCAGTCGCGGAAGCCGCCCTCGGTGAACTTCATGATGTTGCCCTTGTGCACGAGCGTGACCGAGTCGCGCCCGTTTGCGATCGCGTAGGAGATCGCCTTCCGCACGAGCCGCTCGGTGCCCTCTCGCGAGACCGGCTTGATCCCGATGCTGGACGTCTCCGGGAAGCGAATCTTCCGCACGCCCATCTCGTCCTGGAGGAAGCCGATCACCTTTCTCGCTCCCTCCGACTCGGCCTCCCACTCGATGCCCGCGTAGATGTCCTCGGTGTTCTCGCGGAAGATGACCATGTCCGTGGAGGACGGATCCTTGAGCGGGCTCGGAACACCCGGGAAATGCCGCACCGGCCGCAGGCAGACGAAGAGGTCGAGCTGCTGGCGGAGCGCGACGTTGAGCGAGCGGATGCCTCCGCCGACCGGAGTGGTCATCGGGCCCTTGATCGAGACCGAGTACTCCCGCGCGGCGTCCAGCGTCTCGTCGGGCAGCCAGACGTCGCTGCCGTAGACGCGGGTCGCCTTCTCGCCCGCGAAGATCTCCATCCACTGGATCTGCCGGCCCCCGCCGTAGGACTTCTCGACGGCCGCGTCGACGACGAGCTGCATCGCGGGCGTGATGTCCACGCCGATCCCGTCGCCCTCGATGAACGGGATGATCGGGTTGTCCGGCGTCGGCTCGCCCGGAACGATCCTCGTCCCGTCCGCCGGCACCTCGATGTGCGTCGTCGAAATCATTGACCTACGGTGTCCTGATGGCGGCCAAGGGCCTTCACGCTACCGAAGCCTCACCCGAGGACACGGCGCAACAGATCGCGACCGTCATGATCGAGGGCTTCGACAAGCACTACCGGCTCTTCCGCGCCGCCAGCGCAGCGGCCAAGAAGCGGTTCGAGACGGGCGCGTGGGCAGACCAGCAGCAGGCCGTGCAGGAGCGGATCCGCTTCTACGACCTGCGCGTCCTCGAGTGCGTCGACCGGCTCCGCGCCGAGTTCGACCTCGCGGCCCTGAGCGACGAGACCTGGCGCGCGGCCAAGCTCCACTACATCGGCCTGCTGGTCGAGCACAGCCAGCCGGAGCTCGCCGAGACCTTCTTCAACTCGGTGATCACGCGCATCGTGCAGCGCACGTACTACGAGAACGACCTGATGTTCGTGCGCGCGGCGATCTCCACCGAGCACATCGAGGCCGACCCGCCGACCTACCGCAGCTACTACCCGCTCGTCGACGGGGAGCGCGACTGCTTCATCCGCCTGTTCGAGGACTTCGGCTGGCGCCGGCCGTTCGCCGACCTCCACCGCGACGTCGAACGCGTGCTCCGCGCGTTCCGGGAGCGGCCCGGCGGCCCGTGGACGCATCACGAGCCCAACTACCAGATCCAGGTGCTGCGCTCGGCCTTCTACCGCAACAAGGCCGCCTACGTGTTCGGCAAGGTCGTCAACGGCCACGACGAGCTGCCGTTCGTCATCCCGCTCCTGCACGGGCCGGAGGGCCGGATCGAGATCGACGCCGTGCTGCTCGACCCGTCGCTCATCAACATGCTCTTCTCGCTCTCGCGCGCCTACTTCATGGTCGACATGGAGGTGCCCTCCGGCTACGTCGGCTTCCTGCGCTCGATGGCGCCGCGGCGCGCGCCCTCGGAGCTCTACACGATGATCGGGCTCGGCAAGCAGGGAAAGACGGAGTTCGTCCGCGAGCTGCGGCAGCACCTCCACCACTCCCGCGATGAGTTCGTCGAGGCGGCCGGGATCCGCGGGCAGGTGATGCTCGTGTTCACCCTGCCGTCGTTCCCCTACGTCTTCAAGGTGATCCGCGACAGGTTCGGCGGGGTCAAGGAGACAGACCGCGCAACCGTCCGCTCGAAGTTCGAGATGGTCAAGCACGTCGACCGCGTCGGGCGGCTGGCCGACACGCTCGAGTTCGTCGACCTGGCGCTGCCGCGCGAGCGCTTCTCGGCGGAGCTGCTCGAGCAGCTACACGACCTCGCGCCGTCGATGGTCTCCGACGGCGAGCCGCTCGTGATCCGGCACTGCTACGTCGAGCGGCGCATGGTGCCGCTCAACATCTACATCGACCGCGCCCTCCCCGAGGAGCTCGAGGCGGCGGTCGCCGACTACGGCAACGCGATCCGCGACCTTGCCTCCGCGAACATCTTCCCGGGCGACATGCTGTGGCGGAACTTCGGCGTCACGAGCTACGGCCGCGTCGTCTTCTACGACTACGACGAGATCGACTATCTCTGTGACGTCAACTTCCGCCGCATGCCCGAGGCGCCCGACGCCGAGGCCGAGCTCGCGGCCGAGCCCTGGTACGGGGTCATGCGCAACGACGTCTTCCCGGAGGAGTTCGGCACCTTCCTGCTCGGCGACCCGCACCTGCGCGAGCTCTTCCTGCGCCACCACGCCGACCTGCTCGAGCCGGAGTTCTGGCAAGCCGCCCAGCGCCGGATCTCGGGCGGCGAGGTGATCGACTTCTTCCCGTACCCCGAGTCGCTCCGCCTCGGCAGTCGCGCAGCCGCCGCCGGCTGACCTGCACCGGCGAGCTCCGCTGGGCGGCGCAGCGCGGCTGCAGGCGCCCGGGTGCCTCGCTCCGCGCCTCGAGGCGCTCGACGTTGTGTCCGATCACGAACGCGTCGATCGAGGGCAGCGACGCGCGCTGGACGTTCCGCAATCAAGCTGGAATGGATGCTTCGAGAGGCACGGTCTCACGGCTGCGGGCGGCCCGCGGCCCAGCAGGCGGCGCCGTGGCAGTTCTCGAGCCCGACGAGGAGGGCGTGCAGCCGCTTTCGGCGGGACGCACTGAGCGTGCCGTAGACGTTGTGGCGCTCGAACGGGTCCCGGTCGATGTCGTAGTACTCGCGCTGCGAGCCCGCGGTGTACTCGACGTACACGGCGTTGCCGAACTCCTGGCCGGAGAGCCGGATCGCCCCGTAGCTCGCCGGGCTGCCTCCGAGCTTCCCGTTCTCGAAGTCCGGGTCGCCGATCACAGTCGTCGGCTGGTGATGCTCGACCAGCGCCACCGTCCGCCACGCGGGTGGTAAGGCCGAGGGAGTGGGATTGAGCAGGGGAACCAGGCTGTGCCCGTCGATCGTCGAGTCCGGCACGCTGCCGGTGAGCTCCAGGAACGTCGGATAGAGGTCGATGTTCTGGGCGACCTGCGAGACGATCCTCCCCTGCGGGACTCCGGGGCCGGCGACGATCAACGGGACCCTGATGTCGGTGTCGAACGCGGTCTTCTTCCCGGGGAGAAGCCTGTGCTGGCCCATGTGGTAGCCGTTGTCGGAGCTGAAGACGATGTACGTGTTCCGGGCGAGGTCGTGGGTGGCGAGCGCGGTCTCGATGTCCGCGAGAAGCTGGTCGATCGCCTCGACCGCCTGGGCGCGCATGCGGAAGTCGCGATCGATCTCCCGAACGCGCTTCGGCTTCAGCTTCGGCCGGGGGCCGAGCCACGACGGCGGGTTCACGTTGTTGGTGTTGAACGACGGATCGCGTGGGTGCTTGAGCCCCGGGAAGTCGCACGCGTTGCGCGGCGCGGGCGTGTATGGACCATGCGGCGCGTATGTCGAGACCTCCAGGAAGAACGGCTTCCGGTCGGAGGCCGCCCGGGCTATGAACGACGTCGCGCGGGCAGCGAGCACGTCGACCCCGTAGTTGTTCGGGTTGCCGTCGATGCCGCAGGACCCGGTCCGGCCCCCGAAGTGCACGATCCGGCCGTTCTCGTTCAGGTCGTAGTCGAACTCCGGGTACGCCTTGGCGCCGACGTGCCAGTCGGTCCAGCCGGACGGGATGTACGTCATCATCTCCGGCTCGCCGTACCCGTTGAGGTACTTGCCCATCAGCGACGTCTCGTAGCCCTGGGCCTTGAGCGCGACCGCGTAGGTCTTCGTCTCGAGACTGGGAGTCTGATGGATGAAGGCGTAGAGCCCGCCGTCAGCCCCGCTGTTGGTGAACACGCCGGTGTCGTGCGGGAACAGGCCCGTGAATATCGATGCGCGCGACGGGCAGCAGAGCGAGTTCGCGACGATGTAATGCACGAACGTCTGACCCCTGCGCTCGAGCTGGATCACATGCGGCATATAGCGCCGCGTGACGAGGTTCCAGGTGAGGTCGTCCGTCAGCACGAACACGATGTTCGGACGGTCGGTGGCGGCCAGTTCCTGCTGGGGCCCGGCGCCGGCCCCTGCCACCATGGTGGCGAGCAGCGCAGCGGCGCAGGCGGCGACTACCAGTACTTCCAGCGTACGAGGACGGAGCCTCAGGTTTTCCCCCTCCCGATCGGCGGACAGCAGAACCTGCTGTCTATCAGGCCGCACCGGCTACATGGGAGAAATCGACTGTTAACCCTGATGTCGACGCGGTTCCGCTACGCGGCGCCGTGTTCGCCTGGCTGGCGGGTCGCCGTCCGGGGGCGGCTAGGGCTCGGGTCAGGCCGGCGTGATCGGGGCCGACGTCCCGAGCGTCTTGCCCGACCGGTCGAGCGCGCGGACGGCGACAAGAGGCGCGGTGGTCTGGACATCGAGCCGGGTCTCGAAGCGCGTCGCCGTGACCGCGTCGGCTACTGGCGACATCGTGGTCGGCGTCGCACCCGCGAGCGCCTGCCATGAGGCGACCTGCGTGGCGCCGTTCCAACTCGCCCAGACGGTCGTCGTCCCGCCCGCCCGCGAGGCGGCAAGAGCAGGCGGCGCGGCCGGGTGTCCACTCCAAGCGAATCGATACGCACGGTACGACTGGCCCGTTTCGAAGTGCATCGCGAAGAGGACCGCGCCTGTGCCCGAGAACTCGGTTGCGTACGGGCCCTGGCCCCAGCCGACGAAGTAACGGCCCCCCGCCAGCCGCTGGATATTGCCCTGGCTCGGGAACAGCTTGCCGTCCGGCTGGGCGAAGCCCTTGAGGAGCCTGACCCGGCGCTGCCGGCGGTCGATCTTGAGGACGAGGCCTCTGGAATGGGGTTCGTTGTCCTTTCCGACGCCGGCACCGTTGTCGAAGAGGCTGAAGGTGTTGGCGCTCAGCCACTTTGCATCGTGCTGTGAATGGAACGGCACTCCACGGGCGAGGCTGAAGCTGCTGCGCTTCCCGCCGATTCGCCACAGGACGGCTCCCGTGCGGCCGTCGACGTCGTAGACGGTGTGCGTCCCACGACCCGAGATCAGGACGTTGCCTGCCGCGTCGCTGTCGATCGAGTTGATGTGGAAGTAGTCGAAGCGGACCGTCGGGTCGGAAGGCGGGCTGGCGAAGGTGTCGCTGAGCGGAACGGCGCCGAGCGAGTGCCACTCGAACAGAACGCGCCCCGTGCCCGGCTCGACCTCCTGGGCAATGCAGTCATACGCGAGTCCGTTCCGGGAGCCGCCAACCGGAGCGAGGTTCCACCGCACGGGCGCGTACGCCGTGACGAACGCGGTTCCCCGGGCTGTGAGCTGGAATTCGTGCAGATCTGCGGCGTAGCCGTTGCCTGCCTTGAAGGTCGCGACCCGGCGGTACGCGTCGTCGACGACGATCCCCGCCCCGGTCCCGTGCCCGGGGCCGATCCGGCCCTGCCACCAGGTCAGGACCGGGCGGCCGTGGAACGTCTGCCTGCGGAGATCCGTCGCCGACAGGTCGCCCGGCAGGGGCTGAAACCACACTCGCGTGCCGTCGTCTCGGAGCAGCTCGAGTCCGGTCTGCCCGGCACCGCGCCGCGGGGCGACGGAGATGAACCCGTCGCCTGTTGCGCCCTTCTTCGCAGTGATCGTCACGTCGCCGATGCGCAGATCAGGGCGCGAGTGGAAGGTCGTGACGCGTGTGGAGGCCGTTGGAGTGGCGGCAGTGAACGGCGTGTCCGCGACGGGACGTGCGATCGTGAAGGCAAACCGCCCGGCAACTGCGCCGCGGATACGGAGCCGCGTCGTCACGGTGACGCGTTCGCCCGCCGCGAACGGCTTCCGGGGGACGAAGCTCGCGCCCACGCCGTCGAGATGAGGGGCAAGCGCCCCGCGATGTCGACCCGTCGTCGAGCCGACCACGGTGACTGAACCGATCCGGTCGGCCGGAAGCCCGCGGAAACTGACCTCCGTCTCAGGAGACGCCACCGGCGTTCCGGGCAACGGGAAGACGCTCACGCGACCGCCCGTGTTCTGTGTCGCCGAAGGGGGTCTCGCCGCCCAGGGCCGCTTCACGCTCGTGCCGTCCGCCGGTGCAGAGGCCAGTTTCAGCCCGGACGCACCCACCGCGCTGAGGATCAGCACCGCGAGGGTGATGCGTTGCAGCGCCGACCCGGCGCCGAACGGTATGCGCATCGCAATACGATGCTACCGACCGACGCACCGTGGTGCGTCGGCCGGGTGGGTGCCCGCGCAGGAGAACCACGGAGTAGCCGGCTGCCGGCCCCGGCTTCGCTCACACGCTCGAGGGATCATCGCCTAGCTCCTTTCCGGACGATGGTGGGTCCGTGCTTCGCTTCTCGCCCCGCTGGGCCGCGTGCGTCTTGTAGGCCGACGCCGTTCTCCTCGGACGGGCGTTGCCCTCACGCTCGCGCTGCTGGCGCTCGGCGCCGGCGCCGCGCTCCTTCCAAGCTCGCCGGCCCGCGCCGCCTCCGCGGCGCCCCGGCGCGCGGTGCCGGGCCAGTTCCTCGTCGGCTTCCGGGCATCGGCCTCCGGCGCTCAGCGGCGCGACGCTCTGGGGCACGCGGGGGCGAAGATGAAGAAGTCGTTCCCTGGGATCGGCGCGGCACTCGTCACCGCGTCGGGCACAAGCGCTGCGGCGATCAAGCGCCTCGAGCGCAGCCCGCTGATCCGGTACGCGGAGCCCAACTACGTCATCACCGCCGACAGCACGCCGAACGATCCCGCGTTCCGCCAGCTCTGGGGCCTCGACAACGTCGGCCAGGCCATCGGCTTCTTCCCTGCCACGCCGGATGCCGACATCGACGCGCCCGAGGCGTGGAACGTGACGACCGGCAGCCCCGACGTAGTGGTGGCCGTCATCGACACCGGGGTCGACATGAGCCATCCCGACCTGGCGGCGAACGTCTGGCTCAACCCGGGCGAGAACTGCCCCGGCTGCCGGAACGACGGGGTGGACAACGACGGCAACGGCTACGCCGACGACTGGCGCGGCTGGGACTTCGCAAACGGCGACAACGACCCGACCGACGGGAACGGCCACGGCACCCACGTCGCCGGGACGATCGGCGCGGTCGGCAACAACGGCGTCGGCGTCGCGGGCGTCAACTGGAACGTCAGGCTGATGGCCGTGCAGGCGCTCGGCGCGGACGGCACCGGCACGACCGCGGACGCCGTGAAGGCAGTGCTATACGCCGCCCACAACGGCGCGGCCGTGCTCAACAACTCCTACGGCGGCGACGGCTACTCGCAGGCGCTCGCGGACGCGATCGCGGAAGCGGACGGAGCCGGCGCGCTGTTCGTCGCGGCCGCCGGGAACGACTCGGCCAACCGCGACACGAGCCCCAGCTACCCGGCCTCCTACGCGCTTCCGAACGTGATCTCGGTCGCAGCCACGGACGAGCGCGACGCGCTGGCGTACTTCTCCGCGTATGGGCCGCAAGCGGTCGCGCTCGGCGCTCCGGGCACCGACATCTACTCCACCTGGCCGGGCGGCACCTATGCGACCGAGAGCGGCACCTCGATGGCCGCGCCCTTCGTCTCCGGCGCGGCGGCGCTCGCGAAGGCGAGGTTCCCCTCGGCGACGGGTGTGGGCCTGGAGGCGCTGCTCCTGCGCACGGTCGACGCGGACCCGGCGCTGGCCGGTCGGACGCGGACCGGCGGGCGGCTGAACGTCGACCATGCCGTGCGGTGTGCCGGCCCGCAGGCCTGGACCCTCAGCCCCACGCAGGGGTTCCTGGCCGAGGTCGGGCAGCCGATCCCGGTGCGCGTGATCGGCGCACGCTGCGGCGATCCCGGCCCCACGACCGTGACCGTGACGGCGAACGGCGCGCCGATCGCGCTCACAGCGCGAGGCGACGGTCTCTACAC
Source organism: uncultured Thermoleophilia bacterium (assembly GCA_963758345.1). Taxonomy (GTDB): domain Bacteria; phylum Actinomycetota; class Thermoleophilia; order Gaiellales; family Gaiellaceae; genus JACVRM01. Next base: position 321,959 of record CAVWVD010000003.1, read on the forward strand.
GGGGACGTACACGCCGGGCTCGGAAGGGCCGCTGACGATCCGGACGACCGCCGGCGCCGGCGGTGCGAGCGACACGCAGACCGTCTCGGGAACGATCCCCAGGACGATCGCCGCCGGCGGAGCGCCCGTCACGGTCGCGATCGCGAACCCGGGCGACGACGCGCTGCTGCGCTTCACCGGACAGGCGGGCCGGCGGGTGAGCCTGAAGATCGGCCCGACCTGCTGCCAGGCGACGATCACGATCAAGAACCCCGACGGGACGGCCCTCGCCACCGGCATCTCGCTTACCAGCGGCGGCTTCGTCGACACGAAGACGCTGCCGCAGAGCGGCACCTACACCATCCTCGTCGACCCGCAGACGACCGCCACCGGCAGCATCACGCTCCAGCTCTACGACGTGCCGCCGGACGCCGGCGGACCGATCGTCGCCGGCGGAGCGCCGGTCACCGCGACCGTCACGACGCCGGGCCAGAACGCGGCGCTCACATTCACCGGACAGGCCGGCCGCCGGGTGAGCCTGCAGATCGGGCCGACCTGCTGCCAGGCAACGGTCACAGTCAAGAGCCCCGACGGGACGGCTCTCGCCACGGGGATCGCCCTCACGAGCGGCGGCTTCGTCGACACCAAGACGCTGCCGCAGAGCGGCACCTACACCATCCTCGTCGACCCGGTCTCGACCGCCACCGGCAGCGTCACGCTGCAGCTCCACGACGTGCCACCGGACGCGGGCGGACCGATCGTCGCCGGCGGAGCGCCGGTCACCGCGACCGTCACGACGCCGGGTCAGAACGCGGCGCTCACGTTCGCCGGTCAGGCCGGCGACCGGATCAGCCTCAAGATCGGGCCGGCCTGCTGTCAGACGATGGTGACCGTCAAGAGCCCGGACGGCTCGACACTCGCCTCCGCCCTCTCGCTTACCAGCGGCGGCTTCGTCGACACGAAGACGCTGTCGCAGAGCGGTACGTACACCGTCCTCGTCGACCCGGCAGCGACCGCCACCGGCAGCGTCACGCTGCAGCTCTACGACGTGCCGCCCGACGCGACCGGGCCGATCGTGCCCGGCGGTAGCCCCGCCATGGTCGCGCTGACCACGCCCGGCCAGAACGCCGCGCTCAGCTTCTCGGGACAGGCAGGCGAGCGGGTGAGCATGAAGATCGGCCCCACCTGCTGCCAGACCACCGTCACGATCAGGAGCCCCGACGGCTCGACGCTCTCCTCTGCACTCTCCTTCGCCAGCGGCGGCTTCGTCGATCCCAAGCCGCTGCCGCAAAGCGGCACCTACACCGTCCTCGTCGACCCGGCGGCCGCCGCCACCGGCAGCGTCACGCTCCAGCTCTACGACGTGCCGCCCGACGTGACCGGGCCGATCGTGCCTGGCACCGCCGTCACGGTCACGCTGACGGCGCCCGGCCAGAACGCGCTGCTCACGTTCGCCGGCCAGGCGGGCCACCAGCTGACGATGAAGGTGGGCCCGGGCTGCTGCGTCACGACCTTCACGATCAAAGCCCCCGACGGCGCGACGGTCGTCCTCTCGACCTTGAGCACGTTCGGCGGCACCGTCTCCGGGAAGGTGCTGCCCCAGCCCGGGCCGTACACGATCGCGGTCGATCCGCAGGGGACGGCGACGGGCTCCGTCACGGTCACGCTCTCGCTGGCCTGAGCTCGGGTGAGGCCGCGCGCGGCGGCCCGACCCGAGCGTCGTCGGCTACCCCGGCGAGGTCGTCGTGGGCGTGGTCGGATTGGTCAGCGAACAGAGCAGGCTCCCGAGGATTCCGCCGTCCGGCGCGGCGGTGATCTGCAGGTGAACCTGGTTCAGGTCCACGACCAGTCCGAGCAGGTCGAGGTGCAGCGGGCCGAGCAGGAGGTCGACGATCGAGCACGGGCCCGGGCCGATCGCCTGCAAGCTCCGTGTCGGCACGCCGAAGCCGACGCCCTTGGTCGCTAGGCCGCCGCTGTGGGCCGCCCTCGTCAGCTTGCTCGCGGTCGTGTTCGTGCCGAGCTGCGCCTCCGAGAGCGAGCAGAACAGCTTCCCGAGCGCGCCGCCGTCCTTGTTCGCCGTGACGGTCAGGATCAGCTTGCTGACATCGACGTGCAGCCCGAGCAGGTCGAGCGAGATCTGGTCGATCTGGAGCGTCAGCACCGGGCAGACGGTGGAAGCCGGGTCGCCCTTCTTGGCCGGCGCGACGGACACCCGCGCGGCAAACGGCGCCCGGGTGACCTTCACCGCGCCGCTCTGCGGCGTGTACGTGGCGACGGCCGTGCCGCGCGCAACGAGCCGGCGTCCCCTCCTGACGAACTTCTTGACGTCGAGCCGGACCTTGACGGTGCCGGTGGCCTGGCCGGCGGCTGCGGCCGGGCCGGATGCGGTGTGGGCTGTAGCGACGGCGGTGGTGGCACCGGCCGCCAGCAGCGCCGTCAGGGCAACCGCGATCAACGCGATTCGCTTCATGAGTGGCCCCTTTCCGTGGGGAACGATTGCCCAACCGAGTTCTCCCGCTCCGGGACGGAGGAAACCAGGCTGCTACAGGCGGGCCACCAGGGGACAACGTTGCCGGCTCACGCGCTAGCCGGCGCCGCCGCCGGCGCAAGCGCGTCCAGCGCACCACTCGCGAGCGCCTCCTCGGCCGCGCGGCGACCGGCGTCGAGCGCCTCGTCGAGACGGCGGAAGTCGCGCAGCGCGACGCCGGTGATGCTCGGGCTGATCACCGCGTGCGCGAGACGGCGGTTCGCCTGAGCACGGGCCACGCTGCTGAGCACCGTTGCCCGCGAGAGCGTCTCGAGAATCGTCGGCAGGTCGCGCGTGCCGGCGTGGTCGGATTCGAGCTGCCGCATCACGTCGACGGCGATGACCGGCCCCGGCTCGTCGCCGATCATCACGTCGATCGGCAGGTTGTTGAGGATGCCGCCGTCGATCAGCAGCTGATCGCCGTGCGCGCGCGGCGGCGCGAGGCCCGGGATCGACATGCTCGTCGTGACCGCGTCGAAGACGGGACCTTCGCGGTGCACCACCATCTCGCCGGCCACGAGGTCGGCGCTGATCGCGAAGAACGGGCGCGGAAGCTCCTCGATCGTCACGTCGCCGAGGACGCGGTGCAGCATCGACTCCCCGCGGCGCCCGCGCATCAGGGAGTAGCGCGGAACCGTGTAGTCGCTGAAGGGCGAGCGGCTCGACACCTCCTGGCGAACCGTCTCGATCATCCGGTCGACCGACCAGCCGAGCGCGACCATCGATGCGACGAACGAGCCCATGCTCGTCCCGCCGACGCGGTCGAACTCCAGGCCCTCTGCCGCAAGCACCTCGATCACGCCGAGATGTGCGAGCGCACGAGCGCCGCCGCCCGACAGCACGAGGCCGAGCGACCGGCCGGTCAGCCGGCGCACGACGCGGGCCGCGGCGCCCCTGTCGCCCTCGATCACGACGTGGTGGGCTCGTGGATCGACCGCCCTCCGCCACTCGACGAGCGTCCTCGCGGCGGCCTGATCGAGGAAGGCGAGGTCGGCTCCTTGCGGCACGTCGACGTCCGCGGACGGCGGGCCTGTGGGCACCACCACAACGCGGTCGGCCTGGCGCAGGCAGAAGTCCCGCCACGGGCCGTCGGCAGCGAGCAGGACGACGTACTCGTGCTCGTGCTCCATCGCCGCGAGCGCTTGGGCCCAGTCGTCGGCCGGCGGCTTCTCGACGACCGCTGTCGCACCGAGCCCGGCGAAGGCATCGCACAGCGCGTGTGAGAAGGTCTCGGGCGCCCCGGCCACCGCGACGACGGTCGGCAGCGAGTCGGGCTCCGACAGGCCGCCGCTCTGCTGCAGCTGACGCGCAAGCGACGTTGCAAGCCCTACTCCCAGGTCACGGTCACGCGCCAGGAGCGTGAGGAACTCCTCCCCGGCCAGTGCGAGCAGCTCCGTATCGCGAACCGCCTGTACGGACGCCGACCGCGGGCTCTCGGTGAGCACAGCCAGCTCCCCGATCGCCGCGCCGGCCCCGACCATCCGCGCCACCCGCAGCTCGCCGTCGCGCTCCACCACGACGCGGAGCCGGCCCGACACGACGAAATACAGGCACTCCGCCCGCTCGCCCGCGCGGAAGAGCCATTCCTGGGCCGGAAGCCGCACGGGAACGGCAGCAGCGAGCAGCTCTTCCTGGACGTGAGTGGGCAGCGTGCCGAGCAGCGCCGCCTCCGCGGGCGGAACGCGCGTACCCATCGGTCGATTCTCTCACTCTCAGGCGCACCTTGTGGCTTTAGGCACCAATCGCGGGCGATTTGACCTCCTCTGCGAATCCCCCGTCCGATGGAGGGGGATTTCCGTGCATCTCCCCGATAAAGGGGGTGCGCGTGCATCGGGGCTCGCGCAAAGGTGAGGCTGTGGTTTTCAAACTGACGCAAATAGCTGCGGCCCTTGCGGCCACCTCCGCCGTCGGCGCGGGATCGGTTGCGGTCCTCTCGCCGATCGGGCGACCGACGCCTGCTGCCTATGCAGCCGGTGGCGCGGAGAGCGCGACCGCGTACCGGCGGTCCTCCGTGCGCGAGGTCGTGCGCGCCGAGTCGACGCTGACGAGCGACGACATCGCCAACGGCGCAGTGGGAACGGCGCAGCTGGCGGACGGCGCGGTCACCTCGGCAAAAGTGCGGGACGGCTCGCTCACCGCAGCCGACTTCGCAGACGGGCAGCTTCCGGACGGCGTCGCCGGGCCGGCGGGAGCCGACGGCGCGACCGGGCCGGAGGGTCCGGCAGGGCCGCAGGGGCTCGCCGGGCCGCAGGGCGACGCCGGGCCGCAGGGGCCTGCGGGCGCCGACGGCGAGCGTGGCCTCCAGGGCGCGACGGGCCCAGCCGGCCCGGTCGGGCCGCAGGGCATCCAAGGATTGACGGGCGACGCCGGGCCGCAGGGCCCCGCGGGCGCCGACGGCGCGGACGGCGCAGCCGGGCCACAGGGCGTTCAGGGCATCCAGGGCCTCACGGGCCCGGCGGGACCGGCAGGCCCGCAGGGCGCGACCGGGCCACAGGGCGCGACCGGGCCGCAGGGGCCTGCGGGCGCGAACGGCACGGACGGCGCAACCGGCTCTCAGGGGCCGCAGGGACCGGCAGGCGCAGACGGCGCGACCGGGCCGCAGGGTCCCATCGGGCCGCAGGGACCCGCAGGGCCTCAGGGCGCGCCGGGCGCAGACGGCGCGTCGATCGCGCGTGAGGTTCACCGCAACGGTGACCAGAACCTCGCCGCCACCGACACGGTCGTCGCGACCATGGCGAGCGTCGATCCGGGCTCCTACGTGGTCTTCGGCAAAACGACGGTCGTCCAGACTTCTGGCAGCTCCGACCAGCAGCCGGACACGGTCTGCACGCTCGCCGCCGGCGGCACGACCGACTACGCGGAGGTCGACCAGAGCAAGGAAGGCCCGAGCATCACGCTTTCCACGCACCTGGTCGTGACGTTCGCGGGCACGGGCACGATCACGCTGAGCTGCCGCAACACCAACAAGGGCGGCACGTTCTCCGCGCGCGAGACGAAGGTCATCGCGCTCAAGGTCGGCAGCGTGACGGCCGACCCTGTTGTGGGGTGACCATCACCGTCAGGACGCTTTGCCTGGTCGTCGCCCTCATTGCGTCGGCGATGGGGGCCGGCCTGACGCTGCTCATCCACCGCGGGAGCGCCGCGCCAGCGGCCGCGGCGACACCGCAACTGGAAGCTGACACGCCGACCGTCGTGAGCGCGGACGAGCTCGCATCGCTGTCCAGCACCGCGCACCCCGTCTACTGGGCCGGTGCCGTGAACGGACGGCGGCTCGAGGTGACGGCAACGAGCAAGGGCACGTTCGTGCGCTACCTGCCCGCGGGCACGCGCGTCGGCGCTCGCAGCAAGGCGCTCACGGTCGCGACCTACGAGCTCGCCGGCGCCTGGGGCGTCGCGCAGCAGGCCGCGAAGCGCAAGGACGCGCACCGCCAGGCGCTCGCCGACGGCACGGTCGCGATCTGGCGCACCGCCCGCCCGGCGAACGTCTATCTCGCGCGCCCGGGCTCCACCGTGCTCGTCGAGGTCTTCGACCCCGACGCATCGAGCGCGCGCCGCCTCTCGGTCTCCGGGCAGATCCAGCCCGTCACAGGGAGCTAGGGTGGCCGCGCGCCGCGGGCTCCCCACCTGGGCGACTGCTGCCGCCGTCCTGCTGCTCACATCCGGGTCGCTGGCCGGCGTCGTCAAGCTCCGCCAGCAGGCAGACGTCGCGCGCAGCGAGCAGCTGTCGCTCGAGCGATTGCGCTCGCTGACGAACGAGCAGAGCAGCCTCGAGTGGCAGGCGGTCGCGTCTCGCGGCGCGGCAGCCGAGGTGTCGCGGGCAGTGCGATCGCGCGGCACCGCCATGGACGCCGAGCTGGACGGGCTGGCATCGATCGGCCGGCCGCCGGACAAGGAGCTCCGCGAGGCCGTCGCCGCTCACGAGGCGGCGCTTCAGGCCGAGATCGACCTGCTCGCCGAGCAGCGCTTCCAGGACGCCCTGAAGATCGGCGAGAAGCGCGTGGATCCCAGCCTCGACCGCCTGTACAAGGTGCTCGAACGGCACGTCGACACATCCGCGCAGCGGGCGCAGTCGACCGCGTTTCGCGCGACCGCGGCGACGGCCCTCCTCGTCGCGCTGTCGGCGCTGTTCATCGTGGTGCTGACCCGCGCGTTCCAGCGCACCCGCCGCAAGCTGGTCACCGCCGACGAGCGCGCCCACGTCCAGAGCGAGCGCTGGTTCCGCTCGCTGGTGCAGAACGCGTCCGAGCTGATCACCGTCGTCGACGCGGACACGCGCGTCGTCTACGCGACCGACGCGGTCGTGCCGCTGCTGGGCTACACGCCCGAGGACCTGCGCGGGCACCTGCTTGTCGACTTCGCCCACCCGGACGACGCAGACGCGCTTCGAGACGCCGCTGCCGGTGCGCCGATGAGCAGGATCGAGTGCCGCCTGCGTGCGGGCGACGACTCGTGGGTCGTGCTCGAGTGGACACGAGGCTCGCTGCCGGACGGCGGCTGCATCCTCACCGGCCGCGACATCTCGGACCGCAAGCGCCTCGAGGGCGAGCTGCGCCACATGGCGTTCCACGACACGCTGACCGGGCTCGCGAACCGCGCCCTGTTCGAGGACCGGCTCACGCACGCGCTCGAGCGCTTCTCGCGCCGCGGCGGCGGGCTGGCCGTGCTCTTCGTCGACCTGGACGACTTCAAGACCGTGAACGACAGCCTCGGCCACGCCGCCGGCGACGAGCTGCTCGGCGAGGTCGGCGAGCGGCTGCGGTCGAGCCTGCGCGGCGCCGACACCGCGGCGCGGCTCGGCGGCGACGAGTTCGCCATCCTGCTCGAGGACATCGACAGCACCGGCGCGGCGCTCGGCGCGGCTCGCCGCGTGCTCGACACGCTCGACCCGCCCTTCCGCATCGCGAATCGCGACCTGACGGTCGGCGCAAGCGTCGGCGTCGCCCCGGCCCTGGCCGGCGGCGAGACGATGGCCGACCTGATGCGCAACGCCGACCTCGCGATGTACGAGGCGAAGCGCCGCGGCGGCGCCCAGTCGCGTCTCTTCGAGCCGGCGCTGCACGAGTCCGCCGTCACACGCCTGGAGATGGGCGGCGAGCTGCAGCGCGCCGTCGAGGAGGAGCAGTTCGAGCTGCACTTCCAGCCGATCGTCGATCTCGAGAGCGGCACGATCGCCGGCGCCGAGGCGCTCATCCGCTGGCGCCACCCCGAGCGTGGGCTGCTCTACCCGGCCGACTTCCTGCCGCTTGCGGAGGAGACCGGCCTGATCGTCCCGATGGGCCGCTGGGTGCTCGAGGAGGCGACGCGCACGCTGCGCCGCTGGCAGACCGACCACCCGCAGGTGCAGCTGTACCTCAGCGCCAACGTCTCGATGCGCCAGCTCTACGACCCGGGCATCGTCGACGCCGTCCGCGACGCGCTCAACGACGCGGGCGTCGGCGCCGACCGGCTCGTCATCGAGATCACCGAGAGCTTTCTCGCCGACGAGTCGGAGGCGCCGCGCGACCGGCTGCAGCGGCTGCGCGCGCTCGGCGTCCGCCTCGCCGTCGACGACTTCGGCACCGGCTACTCGGCGCTCAGCTACCTGCAGCGGTTCCCGATCGACGTGCTGAAGATCGACCGCTCGTTCGTCGAGCACGCGCGGCGCACCTCGGCGAGCGCGAACCTCGTGCGGTCGATCGTGCAGCTCGGCCAGAGCCTGCACCTGCACATCGTCGCCGAGGGCATCGAGGACGCCGAGCAGGCGACGCTCCTGAAGGGCATGGGCGTCACCTCCGGCCAGGGCTACCACTACGCGCGGCCGCTGGCGCCCGAGCGCTTCGCGGCGCTGCTCCAGGCGTGGGACGCGCCCGTGCGCGTCAACGTGTAGCCCGCGGTACGCTGCCGCGATGGAGCGGCCGCAGATCGACAAGCCCGAGGGCGACATCCCGTTCGAGCTCGGCATCGACGACCTCGTCGTGGGCGACGGCCCCGAGGCGACGAGCGGCTCGAAGGTCTCCGTGCACTACGTCGGAGTCGCGTTCTCCGACGGCGAGGAGTTCGACGCCTCGTGGAACCGCGGGCAGCCCTTCGAGTTCAAGCTCGGCAAGGGCCAGGTCATCCCCGGGCTGGGACCAGGGCGTCCAGGGCATGCGCGTCGGCGGCCGGCGCAAGCTGACGATCCCGTCCGCGATGGCGTACGGCGCGCGCGGCGCCGGCGGCGCGATCAAGCCGCACGAGCCGCTCGTGTTCGTGGTCGACCTACTGTCGGTCGACTAACGCGAGCGCGACGGCTTCGTCGACGCTCAGCGCGCGCCCGGCTTCCCACTCGGCCTCGTAGGCGTCTCCAAGCGCGTCCCGGCCCAATCGCTCCGCGTCCTCGAGGGCAGCGCGTAGCCCTGCGTCGGGAGGAACCATCCGTTCCCGCTCCCAGAGCGTCCGGGCCGCGCCGGCGAGCCGGGTGCCGACGGCTGCGTCCGACCCGGCACGCACTCCTGCGAGCAGGCTGAGCGCTTCCGCAATCGACCCGAGCGCGCCGAAGTCGACGCTCTCGCGTAGCGCCTCCTCGACGACGCGCCCGATCTCGGCACCGCGGCCTGCCGCATAGAGCGCGGCCGCGCCGTAGATGCGCGCATTCGTCGCCTCCCAGTGCAACCCGATGCTTTCGAACATCCGAACCGCCTCGTCTGTGAGCGAGTACGCACGGTCCACGTTTCCTTCGGCTTCGTACGAGGCAGCCATCATCAGCTTGACCCAGGCGCGCGGGGCGACCGCAGTCGTCCCTTCCAGGAGCGCCTCGCACTCGAGCAGCAGCCGCCTCTTCTCTGCCGGGTCCTCTTCCATGAAGCTCATCGTGCGGAGCGCCCATTCGATCCGGCGGGGGTCGTCGAGCTCGCGGGCAAGCGCCAGGCCCGCCTCGGCGTGCCGGCGGGAAGCGGGTCGATCCGAGCGGAACGCTGCGGCGAGGGCAGCGACCCCGTGTGCGTCCGCGCGCGCGGCCGGGTCTGCCGACTCGGCGCGTTCCAGGAGCTCGTTGATCCAGCCATCCATCTCCGCGCTGCCACCGAGCTTCCACGTCGTCCAGAACGCCCCGACTGCCAGCCGTAGACCACGGTCGACGTCGCCGGTGTGCCCGAACCAGGCGTGTGCGGCGCGCACGTTCTCGAACTCGCGTGCGATCGCGACCACCAGGCCCTCGTTGGGCGCGTCCGGCCGGGCGACACTCTCGACGAGCTCGAGCACATACTCGGCATGGCGTTCACTGAGGTCCTTGACCTCATCCAGCTCTTCGAGCCGTTCGCGCGCGTACTCGCGCACGGTCTCCAGCAACCCGAACCACGGGTCGCCGTCGTCCGCCTCCCGCTCGGTGACCAGGCTCTTCTCCACGAGCGACGCCACGCTGTCGAGCGTGGCGCCGCACACGGCTTCTGCCCCGTCCAGGGTGAAACCGCCGGCGAAGACCGACAAGCGCGCGAGCAGCTTCCGCTCATCGCCCTCAAGCAGCTCGTAGCTCCAGTCGATCGTCGCGCGCAGTGTCTGGTGCCGCTCGGGCGCATCCCGCGCACCGCCGGTGAGCAGGGACAGGCTGTGATCGAGGCGCTCGAGCAGCTTGGGCGGCGGAAGCAGCTTGACCCGTGCCGCTGCGAGCTCGATCGCGAGCGGCAGGCCGTCGAGCCGCGCACAGATCTCGGCGACCGCAGGCCGGTCGCCGTTCAGCTCGAAGCCTGGCCGCACGGCCCGCGCGCGCTCGGCGAACAGCTCGACGGCCTCGTCCTCGGGAAGCGGCGGGACGGGGTACTCCTGCTCGCCGGTGAGCCGCAGCGCCGCGCGGCTCGTCGCCACGATCTCGAGCCCCGGGCATGCGGCGAGGAGCCGCCCAACCTCGGGCGCGCTGTCGACGACCTGCTCGACGCTGTCGACCACGATGAGCGTCTTGCTGTCGCCGAGAGCCTCGGTCAGGCGCGCGCCGGCCGTCTGACCGCCAACGTCGCGAACTCCGAGCGCCTGCGCCACGGTCGGCAGCACGAGCTCGACGTCGCGCAGCGCTGACAGGTCGACGAAGAACACGCCGTCCTCGAACGCATCGACGGAATCGGCGGCGAGCTGCAGCGCGAGCCGGGTCTTGCCGGCGCCGCCCGGCCCCGTGAGCGTGAGCAGGCGTCCGCCCCGTTCGAGGAGCACCCGTGCCTCGGCGAGCTCGCGCTCTCGTCCGACGAGCGGCGTCGCCTGCACGGGAAGGTTCGTCCGCCGGCGTTCGAGCGTCTGCGGCGGGGGGAACTCGTCCGGGAGCCCGGGCACGGCCAGCTGGAACAGCCGCTGCGGGGCGAGCAGGTCTTTCAGCCGGTGCTCCCCGAGATCGCGCGCGTCTGCGTCGACGAGATCACGCGTCGACTGCGACATCAGCACCTGGCCGCCGTGGGCGGCGCTGCAGATCCGCGCCGCGCGGTGGACATCGAGGCCGACATAGCGCTCGCCGCGCAGCTCGGCCTCGCCGGTGTGCAGGCCGATCCGCACGCGCGTGACGGTCTCGCTCAGGCCGCGCTGGATCTCCGCTGCCGCAGCGACAGCGTCGCGCGCGCTGGCGAACGCCGCGAAGAAGGCGTCGCCCTGCGTGTCGACCTCCACGCCGCCGTTTCCGGCCAGGGCGTAGCGCACGACCCCCTCGTGCGCCTCGAGCAGCCCGGCGTAGCCCGCGCCGAGCTCCTGCAGCAGCCGCGTCGACCCCTCGATGTCCGTGAACAGGAAGGTGACGGTTCCACTCGGCAGCACGGGCACGCGCACATTGTCGCGCGCCCGGGCTCGAGCGCTGCGGCGCCTGGACCGCTGCCTGGAGCAGCGGGCACAGGTGCGGAGGTCAAATGGCACCGCTCCCCCGTTCGCGCTCAAGCCCGGCACGCTCTGCGGCCGATTCCCCTGCCAGGTGGCCGCCCCCGTCTACCGAGGGAAGTTCGGACGCGCACAGGCCGAGCGCCTGCTGTGGCGCGCCGGCTTCGGCCCGCGGCCCGGCGAGGCCGACCGGCTCGCGCGCAAGGGGCTCGACGCGGCCGTCGACTCGCTCGTCCACCCCGCCCGCGAGCGCCTGCAGGGCAAGCGCCCGGCAATCGACCGCAAGCCGCTCGCACCGCGCGACGCCTACGGGCACGACCACCTCTGGTGGCTCGACCGCATGGTGCGCACGAACCGGCCGCTCGTCGAGCGCATGACGCTCGTCTGGCACGACTGGTTCGCCACCTCGAACGACGGCGTCGACTCGCAGGTGCTGATGCTGAAGCAGAACGCGCTCTTCCGCCGCCACGCGCTCGGCTCGTTCCGCGACCTGCTGCTCGAGGTGACGCACGACGCGGCGATGCTGCTGTGGCTGAACGGCGTCGAGAACGACAAGGACGCGCCGAACGAGAACTACGCGCGCGAGATGATGGAGCTCTTCACGCTCGGGGCCGACCAGGGCTACACCGAGCGCGACGTGCGCGAGCAGGCGCGCGCGTTGACCGGCTGGGCGCGCGACTGGAAGTACGACAAGTCGTTCTTCCACTACGACCGCAAGCGGCACGACACCGGGACGAAGCGCGTCTTCGGCAAGGCGGGCAACTACGACTGGCGCGATGCGTGCCTGCTCGCCCTGCAGAACCCGGCGCACGAGACCTACTTCGTGCGGAGGCTCTGGAGCTACTTCATCCCGACGAGGCCGAACGCGAAGACCGAGCGGGCCCTGGTGCTGATGTACCGGAACGGGCGCCAGGTGCGGCCGATCGTCGAGGCGATCCTCAAGCACCCGGACCTCTACACGGGCGCGCGCATGGTCAAGCCGCCGGTCGTCCACACGGCCGGGCTGCTGCGCGCACTCGACCGGCCGGTCGACACGTCGTCATGGGTCTGGATCGCCGACCTCGCCGGGCAGCGGCTCTTCTACCCGCCGAACGTGGCCGGCTGGAACGAGTCGCGCTGGCTCGACACGTCGACGTTCCGCGGGCGCTGGTACCTCTCGACCTACGCCTCCGAGCCGCGGGCGATCGAGCCGTCGCGGAAGAACGCCCGCCGCTCGAACTCGGCGAAGGACGTCGTCGACCGCGCGCACGCCTTCTGGGGCAGGCCCGAGCTGACCTCGACGACGCGGCGGCTGCTCGAGTCGTTCACGCGCAGCGCGATCGCCGCAGGCGGCAAGTCCGAGGACCAGCGCGCCGCCAACGCCGTGCTCGCCGAGAACGCCTGCCGCCAGCTGATCGCCGTCTCCCCCGACTTCCAGACCTGCTGATGGGCTGCTGCAACGACTTCACGCGCTCGGAGCTGATCCGCCGCACGGCCGCGCAGGCCGGCGCAGGGCTGCCGGCGATCGAGGCCGGCATGCCGCTCCCGGCGGGCACCGGGCTCTCGCGCCGCAGCTTCATCGCCCAGTCGGTGGGAATGGCCATCGCCGTCTACGGCGCGACGCGCGTCTCGCTGCCGCTCTTCGAGGAGGGCATCGCGAGCGCCGCCACGGCGAACGGCAAGGTGCTCGTCTCGATCTTCATGGACGGCGGCGCCGACTCGCTCTCGATCCTCTTCCCGGCCGGCGACGACAGGTACCGGGGCCTGCGCCCCAAGCTCGCGCTCACGGCCGACAAGGGGACTCCCTTCGCCGAGGATCCGCGGCTCTTCTGGCATCCGTCGGCCGCGAGCCTCGCCACGCTGCACGGCGAGCAGAAGCTCACGGTCATGCCGGCGGTGGGCTACACGCATCCCGACCAGTCGCACTTCACGTCGCGCCACTTCTGGGAGGTCGGCGCGACGAACGCGCAGCTCCAGACCGGCTGGCTCGGCCGCGTGATCGACCGGATCGGCCGCGACGACAATCCACTCCAGGGCCTCTCGCTCGACTACTCGCTGCAGCCTGCGCTCGCGACGTCGAGCAAGCCGGTCGCCTCGCTCGACAGCCCCGAGGGCTACAACTTCTGGACGCCGAAGGTCTGGGGCGACGTCGAGCAGAAGATGCTCGCGACGGTCACGGCGATGGGGAACGCGCACGAGCGCAGCCGCGACCCGGCCATGCGCCAGGCGGCGAAGGTGACCGGCCAGTCGATGCGCCTGCGCCAGCAGCTGCAGCCCTTCGCGAACCAGAAGACGACGGCCCCGGTCACGTACCCGACCTCGAACGACGCGTTCCCGAAACGGCTGCGCTCCCTTGCCGCGATGCTCGCTTCGGGCCTGCCGATCCGCGTCGCCGCGCTGCGCGCGCCGGGCGGGTACGACACGCACTCCGACCAGCCGAAGACACTCGAGCAGGGCCTCAAGCTGACCGCCGACTCGCTGCTCGCCTTCCAGCGCGACCTCGAGGCGCGCGGGCTCGCCGACCGCGTGCTGATCCACGTGTGGTCGGAGTTCGGGCGACGCGCCAAGGAGAACGGCTCGCTGGGGACCGACCACGGCGCCGCCGGCATCGGCTTCCTGCTCGGCACGCAGGTCACCGGCACGATGGTCGGCGAGTTCCCGGGCCTCCAGACCGGCCTCGACGAGGACGGGAACCTCAAGGCGACCTCGGATTTCCGGGGGATCTACTCAGCGCTGGCCGAGCAGTGGCTCGGCACGGACGCCGACGCGATCATCCCGAAAGCCGGCTCCTTCAACCGGCCGCAGCTGGTCCGGTAGGGAGCTGTCCCGCAGCGAAATGGGGCTCCTCGCCCGCCGAGGCGGGCGAGGAGTTGCGGGTCGAGCCGTTGGCGCGCAGACGCGTAACCGCTCGTCCATCTAGTACCTGCCTAGGCAGCGCAACACTTACAGCGCGCGAGCCTATTTCGGCACGTTCACGCCCGCCGTGATCTCAAGCGCGCCGAACTCGTCGCCGACCGCGATCAGCTGCGAGCACGACGTGTGGAGCTGCACGGTCTGGATCAGGCTCCCGCCAGAGCTGTAGATCTTCACGAGCGTGTCGGCGCCGAGCTTCGTCTCGCCGGCGTTCGCTGCCACGATGTCGAGCGTGTCGCCGATGTCGATCGTGGCCGTGCCGCTGTCGAAGTAGGTCTTCTTACCGTCCTTCGTGGTGGCGACGACGCGGACGGGCTGGTTGTCGTCCAGCGTGCCCGTGCACGTCGCCTTGCCGCCCTGCGGGTTCGGGAGCGGGCTCTGGCACGGCTCGCCCGTGTACTTCATCGTCAGCGCGCCGAGCTTCGTGTCGCCGGAGCAGAGCTCGCCGCCCGGGCCGCCCGGGCAGGCGGCGCCGGGCTTCGCTGGCGAGTTGTGGATCGAGGCGAGCGAGACGCCCCCGAAGCCGGCCGCGCCCCACGCCGCTTTGCTGATCGTGGCCTCGTAGACGTTGGCGAAGTCCCACCCGGCGAACGCGGCGTTGGACAGGACGTAGCTGTTCGGGCCGGTCGTCGGCGGCGAGTTGACCTTGAGGTCGACGCCGCCGAACAGGCAGCTCCCGCCGGCGCAGAAGCCGAGGTCGTTCAGGTCGCGGTCGAGCGAGGTGTCGAAGTCGAGGATCCAGGCGCGCTGGCCCCTGACCATCCCGCCGTCGCCGCCGTCCGGCCCGAGCGTCTTGCACTTCGAGGCCGTCGTGTAGCCCGTGTTGCAGGTCAGGTAGTCGAGCTTGAACTGCAGCACCTTCGTGCCGGCGCCGTTCGTGATGGCGAACTCCGCCTTGTCGCTGCCGGTCAGGTCGCCGAACTTGTGCCCCTTCGTCCCCCAGCCGACCGCGTTCGCGCCGTAGCTATTGTCGTTGAACTCGGTGAACTGGACGAACTTCAGGTGCAGGTCGCCGTTGGCGTCGAAGCTCGAGTAGAAGTTGCCGCCGAAGCCCTCGCCGTCGGGGCAGATCTGCATCGGGCAGAGGTAGCCGAAGTCGATCGTGAGGTTCGCGCCGCTCGGGACGTTGACGATCCCCGACGTCGAGCTCGCGTCGCCGTTCGAGTCCTTCGCAGGGTCGCCGCCGGCACCGAGCGTCGTCGGGAGCTTCCCCTCGAGCGGGCCGCCCGGCGCGAAGTTCGACGCGGCGACGCGCACGCGGAAGTCCATGCCGCAGGCGACCTCGTCGAAGAGGTAGAAGCCGGGCGCGCCGGCCAGGCTGGCCGTGATGTCGCTCGCGACCACCTTGCCCCCGAAGAGCAGCTCGACAACGACGCCGTCGACGCCGTCCGCCGGCCCGTCGTCCTGAATGCCGTTGCCGTTCTTGTCGAGCCAGACGTAGTCGCCGATCGAGCAGGCGCCGTACTGGTCGCCGGACGGCGACGCGTTCGTCAGCCCGTGGTGGCTCGGGCCGGGCGTGACCGACTCGACGACCGACTCGATCGCGTCGTCGGCCGCGGAAGCCGCATAGCCGATGCCGCCGTAGCCGGCGAACGCCGCCACGGAGACGGCGAGGAGGGCGAGTGCTGCGGCGACGCGCACGCGCGAGCCGGCGGGACGGCGCGCGTGAGGAGCCACGCGCTCCCGGAGCCCGGCAGGGAACGCCTCGCCCGGACGCGGCATGGCGTCGCGGAGCATGGTCTCTACCCCGGCGTTCTGCCTCCAGGACCTCCAGCTGCGCAGCACTGCTTCCTCCCCGGTTGAACGGCCCTCTACCTGGTGCTACACGCGGCGGGGGCGATCCCTTACACGGGCTAAGCGCGCGACCGGAACCAGCCGATATGGCTGGAGATGGCCCGCCACGCCCCTTCTCGCCGCCACATTCGCGGCGTCGCTGCAATTGCAGTCGCCGCCGCCTGCCTCGCCGGCTGGACGGACGGGGCGGCCGCGCCGCAGTACCCCGCCCGCGTGCAGGTGGTCTCGCAGGAGTTCCACCTCAGCCCGTCCCGCTACGTGCTGAAGTCCGGGCCGGCGATCGTCGAGCTCTACAACCTCGGCGAGGACGACCACGACCTCGTCATCCAGCGGGTGGGCTCGACACGGCCGGTGGGCCGCATCGCAGCCCTGCATTCCCGGACAGTCGCCGACCGCGAGCTGAACCTGCGGCCCGGCAAGTACATCCTCTGGTGCTCGCTCGCAGACCACCGCCAGCTCGGGATGCAGACCCGGCTGACGGTGGTCGCTCGGACGAAGCCCAAGCCCGCTCGCCGCTAGCCCACGGCCTCCCGGGCCGCGGATGCGGGCGGCGCGTCGAGGTCCTCCCGCAGCCGCGACACCGCACGGTGCAGCGCCACCTCGATCGTGTTCGTCCGCTCGCCGAGCAGCTCGCCGATCTCGCGCGCGGTGAGCTCGGCGCCGTAGCGCAGCGCGATCAGCTCGCGGTCGCGCGGGCCCAGGCGGCCGACGGCCGCCCGCAGCGCGAGCCGCTCGACCGTGTCGGCCTCGAGGTCGCCGAGCATCGCGACGTCGTCGGGATCACCGCCCGGCTCGACCCGCTTGCGCACGTGGTCGACGATGCAGCCGCGCGCGATCCCATACAGCCACGCGAGCGGCGCCCCCTTGCGACGGTCGTACGACGCGCGGTAGCGAACCGCACGCTCGAAGACCTCGCTCGTGACGTCCTCCGCGTCGGGCCCGCGCCCGATGCGGAACGCCACGTATGCGTACACCCGCCGGATCGTTCGATCCGACAGGTCGAGTGGGTCTCCGCCCACTTCGCACCTCCTGGCATGGCAGAGCGCCGGGGTAGGCCCCGGCCCGGCTCACGACGCCGTCGCGGCGTCGTTCAGACGGCGAGGAGGCGCGGCGGGCCGCGCGTGAGCCGGCGGCTGCCGGCGAGGCGGAGACGACGGAACGGTGCGGGCGCCGGCGCGAAGCAGACGATCGGCGGCGCCGCGGCCGGCGGGCGAACGGTCCTGCGCCGCGCAATCGCGGCGGCGACCACGACGAGCAGCCGCGCCACCAGGTGGGCGGCGAGCGCGAACGGCGCCTGCAGGCAGAGCCCGGCGACGAAGGTCGGGTCGGCCGCGAGCGTCCACGGCGCCCCGTGCGAGATCAGGTGCTCGACGTGCTCCTGCACGGCGAAGACGACCGGCGGCAGGCACGCGAACACCCAGCGCGGCAGGCGCATGCGCGCGGGCGCCGCCTTCGTGCAGGCCCAGACGGCGCAGAGGAGCAGCGCGACCCCGAGCGCGGCCGCGGGGAGCAGGAGCGCGTGCGACTCGTTGGTCGTCGCGAACAGCTCTGCCCCCTCGTACTCGCGCGGCGCGAACCGGTCGACGAGCGACGCGCCGCCCTCGCTCCCGGCCACGACGAGCGGGAGCATCACGAGCCACAGCCGCAGGCGCGCCATCGTTCGATGGTACGGGCCGCGCTGCGCTATGCCTAGCTGCCCTGGTTGCCCTCGAGCGTCTTCATGTAGGCGACGAGCGCCTTCGCCTGGTCCTGCGTGACCAGGCCCTTCGGGACGCGGCCGCTCATCGACTGCGGCGCGTAGCCCTTCACGAGATCTGCCTCCGGATCGACGATCGAGCGGACCAGGTAGTCGTCGTCGGCGGTGACGGTTCGCCCGTCCGCGAGCTCGACCTTCGAGCCGGGGAGCCCGTAGAAGCGCGGCCCGACGGGCTCGTTGCCCTCGGTCGCCCAGTGGCAGCCGACGCAGCCGAGCGACCCGAAGTACTTCTCGCCCTTGCCCGCCTCGCCCTTCAGGCCGCCCGAGCGCGGCTTGCAGCCGGCCGCCGTCAGCTTGCCGGCGCAGCGAGCGACGAACGCGGCGACCGCCTTCGCGTCCGCGCCGCTGTACAGCCCTGCCGGCATGCAGCGGCTGGGCTCCCGCGGGTCGGGGCAGTTGCCGTCCCTGATCCACTTGAGCACGAACTCCCGCGTCTGGGCCTCGGTCTTCTTCTGGGCCTGGTACTCGCCGCCCTCCTGGTCGAGGCTCGGGCCGTAGGCACCGATCGTCTTCGGCGCGCGCATCGTGTGGCAGAAGCCGCAGCTCAGCTGCCGTCCCTCGCGGCCGCCCGTCGTGAACAGCGCACGGCCGCGCTCGATGTTGGGCGGGCCTTCGTCGCCGCCGCCGCCGCACGCAGCCGGGACGAGCGCGACGAGAACGAGCAGCGTCAGCGGCAGGAAGCGCATGCCCCGAAGGTTCGCGCGCACCTACCTACCCCCTGCACTCCGCGTGGCCGTAGAGCAGGATCCGCCCCTTCGCGGGCGTGCCCGGCTCGGGCAGGAGCAGCGTGCGGCCGAGCTCCACGAACCCCGAAGGATCGACGCGCGTGAGCGTCTCGCGGTGCGTCCAGCGCATGACGTTGGCCGGCCCCGTGATCTGGACGAACGCCTCGCTTTCGGCGTACGGGCCCGGGCCCTTGTAGTCGGGGATCTCGATCGTCAGCCAGAGCTCGTTGCCGCCGCCGAGCGGGCGGCGAATCGTGAGCGAGTACTGCTCGTGACCGGCGAGGCATGCGAAGGCGGCGGTCACCTTCCCGCGGCAGACACCGGTCACCGGAAGGTCGCTCGGGCCCGGCCCGGCAGGCAGGCGGCACACAGGGACGTCGAGGTCGAGGGGGCCCGAAGTGCCGTTTCCCGCGGTCGACGGCGCCAGCTTCGTGTCGGTCGGCGTCCCGCCCTTGCTCGCGGCCGCAAAGCCGACGATCGTGACCGCCAGGACGGCGACCGCGAGCAGCGTGACGAGCGGCAGGAGCCAGCGGCTCATCGCACGCTCCGGCCCAGCGAGACGATTGCGGCCGCGAGCGCGGCAGCGGCGAAGGAGGCGAGCACCAGCACGTCGGTCCGGAAGCCTGTGTACTCGGGGTAGAAGAGCGACTGGCGCATGCCGTCGATCGCGTAGCGGGTCGGGACCGCCCTGCTCAGGGTGCGCAGCCACTCGGGCAGGAACGCGATCGTCGTGAAGCCGCCGCCGAGGAAGAAGAGGTACGTCGCGACCGTGACGCCGGCCAGCGAGACGATCGCCGCTCGCCGCAGCACGCTGCCGAGCAGCACGCCGAGCGATGCCGCAAGCACGGCCGTCATCGCGAGGATCCCGAGGAACGCAGGCCAGTGCCCCCTGGGCGGGTTGAGCGTCCCGTTCCACGCCAGGTACGCAGTCACCGGGACGACGAACACGGCCAGCGCGGCGAGCGTGCCGAGCAAGCGGCCGGCGACGAAGGCGGCGCGCGAGAGCGGCGTCTGCCGCAGGAAGGTCATGGTCCGCCGCTCGTGGTCGCGGCTGCCGAGCAGCGCGCCGCCGAGCACGCCGAGCGTCAGCACGAGCAGGAGCAGCACGGGCAGCACCTGGTAGGTGCCGAACGGCGTGTCTGTCTTGCGCAGGTCGGTCTCGGCGATGTCCACGCGGTACGGGTTCGGCACGATCACCGCAGGATGGCCTGGCGACGCGGGGACGCTCGAGCCGAGCTGCGGCGCGTCGAACTCGGCGACCGACGTGTCGATCGACCGCCGGATGTCGTCGGAGATGTCGATGTCGACGTTGTTCAGCGTGTAGGGCACCTCTGCGCGCCCGCGCCCGATCGCCGCGTTGAAGCCTTTCGGGATGTCGATGACGGCTGCGACGCGCTGCTCGGCGAGCTCGTCGCTCGCGTGCTTGCGCGAAGGGCTCAAGTGGAGGATGTACGACTCGGTGTCGTCGCGGATGAACTCCGCGAACAGGCTCGCCTGCGGCGAGTACTCCCCGACGACGAGCGCGACCGGCTGCGCCGTGACCGCGATCGTCAGCACCTTGACGAGGATCAGCATCCCGAGCGGCGGGATCAGGGCGGCGGCGATCGCCCACGGCGAGCGGCGCCAGACGGCCAGGTCGAGCCGCGCCATGGTCAGCGCGCCTCTCACCGCAGCACTCTCGGCCGGGACAGGACCGCGGTCGCGACGAGCAGGCTCGTGATCGTCCAGAGGACGAGCACGAGGATGTTCACCTGGAGCGTCTCGGGCGTCACGCGCAGGCCGTGGAAGCCCCACTGGAGGACGCCGATTGCCGAGTAGACGGGCGACGCGTGGCCGGCCGTCCACAGCTTCTCGCCGTCGAAGCGCAGCGGCTCGAGCGCACCGGAGTCGATGTAGAACGGCAGCGCGAGCCCGAAGAAGAGCGCGGCGACGGGCAGCGTCCGGCGGAACAGGGCGCCGGCGCAGGCTCCGAGGCTCGTGAAGATGATCGTGCACAGGAGCAGCGCGAAGAGGCCGCCGAGCCAGTGCGTGGGCGAGACGTGGTAGCCGACGACAACGACGGCCGTCGCGGCCCCGACCGCGACGGCCGCCACGCTCGCGGACGTCAGCAGCTTGCCCGCGAGCACCCAGCCGGGATGCACCGGCGCCAGGCGCCAGCTGACGATCGTGCGCGCCTCGAACTCGCGCGTCAGCGCGAAGGCGCCGAGGATCCCGGCGACGACGAACGCCGCGAGCACGAGCGCGCTCACGACGAGGTACGGGACGTAGTCCGTGTCGTGGTCGATCAGGTCGTTCTCCTTCGCGACCAGGCGGACGCCCTGGAAATCGTGCTCGGCCGCGAACGCCGTGATCGCGGACGGCATGGCCTCGCGGATGTCGTCGGCGAGGTCCTGGTTGACGTTGTCGACGGTGATCGGGACGAGTGCCGTCTTGCCGGCCGAGACGTCGCGGGTGAAGTTGCGCGGGATGGTGATGATCGCGGCGAGGTCGCCGTGGGAGATGCCGTCCTCTCCCTGCTCGAACGTCATCCGTTTCAGGCGGAACGAGTGGCGCGCCTCGTCGAGGTGCCGGATGAACGACTTCGCCATCGGCCCGCCGTCGAGGTCGACGAGCGCCGTCGGGGCGCGCGCGCCGGTGAGCCCGAAGAGGCTGACGAGCACGAGGAACGTCAGGGCCTCGAGGATCACGAGGCCGACCAGCACGCCGGAGCGCCTCAGCTGCTCGAGCTCCATGCGGGCGGCGGACCCGGCGGCGCGGAGCCCGTCAGCCACGGCCGTCTGCTTCGGCGAGCGTCTGGAAGACCTCGACGAGGTCCGGCGGGCGGACGCGGACACCCTGCGCGAGCCCGGTGTCGAGCGCGGCGACCGCGACGTCGTCGGCCGACTCGCCGTGCGGGACGTAGACCGTGATCCCGACCTCCGTGACGTCGATCCGGCCGATGCCGGGCAGCCCCTCGACCTGCTCGCGGACGCCGGCGACACTGCCCGCCAGGCAGTCGATCTCGACGAGCCTGCCTGTCCGCGCGAGCAGCTCGGCCGGATCGCCCTCCGTCAGGCGCTTGCCCTCGCGGAGCACGACGATCCGGTCGCAGAGCGCCTGGGCCTCGTCGAGGTGGTTGGTGCTGAGCAGGATCGTCTTGCCGCTGCGGCGCAGCCAGCGCACGTGGCGCCAGAGCGCGTGGCGCGCCTCGACGTCGACGCCGAGGGTCGGCTCGTCGAGGACGAGCAGGTCGGGGTCGTGGAGGAGCGCCCGCCCGAGCGCGAGGCGCCGCTGCAGGCCGCCCGAGAGCGAGCCGGCGCGGTCCTTCACGCGTTCCTCGAGCCCGACCAGCTCGAGCACCTCACCCATGCGCTTGTTGCGGTCCTTGACGCCGTACAGGTCGGCCGCGAAGCGCAGGTTCTGGCGCACGCTCAGCTCGTCGTAGAGCGCGGTCTCCTGGGTGACCATGCCGATGCGCCCGCGGATCTCGCGCGGGAACGGTGCACGCACGGGCGTGCCGCGCCACAGCACGGCTCCGCTGGTCGGCCGCGCAAGCCCGGCGACCAGATTGATCAGCGTCGTCTTTCCGGCCCCGTTTGGGCCGAGCACCCCGACGACCGTGCCCTCGTGAATCGAGAGCGAGAAGCTGTCGAGCGCGACGCGCGAGCCGAACCGCTGTGTCGCCTCCTGGACGTCGATGAGCGCCTGCTGCGCTTGCAGGGTGATCTCCTCTCGTGGCGGAGTTTCGCGGCCGGAGCCCGGCCGCCTGTGCGCCTCAGAGAAAGATCGGAACAGGCGGGCCGCGAGTTGAGCGGCCGGCAGCGGCAACCAGCGTGCGGAGCGGCGCCTCGCCGGCGGGCCGGGAGACGCACGGCAGCCGGCGGGCCGGCGCCGTGCGGCGGGCGCGGCGCTCGCCGATCGCGGCCGCGGCGCCGACGAGCAGGCGCGCGACGCCGTAGGCGAGCAGTGCGAACGGGAGCTGGACGGCGATGCCGACGGCGAACATCGGGTGGAGAACCAGTGCGATTGGCGCGTCGTGGTGGCCGAGCGCCCACTCGACGTGCTCCTGCACCGCGAAGAGGACGAGCGGAAGACATGCGAACGACCACAGCGGAACAGCTCGGCCTGGAGCGGGCGAGCGAACCAGCAGCAGCAGCGCGCCGAGCAGCAGCGCCACGGCGAAGGCGACGGCCGGCGGGAGCAGCACGGACGACGCATTCCCGGGCGAGAACAGCTCGGCGCCCTCGTAGCTCTCGCCCGCAAACCGGTCGAGAAGCGCGGTCCCGGCCTGTGTCGCGGCGACGGCGAGCGGCACCACGACGAGCCACAGCCGGAGCCTGGGCATCGCGGTGATCCTAGACAGGGCCATGACTACTTCTGGGTCTTGATGTAGGCGACGAGGGCTTTCGCCTGGTCGCGGGTGATGTGCTCGGCGCCGATGCGCGAGCTCATGACGCCGGACTGGTAGCCCTGCACGACCTGGTAGTCGGGCGCCAGGATCGAGAGCTCGAGGTAGCGGTCGTCGGCCTTCACGACCTTGCCGCTTCGGAGGGTGACGTCCGAGCCGGCGAGCCCGTGGAAGCTGGGACCGACCGACGGGCCGCTGTCCGCCCAGTGGCAGCTGATGCAGGCCTCGCTGACGAAGAGATCCTGGCCGCGTCCTGCAAGGCCCTGAAGCCCGCCGGCGACCGGCTCGCAGCCCGGCTTGCCCGCGCGGCCGCCGCAGTGCGCCACGAACGCCGCGACGTCGTTGGCGTCGTCTCCGGTGAAGAGCTCCTTCGGCATGCACCGTCCCGCCTCGGCCGGGTTGGCGCATGCGGGGTCGGCAATCTGGTCGCGGACACGCTTGCGGATGTCCTGCTCGGTCTCGTGGAGCTGGGCCTTCCACTCCGGGACCTCGGCGTCGAGGTCGGGCCCGAACGGCCCGTGCGCCCTGGCCGCCGCGAGCGTGTGGCAAAGCTCGCAGCCCTCCTTGCCCGGCGGGCCCGTCTGGAAGAGGACACGCCCGTGGGCGATGTCTGCGGCCGTCGGCGCCGCGGCCTCGCTGCTGCCGGAGGAGCCGCAGCCCGCGCACGCCAGCAGCGCTGCGGCGGCGAACGCCGCGATCAGGCCTCGCATCTCCATGGATTCTAGGTCGGCATCCGGCCGTGACCCCCCGAGCCCCGAAACGAGAGAGGGCCGGCAGTGCCGGCCCTCTCGCTTCCGTCTCTCGGCGGTGTCCCGTTACGGGATGGTGATGTTGACGCAGGCCTGGCCCACGTCGCCGCCCTGCTTGTTCTGGTCGCCGTCGTGAACCATGAACTCGACGCGATACGCGTTGTGGGCCGTGATCGGCGCACCGTTCTGATCCTTCAGGCTGAACAGGTCCCACCGCACCTCGGTGCGGTACTTCTCGTACTTCAGGCCGGACGGCGGCGTGTCCGCGCCCGGGCCGAAGCTGTTGTTGGCCGGCGGGTCGTTCATGCTGCCGATGTCCGTGCCCTGGGTCGCGTGCTTCCAGGTGCCGAAGAGATCCTGCGGCGACTGAGCCTTCGTGTTGTCGTTCTGCTGCTGCCAGTCGCCCTGCCTGCCGGTCGTGTTCGGCGGCGTGATCTTGGTCACGAACGCGGCCGGGAAGAACGGCCTGCCGCCGCCGTCGAAGGCGGTGAGGTTCCCGACCTGCGGGTTGTGCACGCGCGCCGTCTTCGTGGCCGCATCCTGGACCGACGGCGGCTCCGTCATGTCAGTGACGTTCGGCGGCTCGAGCCCAAGGAGCAGTGCGTGCTCGTCGCTGTACCAGGCGGCCACGCCCGGGGTCCCGGTGGTACCGACGACGCTGAAGCCCTTCAGCACCGTGCTCTCGTTGAACACCACACTCGAGCGCGGGTTGTGGCTGTTGTCCGGGTAGCCGAGCGTGCACGGGCCGATGTTGTACTGGTCGCTCGCCGGCGAGTTCGCCGACGTGGCGCTCGACTTGAGCGTGAACGTATCGGCGAGACCCGAGACCGCAGATCCTGCCCCGCCTGCCGCGTAGCTGATGCCGCCCAGTGCGACCAGCGCGATGAGCAGCAGCGCCGTCGCGACGAACGCCGCAACGAGACGCGGACGGCTCGCCCCGCGGACGCCCGTCAGGCGCCCGGCGAGCATGGAGACAAACTCCGGGCGCGCCTCCGGCCTGTTCCGGCGCACCTCGTGTTGGAACGACGTATCGCTACGCCGCCGCAGATTCCAGAAACTCACAAAAACCTCCTCACTCGCCCCTTCTCTTGAAGAACCTGCACCCTCTACCTACCGGGGCGGCGGTTTCCTTACAGGGCCTGGGCGGAGGCTTCGCCCTGCGGACGCTCGCCGGCGAGGTCCTCGCGAAGGCGCGCGAGCGCGCGATGAAGGGCGACCTCGATCGTGTTCGTCCGCTCGTCGAGCAGCTCGGCGATCTCCCGCACCTTCAGGTCGGCGCCGTAGCGGAGCGCAATGAGCTCGCGGTCCCGGTCGCCCAGTCGGCCGACGGCAGCCTGAACGGTCAGCCGTTCGAGCGCGTCCGACTCGACGTTCACGGGGGCCTGCACGTCGTGCACGTCGGGGCCCGCGGCCGGCCGAGAGCGGAAATGGTCTGCGATGCAGGTGCGCGCGATGCCGAGCACCCAGGCCTGCTCCGATCCCTTCGCGGGATCGAAGCTCGAGCGGTAGCGAAGCGCACGCTCGAAGGTGCTGCTGGTCACATCCTCGGCCTCGGGCCCGTCGCCCATCCGGTAGGCGACGTACGAGTAGACGCGCCGGATGAGCTCCTCCGGGCGCCGCAGTGGGTCCCCCATCCACTCAGCGTACGGGGAAAATCGCGCTGCGTCAGCCGCGCTTGCCCGGCGGAGGCGGATTGACGGGGTTGAACGGGTACAGCCGCCGCGCCGTCGCAAACGCGTGTCGCTGCACTCCGCCCCTGGTGACGTAGCCCAGTCCGAGCCACGCGTCGTAGTCGAGCGGCTCCAGGTCGATCGCCTTCCGGTAGCTGACCCGGGCGGCGCGCAGCTTGCCCTGCTGGCGCTGGACGCTGCCGAGCTCTATCCACGGCTCGGCCGACCACGGTGTCCAGTCCGTGGCCTTCTGCGCGGCCGTAGCCGCTTTCGGGAGGTCGCCGTCGATATCCGCGCTTCGCGCGGCGGCCAGCGCATTCGTGCCGATCATCGCGGTGAACGCGAACACACCGACGAGCGCCACGACAGCCACCGCGGCACCTCGCGCCCAGGGCCGGAACTCCACCGGCTCGTCGGTGCGGCGGGCGGCGACGAGCAGCGCCGCGGCGCAGAAGAGCCCGGGCAGGATCACGATCGGCATCTCCCAGTCCCAGTCGGCGCCGAGATGGGCGATGAACGCAACGTAGGCCGCGGCGGCGAACGACATCAGCGGGCGGCGGCGCGCACGGATCAGGGCCAGGAGCGGGAGCGCGAGCGCGAGCACGATGAGCACGAACCCCACGACGCCGAGCTCGGCGAGCGTCTCTGCGTAGAGGCTGTGCGCGTCGCGCGCCTTGCCGGCCGTCGGCTGGTGCCTGGCCCACCACCATTCGAAGCTTCCCGCCCCCGCCCCGGCGACCCGGTTGCGCTGGAAGTCGTCCCACGCCTGCGACCACAACGTGATGCGGCCGTTGCTCGAGAGGCTCGAGAAGCGGCTCGTGATGTTCGACCCGGCCTGATTCGTCCCAACCGGGGGCCCGCGGAACGAGTCGACCGCGTCGTCGACCATCTTCACCGGCCCGCCGAAGTGGGCCATCACGCCGACCGCGGCCAGGATGGCAAGCCCGCTCACCGCGATCGCATAGCCGCGACGGACGTACGTGCCCGGGCGCCAGCGGCGCTCGACGAGCGTGAACGCGACGGCGATGCCGGCCGCGCCGAGCGCGACCAGGGCGAGCAGGGCCGCCAGCCGGTGGCCATCCCGCGAGGCGGCCTCGATCGGCGCGGCAGTGGTCGTCAGCGCTTCGTAGTGCGTCGACTGCCAGGTGATCAGCGCCGGTAGCGACAGAAAGGCTGCAGCCGCGACCGTCAGCTGGAGGCGCCGATTGTCGACGACGACGAGGGCTGCCAGGCCCAGTGCAAGCGCCACGACCGCGCCGCGGCTGAACGTGAAGTAGAGCGTCGGCGCGAGGCCGACCAGCGCGACCGCGGCGAGCACGCGCGTAACGAGGCCGCCGCGGGCGGCGAGTCCGAACGTCAGCACGATGCCCATCGCGGTGACGATCCCGAGCGTGTTCCAGTACCCGAAAGGCGTCGCCAGCCGGTACGCGGCCACCGAGTCGAACGTGCCGAGCCGTTCGGGGAAGAGCCGAGTCACCAGCCCGTAGAGGGCGAGCAGGTCGACCGCGACGGCGACGGCGGTGACGAACGAGGCAACCGCCGCGCGCCGCAGCAGCACGAGCGCGACCAGCAGCGCGAGCGGGTAGATGATGTCCCGCTGCACCTCCGAGATCGTGTGGCCGGGCGCCTCGGACCAGAAGCGGCTGAGACCCACCCAGCCGACGTATGCGGTGAGCGCCGCAAGCGCTGCCACCTCCAGGCGGCTCAGGCGCGGCGCCGCCAGGAGCAGCACCATCGCCGCGACCCACGCGAGCACGGTGCCGGTCCATCCCCAGACCGTCGGGTAGTAGCCGCCGTACTTCGCGCCGACGGTGAGGACGAGCAGCCCCGCCCCGACCGGCACGAGCACCTCGGTGGACGCCACACGGCTGCGCGGCACGCGGGCGGCGAATGCCCTCGTCGTCGCAGCCAGCTCCCCCATCCACCTCATTGTGGCCGCAGATCGCGGGGGCGCCGTAGACGGAGACGAACCCGCAGGGCGCCGGTGGCAACGCGCACGGCATTACGTGGCGCTGCGGATGCACCTCCGCGGCCGCTGAGGCCGCCGGGCGGGAGCACGCGGCTCCCGCCCGGCCCAGAGCCTCAGCGCAGCGCGAGCTCCCGTCTCGCGTCCTCCTCCATCCGGTCGAGACGCGTGTAGTAGTCGGGGAACTCGTTCAGGTGCGCCCACGCGATCTTCCCGGTGACGACGGGATCGTCGCCCGTGACGTCGGTGCGTGGGTCGTGCCGGCCGTGCTCGAGCTCGACCTCCATGCCGCTGCGGAACTCCTCGAGCTCGAACGGGACGGCCGTCCAGTCGATGCCGATCCGGCGCGCGACGTCGCGCGCCTCGTCGTCGGTGAACCCAGCCTTGCTCCTCATCGCCACTCCTCTCGTCGTCATTCGAGGACGCGGATGTTCCGCGCCGTGCACATGTCCTTCAGGATCTGCGGCCAGACCGTGACGCTCACCTCGCCGAGGTGCGCCTTCCGCAGCAGCAGCATCATCACGCGGGACTGGCCGATGCCGCCGCCGATCGAGAGCGGGATCCGGTCATCCATGATCGCGCGGTGGTACGGGAGCTCGAGGAAGTCGAGCTGCCCGGCGATCTCCAGCTGCCGGACGAGCCCTTCCTTCGTCACCCGGATGCCCATCGACGACAGCTCGTGTCGCCGGCGCGTGACCGGGTTCCACACGAGGATGTCGCCGTTCAGCCCGTGCATCGGGCGGCCGTCGAGGGAGCGCGTCTCCGTCGACCAGTCGTCGTAGTCGGCGGCGCGCAGCTCGTGCGGCAGCCCGTCGGTGAGCGACCAGCCGATCCCGTAGATGAACACGGCGGGGTGTTCCTGCAGCAAGCGCGTCTCGCGCTCCTTGCGGGGCAGATCGGGGTACAGCGCGAGCAGGTCCTCTGCGTGGATGAACGTCAGCTCGTCGGGTAGCGCCGGGTAGCCCTCGGCGAGCCCGGGCCAGCGCCGGTGCAGCATGCGCTCGGTGTCCTTCAGCACGCGCCAGATCGCGCGGACCGTCTCCGTCAGGTACGCGAGCGTGCGGTCGCCGTCGGTGACCACGCGCTCCCAGTCCCACTGGTCGACGTAGGCCGAGTGGTCGTGGTCGAGGAAGTAGTCCTTGCGCACGGCACGCATGTCGGTGAGCAGGCCCTCGCCGGGCTTCAGGCCAAACTGCGCGAGCGCCATCCGCTTCCACTTCGTCGCCGCCTGCACGACCTCCGCGTCGATCGGGTGCAGGTCGCGGTCGTTCGAGATGTGGAACGACACCGGCGTGCGGCTCCCGTCGCGGTCGAGGTAGTCGTTCACGCCGCTGGAGCGGTCGACGATGAGCGGCACCTGGACGGGCAGGAGGTTCAGGGCCTCACAGAGGCCGTCCTCGATCTGCCGCTTCGCCGTGTAGAGGGCCTGCATCGTCTCGGCCGGCCCGAGCGCGGGGCTGTAGTCGTCCGGGAGGACGAGCTCGAGCTCGGCGTAGTCGCCGATGCCGGGCCCCGCGAGGTCAGCTTCCTTCAGGTACGTCGCCATGACGCCTCCGATCGTCGGTTTCCCGAGTCGAGCGTGGCACCGCGGGGCCGCGGGCGAATCCGCGGGGGCGCTGAGGGCGCTCAGCGAGCGCCCGGATAGAGAGACGACGCGTCGGCGCGGGCCGGGGCGCCCGCGCCGCCTCGCCGAAGTACTACTTGCCGGTGAAGCTGCCCTTCATGCCGGCCGCCGCATGGCCCGCGACCGTGCAGAGGTAGGCGTTCTTGCCCTTCTTGATCGTGGCCGTGATCGTCTGGCTCTTGCCAGGCCCCAGCAGCTTCGTCTTCTTGCCGGCGATCTTGAAGTCGTGAGCGAGCTTGCCCTTGTTGGTCACCTTGAAGGTGACCTTGCCGGCCTTCGCGCTCGACGTGGACAGCTTGAACTTGAACTCCATCGCCGTCACCTTCACCGTCGTCGCCTTCGCGGCGGGCGCCGCCACGGGCGACAGCACGAGCGAGGCGAGGACGACGAGGGCGGCGGCGGCAAGCGAACGAACAGTCATGTGACCCCTTCGGTCGAGAAATGAGCTGGAGATCCGGTCGGACACCGCTGTAGCGCCGCCGGAGGACGGGATCTTACTTGGCAACACGTTTGGGCGGTGTAATGCGAATGGGCTTGTTGTACGACACGTAACGATGTCGCATGAAGTGCCCGGCGGCGGTCATCTGCAGCGTCGTCGGCCGACCGGTCGCGCGATCAAAGGTCGCGGTGTACCACGCCGGGATCGACGGGTCCACCCATGAGGCGGTGAGGCGGCCGGGGCTCTTGTGGAGGACGCGGACGTCGCTGAACTTCTCGCCCCACGGAGCCGTCGGCTGCGGCAGGAGCACGCTCGTCGAGCGCTTCCACGGCTGGCCCGGCGCGATGCGGTCCCAGCGCTGCTCGCGGATCACGATGCCGCCCGCGCCGCGGTCGATCGCGTACTCCAGGCTGTACGGGCGGACGAGCGTCCAGGTCGTGTGGATCGCGTTGCCGAGCTGCGAGCGCAGCCGCTCGCGGAGCACAACGGAGTCGAGCCGGTTGAACACGCGGGTGGCGCGGCGCAGGAACGCCGTCCCCGGCGGCGGCGGCCAGGGGCCCGGCACCGCGAAGCGCAGCGACTGGAACCGGCCCGTGCCGTTCACGGTGACGCCGAAGGCGGTGGGCTTCGCACCGAACGGGACGGCGGCCTCGTAGCACCCGTGCCCGCACGGCCGGCCGACGGCGGAACCGCTCCGTGACCCGTTCATGGCCGCCAAGCCGACGTCGAGGCCGTCGACGCCGCGGCCGGTCTGGCCGATGACGGTCGCCGTCAGCCGGAGCGGCCGGCCCGGCTTGACCGCGAGGGCGACGGCGAGCTTGTCGGCCTCGTCGGCGAAGACGACCGTCCCGCGCGGCGGCGGCGGCGCGTCGCCGATCTCGACCGGGCCCGCGGCGGCGGCGATGCGCGCAACCGCGTCGCGACCCGGCCGGATCGCCGTCAGCACGCCGACGGCGACGACGAGTATGGCCAGGAGCGCCAGCTCCGAAGAGACCGACCGCAGGAGCCGCAAGGGCGACGACAGGAACTGGCGGCTGCCGGTGGCCGCGATGCCGATCACGGCCGCGAAGAGCACCGTCTTGGCGAGGATCGCCCGGCCGTAGCCGGTCGACCAGAGCTGCGAGACCGAGCTGAACTCCACGACCGCGCGGGCGGCGCCGCTCACGGCGATCAGGACCACGGCGACGAGCGCGAGCTGCGAGAAACGCCTCGGCGCGCCGCCGGCCCGGCCGCGTAGCAGGAGCAGCGCCAGCTGCACCAGCCCGCCGATCCAGAACGCCGCCGCGCCGACGTGCACGAGGTCGGCGAGCACGGAGATCGGCCGGTCGTCGGCGGGGCGGAATGCGTGCCCGGCCGCCGTCGGCTCGAGCAGCAGCACGAGCGCGGGGACGAGGGCCGGAACCGTGAAGCGGCCGGTCAAGTGCGCCAGCGAGGCCGCGATCGCGCCGACGCCGGCGATCACGACCGCGGCCTGCGTGGCGTGGCCGAAACGGGTTGCCGCATCGTCCGTCGCGTGCAGCAGCCAGGCGCCGCCCAGCACCACGCCGATCAGCCCGACCGTGGCCGTCGCCGTTGCCTCGCGCGCGCCCGCGCGCGAGACGAGCAGGAAGAAGAGCGCGGCGCCGGCGGAGACCAGAACGCCGCCGAGCAGGAGCCAGCGCGCGATGACGTCCAGGAGGGACGGTTCGCTGGCGCCCGGCTTCAGGATCGACTGCGGTGCCGCCCCGCCGCCGGGCCCGATCCGGAACGCGAGCACGCCCGATTCGAGGTGCCCGTCGTCGGAGATGATCCGCCAGCGGGCGCTGTAGTCGCCGTTCGCGAGCTGCTGGAGCGGGAGGACGAGCTCACGCCCGGCCCGCTCGACCCGCGGCTTCCCCCCCAGCACCGACGTGCGGTCGCTCGCGACGACGGCATTGCCCGGCACGGCCGTGACCGGATCGTCGAAGAGCACGCGCACGGCGGCCGGCGCCGTGGCCACGGTCGCGCCGTCGCTGGGTGTCGTCGAGACGACGTTCGCGTGCGCCAGCGCGGCCGGCGCCCAGGCGAGGGCGAGCACAACGACGATCAGGGGGCCGAAGCGCCGCACTGCGTCCATGCTGCCTACCGGGTCGTTCGGGCCGTGTTAGTGCGGGAGGCGGATCGCGACCAGCTGCTGCGGGGCCTGGTTGCGCGGGGCCGAAGGGAACAGCCCCGGCGACGCCGACTTCCCGGGCGCAGCGGGCGCGCGCGAGAAGACCGGCCGGCGGTCCATCCAGAAGGAGACGCGCTTACCGGCCGCAGAGGCCGGGAGCACGAGCCGGAAGTTGCCCTTCGCGTCGGGCCAGGTGGCGGAGACCGGCTTCACGGTCGCGTTCTTGTCGCCGAAGGCGACGCCGACAAGGAGGCCGTCGTACACGGCGCCGGGCTGCGACGTCGCCTCCGAGAACGTCATCTGCCCGGTCGCGGTCGCCGGCAGCTTGATGTCGAGGTTCGCGCTGCGGAGCGCCCTGAAGTTCACGTTCTGGCCGACCGTCCCGCCGTAGGAGATGTCGCCGCTCGCGACGCCGACGGCCAGCGGCACGGGATCGGCACCGAGCTGGTCGGAGGCGGTGAAGAAGGAGGTGTAGTGGCCGTCCCCGTCGCTCGGCTCGGAGAACGTCCAGAAGCTGCGGTCGGCAGTGCGGCTGACGACCACCGCGCCGGTGATGGGCTTCCCGGTCGAGTCGGTGATCGTGCCGGTGAGCCGGTAGGTGAAGAGCGTCACCGGCGGCGGCGGCGTGCCGTTCGGCCCCGTCACGCGCCCGGTCACGAGCACCTTGCCGCCCCCGATCCGCTTCGCAACGATGTTGCTCAGCTTGTAGCCGACGCTGAACCCGCCGCGCGCCGCACGCAGCGAGGCCGCCTGCGCTTCGCTGAGCCTGCGGCCGCCGACGGTCGCCTTGTCGGTCGACGCGACGCTGATCGGATGCCGCCTGGCGGTCGTCACGTCGGCGCGGTAGCGGAAGCGCCCCTGCGCGTCGGTCGCCTGGGGCAGCAGGAAGGTGTCGACCCGGATGCGGGCCCCGGCAACCGGCCGGTTGCCGAGCAGCAGCCGGCCCGTGGCGATCTGCTCGTTCGAGCCGCTGGGCTGCCACGTGCGGACGAAGAGCCCGCCCTCGGCGGTGATCCGCGCCGCTCGGGGCGACGCGGCCACGCGCGCCACGCGCTTCGGGGCGATCGCGGGGGGAGCCGCGGCGGGAACGGGCTGGGCGACCGGCTCGGTCGCCTCGGTCAGGCGCGGGAGCACCGGCGGCGGCGACTGCTGCTTGGAGCCGCCGAGCGCGAAGATCTGGAGCCGCGTCGCCGTCCCGCCGCCCGACGACGTCGGCGTGCCGCCGACCGTGAGCGCGATGTACTCCTTGCCGTCGACCGTGTAGACGGTCGGGCCGGAAGCGATCTGATTGCCGGTCTGGAACGTCCACAGCACCTTGCCGGCCTTGGTGTCGAACGCGCGGAAGACGCCGTCGCCGCCGCCCGCGAAGCCGAGCCCGCTGTCGGTCGTGGTGATGCCGCCGCGCTCGGGCTCGGGCGTCTCGAACCGCCAGACCCGCTTGCCGGTGTTGACGTCGATCGCCGAGATCGAGCCGTGGTCGTGCCAGCCCGGCGCCGGCTGGCCGAAGTCGCCGTTGGCGAGCCCGATGAAGACGTCGCCGATCAGCTTGCGCTTCTTCTGCGTCGGCGTGAGCCGCGCCTGGACGAGCACGGAGCCCGTCTCGGCTGCGGCGTTCAGCAGGTAGTTCGTCGCCGGGTCGTACGACGCCGGCGAGTAGTTCAGCCCGCCGATCGCGGCCGGGAAGACGGACACCGGCTGGCCGGGCTTGAGCGACGGGTGCTCGATGCGGTTGATGACCTTGATGCGCTGGTAGATCGGCGCGCCCGTCTTCGCGTCGTAGGCGAACCAGACGCCCTCCTGCGTGGCGACCGAGACGATGCGGCGCTGCTTCCCGCCGACCTTGGCGGTGTAGATGAGCGGCGGCTGCGCGGTGTCGTAGCCCCACTCGTTGTGGCCGATCTGCTGCTGCCACCACTTGAGCTTCCCGGTGAAGAGGTCGACGGCGAGCAGCGAGTCCGTGCGCGGTGCCGGGCCCGGGTGCAGGTTCGGGACGTACAGCGGCGTCGCCGATCCGGTGCCGAGGTAGACGGTGTTCGAGCTCTGGTCGACCGAGACGGGCGTCCATACCGCGCCGCCGCCGACGAGGCGGCCCTTGCTCCGCCACAGCGTCTGCGCCGGCGGGATCGTCCACATCGGGTTCGCCCATGCGGGCGTCAGGTCGGTGTGCCAGCCCATCACGAAGCCGCGGATCCCGTACTCCGAGCCCGCGGCGCCCATGACGACGACGCCCTTCGCGCAGACGGGCGCGCTCGTCTGTGAGTAGCCGAAGTTCGGCCCGGCGCCGGGGACGGCCGTGTCGACCGACGTCCGCGCCAGCAGCTGCCCGTCCGAGGGCCGCAGCGCAACGAGGTGCATGTCGAGCGTGGCGATGAACAGCCGGCCGCCGCAGTAGGCGAGCCCGCGGTTCGCGACGATGCCGAAGTTGCGGAAGACGGCGACGTTGTCGGGCTTGTAGCGCCAGATGACGCGCCCGGTCACGGCGTCGAGCGCCCAGACGTTGTCGTCGTTCGTGGTCATGTAGAGCCGGTCGCCGATCACGAGCGGGTACGACTGCTCGCCGCGGCGAACGCCGGCGTCGATCGCCTGGAAGTTGATGTTCACGATCCGGCCGAGCTGGTCGACGTTCGACTTGGTGATCAGCGTCAGCGGCGAGTGGCGCAGCTGCTCAGGCGTGCGGCCCCAGGCGAGCCAGTTGCCGTTCCCGTCCCCGAGCGCAGTCGACCCCACCACCGCGAGGACGGCAATCGCACAGAAACTGGAGAAAACTACGACCCTCTTGCGCATATTGCAGCCGCGGCAGTCTAGGCGCGGCGCGCAGCGAGGGCAATGCTGGCATTCGTAAAGTTTCGGCGACGCAGGATGACGAGCAGCACGAGCGCGGCCGCGAGCGCGACGTACGGGGCCAGCGGCGTCGTCTTCCGCGCGCGCCCCTGCACGGCGGTCGGCCCGTCGCCGAGTGCCACGCGCGCGGCCGCCGCGGCCGCGTCCGTCGAGCCCTCGCCGAAGACACGGCCGCCCGTCGCCGACGCGAGCGTCTCGAGCGCCCCCGTCTGCATGGGCCGGTACGCCTCCGGACGGCCGTCGGGCCGGTAGACGCGCTCGCCCGGGTTGCCGACCCGCACGACGACGAGCGACGCCCCGTGCAGCGCATCTGCGACCGCGTTCGCGTCGAACGGCACCGACTCGCCGTCCGTGAGCAGGACGACGAGCCGTTTCTTCACGCCCGGGCTGAAGTAGCCCTTCCGCCCGACGTCGGCGAGCGGCGCGAAGGTGGTGGCCGTCGAGGAGCTCCCCTGCGGCGGCGGCTGCTCGCGCACGAGCCCGTGGGCGGCGGAGTCGAAGGTCGCCTGGTCTCCGACCGGGAAGAGGCTCGGTAGCGCGCGGTCCGTCAGCGTGGCGAGCCCGGAGGGGACCTCGGGCAGCTCCGAGCGCAGCCGGACGGCCGCCGCGCGGGCACGCGCCAGCCGGCTCTCGCCGCCCGGGCGGCCGGTGGCGCCCATCGAGCGCGAGATGTCCACGACGTACATCGCCTCCGCATCGGTGCGCACGCGCTGGCCCTGGTCGCGGCGCACGACCGGCTGGGCGGCCGCGAGCCCGAGCAGCACCGGCACGGCGACGAGCGCGGCGATCGTCCCGCCGCGGCCGGCGGCGCCGGGCGGCGCCAGCCGCAGGAGGCGCCGCGCCGCCTCGAGCCGCCGGTCGGCGAGCAGGAGCGCCCCGAGCGGGAGCACGACCGCAAGCGCGACGAGCCCGGCCTCCGGCGTGAGGAAGGTGAGCGCTGCGAGCGGCATCAGTAGCCCCGCCCCGGCGTGCCGCCCCCGGCGCCGCGCTGGCCGCTCCCCCGCGGACCGGCCGACGGCGTCCCACCTGCACGCACGCCGCGCGCCACAAGCAGGCGCCGGATGAGCTCCAGGTTGTACTTCGCCGCCTCGTTGCTGCGCTGCAGGGCGACGGCGTTCTCGAAGGCGCCGACGCTCTGCTCGACGGGCGTCGACCGCCCCAGCGCCCCGTTGGTCGTCGCGTCCGCGAAGAGCAGGATGCCGAGCAGGTTCGAGGCCTGGGACGCCTGCGCGGGCGAGCCCGACGCTGCGACGTCGGCGAGGGCGACCTCCGCCTCCGCCCGTTTGCGCCGCTGCGTCGCGGGCTCGAGCGAGTCGCCCTTCCCGGACGCCTCGCGATAGCCGACGATGGCGCGCCGCAGCGCCCGGTCGTCGTCCACGCCGAGCGCGCGCCGCGCGACGCCGCCGGGGATCCTGCCGTTCGCGTGCCACTTCGGCGTGCGGCCGGCGGCGAGTGCGGCGTCGTCGCCGCCGAACACGTCCCGCCACCGGAGCACGTCCCCCGCCAGCATCAGCAGCAGGCCGGCGACGAGCACGGCCGCGCCGGCGAGGATCAGCCGCCAGGCCCTCACGATGCCGCCTCCCGCGTGCGCCACGAGAGCCGTGCGTTTGCCAGCTCGTTGGCCGCGAGCAGCGCGATCAGCGCCAGTGCGACGAGCACGAGCGCCCACGGGAACGGCGCGCTGACCCTCGCAGCGCCGCCTTCGCCTGGAAGGCGTGCGTGCGAGAGGCCGCCGTTGCCCGAGACGAAGCTCTGGAACAGGTGCTCGTCCTCCGGCGCAGGATTGAGGCCCACGACGTTCAGGCGGATTCCCTCGTCCCGGTACGCCCTGACGACCGGGTACAGGTTCGGGAGGTCGCGCGGCGCGTCGTCGAGGTCGCTGACGAGCAGCACGGCCGGCCGCGCAAGCCTGTCGCGGATCAGGATCGCGCGCGCGAGGTCGAGACCGGTCGAGATGCGCGTGCCCGCGCTGAAGGAGTCCGTCCACGGGTTGACC
Source organism: uncultured Thermoleophilia bacterium (assembly GCA_963758345.1). Taxonomy (GTDB): domain Bacteria; phylum Actinomycetota; class Thermoleophilia; order Gaiellales; family Gaiellaceae; genus JACVRM01. The sequence continues at coordinate 358,237 of CAVWVD010000003.1, forward strand.
GGGAACGAGGGCGCCACGCCCGGCCGCTCCTGCTTCGGCAGCGTGAAGAAACGGACGAGCGGCCGGAGCGCCGACGCGGGCGTCCCGGTCGGCAGCGCCTCGTAGGCCGCATCCGAGAACACGACGACGCCGTAGCGGCCCCCGGTCCGGCTGAGCTCGTCGAGCGTCTGGCCGATGCGCGAGTACGTCTCCGTCGAGATGCTCGCCGAGAGGTCGAGCACGACGATGCCGTTCGAGCCCTGCGGCAGGAAGCGCGCCTCGTGGGCGTGCGGGTTCCGGGAGACGAGGATCGCGGCGAGCGCCAGCACGAGGAGGCCGATGCCGGCCGCGACCCGGACGATCGTCGTCCGCCGGGCGGCGGCCAGCAACGGGCGGGGGTCGGCGAGCGGGATGACGCGGCGCAGGCTCACGGGGCTGACAGCTCCTGCTCGAGCTCCTTCGCGAACCTGTCCACACGCTCGGCGGCGGGCGGACGCCGCGACCAGGCCAGCTCGGTCGCCTCACGCTCCGCCGCAGGCACCTCGTGGGAGACGAGCGAGAGCGCCTTGCGCCGGTCGGCGGGCGGGCGGCCGGCGGACTCGCGCAGGAGGGCCAGCGCCCGCTCGAGCGGCAGGCGCGGGTCGGCGAGCGCGATCGCGCGCCGGCGGCGCCGCAGCTCGACGGCGACCAGGACAGCGGCCCCGCCGAGCAGGAGCGCGGCGAGCGCGACCAGCAGCGCAGCGAGCACGCCCGGCCGCACGCGGTAGGTCGGGGCCGCAGGCGCCAGCTGCTGCCGCCATTCGACCCTGTCGACCGCCGACTTCGGCACCCGAGGCGCGAGCTCCAGTGGCGGCCAGGCTACGACCGCGTCGATTCGCTCGCCGGCACGCGTCGCCGCGCTCACTCGCGCCGCGGCGAGCTGGAGCGCGCGCGGCGGCACGCAGGCTTCGGTGGTGCACGAAACCTCGTACCGGAACGTGATCGTGTCGCCGGAGCTCGAGTGCGTCGGCTCGCCGAGCGCGCCGTAGGGTGCGAGGCCGGGCCGGACGGCGATCGATCCCGGGTCGACCGTGCCGTCGGGCGTGACCGACACGGTCGCGACGACGACGTCGCCGAAACGGGCCGGCGACGGGGAGAGCACGGTGTGCACCGCAAGCGGCGCAGCCGTCGCCGGGCCGGCCCCGAGCGCCAGAGCAACCGCGGCCAGGAGCGCGGCCCTCATCGGTGCCGTCTCCGCGACCGGCGGCGGCGCTCCGCCCACTCGAGGAACGCGCCGTCGACGTCACGCGGGTCGCTCGAGCCGACCAGCACGGGCTCGAGGCCGAGCCCGGCGAAGTCGTCGAGCAGCCCGCGCAGGCGCGCCTCGTTGGCCGCCTTCCGCTCCCGCACCTCGCGGCCGCGCAGGCGCGTCTCGACCGGACGGCCGGTTGCGGCGTCGGCGAACGGGACGACCACGGACGGCAGCAGCGGGAAGCTCTGCTCCCAGACCGGGTCCTGGACGACGACCGGCACCACGTCCCAGCGCACGGTCGCCGCGCGCACGAACGCCGCGACCGGCGGCGGCTCGACGAAGTCCGAGATGACGAAGAGGAAGCTCCCGGGCGGCAGCGCGGCGCGCACGCGGTGCAGGTGGCCGAACGACCGCTCGAGCGTCCCGGGCGGCGAGTCCCACGTGGCAGCAGCTGCCCGCTCGGTGATCGCCCAGCGGGAGCGGCCGCCGCGCGGCGGCAGCCAGTACGGCTCGCCGTGACGCGCCGCCGCGCCCGCCTCGTCGAGATACCCGACCTCGCCGCGGGCGACGAGCGTGCTGACCACGATCGCATCGACGACCGCCGCGACAGCCGCCGGCTTCGAGAGCCACGGAAGCGACTCGTCGTACAGCGCCATCGACGGGCGGCGGTCGGAGACGACCACGACGCGCGGCGCCTCGTCCTCGAAGTGCTCGCGGACGACGAACTCCTCCCGCCCGCGCGCAGCCGAGAGCCGCGCGGTGGCGAACCAGTCGATCGAGCTGACCGGGTCGCCCGGCACGTAGGCGCGCGACCCGGCGACGTCGGAGCCCGGCCCGCGCCGGACGCTCGGCTGCTCGCCGAACGGCAGCCCGGTGAGCCGCCAGCGCGGCACGAGCGGGAACGGCTGCCGCTCGGCCATCTAGTGCCCCTTCAGGGGATGCTGGCGAGTCCCTGGGTCGTCAGCACCAAGCGAGAGGCCGCACTCGGCCGCAGGGAAGGTTGTCAACCTTCTCAAGGCCGAGGGTGGGCTCTCGCGCCGCGTGATCACGGGCCAGGGGCCGGCGTGTATCCCCTGAAGGGGCACTTAGTCCCGTGCGGGCTCGGCCACGGGCCGGGCGCCATCGGGTCCGGTGACGCCTTCCCAGTCCGGCTCCGGCGCCGGCGCGGCGGCGAAGCAGCGGTCACGGATGAGCTCCAGCGTCTCGTGCTGGCTCAGGCCACGCGTGTCCGCCAGGAACGTCGGCGCCAGCAGCAGCCGGTGGCCGAGCACGGGCAGGAAGAGCCGCTCGACGTCCTGTGCCGTCACATAGTCACGCCCGTGAAGCAACGCCCAGGCTCGCGCGGTGCGGTCGAGCGCGAGCGAGCCGCGCACCGACGCGCCGACCTCCACGCCCTCGACCGAGCGGGTGGCCCGCACGAGCCGGACAATCCAGCCCTCGAGCAGCTCGTCGGCGTAGACGTCCTCGACCGCGCGCTGGAGCTCGAGCACCTCGCCGGTCGAGACGACGGCGCGGAGCCCGTCGAGCGGATGGCCGTGGCGCTGCTCGCGCATGATCCGGAGCTCCTGGTCCTCCTCCGGGTAGCCGAGCGCGATCTTGAGGAAGAAGCGGTCGAGCTGCGCCTCGGGGAGCGGGAACGTCCCCTCCTGCTCGATCGGGTTCTCGGTGGCGATCAGCAGGAACGGCTCGGGAAGCGGGCGCGTGACGCCGTCGACGGTCACCTGCCGCTCGGCCATGGCCTCGAGCAGCGCCGACTGCGTCTTCGGCATGGCGCGGTTGATCTCGTCGACGAGCACCACGTTGGCGAAGATCGGGCCCGGCCGGAACTCGAACTCGCGGGTCTGCTGGTTGTAGACCGAGAGGCCGGTGGTGTCGGTCGGCTGGAGGTCGGGCGTGCACTGGATGCGCTGCGAGACCGCGTCCTCGATCGAGCACGCGATCGAGCGGGCGAGGACCGTCTTCGCCGTCCCCGGCACGTCCTCGAAGAGCACGTGGCCGCCGCACGCAAGCGCTGCAAGCACGAGGCGGATCTCCTCGCGCTTGCCGTGCACGACGGTCTCCGTGTTGGCGAGCAGCCGCTCGGCGATCTCCACGGCGCGGGCGAAGTCCGCGCCAGCAGCCCCGGTCTCGTGCGCGGTCACGCCGAGCATCCTAGAGACGCGCTTGTGCTATCCCTTGCGCGGTCATGCGGTACGGGGTCAGGAGTTCTCTCGCGATTGCGACAGCTGCGCTCGCCCTTGTGGCGGCGCAGGCCGTCTCGGGCGCCGACGCGCCCGCTCGTTGGATCGTCTTCTCGGCGCACCCCGACGACGCACGGGCTACCCAGCCCCAGCAGCTCTTTCGCGTCCCCTCCACGGGCGGCACGCCCGAGCAGATCACGAGCGGCCGGCTGATCGCGACGGAGCCGTCGTTCTCGCCGGACGGCAAGACGATCGCCTTCCAGCGCCTCGGCTCCGGGCTTTTCCGCATGAACGTCGACGGCTCGGGCCTGAAGCGCCTGACGTCGCACGGACGCGACGCCTATCCGGTGTTCTCGCACGACGGCAAGAAGATCGCCTTCATCCGCCTGAAGGGCACGGATTGGCGGCTGCATGTCATGTCGGCGACGGGCTCAAACGAGCGGCTCCTGCCTCAGGCGCTGCCCGCGGGGCGGCCGACCTGGACTCGCGACGGCAAGTCGATCTACGCGGCGGCCGCTGCAGATCTCTATCGCTTCGACGCACGAACCGGCGCGATCCGCCGGAACTACGGGGTACCGCTGGACCTGCAGACGATGCAGACGCTCACGGTCTCCCCGAACTTCCGGACGGTCGCGTTCATCGGGCCGCGTGTGAGCACCGGCCCGGACGACTGCGGCGAGGGGCCGTGCCCCCAGTTCGGCCTCTACCTGGCAAGCGTCCCGAAGCCGCACAAGCCGCGCAAGATCTTCAACGACGCGAGCCCTGCCGGGTGGTCACCCGACGGAAAGACGCTCGTCTTCGTCTCGCGCGGCGCGCTGCAGCTCTACGACGTGGCCACCGGCCGGCGGACGACCATCACCACCGGCGGACGCATCGCAGAGGGCGACTCGTCGCCCGCCTGGCAGCCGAAGTAGCGGCGGGAGTCTCTAGAAGATGGTGAAGACGCCCCGCATGCCGGGCTTCTTCCGATCGGCCTTGTTGCTGCTCAGGTACGGCAGCTTGCCGCGGTAGTCGAGGTAGTAGATCTTGATGCTCTGTCCGCGCGGCTTGACCGGTGCCGAGAAACCCGTTTGCGTGCCCGTGCCGCGCCGCTCATGACCGAGCGTGAAGGTGTGAGCCTTGTTGCCGGTGTTGACCAGCACGAACTGGGCCATGACGCCGCGCTGGGCACGCTTGGGGGTCATCCTGATCGTGCGGTCGGTGATGTTGACCCTGATGGTCACGATCGGCGGCGGCGCCGTCGTCTGCGGCCCCGTCGCGGCCCCCTGAGCCGCGGGAACGAGCGCCGCGACGGAGGACACTGCAAGCACGCTGAGCCCCAACTTCACGGGCGCTAGCGTAGCAACCACCTGGTGGTTCGCCAACGCGCACGAAGGCTCTCCGCACTGGCGCCCGCCGTCCTGTTCGGGCTGCTCCTCACGGGCTGCGGCGGGGGCTCGGACGAGATGTCGTGGCCGCTGCCGGCGGCCGATCTGTCGGGCACGCGTGCGGTCGCGGGCACAACCATCGACGCCGCCAACGCGAACCGTCTCACCCCGCGCTGGCGTTTCCGGCTGACCGCGAAGCCGACGCCCTCGGGCGTGCTCGCGTCGACCCCGGTCGCGCAGGGCGACACCGTCTACGTGCAGGACCTGAGCAGCACCGTGTTCGCGCTCGATCGCGCGGACGGCACCGTCCGGTGGACACACCGCTACCGGGCGCCGAACGAGGGGCCAAACGGACTCGCGGTTGCCGACGAGCGCGTGTACGGCGCGACGGACTCCGACGCGTTCGCGCTGGATGCCGGGTCGGGGCGCGAGCTCTGGCGCCGCCATCTGGTGAATGTGCGTGAGCGATTCGTCGACATCGCGCCGGTGCCGTGGAAGGGGCTCGTGTTCGTCAGCACGCTCGGCTACGCGCCGTTGGGCCGCGGCGCGATCTACGCGCTCGACGCCGTCACCGGCCTCGTGATCTGGAAGTTCGACACGATCGCGAAGCCGTGGCGCTACCCGCTCGAGGCGGGCGGCGGGGGGGCCTGGTACCCGGTCTCGGTCGACGACGAGGGGCGCCTCTACGCCGGCAACTCGAACCCGACCCCGTGGGGCGGAACGCCGGAGCGCCCGAACGGCGGCGCCTTCCCCGGCCCCGCGCGCTGGACGGACTCGCTGATCGTGCTGGACGCCTTGACGGGCAGCCTGCTCTGGGCCGACCAGGTGACGCCCCACGACGTGCGCGACCACGACTTCCAGGCGACCCCGATCCTGGCGACCGTCGACGGCGAGGACCTCGTGTTCGGCGCCGGGAAGGGCGGACGGGTCATCGCGTGGGACCGCGTCACGCGCAAGCGGCGGTGGGAGCGCGCGGTCGGACTCCATCGCAACGACCGTGGCCCGCTCCCGCCGCAGCCCGTCGTGGTGTGCCCCGGCCTCCTCGGCGGGGTCGAGACACCGATGGCCTACGCCGACGAGCGCCTGTTCGTCCCGGTCGTCGACCTGTGCGGTCCGGGCAGCGCGACGACGCGCCAGGAGTACACGACCGTCGATCCCGCCCGGGGCAAGGGCCGGCTCGTCGCGCTCGACGCGGCGAGCGGGCGCGTCCTCTGGGAGCGACGGCTGCCGTCGGTGAACTTCGGCTGCGCCGCCGTCGCGAACGACGTCGTCTTCACCTCGACCTACGACGGCACCGCCTACGGATTCTCGGTCGAGAACGGCAGGCAGCTGTGGCGTGCACGCCTGCCGGCCGGGAGCAACGCGTGCCCGGCGGTGGCCGGCGACCTCGTCCTCTTCGGCGCGGGCATCCCGCGCGCCGGCGCGACGGCGCAGCTGGTCGCCTACGGCCTCAGCGGTGCCAGATGACCCTGAACGGGTTCGACGTGCGCAGGATGCTCCCGTTCGGGTTGCGCATCGTCACCCGATAGTGCGCCGTGCCGAAGCGGTTGCCGTCGACGTCGTTGCTGAGACGCGCGTCGAGGAACGGCTCGGCGGAGACGCCGACCCGCTTCCACGCACCCTTGCCGGAGCGGCGCTGCTCGAGCCGCAAGCGCGCTCCGCTCGGGAGCTTGACGCCCGCCAGCGCGTGACACGTGGGCGGGATCTTCTTCGAGTCGACGAGCGCGCAGAGCGAGAAGCTGACCGGGATCGCACCGCGGCGGAGCTTCAGGGAGAGGTAGGTCCGCCAGGGGCCGGTGATGCCCGGCCGCCCGCGCAGCGTGATCGTCTGCGCCTGAGCCGCCGACACGGCGTTCGGCGAGGTGCGCTCGGCCGACGCGTAGGACGCGCCGAGCGCCGCAACCAAGCCAACCGTGACCCCCACGGCAAGTACCGCTGCACCCCGATGCACGGCGCGCATCGTAGCGATGAGGTACTTGCGTTGTGAAGAAGTTGTCACCGTCCGCTCGACGGGGCTATAGTCGTCCGCGTCTCTGCCCTCCCGACCGGACCGCTAGGAGGAATATTTGATGCGCAGGTTTGGTTTTCTCGGGGTCGTTTTCTGCCTGCTCGTAGTGGCGGTAGTCGGCTCCCAGGTCTCGAAGTCTGGAGCCGCCCGGACGGCGATCACTCCGGCTCCGGCGTTCACCGCGGACGAGATGAACGCGCTGCCCGGGAACAACTGGTTGAGCCACATGGGCAACCTGGCCGGCACGCGCTACTCGTCGCTGACGCAGATCAACAAGTCGAACGTCTCCACCCTCAAGGTGGCGTGGCAGATCAACCTCGGCACGTGCCCGCCGGGCACGAAGAACGCTTCGTGCGGGTCGCTCGAGGCGAACGCCGTGGTGTACGAGGGCACCTACTACTTCACGACGCCGAAGGGTGAAGTCTTCGCGCTCGACGCCACGACAGGCGCCCAGTTGTGGAAGAACACGCCGACGTTCGAGGCCGGCTTCAACGTCGGCTCGGGCGGCCGCCAGCCGGGCGTCGCGCTCGCCGAGGGCAAGGTCTATGTCGGGACGCGCGACGGCTACATCAAGGCGCTCGACCAGACGACCGGCGCCCAGATCTGGAAGACCGAGGTCGGCCCGTGGCGCAAGGGCTCGAAGGTCTCGGCCGCTCCGATCTACGCGAACGGCATCGTCCTCGTCGGCGACTCGACGGGCGACAACGGCGGCATCAGCGCCTCGATGCACGCGTACGATGCGGTCAAACGGCCGCGAGCTGTGGACGTGGACGGTCGTGCCAGCCCTGGGTCAGCCCGGTGGCGACACCTGGCCGAAGAACGACCCGCAGGGCCGCCACTACGCCGGCGGCTCGATGTGGGAGTCCCCGCTCGTCGACACGAAGCGCGGACTCGCGATCTTCGGTACCGGCAACCCGAACCCGTGGAACTCCCGCGGGCCCGGGCAAGAACCTGTGGACCGACTCGATCGTGGCGCTGAACCTCTACACCGGCGCAGCTGGTGTGGGGCTACCAGACCACGCACCACGACCTCTGGGACAGCGACCTGCCGAACAACGGCGTCATGTTCGACGGCAAGTACAAGGTGCCGACGAAGGTCACGGTCAAGGTCAAGGTCCGCGTGAAGAAGCACGGCAAGTTCGTGAGGCGGCACGGCAAGTTCGTGACTCGCACCGTGAAGAAGAAGGTCACGAGGAACGTCACGAAGATGCGCCCCGCCGTCGCGTTCGTCAACAAGTAGGGCATGACGTTCATCCTCGACCGCGAGACCGGCAAGCCGCTGCTGCCGATCCCCGAGGAGAAGGTGCCGGTCAGCAACGCCCCCGAGGTGAACAGCTGGCCGACGCAGCCGGTCCCGAAGGCCGACAACGTGCTCTTCAACAAGCTGTCGACCGACGGCACGAGGCGTCCGTGCACGGACGGCAACGTGAGCCAGACGAACGCGTACCAGCCGTACGCGACGGCCACGGCGCCTGACGGCAAGCCGTACAAGATCGGGTGCGCCTACGATCCGTACGACACGACGCAATACGTCGTCGACGCCGTTCGAGATGATGGACTGGCCGGCGAGCTCGTACGACATCGCCAACCACACGTTCATCACGTGCGGTGTCACGGATCGCGCGACCGCGTTCGAGCAGATCCCGCGCGCGTCGCAGGTCGTGGGCGCGTTCGGCGGCTACGGCGCGGCCCGCCTCGGCGTGGGCGACACGTCCACTGCGAACACGGGCAACTTCTCCGCGCTGAACGTGGAGACGGGCAAGCTCAAGTGGCACCAGCACTGGCCGGCACCGTGCTACAGCGGCTCGATGAACACCGCGAGCGGCATTACGTTCATCGGCTGGCTGGGCCAGGGCAACGCCCAGGACGGCAAGGGCTTCCTCGAGGCGCAGGACTCCGCTACGGGTGCCTCCCTCTGGAAGTCGCCGCTCATGACCGCTCCGGTCGGTGCGGCGCCTGTCACCTACTCGGTCGGCGGCAAGCAGTACGTGTCCGTCGCAGTCGGTGGCCAGAGCCACAACGACGTCTCGCGCCCGCTGGGTCTCACCAACCCGGCCCGCCTGCGCGACGACGCGATCTACACGTTCGTCCTGCCGTAACCATCCGGCTATCGAAGGGGCGGGGCTGCCACGCGCAGCCCCGCCCCTTTCTTTTTCCTAACGTTGCGCAGTCAAGTTCGGTGGTAGGTTGGGTCGCCTCAACGCGTGCGGCTTTTGCCTCGCGCGGCACCTACTTTCGCTAGACCGGCACCACGAAATGAGGAGGAGTCGTAGAGATGCGACGCGTACTAGGGGTCATTGGAATCTCCGCCCTCGCGGCTGCCGCACTGGTCGCAGGCGTGGCGGCCGGTACGGGTAACGCGACGGTCCCGAGCACAAAGGCCGCCGCGAAGATCCCGACGATCACGGTCACGGCCACGGACTTCAAGTTCAAGCTCTCCAAGGCGAGCTACGCGAAGACCGGCAAGGTCAAGTTCAAGGTCGTAAACAAGGGCAAGATCGGCCACGACTTCAAGATCAACAAGGTGAAGACGAAGCTGCTCGCTCCGGGCAAGTCCCAGACGATCACGGTCAACTTCAAGAAGAAGGGCCGGTACGCCTACCTCTGCACCGTGACCGGCCACGCCAAGCTCGGGATGAAGGGGACGTTCTCGGTCGCCGTCAAGCCGATCACGACGTCTACCTCGTCGACCACGCCCACGTCGACGACCACGACATCGGTGCCCGGTCCGGCCACGACGGTCAACGTCAACATGATCGACTACGCGTTCCAGATGTCGGCGACGACGATCCCCCAGGGAACGGTCACGTTCGTCATCAAGAACTCGGGCAACGAGATCCACAACTTCGACCTCCAGGGCAAGCACGTCGGCGCGCTCCTCGGCGCCAACGGCACCGAGACCTGGACGGTGGGGCTGGCCGCAGGGACGTACCAGATCATCTGCGACGTCCCGTTCCACGTCGATCGCGGCATGACCGCGACGCTGACGGTCACGCCCTAGTAGGGCGACACGCGTTCTGTTGGGTACGGGGCCGGCTCTGCCGGCCCCGTCCCGCGTTCCGGGCCGCTACCGTCCGGGGCGATGCGCCGCATATGGCTCGCCGTCCTCGTCGTCGCCGCCGCGGCCGCTCTCGCGATCCCCGCGAACCTGGCGCTCCTCGGCTGGGCGTCGCGCAACAACGACCCCGTCGGGAAGCTGACCATCGACCGTCCGCTGCCGCAGGCGCCCGCAGCAGTCGTCCGGCCCCACGAGCCTGCGCCGGGTCACGACCACGACGACGACTAGGCCGACGGCCTGAGGCGCACGACGGCTTCGAGGCCGTGCGGCGGCGCATCCACGAGCTCGACCGAGCCACCGTCCGTCTCGACCAGCCTGCGCACGATCGCCAGGCCCAGGCCGCTGCCCTCCCCCGGGCGGCCGCGCCAGAACCGGTCGAATGCGCGGCTCCGGTCCTCGGGCGACATCCCGGGCCCTTCGTCGCGTACGCGGATCTCGACCCACGGCGCAGCGGCGCTGACCTCGACGGCGATCGCGCCGCCCGCCGACGACACCTCGACAGCGTTCTCGAGCAGGTTGTCGACGACCTGGTTCAGCCGGTCGGCGGAGGCGTGCGCCGCGATCGGCTCGCCCGGCGGCGGGCCGGAGAGCCGCAGCCCGCGCTCCTCGGCGAGCGCCGACCACGCCTCGACACGCTCGTGGGCCAGCTCACGGACGTCGACGCGGCCCGGCGGCGAGCTCCCCGCATCGGCGCGGACGAGCGCGAGCAGGCCGTCGACCAGCGACGCCAGCCGGTCGACCTCGGCCGAGGCGCCTGCAAGCTCGCTCTGCCCCGACGGCGACACGTCGCGGGCGAGGTTCTCGAGCCGGAGCCGCAGCGCGGTGAGCGGCGTGCGGAGCTGGTGCGACGCGTCGGCCACGAACTCCTCGCGCGAGCGGACGAGCGCCTCCAGGCGGGCGACGGTGTCGTTGAAGACGCGGGCGAGCGACCGGACCTCGGGCGGACCGGCGTCCGTCGGCGCGCGCGCCGCGAGATCGCCGCGGCCGACCGCGTCGGCGGCGTCCTCGAGGCGCCGCAGCGGACGCACGACGAACGCCGCGATGCTCGCGCCCACGGCCGCCGCGACGAGCAGCGCGAGGGCGGCGATCGCGGCGAGCACAAGCCAGTAGCGCCTGATCCGGTCGTCGACGGTCGAGGTCGGGTACGTGATGCGGACGGCGCCCCGCTGGCCGGCCGCTCCGACCGGCACTGCCACGAAGAGCAGGTCGGTGCCGAGCGTCGACGAGTGGCGCGTGCCGACAGCGATCCGGCCGCGCAGCGCGGCGCGGATCTCCGGGCGCGAGGCGAAGCTCTCCGCCCCCTGGCCGCGCGGATTCGTGTCGACCACGGCCACGCCTCGCCGGTCGACGACCACCACCCGGCCGCCCGTGTCCTGCCGGTAGCCGTAGGCGACGTCCGCGAGCCGTTGCACCGCGGGGGCGTCTCCGCGGCGGAGCGCCTCCTGCGCGAGCGACGCGAGGGTCGTGGCATCGCGCTCGACGCGCGTCTCGAGAACGCTTCGCTCGGTGCGCGCGTTCTGCACGCCGAGCGGGATCTCGAGCGCCGCCAGGACGATCACGACGAGGCCGAGGAAGCCGAGCAGGAAACGGCGGCTCACGCGCGCAGGCGGAAGCCGACACCGCGCACGGTCTCGATCCAGCCGGGGTCGCCGAGCTTGCGGCGCAGGGCGGCGACGTGGACGTCGATCGTCTTCGTCGACCCGTACCAGGTTGTGTCCCAGACCTCCTCGAGCAGCCGCCGGCGGCTGACAGCGGCGCCCGGGTCGTGGGCGAGCGCTGCGAGCAGGTCGAACTCCTTCGGCGTCAGGTCGAGCTCTCGCCCGTCGAGCCGGACGCGCCGCGCACGCTCGTCGACCTCCAGCGGGCCGACTTCCAGCGGCCCCTCGGGCGCGCGGTTCTCCACACGCCGCATGACCGCCCGGATGCGGGCGATCAGCTCGCGCAGCCCGAACGGCTTCACGACGTAGTCGTCCGCGCCGAGCTCCAGCCCGACGACGCGGTCCGCCTCCTCGCCACGGGCGGTGACGACGATGATCGGCACGCTCGAGCGCTCGCGCAGCCGGCGGCAGACGTCGAGCCCGTCCATGTCGGGGAGACGGAGGTCGAGCAGCACGACGTCGTGCTCGGCGGCAGCGAGCGCGTCGGCGCCCGTGGCCGCCCGGGTGACCTCGAAGCCCTCGCGCCGGAGTCCCTCGGCGAGCGGCTCGGCGATCGCGTCTTCGTCTTCGACCACGAGCACGTGCATGAGTCGATCCTGCCGCAGCCGGCGGCGTGTGGCGTCCGGTCTTTGCCGAACCTTTGCCATTCGCTCGCGCAGCTTTGCCACGGCCTCGCCCGCCCTTGGAGCGGCGGCTCGTACGGTCGGAGGCATCTCGTCAGGAGGTTTCCGATGCAGAAGACCCACGTTCTCGCAGTCGCAGCGCTCCTCGGCCTCGCAGCGATCCTCGGGGTCGTCGGCGCCACCCGCACGGCCGGCATCGGCTCCGCGGGCAAGGCGACCGCCGCAAGCGCGACCTCGGCGCAGGTCGCTGCCCGCGACCGGCAGCTCCGCGCCGCGGAGCGGCAGCTCGCCACGGCTCGTCGCAACCGGCCGCCGGCGCTGCCGCGCGTCCCCGCGGTTCACCATCCGGCCGCGCCCGCCGCTTCGACGCCCCTCACGGCGCCGCAAGCCGCGCCGCCGGCCGTCGCGCCGCGCGTCGTCTACCACCGTCCGCCCCCGATCGTCGTCGTCCGCCATGTCCACCACGGGGACGACGGCGGCTACGAGCACGAGTCGGAGGGCCGCGATGACTAGCCACGTCGGCCGCCTCTACGCACTCGCGCTCGCACTCGTCGTCCTGTTCGCGACCTGGACCGCGGTCGCCACGCGGCCCTGGGCCGTGACGGCCACGACGACCGACCCGCGCGTCGCCGCCCTGGCGGCACGCGAGCAGCGGCTGCGCCACGAGAGCATCGTCGTCCGCCGGCTCGTGCAGCGGCGCTGGGCCGTGTACCGCGTCCAGCTGGGCAAGCGGCAGCGGCAGATCGCCGCCGTTCACCGGCAGCAGCTGGCCGTGAACAGGCAGGCGGCAGCGCTGGCCCAGCGTGCGCAGGCCGCCGCGGCCGCGCAGGCACAGGCCGCCGCCCCGAGCTTCACGGCCGCCGCCCCTCCGGTGCAGGTCGTCAATCTCCCGCCGCTGACCGTCACGAGGACGTCGTGATGGAGCGGCGCACGTTCAGGGCGATGGGCACCGACATCGAGCTGCTCGTCGACGCCGCGGACGCCGCCGGCGCGCTCGACGCGGCCGAGACCGAGTTCCACCGGCTGGAGGCGATCCTGTCGCGCTTCCTCCCGGAGTCGGAGCTGACGCAGGCTCAACGAGTCCGGCGCGGCAGACGCCGGGCCAGAGCTCGTCGCCCTGACCAGCCTGTCGCTCGCCGCACGCGAGCTGACGGGCGGCCGGTTCGACCCGACCGTCCACGACGCCGTCGTCGCAGCCGGCTACGACCGCACGTTCGACGCGGTCGCGGCCGACGGCCCCGACGCCTCTCCCGCTGCCTGCGGCGGCGGCGTCACGGTCACCGGCCGGCGCATCGAGCTCGAGCCCGGCGTCCGTCTCGACTTCGGCGGCATCGGCAAGGGCTGGGCCGCCGACCGCGCGGCGGGGCTGCTCTCCGCAGCCGGGCCCTGTCTCGTCAACGCGGGCGGCGACATCGCCGTCCGCGGCGGTGCCTGGCCCGTCGGCGTCGAGACGGCCGCCGGCTCGATCACCGTCGAGCTCACCACGGGCGGGCTCGCAACTTCGGGCCGCGACCGCCGCCACTGGCGGCGGGGCGGCCGCGACGTGCACCACCTCATCGATCCCGAGACCGGTGCACCAGCCGAGAGCGACCTGGTCCGCGCGACCGTTATCGCGAGCGACGCCGTCGGCGCCGAGATCTGGGCGAAGGCGCTGTTCCTCGAGGGGAAGGCCGCGGCGGCCGCCGAAGCGGACCGCCGCGGCCTGCCTGCCGTCCTGGTCACAGCTGCCGGCGAGACGCAGCTCGCAGGAGGGCTCGCATGAAGGACCCGACCTTCTGGATCCTCGCGCGCGCCACCGGCCTCACCGCCTACGTCCTGCTGACGGTCTCCATGCTCGCCGGCCTCGTGCTCAAGTCGCGGCCGCTCGGCCGCAGGCTCAAGGCGGCCTCGGTGATGGACACGCACCGCTTCCTCACCCTGCTGGCGGTCGGCGCGATCGCGCTGCACGGGCTCACGCTCGTGCTCGACACGACCGTGCCGATCGGCCTCGGCGCGTTGCTCGTGCCCGGGCTCAGCCCCTACCGGCCCGTCGCGGTCGGCCTGGGCGTGGCCGCCGCCGAGCTGATGGTGCTCGTGATCGCGTCCTTCTCCCTGCGCAAGCACATCGGCCAGAAGGCCTGGCGCCGGCTGCACTGGGCGACCTACGGGATCTTCGCCCTCGCGACCGCGCACGGCCTGGCCGCGGGCACGGACTCCTCGCGCCCGTGGGCCTTCGGCCTATACCTCGGCGCGGTCTTCGCGGTCGCGACCGCCACCGCCTGGCGCGCCCTCACCCGTCCCGTCCGACCGAAAGGAGCAACTCATGTACCGCATCGAGATCGACCGGTCGCTGTGTAGCGGCTTCGGCTCCTGCGCCGAGCTCGCGCCCGACATCTTCGAGCTGGACGCCGCGGGAACGGCAACCGTCCGGGTCGGCCAGACCGACGACCCCGCGGTGCTCGACGCCTGCGACTCGTGTCCCATGGCCGCGATCCGCGTAACGGAGGTGCAGGCGGCATGAACGCGCCCCGCTCCGTCGTGATCGTCGGCGCCGGGCTGGCGGGCTCCCGCTGCGCCGAGACGCTTCGTGCCGAGGGCTACGACGGCTCGCTCGTCGTCCTCGGCGCGGAGCCGATCGCGCCCTACGAGCGCCCCGCCCTGTCGAAGGAGTTCCTCGTGGGAGAGCGCGACGCCGACAGCCTGTCTCTGCGGCCCCCCTCCTTCTGGGCGGAGCGCGGCATCGAGCTCCGGCTCGGTGACGCGGTCACGCGGATCGACGCCAAGACGCGGTCGGTCGTAACGGCCGGCGGCACGACGCTCCGCTGGGACGCGCTCGTCGCCGCCACCGGTGCCCGGCCTCGCCGGCTGCCGTTCGCCGCGCCAGAAGGCGTCCAGACGCTGCGTACGCTCGCCGACGCGACCGCCCTCCGCGGCCGGCTCGTGCGCGGCTCGAAGCTCGTCGTCATCGGGGGCGGCTTCGTCGGCGCCGAGGTGGCCTCCACGGCGAGCAGCCTCGGCGTCGAGGTGACCATGCTCGACCGCGCTGCCGCGCCGTTCGCGCACGTGCTCGGGGGCGAGCTCGCCCGCACGCTCGGCGACCGCTTTCGCGGCCACGGGATCGACCTGCGGCCGTGCACGACCGTCGTCGGCTTCCGGTTGCAGAACGGCGCGGTCGAGGCCGTGGTGCTCGCGGACGGCAGCGCCGTGCGGTGCGATACCGCGCTGGTCGCAATCGGCGCGGAACGAAGCGTCGAGGTGCTGCCGACCGGCCCGGTCCCGGGCATCCACGTGTGCGGCGACGCCGCCGGCGGCCACGGGCACTGGACGGCCGCCGCGCAGAGCGGCGCGAACGCGGCACGGTCGCTGCTCGGCCTCGAGCCGCTCCCCGCTCAGCCGCCGTTCGTCTGGTCGGATCAGTTCGGCCTGCGCCTGCAGCTCGTCGGCGATCCGGCACGCGCGGCCTCGGTGGAGCTGGAGGGCGACCCGGCGGGCTTCGTCGCGCGCTACCGGGCTCCCTCGGGGCAGCTCGTCGGCGCGGTTGCCGGGAACCGGCCGCGCGCAGTGGCCGCCCTCCGCCAGGAGCTGGCTATGGCTGCGTGAGATCTGCAGCGAGCGCGATGGCCCCGAGTACGCCGGAACGCGGGACGAGGCCGGGCGCGACGATCGGCGGTGCGGCGAGGTAGCCCGCGAGCAGCGCGTCCACCTCGCCCCGCACGCGCTCCAGCAGGCCCGTGCGGCGGAGCACGCCGCCGCCGAGGATGATCGTCTCCGGCGAAAGCACCGCGACGATCGCCACCAGCCCGAGCGCGAGGTAGCGCGCCTCCAGCGACCAGATCTCCTCGTCGTCGGGGAGCTCGTGCGGCTTGCGGCCCCACCGCGCTTCGAGCGCCGGCGCCGCCGCGAGCCCCTCCCAGCAGTCGCCGTGGAACGGGCAGGCGCCCGGGAACGAGTCGCCGGAGTCGCGTGGGACGCGCAGGTGCCCGACCTCAGGGTGGACGAGGCCGTGCAGCAGGCGGCCGCGCGCCATGCCGCCGCCGCCGATGCCGGTCCCGACCGTGACGTAGGCAAACGTGTCGAGCCCCTGCGCGGCGCCCCAGCGGTGCTCGCCGAGCGCGGCGGCGTTCACGTCCGTGTCGAAGGAGACCGGCACGCCGAGCGCGCGCGCGATCGGGCCGGCCAGGTCGGTGTGCGACCAGCCGGGCTTCGGCGTCGTCGTGATCCAGCCCCAGGTGGGCGAGCCGGGCCGTACGTCGACAGGGCCGAAGGAGCCGATCCCGATTGCCTCGACCGGCCCCGCCTCGCGGAAGAACGCGACCGCGGCGGCGATCGTCTCCCCTGCGACCGTGGTCGGGATCGAAGCGTGCGCGCGGACGTCGTTCGGCCCGGAGCCGACCGCGAGCTCCCAGGTCGTGCCGCCGGTCTCGATCCCTCCGAGCGTGGCCACGTGGTATCGCTACCACGCTCATGGCGACGCCTGCGAATCGGACCGTGCGCTGGGGGCTGATCTCGACCGCGCGGATCAACCGCAAGATCCTGGCGGGCGCGGCCGAGTCCGACCGGGTCGAGGTCCTCGCCGTCGCAGCGCGCGAGCGAGCCCGCGCAGAGGCGTACGCGCGCGAAAACAGCATCGAGCGCGCGTACGGCGGCTACGACGACCTGCTCTCCGACCCGGACGTGGAGGCGGTCTACATCTCGCTGCCGAACAGCCTGCACGTCGAATGGGCGATCCGCGCGCTCGCAGCCGGCAAGCACGTCCTCTGCGAGAAGCCGCTCACCGCAGATCCTGCGGAGGCCGAGCGCGCGTTCGACGTGGCCGACACGCACGGGCTGGTGCTCTCGGAGGCGTTCATGTGGCGGCACCACCCGCAGACCGCCGAGCTCGTCCGGCTCGTCTCCAGCGGCGCACTCGGCCGCGTGCGGCTCGTGCGCGCCGCATTCAGCTTCCGCCTCACGGACGAGGAGGACATCCGCCTGAGCGCCGAGCTCGAGGGCGGATCGCTGATGGACGTCGGCTCCTACTGCGTCTCGGCGATCCGGCTCCTCGCCGGGGAACCGATCTGCGTCTCCGCCGAGCAGGTGCTCGGGCCGACCGGCGTCGACGTGGCCTTCACGGGGACGGCCGTCTGCGCGGACGACGTGCTGGCGCACTTCGACTGCGGCTTCGCGATGCCGTACCGGGCAGCGCTCGAGATCGCGGGCGAGGACGGCGTGGCCTTGCTCTCCGACCCGTGGCACGCCACGCGGCCGGGGATCGTCCTGCGCCGCCTCGACGAGGTGGAGCACGTCGAGGTCCCGGAGGCGAGCTCCTACCGGCTGCAGCTCGAGAACGTCGGCGCGGCGATCCGCCAGGAGGCGCCGCTCGAGCTCGGCCGCGAGGACGCGGTGGCGCAGGCGCGCGTGCTCGAGGCGCTGTATGCGGCCGCCGCCGCCGGCGAGACCGTCGAGATCTCCCCCGCTCCGCGCCCGCTGGAGCACGCATGACGTACGTCCCCTCGCCCGACCGGTACGACCGCATGGAGTACCGCCGCTCGGGCCGCAGCGGCCTGAAGCTGCCGGCGATGTCGCTCGGCCTCTGGCAGAACTTCGGCGGCTCCAAGCCGCTCGAGCACAGCCGCGAGATCGTCCGGCGCGCCTTCGACCTCGGCATCACGCACTTCGACCTGGCGAACAACTACGGGCCGCCCTACGGCTCCGCCGAGGAGACCTTCGGCACGCTCATGGAACACGACCTGCGGCCCTACCGCGACGAGCTCGTGATCTCGACGAAGGCGGGCTGGGACATGTGGCCCGGGCCGTACGGGGAGTTCGGGTCGCGCAAGTACCTGCTGGCGAGCCTCGACCAGTCGCTCAGGCGCATGAAGCTCGACTACGTCGACATCTTCTACTCGCACCGGCCCGACCTGGAGACGCCGCTCGAGGAGACGATGGGCGCGCTCGACACCGCCGTGCGCCAGGGGAAGGCGCTGTACGCCGGCATCTCGTCGTACTCGCCCGAGATGACGCGCGAGGCGCACCGGATCCTGGCCGAGCTCGGCACGCCGCTGCTCATCCACCAGCCGTCGTACTCGATGCTGAACCGCTGGATCGAGGACGGTCTGCTCGACGTGCTCGGCGAGCTCGGCATCGGCTGCATCTGCTTCTCGCCGCTCGCGCAGGGGATGCTCACCGACCGCTACCTGGACGGGATCCCGGAGGGCTCCCGCGCGACGCAGCACGGCTCGCTCTCCCCCGACCTGCTGACCGACCAGGCGCTGGCGAAGATCCGCGCGCTGAACGAGATCGCAGCGGGGCGCGGGCAGACGCTCGCGCAGATGGCGCTCGCATGGACGCTGCGCGACCCGCGCATGACGTCCACGCTCCCGGGCGCGTCGAGCCTGCAGCAGCTCGAGGACAACATCAAGGCGCTCGACAACCTCGACTTCTCCGGAGAGGAGCTGGCCGAGATCGACCGCTACGCCACGGAGAGCGACATCAACCTGTGGGAAGGCTCGACGGCCGAGTGAGCCCGGCGCGCGTCCGCGTCGAATCTACTGCGCCCTGCCACAACTTCACCTTTCCGCGACCGGTCGGGCACGCAACCGGCGCCGGATCCTGGTAGACAGCCCTCGCAGGGGAGGTCATCGCCCCGCTCGTCCGGCAGCGAGAACAGTCAGGAGGGCTGCGCGGCCGTCCGGGTGGCCTCTCATTGGTGCATCCGAAGAAAGGGGCGGAGATGGGTAGGAGGAACCGATTCGGCGCGCTTGCGGGCCTGACCGCGGCATGCCTTTTGCTGGGCCTCGTCGCAGCCTCGACGACGCTCGGCGGGAACACAAACGACAAGAAAGCTGACGCTGCGAGCTGCCTGGACTCGAAGGGCGGCAAGGTCAAGCACGTCATCTACATCCAGTTCGACAACGTCCACGCGCACCGCGACAACCCCAACGTGCCGTCGGACCTCGAGCAGATGCCGCATCTCAAGAACTTCCTCGAGAACAACGGCACGCTCAGCCTGAACGACCACACGATCCTGATCTCCCACACGGGCGGCGGGATCCTCAGCACGCTCACGGGCCTGTACCCGGATCGCCACGGCCAGGCCGTGTCGAACTCGTACGGCTTCTTCCGGCCCGACAACTCGGTCGGCTTCTCGTCGACGTTCAAGTACTGGACCGACCAGACGGACGCCGTCGCCGACCCCCTCTACAACATGGTCAACGGCGACCCGCCGTCGCTCGGCGGCACAGGCGCCCAGCGCAACACGCCGGCACCGTGGGTGCCGTTCACGCGGGCAGGCTGCGACGTGGGCAACGTCAGCGTCGCGAACACCGTCCTCGAGAACACGAACACGGACGCGACCGGCGACATGACGCGCGTCTTC
The DNA here is from genome assembly GCA_963758345.1 of uncultured Thermoleophilia bacterium. Taxonomy (GTDB): domain Bacteria; phylum Actinomycetota; class Thermoleophilia; order Gaiellales; family Gaiellaceae; genus JACVRM01. The sequence goes on from CAVWVD010000003.1 coordinate 377,677, forward strand.
GGCGTCGGATCGCCCGAGTGGAACGAGGCTCTGGCCTCGAGTCAGGCGCCGGCCGGAAGTGCCGCGCGCAACCTGGCGCAGACCGACTTCGTCGGCATCGCCATCCACTGCGCGGCAGGCGGCGGGATCTGCAGCAGCAACGCGGCCAACGCGCGCCCCGACCCGCTACCCGACGAGGCCGGCGGCTACAACGGCTTCCAGGCGCTCTTCGGCGCGAAGTACGTCGACCCGGCGATCACCAAGAGCGCTGCACACCCGGCCGGCACGCCGTACGTTCTCGACACGAACGGCCAGCCGATCACCGATCAGTTCGGCCAGCCGGGCTTCCCGGGCTTCGACGGCATGTTCGCGAAGCGAACGCTCGGCTACGTCGCCCAGATGCAGGAGAACGGGGTGCCGGTCACCTTCGCGTACATCTCCGACGCGCACGACGCCCACGGCGTCGCCGGCAACATTCACCGCGCCTACGGGCCCGGCGAGGCCGGGTACGTCCAGCAGCTGCGTGACTACGACAAGGCGTTCGGCGACTTCTTCGCGCGGCTCCAGAGCGACGGCATCACGAAGGACAACACGCTGTTCGTCGTGACGACCGAGGAGGAGGATCACTTCGCCGGCACGATGCCGGACGGCCCGTGCGACGGCGTCAACACGCCGTGCACGTACAACAACGGCCACGTCACCGAGGTGAACGGCGACCTGAAGCGGCTCGTGGCGACCTATAACGCAAGCCGCGGGACGAGTGCCACGACGAACTTCAGCGTGCACTCGGACCTGGCGCCGAACGTCTACATCACCGGCAAGCCGGACAGCGACCAGCACCTCGGCGCGCCGGCTAGAGCAGGCGATGGCGGACATGACGGTCACGAACCCGCTCACCGGCAAGAAGCAGACGCTGTTCATCGCGATGGCCGATCCGGTGGAGGAGAAGACGCTTCACATGGTCACGGCCGACCCGGCGCGGACGCCGACGTTCACGCCGTTCGCGCAGGGCGACTACTTCCTCAACGCGTCCTCGACGACGCCGTGCGCGGACAACGACCTCTCGAACTGCGTGTTCCTGCCGAACACCGTCGGCTCGAACTTCACGTTCGCGTGGAACCACGGCGGCATCCAGCCGGAGGTCGTGAACACCTGGGTCGGCTGGGCCGGGCCGGGGATCGAGAAGAAGGTCGACTCGGGCTGGAAGCCCCAGCGCGGGCCGGACGGGCACGAGACGAACATGCCCTGGACCGACCACGCCGACGTGCGGCCGACGATCCTCGCGCTCACCGGGCTCCACGACGACTACGTCTCGGACGGCCGCGTCGTCACGGAGTTCCTGAAGGGCGACGCGGTTCCGAAGGAGCTCCACGGCGGCAAGGTCGAGGAGCTCGGCCAGGCCTGGAAGGCGATCAACGCCTCCGTCGGCCCGTTCAACATGGACACGCTGACGGCCTCGACGGGCGCGCTCGCCAGCAACACGCTCGGCGACAGCGTCTACCAGCAGACCGAGAACCAGATCGAGAGCCTGACCGCCGACCGTGACGCACTGGCGAGCCAGATCCGCGCCGCGTTGGACGCCGCCACGAACGACGGCCAGAAGATCGACGACAAGCAGGCGAAGAACTGGATCGGCGAGGCGAACTGGCTGCTCGGCCGGGCGCACGAGCTCGCGGCGAAGTTCAAGAAGCCGACCGCGAACCCGCGGGAGCTCGACAAGATCAACCACTTCGTCGTCATCTACGAGGAGAACCACAGCTTCGACAACCTCTACGGCGGCTGGGAGGGCGTGAACGGGCGGTCGAACGCCGACGCCGCTCACACGCTGCAGGTCAATGAGGCCGGCAACACCTACGCCTGCCTGAAGCAGAACGACGTCAACCTGCAGGCGCTCTCGCAGACGTGCAGCGACGCGACGCCCGGCACGCCCGGCGGCCCGTTCACGAGCCACTTCGGCAACGCGCCGTTCACGATCGACAACTTCATCAAGCCGGCGGACCGGACTTGCCCGCCGAACCCGCTGTTCGCGTTCTCGAACCCGAACGGCTGGCTCAACGGCGTCGCGTCGCCGGGCCAGCCGCCGCCCTCACCGGGCGGCTGCACCCGCGACATCGTCCACCGCTTCTACCACGAGCAGTACCAGCTCGACGGCGGGAAGCAGGACCGCTACACGACCGGCAGCGACGCGATGGGGCTGACCCAGGGCGTCTACGACACGAAGGCCCTGCCGGTCTACAAGTACCTGCACGACAAGCACCATCCCGACTACGCGATCGAGGACAACTTCTTCCAGTCCGCGTTCGGGGGATCGTTCCTCAACCACCAGTGGCTGATCGCGGCGGCCTCGCCGGTCGACCCGACCGGCGCACCGGGCGGCGCGAACGAGACGCGGCATCCGGTGCTCGACTCGAACGGGATGCCGTCGAACGAGCCGCTCTACACGTCCACGCTGCCTGCGCCGATCCCGCCGGACCGCGAGCTGACCGCGACCTGCGCGTCGATCGTGTCGCTGCCGGCGCCGATCAACCAGTACGCGTGCGGCAACTGGGGCGTCAACACGATGCAGCCGGCCTTCTATCCGTTCGGCGCGTTCGGGGCCCAGATCCCGGCGCAGACGTGCGCCGACGATCGGTGACCGGCTGACGGATGCCGGCGTCGACTGGGCGTGGTACGCGGGTGGCTGGTCGAACGCGGACGGCGACAAGAGCGCGCCGGGGTACACGAACGGCTCGGCCCCGTCGGCGACCCCGACGGGCTGCTCGGATCCGTACGTCGATCCGAGCGTCCGCAACGGCGTCCCGACGTCACAGTGGCCGCGGTGCCCGAACAACCTGTTCCAGTACCACCACCAGCCGTTCAACTACTTCTCGGCCTTCTCGACGGCGACGCCCGCAGGCCAGGCGAACCGCGCCGCCCACCTGAAGGACGAAGTGGAGTTCATGCAGCTCGCGGACTCCTCCGGGAAGGACTGCAACCTCAAGCCGGTCAGCTTCGTGAAGCCGTTCGGGACCGAGAACGAGCACCCGGGCTACGCGAGCGAGCCGGACGGCAGTGACCACCTCGTCGCACCTGCTCCAGTCCATCGAGGACAGCAAGTGCGCGAAGGACACGATGGTCATGGTCGTGTACGACGAGTTCGGCGGCCAGTGGGATCACGTCTCGCCGCCGGGCCAGGGCTCGGGCAACGGCCCGCACGACATCTGGGGGCCGGGGACGCGCATCGCGACGCTCGTGGTCGCGCCGAAGCTGAAGGGCGACTTCGTCGTCGACAGCGCGGAGCACGACACGACGTCGGTCCTGTCGACGATCGAGCATCGCTACGGGCTCGATCCGCTCGGCTACCGCGACGCCGCCGTGAACGACCTGTCCACGGTGTTCGACGCCAAGAAGGTCAAGTAGGCAGCTGAGACTCGGGGGCCGGCCGCAAGGCCGGCCCCCGTTTGCTCTACCGCGTGAAGCGCGCCGCCTCGTCGGAGCCGCGGGTCGCGTCGCCCGCGCTGTACGAGTGGGCGCCTGCGCCGGCGAGCTCGCCGCCCTTCACGATCAGGTACTCCTCGCGGATCGGCCTGCCGTCGAGCCAGCACTCGAGGATCTCGCGCGTGCCGGCCGCGTAGCGCGTCTGCGCCGACAGGCTCGTTCCGGACGTGTGCGGCGTCATCCCGTTGTGCGGCATCGTCCGCCACGGGTGGTCCTGCGGCGCCGGCTGCGGGAACCAGACATCGCCCGCGTAGCCGGCCAGCTGCCCCGACTCGCACGCCCGCGCGACGGCGTCGCGGTCGGCGATCTTGCCGCGCGCGGTGTTCACGAGGTACGCGCCGCGCTTCATCTTCCCGAGCAGCTGCTCGTCGAAGAGGTGCTCCGTCTCGGGATGGAGCGGCGCGTTGATCGTCACGACGTCGCACACGCGCACGAGCGACTCGACGTCCTCGTGGTACGTGACGCCGAGCTCCCGCTCCACGTCGGTGGGCAGCCGGTGGCGGTCCGTGTAGTGGAGGCCGACCTCGAACGGCTTCAGGCGGCGGAGCACGGCCGAGCCGATGCGGCCGGCGCCGACCGTGCCGACCTGCATGCCCTCGAGGTCGTAGGAGCGTGAGACGGCGTCGGCGACGTTCCAGCCGCCGCTCGCCGCCAACTCGTGGCCGGGGAGGTAGTCGCGGACGAGCACCAGGATCAGCATCACGACGTGCTCGGCGACGCTGATCGAGTTGCAGTAGGTGACCTCGGCGACCGTCACGTCGTGGTCGATGGCCGCCTGCAGGTCGACGTGGTCGGAGCCGATCCCGGCCGTGATCGCGAGCTTCAGGTTGTCGGCCTTCGCGACCCGCTCCTCGGTGAGGTAGGCGGGCCAGAACGGCTGCGAGATGACGACGTCGGCCTCGGGCAGCCGCCGCTCGAACTCGGAGTCTGGCCCGTCCTTGTCGGCGGTGACGATCAGCGTGTGGCCTCGCTCCTCGAGGAAGCGGCGCAGGCCGAGCTCGCCCGACACGCTGCCGAGCAGGTCGCCGGGCGTGAAGTCGATCGCCTCGGGCGTGGGCGCCGACTGGCCGCCGAAGTAGCCCGTGATCTCGGGAATGCCGTCGCGGGCGTAGGCCGGCGGGTAGCCGTCGACGGGGTCGTCGTAGAGCACGCAGAGAATGGTCGCCATTGGTCTGCCTCCCGGGTCGCGAGGCCGCAGGATCCCACGATCGCGCGGCCGGGGCCATGCGGGGAATCGCTGATCCGAAGCTAGAGCAGCAGGCCCATCTCGATCAGGTCCCACAGCTCGCCGCTGTCACGACGCATGTGCTTCGTGCGCCGTCCCTCCTCGACGAAGCCGAACTTGCGGTACAGGGCGATCGCAGCGTCGTTCTGGGGGAAGACGCTCAGCGCCAGTTTGTGCAGGCCGCGCGCCCGCGCCTCGTTGATCGCGGCTGCGACCAGCGCCGTTCCTACGCCACGGCCGCGCCAGCCGATCGCGACCATCATCCCGAGCTCGGCGAAGCCGAAGCGGGTCGGCTGGAGGTGGAGCTCCCCCGCGAGCTCGCCGCCCGCGACCGCAACCAGGGTCTCGTCCACCTCCCAGCCCTCTGTGACACGGTCGAGGTCGACCGGCGGCTCCATCGCGATCCCGTCGCGCTCCTCCGCCACGGCGGCGAACAGGAGCGCGAGCGCGCGGCGGTCGCCCTCAACGGCAGCCCGAACCACGATCTCGTCGTCTGGCACGCGCCGATGTTCACACTTCTGGCACAGAGTCGGGCGCACACTCGTGACGGTTCGCGTGATACCCGGGTCTGACCCGGGTTTCAAAGCGCCCTACAGTGCGATCGTGGCCGATCGGTGGGCGGAGTGGCTGCGGGTTCGCAGGACGGGCGGCTCGGAAATGGAGCGACGAACGACGCTCGAGCGGCTCGCGCCGGTGCGCGACCGCGTGCTGGACGACGCTCGAGTCGGGCCCGGCGACGTGCTGCTCGACGTCGGGTGCGGCGACGGGCTGATCGGGCTCGGCGCGCTCGACCGCGGGGCGCGCGTCATCTTCAGCGACATCTCGCAGGAGCTGCTCGACGACTGTCGCGCGATCGCGGGCGACGCGGCGGAGTACCGCGTCGCCGATGTGACCGACCTCGGCGACCTGGAGGCCGATGTCGTTACGACCCGGTCGGTGCTCATCTACGTGGCCGACAAGGCGCAGGCGTTCCGCGAGCTCTACCGCGTGCTGCGGCCGGGCGGGCGGCTGTCGATCTTCGAGCCGATCAACCGCTTCGGCATGGAGGAGCGCACGAAGGACTTCGGGTTCGCGGACGTGGACGGCGTGGAGGAGCTCCTCGAGCGCGTCGTCGCCGCGTTCACCAAAGGCGAGCGGCAGGCCGGCCTCCAGGGGATGGTCGACTTCGACGAGCGCGACCTCGTTGCCCATGTCGAGGCGGCCGGCTTCGTCGAAATCACGCTCACGCTCCTCGCCGAGGTGACGACCGAGCCGATGCTCGAGACACGCGACTGGGAGGTCTTCCTGCGCACGTCGCCGAACCCGCTGTCGCCGACGTTCGGCGAGGCGATGGACGCCGCGCTCTCGCCCGAGGAGCGAGCGCGGCTCGAGGCCGTCATCCGCCCGCAGGTCGAGCAGGGCCGCGGCGGACGCGCATCGCCCGCGCCTACCTGAACGCCCGCAAGCCCGCCTAGCGCAAACAGGCGTCCCGTGGAAGCACCCGAGCGTGTACGGGTACTCGAGCGTGGCGTGGTAGTGGTAGATCCGCACCCGCTTGCCGCCCAGGACGACGGTGCCGGTGTGCCCGTGGCACGCGTCCAGCTGGGCGTCGGTCATCTGCTTGCCGCCGTCGCCGCGGTAGCCGTAGATCGGGTACCCGTCGAGCGCGTAGCCGACGAGGCGCGAGTGAGCTTTCGCCGGCTCGCCCTTCGTCAGGCACGGCGGGATCACGTGGTAGTGGTACTGGCCGGTCCGCTCCGGGTGGCCGTCGCAGGAGTCGAGCACCTCGTGCGCGACCGCATCGCGGCCCTGGCCGTCGAGCGCGTTGAAGATCGCGACGCCGTTGGATGCGTAGCCGATCGCGCCGAACGGCAGGCAGGAGGGCTTCGCGGCGGCACGCGGCGCGACCGGTAGCGAGACGGCAACGGAGCGAGAGGCGATCGAGTTCGGGTTGCGGTCGTACTGGTACGCGTCGTCTCCGGGCACGATCGGATACGTGCCGGTAGCCGTCTTCACGGGCAGGCCGTTGCCGCTCAACGTCACCTTCTTCGTGCCGCGCTTCGCGGAGAAGCGCGCGCCGCTCCACCCCACCTCGCCGTCCACCGTCACCTTGGCCGTGAGGTCGAACGACCCGCCGCCCTTGATCCACGGCCCGTCCTTGAAGGCGCCGCCGGCGTTCGGGTTGCCGGGCTGGCAGGCGTACACCCAGCCGCGCTTCGGTCCCGTGAGCGTCACCTTGCCGTCGCCGAGCGGGAGCCGCGTCGGGTCGGTCGGCGACGTGGCGGCGCGGCGAGCCTCCGCGGCAGCCGCCACCAGCGCGACACAGGAGAGCACGGCGAGAGCTCCGGCTGCGAGGCGTCTCCGCATCGGCGCGACCCTACCCGCGCGGACGGCCGGATCTTCAGACACGATGAGACGCGGTGAGCATCCTGGTGCAGAAGTACGGCGGCACGTCGCTCGGCACGCCCGAGCGCATCCGCCACGTCGCGAAGCGGGCAGTGGATGCGGCGCGCGGCGGCAGCGGCGTGTGCGTGGTCGCGTCGGCCATGGGCCAGACGACCGACGAGCTGCTGGAGCTGGCCGGCAAGGTCTCGCCCGCGCCGCACGGGCGCGAGCTCGACATGCTGCTCTCGGCCGGCGAGCAGATCTCGATCGCGCTGCTCTCGATGGCGATCATCGACCTGGGCCGCGACGCCGTCTCGCTCACCGGCGCGCAGGCGGGGATCCACACCGACACCACTCACGGGCGCGCGCGGATCGTCGACGTGCGCACCGACCGCGTCACCGAGGCGATCGAGCAGGGGAAGATCGTGATCGTCGCCGGCTTCCAGGGCATCTCGCCGTCGCAGGACACCACGACCCTCGGCCGCGGCGGCTCGGACACGACCGCCGTCGCGCTAGCAGCCGCGCTCGGCGCCGAGGTCTGCGAGATCTACACGGACGTCGAAGGCGTCTTCTCGGCCGACCCGCGCATCGTCCCCGAGGCGGTCAAGCGCGACCGCGTGTCGTACGAGGAGATGCTCGAGCTGGCCGCGTCGGGCGCGAAGGTGCTGGCCGCGCGCTCGGTCGAGTACGCGCGCCGGGGCGGCGTGCCGCTACACGTCCGGTCGACGTTCGCCGATACCGCTGGAACCTGGGTCGTTCAGGAGGAGGAAGGAATGGAGCAGGCCGTCATCTCTGGCATCGCGCACGACACCTCGGAGGCAAAGGTGACGATCCGCGAGGTTCCCGACCAGCCGGGCATCGCGGCGGCGATCTTCCGGCCGCTCGCGGACGCCGGTGTGAACGTGGACATGATCGTCCAGAACGTGTCCGCGAAGGGCCACACGGACGTCTCGTTCACGGTGCCCAAGTCGGACCTCGCCACCGCGGAGCCCGTGCTCGGCGAGATCGCCCGTGCGGTGGGCGGCCAGGACGTCACGACCGACCCGGACGTCGCGAAGATCTCGCTCGTCGGCGCCGGAATGAAGACGCACCCGGGCGTGGCGGCGGACATGTTCGACGCCCTCGCCGAGGCCGGGATCAACATCGAGATCATCTCCACCTCGACGATCCGGATCTCGTGCCTGATCCGCGCCGGCGACGTCGACCGCGCGGTGCGCGCGGTGCACGACCGCTTCCGGTTGGCCGAGCCGGGCGTCCTGGAGGAGGCGTATGGCGAGCGTTGACGTTCCGGTCGCGCTGCTCGGCTACGGCACGGTCGGCGCGGCGGTCAACCGGCTGCTGACCGAGGGCGCGGACGACATCGAGCGCGCCACCGGGCACCGGCTGCGCGTCGTACGCGCGCTCGTGCGCGACACCGGCGCCGAGCGCGAGTTCCCGGCCGGCGACGGCGTGCTTACCAGCGACTTCGACGAGATCGCCAACGACCCGTCGATCGCGGTCGTCGCCGAGGTGATGGGCGGCGTGGACGAGACGGGCGACAACGTGCTGCGCCTGCTGCGCGCCGGCAAGCCGGTCGTCTCGGCCAACAAGCAGCTGGTCGCGCGGCGCGGGGGCGAGCTTTTCGCGGCGGCGTCGGAGGCCGGCGTGCAGCTCCGCTTCGAGGCGAGTGTGTGCGCGGCGATCCCGGTGATCAAGGTGCTGCGCGAGGCGCTCGTCGCCACGAACGTCCACCGGATCCTCGGCATCGTCAACGGGACGACCAACTTCATGCTCACGCAGATGGAGCGCGGCGACGACTACGACGCCGCGCTCGCGGAGGCGCAGCGCCTCGGCTACGCGGAGGCCGACCCGACCGAGGACGTGAACGGCGCCGATGCGGCCGCGAAGATGGCGATCCTCGCGACGGTGGCGTTCGGCTCGCGCATCGGGCTCGAGGACGTGCAGTACGACGGCATCGAGCGGATCCGGCTGGCGCATGTCAACGCGGCGCGCGACCTCGGCATGGCGGTGCGCCTGATCGGCTCCGCCACGCTCGTGGACGGCGCGGTGGACGTGCGCGTGGAGCCGGCGTTCGTCGCGCGCGACCATCCGCTGGCCGCGGTCGACGGGCCGTTCAACGCGGTCATGCTCCAGGGCGACGCGATCCGCGAGATCACGCTCGAGGGGCCGGGCGCCGGCGGGCTCGCGACGGCCTCGGCGGTGGTCGCGGATATGGTCAGCGTCATCGGCACCACGGGCACGGGCTTTCTCCAGAACGACGCGTCGTGGCGCACGTTGGAGCGCCTTCCGCCCGGCGATCTCCGCTCGCCGTTCTACCTCTCGATCGAGGTCGACGACCGGCCCGGCGTGCTCGCGCACGTCGCCTTGCGGCTGGCCGCCGACGAGGTCTCGGTCGCGCGGCTCACGCAGGAGCAGGTGAACGGCTCGGCCGTGCTCCACATCGTCACGCACGACGCGCCCGCCGGCTCGGTGCGCGCGGCGGCGGCGGCGCTGGCGCACCTGCCCGAGGTGCGCGGCGAGCCGGATGTGATCCGCGTGGTCACCGAGCGCGGGTAGCAACGGGATGAAGCCGCTCATCGAGCGCTACCGCGACCGGCTGCCGGTCGAGGACGGTACGCCGATCGTCACGCTTGGCGAAGGCTCGACGCCGCTCATCCCAGCGGCGCGTATCTCGGAACGGCTCGGTGCCGACGTCTGGCTCAAGTGCGAGGGCGCGAACCCGACCGGCTCCTTCAAGGACCGCGGCATGACCGTGGCCGTGTCGCTCGCCCTTGCGCAGGGCGTGCAGGCCGTGATCTGTGCGTCGACGGGGAACACGGCCGCGTCGGCCGCCGCCTACGCGGCGCGCGCAGGGCTGCCGGCGGTCGTGCTCCAGCCGGCGGGCGCGGTCGCGCTCGGCAAGCTCGCACAGGCGCGCGCGCTGGGCGCGCGCGTGCTCGAGGTGCGCGGCTCGTTCGACGAGGCCCTCGCCGCAGCGCGGGAGCTGGCGGCGCGCGGCACGCACGCGCTCGTGAACTCGCTCAACCCGCACCGGCTGCAGGGGCAGAAGACGGCGGCGTTCGAAGTCGCCGAGGAGCTCGGCCGCGCGCCGGACGTGCTCGCCCTGCCCTACGGCGGCGGCGGCAACACGACGGCGTACGGGCTCGGCTTCGTGGAGCTCGGCCAGGTGCCGCGCTTCCTCGCCGTCGAGGCGGCCGAGCGCGCGACGACCGAGGCATCCGCGATTCGCATCACCGACCCCGTGCACGTCGACGAGGTCGGCGCCGCGCTCGACCGCGCGGGCGGCGAGGTGGTCACCGTCGACGACGGCGCGATCCTCGACGCGTGGCGCATGCTCGCGCATGAAGAAGGCGTCTTCTGCGAGCCCGCGTCGGCGGCCGGGCTGGCCGGCGTGATCGCGCGCGGCGTCGAGCCTGGCTCGTCCGTCGTGTGCGTGATCACCGGCAACGGGCTGAAGGACCCCGAGATCGCGGCCCGGCTCAGCCCTGAGCCCGTCCCGGTCGATCCCGACCCGGACGCGATCGCCGCCGCCGCAGCATGACCATTCGCGTCCGCGCCCCGGCGACGACCGCGAACGTCGGCCCGGGCTTCGACTGCGCGGCGGTCGCGCTGGATCTCTGGAACGAGCTCGTGGTGGGCGAGGGAGACGGCCGCCCCGATCGCCGTCACCTTGGCGTGCAGGCATTCGAGCGGATCTCACCCGTAGGCGGCCGGTCGTTCCACTGGACGAGCCGGATCCCGCGGGCCCGCGGCCTGGGGTCGAGCGCCGCCATCATCGCGGCCGGGCTCGTCGCGGGCGCCATCGCGGAGGGCATCGAGCCCGACCCGGAGGCACTGCTCGCGGAGGGGCTCGACCTCGAAGGGCACCCGGACAACCTCGCGGCCGCACTGGCGGGGGGCGCAGTGCTCACCTGGGACGGGCACGTCCGCCGCATCGCGGAGACGCTTCCCGCCGCGCCGATCGCGCTCGTGCCCGCCTCCCGCGTGTCGACGGCCGCGTCGCGCGCTGCGCTGCCGAGATCCGTCCCGCACGGGACGCCGCGTTCACCGCCGGCCGCGCCGCACTGCTCGGCGCCGCGTTCGCGAGCGGCTCGGCGGAGCTGTTCGCCCAGGCGCTGGACGACCGGCTGCACCAGCCGTACCGCATGAAGGACGCCCCGCTGCTCGCTGCCGTACGCGACGACCCGCCGACGGGCGTAGTCGGCGCGACGCTGTCCGGCTCCGGCCCGACGGTGATCGCGTGGGCCGAGCCAAGCGCCGCCGAGAGCTGCGCCGAGGAACTCCGAGTCCGCTTCCCGAAGACCGACGTGCTCCACCTCGCAGTCTCACCAGCCGGCGCCGGCCCGACGTAAGCGCGGTCACCCGGCGAGGTGGACGACCGTCGCGCCGTTCGCCGAGTCGGATTCCTGACTCTCCACGAGCTGATGGCGCGTCAGCTCCTCGCGCACCGCTTTGCGGACGGCGCCCGTGCCGCGGCCGTGGATGACCCGCACCTGCGGCAGGCCCGCGAGCGCCGCGTCGTCGACGAACGAGCGCACCGCCTCGCGCGCCTCCTGCGCCGGGCGGCCGCGGACGTCGATCTCGCTCGGCACGTCCTGCGGCGCGCCCCCCACGACGCGCACCGGCCGCTCGGGCGCCTCGGCCGGCACGCGCGCAGCGTCCGGGCGTAGCCGCGCCAGCGGGACGCGCACGCGCACACCGCCCGCGAGCACCTCCGCCTCGTCGCCCTCGATCGCGCCGATCGTCCCGCGGATGCCGAGCTCGGGCGCGTGCACCGGGTCGCCCGCCGAAAGCGGCGCGACGGCGACCGGCTCGGTGAACGCGCGCAGCGCCTGCTCCGCCTGCGACGCGCGCTCGGAAGCCGCGCCCAGCCGCCGGTCGCGCTCGCGCTCGGCGTCTTCGGCTGCAGGAGTCGCGCGCCGCCGCTCGGCCTCACGGCGCCGAGCCGCGCGAATCTCCTCCCGCAGGCCGCGCAGCTCGGCCCGCGCCGTGGCCAGTTCCGCCTCCGCCTCTGTCCGCGCCGCCTCACGCTCCTGCGCCGCCGACGCGCGCACCGCGGACACCTCCTCTGCGAGCTCCTCCTCCCGCTCGCGCGCACGCTCGGTCGCCTTCGCCGCCTCCGCGTGCTCCTCGGTTGCCGCATCGCGGCTCGCCGACGCCTCGCGCTCGGCCGCCTCCGCCTCCGCGAGCAGCTCCGTCACGCGCAGCCGCTCCGGAGCAACTCGCGCGCGCGCGTCCTCGACGACCGCGCCGTCCAGCCCCAGCCGCTCGGCGATCCGCAGCGCATGCGATGTCCCCGGCCGCCCGACCGAGACGGTGAAGAGCGGCGCGTACGTCTCCGGGTCGAAGCCGGTCGCGGCGTTCAGCACGCCGTCGGTCGAGCTCGCCCACTCCTTGACCTCCGCGTAGTGCGTCGTCGCGATCGTCAGCCGCGCCTGCTCGACCAGACGCGCGAGCAGCGCCTGCGCGAGCGCCGAGCCCTCCACCGGGTCGGTGCCCGACGCGAGCTCGTCCACGAGCACGAGCGAGCGCGGCGTCGCCGCCTCGAGGATCGCGACGAGGTTCGCCACGTGGCCGGAGAAGGTCGAGAGGCTCATCTCGATCGACTGCTCGTCGCCGATGTCCGCGAGCACCGCGTCGAAGACCGGCAGCGCCGCCTCCACGGCCGGCGGCCGCAGCCCCGCCTGGTGCAGCGCCGCGGCGAGCCCGACCGTCTTCAGCGCGACGGTCTTGCCGCCCGCGTTCGGGCCGCTGATCACGAGCGCGCGCAGCTCGGCCAGGTCGAGGTCGATCGGCACGGCCGCCGCCGGGTCGAGCAGTGGATGCCGCGCCGAGAGCAGCCGCACCGGGCCCGACGCGTCGACCGCCGCCCCGCGCCAGCGGCGCGACAACGTCCCGCAGGCCAGCGCGAGATCGACCGCGGCAACCGCCTCGACAGCCGCGCGCAGCTCCGCCTCCCGCTCGGCCACCGCCTCCGAGAGCTCGAGCAGGATGCGCGCGACCTCCTCACGCTCGGCGCTCGCCGCCTCGGACAGGCGGTTGTTCGCCTCGACGATCGCGAACGGCTCGACGAACAGCGTCTGGCCGGAAGCCGACGCGTCGTGGACGATCCCCTTCACGCTCCCGCGCGCGCTCGCGCGCACGGCCAGCACCGGCCGGCCGCCGCGCTCGGTGACGAAGTCCTCCTGCAGGTGGTCGCTCAGCTCGGAGCCGCGCGCGAGCCGGCGCAGCTGCTCGGTGACGCGACCGCGCCCGTCACGCAGCTCCGCCGCGCAGCTTCCGCAGCTTCGGCGACGCCGTGTCGCGCAGGTCGGAGCCGTCCTCCTCGACGCAGCGGCCGATCGACTCGGCGAGCTTGGCCAGGGCCGGCTCGATGGGGGCGGCCACGTCGGCGAGCAGCGGCGCGAGCTCGACCTGGCCGGCGAGCTGCGCCTGCATCGCAACCGCCGTCGAGGCCGTGGACGCGACCGCGCGCAGCGACCGCGCGTCGAGCGTCCCGCCACGGCCCGCGTGCGCCGCAGCGTCGCGAACGTCGCGGGCATCGTGGAGCGCCGGCTCCTCGGAGACGTCGAGCAGCGCGATCGCCTCGGCGGTCAGCGCCTGGCGGCGCGCGACCTCGTCAGGATCGCCCGAGGGGACGAGCGCCTCCGCGAGCGCCGCGCCCGGCGGCGACGCGGCGGCGCCCGCGAGACGCGCGACGACCGCGGGGTACTCGAGCACGGCGAGTGCGTGCGGATCCATGAGCCCAGTCTAGGAACGCGCTTCGGTGACGACCTCGACCGCGTACACGTCCTGGATCGCCCGCTCGAGCACGGCGCGGCGCGGGTCGGGGACGGTCAGGAAGCGCGACGTCGTGGGCGTGACCAGCTCGGCCAGCCGCCGGCTCGACGCGAGCGCCTGCCGCACAGCCGTCCGGTCGCCGCCGACCGCGACGGCCCGCATGCGCCCGCGAAACGGCTCGAGCACGCGCACGCCCGTCTCGGCCGCCGCCTCCACGAGCACGCGCGCCTGCCCCTCCCGCCGCCGCCGGAAGCGGTTCGCGGACGACCCGCCGGCGCGGTGTCGCCCGTGGACGTTCCGCGTCCCGACCTTCGAGGCGACGAGCTCCTCCCCGTCGAAGACGCCTACCGCGAAGCCGCCGAGCCGCACGAGCAGCACGCCGACGATGTGGTTCTCCGCGATCGCGTCGAGCAACGGCCCGACGCGCACGACGTCGTAAGCCCCCGACTGATCGAGACCGAACGGCGGCCGCACGATCAGCGTTTCCTCCTCCAGCTCGAGCCGCGCCTCGCCGTCCGCGTAGACGGCCCGCCCCGGCGTGCCGTCGAGCGGCGCCAGCCGCTTGCGAGCGTTGTCACGGACGATGAAGCGGCGCTCGGCCATGGGCGATTGTTACCGCCCTTGCGCGGTGAGCACGGCCGCTGGAAGATTCCGGGCGACGCAGCCGTCCAGCGCATAGGCGGTTCCACCGATCAAAGGAGGCGTAGTGCCGACCATCGACGCAGAGGCAACGCTCGTCGACCCGACGAGCGTGGCCGACGGCCTCAGCACGACCGTCACGCGCGACGACGTCGAGGAGGCGCTGCGCCTCGACGAGCCGCCGGCGCTCGTGCTCGACGTCGCGCGCGGCGACGAGCAGCGCGATCTGTCCGTCTCCTGGACGAAGGACGACCTCGAGCGCCTGCTCCAGGCCGCGTCCGGCGAGCGGATCCAGCTCACCTTCGACCGCGCAGCGGTCGAGCAGGCCTTCGGCGACGACGTCGAAGCGCACGGGCTCCGCGAGAAGGCGGCGATCTTCGCCGTCGCCGTGACCGCAGTGGCCGGGTTCGCCGGCGCCGCGTCCGGCGCCGCCATGCCACAGGGCGGCACCATGCCCGTCTCGAGCCACGTCGACCCGAGCGACGGCGGCATCGTCGATCCGGCCACGGGCGTGAAGATGGCCGTCCTCACCGACGGCGGCCTCGTGAATCCCACCACCGGCGTGAAGGTCGTCTCGACCGCGTCGGACGGGACTTCCATCGGCGACATCGCCCCGGGAGCCGCAGCTGTCGGCGCCGCGGCGCTCATCATTCTCGGCGCGGCGTTCGCGTTCGGCAGCGGCGACCGCCGGCGCCCCGCGCTTTCCTGATCCTCCTCCTGCAGGGCCGGGGCGCATCCGGCGTCCCGGCCGACGCCTGGACCGCTGCACTCGCAAATTGGCCGCGCCGGTGGGAAGATCGTTGCGCGTTCACACGTCCTGACTGGCAGTAGATCGGCGGATGTGCCGATCACAACGAAAGGAGGCGTTGTGCAGGAGCTCGATGCACAGGCCACAGTGGTCGACGCAGGCGGCATCTCCGGCGGTCTGACGACGACGATCGCCCGCAGCGACGTCCAGACGGCGCTCGCAGAGTCGGAGATTCCCCCGCTGGTGCTCGACATCCGCCGCGGCGACGAGTCGTCGAGCGTTGCGCTCACGTGGAAGCGTGACGACCTGGAGCGGCTGCTGGGCGAGGCGACCGGCGACCAGATTCAGCTCACGTTCGACAGCGCCGCGATCGAGCAGGCGTTCGACGACGTCGAGGCCCACGGCATGCGGGAGAAGGCCGCGATCATCGCCGTGGCCGTCGCCGGCGCCGCCGCGTTCGCGGGCGGCGCATCCGCCATGCCGATGGACACCGGCGGCGGCGGGCCCGCCACTCCGGTGGCCCTCAGCGGCCCGAGCGGCGTGCACCTGGGCGACACGACCGCAGTGTCCACTCCCGCGGCCGCTTCGGTCGACGACCCGGCGATCGCGAGCGCGGTCGCCAGCTACGCGGAGGCCCCCGCCGCCGCGCACATCGGCGACACGACCGCCGGCACGCAGGTCGGCCTCAACACCGAGACCGGCCCCAGCGGTGCCCACCTCGGCGACACGACCGGTGGCGGGCAGCCGGTCACGTACGCGACCGACGGCGGCACGTCGCTCGGCGACGTCGGCTCGGGCGTGGCGGCCGTCGGCGCAGGCGCGGCGCTCCTGATCGTGGGCGCGGCCTTCGTGGCCGGCTCGCGGCGCCGCCAGATCCCCGCGACCTAACCAGGCGTGTGCTCCAGCCGGGGCGCGTTCAGGCGCGCGCCCCGGCTAACGCCTCTCCTACGCCTTCGGTAGCTCGACCACGAAGGTCGCGCCCGAGCCGGGCTCGGAGCGGACCCCGAGCCGCCCGCCCATCCGCTCGACCAGCTCACGCGAGATGTACAGCCCGAGCCCGGTGCCGCCCGGCGCGCGGCTCTGCTGCGGGTCGACGCGGAAGAACTTCTCGAAGATGCGCTGCTGGTCGGCCAGCGGAATGCCCGGCCCCGCATCGCGCACGGACACGCGCACGAAGCCGTTCACCTGCTCCACGCGCACCTCGACCGGGCCGCCGCTCGCGTACTTGAGCGCATTGTCGAGCAGGTTGACGAGCACCTGCTGCAGGCGGTCCGGGTCGGCCGACGCGGTCGTGTCGCCGGACGCGACCTCGACCTCGAGCGCTTCGGGCGCAGGCGCGTGGGCGCGCATGGCGTCGACCGCGGCCCGCGCGAGCGCCGCCACCTCGACCGGCTCGCGCTGCAGCGTCGTGGCGCCGCGGTCGAGCTGGCTCGCCAGGAGCACCTCCTCGGTGATCTGGGTGAGCCTCGTCGACTGCGCCGCGATCATCTCGAGCAGCTCGCGCTGCCGGCCCGGGGCCAGGTCGAGGTCGTCGCGGAGCAGCGTCATCGCCGCGCCGTAGACGGCGGCCATCGGGGTCCGCAGCTCGTGCGAGATCGTCGTGATGAAGTCCGACTGCGCCTCCTCGAGCCACCGCTCGCTCGTCACGTCGCGGAACGCGTAGACGATCCCGGGCCGCGCCTGCACCGCCACGAACGACAGCCACAGCTCGCGCCCGCCGACGACCACGGGCAGGGTCGCGGGCCGCGCCGGGGCATCGCGCTGCGCCGTGGGGATCCGCTCGGCGATCGCGTCCCAGTCGGCGAAGACATCGCCCACGTGGCGCTCGCGCGCCTGCTCGGCCCGGATGCCCACGAGCAGCTCCGCGGCCCGGTTCCAGAAGCGGACGACGCCCTCGGAGTCGACGAGGAAGATCCCGTCGCCGACCGCGTCGAGCACGGCGGCGGCCTGCGCGCGCTCCTCGGCGATGGCGCGAGCGGCGGCCTCGGCGGCCTCCAGGCGGCGCTGCTCTTTCTGCAGACGGGCGTTGCGGACGGCCGCGGCCATCTGCGCGACGATGCCCTCGAGCACCTCGAGCTGCCCCGGCCCATACGTCGTGTGGTCGCTCATCAGCTGCACGACGCCGACCACGCGGCCCTCGTGCTTGACGGGCGCCATCATCGCGGCGCGCGCGTCGGGCGGGCCCGTCTCGGGGATCTTGCGCAGCTCGCCCTCCGCGTCGACCTGGTAGTAGGTGCCGTCCTTCTTGACCTGCTCGGGGACGTCGTTCACGAGCAGCGGCTCGCCGGAGACGATCACCCGGCTCTGCATGCCGCCGCCGCGGCGGTTTACCGGGAGCGGCGGGAAGATCGAGGCGTCGAGGCGCTCGCCGTCGGCCCACGCGTACTCGCAATGGACGGTCTCGCCGGTCTCGCCGAGCGAGGACACGACGACGCCGTCGTGCGGGATGACGTCCGAGAGCAGCTCGTGGAAGCGGTCGTAGACGCGCTCCGGGTCGAGCGACTCCCCCAGCTCGCGGGCGACGTGGAGCAGCAGCTCGGCGAGCTCCGCCTTCCGAGCCAGCTCCCGCTCGTCCACGCTGCGAAGGTACCGAAGCGGCCATCACTCCGCCCGGGTGGTTGACCGCACGGCGCGGGCGATGGTTACGTGCTCGCCATGGAGTTCCGCATCCTCGGCCCGCTGGAGATCGCCGACGGCGAGCGCGTGCTGGCGCTCGGCGGCTCCAAACGGTGCTCGACGACGCGCTACGCCCGCGGATCGGCGCTCGGCGGGCTCGCCTGCCCGCGCGCGATGGAGAGGCCGGCTCCGACGATCGCGCGGACCGGTCACACCATCCTCACCGCACGCTCACAGGCGCTCACAGAAGGGGGCTGCGGCCGGGACCCCGCCGGCCGCAGCCCGTTCGTCCGGGAGGATCTAGTTGACGACGAAGTTGCTGTGCGCGTCGATGTAGTTCGGGCCGGTCTGCTCGTCGGTCATGAACGCCCGCAGCTTCGTGCCGCGCGACACGTTGAGCGTCACCGTCTTGACGGCGATCGAGTCAGTCCGCGAGATCGACGCAAGCTGTGCGACGTCCATCGGCGCCCAGCCCGTGCCGGCGACGTAGCGCGTCAGCTGGACTGTGCTGCCGGCAAGCGACTTGTTCGCCAGCACGACGACGAGGTACTTGTTCGCGCCGACCTTCTGGAAGGTGATTCGCGGCCGGACGACGACGACGAGCTTGCCGCTGGATGCGTTGCCGTACTGCACCTGGTACTCGGTGCGCACGCGCGGCTGGACACGCAGCGACCACACGCCGTTCGTGGTTGTCGTCACCGGGACCTGCATGGCCGGCTCGGCAACAGGGCGGATGGAGACGGTCACGGTCTCGTTCGCGGCCTTCGTCGAGGTGGCACCCGAAAGCGTCACCGAGTCGCCGAAGATGGCGATGTTGCGGTTCACGGCCAGCGTCACCGAGCGCTGCACGGCCGGCGTCACCGTGATCTTGCCGCTGAACTTGTCGTCCTTCGTCGTCGTGTCGTCATACGCGAAGGTGCCGGGCGTGGCGAATGTGCAGGCCGACTGCTGCTGCGGCTGCAACGCGAGATCGCAGGCGGTCTTGTCGACGACGAGCGCGTGCGCGGACGTGTCCGTGTTCTTGAAGTTCAGGGCGTCGCCCGCCTCGACGGTGACGTCCTTCGGGGTGATACCCGTCTTCGAGATCTCGACGTCTGTCGTCGCGGCGATGCTCGCGGCGGCGGCAAGAAGCGCTGCGGCTCCCGCCAGGAGAACGATGAGCTTCTTCATGTCTGAGCTACCTCCTCGTGATCGGTCTGTTCGGCCGTTACCCGCTCTTCGGGCCTCCGATCAGCTCCCCCGCAACCCGTACAAAGTCCTAACAGCGTGTAATGGACGCGGGACCCGCAGGACAGAGCCAAAATCCCGAGGGGTCACCGGAGGTTCAAGAATGTCTGAGAAAGCAGCCGTCTACGTTCAGACCAACGACGCGGAGGGAAACGAGGTGCTCGTCTTCGGACGCGGCCCCGACGGAAGCCTCGCCGCAGCCGGGCGCTACGAGACCGGCGGGCGCGGGACCGGCAAGCCGCACCTGGCGTCGCAGAGCTCCGTCGCGCTGAGCGGCGACGGCGCCTGGCTGCTCGTCACGAACGCGGGCAGCGACGACGTGTCGCTCTTCGCGGTCGGCGACGACGGCCTGATGTTCGCGGGACGCGTCGCGTCCGGCGGCACGGTTCCCACGAGCGTCGCGGTTCATGAGAGCCTCGTCTACGTGCTGAACAACGGCTCGTCGTCGATCAGCGGCTTCCGCATCGCCGGCGGCCTGCTCGCGGCGCTCTCCGAGTCGACCCGCATGCTGAGCTCGCCCGACGCCGACGGAGCGCAGATCGCCTTCAGCCCCGACGGCGCGACGCTCGTCGTCACCGAGCGCGCCACGAACAGCATCTCGAGCTTCGCCGTCGACTCGGCGGGCTATGCGGGTACGGCGGAGACGATCCCGTCCGCGGGCGCGACGCCCTACGGCTTCGACTTCGCCGGCAGCGCGCTCGTCGTGACGGAGGCGTTCGGCGGTGCGGTCGGCCAGGCTGCCGCCTCGTCGTACACCATCTCGCAGCCCGGCCGGCTGGCACCCGTCAGCGGCTCGGTCGCGGACACACGCAGCGAGGTCTGCTGGGCGGCCGTCACGGGCGACGGCCGCTACGCGTACGTGACGAACTTCGGCGACGGGACGATCTCGAGCTACGGGGTCGCGGCAGACGGCAGCCTCGAGCTGCTCGAGCCCGTCGCTGCCTCGACGCGGCTCGGTGAGAAGGGCATCCGCGACGAGGCCCTGACACCGGACGGCCGCTTCCTCTACGCCATCGACGCGGACGCACAGCGTGTGTTCGGCTGGACGGTCGGCGCTGACGGGCGGCTCAGCCCGGCCGCCGAGATCGACGGCGTCCCCGCGACCGTCGCGGGGCTGGCGGCGAGCTGATGGGCGTCGTCTCGCGCGGGTTCCATGGGCGGCGCCAGGACGGGCCGCCCGACCGCATCCCGCCCGGCCAGTACGAGACGCGCGACTTCCCGGTGCTCTCGGCCGGCCCCACGCCGCACGTTCCGCTCGACCAGTGGACGTTCGAGATCCAGGGAGACGGCATCGAGCCGGTGTCGTGGACGTGGGACGAGTTCCAGGCGCTGCCGCAGGAGGAGGTCACGCGCGACATCCACTGCGTCACGAAGTGGTCGAAGCTCGACACGGTCTGGCGCGGCGTGTCCGTCGACACGTTGCTCGACGCGGTCGAGCACGAGTCCTCGTACGTGCTCGCGTACTCGTACGGCGGGTACGACACCAACCTGCCGCTGGACGACGTCACGGGCGGCAAGGCGTGGGTCGCGTGGGAGTACGACGGCGAGCCGCTCGACCCGGAGCACGGCGGCCCGGCGCGGCTGCTCGTCCCGCACCTGTACTTCTGGAAGAGCGCGAAGTGGGTGCGCGGCCTCAGGCTGCGCGACGAGGACGAGCCCGGCTTCTGGGAGTCCAACGGCTACCACCTGCGCGGAGACCCGTGGCTGGAACAGCGGTACTGGGGCGACTGAACTGGCTCGCGGCCGACGTGGCCGCGGCCCGGACGGAGACGCCGCGCGTGCGGACGCTGGAGCTCGACGTGCCCGGCTGGGCCGGCCACCGCGCGGGTCAGCACCTCGACGTGCGGCTGACAGCCGACGACGGCTACAGCGCGCAGCGGTCGTACTCGATCGCGTCCGGCCCGGACGATCCACTGGCCATCACGATCGAGCGGCTGGAGGACGGCGAAGTGTCGCCGTACCTCGTCGACGAGGTGATCGACGGTGACATGTTCGAGGTGCGCGGCCCGATCGGCGGCTACTTCGTCTGGGAGCCCGGCGACGAGCGGCCGCTGCTGCTCGTCGGCGGCGGCTCCGGCGTCGTGCCGCTGATGGCGATGGTGCGGGCACGGGCCGCGGCGGGCGGCGGGCCGCCGACTCGCCTGCTCTACTCCTCGCGCACCCTGGAGGACGTCATCTACCGGGAGGAGTTGGACGAGCTGGCGGTGCGCGGCGACGGCTTCGAGGTCGTGCACACGCTGACGCGCTCGCAGCCGGAAGGCTGGACGGGGTACGCGCGGCGCATCGACGACGCCCTCCTGCGCGAGGTGGCCTGGCCGGCCGGCGACATCCCGCTCGTGTTCGTCTGCGGCTCGACGCGCTTCGTGGACGCGGCCGCCGACGGGCTCGTGCGGCTCGGGTACGACCCGCTCTCGATCCGCACCGAGCGCTTCGGAGCGACGGGATGACCGAGAGCCGGCGGCTGGACGGCAACGCGATCGCGGGCGACCTGATGGAGCTCTTCGGCGCCGAGCTCACGATCGCGATCGCGGTGTGCCGCGGGTGCGGCTCCCACGACCAGGTCGCGGCGATGCACGTGTACCGCGACGCGCCCGGGATCGTCGGCCGGTGCTGCCACTGTGAGTCGGTGCTGCTCCGCATCGTCCGAGCGCCGGGTCGCACCTATCTCGACCTGGCCGGCGTGGCGAGCCTCGCGCTCCCCGCCCCGCCGGGCGCCCGAGCCCCCTTGTAACAGACTGTTACTTGCGCATTTCGGCCCGGCAGCGCGCCTGACCAAGTAACAATCTGTTACTTGCGCATTTCGGCCCGGCAGCGCGCCTGACCAAGTAACAGTCTGTTACTTGGCCGGTTCGGGCTCGGCCTGTGCGAGCGACGCGGACAGCGCGAGGAAGACGCCGGCGACCTCCTCGGCGTAGCGGAAGCTCAACTCCTCGAGATCCTCGTCGACCGTGGCGCAGGCGTCCGTGAGGATCGTCACCTTGAAGCCAAGCTCGCGTGCGTCGATGGCCGTCTGGACGAGGCAGCGCTCCGTCGCGCCGCCGGCCAGCAGCAGCCGCTCGATCTCCAGCTCCTGCAGCAGGAGCACGAGCGGCGTGTGATCGAACGCCGAGTAGCGCGCCTTCAGCACGAAGGGATCGCCCGGCTCGGGCGCCACGGCTCGCATGACGTCGCCGCCTACACCGGCGAGCGCGTCGCGAACGAGCGCAGGCGCGTCCGACCAGCGGCCGTCAGCATCGTTCGCGTACACCACCGGCAGGCCGCGGTCGCGCGCGTCGTCGAGCGCGCGCCTGAAGCCCGGCAGCCGCTCGCGGAACGACGCGAGCAGCCGGTCGCCGTCCTCGTGCTCGAACGTGGTGATGACGTCGACGAGCAGCAGCGCGTCCCTCATGCGGCTGCCATTCCCTGCGCGCGCCGCGCTTAGACGCCGGTCGCGTGGCTAGCTTTCGGCGATGTCGACGCGCGTCAGCACGCGGGCGGAGGGCGAGGAGCGGGTCACTCCGCTCGAGCTCTTCTTCGACCTTGTCTTCGTGTTCGCCATCACACAGGTGACGGGGCTCGTGTCCGCGAATCCGACCTGGACGGGCGTGGAGGAGGGGCTCGTGGTGCTCGCACTGCTCTGGTGGTCGTGGGCCGCCTACGCCTGGCTGACCGGGACGGTCGATCCGGAGGAGGGCGTCGTCCGCCTGTCGATCTTCGGCGCCATGGGCGCGATGCTGCTCGCCTCGCTCGCCGTCCCCAACGCCTTCGGCGACGACGCCTGGCTGTTCGTCGGCAGCTACGTCGCCGTCCGGGTCGCGCACCTCGTCCTGTACGCGGTCGCCGGCCGCGGTGACCGCGAGCTGATCGGCGCGATCAGGCGGCTCTCCTACGGGACCATGGGCGGCGCCGTCTTCCTGGCCGCCGGTGCGGCCGTGGGCGGCAACGCGCAGATCGCGCTCTGGGCGCTCGCGATCGTCGCTGACCTCCTGGGCTCGCTCATTCGCGGCGCTCGCGGCTGGCACCTCGCCGCGGGGCACTTCGCCGAGCGGCACGGGCTGATCGTGCTCATCGCGCTCGGCGAGTCGATCGTCGCCCTCGGCGCGGGCACGCTCGGTCAACCGCTCGACGTCGGCGTGGTCGCAGGGGACATCCTCGGGCTCGTCGTAGCCTGCGCGCTGTGGTGGGCCTACTTCGACGTCGTGGCGCTCGCGGCGGAGCGCCGCCTGAAGCGAGCCGAGGGCTCGGAGCAGCTCTCGATCGCGCGCGACTCGTACAGCTTCCTCCACCTGCCGATGATCGCCGGCATCGTCTTCTTCGCCGTCGGCGTGAAGAAGACGCTCGCGCACGTGGGCGACCCGCTCGAGACGGTGCCGGCGGTAGCCCTCTGCGGCGGCGTCGCGCTCTACCTGCTCGCCCACGTTGCGTTCCGCCTGCGGAACATGCACACGTGGAGCGTCCGACGGGTCGTCTGCGCAGGGATCCTGCTCGCGCTGATCCCGCTCGCGACGACGCTTCCCGCGCTGGGCACGCTTGCGATCGTGGCCGGCCTGGCGGCCGGGCTGATCGCCTACGAGGCGATCCGCTACGCAGAGGCGCGCGACCGCCTGCGCCGCGCGGCGCTCAGCCCGGGCTAGGCCGACTCGGTCGCCGGCTGCTCGGGCGCCCTCGTGCCGCGCACTCGCAGGAGCGAGGCCAGTGACTCGGGCAGCCACCAGTTCCAGCGGCCCATCACGACCATGATCGACGGCACCAGCAGCGCCCGGATCACCGTCGCGTCGAAGAGGATCCCCGCGGCGAGCCCGATCCCGAACTGCTTGATGTCGGTCCCGGGGCTCGTCGACAGCACGAAGAACGAGAACGCGAGCACGAGCGCCGCGCTCGTCACGAGCTTGCCCGTCCGCGACAGCCCGAGGCGGATCGCCGCGTTCGTGTCGCCGGTCTCGTCGTAGGCCTCGCGCATGCGGGTGAGCATGAAGACCTCGTAGTCCATCGAGAGCCCGAACAGGAACGCGAAGATCATCAGCGGGATCCAGGAGATGATCGCGCCCGTCGCCGGCACGTTCCAGATCGCCTCGGAGCCGTGGCCGTTCTGGAAGATGATCACGATGATCCCGTAGGCGGCCGCGAGCGAGATCAGGTTCAGGATCACAGCCTTCAGCGGCAGGAACACGGAGCGGAACGCCCGCATCAGCAGCACGAACGTCAGCAAGACGACGAAGAGCAGGACGTACGGGAACTTGCCGTAGACGGCGTGGACGAAGTCGCGCGACTCGGGCTCGGGACCGCCCAGCGTGACGCGCGCGCCGCCGCCCAGCTCCTTCGCCGCGGCCGGCAGCACGTCGTCCTGGAGGTGGGAGATCGTGCCCCGCACCGACTTGGCGGCGGAATCGCTGGAGGGGAACGCCTCGACGATCGAGAGCCCGTTCCGGGTCCAGCCCGGCGGGGCGGCCGCTCCGGCGATCCCCGGCGCCTCGCGCACGCGCTGCGCTACCTGGTCCAGGCCGGCACGGCTCGAGCTCCCCTCGACCACGACGGCGAAGGGCAGGAGCACCCCCGGCGTGATGCCCGCGTCGACGAGCGTCGCCAGGCCCTGGTGCGCGTCGCCCGCGCCCGGGTAGTCCCTGGCCTGCGAGTCGGCGGGATTGAGCTGCAGGCCGTAGAAGACGAGCACGCCCACGATCGCGAGCCCTGCCAGCCCGATCGGGATCGGGTGCCGCGTGACGGTCTTGGCCCAGCGGTTCCAGAAGCCCCGATCGGGATCGTCGCTCCCCTCCACGACGCGGCGCGGCATCACGCGCAGGCTGTTGATCCGCGGCCCGAGGACGTACAGCATCGCGGGCAGCAGCGTGATCGCCGTGACCACCGAGACCGCGGGGATGAGCATGCCGCCGATCCCGATCGAGCGGATGAACGGCAGCGGCAGGATGACCATGCTCAGCAGGCCGACCGCGACCGTCGTGCCGGAGACGATCACCGACCGCCCTGCATGGCGCATCGTCTCGACGACCGCCTCCTCGCGGCCGCGTCCGTGCCGGATCTCCTCGCGGAAGCGGAAGATCATCAGCAGCGAGTAGTCGATCGCGACGCCCAGCCCGACGAGCGCGACCAGGAACTGGACGATGATCGAGACGTCCGTGATGTACGTCAGCGCCCAGATCAGCGTGAACGTGTTCAGGATCGAGGCGCCCGCGACCATGAGCGGGAACGCGATCGCCGGCAGCGTCCCGAAGGTGAAGAGCAGGATGATCAGCGCGCCGGCCGCGCCGATCAGCGTCTCCACGAGGATGCTGGGCCCGTT
The DNA here is from genome assembly GCA_963758345.1 of uncultured Thermoleophilia bacterium. Lineage (GTDB taxonomy): Bacteria > Actinomycetota > Thermoleophilia > Gaiellales > Gaiellaceae > JACVRM01. The sequence goes on from CAVWVD010000003.1 coordinate 403,009, forward strand.
GGTGTCGCCGCCGCTCGACTCGTTGTAGAGCCGGTCGATGCCCGTCAGGTGCGTCTGGACGCCCGGCGGTGCGGCTTGCTTCAGCTTGGCGACGAGGCTGTCGTACTTGACGCCCTCGAAGCTGACCTGCCCGGCCGGGTAGATGGTCGCGAACGCGACGTGGCGGTCCTTCGACAGGTAGGCGGGGTCGTGCGTCGTGAACCAGGAGGCGGATCTGGCGCCGGGTTGGAGAGCCGCGGCGCTCGCGAAGAGCTTCTGCATGCCGGGCACCCTGGTGATGTCGCCGTCCGACTTCGCCACGACGACCACAGGTGAGATCTCGCCGTTGCCGAGCGCCTTGACGGCGCGCTGGTTGGCCTCGTAGGCCGAGTAGCCGGGGATGGAGAACGACTCGAGCCAGCGGTTCGACACCTGTATCGCCGAGAAGACGCCGAAGAGGGTCAGCGCGATCCAGGCGGCGATCACGAAGCGGCGCCTGGCGATGACGAAATGTGCGAGCCCCGTCACCGTCCCCACGCTACCGAGAGCGGCACGGCCTGTGTCAAGAGCGATTCAGACGCGCCGGTAGCGCGCCTGGAAGAAGCAGAACACGCCGAACGCGAGCAGCCCGGCCGCGACGACGAACAGCGCCCCGTGCCCGTAGTCCTGCGCCGCGAGCTTGCGCAGCGTCCCGTCGACGCCGATCGCCTCCTGCGGGTCGTACTGCCACGCGGCGCGGATCAGGAAGATCCCGATCAGCCCGAAGACGACAGCCCGCGCCAGGAGCCCGGTGACGCCGACGATCTCGGCGGCGCGCTCAGTCGTGCGCCCCATGGACGCCGTGTCGAGCTGCTTCTTGAACTTCCGCGCCAGGCCGCGGTAGAGGTTCCAGATCGCCGCGGCGAGGAAGCCCGCGCCGATCGCGCCGACGATCCAGCGGCCGGCGGGCCAGTCGAGCACCCACGCCGTCTCCTGCTTGTCGCTGCTCGAGCCGCTGGAGCCGAGCAGGATCGAGACTGCCGTGAAGCAGAGGCCGGCGTAGAGGATCCCGCGCGCGACGTAGCCGCCGCGCTTCGCGAGCCCTTTCGCGTCGGTGCCCTCGTCGCCGCGGTCGAGAAATGCCTGCGCGAAGCGCCAGATCGCGTAGGCCGCGAACCCGACGGCGAGCGCGACGACGACGAACCGGCCGAGCCCGTCGCGGGCGAGCGTCTGCATCGCGCCCTGCCGGTCGGTCGCCTTCCCGCCGTGCCCGGTCGCAAGCAGGATCGCGAGCACCGCGACGAGCCCGTACGACACGCCCATGGCGACGAGGCCGACCCGCCCGGCCCAGCCGATCGTCTTCGAGTCGCCCGCCTCGCGGGCCGCGTACTGCACCGTCGCCACGGACGCGTTCTGTCCACGTGACGCAAATACGAATCACGGGGCTGTCCCCGCAGGGCGGAGCCCGGAGGGGCTGTCCCAAGCGGGCTCGGAACGCGCGCCGCTGCGCCCCTACAAGGCTTGGGTCAGCCCCCCATGAACCCGGGGGACAGACCCACGTTCAGGCCGCGACCGAAGCGAACTTCGGGATGATCTCGCTGCCGTAGGCGGAGAGCGTCTCCTGCTGGCCCTCGGTCATGAGGTAGATGTTGAACTGGTCGACGCCGACCGCCTCGAGCTCGCGCAGCTTCTCGATCGCCTGCTCGGGCGTGCCGAGCACGCAGAAGCGGTCGCAGATCTCGTCGGTGACGAACTCGCCGTGCGCCGCGCCGACGCGCGAGTGGTCCTTGTAGTCGTAGAACTTGCGCGCCTTGACGAAGTCGGTGAGGGCGGTCGGGATCTCCGAGTCCCAGCCGTAGCGCTCGATCAGGTCCATGACGTGGTTCGAGACCATCGCCGGGAACCAGCGCACCTGCTCGCGCGCGGCGGCCATGTCGTCGCCGATGTGCGACGGCGCGCCGACGATGCACTTGAGCTCGGCCGGGTCGCGGCCCGCCTCCTCGGCGGCCTTGCGCGCCGTGTCCATGATCCACTGGATGATCTGCGGGTCGGCCAGCTGGATGATCACGCCGTCCGCGACGCGGCCCGCGACGGCCAGCGCCTTCGGGCCGTAGCCGGCGATCCACATCGGGATGTCCGGGAGGTCGGTGCGCGCCCACTTGAGCTGCAGCTCCTTCTCGTTCCACACGACCGGCCGGCCGTTCATGAGCTCCTTGATCATCGCGCAGCGCGCCTCGAACTCGGCCACGCGCACCGGCTTGAGGCCGACCACGCGGCGCGAGGAGTCGCCGCGGCCGATGCCCATCACCATGCGGCCGTTCGAGACGTCCTGCATCGTCGCGTACCACGACGCCGTCACGGTCGGGTCGCGGATCCCCGGATTGGTCACGAAGTGGCCGAGCTTCAGCTTCGACGTGCGCTCCGCGGCGACCGGGAACGTGGCGTACGAGTCCTGCCAGAGGATGTGCGAGTCGTAGGTCCAGCCGTACTCGAACCCGTGCTGCTCGGTCTGCTGCATCAGGTCGAAGAACCGGGACATCGGCGGGTCGGGCAGGACGGTGACGCCGAAGGTCAGGGGCATGAGCAGGGCCTCCTCTGTGAGCGCGTGATCGGTTCGATTACATCACGGGGCCGCGGCTGTCGTTCTGGCGGCCGACGACCACCCAGACGGCCTCGGCGGGCTCGTCCCCGATCGACCACAGCCGGTGCGGCGAGGACGAGTCGAACGAGATCGCCATCCCCGGCGTGAGCTCGTACTCCTCGAAGCCGACGCGTACCCCGAGCCGGCCACGTGTGACCGTGCCGTACTCCTTGCCTACGTGCCGCATCAGCGAATGCTGGTCGCAGGACTCCGCGCCCGGCGGATAGACGACCTGCAGGAACTCGACGAGCGGGTCGCTTCCCGCGGTCAGGCGCTCCCAGTGGACGCCGCTCTCGAGGTCGATTGCCGCTCGCTCCCCGGGTGCCGTGACCGGGCTCGTCGCCGCCGCGGGTCGCGGCCCGGGCGCGCCGTTCTCCGGGAAGAGGTCGCTCATCGTCAGCCCGAGCACGGTGACCAAGCCCCATAGCGTGCTGACCGACGGGTTGACCTTGTCGCGCTCGATCTGCGAGATGAGGCTGGGCGACACGCCGACGCGCCGCGCGATCTCGCGGACGGTCATGCCCTTCCGATGCCGCTCCTCGCGAAGGCGGGCGCCGAGGCCGTTGATCTCGGGGAGCGACTCGGGCTGCTCGAGAGCGGCCTCCATCGCTACAAGCCTAGTCCGCACCGGCAACGGACATGCGCTCGCGAAGCTGCTCGGCGAGGTACTCCCAGTCGCGCTCGAACCGGTACGAGTGCCGGTCCGGCGGGCCTGGAGCGGACGTCTCGAGCCAGAGCACGGTGCCGCCCTTCACCTCGTAGAAGGCGTGAATGCACCCGGTCGCCGTCCAGAAGACGTCGCCGGGCCGCAGCGTGTAGCGGTCGCCGTCGGCCACCACGTCGACCTCGCCCTCGAGCATGTAGTAGGACTCCTCGAAGGGATGGTCGTGCGGGTGGGCGACCGCGCCCGGCTGGTAGCCGACCATGAACATCGTCTGCAGCTGGGCGTCCAGGCGCTTGTCGACCAGCATCTTCACGGTGATGCCGCTGTAGGCGAGCGCCGCGGTCGCCATGCTCGCGGAGACCTTGGGCTCGTCGACCCTGGCGCCGACCTTCAGCCGGTCGATGTCCATGTCGCTCGGCTGGAGGAGGAACAGGTTGCGGTTGCGCGGGTCGCGCACGTCGAGGGGCACCGGATCCGTGTCCGGCGGCGGGCCGAGCCAGAACGTGTCGGGCGGCCGGTCCGGGCCGCGCGGGACCGGCGAGGCCGCCTCGACCCACTCGGAGCGTGCATCGGATCGCCACGCGTGCGGGACGCCGACGGGGATCGCGCCGCAGGCGCCCGGCTCGAGGCGCACGGCGTGCCCTTCCAGGTGGAGCACGGGCTCGCCCTCGAAGACGTAGAAGGTCGACTCGTACGAGTGCAGGTGCATGTCCACGTGGCCCCCTGCGACCTGTACGAGCGTCAGGCCGGTGTGCGTCGCGCCCGTGTGCTCGCCGATCAGCTGCGCGCGCCGCGCGCCCGAGGTGTGCCCCGCGATCGACGGGCCGAGCTCGACGTCCTCGCGGCGGAGGAGCAGGTGCATCAGGCCTTCGCCCGCTCTTCGACCGCTGGCCGCCCGTTCTCGGCCGACTGGATCGCCGTGTGCGGCGCCTCGAAGTCCGCGCCGCGCACGTACTGGCGCCCCGCGACGAGCAGCTCGTCGGCCGGGAAGCGGGTGATCACCTGCGGGCCGGTCGGCGTGACGATGACCTCCTCCTCGATCCGCGCCGCGTTCTTGCCGTCGGCTGCGGCGCAGTAGGTCTCGAGCGCGAACACCATCCCGACCTCGAGCTCGACCGGGTCGTCGAACGAGTGCAGGCGCGAGATCATCGGCGACTCGTAGAGCCCGACGCCGAGCCCGTGCCCGAACTGGAGGCCGAAGGCGGCGTGCTCGTCCTTCATGCCGATCTCCTCGGCGGTCGGCCAGACCTCGGCGATCTTGTCGGTCGTGACGCCCGGCCGCACGCGGTCGATCGCGTGGTCGAGCCACTCGCGGCACTGCTTGTAGGCGTCGATCTGGGCTGGCGTCGCGTAGCCGACCGAGAACGTGCGGTAGTAGCACGTCCGGTAGCCCATGAACGAGTGGATGATGTCGAAGAAGCACTGGTCGCCCGGGCGCAGCAGCCGGTCGGAGAACGTATGCGGATGCGGGTTGCAGCGGTCGCCCGAGATCGCGTTGATCGCCTCGACGTGCTCGGAGCCGAGCTCGAAGAGCACCTTCATCGCCGCGGCGACGATGTCGTTCTCCTGCACGCCCGGGCGGAGCAGCCTGTAGATCTCCTCGTAGGTCGCGTCGACGATCCCGGCCGCGTGGTCGAGCAGCGCCAGCTCCTCGTCGCTCTTGATCTTGCGCGCCTCGAGCATCACGGGCTGCGAGTCGGCGATCTCAAGCCCCTTGCGCTGCAGCGCGAGCAGCGTCGTCATGTCCGGCACGTCCATCCCGAGCGGCTCGGTGTCGAGGCCGCGCTGGTGCAGCTCCTCCCAGATCATCCCGGCGAGCTTGTCGGGGACGCCGGTCGCGTCGGGCATGGCGCCGCGCATGGGCGGCACCCACGCGCGCCAGCTCGACTCGGGCAGCCACGGGCAGTAGAGCTGGTGGTGGCGAGCGGCCGAGCCGAAGTCCCAGAGGATCGGCGGCTCGTCGCGGAAGACGAGCGCGAAGCGGATGTTCTTGTCGCGCTCCCACGTGCCGATTGCCGTGCTCGTCACGTAGCGCAGGTTGTTGGGGTCGAAGAGCAGGAGGCAGCCGAGCTCGGACGGCTCCAGGGCCGCCTTCGTCCGCTCGAGCCGGTGGGCGCGCAGCCTGGCGAAGTCGATGCGCTGCTCCCAGTCGACCGCCATGGTCGCCCCGCGTGACGCGATGGGGGTCCCCGTCACCTGGATCACCTCTCTCTGTGGGTCGGAGCCGCTCGTGCCCTGTCCTGCAGCTCCAGCAACAGTGCCATGAAGTCCTCGTCCGCGTGGCCATTCTCCGCGGTCGCCTCGAGCAGTGTCCGGACGAGCGCGGTCGCCGGGAGCTCGACGCCGACCTCGCCCGCCAGGTCGAGCACCAGGTCGACGTCCTTCTGCATGAGCGCCGTCGTGAAGGTCGCGGTGAAGTCGTCGCGGAGCAGCGGCTCGCTCTTGTACTTCACGAACGTCGAGCCGACGACCGACGCGCCGATCGCGTCGAGGAGCGCCTGCCGCTCGACGCCCGCCGCCTCGCCGACCACCAGCGCCTCCGCAAGGAGCTCCGCGGTGCCCGCGATCAGGATCTGGAACGTCAGCTTCACGACGCGCGCAGCCTCGCCCGGCCCGACGTAGCGCACGGTCGGCGCGATCGCGCCCAGGACGGGCTCGACCTCCTCGAAGTCCGCCCGCTCGCCGGAGGCGATCAGCGCCGCCGTCCCCGCCCGGACGGCGCCGGGATTGCCGCTCGCCGCCCCGCGGACGTACCGGACGCCCGTACCGTCGAGCAGCGTGGCGAGCCGCCGCGACGCCGCGACCGACACCGTGCTCAGCTCGACCAGCACCGAGCCGGAACGCAGCTCGCCGAAGCGCCCCGCCCACGCGTCGAGGGCGTCGTCGTCGGCCAGCGACGACAGGCAGAGGTCGAGCTCCTCCAGCACGCCGCCGGCCCGCGCGCCACGCTCGACCAGATCGGCCTCGCGGCCGGGCGTGCGGTTGAAGACGTCGAGCTCGTAGCCCGCGTCCAGCAGCCTCTCGGCGAACGCCAGGCCCATCTTCCCGAGTCCGACGAGGCCGACTCTCATCCGAAGCGCCGTCCACCGTCGACGTTGAGCGCGACGCCGTTCATGGCGCCGTTCTCGAGCAGGAACATCGAGGCCCCGACGACCTCGTCCATCGTGGCGAGCCGCCCCGTGGGCGTGCGTGCCGTGTGCGCCGCGAGCACCTCCGGGGGCTTGGCCGACCACCACGGGCTGTCGCCGACGATGCCTGGATGGATCGCGTTCACGCGCCTCGGGGCGAGCTCGACGACCATCGTGCTGACCAGCCCTTCGACGCCGCCGTTCACCGTCGTCACCGTCGTCGAGCCCGGGTACGGGATCCGGAACGCCTGCCCCCCGAAGAGCAGGATCGACGCGTCGGGCGTCATCCGGTCGAGCAGCGCGTGCACGGTCGCCGTGTAGCCGACGAGCTTGAGCGTCACGAGGTAGACGGCTCGCTGGATGTCGTAGTTGCGGATCGCGTTCTCGTCGCGCTCGAGCGCGGCGATCGCGAGACCGCCGACGGGGCCGACCTCGCGCAGGCCCTCGGCGATCGTCTCCGGCTCGGCGAGGTCGAAGGCGGCGCTCGTCGCACGCTCGCCGATCTCGGCGGCGACAGCTACGGCACGCTCGGCGTCGCGGCCGGTGACGACCACGTCGCGGCCGCGGGCCGCGTACGTCTCGGCGAGCCGGCGGCCGATGCCCTGCGTTCCGCCGACGATCACCACGGCTCCTGCGCTCACCGCGCCCACCTTAGAGGCGCTGTACAGCGTGAGTCAACTGCTCCTCGGGGCCGTTCAGGAGGCTGAAAGCGGCATTTAGTGCACATTGCGACCCATTGCGCCCGCGCCGCGAAGGTGGTAGAGCTACCAGCCGCGTACAGTCACACTCCACAAACTGCACAGCGAAGGAGGCGGCGTGTCGAAGCGAGTTCTGCTCCGCGGCGGTGACGTCCTGAGCATGGATCCCGAGATCGGCGACGTCTACGGCGGGGACGTGCTGATCGAAGGCGAGCGCGTCGCAGCCGTCGGCAAGGACCTCGACGCCGGCGACGCGGAGACGATCGACGCCTCCGGCTGCATCGTCATCCCGGGCTTCATCGACTCGCACCGCCACACCTGGGAGACGGTCATCCGCGGCATCGCGCCGGACGTCAGCCTGGGCGGCTACTTCGACGTCGTCCTCGACCAGCTCGCCCCCGCGTACCGCCCGCAGGACGTCTACGCCGGCAACTACCTCGGCTCGCTGGAGGCGATCGACGCGGGCGTCACGACCCTCCTCGACTGGTCGCACATCAACAACACGCCCGAGCACGCCGACGAGGCGATCCGCGGCCTACGCGACGCGAGTCTCCGCGCCGTCTACTGCTACGGGAACCCGAACACGAGCCTCGCCGACTGGTGGTACACGAGCGAGCTGCGCTCGCCCGAGGACATCCGCCGCGTCCGCGAGCAGTACTTCTCGAGCGACGACGGGCTGATGACGCTCGCGATGGGCACGCGCGGCCCCGGGTTCTGCACCGACGAGGTCGTGACGCACGACTGGGAGCTCGCCCGCGACGTCGGCGCGCCGATCAGCGTCCACGTCGGAATGGGCCCCTATGCAGGCCGCTTCTCGATGGTGAAGAACCTCGAGCGACTCGACCTCCTCTACCCGGGCACGACCTATATCCACTGCAACTACCTGTCCGACGAGGAGTTCCGGCTGATCGCCGAGTCGGGCGGCAAGGTGTCGATCTCGCCGTCGGTCGAGATGATCATGGGCCACGGGACGCCGCCGACCGCCAAGGCGCTCGCGCACGGCCTGCGGCCGAGCCTCTCGATCGACGTCGTCACGACCGTGTCGGGCGACATGTTCACGCAGATGCGGTTCCTGTTCGCCTCCGACCGGCTGCAGTCGCACGAAGCCGCCTTCGCCGCCGGCGCCGAGACGGAGCCCGAGCTCCTCACCAGCCGCCAGGTGCTCGAGTTCGCGACGATCGAGGGCGCCCGCGTCTGCGGCATCGACGACCGCACCGGCTCGCTCACGCCGGGCAAGCAGGCGGACGTCGTCCTCATCCGCGGCGACGACACGAACACCTATCCCGTCATCGACCCGGTGTCGACCGTCGTGCTCCAGGCGGACACGCGAAATGTGGACACGGTCCTGGTAGCCGGACGGGTACTCAAGCGGGGAGGCGAGCTCGTCGGCGCCGACCTGCGGAAGGCGCGCGACGAGGCGGCCGGGTCGCTCGACTACCTGCTCCAGCACACGGAGGTCCAGCCGCACTGGATCCAGGCCGCTCGTTCAGTCCAGGTAACGGGTTGACGTGGCCCGTTTAGCCTCCCTACACTCGCCCGGCTTTGTCGCAGCGGAAGCGTGGGGTCTACCGGTGGCGCAGCTCCTCGTCGGGCGCCATCTCCATTGGCGGCCGCGTCATCTAAAGGAGGGTTGGTTGAAGTGAACCGCTCGATTGCCGTACCTCGCCTGGGGCTCGCCGCGTTGGCCGCGGCCGCGCTCATGGGCCTCGCGGCGCTCGTCGTCGCCACCAACGTCGCGAACGGCGCGCCGACGGCGACCACGAACGTCGCCTACATGTCGTTCGCCGTGGCAAACAGCTACGACGCACCGATGCTCGCCGCTGCCAAGAAGGTCGCCTCCGCTGGAGGAGCGAAGGTGACCGTCTTCGACGCCGCGAACGACCCGAAGAAGCAGCTCTCGCAGCTCCAGACGGCCATCAACTCGGGCCAGTACAAGGCGATCGTCGTCCAGCCGATCTACGGGCCGCAGCTGATCCCGACGATCAAGCAGGCGATCTCGAAGGGCATCAAGGTCGTGAACATCGACCAGATCCTCGGCACGAACCCGGGCACGGCGGCGCCGCCCGTGAAGGGGCTCTCCGGCAACGTCGTGTTCGTGCAGACGCAGATCGGCCAGAAGCAGGGCAAGCTGCTCGTCGCCGCCTGCAAGAAGGCCGGCGCCAGCCCGTGCAACGTCGGCTACCTCTACTCGGTCAAGGTCACGTCGCTCGACAGCGCGATCCGCAAGGGCGTCAACTCGGCGATCAAGGGCAAGAACATCAAGATCGTCGCGGAGGGCGAGACCTTCTACCAGCCGGCGGTAGCGCTGAAGGCGGCGCAGACGATGCTCCAGGCGCATCCCGACCTGAACGTCATCATCGGCGCCGACCAGGGCGCAACCGGGGCGCAGACGGCACTCGGCAACAACAAGGACGTGATCCTGATCGGCTACGGCGGCGGCGGCGTCGGACTGAAGCGCGTGAAGTCCGGCCGCTGGTTCGGCACGGTCGTGCAGCGGCCTGCCACCGAAGGCAGGCGCGGCATGCAGTGCGCGCTGAAGGCCGTCAAGACCGGCAAGGGCTGCGGCGGCATCGACGTGCTCAAGGGCCTGCCGAACGGCGGCGTCGTGACCAAGGCCAACGCCGGCAAGTTCAAGGCTGAGTGGCCGGGCTAGAACCTCCTCCCGGACCAGCCGACGACGAGAGTCGTCCCTACCTCCAGCTCCTGGACGTCGCCAAGCATTTCGGCGGCGTCCAGGCGCTTCGGGGGGTCTCACTCGAGGTGGCCCGCGCATCCGTGCACGCCCTCGTCGGCGAGAACGGCGCGGGCAAGTCCACGCTCGGCCGCATCGTCTCGGGCGTGATCGCGCCGGACGGCGGCCGGATGCTGCTCGACGGCGAGCAGATCGCGTTTCGCTCTCCGCGCGACGCGCTCGTGCACAAGGTCGCGGGGATCGCCCAGGAGCCGTTCGTCGTCCCGCAGCTGACGGTCGCGCAGAACGTGTTCCTCGGCGTCGAGCCTTCGAGCGGCGGCGTCCTGCGCGGGCGCAGGCTCTACTCGGCGTACGACGACCTCGCAGCCAGGGCGGGGTTCGATCTGCCCGGGCGCGCACCCGCCGGCCGGCTGCGCACAGGCGAGCAGCAGAAGGTGGAGATCCTGCGTGCGCTCTCGCGCGACGCGCAGCTGATCGTCATGGACGAGCCGACAGCGGCGCTGAGCGCCGGCGAGACGGAGCAGCTGCACGGGATCATCCGGTCGCTGGCCGCGGGCGGGACGACGATCATCCTCATCTCCCATTTCCTCCGCGAGGTGCTCGAGCTCTCGGACGCCGTCACCGTCCTGCGCGACGGCGGCCTGATCCGTACGTCGCCCGCCGCCGCGGAGACGGAGCAATCGCTGGTCGAGGCGATGCTCGGCCGCCCACTCACCTCCACCTTCCCGGCGAAGCAGCAGGCGCCGGCCGGCGCGCCGGTGGTGCTGACGGTGCAGGGCGTGTCGGCGCCCGGCGTCGAGGACGCCAGCTTCGTCGTCCGCGCGGGCGAGATCGTCGGCCTCGCCGGCCTCGTGGGCGCAGGACGCACCGAGCTGGCGCGGGCGCTCTTCGGCGCCGCGAAGCTCTCGGGCGGGACGGTCACGCTCGCCGACGGGACGCCGCTGGGCCGGAGCCCGCACCGGAGCCTGTCCGGCGGGCTGGCGCTCGTGCCGGAGTCGCGCAAGGACGAGGGGCTCCTGTTCGGCCGCTCGTCGATCGAGAACACCACCCTCTCGCGGCTCGCGCGCCTGGCCAGGGCCGGCGTCGTCCGCCGCCGGCTCGAGCGCAAGACGGCGCGCGCGATGCTCGACCGCTGCGACGTGCGCGGCTCCTACGGTGCGCCCGTGCATGCGCTCTCTGGCGGCAACCAGCAGAAGGTCATGCTCGCGCGGACGCTGCTCTGCGACCCCCAGGTGCTGATCGCCGACGAGCCGACGCGCGGCGTCGACGTCGGCGCCAAGCGCGCGATCTACGACTTCCTGGCCGAGTTCGCCGCAAGCGGGCGGGGCGTGATCCTCATCTCGTCGGAGCTCGAGGAGGTGCTCGGCCTCGCCCACCGCATCCTCGTCATGCGGCGCGGCCGGATCGTCGCCCACCTCGCCGGCGAGGACATGACCGAGAACGCGATCCTGCGCGCGGCGTTCGCGGACGAGTCGGCCGCCGCATGAGCGCCCACGCCTCGCGCGCGGGCGGGTGGTGGCCCGAGCGGCTGAGCTGGGAGCGTCTGCGCGGGCTCGCGATCCTGATCCCGTTCGCGCTCCTGTTCGGGCTGCTCACCTTGAAGAGCTCGCACTTCGCGACGCGGGACAACCAGCTCGGGATCCTCGACCAGCAGTCGGCCACGCTGATGATCGCCGCCGCCGGGACGCTCGTGCTCGTGGCAGGCGGAATCGACCTGTCCGTGGGCTCGACCTACGCGCTCGCGGCAGTCGTCACGGCGCAGATCGGCCAGCACCACTCGGCGCCGCTGGCGTTCGCGCTCGCCATCGGGGCGGGCCTGCTCGTCGGCCTCGCCAACGGCCTGGTCATCACGGTGCTCCGCATCAACGCGCTGATCGCCACGCTGGCCGCGGCGTTCATCGTCGGCGGCATCGCCAACCTGATCGCGAAGGGCAACCTGCTGGTCCTCTACGACGACGAGGGCAACATCAAGGCCGGTTTCGCGCGCCTCGCGAACACCGAGTGGCTCGGCGTCAAGACGTCGATCTGGATCGCGGCCGCCGTGGTCGTCGTGCTCGCGTTCCTGCTCGCCGCGACGACGGCGGGCCGCTACATGTACGCGGCCGGCGGCAACGCCGAGGCGGCGCGGCTCGCAGGCGTGCGCGTCAACTCGATCCGCATCCTCACGTTCGCGCTGAGCGGCACGGCGGCCGGGCTCGCGGGCGCCGTCGACACGTCGCGCGTGGGCAGCGCGCAGGCGTCGAGCGACAACACGACGCTCGCGTTCACCGTGCTCGCCGCAATCGTCGTCGGCGGGACGAGCATCCTCGGCGGCGAGGGCGCCGTGTGGCGGTCGGTCGTCGGCGTCCTCCTGATCGCCTACATCGCCAACGGCTACGTGCTGCTCGGCAAGGATCCGCTCTACCAGCAGATCACCACGGGTGCGATCCTGCTGGGAGCCGTGGCAATCGACGCGCTGGCAAGGAGGCGAAGCTGATGGCGACCGCGACGACCGCACAACTGGACGAGGCGACCGCGCGCGACCTGTACCGGCGCATGCTGCTCATCCGCGGCTTCGAGGAGCGCGTGCAGAGCCTGTTCCTGCGCGGCGAGGTCTACGGGACGACGCACCTCTACAGCGGCCAGGAGGCGGTCGGGGTCGGGTTCGCGAGCGTGCTGCGCGAGGGCGACCGCATCGCGTGCACCTACCGCGGGCACGGGCACCTGCTCGCGATGGGGAGCGACCCCGAGGCCGTGCTGGCCGAGCTGCTCGGCCGCGAGACGGGCCTGAACGGCGGCCGCTCCGGCTCGATGAACATGGTCGACCCGGAGCACGGCGTGCTCGGCTGCTACGGGATCGTCGGCGGCTCGATCGCGGCTGCGACCGGCGCCGCGCTCTCGCTGCGCGGCTCGGGCTCGATCGCCGTCGCGTACTTCGGCGACGGCGCGATCAACCAGGCGTACTTCTACGAGTGCCTCAACTTCGCGCGCGTGTTCCGGCTGCCGCTCGTGCTCGTCTGCGAGAACAACGGCTACGGCGAGTACACGCCGTACGAGGCGGTCACGCCGGGCGGGATCATCCCGCGCGCCGCGGCGCTGGACGTTCAGGCGATGCAGATCGACGGCATGGACATCCGCGCGGTACGGACGGCGGCGGCCGATGTCGTCGAGCGTGTCCGCCGCGACGGCGGCCCCGTCTTCGTCGAGGCGCTGACGTACCGCTTCGTCGGCCACTCGCGCTCGGACCCGGCCAAGTACCGGCCCGAGGGCGAGCTCGACCGCTGGCGCGCGCGCGACCCGCTCGCCGTGGCCGCGGCCGACCTCGGGATCGCGGGCGAGGAGCTGGCGCAGATCGAGGCCGACGTCACGGCCGGGCTCGAGCGGATCGAGGCGGGCGCGCTCGCCGCGCCCTTCCCGGCCGAGCTCTCGCTCCCGGAGTTCAACGACGCATGAGCGCCGAGACCGTCGTCGCGATTCGTATGCCGAAGCTCTCCGACTCGATGGAGGAGGCGACCGTGCTCGCGTGGCTGAAGCGCCCCGGCGACGCGGTCGAGCGCGGCGAGCCGCTCGTCGAGGTCGAGACCGACAAGGCGACGATCGTGTACGAGTCGGAGTCGAACGGCGTGCTCGACGAGATCCTCGTCGCCGATGGCGAGACGGCCGCGCTCGGCGCCCCGATCGCGCACCTGCGCACCAGCGACGCCGGCCCTGCGAACGCTTCCGCGCCACCCGCCCGATCGGCCCCGCCGCCCGAGCCGGCGCCCCCGGCGCCGCGCCCGTCGAAGGAGGGACGGGCGCGGGCGACCCCGGTGGCGAGGCGCCTTGCGCAGGAGCGCGGCGTCTCACTCGGCGAAGTCGCCGGCTCGGGCCCGGGCGGCCGCATCGTCGCCGCGGACGTGCCGCGCGCGAGCGTGGGCGGTGCGCCCGGGCGAGGCGCGGCGACGCCGGTCGAGCTCACGCCGACCCAGCGCACGATCGCGCGGCGGATGGCGGAGTCGCGCGCGTCCATCCCGGAGTTCACGCTCGAGGCGGAGGTCGACATGGACGCCGCCGACCGCCTGCGCGAGGAGCAGCGCTCGGCCGGGATCGACCCGCTGCCGTCGTTCAACGACCTGGTCGTGCGGGCCGTCGCGCTCGCGCTGCGCGAGTTCCCGGCGCTGAACGCGACATACGAGGACGGCCCCGTACGGCACGGCCGCGTGAACGTGGGCATCGCCGTCGCGACCGACGACGCGCTGATCGTCCCGACCGTCTTCGACGCCGACCGCAAGACCGTGTTCGAGCTGGCGCACGAGACGCGCGCGCTCGCGGAGGGCGCGCGCTCCAGGTCGCTCACGGCCGAGCAGCTCGGCGACGGCACCTTCACGGTCTCGAACCTGGGGATGTTCGGCGTGCGCCGCTTCAACGCCGTCATCAACCCGCCGCAGGCGGCGATCCTGGCCGTGGGCGAGGTGGGCGAGCGCGCAGTCGTCCGTGACGGCGCGGTCGTCGCGACCACGACGATGGACGTCTCGCTCTCGTGCGACCACCGAGTCGTCTATGGCGCGGAGGCGGCGCGGTTCCTGCAGCACGTGCGCCACCTGCTCGAGCACCCGTCCCTGCTCCTGCTCGAGGGAGGCGCGCCGTGAGCGAGGTCGAGTTCCGCGAGGCGATCCGGCAGGCGCTCGACGAGGAGCTCGAGCGCGACGAGCGCGTCTTCCTGATGGGCGAAGACGTGGCGGCGGCGGGTGGCGTCTTTGCGGTCACGCCCGGGCTGCTCGAACGCCACGGGCCGGAGCGCGTGATCGACACGCCGATCTCGGAGCTCGCGCTGACCGGAGCCGCCTACGGCGCGGCGCTCACCGGCAAGCGACCCGTGCTCGAGATCATGTTCGGCGACTTCCTCGCGCTCTCGATGGACTCGCTGATCAACCAGGCGACGAAGTACTGGTTCCTGACCGGCGGCAAGCAGAGCGTCCCGCTCGTGATCCGCTCTGTCGTGGGCGGCGGCGGCCGCTTCGGCGCCATCCACTCGCAGATGCCGGTCGCGTGGCTGATGGGCATCCCCGGCCTGAAGATCGCGGCTCCCGCGACCCCCGCCGACGCGAAGGGCCTGCTCAAGGCGGCGATCCGCGACGAGAACCCGGTGATCTTCTTCGAGCACAAGCGGCTCTACTCCAACAAGGGCCAGGTGAACGGCGGCGACCCGGTCCCGCTCGGGCGGGCGAAGGTCGTTCGCGAGGGCGGCGACGTCACGCTCGTGAGCGCGATGAAGGGCGTCCACGACTGCCTGGCCGCGGCCGAGCAGCTCGCCGCCCGTGGCGTCGAGGCGGAGGTGATCGACCTGCGGACGATCCGGCCGGTCGACCTGGAGACCGTGCTCGCGTCGGTCGCGAAGACGAACCGCATCGCGGTCGTCGAGGAAGGGCCGCTGACCGGCGGCTGGGCAGGCGAGGTGCTCGCGCTCGTGACCGAGCACGGCCTGGGCGACCTGGACGACGCGTGGCGGATCACGACGCCGGACTCGCCGATCCCGTATAGCCCGCCGCTCGAGGACGCGCACCTGCCGGGGCCGGAGCGCATCGCGCGCGAAGTCCTGTCGCGCCCGTAGCGGACGCGCCGGCGTGGGCTCCCACGCAACCGGCTCTCGAGCCAAGTAACAGATTGTTACTTGGCGTCGGATCGCGCGCGCGGCGACGCCGCCCGGCACGCCTTGTAACAGTCTGTTACTTGTTGACAAGCCCCTAGACTCGCCGCCTGAACACGACGTCGAAGCGATGGGCGGCGGCCGGCGGCTACGGGCTCGGGGCCGGCGCCGGGTTCAACATCTCCACGGTCGGCCCGGCGGCGGACGTGCTGTCGCACGAGTACGGCGTGCGCCTCGGGACGATCGGCTTCCTCACGACGGCGCTGTTCGTCTCGCACCTCGCGATGCAGATCCCGGGCGGCCGGCTCGTCGACCGGCACGGCGCGCGGACGATGGGGACGGTCGCACTCACGGTCGTGATCGTGGGGAACGCGCTCGGCCTCGTCGCGGGGACATTTGCGGTCGGCGTGCTCGCGCGGCTCGTGACCGGGCTCGGCACCGGGATCGGCTTCGTGGCGGGCGCCGACTACGTCAGGTCGAAGCTGGGCACGCCGACCGCGCAGGGCATCTACGGCGGGGCGAGCGTCGGCGGCGCGGGGCTCGCGATCGGGCTCGTACCGCTTGCCGCCCTCGCCGTGGACTGGCGCGCGCCGTTCGTCGCCGGGCTGGTCGTCGCGGCCCTCGCTCTCGGCGTCCTCCGCCTGGCTCCTGCGGCCGTGCCGTCGCACCGCGGCCCGCTCCCCGTCCCGTTCCGCGCCGTGCTGCGCGACCGCCGGCTCTACCCGCTCGCGGTTCTGCACACGGCGTCGTTCGGCTTCAGCGTCATCCTCGGGCTCTGGACGGTCTCGCTCCTCGAGCACGACGGCTACCGGAGCGAGGTCGGAGGCGTCATCGGCTCGCTGACCCTGATCCTGGGCCTCGTGACCCGGCCGCTGGGCGGGAAGCTGATCGAGCGCTGGCCCGCGCGGACCGTGCGCATCGTCCAGGGGAGCATGCTGGCCGGCGCCGCCGGGACGGCGCTGCTGCTCCTCGACCTCCCGATCGCGCTGAGGGTCGTCGGCGCCGCGCTGCTCGGCCTGGCCGCAGGAATCCCGTTCGCGTACGCCTTCACGCGCGCGCAGGCCCTGCGGCCGGACGCGCCCGCGCTCGCGATCGGGTTCGTGAACGCCTGCGCGACGTTCACCATCCTCGTCGGCACGCCGCTCGTCGGGTTCACCTTCGCGCTTCCCGGTGAGGGCGCGATCGGCTTCGCCGTGATCGCCGCGCTGTGGGCCGCTGCGGCGCTGACGCCACGCGTGCGCGCGGCGTCGTCTTGACAGGGACAGTCCCTGTAAAGAACGCGGCGCCGGGGCGTTCCTAACAGGGACTGTCCCTGTTAGGAACGCCCGCCGCGAGAGCGCTAGGCCGGGACCTGCTCCTGGACCTGCTTGGCGTCGATCTGCCGGTCGGGGTCGGCGATCGGCACGTAGGTCGTGTCCGCGCCGAGCTCCTTGCGCACGATGTTGGCGCCCTGCGCGAGCGCAGCCGCCTTGTACGTGGCGATCGGCCGCGGCACGCCCTGCCGGCCGAAGCCGCAGTCGGACGAGAGCACGAGGTTCTCGGCGTCGACGTACTCGAGCGCGAGCCGGATGTCCGCCGCGATCTCCTCGGGCGTCTCGACCTGCAGCTGGCGGTGGCTGAGCATCCCGACGGCGATCTTCTTGTCGGACTTGCCCTTGTAGGAGCCGAGCGCCGGCAGCAGCTGGTGGTTGTTGTTCTTCGACTCGATCGTCCAGACGTCGGCCTTGATCCGCTCCATGTAGATCTCGAGCGACGGCTCGTAGGAGATGTTCGGGTCGAAGCAGTGCTGCGCGCCCGGGTTGCCCCAGCACGTGTGCACCCACAGCTCGCAGTCGTCGAGCCCCTCGACGGTGTGGTTGAAAAGATCGACGTAGAAGTTGAGCGTGTCCTCGTCGGCCCCCCACGCCGCGGCGCTGTGGATCGCGGGCTCCTCGATCTGCACGACCTTGCACCCGCCGGCGACGAGCGCACGCAGCTCGGCGTTGAGGATCGTCGCGAGGTCCCACATCAGCTCGCGCTTGTCGTCGTCGTACGCGTCCGTCTGAACCGTGAGGACGGTGCACGCGAGGTCGGAGGAGACGGTGCCGAACTTGACCGGCTTCTCCGTCCGCGACTGGGCGACGCGCCAGACCTTCGCGAACTCGAGCGGCACGCGCGGGCCGATCTTGTCCACGATGGCGTGGTACTTCCACCCGCCGACGATCTCGTTCAGCCACGTGCCGACCGGGTAGTCCCACAGTGCCGTGCGCTCGGTGTCGTACTCCGAGGTGCCGCTGATGCGCTCGCTCGGGTACGAGAACCACGAGCGGCCGCCGAGGTCGGAGTCGAGGTGGTAGTCGCCGTTCGTGAGGATGTCGAGGCCGGCGAGCTCCTGGTCGGAGATGACGGTCGCGACCGCGTCGAGATGCTGCTCGCGGAACTGCACGTCACCGAGCGCCGTCGAGTAGGGGCGCTCGAGCAGGTTGCCCGTGTACCACGCCGGCCGCGGCCAGGACCCCGTGACGGTGGTCGGCAGGATCCGGTCCTTCGTCGCTGTGTACATGCCGCTCAAACTCCTTTCGCCCGGTGTGTGCAGTACCAGTTCACGCCGCGTGCATCGGCGATGAACGTATCACAGCGCCAAACGGCGCCCTGACGCCGTTCGCGGGGGTTTGAAGTGGCCGTTTCGGGCAAAGTACCCCCTGGCAGTGGTGGCTGCTCTCTCTCGCTCGAACCCACGAGGAAGGCGGTACCGAATGTCCAGGCTCTCTCCTCTCCGCCGGCTCGGAGTCCTGCTGGCCGCGCTCGCCCTGGCCGCCGCCGTTGCCGGCGTCGCGGGCTCGCCCGGCGCGCGCGGCGCGTCCGCCGACTGCCCGTGGATGGACGCGTCCCAGACACCGCAGCAGCGCAGCGACGAGCTGCTCGCCGCGATGACGATCGACGACAAGATCGCGCTGCTCCACGGCGGCACGTCGCCGTACGGCTTCGCCAGCGCGATCGCCGCGAACGACCGGCTGTGCATCCCGGAGCTCGTCTTCTCCGACGGGCCGGCGGGCGTCGCCGGCGGCTTCGGCGGGACGCAGCAGGGCGTCACGGCGTTCCCGGCGCCCATCGCGATGGCGGCGGCCTGGGACCCCGACCTGCAGGAGCGCCTCGGCGCCGCGATGGGCCGCGAGGTGCACGACAAGGCGGCGAACGTCTTCCTCGCCCCGGCGATGAACATCGCGCGCGTGCCGATGAACGGGCGCAACTACGAGTACTACGGCGAGGACCCGTTCCTCGCGGGCCAGACTGCGGCTGCCGTCTCGCGCGGCATCCAGCACAACCCGGTCGTGGCGACGGCCAAGCACTACGCCGTGAACAACCAGGAGACGGACCGCAGCTCGGTGTCGGCCGACGTCGACGCGCGGACGCTGCACGAGATCTATCTGCCGGCCTTCGAAGCGGCAGTCCAGCAGGGCGGCGCCGGCTCGGTGATGTGCGCCTACAACAGGGTCAACTCCGTCTACGCGTGCGAGAACCCGACGCTCCTCACCCGCTTGCTGAAGGAGGAGCTCGGCTTCGACGGCTGGGTCATGTCCGACTGGGGCGCGACGCACTCGACCGCGCCGGCGGCCAACGCCGGGCTCGACCAGGAGCAGAACGCGTTCACGACCACCTACTTCGCCCAGCCGCTGAAGGACGCCGTCTCCAGCGGCGAGGTCTCGCAGGCGCGGCTCGACGACATGGTCACGCGGATCGTCCGGACGATGTTCGACCGCGGGCTCTTCGACAACCCGCTGCCGCCGCAGCCGGAGGCCTACGCCGCGCAGGTGTCGACGCCCGAGCACCAGCGGCTCGCGCTCGAGGTCGCCGAAGCCGGCGCGACGCTGCTGAAGAACGACGGCGGCGCACTTCCGCTCGACCGGCTGATGCTCGGCCAGTCCGTCGCGGTCATCGGCCGCCCGGCCTCGCCCGCCGGCGCGCAGCAGGTGCAGAACGGCTCCGGCTCGGCGCACGTCGTCGGCGTGCCGGTGGCTCCGATCACGGCGATCGCGAAGCGCGCGCTCACGCAGGGCGTCGCGGTCACGTACACGGACGGCTCGGCCATCCAGGACGCGGTCGCGGCGGCCACGGCCGCCGACGTCGCCGTCGTCTTCGCCTACGACACGGAGGGCGAGGGCACCGACCGGCCGAGCCTCGACCTCGACGACGGCGCCGGAGTCTGCGCCACGCTCGTCTGCACGTACACCGGCTCGCAGCAGAACGAGCTGATCGACGCCGTGGCGGCCGCGAATCCGAACACCGTCGTGGTGCTGACCACCGGCGGCCCCGTCGAGATGCCGTGGATCTCGCGCGTGAAGTCGGTGCTCGAGGCGTGGTACCCGGGCGTCGAGTACGGCGACGCCGTGGCCGAGCTGCTCTTCGGCGACGTCACTCCGTCGGGGAAACTCCCTCAGACGTTCCCGATCAGCCAGGCCGACCTGCCGGCGCGGACGGCCGCGCAGTACCCGGGCGTCGACGGCCACGCGACCTACTCGGAAGGGCTGCTCGTCGGGTACCGCTGGTTCGACGCGCAGGGCATCGCGCCGCTCTTCCCGTTCGGCCACGGGCTCTCGTACACGACCTTCGGCTACCGCGGCCTCACCGTCGGCAAGAACAAGGACGGGACCATGACCGCTACGTTCACGGTGACGAACACGGGCCACCGCGCGGGCGCCGAGACGGCGCAGGTGTACGTCGGCCAACCGGCGGCGGCCGGCGAGCCGCCGAGGGTGCTCGGCGGCTACGGCAAGGTCTTCCTGCAGCCGGGCGCGAGCAAGCTCGTCAGCGTGTCGCTGCCGCCGCGCGCGTTCGCCCACTGGGATGCGGCGAAGGGCTGGACGGTCGCAGGCGGCACCTACCGCCTGCTCGTCGGCAGCTCGTCGCGCGACATCCGCCTCGCGAGCACGGCGAGCCTGGGTAAGCGCGTGCTCTGAGGTTTCTCGAAGATCGGCGTGCCGGGCACCCCCGCCTCCCCCGCGCCCGGCACGCCGGTTTGTAGGCTGAGTACATGCGGTCGACAGCCCTTGTCCTGATCCTGACGGCGTCGACCGTCGCCGCCACCGACCTCGTGCACAAGGGCGTCGCGCTGAGCGGCGACCAGCCGGTCGTCGGCCACGAGCGGCCTGCCGGCTACGTGGTGGCCGGCCTGCTCGCGTCCGGGATCTGGGCAGTCACGATCGTGCTCGTCGGCTCGCTGCCGATCGCCATCGCAGGCGGCATCGCCGTCGGCGGCGCCACGGGCAACCTGCTCTCGCTGCTCCTCTGGCCGTCATTCGACGGCGTCCCCGACCCGCTCATCGCGGGGCACATCGCCTTCAACCTCGGCGACGTCGCGGTCGTGCTCGGGCTGTTCCTCGTGATCTCGACGACGATCGTCTTCGCCGTGCGCAACCGTGCGCGGCTGCGCGAGCCCGTCAGGATTCGCTGACCCAGGCGATCGTCCGCGAGGCCAGCCGGTCGAGCGCCCGGACGGAGAGCTCGAGGTGCTCGGGCTTCGTGTCCTCGAGCTTCGTGTGGGAGAGCCCGCGCAGGCTCTGGACGAACAGCATCACGGTGGGGACGCCCGCGCGTGCGACTTCCGCGGCGTCGTGGAGCGGCCCGGACGGCAGGCGGTGCGACGTGCCGGAGACCTCGCGGACGGCATCCTCGGCGAAGCCGACCAGCGTCTCGTCGAACAGGATCGGCTGGATGTTCCAGATGCGGCTCCACTCGACCTCGACGTTCTCCTCGGCCGCGAAGCGGCTCGCCGCCTCCTGCGCCTCGGCCAGCATCCGCGCGAGCACGACGGCGTCCATGTTGCGCTGGTCGAGCAGCTGCTCCGCCGTCTCGACGACCGACGTGACGATCCCCGGCTTGCACACGACGCCGCCTGACGTGCAGACGGCGCCCTCCCCGGCGCGCCGCGCGATGTCGCGAATCTCGAGCGCCAGCTTGGCGGCGCCCGCGAGCGCGTCGCGGCGCTGATCCATCGGCGTCGAGCCCGCGTGGGCCGCCTGGCCGCGCCACGTGAACAGCGAGCGCTCCACACCGAAGGTGCCGATCACAGCGCCGAGCGGAATGCCCAGCGTCTCGAGTACCGGCCCCTGCTCGATGTGCAGCTCGAGGTAGGCGGCCGCGTTGGCGAGCTGCCGGTGTGCCTCGAGCGCGCGGTCGAGGTCGACGCCGTGCTCGCGGAGCGCGTCCTCCCAGCGGATCCCGTTCGCGTCGGTGCGGTTCCGGATCTCCTCCTGGTCGGCCATCGTCCCGGAGGCCGCGCTCGAGCCGAAGAGGCTGCGGCCGAAGCGCGCGCCCTCCTCGTCGGCCCAGTTGACGAGCCGCACGGTCGTCGCCGGCTCGCCCTCCTCCGCGATCCGCCGCAGCACCTCGACGGCCGCCATGACGTTGAGCGACCCGTCGAGCCAGCCGCCGTTCGGCACCGAGTCGATGTGCCCGCCGAGCAGCACCTCGCGCTCCGAGGCGCCGCGCAGCGTCCACCACTGGTTGCCGGCCTCGTCGACCTCGAAGGAGAGCGGCAGGCCGTCCAGCTTGCCGGCGAGCCACTCCTTCGCCGTCGCCCACGTGTTCGTCCATGCGACGCGCTGGGCGCCGTTCTCGTCGCCGGTCAGCTCGCGCAGCTCGCGTAGCTCGTCGACGGTGCGGCTGGGATCAAGGGCCATAGGACGACTCTAAACGGCGATGCGGTAAGAATCGCGCGCATGTCCGCCGTCGCCGCGCCCATGCCCGCCCGTCCGCCGCGCCGCGCGACGGCGAAGCACGTGGCGTGGCGCATCGTCGTGCTGCTGCTCGTGCTCGCCGCGCTCTGGACGCTGTGGGAGGGCTATCGCTGGACGTGGATGCACTTCGGCTGGACCTGGCCGTTCCTCGTCGACGACTCGACGATGCCCCACCTGCACTCGATCGTCGCAGCCCTCTTCGACCGGACGTCGACGAACCAGCTGATGATCGACTACCTGTTCCACGCCGCGCTCTTCACGGCGAAGGAGGCGGTCGTCGGCTTCGTCTTCGGCGCGTTGATCGGCTTCGCGCTCGGCGCCGTGATCGCCCGCTTCGGCGTCCTGCAGCGCGGCGTGATGCCGTACGTGGTCGCGTCGCAGACGATCCCGATCGTCGCGATCGCGCCGATCCTCGTCGTCGGGCTCGGGAACGTGGCGGTGCTCGGCTGGTCGCCCGAGGCGTGGCAGCGGGTGGCGATCATCGCCGCCTACCTGACCTTCTTCCCGGTCACGGTGAACACGGTGCGCGGGCTCCAGTCGGCCGACCCGTCCGCGGTCGAGCTCATGCGCTCGTACGCGGCGGGCGAGTGGGCCGTCTTCTGGAAGCTGCGCGTGCCCGCGTCGCTGCCGTTCCTCTTCTCGGCGTTTCGCGTCGCCGCGACCGCGTGCGTCGTCGGCGCGGTGATCGGCGAGCTGCCGTCGTCGATCCAGGAGGGCCTCGGCGGCGCGATCCTGAACTTCAACCAGTACTACTCGCTCCAGCCGACCGTATCTGTGGGCGACGAACCTCGTCGCCGCGGCGCTCGGCATCTCGTTCTTCCTCGCCATCGTGCTCGCCGAGAAGCTGCTCGTCCGCCGCGCCGCCGGAGCAGCTCGTATGAGTTCGCCGGCCCCGGAACGGCACCGTGGTCTCGCTCAGCGACGTCTCGAAGACGTTCCCGCGCGGGGGCACGACGGCGCTCCAGGACATCGACCTCGACGTCGGCCGCGGCGAGTTCATCTCGCTGATCGGCCCGTCCGGCTGCGGCAAGTCGACGCTGCTGCGCGTCATCGGCGATCTCGTCGAGCCGTCCGCGGGAACCGTGCTGGTGAACGGCAAGTCCGCGCACCAGGCGCGGCTCGACCGCGACTACGGCATCGTCTTCCAGGCCGCAGTGCTCTACGACTGGCGCACCGTCGCGAAGAACATCGCGCTGCCGCTCGAGCTGCTCGGCTGGGACCGGCAGAAGCGCGCCGACCGCGTGCGCGAGATGCTCGATCTCGTCGAGCTGGGCGGGTTCGAGACCCACTACCCGTGGCAGCTCTCCGGCGGGATGCAGCAGCGTGTCTCGATTGCGCGTGCGCTCTCGTTCTCGCCGGCGCTGCTGCTCATGGACGAGCCGTTCGGCGCACTCGACGAGATGACGCGCGAGCGGCTCAACCTCGAGCTGCTGGACATCTGGCGCGAGACCGGCTCGACGGTGATCTTCGTGACGCACTCGATCTCCGAGGCGGTGTTCCTGTCCACCCGGGTCGTCGTCATGTCGCCGCGCCCGGGTCGCATCGCGGGCGTCGTCCCCGTCGACCTGAAGCAGCCGCAGAGCGCCGAGACCCGCGAAGACCCGCGCTTCTTCGAGCTCGTCACGGAGGTGCGCGAGGCGCTGCACGGCGTGGGCGCCGACCGCGTCGTCGAGGAGCCGGCCGAATGAGCACCGCCACCGTCGAAGTCCGCACCCGGCCGCCGGTCAAGCGCCACCTCGTCTACTGGGGCCCCGCGATCCTCGTCTTCGCCATCGGGATCGCCATCTGGCAGTGGGTGCTCCCGGCGCTCGGCGTCGAGCGGTACCTGCTGCCGCCGTTCTCGGACATCGTGACGGCGTTCAAGGACAACCGCTCCCAGTTGCAGCAGGGCGCCTGGATCACGATCAAGGAGGCCGTCGCGGGGTTCGTGATCGGCTCGGGGCTGGCGTTCCTGTCCGCGCTCGTGCTCGCGCGCTGGCGCCCATTCGGCGCCGCGCTGATGCCGTACATGATCGCCGCGAACGCGATCCCGATCATCGCCTTCGCACCGATCACCAACGCCTGGTTCGGCGTCCTCAGCCCCTGGTCGAAGATCACGATCACTGCGGTCCTCTGCTTCTTCCCGGTGCTCGTCAACTCCCTGCGCGGGCTCACCTCCGTGCGGCCCGAGTCGATCGAGCTGATGCGCTCCTACGCGGCCGGGCACGCATCGGAGTTCCGGCGTGTGCGGATCCCGACCTCGCTCCCGTTCGTCTTCGCGGCCTTGAAGGTCGCGTGCGTGCTCGCGATGATCGGCGCCGTGGTCGGGGACTACTTCGGCGGCGACGTGAGCGCGCTCGGCGTGCAGATCCTGTCGGCGGTGTCCCTGGCCCAGTACGAGCTCGCGTGGGCTGCGATCCTCGTCGCGAGCCTGATGGGTCTTGCGTTCTACGGGACCGTCGCGCTCGCCGAGCGGCTCATCCTGCGGTGGGATCCGGCGACGCGCAGCCGACTCGAATGAGAGGGTAGGAACCACTGGCGGCCCGGTCGGCCGCCACGGACCTGGAGGAGGGATCGAAGTGAGAGGACGCAGTTGGTTTCTGCTCGTGGCGGCCGTCGCCGCGCTGGCCGCGCTCGCAGCGGCAAGCATGGCGGCCGCGGGGTCGACGGGCACGCAGCTCACCAAGGTGACGCTGCAGAGCAAGTGGGTCGTTCAGGGCCAGTTCGCCGGCTACTACGCGGCGCAGGCCAAGGGGTACTACAAGCAGGCCGGGCTCGACGTGACGATCAAGCCGGGCGGGCCGGACTTCCTGCCGGAGCAGGTCGTGCTCGGCAAGCAGGCGGAGTTCGGGATCGACTGGCTGCCGAGCCTGCTGGCACAGCGGGACACCGGACAGGATCTCGTCAACATCGCGCAGGTCTACGCGCGGAGCGGGACGACCGAGGTGACGTGGAAGGACAGCGGCATCAACACGTTCGCGAAGATGCGGGGCAAGAAGTTCGGGGTCTGGATCTTCGGCAACGAGTTCGAGCAGCGCGCCGCGCTCGTCAAGTACGGGATGAACCCGGACAAGGACGTGCACGTCGTCAAGCAGAACTTCGACGTCAACCCGTTCCTCAAGCGGCAGGTCGACGCGACCTCGGCGATGACCTACAACGAGCTCGCCCAGATCCTCGAGTCGAAGAACTCGAAGACCGGCAAGCAGGTGCAGCTCAGCGACCTGAACGTCTTCAAGTACAACAACCTCGGCACCGGGATGCAGCAGGACGGGATCTTCGTCCGCGGCGACTGGATCAAGGACAAGGCGAACCAGGCCACGGCCGTCAAGTTCCTCCAGGCGTCGTTCAAGGGCTGGGCGTACTGCCGCGACCACTACCAGGACTGCGCGAACATCGTGGTCTCGAAGGGGACGGCGCTGCCGAAGGGCCACCAGCTCTGGCAGGTCAACGAGGTGAACGCGCTGATCTGGCCGAACAAGAGCGGCATCGGGGTCATGAACGCCGCGGCGTTCAAGCAGACGGCGAACATCGCCTACAAGTACAAGGTCATCAAGAAGCCGGCGACGTCGGCCGCGTACCGCACCGACCTGGCCAAGAAGGCCGTAGCGGCGCTCAAGAAGCAGGGTGTCGACGTCTACGGCAAGAAGTTCAAGAAGGCCAAGGTCAAGCTGAACCTCGGCGGCAAGTAGCCCGTCTGTAGCGGTTCTCGAAGGGCGGCCTGCGGGCCGCCCTTCGCGTTTCTCCGTGGACGAATCGGCACATTTCGGACATGGCCTTGGCGCCGGTCCAGGCCGTAGCGCTCCACGATCGGTGCCAGGCACCGCGACGGTCCGTCCACAGCTGCGGCCGCTCGGCTACACCCGGTTCGCCCGCGCCCTTTACGCTGGCGGCGAGCCAACGAGGAGGCGCTGAATGTCAGTTCTGATCAAAGGCGGCCGCATCGTGACCGCGGCCGACGACTACGTCGCCGACGTCTACATCGACGACGAGACCGTCACGCTCATCGGCGAGTCGCTCGACCAGCCGGCGGACCGGCTCATCGACGCGACCGGCAAGTACCTGCTGCCGGGCGGCGTCGACCCGCACACGCACCTCGACATGCCGTTCGGCGGCACGACCACGATCGACGACGTCGAGTCCGGCCAGACCGCCGCCGCGTTCGGCGGGACGACCACGCACGTCGACTTCGTCATCCAGCCGCAGGGCGCGACCTTCGCGCAGGCGCTCGACGAGTGGCGCTCGAAGGCCGAAGGCAAGCAGGTGATCGACATGGGCTACCACATGGCGATCACCGACCTGCGCGAGGGCGGGACGCTCGAGGAGCTCGCGACGCTGCCCGGTCAGGGCGTCACCTCCTACAAGCTCTTCATGGCCTACAAGGGCGCGCTGATGGTCGACGACGAGACGCTCTTCAAGAGCATGCAGGTCGCCGCCGACTCGGGCGCGCTCGTCATGGTTCACGCGGAGAACGGCGACGCCATCGACGTGCTTGTCAAGGAGGCGCTCGCCGCCGGCAACACGGACCCGAAGTACCACGCGCTGACGCGCCCGCCCGAGACGGAGGGCGAGGCGACCAACCGCGCGATTCAGCTCGCGCGCGTCGCCGGCTCGCCGCTCTACGTCGTCCACGTGTCGTGCCGCGAGTCCGTCGAGCCGATCGAGCTCGCGCGCGAGAAGGGCTGGAACGTCCACGGCGAGACGTGCACGCAGTACCTCTTCGTCGACTACACGTTCCTCGAGCGCCCTGACTTCGAGGGCGCGAAGTACGTCTACACGCCGCCGCCGCGCTCCAAGGAGAACCAGGACGTGCTGTGGAATGCGCTCCGAACCGATGTGCTGAGCGTCGTCTCGACCGACCATTGCGCGTTCCTCTGGGACGGCCAGAAGTCGCTCGGGCGGGACGATTTCTCGAAGATCCCGAACGGCGGGCCGGGGCTCGAGAACCGGCTGCACATGCTCCACGAGTTCGGCGTCCGCGGCGGCCGGATCAGCCTCAACCGCCTGGTCGAGCTGTGGGCCACGAACCCGGCGAAGCTCTTCGGCCTCTATCCGCGCAAGGGCACGATCGCCGTCGGGTCCGACGCGGACATCGTCGTCTTCGACCCCGAGAAGCGCCACACGATCACGGCCGCCACGCAGCACTCGAAGACGGACTACAACCTCTACGAGGGCACGGAGGTGACAGGCTCGCCGGAGACCGTGCTGCTCCGCGGCAAGGTGCTGGTCGACGGCGACGAGCTCGTCGCGCAGCCGGGCGTGGGCCAGTTCATCGCGCGCGCAAGGTTCGGCGAGCAGCTCTCGCGAGGCGTGCCGGTCGGCTGACCCGCTAGACAAGCCGCGTCCCCCGCTCTACCGTCGAGCGATGGGGAGAACCGGGGTCGTCCTTGCCGTACTCGCGGTTGCCGCACTTCTCGTCGCGCCCGCGGGAGCAAAGCGCGACCACAAGCCGCCGCGGATCACGGCGGCGAGGATGCAGGACGCCGACGGCGACACCCTCGCAGACCGGATCCTCCTGACCTACTCCGAGCGGATCCGCCACGGCGTCGACCACGACGGCAAGTACCCGTACGTCGTCACCGGCTACAGGATCCGATCCGTCGGCGCTGCCAAGGGCAAGACGATCACGCTTGCGCTGGTCGAGAAAGCGACGCCCGACCCGAACGCGAAGCCGGCGGTCAGGTACAGGCGCACGAAATCCAAGCCTGTCCGCGATCGCTCCGGAAACCAGGCGGCTGCGCAGGTGTTCCGGGCGACGAAGGCGCACGGCCACAAGCCCACCCTGGTGCCCTCGGACACGACTCCGCCGGAGACGACGATCGGGGAGGGCCCGTCCGGAACCGTCGCTGGGCGCGGCGTGCGGTTCACCTACTCGTCGCCGGACCCGACGGCCACCTTCGAATGCGCGCTCGACGGGGCAACGCTCGCGTTCTGCCCGGCCGAGGGTGTGAAGTACGCCGACCTGGCGGACGGGCCGCACACGTTCCGGGTTCGCGCCCGCGACGCCGCCGGCAACGTTGACGCGACGCCCGAGATGCGCAGCTGGAGCATCGATGGCGACGGCGACGGCTCGCTTGCGCCTGCCGACTGCGCCCCCGACGACCCCGCGATCAACCCCTCGGCGACGGATGCGCCCGAGATGACCTTCACGGACACGAACTGTGACGGCATCGACGGCACCGAGGCGAATGCGATCTTCGTCTCGCCGATCGGCAACGACGCGAGCCCCGGCACGCGCGCGGCGCCGCTGCGGACGCTCGCCGTCGCGGTGGCCGCGGCCGCAACAGCGAACAAGCAGGTCTACGCGACCTTCGGCATCTACACCGAACGGCTCGTCGTAGCGAACGGCGTCGGCGTGTACGGCGGGTACGGGACGGACTGGTCGCGATCGATCCTCAACGACACGCGGATCACCGGGGGGCCGGGCAGCGCCGGAGCCGAGGGCGCTCTTGCGGTCGGAGTCGCGGCGACCACCACCCTTCAGCACGTGACGCTCGCCGCGGGCGCAGGCGCCTCGACAAGCGCCAGCTCGTACGGCATCCGCGTCGTGAACAGCCCCGGGCTCGTGCTCGAGGCGATCGTCGCAGCCGGCGGCCCCGGCGCGGCGGGCAGCGCCGGCTCCCCGGGCCGTAACGGTGCGAAGGGCAAGGACGGGGGAGGCGGAGGGAACGGCGAGTGCGACGGCATCGGGTACGGAGGCGGCGGCGGTTTCACCGGGCTGCGCACGGGACGCCAGGGGGGCCAGGGCGGAGACGGCGGCCAGGAGTATCTGGTCGGCCATATGCTCGCGCGTCCTGGGCAAGCAGGAGCGGGCGTCGACCCCGGTCCCGGAGGCTTCGCCGGTTCCCGCGGCGATCCCGGCGGCACGGGTGGAAATGGCTCTCCAGGGGGATTCGGCATCCGCGGCGCGGACGGCGGCGGCGCCGGGCCGGGCATCGTCTCCGGCTCGATCTTCGTCCCGGGCTCGGGCCAGTCGGGGACGCCCGGCACCGATGGGTCGGGCGGAGGAGGAGGCGGAGGCGGCGGCGGCCAGCACTGCATCGTCCTCTGTGACGACGGCTCCGGCGACGGTGGCGGCGAGGGCGGCGACGGCGGCGAGCGCGGTTTCGGCGGTGCGGGTGGCGGCGGAGGCGGCGGGTCGTTCGGTGTCTTCCTCGTCAACTCCACCGGCGTCGTCATCAAGGGCTCGATCATCATCGCCGGTAACGGCGGAGCCGGAGGCCTCGGCGGCTCGGGCGGCCAGGGAGGCGCATTCGGCGCGAGCGGCCCGGGAAGCACGTACTGCTCTGGCCAGATCGGCGCCGGCGGGAACGGCGGTCGCGGCGGCGGCGGCGGCCGCGGCGGGGACGGCGGCGGCGGCAGCGGCGGCCCCAGCGTGGCGATCGCCCGTCAGGGCACGACGATCACCGCCTCGGGCAGCACCCTCTCGCACGGGCCGGGCGGGGCCGGCGGCGCAGGCCTCGGCGGCACGGGGGCGAACGGCCAGGCCGCCGACGACCTGCAGTTCTGACGAGCCGCCGCGCCCGGACCCTTTTACAGGGACTGTCCCTGTAACGACGGCGTCACGCCCCCCACGTCGATGTGCATGCCCTCGCGCGCCAGGAGCGGCGGCTCGCCGGCACCGTTCCAGAGCTCCCGCGCGCGGTCCTCGAGCTCGTCCAGATCGCCGTCGGCGTGCCAGGGATCGTGGTGGAACAGCACCAGCCGCCCCACTCCCGTCCGCAGCGCGAACATGACCGCGTCGGACACGCTCGAGTGCCCCCACCCAACCCGTTCCGGGTACTCGAGGTCGGTGAACTGCGCGTCGTGCAGAAGCAGGTCGACGCCTGCGGCGAGGTCGAAGCCGGGGATCCACTCGTCCTCGACCCGGCCGAGGTCGGCGCCGAGTCCCGGCTCGTGGTCGGGGATGTAGGCGAAAGACGCATCGCCCGATTCGACCCGGTAGCCGAGCGTCGGCCCGGGATGGGCGACCGGCGCCGCGCTCACCTTGACTCCGGCCAGCTCCCACGGCTCCTCGGGCACGTCGTGGAACACGACCGTCGCCGGCACGTCCGCGACGTCGATCGGGAAGAGCGGCGGCGAGAGGTAGCGGGCGATCCGCTCCTCGAGGTTCCGCGTCGGCGACGGCGGCCCCCAGATGTGCAGCTCCGTCTCCGCCTGCCAGAGCGGCAGGAAGAAGCCGAGCCCCTCCAGGTGGTCGAGGTGCAGGTGTGTCAGCAGCAGGTCGACGCGCGGCGACGTCTCGGCGAACTGCTGGCCGAGCGGGCGCAACCCGGTGCCGGCGTCGAGGATGAGCACGCCGTCGCCGGTCTGCAGCTCGACGCAGGAGGTGTTACCGCCGTACCGCACCGTCTGCCGGCCGGGCGCCGCGAGCGAGCCGCGGCAGCCCCAGATCGTCAGGCGCATCGCACCACCTACTCCTCCCAGAAGATGCAGACCAGGCCGCTCGGCTGGTCGTGCTGGGTCAGGAGCGGAAACGCAGTCACCGCGACGGTGCGCGGGACGCCGTCGAAACCGACGATGCGGTGTGTCCCGTGCACCGGCCTGCGCTCCAGGAAGGCGGCACCCGCAGGCATCTCGTCGAGCGCCATCGGCTCGCCCTCAAGCGTCGAGGGCTCGAACGCGTCGGCCCACTCCTGCGCCGGAAGCTCGCCCGCCTCGGCGAACGTGCGCCCGAGGACGCGCTCCGCCGCCTCGTTGTAGAAGACGAGATTGCCTTCCGCGTCCGCCACGAACATGGGCATGGAGAGCTGGGACGCAAACTCCCGCGCCAGGATCAGGACGAGGCTTTTCTGACGCCGTACCGCCACGGCCACCGGAGCCTATCGCGGCGCCCCGGGCCTCCTCTTGTGCGCTGCGGTGCTCACGCGCTACTGCTCCTCGCCGGACTCCCAGAAGATCGCGACGACGCCGCCGACCTCGTCCGGTCCGGTCATCAGCGGGAACGCCGTCACCTCGACCGTGTGCCAGACGCCGTCGAACCCGCGCAGCCGCCGCGTGGCGTGCGTGGGCCGGCCCTCGAAGAGTGCGACGCCGATCGCCCGGTCGCGCCGCTCGAGCACCTCGCCCTCGAGGTTCGCGATGTCGATGCTGCGGACAACATCTTCGGCGTCCAGCTCCCCGACCTCGGCGAAGGAGCGTCCGATGATCGCCTCCGCAGCCTCGTTGTAGAAGACGAGATTGCCGCCTCCGTCGACGATGAAGGTCGGCATCGCGAGCTGCGAGGAGAATTCCCGCGCGAGGATCAGCACCAGGCTCTTCTGCCGCCTGACGGCCATGGGGCGAGACTAGTAGCTCAGCGGGCGCTGGGCGGCGTCGTGATGTGGTGGCCGACGAGGCGCGGGGAGCCGGTCTTGCCCTCCTTGCTCACGTGGACCGCAACGCGGCCGTTCTCGCGCTCGATGCGGCGCACGATCCACGGGCGACCGTCGACCGAGGAGCGGCCGACCTCGTCGCCGACCTCCGGAATCGGGCCGTCGAGGACGCCGCGCCACAACTCGTGGCCCTGGCTGTTCTCGCGGATCCAGATGACGTCCCCGTCGATGCCCTCGCCGACGGGCGCCGAGCCGGCGGCGTCCCACACACGCTGCGGCTCGAAGCTCGGCTGCTCACGGCGGGTGATCTCGCGCAGCCCGAGCCGTAGCTCGTCGGGTGTCGGGTTGCCCCAGGACCAGAAGCCGCACCAGATCCCGGCGATTCGGAGCGTGGAGTCCAACAGGAACGTGAACGGCAGGTACGGCAGGTGCCACTCGTCGGTGAGCTCGAGCAGGTCGAGCTCGCGGGCGACGGCGCGATCCTCGTCGGAGAGGAACGGGAAGCCGGCGCCGATCCCGGCCCGGAACGCGCCGTTCACGTACGGCTCGTCGACCGTGACGGCGGCGATCCGCCCGTACTCGCGCTGGATCTCGTCCTGCATCGCGACCAGCCCCCGGACGCGAACCTGCTCCTTCGGGCACCACCAGCCGCGCACGAATGCGAGCACGAGCGGCCGGGCGTCGGCGATCTCGCTCAGCGAGAGCGCGCGGCCTGTCGTCTCGGGCAGCTGGATGTCCGGAAACAGGTCGCCAGGGGCGAGGTCGGCCCTCACGCGGGCCGCCGCACCGTGGAGAGCCCCCAGGCCTCGCCGCTCGCGAACAACGCGTCGGCGTCGACCTCGTCCGCCCAGCCGATGAAGTGCTTCTCGGGCTCGTCCTTCGTCGAGCCGAGCACGGCGAGCCGCTCGGGGCGCTCGTCGCGCGGCAGGTGGTCGCCGCGCTCGAGCGCCGCCTCGCGTTCCTCGCCCACCGGGCCCTCCATGTAGCCGCGCGGCATATTTCAGGGGCTGTCCCCGGAGGGGGCTGTCCTAGGAGGGACTCTCGATGTTGGCTGTCCCCGGAGGGGGCTGTCCTAGAGAGAGGACTCTCGATGTTGGCTGTCCCCGGAGGGGGCTGTCCTAGAGAGGGACTCTCGATGTTGGCTGTCCCCGGAGGGGGCTGTCCTAGAGAGGGACTCTCGATGTTGGCTGTCCCCGGAGGGGGCTGTCCTACAGAGGGACTCTCGATGTTCCGAGCAGTTGCGAGTTAGGGCGGGCGTGGTCGTCACCAGCAGCGCTTGGGTCAGCCCCCTGCGGGGACAGGCCCGGTCGGGTTGCTGGACGTCGAGACCGGCAACCCGACCGGGCAAGAGACGCCCGTGCCGCCGAGCCCGCAGTAGCCCATCGGGTTCTTCGCGAGGTACTGCTGGTGGTACGGCTCGGCGTAGTAGAACGGCCCGGCGTCGGCGATCTCGGTCGTGATCTCGCCGTAGCCGGCGGCGGTCAGCTCGCGCTGGAACAGCGTCGCGCGTCGCCTCGGCGGCGGCGCGCTGCTCCGGCGACGAGACGTAGATCGCGGAACGGTACTGCGTGCCCGTGTCGTTGCCCTGGCGCATGCCCTGGGTCGGGTCGTGGCCCTCCCAGAACGCGCGCAGGATGTCCTCGCGGCTCGTCTTCTCGGGATCCCACACGACGAGCACGGCCTCGGTGTGCCCGGTGCGGCCGCTGCAGACCTCCTCGTAGGTCGGGTTCTTCGTGAGCCCGCCCGCGTAGCCGACGGCCGTCGTGTAGACGCCCGGGAGCTTCCAGAAGATGCGCTCGGCGCCCCAGAAGCAGCCCAGGCCGACGACGAGCGACTCGTAGCCGTCGGGGAAGGGCGGGGTGATGGGCGTGCCGAGCACGTCGTGGCGCTCGGGCACCGGCATGGTCGCGTCGCGGCCCGGCAGGGCATCCTCGGGGGCGACCAGCTCGGTCTTGTGGCGCTGGAACAGGAACATTCGGTCTCTCAGTCCTCCTCATGCCGCAGTGCGGCGGAATTGATGCAGTAGCGGACGCCCGTCGGGTGCGGGCCGTCGGGGAACAGGTGGCCGAGGTGGCCGCCGCAGCCGGCGCACATCACCTCGGTGCGCACCATCCCGAAGCTGGCGTCCGTCTCCTCGTCGATCGCCTCGGCGTCGGCGGGCGCGTAGAACGCGGGCCAGCCGCAGCCGGAGTCGTACTTCGCGTCGGCCGAGAACAGCTCGGCCCCGCAGCCGGCGCACACGTAGGTGCCCGGCTCGAACTTGTGGTCGTACTCGCCGGTGAACGGCCGCTCGGTGCCCTTCTCGCGCAGCACGTGGTACTGCATGGGCGTGAGCTCGGCGCGCCACTCGGCGTCGGTCTTCTTGATCTTCGGCATACCCATAAGTCTGCCGGGAGGCAGTTGGGTTACGCCCTCAACGCGCGCTTAACAGCACTATCTGGTCTGCGGGAACCCGAGGTCGACCTTCGACGTGGCCGGATCCGGCCAGCGGCTCGTGACGACCTTCCCGCGCGTGTAGAAGGAGATGCCCTCGGGCCCGTAGATGTGCGAGCTGCCGAAGAGCGAGTCCTTCCAGCCGCCGAACGAGTAGTACGCGACCGGAACCGGGATCGGCACGTTGATCCCGACCATGCCCGCCTGCGCGTCGAACTGGAACTGGCGGGCCACGCCGCCGTCGCGCGTGAAGATCGCCGTCCCGTTGCCGTATGAGTTCTCGTTCACCAGGCGCAGCGCGTCCTCGTAGGTGTCCACCCGCACGACGCCGAGCACCGGGCCGAAGATCTCCTCGAGGTAGACGTCCATGTCCGGCTTGACGTTGTCGAGCAGCGAGGGCTTCAGGAAGAAGCCGCCGCCGTCCGGTGCGTCCTCGCGGCCGTCGGCGACGACGGTGGCGCCCGCGTCTCGGCCCTTGTCGATGAAGGAGGCGACCTTGTCGCGGTGCTCGCGCGTGATCAGCGGCCCCATCTCGACGTCCTGCTCCAGCCCGTTGCCGACCTTCACCTTCGGGATCCGCTCCTGGATCGCCTCGACGAGCGGATCGGCCACGTCGCCGACCGCGACGACCACGGAGATCGCCATGCAGCGCTCGCCCGCCGAGCCGTACCCCGCGCTGACGGCCGCGTCCGCCGCCTGCGCGACATCGGCGTCCGGCAGCACGACCATGTGGTTCTTCGCGCCCGCGAGCGCCTGGACGCGCTTCCCGGCCTTCGTGCCGCGCTCGTAGATGTACTTCGCGACCGGCGTCGAGCCGACGAAGCTGACCGCAGCCACGTCCGGGTGGTCGAGCAGCGCGTCGACCGCCACCTTGTCGCCGTGGACGACGTTGAAAACGCCGTCGGGCAGGCCCACCTCGTGCAGCAGCTCCGCGATGAAGAGCGACGCGGACGGGTCCTTCTCGGACGGCTTCAGCACGAACGTGTTCCCGCACGCGATGGCCGGCGCGAACATCCACATGGGCACCATCGCGGGGAAGTTGAATGGCGTGATGCCCGCGACGACGCCGACCGGCTGGCGGATCGAGTAGACGTCGATCCCGGTCGAGGCCTGCTCGGAGTACTCGCCCTTGAGCAGCGTCGGGATCCCGCAGGCGTACTCGATGACCTCGAGCCCGCGGGCCACCTCGCCCATCGCATCGGAGAGCACCTTGCCGTGCTCGGCGGTGAGGATGCGCGCGATGTCCTCGCGGCGCTGGTGGAACGTCTCGCGCATCGCGAAGAGGAGCTCCGAGCGCTTCGAGAGCGAAAACGAGCGCCAGGCGGGGAAGGCGTCACGCGCCGCCTGGACGGCGCTGTCGACCTCCTCGACGGTCGCGAAGTCGACGGCACCGGTCTGCTCGCCGGTCGCCGGGTTGTAGACCGGCCCGCTGCGGCCGGACTCGCCGGCTACGGAGCGCCCTCCGATCCAGTGGCTGATGCGCTTCACGTCGCTGGCGCGCTCGGTCTGCGCGTCGAGAACCTCGGTCATCGCTGCCTCCTCGTAAGCTCCGGGCGAGCTTAGCTCGGCTTTCGCGCCTTTGGACGCGGACGCGCGCCGGATGCGACACTCGCGGCGATGTCACAGGCGACCGACACGCAGACCGCCCCTCCGCCCGACCCGAACGCGAAGTACGCGTCGCTCCTGGCCACCGACGAGCGCGTGCTGGTCGTCCGCCAGCGCCACTGGTTCACGTTCATCCAGGCCGCGCGCTGGTTCGTGCTGGTGCTCGGCGCGGGCGTCCTGGCCGGATTCCTCAACGACCAGGTTCCGGACGACGGGATCCTCGGGCCGGTCAGCTGGGTGCTCGGCTGGGGCTTCATCGTCTTCGTCCTGGTCGGCCTCGCCGGCGTGGGCTGGTTCTTCCTCGAATGGCGGCGCGAGCGCTACATCGTGACGACGCGGCGCGTGATCGAGGTCGGCGGCGTGATCAGCACGTACTCGAAGGACACGGCGCTACCGATGATCACCGACATCTTCGTCGGGCACCCCTGGATCGGCCGCATACTCGGGTTCGGCGAGATCGACCTGCTGACGGCGTCCGAGGCCGGCACGAACAAGATCCGGTTCCTGCCCGACGCGGACGAGTTCAAGCGATCGCTCCTGGACGCTCGGCACGAGTACGAAATGGAGATCGGCGGCGGCAGGGTCGTGCAGGACGCGCCGGCGCCGGCGTCTGTCCCGGTGGCCACATCCGATCGCCTCTCGGCCGAGGAGGTCGACTCGTCGATCACGCGCCTGGCCGGCATGCGCGACCGCGGGCTGATCACGCCCGCGGAGTTCGAGGACAAGAAGCAGGAGCTGCTCGACCGGCTCTAGCCCCGCAGGTCGGCGCGGACAACCCTGCCCGCGCACCTGATCGACGACGCGGGCTTCCCGGCCGCCCTCGCCCATGCGCGCATCGAGGCGCAGAGCCGAGGTCGGGCGCCGCGCCGCTCGACCAGCGCCATCGTCAAGGCGGCGCGGCGGTCCTTCGTCCAGACCACGGCGTGCCCGCCGGCCCAGGCGGCGGCGCGCGCCCGAGGCTGCGAGAGCGCCTTGCTGGTCCTGTCGCCCGGCGCCTCGAACAGCCAGTCCAGGTCGGCCGCGCCGATCGCCAATCGGTAGAAGCGCTTCCAGCCTGGGCCCGGCGACGCCGCCGGCGGTGCCGCCACCGGCCGCTCGTTCCGGTCGTAGCGAGCCGGGAACATGATCTGCGCGGTCGAGGCGGGCGGGCGGCGGTACGCCTGGTCGACAGCGGCCCAGCCGCCGCGCTTGTAGAGGTGGCAGGCGAATGCCTCGCCCTCGAGGTACGGGAAGGTCTCGCTCGCCGCCAGGTAGTGCGGCAGCGAGCCCGATGAGCCGGCCGAGCCGATCGACGCGAGCACGCTCAGCGCATCGCCCGGCGTGAGGTTCCCGGCCGCGAACGCCTCCATCAGCAGCGTCGCGTCGCCCTCGACGAGCGCGGTCTGCGCGGTATCGGTGTCCTCCCCGCCCTGCGGCGGCCCGTTCGGGTCGCCGGGCAGGCCGAGCCGCTGGTCGGCCAGCGCGTGCTCCAGCTCGTGCGAGAGCGTCACGCGCTCGAACGCGTTCAGCGACTTCTGTGCGTCGGAGAGGACGACCAGCTTCTTGGTCCGCGAGTCGTAGTAGCCCGCGACCTGCGAGGCGAGCTCGGCGCCCAGCAGCTCCTTCAGGTCGGTGCCGGGCGACAGCGCGCCGAGCGCCGTCAGCGCTCGCTGGGTCGCCTCGACCCCGCGGCCGGACGAGCGGTCGAACTCGGCCTTGATGCGGCGGCTCATCTCCTGCTGCTGCACGTAGCTCGGCCGGGGCAGCTGCCGGAACTGGAGGCGGCGCAGGCGCTCCACCTCGCGCGCGATTCCGGAGACGGTCGTGCCGGCGTGGCCCGACCCGAGCGGCGCGATGCGGTCGACGCACGCGGCGACGTCGGGGGACTGGCCCGCGCACGACGCGCCCAGCAGCGGGACAACCGCCGCCAGCCCGAGCACTGCGAGCGCGATGCGCCTCACGCGCGCAGGGTCGCCCGGACGGCGCGGCCGGAGCACGAGATCGCGTCCGCCGGCTTGCCGGCCGCCTCCGCCCAGGCCCGCATCGAGTCGCAAAGGTGGATCTTCGGGATGTGACGCCGTTCGAGCAGCGACAGCGTCACGACGGTCCGCGGCCCGCGGCCCCACACGATCGCCTCGCCGCCTGCCCAGGCCGAGGCGCGCAGCCGCGGCTGCGACAGGCCGTGCGAGAGCCGGTCGCCGGGCGCGCGGAACAAGGCGAGCAGGTCCGCAGCCCCGATCGTCGAGTAGTCGAGCTGCTTCCAGCCGGCGCCCGGCGAGGCCGCGCGCGGCGGGTCGACGAAGTCCTCGCCGGCGATGTAGCGCTCGGGGAACATGATCTGCGCGGTCGTGGTCGGCACGTTCTTGTACGCGCGGTCGACGGCCCGCCAGCCGCCGCGCCGGTACAGGCGGCACACGAACGCCTCGCCCTCCGAGTATGGGAAGTCCTGCGTCGCCTCGATGTAGTACGGCACGCCGCTCACGCCGAGCGCAGACGGCTCCTGCAGAAGATCCGCGACCTCCTTCGACACGTCCGCCTGGGCGTACCCGTACATCAGCAGCGTCGCGTCGCCCTCGATCAGCGCGCCGGCGGCAGCGGCCGATTCGTCGTCGCGGCGGACGGTCGGCGGCGGATCCTTCTCGTTCGGGTCGCCCGGCAGGCCGTCCCGCTGGTCGGCGAGCGCGTGCTCGAGCTCATGGGCCAGGGTGACTCGCTCGTCGGCGCTGAGCCCCTTCTCCGTCTCCGTGAGGACGACCAGCTTGTGGGTGCTCTGCTCGTAGTAGCCGGCGACGTCGTCGGCGAGCTCGTTCCGCGCCAGCTTCTCGAGGTCGGTGCCGGGCTTGATCGCCCCCACCGCGAGGAGCGCGCGCTCCGAGACGTCGATCTCGCGTTGCGGCGCCTCGTCGACCTCCTTGCGGAAACGGCGCGTCATCTCGGCCTGCGACACGTACTCGGGCTTCGGCAGGCGCTTGAACTCGAGGCGCCGGAGGCGCTCGACCTCACGGGCGATCGTCTGCACTCTGGCGCTCGTGGTTCCCGTCCCGAGCCGGGCCACGCGTTCGACACACGAGGGCGCAGTCGGCGCTGCCTTGTCTGACCCGCCGCCGCACGCGGCGAGACCCGTGACGGCCGCCGCGACGGCGGCGATGGCAACGACGCGTCTCATCTGGCTCCCCCGCCTGTGCGTGCCCGCGGCCGCCCGTCTCCAACCACCGCCGGGAGCCACGCGCGCACGGCGGCGCGCACGGCGTCCAGGTCGCCCTTCAGCGAGTGGTTGCCGCGCACCTTGACGACCGCGCGGTCCGGGCCGTCCGGCGGCATGCCGAACGGGTCGCTCAGTCCCTGGACAACGAGCGCCGGCACGGTCACCGCGTCGAGCTCCTCGAGGCGGCTCTTCTCCGGCTTGCCGGGCGGATGCACCGGGAACGCCAGGCAGAGGACGCCGGCCGCACCGGTCTCCGCCGCCGTCCGGCACGCGACGCGTGCGCCCGCCGAGCGGCCGCCCACGACCAGCGGCAGCCCGCGCAGCTCGTCGTCCCGCAGCCGGCCGACGACCGCGAGCCACGCCGCGTCCAGCTGGCCCGCCGGCGCCGGCGAGCGCCGCCCGGCGACCCGGTAGGGCTGCTCGACGAGCGCC
Organism: uncultured Thermoleophilia bacterium; assembly: GCA_963758345.1. GTDB lineage: Bacteria > Actinomycetota > Thermoleophilia > Gaiellales > Gaiellaceae > JACVRM01. Next base: position 442,055 of record CAVWVD010000003.1, read on the forward strand.
ACGCTCACGCCCTCGTCCAGCGCCGCCTCGGTCGCCGCGACGAGATCCGGCGCGCCGACACCGCCTCCCGCGCCGTGCCCGAGGACGAGCGCCGCTCGCGGCTTCGCAGCCGCGTGCAGGTGCACCTGCGCAGGCCCGTGGGGCGTCGCGACCTCGATCGGAGCCGGCCCGGACACGACGGTAGGATCACCACATGGCCGTTGTCGGCGCAGACCCGCAGGCTGCTGAGCGCATCCGCGACCTGGACAAACGCCACGTCCTGCACTCGTGGTCGGTGCAGAACGCGATCAACCCGCTGCCCGTCGCGGGCGCGGAAGGCCGCTACTTCTGGGACTACGACGGCAACCGCTACCTCGACTTCGCGTCGCAGCTCGTCAACGTCTCGATCGGCCACCAGCATCCGAAGGTCGTCGCGGCGATCAGGGAGCAGGCGGAGCGCCTCTGCACGATCGGCCCGGGCATGGCCGAGGAGAACCGCTCAGAGCTGGCGCGGCTGCTCGCGGAGGTCACGCCCGGCGACCTGACGATGGCGTTCTTCACGAACGGCGGCGCCGAGGCGAACGAGAACGCGATCAAGCTCGCGCGCTGGGCGACCGGCCGCCACAAGATCATCGCGCGCTACCGCTCCTACCACGGAGCAACGGGCGGCGCCATGACGCTCACGGGCGATCCGCGCCGGTGGCCCGCCGAGCCCGGCATCCCGGGCGTCGTGCGCATGCTCGACCCGTACACCTACCGCTGCCCGGCCGGCCACCCGGATCCCTGCCCGGTCTGCACGGGCGCGCCGCACCTCGAGGAGATCCTCCAGTACGAGGGCGCCGACAACGTCGCCGCGGTGATCCTGGAGACGATCGTCGGGACGAACGGGATCATCGTCCCGCCCGACGGCTACCTCCAGTCGATCCGCGAGGTCTGCGACCGCCACGGGATCCTGCTGATCTGCGACGAGGTGATGGCCGGCTTCGGCCGCAGCGGCAAGTGGTTCGCCTGCGAGCACTGGGACGTCGTCCCGGACATCCTCACCGTCGCAAAGGGCATCAACTCGGGCTACGTCCCGCTCGGCGCGATGATCATCAACCAGAAGCTCGCCGACTGGGTGCAGGACAAGTACTTCGCGGGCGGGCTGACGTACTCCGGCCACGTGCTCGCGTGCGCGTCCGCGGTCGCCTCGATCGAGGCGTTCAAGGAGGAGGGCATCGTCGAGAACTCCGCGGCGATGGGCGACTACCTCGCGACCGAGCTGCCGAAGCTCGCCGAGCGCCACCCCTCGATCGGCGACGTCCGCGGCAAGGGGCTCTTCTGGGGCCTCGAGCTCGTGAAGGACCGTGGGACGCGCGAGCCGCTCGTCCCGTTCAACGCCGCCGGCGCAGACGCGGCCCCGGTCGTCGCGCTCGGCAAGGCCGCCATGGAGCGCGGGCTCTACCTGTTCGTGCACTGGAACGTGGTGATGATCGCGCCGCCGCTCACCATCACGCGCGAGGAGCTCGACGAGGGCCTCGCCTCGCTCGACGCGGCGCTCAGCGTCGCCGACGAGCACGCGGCCTAGCCCTTCGCCCGCCCGCGAGATCGCGGACGCGCGTAAGAACCATCCCGACGGGACACTCACTCTCTACGTGCCTTTCCTGAACGCCACGCAATCCAGCTTGCCCCCATCCAGGTACAGCCCCGACATGGACCCCGTCGTCTTCTCCGGCGTACCGCTGCGAACGCTCCCCGGGCTGGTGATGACTCCACGCCCGGCGACCGAAGCGCTCGTCGACCTGGCGGTCGCCGCCATTGGCGACCGGGAGGCGCGCGTGGCGGACGTTGGGACCGGATCGGGCGCGATCGCGATCGCCCTGGCGCACCGCGCGCCGGGAGTAGAGATCTGGGCGACCGACAACTGCGCCTGGTCGGTGCTGCTCGCGTCGCTGAACGCCTGGGACGCGGGGCTCGACGACCGGATCCATGTGCTGGAGGGCGACCTGCTCGCACCGGTGCCGGGCGACCTCGACCTCGTCGTCGCCAACCTCCCGTACCTGCCGTACGACGAGCGCCCGCTCCATCCCGACCTGGACACGGAGCCGGCGGCCGCGGTCTACGCCGCGGGCGACGGCCTCGATCCCTACCGGCGCCTCCTCCACCAGGCGGGGTCGCGGCTCGCTCCAGACGGCCTCGTGATCTTCCAGCTCCGCCAGCGGGCGATCACGGTCCCGCGCACCCAGCTCGTCTCGGCGGCTGCGCGCCTCGACCAGTTCGTGCCGACGCGGCTAGCGGCCTAGGAGCCGCGGCAGCTCGCCCGCGTCGACGACGCGGGCCAGCTCGTCGAGCGACGCGTCGATCGCGGCTGCGAAGCGCTCCGCCCCGCCGAAGTGCTCGAGCATCTCGGGCGGGATGAACTTCAGCAGCAGCGCCGACGTGCCGGGTGGCAGCGCCGCGAAGTGGACGGTGAGGATGCCGTGGTCGCGGAGGAGCAGCATCGCGAGGCCCGCGGTCGCCTCGACCGGGACGAGGCCGTTCGGGACTGGCGCCGCGGCGCTCGAGCTCGGCGAGCACGTCCTCGCCCTCGAGCTTGACGGCCACCGGCGTGCGCACAGGCCAGTCGCCGAGCTGCGCGACGAGCGCATCGGCCAGCTCGGCCGTCGTCGCGACGAGCTCGCGTACCCGCTCCGGCCGGTAGCGCTCGAGCGACTCGACGACGGCGGGCCAGAGCATCGGCCGCGCCTCGAGGCCCAGCTCGATCGCGCGGGCGCGAATGCGGGCGATCAGCTCGGTGCGGCCGCCGAGGAGGCCCAGCCGCGGTCCGCTCGTGCCGTACTTGTCGAGCCCCGTGACGCCCGCGTCGGCGCCGAGCTCGAGCAGCTTCGGCTGGCCGAAGACGGCCGGGCCGACCCGCGCGCCGCCCGCGTCGTCGACGAACACCGGGACGCCCGCATCGCCGGCCGCCGCGACGGCCCGCTCGATCGCGTCGAGGTCGAGCACCTCATACGTCACGGCCAGCCGCGTCAGGACGAGCAGCGCGGCATCGTCGAGGCGCAGGTCGGCCGCGTCGTCGACGTCCACGAGCGACCCGCCGGCGAGCCGCACCGCCCGCCGGACCGCAGGGTGGCTGTAGCCCGCCGAGAAGCCGACCACGGTCGCTCCTGGCTCGACCAGCACTTGCATCGCGGCGACCAGCCCTGCCGTGGTCCGATTGGCGACGAACACGTCGTCGCGGCCGCGCACGCCGCCGAGATGCTCGAGCCCGAGCTCGGTGAGCCGCTCGCCGTAGAGCGCCGGCGCGAGCTCGTCGTCGAGCGGCGCGCCCTCCGGAAGCGCGAGCGAGCGCACCAGGCCTGTGAAGTCGAAGAGCGTCCCGTCCGTGTGCCGCGCCGCCACGATCCGCCAGGCGACGCGCAGCTTGGCCACGTCGTCCGCGGTCGAGCGCAGCACCTGGCCGCGCTCGTACGGCAGCTCGGAAGTCACGTGAGTCGTCATGCCGGCGGCGCCGGCATGCCGGCGGCGGAGCGGCCGAGCCGCCTCTCCAGGTAGGCGGCCAGCCGGGTCAGCGGAAACGAGATGGCGAAGAACGCGACCATGATCGCAGCGTAGATCTCGAAGGCGTGGATCTCTCCGAGCCCCTGTGGCGGTGGAGCGTTGAGCCGCTCGATCTGGCGCTGGCCTGTGCCCAGCAGGTCGGAGCCGCCGATGACCGCGGCGAGCGTGGTGTTCTGGATGATCCCGACCATCAGCGTGACGACCGGTGGGAGCAACCGCCGTGCGGCCTGCGGGAAGATGACGAACGTCTGGCGCCCCAGCCAGCCGAATCCGAGGGCGGCCGCGGCCTCTTCCTGCTCGTGCGGGATGGACTGGACGGCGCCGCGGGTCGCCTCGGCAATCTGTGCGCTCCCCCACAGCGAGAGCCCGACGGCGGCGGCGGTCACCGCGTCGAACTCGAGCGCCGGGCTCAGCGTCGGCGCCACGAAGTAGACGCCGAGGATCGTCACGATCAGCGGCAGCCCGCGCCAGATCTCGATGTAGAGGCGGATCAGCGCGCGCAGCGGGAGAAAGTCGATCGTGATCAGGACTCCGAGCAGGACGCCGATCACGAGGCTCGCAATCAGCGCTATCGCCGCCATCTTGAGGGTGTTCGTCAGACCCTCGTGGAGGATGTAGTGCTCGGTCGGGCCGACCCAGAACGGCAGGAGGGCGAGCATCTAGGCGCGCCCCGGTAGCGCGAGGTGCCCTTCGAGGACGCGCAGCCCGATGGACATCGACCAGACGATCGCGAGGTAGACCACGCCGAGGGTGATGAACACCTCGGACGTCTGCAGCGTCAGCGCGTTGATGTTCAGCGACACCGTCGTGAACTCGTTGAAGCCGATCGGGTAGAAGAGGGCGGAGTTCTTGACGATCGAGATGTACGTGTTGATCGACGCTGGGAGCGCGATCCGCCCGCCGAGCGGCAGCGACACGTTCAGGAACGTCGCCCTTCGGCCCAGCCCGAGCGCGAGCCCGGCTTCGCGGTAGCGATACGGGACCGCCCCGAAGCCGGCCCGGAAGTTCTCGATGTTGTAGGCCCCGCCCCAGAGCACCAGCGCGAGCCACGCCACCGTGAACCCGTCGAGCGTGATGCCGAGCTGCGGCAGCCCGAAGAAGAGGAAGAAGATCTGCAGGAGGATCGGTGTGCATCGGAAGACCTCGACGTAGACCGCCGCGAGCTGGCTCGCGACCGGGATCCGGTACGCACGCGCCGCACCGAAGACCACGCCGATGAGGAACGCTCCGGCGATGCCGATGGCCGAGATCTCGAAGGTGAGCTTGAGACCGCGGGCGAGCACCTCCCAGTTTTCGGAGATGTAGGACCAGTCGAAGGCCAGCGGCATGGGCATGGCGAAGCTAGGAGCGGCCGCCTCGTGGGCGGCCGCTCCTGGACGAATCGCGGACGGCAGTGCCCCCTACGGGCACACCGTCTCGGGTGAGACCGTGTTGTACGGGAACGTCTGCTTCGGCCTGAGGATGTTCTTCTGGAACGAGGCGAACACCCGGCCCGGGACGTTGGCCTTCAGGATCGTGTTGAAGAGGTCCTTCTGGCGCATCAGGTTGAGGCGCGAGTCGACCCACTTCTTCATCGCGACGTTGCCCTGCTTGATGCCGATGCCGTACGGCGCCTGCAGGAAGCCGTCGTTGGTCAGCTTGTAGTTCGCATCCGTGACCGCGATCCCGAGCACCACCGTGTCGTCGAACATGAACGTGTCGGCCCGGCCCTGCTGGAGCGCGAGCTGTGAGTTCGTGACGGTGTCGGTCACGAGCAGCTTCGTGTTCGGGAAGCACTTGCTGACCCACTTGTCGTAGACCGATCCGCGGGTGGTCGTCACCGTCTTGCCGGCCAGGTCGGCCGTCGAGTTGATGGACGAGTTGTTCGGCACGAGCAGCCGGCCGGTCGCCTTGTAGTACGGGATCGAGAAGTCGATCCGCGTGTCGCGATCCTGCGTGTACGTGAAGGTCGCGATCTCCAGGTCGACGCGACCCGTGGTGAGCGACGGCTCACGGGCGGCGGTCGGCGTGCAGACGTAGCTGACGCGGTTCGGCCGGCCGAAGGCGTAGCGGGAGAACCACTTCGCGATCTCGACGTCGAACCCCGCGTGCTCGCCCTTCACGTTGATGTAGCCGAACGGCGGTGAGTCGCACTTCACGCCGATGCTCCAGCGCTTGTGCTGCTTGATCTCCGGCGGCAGTGCCGGCAGCTTCTTCGCCGCCGTGGCCGTCGGGTGAGCTGCTCCTCCTTGGGTTGGTGCCGCGACGCTCCATGCTGCGACCGATGCCGCAGCCACTGCGAGAACGGCGCACGCACCCAGCAGCTTCTTCATTCGACCCCTCCTTCCTGATCGTCGATATGCAGCTCGTCGAGGGAATCTGCGAGCTGCAGTGAGCGGCGGAGAAAGCGCTTCGTCCGCTCCTCTGTCGGCTGGTCGAGCACCACGGTCGGTACGCCCTCCTCGACGATCTTCCCCTCGTCCATGAAGACGAGGTGATCGCCGACCTCCCTGGCGAACTGCATCTCGTGGGTCACGACCAGCATGGTCATGCCGGCTCTGGCGAGATCACGCATGACGAGGAGCACTTCGCCGACGAGCTCCGGATCGAGCGCCGACGTGACCTCGTCGAACAGCATGACGTGCGGCTCCATCATCAGCGCCCGGGCAATGGCCACCCGCTGCTGCTGGCCTCCCGAGAGCTGATGGGGGTACTGGTTGGCCTTCTCCTCCAGCCCGACGCGGGCGAGCAGAACGCGCGCCCGTGCCTCTGCGTCCTTCTTGGGGAGCTTGCGGATCCGGCGCGCTGCCAGCGTCACGTTGTCCATCACCTTGAGGTGAGGGAACAGGTTGAACTGCTGGAACACGATCCCGATCCGCTGCCTGATGGCGGACACGTTGGTCCCCTTGCGGGTGATCTCCTCGCCCTCGAGGAAGACGCGGCCCGAGTCGACCGGCTCGAGCAGGTTGACGCAGCGGAGCAGGGTGCTCTTGCCGCTCCCGCTCGGGCCGATGACGACCATGACGTCGCCACGGTTGACGCTCAGGTCGACGCCGTCGAGGACGAGGTTCGAGCCGAAGCTCTTCCGAATCGACTCCAGCCGCACCATGGCGCCGCCGCCGTTCGTGGCAGCGGTGGGTGGGGCGAGGACGCTGTCCGAAGCGTCGGCGTCTCGCGTCGGCTCTTCGGTTGAGCTCACGGTGCCGTCGATTCAATTGAAATGTGCCGGTGTGGTCAAGGTGCGCGGCTCGGTAGGTTCCGCCGATGCGGGTCGCGCTGATGATCGAGGGGCAGGGCGGCGTGACCTGGCCGCAGTGGGTCGCGCTCGCCCAGACGGCCGAGCGCGCGGGCATCGAGGCGCTGTTTCGCTCCGACCACTACACGAGCCCGGCCGGGCACGGGGTCGACGGCTCGCTCGACGCGTGGACGACGCTCGCGGGGCTCGCAGCGGTGACGGAGCGGCTGCGATTGGGGACGCTCGTCTCGCCGGTGACCTTCCGCCATCCGTCGCTGCTCGCCCGCTCGGTCGTCACCGTGGACCACATCTCGGGCGGGCGCGTCGAGCTCGGCATGGGCACCGGCTGGATGGAGCTCGAGCACCGCGCTTTCGGCTTCCCGTTCCCGCCGTACGACGTTCGGATCGTCGAGCTCGCCGAGCAGGCGGAGATCGTGCACCGCGAGTGGACCGAGGAGACCTTCGATTTCAGGGGCCTCGACTACGAGTTGCGCGACGCGCGCGCCCGGCCGTTCCCGGTGCGGCAGCCGCACCCGCCGCTGATCATCGGCGGCATGGGCAAGCGGCGATCGCTCGAGGTCGCCGCCCGCTGGGCGGACGAGTACAACAGCTACTACCAGCGGCCCGATTTCTTCACGGAGGTGCGGCCGCGCCTGGACGACGCGCTGCGCGCCGCCGGCCGCGAGCCGGGCTCGGTGCCGCTGTCGCTCATGGCGGGCATCGCGGTCGCGGAGGACGAGGCCGGCGTCGACGAGCGGCTGCGGGCGCTGGCCGGCGGCGGCGAGCCGCAGGCGTTCCTCGAGCGGATGGGCGACAGCTTCCTCGCCGGGACGACCGCGGAGGTGCTCGAGCGCCTGCGCGAGCTGGAGGCCGCCGGCGTGGAGCGCGTGTACCTCCAGCACCTGAACCACGCGGATCTCGAGACGGTCGAGCTGATCGGCCGCGAGCTCGTCCCCGCTCTCACTTAGTTCGCCGCCTGCGCGCGCAGTCCCTAACAGGGACAGTCCCTGTAAAGACGCGTGCGACTCGCGGGGTCGAGCCTTAACAGGGACAGTCCCTGTAAAGGGGTGCCGCGACGAGGGCCGACGCGGGCTGATGCAGAGGCGGCCGCCCGGTAGTGGCCGCCCCTGCACGAGAGGGAGTCCCGTTCAGCCCACGAGCTCGCGGTAGCGCGGCTGGTCGTGGAGCGACTCCAGGTCGTCGTCGTCCCGCGCGATCTCCGCAAAACGCTCCTCGGCCGCGATCGAGGCGGCGAGGTGCTCGAGCGCAGCGTCGGTCTCACCGAGCCGCGCCTCGCAGCAGGCGAGGTTGAAGAGCCCCAGCGGCAGGCCGGGGTGCTCCTTCAGAACACCGCGCACGATGTCCGCCGCGCCCGCGTAGTCGCCCTCCCCGTACGGGACGAACATCGGCCCGACCAGGAAGCCCGGCGACTGGTTGTACGCCATCCCCGGCGAGCCGCCGACGACGAGCACGGTCGTGTCCTGCTCGTCGGCCACCGCGCTGCGCTTCGCGTCCGGGCCGACGTAGACCAGCGTGCCGGCCGGTGCGTCGATCTCGTCGCCGTCGATCGTGAACCGCGCCTTGCCCGAGAGCACGACGTAGAGCTCCTGCTGCCCGGGCGAGGCGACGCCCAGTTCGGTGTGCTCGTTGATCAGCAGCCCCCCGGCCTCGACGGCCCTGAACGCGTTGACGCCGAACCCTTCGATGCCGAAGTGGTCGCGCACCCTGTGCCGCACGCGGCCCTCGTTGACGTCGCCGTGCTCGATGTCGGCGATCGTCCCCACCGCAAACCCGGTCTGGGTTGTTGCCATCGTCCCTCCCTTCCTCAGGCCTGCGACGGCACGGGCCGCTCGCAGGCGATTCGCAGGCCGATCTCGACCAGCCAGAACCCGAGCCGCTCGCGTCCCGCGCGCCTGCTGCGGGCCGGGCGCTGAGCCGCACGCGCGAGCGTAACCGACCGCTCGAGCGCCAGCTGCCTTCTCGTCTCCACATCGGTCGGGTACACGCTGACCTCCTCTCCGCAGACTATCTTTATATCGAGAAACTCGTCTACGGCATTGTATGGAGGAAGATAGCTTGACGTCAAGAGAAATTTCGGAGATGCTGAGAACTGTGAAAACGGCCCACGAGGAGGACTCGATCGACCGGCGGGTCGCGAAGTGGGCCCCCCACCTCCCGGCGATCGATCTCGAGGTCGAGACCATCGTGCAGCGCGTGCAGAAGCTGCAGCGCTACGTGCGCAAGCGCATGGACGAGACGCTCACGGACGTCGGCCTGAGCTGGAGCGAATGGGAGGTTCTCGGCCAGCTCCGGCTCGGCGGCGAGCCGTACCGGAGCTCTCCGGGCAAGCTGGCGAAGCACGAGCAGCTGTCGAGCGGTGCCATGACGGCGCGGCTCGACCGGCTCGAGGAGCGGGGCTTCATCCGCCGCCTGCCCGATCCCGATGACCGCCGCGGAGTCCAGGTCGAGCTCACCGAGTCCGGCCTCGACGCGTACTTCGCCGCCGTCGACGTCCAGGCCGCGAAGGAGGCGGCTATCGCCCACGCGCTGACGAAGCAGGAGCGCGCGCAGCTGAACGGGCTGCTGCGCAAGCTGATCCTCGGCTTCGAGCAGCCGAACGAGACCCAGAAGGACTGCTGAGCGGCTCCGCCTGAGAGCGGCGGGCGCCGACAGGCGGCCTGTCGGCTCAGAAGTGGTTGGTGTACGAGACGAAGCGCCACCCGCCCGGCGTGGCCAGCAGCTGGTAGCTCGTCCACGTGTCTCGGACCACCTCCCCGTCCGCGTCGAGCGCATGCCAGTGCACGGTTGCGAAGACGGAGTTGTCGCCGAGCTCGCGCGTGTCGATCTCGACCGGCGTCCACGCGCCGGCGCCCGACGCGAGGCGATAGGCGTTCATGGCGGACGCGAAGTGATCGCGCACGGCATTGCGATCGGGCATGTGGATGGCCTCGCCTTTGCGAACCGCAACGAACGGCAGGAGCAGAGGTCCGCCACGCCTTCGACATCGCGTTCCGAGTAGCGGCGGGCGTACTCGTCGAAGAACGAGTCGACCGTGGCGGGCATGCGAGGGACTGTCGCAGCCGCACCCGGCCCGGTCAATCGCGCGGATACCGGCGCCCCCGCTATCAGGCACTCGTCTGGGCGGTTCCGGCGAAGGCGAGCTTGCCTCGCCGGGAGCCACGTCGCGCGAAGTCGCGTCTGACCAGCCGTTCAATCCGTGCAAAGTCGTCATGGCGAAGCGAAGCGAGCCGGACTTTGCGCGGTAAAGCCGGCCCGCCTCCACGATCCGCTGGAGGAACTGCTGCGTCCGCGGCTCGCGCGGCGCTGAGAAGATCTGCTGGGGTGGGCCTTCCTCGAGGATCGTGCCCGCGTCCAGGAAGCAGACGCGGTTCGCGATGTCGCGCGCGAACGTCATCTCGTGCGTGGCGATGATCATCGTCATGCCGCCCGCCGCCAGCTCGCGGATCAGGTTGAGCACCTCGGCGACGAGCTCCGGATCGAGCGCCGACGTGACCTCGTCGAGGAGCATCAGCTGCGGCCGCATCGCGAGCGCCCGCGCGATCGCGACGCGCTGCTGCTGGCCACCCGAGAGCCGGTCCGGGTAATCGTCGCGCTTGTCGGCGAGGCCGATGCGATCGAGCAGCTCGAGCGCCCGCGCCTCGGCGTCCGCCTTCGAGACCCCGAGGACCTCGCGCGGTGCCAGCGTCACGTTCCGCAGCACGGTCATGTGCGGGAAGAGGTTGAACGCCTGGAAGACGATCCCGATGCCGCGGCGCACCCTGTTCACATCCACGCCGCGCGCCGTCACCTCCGAGCCCGCGACGAAGATCCGGCCGCGGTCGATCGGCTCGAGCAGGTTGACGCAGCGCAGCATCGTCGACTTGCCCGAGCCCGACGCGCCGATCAGGCACACCACCTCGTGCTCATCCAGGGCGAGGTCGATCCCGCGCAGCACCTCGTTGTGGTCGAACGACTTGTGGACGTTCTCGAGCCGGACCGCCTCGCTCACCGCACGCCTCCTGCCATCCGCCGCCGCCGCTCGCGGGCGATCAGCCAGTCGGTGAGCCGGGCGAGCGGGATCGTCAGCGCGATGAACAGCAGCGCCGCGACGACGTACGGCGTGTAGTTGAAGTCGGAGGCGCTGATGATCTGCGCCTCGCGGAACGCCTCGACCGGCCCGAGCAGCGCCACGAGCGCGGTGTCCTTCTGCAGCCCGATGAAGTCGTTCAGAAGCGGCGGCACGACGCGGCGCACGGCCTGCGGCACGACGACGAAGCGCAGCGACTTCCCGCGCGACAGCCCGAGCGAGCGCGCGGCCGCGTCCTGGCTCGGGTGCACCGACTCGATCCCGGCCCGGTAGACCTCGGCCACGTACGCGGAGTAGACGAGGATCAGCGCGGTCGTCCCCCAGAAGAGCTCCGAGCTCGGGACGCCGGAGAGCTGGAGCGCCGGTACGCCGAACCCGAGCAGGTAGATGACGAGGATCGTCGGCACGCCGCGGAAGAAGTCGGTGTAGATCGTCGCCAGCAGCCGGATCGGGAAGAACACCGGCCCGGGCAGGCCGCGCAGGATCGCGATCCCGAGCGCGAAGACGAGGATCACCGCCTCGGCGACGAGGAAGATCTCGATGTTCAGCTTGAGGTGCTCGAGGACCTTCGGGAACGAGTACTTGAACTCGTCCCAGTTGAAGAACTGCTGCTTGACCTCGGGCCAGCCCGCCGACGTGAGGACGAGCGCGATGATGGCGCCGAAGACGACGACCGTGCTGACGGTCGCGATCGTCGCGTTCCGTGCCGGGCTGCCGCCGCCGAGAATGCGGGACGAGCGCCCCTCGCGGCCGTCGTCCACGGGCTAGCGCGCTTACTGCAGGACGGGCGGCGCGGAGCCGTTGATCCACTTGTCCTGGAGCTGCTTGAGCGTGCCGTCCGCCTGGAGCTCCGAGAGCGCCTTGTTCAGGCACGGGATCAGCGCGCTCCCCTTCGTCGTGGCGAGCCCGAAGTGCTCGGGGCTCCCGTTCGCCGCGCGGCAGCCGCCCGACGATCGTCCCGTGCGGCACCTGGACGTACGCCATGTACAGCGACGTCGGGTAGTCGACGACGACCGCCGTCGACCTGGCCGGCCTTGAGCGCCGAGACGATGTCGGTGCTGTTGCTGTACACCGACGGCTCCTTGCGACGGGTGCACCGTCGCGTTCAAGACGTCCGCGCTCGTGGTGCCGATCTGCACGCCGAACTTGGCGTCCTTCAGGTCGGCGAGCGTCTTCGCCTTCGCGATCTTCGAGCCCTCGGTCGAGACGATGGCCTGCTCGACGGGGTAGTACGACTGGCTGAAGCCGACCGACTCGGCCCGCTTGGGGCTGTACGAGACCTGGTTGATGTCGAAGTCGTACGGCTTGTCGCCGGGCTTGAAGAGCTGCGTGAACTGCTGCACCTTCCACTTCACCTCGTCGTCGGTGAAGCCGAGCTTGCGCGCGACGGCGTAGGCGACCTGCGGCCTCGTAGCCCTTCTTGGTCGGCGTCGTCGTCGGATCCCACGGCGAGTCCGCCTTCGTGCCGATGAACCAGGGCGGGAAGGACGGATTGTCGGTCGCGACCGTCAGCTGGCCCGGGCTGACGAGCTCGAGCGAGCCTTGTCGCACGAGGCGGCAGTCGTCGAGGCCGTGCTGACCGCAGAATTGCCGCTGCTCGACCCGCCGCAGCCCGCCGCGAGGAGCGCGAGGCCGGCGAGCAGCACGGGGAGCGCGAGCAGACGCCGCATCGCGCAAGGCTACCCCGCCGGGTGCGGTGAGAGGGACGGGAGGGGGTCCGGCCGGGCCCTGGAGGATGAGAGTGCTCGGGAGGGGTCCGAGTGAGGATTGAGCGGGCCCGGCCGGGCGGTCGCCTCCTGCATCCCCGTCTGCGCCGGAAGGCAAACGGCGCGGGTGTCCGTCCGGTCCGGTCCGGACAATCGCTCGATCGGGGCATTGAGACGCACGCGACCCGCATCCACGGTTCGGGTGAGCGGCGCACTTCGCCGCATCCCGATGACGACTGCGCTGCGGCCACTGCGGATTCGGCTCGTCGACCCCACGCAGGTCGGCGGCCTCCTCGCGTACCTGCGCGCGCACAGCTGCGTCGCGGAGCAGGTCGACGCGGTCGCGATCGACGTCTGGCCGCCGCCCCTGCTGCACGCAAACGGCAACGGCAAGGGGCCTGGCAGCCTCGCCTGCGCGGCGTGCGGCGAGGCGGTCGAAGCCGCGCTGGAGCGGCTGGGGTCGCCGCGCTGCCACGACTGCCGCGGCCGGGCCTACACCGACGAGCCGCGCGCCAACTGCGGCAAGTCGGACGCACGCGACCGGGGCCGCCGGGCATTCGACGACCTGCAGGCACACCTTCGGGCGTGGCGCTCCGAGACGGGCGCCGCCGCCGCGATCGTCGATTGGAGCGCCTGACGCTTCACCGTTTGGCGAGCGCCACGGCGATCGTGCACCCCATGACCAGAAACGCGAGGCAGTTCGGGACGACGAGCGGCAGGTCGTGCCTCGCAATGCCGTAGGCAACCCACAGGGCGAAGCCGACCATGAGGACACCGAAGTAGCCCACCGAGACTCCCTCGGAGGAGCGTCGCCGCAGGATCTGTCGAATCTGCAGCACCGGCGAAAGTGCCATGACGACTGCCCATGACGCTGCGGTCAGGCCGAGCGCGGTCGGAACCATCGAAACCTCCTCTGATGATGTCGCGCTCGATCGCTGACCGCGCTCGTCCCCGAAGGACGGGGAGAGGAGCGCTCGCGCAGCCGGTCGCAGCGTAGCCGCGGCGGCGCGTCTCGACCTAGTCCGGCTCCGGAGCGAACGGCAGCCCCGTCGCCACGACCTTGCTTCCCGCGCGCGTGTAGATCACGTCGACGGTGTCGTTGTTGCGGTACGTGCCGGCGATGCCGAGCAGCATCGACAGCCAGCGCCAGAAGCCGAGCTTGCCCTCCTGCTCGAGCGAGCGCGGAAAGACGAGCGTCGCTCCCTCGACCTCGTAGTCGGCGCCTTCGGCCTGCGGCACGCCGTTGACGTAGACCTCGAAGGGCGGGTGCGCGTCGCCGGGAAGCCGGACGCGCGACCCGGCCCCTCGCGACACGTGCCTCGAAGGTGCGCCCACGGGCTCCACCCTCCTAGAATGCCACCCGCCGTGCGCCGGAGCCTCGCAGCTGCAGTGGTTCTCGCCGGCGCGCTCGCACTTCCGGCGACCGCGCTGGCGGATGCCGGCGACGCCGGGCTCGCCCCCACCGACCCGTCCTCGCCGAGCGCCGAGGGCATCTCCGACCTCTACTGGTTCATCCTCGCCTTCGCGGTGGCGATCCTCCTCGTCGTGGTCGTGCCGCTGGTCGTGTTCGCCGTGCGCTACCGGAGCCGCAGCGGGCAGCGTGAGAACGAGGGCCCGCAGGTGCACGGCTCGACGCGGCTCGAGCTCGCATGGACGGCGGGGCCGGTGATCATCCTCGTCCTGATCGCGTCGTTCACGTTCTACAAGCTCGGCGTGATCAACGATCCGGCGGGCGCACAGGCGACGCCGGGCTCGATCGAGGTCCAGGGTCGCCAGTTCTACTGGCAGTACGTCTACCCGAACGGCGCGATCACCGTGAACGAGCTGCGGCTGCCGCTCAACCGCGTCGCGAACCTGCGCATCACCGCTCCCGAGCACGACGTGATCCACAGCTTCTGGGTGCCCTCGCTGAACGGCAAGCGCGACGCCATCCCGGGCCACCCGAACACGCTGAAGCTGAAGCCCGACGCGGTCGGCACCTACCCGGTTCGCTGCGCGGAGCTGTGCGGGCTCCAGCACGCGAAGATGGACGGCAGCGTCGTGGTCCTCCCCGCCGACGAGTTCGACCGCTGGGTCGCGCAGCTCGCGGCCGCGCAGAAGACCGAAGCGGGCCGGCTCGCACTCGGCAAGGAGATCTTCGAGGGCGCGTGCCAGACGTGCCACGGCCTGGGAGGCAAGGGCTTCATCGGGCCCGCGCTCGCCGGGAACTCGCTCGTCGCGAACGCGGGCAACGTGGCGCGCGTCGTGCGGAACGGCGTCAACACGATGCCCGCGGTCGGCGACGGCTGGAGCGACGCCGAGCTGAAGGCCCTGGCGGACTACCTCGCAAGGAGCGTCGCCACACACGGGAGCAGCAGTGGCGGTTAGGAGCGACACGCCGACCTACCCGGTGCCGTGGACGAACGGCCGGGTCGCGAGCTGGGTCACGACCGTCGACCACAAGCGGATCGGGATCCTCTACATCTGGACGAGCCTGATCTTCTTCCTGGTCGGCGGCGGCATGGCGGAGCTCATGCGCACGCAGCTCGCGACGCCGAACGAGGGCTTCATCGTGCGCAACTCCTACAACGAGCTGCTCACGATGCACGGGACGGTGATGGTCTTCCTGGTCGTCGTCCCCATCTGGGCCGGGTTCGCGAACTTCCTGATCCCGCTGATGATCGGGGCGCGGGACATGGCCTTCCCGCGGCTGAACGCGTTCTCGTACTGGATGTTCGTGCTCGGCGGCGGCGTGCTGCTGTCGAGCTTCTTCGCCTCGGGCGGCGCCGCGCACACGGGCTGGTACGGCTACCCGCCGCTCTCCGAGAAGGCGATCGGCAACGGGCAGGACCTGTGGATCCTCGGCCTGCACATCCTCACGCTCGCGTCGCTCGCGGGCGCGATCAACTTCATCGTGACGATCCATCGCATGCGCACCGCGGGCATGACGTGGATGCGGCTGCCGCTCTTCGTCTGGACGATCGAGGTCTACGCGTGGATGCTCGTCGTCGTGCTGCCTGCGCTCTCAGCGGGGCTGACGATGCTCCTGCTCGACCGCCAGACCTCGACCCACTTCTTCGACCCGGCCCAGGGCGGGAGCGTCCTGCTGTACCAGCACGTCTTCTGGTTCTTCGGGCACCCCGAGGTCTACATCATGATCCTGCCCGCCTTCGGCGTGGTCTCGGAGATCCTCCCCGTGTTCTCGCGCAAGCCGATCTTCGGCTACAAGGCGATCGTCTTCTCGACGGTGGCGATCGGGTTCTTCTCGCTGCTCGTCTGGGCGCACCACATGTTCGCCGTCGGGCTGCCGATCGGGCTCCAGGCCTTCTTCATGATCTCGTCGATGATCATCGCCGTCCCGACCGGCGTGAAGATCTTCAACTGGATCGCGACCACCTGGCGCGGGAACCTCATCTACGACCCGCCGCTCCTGTGGGTGCTCGGGATGATCGCGGTGTTCACGATCGGCGGCCTGTCGGGGATCTTCGTCGCGGCGTTCCCGTTCGACTGGCAGGTGCACGACAGCTACTTCGTCGTGGCGCACTTCCACTACGTGCTGTTCGGCGGCTCGATCTTCGCGATGTTCGCGGCGCTCTACTACTGGTGGCCGAAGATGTTCGGGCGGACGCTCGGACGGCGGCTCGGGATCTGGCAGTTCTGGGTCACGTTCGTGTCTTTCAACCTGACGTTCTTCCCGCAGCACATGCTCGGGCTGCTGGGGATGCCACGCCGCGTCTACACCTATCCGGATGACAACGGCTGGTGGTTCGGCTACAACCTCGCCTCGTCGATCGGGGCGTGGGCAATGAGCATCGGGATCCTTCTCTTCTTCGTGAACGTCTTCTGGTCGCGCAAGGGACGGGTCCCGCGCGCGGGCAACGACCCCTGGCTCGCGGACACGCTCGAGTGGTACGCGACCTCGCCGCCGCCGCCGAACAACTTCGACCGCGTCCCGTACGTCACGAGCGCCCGGCCGCTGCGCGACCTGCGGCGCCGACTGGAGCGGGCCCGTGCGTGAGCTGCCGCCCGGCCCCTGGCTCCGTCTGACGGCGCTGGCCGGCGTCGCGGGCTGCCTGCTCGCGGTGGTGAGCGGGACGCTCGGGTGGGACACGGCGCACCAGGTGCTCGCGGCGCTGACGCTGCCGCCGCTGGCCGCGGTCGCGCTCGCCGCCTGGTTCCTGCACCGGCGGCTACTCCGGCCGGCCTTCGTCTCGCTCGCCCTGTTCGGGGCCGCCGCGGCGGTCACGGTCCATGTCGCGCACGTGGCGCTCGCCGCGCTCGCGCTCGCCTCCGCGGCGGTCACCGCGTCGCTCACGTTCCGGGGCGAGCCCGTAGCACCTGATGGTGGTCCGTGGCGCGACTACGTCACGCTCACCAAGCCGCGGATCATGTCGCTGCTCCTGCTCACGGGCGCGTGCGGGATGTTCATCGGCTACGGCGGCGTGCCGCCGCTCGGCGACCTGCTCGTGCTGATCGTCGGGCTCGGGCTCGCGTGTGGCGGCGCCAGCGCGTTCAACCACGTCATGGATCGCGACATCGACCGGCTGATGGGCAAGCGCACCGAGAAGCGGCCGGTCGCCGCGGGCCGCGTGCCTCCGGCGCGCGCGATCGAGTTCGCGCTGGCCCTCTCGGCCGGGTCGTTCGTGCTGCTCGCGAGCCTGGCGAACGTGCTGACGGCGGTGCTCGCGCTCGTCGGGAACCTCTTCTACGTGCTCGTCTACACGCGCTGGCTGAAGCGCTCGACGCCGCAGAACATCGTCATCGGCGGCGCGGCCGGTGCGATCCCGCCGCTCGTCGGCTGGGCCGCCGCGACGGGCAACCTGACGCTGCCGGCGCTCTACCTCTTCCTCGTCGTGTTCCTGTGGACGCCGCCCCACTTCTGGGCGCTCGCGCTGCTGATCCGCAAGAACTACGAGGCGGCGAAGGTGCCGATGCTCCCCGTGGTGCGCGGCGAGCGCGAGACGGTGCGGCAGATCCTCTGGTACTCACTCGTGCTCGTCGGCGTGACGCTGCTGCCGCTCACATGGAGCATGTTCGGGCTCGAGTACGCCGTGTCGGCCGCGGTGCTCGGCGGCTGGTTCCTCTGGCTCGCGTGGCGGCTGCTGCGCGACCCGTCGCCGCGCCGGGCGGGCCTGCTGTTCCACTACTCGCTGCTCTACCTGGCGCTGCTGTTCGTCGCGATGGCCATCGACCCGCTGGTGCTGTGAGCGAGCCGCTCCCGCAGCCGGCCCATCCGGGCTCCACCGTCGAGGTCACGGATCCAAGCCCGGAGGAGGCGCGCCGCAACGTGCTCTTCGGCCTGGCGCTGTTCGGGCTGGCGCTGCTGATCTTCGCCGGGACGTTCGTCGTCGCGCTCATTTACCTGCAGTTCGACTAGGGGCACAATGGCTGCGATGGCAGCGCGGGCCCGGCTCGGTGCGACGGCTCTCGGCGCCGCCGTGCTCGCGGCAAGCGCCCTGTCGCTCCCGGCAGGCGCGAAGCTCGGCTTCACGGTCCGCGCGTCCCACCGGACCCCGGCGATCGGCCAGGCCGTCAGGGTCACCGTGCGCAGCGAGCGCCCGCTCGATTTCAATCTGCGGCTCATCGCGGTCGCGCCCCGGCAGCCCGTGTTCCGCGTCGTCGCGACCATCACCGGCGACACCGGCCGGCCGATCTCGAACGTCTCGGCCCGCGGCTTCGAGGTGCCGCTCACGCGCGTCGCACCGAACCGGTGGCGCGGCGATGTGAGCTTCAACCGCCGCGGGACCTGGCGCCTCGTAGTCCCCAACGGGGCACCAACGGGCGTGATCATCCCGAACGGCGCCGCGTCGCTCACTCTGCGGGTTCGCTGAGCGCCCGCACCGCATGCCGGACATGGCCCCGGCGGCCATGTCCTTTGCCGACGGCTCCAGGCGCCGCTTCCCCACCCTGGGCGGGGGGCTAATCCACCCGCTGACCCGCGGTCGAGCCTAACCGCGAGAATTGCACCCGGCTGTGTCGGAACCGAGACATCTCTCCGGTGTGCCGGCGGGCATCTTCCTCGCGCGGCCTGCCAAGCCGCGCGACGGCATCCCGCTCGCCGTGAAGGACCTCTTCGACACGGCCGGCCTGACCACGACGTACGGCTCGGCGATCTTCCGCGACCACCTGCCGATCACCACCGCCACCGCCGTGGAGCGCCTCGAGGCGGCCGGCTACGCGAACGTCGGCAAGACGAACCTCCACGAGTTCGCCTACGGCATCACGTCGGTCAACCCGCACTACGGCACCGTGCCGAACCCGAGCTGGCCGGGCCGCATGGCCGGCGGGTCGAGCGGCGGGTCCGCGGCGGCCGTCGCCGCCGGGCTTGCGGAGGTCGGGCTGGGCACGGACTCCGGCGGGTCAATTCGCATCCCGGCCGCCTGCTGCGGCCTGGTCGGCTTCAAGCCGACGTACGGGCTCGTACCGATGGACGGCTGCTTCCCGCTCGCTCCGTCCTTCGACCACGCCGGCCCGATCGCAGCCACGGTCGAGGCGTGCACCGCGGCGATGGCGGCGCTGGCACCCGAGCTCCCGCACGCCGAGCCGGTCACCGTTGCCGACCTCCGCGTCGGCGTCGCCTGGCTCGAGCACGCCGACCCGCTCGTGCGCGCGCGCGTGGACGAGGCCGCCGCCCTCTTCCGCGCCCCACGACACCTCGAGCTCCCGCTCGCCGAGGAGATCGGCCCTGCGTTCGGCCGCGAGGCGGCAGACGTGCACCGCGAGCTCTTCGCCGAGCACGAAGCCGAGTACGGCGACAACGTCCGCCGCAAGATCCAGCGGGCGCTCCTCATCAGCGACGAGCAGGCCGAAACGGCCGAGCGTGCGCGGGAGACGTACCGCGAACGCTGGGCCGCCGAGACGGACGGCCTCGACCTCGTGATCGCCCCGACGCTCGGCTTCGTGGCGCCGCGCCTGCCGGTCGACGACCTGGAGATCCGCGACGCGACCATCCGGCTCACCATCCCGATCAACGCGCTCGGCCGGCCGGCGCTCGCACTGCCCTGCGGGCCCGCCGAGGACGGGCTGCCCGCGTCGCTGCAGCTCGTCGGCGCGCCCGGTGACGACGCGCTCGTGCTCGCCGCCGGCGCGGCACTCGAGTCCCTCCTTCAGGCGAGCGGGATCACGGCTGCACGTGCCGAAGACAGGGAATGATGCGCCCCTGGATCGCCGCCCTGGCCGCCGTCGCCGCCCTGCTCGCTCCCGTGGCGAGCGCGGCCCCTGCGCTCAGCCCGGTCCGCGTCGACGACTTCTCGATGGGCGTGCCGGCCGCCTGGCGGACGGAGACCCGGGTGGGCACGGTTCGGCTGATGAGCGCGGCGCCGCGCCCCGACGCCGGCGTCTTCACCAACGCGAACGTCGTCGTGACGCCGTCGGCGAGCGGGCTGCCGCTCGGCTTTCGCAACGAGCTGATCGCGATGTTCCGCAAGGCGGGCGTGAACGTGACGAGCCTGTCGACGCACCAGGTCAGGCTCCCGGCAGGCAGCGCGACGCAGCTCCGGTACGACGGGACGATGCTCGGCAAGCGGCTCTCGTTCCTCGCGTACGCCTTCCAGGCGCACGGCAAGGCGTACGTCGTGACCTTCACGGCCGCGCGAGCCTCCTACGCGCGCAACGCGTCGCTCTTCGGGGCGATGGCGCACAGCTTCCGGATCCGCTGACGTAATCTCGCCCCGTGGGTGACGACCTCGCGTTCGCACTCGAGCTCGCAGACGCCGCGGATGCCGTGACCCTCCCCCGCTTCCGCGCCGCCGACCTGCGCGTCGACACGAAGCCGGACACGAGCGTCGTGTCGGACGCCGACACCGCGGCCGAGGAGCGGATCCGCGGCCTCGTGCGCACGCAGCGCCCAGGCGAAGGCGTGCTCGGCGAGGAGGGCGGCGACGACGGCACCGACGTGCGCTGGATCGTCGACCCGATCGACGGAACGCAGAACTTCGTCCGTGGCGTGCCCGTCTGGGCGACGCTGATCGCACTCGAGCGCGAGGGCGAGCCGGTCGTCTCGGTCGTGTCCGCGCCCGCGCTCCATCGCCGCTGGTGGGCGGGCCTGGGCAGTGGCGCCTTCGCCGACGGCGAGACGATCCGGGTCTCCGGCATCGTCCGCCTGGAGGACGCGTCGGTGTCGGTGACGAGCCCGCGCGCCATGTCGCGCGCCGGCTACGAGCGGCAGTACATGGCCCTCAGCCACCGCGCCTGGTCGAGCCGCGGCCTCGGCGATTTCTGGCAGCACTGCCTGGTCGCCGAAGGCGCCGTCGACGTCGTGCTCGAGCCCGAACTGAACACGTGGGACTACGTCCCGGTGCAGCTGATCGTCGAGGAGGCCGGCGGCCGGTGCACGGACTTCGCCGGCAGCCCGCCCGCGCACGGCTCGTCGTTCCTGTCCACGAACGGACTGCTGCACGACGCCGTGATCGAGGCGCTGCGCCGACCGGGATAGCATCGGGATGTGGGCCGTGATCCCTCGGCCACGGCGGAGCAACCGCCGGCCACCGACGTCCTGCTGGTCGTCAGGAACGAAGGCGCTCTGGCACGCGCGCTTCAGATCGACCTGCGGCGCGCGTTCCACGACGAGGGCTTTCGCCCGGAGTGCCGCGACTCGGCCGACGATGCGCTGACCGTCGCCGAGGAGCTGAAGCAGACGGGCCAGCTGCTCGCGCTGCTCGTCGTCGAGAGCGAGCTGAACGGCCTCGGCGGCCTCGAGCTCGTCACCCGCGCGCGCAAGCTCTTCCCGGACGTCCGCACGATCCTGCTCGTCGAGCACGGCGACCTGCGCTTCGCCCTCGACGCGATGAACTCCGGCGAGGTCGACTACTTCTTCGTCCTGCCGCTTGCGGAAGCGGAGAACCAGCTGATCCCGGTCGCCGCCGACCTGCTCGAGGACTGGCGCCGCTGGATGGTGGAGGCGGAGAACGCCGTGCGCATCGTCGGCCGGGATGGCTCGGAGCAGGTCCACGACTTACGCGACTTCCTCAGCCGCACGCAGATCCACCACCGCTACCTGGATATCCAGCGCGACCGCGAGGCCTCCCGGCTCATGCGCGAGTCGCCGCTCGGATCCGCGCTCCCGGTCGTCATTCTGCGCGACGGCACACGGCTCAGCGAGCCGTCGCGGCTGGAGCTCGCGGAGGCCATCGGGCTCTCGACACGGCCGCAGCACGACGAGTACGACCTGGTGATCGTGGGTGCCGGGCCGGCCGGGCTGGCGGCGGCCGTGTACGGCGCGTCGGAAGGGCTGCGTACGGCACTGATCGAGCGACACGCGCCCGGCGGCCAGGCCGGACAGAGCACGCGCATCGAGAACTACCTTGGCTTCCCGAGCGGGTTGACCGGCACGGACCTGACGCAGCGGGCGCTCCTCCAGGCGCGCCGGTTCGGCGGGGAGATCGTCTACCTGCGTGAGGCGGAGGAGCTCCGCGCCGACGGCGACGACCGCGTCCTTGCGCTCTCGGACGGGAGCGACCTGCGGGCTCGGACCGTGCTGCTCGCGTGCGGCGTGTCATACCGGCGGCTGGAGGCGCCGGGCATCGACCAGCTCGTCGGGAAGGGCGTGTTCTACGGCGGTAGCGTCGTGGACGCGCAGGGCTCGGCCGGCCGGGACGTGATCATCGTGGGCGGCGCGAACTCCGCCGGGCAGGCTGCCATCTACTTCGCCCGGTATGCGCAGAGCGTCACGATGCTCGTCCGCTCCGACTCGCTCGAGCGGCGCATGTCGCAGTACCTCGTCGACCGCATCGCCGACTCGGAGATCGTCGTCCGCACCGGCGCTGAGGTCGCCGCCGTCAGGGGTGAGGAAGCGCTGGAGACGGTCGAGGTGCGCGACGTGGCGACGGGCGACACCGAAACGCTGGCGGCGCACGGGCTGTTCGTCTTCATCGGAGCCGCGCCGTACGCGGACTGGCTCGAGGGCGCGGTCGCCCGTAGCTCGATGGGCTTCGTGCTTTCGGGCCGGGAGCTTTCGGGCGACGACGCGAACCCGGCCTGGCCGCTCGAGCGCGAGCCCTTCCTGCTCGAGACGAGCATCCCCGGCGTGTTCGCCGCCGGTGACGTCCGCCACGGATCGATCAAGCGGGTCGCGTCAGCCGTCGGTGAGGGCGCGATGGCGGTGCAGCTGATCCACGAGTACCTGGCCCGGCTTGGCGCCGGACAGGAAGCGCCCGCGGTCAGCCGCTGAGCTCGAGCAGCGCGCGGATCTCTGCCACGGCCGCGTCCCAGAGCTGCTGCATGTCCTCGTCGGAGCGCTGGTAAGCGCCGCCGAACGAGCCGTCGCCCAGCGCCGCGCGCGCGTCGGCGGCCGTCCACTCGGCCGACACCTCGACCATTGACTTCGGTTCCGCCGGCAGCTCGACGCCGGCAAGCCGCGTCCACGGGAAGTTCTCCATCCACGACGCGTGCGAGCCGTCGCCCATGGCGACGATCAGCTCGCGCTGCCGCTCGCTCGCCCACCAGTTGTGCCACCGCACTCCGTCACCGGCGATGTGCTCGGCCGCGAACGAGTTGCCGCCGTGGCCGTTGACGATCTGCACACGGCGAAAGCCCTGGCCGCGCAGCGAACCGAGCAGACCGCGCAGCAGGGCGACGTACGTCTCCGGATCGGTCGAGAGCGAGCCGGGGTAGGCCGTGAACCGCTGCGTCACGCCGTACGCGAGCACCGGCAGCACTGGCACGCCGAGCGGCTCGGCAGCCTCGACCGCGACTCGCTCAGCGAGGATGTTGTCCGTCGCGAGCGACAGGTAGGCGTGCTGCTCGGTCGATCCGAGCGGCAGCACGATGCGGTCGTCGCGCTGGAGGTACGCCTCGAGCTGCATCCAGTTCATGTCTGCGACGCGCACGCGGCGCAGCGTACGCGGACGTCAGCTGATGGGCTTCAGCGAGCGAAGCGTCTTCTGCAGGAGCGGCCAGCTCGTAGCCCGCACGACCATCCACACGCCGTCCTTCTGAAGGACGGCCACCGGGTAGTAGGCGGAGCCGAGCTTCACGTACGCCTGCGTGTCGTGGATGTCCACAAACCCCTTAGGCGGCGGGACGCTCTCGCCGCCGATTCCGGGCGGGTACGTCAGCCACCACCGCGCCGGCGAATCGGCACTCGCCTCGGTGATCTCCACGCCGGCTTTCGGCAGGCGCTTCCGCGGATGGGAGAACGATCCCAGCCAGTCGCCGTAGCGGAGATGCAGGATCGTCCCGGAGAGGGGCTCGCCCGTCTTCGTCGTCGCCGACCAGGGGCGCTCACGGATGGCGTTGAGCTTCAAGGCGCCGAGGCTCTCGCCCGCCCATTGCGCTTCCGGCACCGCGCGCGCAGCGTCACCGCTCTCCACGAGCCGTCCCTCGGGCCGGCTCTGGCCGGCGATCTCGGGCACCGACGGATGGGGAACGAAGTCGGACTCGCGGCGAGGCACTCGCTCCGCCACGACAGTCTCCGTCACTCGCCTGAGCTGGCCCCGGTCCCAGTACTCGTCGCGCACCACGCGGTAGGCCGGGTCGAGGACCACCACTTCGCCATGCCCACGCTTGCCGTACTGGATCCAACGCACATGACGGCCGCGGAGCACGCCCGTGCGTACGACGTGCGCCTTGCTGGACCGTAGGGAAGCCTGGATGCTCGTTCGATAGGACGATTTGACGGTCGGCGTCGAGTCGGTCGAGCAGACCGGCGCCGCGCACACGAAGTCCTCGACCACGAGGCCGTCGCGGCGCGTGGAGATGCGCGTCCGCGATCGTCCGCGGTCGACCCAGGTCTCGCCGAAGCTGACGTGCGCGACCGGCTTCAGCGTCGCGAGGTCGAGACGTCCGCCGCGCTCCCAAATGCGGACGACGGTGTGGCTCACTGGCAGCTCGGCGGCGGGTGCCGCGGATGACGCGAGCGCCGTAGCGGCGGCCAGGCTCGCGGCAGCACAGAGTACGGGGGCTAGGTGGCGCATTGATCCTCTCAGTCGGACAACGCGGCCGTCAGGAGCGGGATAGCTCGACGAATCCCGACGAAGCCGCGAACGGGTCTGTGCACTTCAGCCGCTGTATGCCCTGCGGTAAACGGCTTGAAACGCGGTCAGGCCGCGTGGCGGACGTGCTCGCCGGCGGCGGCGCGGACCGCAGCCTCGTACACGGGGTCGCGGCCGAAGCGGTCGAGCTCTCGGCTCAGCAGCTCGCCCGGGCGCGGCGGCGGGGCAGTCGGTGCCGCGATCGGCTCACCGTCCACCGATACCGCGGCGATCTCCTCCGCGTCGCGCTGCTCCAGCGCGACCGGCCGATGCAGCCGCGAGCGCAGCCAGCCGGCCAGGAGCAGCGCGTCCGCCTCCGGCCCCTCCACCTCGAGCTCACGCGCCTGCGCGATCCCCGGCCACGCGGCCGCGACCGCCTCAAGCCACGGAACCGACCTCGTCCACACGATGTCCGAGACGGCCAGGTGGTCGCCGAAGTGCTGCGCGAGCGAGCCGTAGCAACCATGCAGACCGCCGCCGCCCCACTCGCGCGAGTCGACGACGAGCCTGTCCACGAGCTCCGCCAGCCGCTCGAAGGTCGGGTCGCCGAACGGCGGCAGCCCCCGCCAGCGCAGGAAGACCGGCAGGTCGGAGAGCAGCAGCGGCACGACCACGCTGGCGGGAACCTCGGCGCGGGCGCCGCACAGCTCGAGCTCGACAAGCTCGGTGCACACCTGGTTGCCGCCGGCGGGGAAGCACTGCATCGACACCCGGGAGTTCAACCCGTCCGGCTCGTCCGGCCGGGGCAGCAGCAGGATCGTCCGCGAGGGGTAGAACTGGCCCAGGTCGGCGAAGGCCGCACGAGCCTTGTCCTCCCACTGCGGAGGCACCCACGCGATGTGCGTCATGACGCTCGTCCGCAGGTCCGGGCTGCCGTCGTCGGAGCCGCGGAGCGTCGCCAGCTCGTGCGCGACCTCGTCGACCCTGACGTCGCGCCCCGTCCACTCGCCGGCGAAGGTCGCGCTCAATGCCGTCGCCAGGAGCGGCCGTCCGCCTGCATCAGCTCCTCGGCCGCCCTCGGCCCCCACGTCCCCGCCTCGTAGTTCGGGAACGAGGGCCGGTCGCGCCGCCAGAACGCGCCGATCGCGTCGACGAGCGACCACTGCTCCTCGATCTCGTCCGCCCGCATGAAGAGCGTCGCGTCGCCGAGCATCGTGTCGAGGATCAGCCGCTCGTACGCCTCGGGCAGGTCGGCGTGGAACGCGCCGCCGTAGAGGAAGTTCATGTTGACGGTGCGGATCGTCATGCCCTGGCCGGGCACCTTGGCGCCGATCGCGAGCGACACGCCCTCGTCCGGCTGCACGTGGACGAGCAGCACGTTGGGCCGCAGCCCGTCCGCCGCGCCCTCCTCGAACGGCGGGTGCGGCGCACGCTTGAACTGGATCGCGATCGTCGTCTCGCGGCGAGGCATCCGCTTGCCGGTGCGCACGTAGAACGGCGTGTCGGCCCAGCGCCAGTTGTCGACGAAGAGCTTGGCGGCGACGAACGTCTCGGTCGTCGAGTCCGGCGCGACGCCCTCCTCCTGCCGGTAGCCCGGCACCTCGACGCCCTCCACCCAGCCTGGCCCGTACTGGCCGCGCACGACGTCGTCCGGGCCGGGCGTGTGGAGCGCGCGCAGGACCTTGACCTTCTCGTTGCGGATCGACTCGGCGTCGAAGTCAGGCGGCGGCTCCATCGCCGTCAGCGCCACGAGCTGCAGCAGGTGGTTCTGGAACACGTCGCGGATCGCGCCCGCCTGCTCGTAGAACGCGGCGCGGCCCTCGATGCCGAGGTCCTCGGCGACCGTGATCTGCACGTGGTCGATGAACTGGCGGTTCCAGACCGGCTCGAAGATGCCGTTCGCGAACCGCAGCGCCATCAGATTCTGGACGGTCTCCTTGCCCAGGTAGTGGTCGATGCGGAAGATCTCGGCCTCGTCGAAGTACTTGCGGAGCAGCGCGTTGAGGTTGCGAGCGGACTCGAGGTCGTGGCCGAACGGCTTCTCGACGATCAGCCGCGTCCAGCCGCCGACGCTGCGCCGCTTGCCGATCTCCTCGACGAGCATCTGCATCGCCGCCGGCGGCACGGCGAGGTAGTAGACCCGGTTCCCCCCGGTCTCCCGCTCCTCGTCGATCTGCCCGAGCCGCGCGGAGAGCGTGTCCTCCGCCTCGTCGTCCGAGAACTCCGTCGGCACGTAGTACGTCCGCTCGGCCAGCCAGTCCCAGACGTCGTCGCGCAGCTCGTCGCGGCCGTGCTTGGAGACGGCCTCGCGCATCGCCGCGCGGAACTCGTCGTCCGTCATCTCGGAGCGCGCCGAGCCGACGACGGCGAAGCGGTCGGAGAGCAGCCGCCGGTAGGCCAGCGCGTAGAGCGCGGGGAACAGCTTGCGCGCGGTCAGGTCGCCCGACGCGCCGAAGATCGTGACGATGCACGGCTCCGGCGTGCGCTTGAGGCGCAGGCCCTCGAGCAGCGGGTTCGCCTCGGTGACGGTCATCAGCGCGGATCGTGGCTCGCGGCCTTGGCCTCCTCGACCGCGTGGATCGCGTGGCCGCCGAACTGGTTGCGCAGCGCCGCGTTGACCTTGGCGGCGAACGACTCGTCCTGGCGCGACGCGAAGCGCGCGAAGAGCGCCGCGGTGATCACCGGCACCGGCACGTCCTCGGCGATCGCCTCGGCGATCGTCCAGCGGCCCTCGCCCGAGTCGTCGACGTAGCCGCGGATGCCCTCGAGGTCGGAGCCGTCCTTCTCGAATGCGGCGTGGGCGAGCTCGAGCAGCCACGAGCGGACGACCGAGCCGTAGCGCCAGATGCCCGCGATCTCGTGGAGGTCAAGGCCGAACTCCGACTTCTGCATGACCTCGAAGCCCTCCGAGTACGCCTGCATCAGGCCGTACTCGATGCCGTTGTGCACCATCTTCACGAAGTGGCCCGCGCCGGACGGGCCGACGTGGGCGTACCCGTTCTCGGGCGCGAGCGTGACGAACGCCGGCTCGACGACCGCGACCGCGTCGTCGTCGCCGCCGACCATCAGGCAGTAGCCGACCTCGCGGCCCCAGATGCCGCCCGAGACGCCGGCGTCGACGAACCTGATGCCGACCTGGGCGGCCTGTTCGTGCCTGCGCTGGGAGTCGTGGAAGTTCGAGTTGCCGCCGTCGACGACGATGTCGCCGTCCTCGAGCAGGTTGAGCAGCTCCTGGAACGCGCCCTCGGTCGGCGGGCCGGCCGGGATCATCAGCCAGACCACTCGGGGCGGTTCGAGCTGCAGTACGAGCTCCGGCACCGTGGCGGCCGTGCCGCCGCCCGAGCGGGCGTACGTCTTCACCTCGTGCCCGTTCTCCTCGAGCCGGAGCACCATGTTCCCGCCCATCCGGCCGAGGCCGACCATTCCGAGCTTCATACCGCCGCCTTTCTTGCCTTGTAACAACTTGTTACTTGCGATCGAGACGCCGCGCCCCGCGCCGCCGCAGCCTTGTAACACTTTGTGACTTGGCGGGTTGGGCTCACGCCACGTCTTCGAGTCGCACGCGCACGATGCGGCGCCCGCGCTCGCGCAGCGCCTCGTAGTCGCCCTCGGCCTGCGCGGCGATGAGCCGGCGGAAGCCGAACGGCTTGGCCGGGGATCTCGAGCTCCTCGCCGAGGTCGTCGACGACCTGGACGTAGAGGCCGGTGCTCGGGCCGCCCTTGTGGAGCTGGCCCGTCGAGTGCAGGTAGCGCGGGCCGAGGCCGCGCATGAGCGGCCGGCCGGTTGCGCGCACGCGCTCGACGAGCGGCTCGAGCTCGCCCTCGCGGGCAGGGTCGACGAACGCGCAGATCGCGACGTAGTCGCCCTCGCCCGCGCTTGCCAGCAGCTCCTCGAGCGAGCCCTGTGGCTCGAGCTCGACTTCGCCGCCGCGCTCGAGCACCTCGCTCGTCTTGTCCTTCGCCGCCTGAACGTCGGGCTGGTCGAAGGGATTGATGCCGAGGATCGAGCCGGCGACCGCTGTCGCGAACTCCCAGCGGAAGAACTCCTGGCCGAGCTCGTACGGCGACTCGAGGCGCACCTCGTGGGTCTGCACGTCCGGCCCGTCGCCCTCCACCGGGATCAGGCCCTTGTCCTGCTTGCCGGTGGACTCGGCGAGCAGCTGCTGCACCCAGAGGTCGAATCCGCCGGTCACCTGGGTGAGCGCCACCTTGTCGCGCCCTTGCCGCCAGCTCTCGCCGAGCGCGAGCCCCAGCTCCAGGCCCGGGTTGCCTTCGCCGAAGCGGCACGCCTCGCGCATCTCCTCGGCGCGCTCGAGCAGCCGGCGGATGTCGACGCCCATCACGGCTGCCGGAAGGATCCCGAACGGCGAGAGCGCCGAGTAGCGCCCGCCGATCGACGGCTCGCCGCCGACGACGCCCAGGAACCCGCGCTCCTGGGCGAGCTCCTCGAGGGCCGAGCCCGGGTCGGTGACGACCACGAAGCGGTCGCCGTCGTGGCCGCTACCGCTCCCAGAAGAAGTCGAGGTGCGAGCGCGTCTCGAGCGTGCCGCCCGACTTCGACGAGGCGACGAACAGCGTGCGGGCCGGGTCGAGCGAGTCGGCAGGCGCCGCACTGCAGTCGGGTGCGTCGTGTCGAGGACGTGGAAGCTGTCGACGGCGAACGCGCGCCGCATGACCTCCGGCGCCAAACTCGAGCCGCCCATGCCGAGCAAGACAGCCCGCGTCGAATTCGGCCTCCTCGATCAGCTGGTTGAGCAGGTCGACGCTCTCGAGCATCCGGCCGGGCTCGTCGAGCCAGCCGAGCCACTGCGCCTCGTCGTGGCCGGTCCAGAGCGTCGGGTCGCGCGCCCAGATGCGCTCCACGATCTCCGTGCCGGCGATCGTGCTCACGGCGCGAACCGTCTCACACGGGCGCCGTTGCGTTTCATGCCGCGGCCAGCTCGCCGCGCTTGGCCCGCACGCCGTCGAGCAGCTCGTCGAACGACTGCGCGAACTTCTCGACGCCCTCGCGCTCCAGCGTGTCGGTCACGTCGTCGTAGTCGACACCGATCCGCGCGAGCTCCGCGAAGACGCGCCGCGCCTCGACGAGGCCCTGGTCGAGGGTGCGCGCCACGTTGCCGTGATCCTGGAACGCGCGCACTGTCTCGAGCGGCATGGTGTTGACCGTCTCCGGCCCGATCAGCTCCTCGACATACATGACGTCCCGGTAGTCGGGGTTCTTCGTCGACGTGGACGCCCAGAGGCAGCGCTGCGGGCTCGCGCCGGTCAGCTTTCCCCAGCGCTCGCCGGAGAAGATCTCGCCGTAGGCCTCGTAGGCGAGCTTCGCGTTCGCAACGGCGAGCTTGCCGCGCAGCGCGAGCGCCTCGTCCGTGCCGAGCGCCTCGAGGCGCTTGTCCGCCTCCGTATCCACGCGCGAGACGAAGAAGCTCGCGACCGACGTGACCGTCGCCGGGTCGCCGCCGCCCTCGACGAAGCGCTCGAGGCCGTGGATGTACGCCTCGGCCACCTCGCGATAGCGATCCAGCGAGAAGATCAGCGTGACGTTGATGCTCTTGCCGCGCGCGATCATCTCCTCGATCGCGGGCAGCCCCGCCTTCGTCGCCGGGATCTTCACGTAGAGGTTGGGCTTGTCGACCCAGTCGTGGAAGCGCTGGGCCTGCTCGATCGTGCCCTCGGTGTCGTGCGCCAGGCCCGGGTCGACCTCGAGCGAGACGTAGCCGTCGAGCCCCTCGGTGCGGTCCCAGACCGCGCGGAACAGGTCGCATGCGTCCTGGATGTCGCGCACCGCGAGGTTGAAGAAGATCTCGCGGGGGTCGTCTTCGGTCTGCAGCAGCTCGCGCAGCTGGTCGTCGTACGCGTCGCCCTCGGCGAGCGCCTTCTGGAAGATCGTCGGGTTCGACGTGACGCCGACGACAGCGTCCTCCTCCATCAGCCGGTGCATCGTGCCGTCCTGCAGCCAGGTGCGCGACACGGAGTCGATCCAGACGCTCTGCCCCTGCTCGGACAGCGCGTGCAACCGGGACTCAGCCATGTGCCCTTGGCGCGGGCGAACCCATGGTTCCCCCACGAGCCCCCTCCTTCAGGGGCTCGTCGATCTGGTGGTGTGCGTTCATGCCGCTCCCATTCGTTCGAGGTGCTTGATTTTTTCCAGTCGCCGGACGTAGCGCTCGCCGCCGTCGAACTCCGCTGCGAGGAATACCCGCACGAGCTCGGCAGCCAACTCCGCGCCCACGACCTCCGACCCGAGGCAGAGCACGTTCATGTCGTCGTGCTCGACGCCCTGGTGGGCCGAGTAGGCGTCGTGGCAGATGGCCGCGCGGATGCCGGCGATCTTGCAGGCGGCTACGGAGGCGCCGACGCCGGAGCCGCAGATCAGCACGGCGCGCTCGGCCCGACCGTCTCGGATCGCCTCGCCCACCTCGCGCGCCTTGTCGGGGTAGTCGATCTTCGGCTCCGGCCGGTCGGTGCCCAGGTCGACGGGGTCGTGGCCCAGGCGCGAGACCTCCTCGAACACCCGCTCGCGCAGCTTGACGCCGCGGTGGTCGAAGGCGAGCGCGACTCTCACGCCTCGTGATGCTCCACCGTCGAGCGCAGGCTGGCGATGCGGCCGTCGCGGAAGCCGATGCGTGTCTCCTCGCGGCTCCGGTAGGCCACCGAGCCGTCGTCGCGCCAGCGGTGGACGATGTCCTTGAGCTCGACCACCTCGCCGTTTCGCTGCTCGTACTCACGCTCGGCCGTGTGCGATTCGATGTTGTCGAAACCCTCCGAATCGGCCAGGAGCCCGATCCAGCGATCGGCGCCCTCGTAGCGGCGGCCGCTCGGGCGCACGATCTCGACGTCGGGGTCCAGCAGCCCGCGCGCGGCCTCCCAATCGCAGTCCTCGAGCGCCTGGGCGTAGCGCCGTGCCACGTCAACGTCCACCTGAGCGAGGTTACACCGGGTCGAGCGGGGTACAGTCTCGCCGGATGGCGGACGCAGCGTTCCTTCGCGAGCTCGGGCAGCAGCTGCGCGTCGACTCGGTGCGCGCGGCCGCCGTGACGAGCTCGGGCCACCCCACGTCGTCGATGTCGGCGGCCGACCTGATGGCGGTGCTGCTCGCGAACCACCTCCGCTACGACTTCGACGCGCCCGACAACCCGGCGAACGACCACCTGATCTTCTCGAAGGGCCACGCGTCGCCGCTGCTCTACTCGATCTACAAGGCGGCCGGCGCGATCACCGACGAGGAGCTGCTGACCTTCCGCAAGTTCGGGAGCCGGCTGGAGGGCCATCCCACGCCGATCATCCCGTGGGTCGACGTGGCCACCGGCTCGCTCGGCCAGGGCCTGGCGCTGGGCGTCGGCGTGGCGCTGGCGGGCAAGAAGCTCGACCGGCTGCCGTACCGCGTCTGGGTGCTGCACGGCGACAGCGAGATGGCGGAGGGCTCGGTCTGGGAGGCGTTCGAGCACGCGGCGTACGCGAAGCTCGACAACCTCATCGCGATCATCGACGTGAACCGCCTCGGCCAGCGCGGCGAGACGATGCACGGCTGGGATCTCGACTCGTACGCAAACCGGGCGCGCGCGTTCGGCTGGCACGCGATCGAGATCGACGGGCACGACGTCGACGCGATCGAGCGCGCGTACACCGAGGCGGAGTCGATCCCAGACCGGCCGTCGGTGATCGTGGCGCGGACGCTGAAGGGCAAGGGCGTCAAGGCGGTCGAGGACAAGCCGGGCTGGCACGGCAAGGCGCTCGACAACCCGGACGAGGCGATCGCCGAGCTCGGCGGCGAGCGCACCCTCGTGGTCGACGTCGCGAAGCCGCAGCCGGGCGAGCCGCACGTCTTCGAGACGGGGCCGCTGGAGCTGCCGCGCTACGAGCTCGGGGCGGAAGTGGCGACACGCAAGGCGTACGGCGACGCGCTCCTGGCGCTCGGCAAGGCGAACGGCAAGGTCGTGGCGCTCGACGGCGAGGTGTCGAACTCGACCTACGCGGAGTTCTTCGCCAAGGAGCTGCCGGAGCGGTACTTCGAGATGTTCATCGCCGAGCAGCAGATGGTCGCGGCGGCGGTCGGGCTGCAGGTGCGCGGCTGGAAGCCGTTCGCCTCCACGTTCGCGGCGTTCCTCTCGCGCGCGTACGACTTCGTCCGCATGTCGGCGATCTCGCGCGCGAGCTACGCGCTGTGCGGCTCGCACGCGGGCGTGTCGATCGGCGAGGACGGGCCGTCGCAGATGGCACTCGAGGACATCGCCGAGTTCCGCGCCCTGCACGGGTCGACGGTGCTCTACCCGTCCGATGCGAACCAGGCGGCAAAGCTCGTCGCGGCCATGGCCGACCTCGAGGGCATCGCGTTCCTGCGCACGACACGCGCGAACACACCGGTGATCTACGGGCCCGACGAGGAGTTCCCCGTCGGCGGGTCGCGGATCGTGCGCTCGTCAGACGACGACGAGGTCACGATCGTCGGCGCCGGGATCACGCTGCACGAGGCGCTGAAGGCGGCCGACGCGCTCGCCGAGGAAGGCGTCTCGGCGCGCGTCATCGACCTCTACTCGGTCAAGCCGATCGACGAGGAGGGCCTGCGCGCCGCCGCCGAGGCAACGGGCGGCCGGGTCGTCACCGTCGAGGACCACTGGCCGGAGGGCGGGCTCGGCGAGGCTGTCCTCTCCGCGCTAGCCGACGGGCTCGAGGGGACGCTCCACTTCACGAAGCTGGCCGTCAGCGAGATGCCGACGAGCGGCAAGCCGGCCGAGCTGCTGGCCGCCGCGGGCATCGACGCCGAGGCGATCGCGGAAGCCGCTCGCGCGCTCGTGCGCACAGCCGTCCAGGCCTGATCGGCACACATTCGGCACACACGCACGTCCGTGGCGTGATACCCGGGTCTGACCCCGGTTGTGACCCCGGTTGTGCGTTTCCGACTAGGCGACCCGCTCGGCCTGCCGTGGGTCTGTCCCCTTGTCAGAGGGGGCTGACCCAAGCCTCGTGGAGGTAGCAGCGGTAGGGATTCCGCCGACGCTTGGGTCAGCCCCCGATACACCCGGGGACAGACCCAGGGCACTGCGTCTCTACGCTTGTCGCATGGCCGTCGTCATCGCCAACAACCTCAAGAAGGAGATCTCCGGCAACCTGCTGTTCGACGGCGTCAGCTTCAAGGTCGAGCGCCGCGAGCGGCTCGCGCTCTCCGGGCCGAACGGGGCCGGCAAGACGACGCTGCTCCGCATGCTCGCCGGGCAGACCGAGATCCACGGCGGCGAGCTCGCGTTCCAGAAAGGCACCCGTATCGCGCTGCACGACCAGCGGCCGCCGCTCGAGCTCGGGCTGACGCTCCGCGAGTACGCCTTCTCCGGCGCGAGCGACGTGATCGCGGCCGAGGAGGAGCTCGCGCGGCTCGAGCAGGCCATGGCCGGCGGAGACCACGCTCCCACGACGCTAGTGCGCTACGGCGAGGCGCAGGCGCTGCTCGAGCACGCGGGCGGCTACGCCTGGCGCGAGCGCGCGATGGCGTCGCTCCGCGGGCTCGGCTTTGCGGACGACGACGTCGACCGGCCGCTCACCACGTTCTCGGGCGGCGAGCTGACGCGCGCCTCGCTCGCGCGCTCGCTCACGGGGGGCCCCGACCTCCTGCTCCTGGACGAGCCGACCAACCACCTCGACGTCGAGCGCCTCGAGTGGCTCGAGCGCGAGCTGCAGACGATGGACGCCGCGGTGATCCTGGTCGCACATGACCGCTGGTTCCTCGAGGCGGTCACCACGTCCGTGCTCGAGCTGGAGCGCGGCCGGGCCCTCACCTTCAAGGGCTCGTGGCACAACTGGCGCCGCGAGCGGGCCGCCCGCATGATCCACGCGGAGAAGGAGGCCGACCGGATCGCCGTCGACATCGCGCGCCTGGATCGCTTCGTGGAGCGGTTCCGCTACAAGAAGGACAAGGCAAAGCAGGCCCAGGCGAAGCTCACGCAGATCGAGCGGCTCAAGCTGGAGCGCTCGACGCACACCGCCGAGATCGACCGTCTGACCGTCAAGCGCCGCACGCTCGGCTTCGAGTTCCTCAAGCCCAAGCGCACCGGCCGCGTCGTCGTCGAGGTGGACGACCTCGCGGTCAGCGCAGGCGACAAGGAGCTCCTCGACCACGTCTCGTTCGCGCTCGAGCGCGCCGAGCACGTGGCACTCGTCGGCCCGAACGGCACCGGCAAGACGACGCTCCTCGAGACGCTGCTCGATCCGGAGCACGCCGACGGCGGGATCCGCTTCGGCCACGGCGTCGAGCCCGCCTACTTCTCGCAGCAGGAGATGGAGCTCGACACGCGCGGGACCGTGCTCCAGTGCGTCCAGCGCGCGACCGGGCTGCTCCGCCCCGACGCGCAGAACCTGCTCGGGCGCTTTCTCTTCTCCGGCTGGGACGAGCAGACGAAGCCGGTCGCGGTGCTCTCCGGCGGCGAGCGGCGGCGGCTGGCGCTCGCGCTCGTCGTCGCGTCCGGCGCGAACCTCCTGATCCTCGACGAGCCGACCAACCATCTCGACCTGGAGAGCCGCGAGGCGCTCGAGGCCGCCCTCGAGGCATTCCCCGGCACGGTGCTGCTCGTCTCGCACGACCGCGCGCTGCTCGACGCCGTCGCCGAGCGGACGCTCGCGATCGAGGACGGCACGATCCACGAGTACGACGGCGGCTGGGCGGAGATGCTGCGCCGCCGCGAGGAGCGCGCCGCGCCACCCGAGCCGAAAGCGGAGCGCAAGCGAAAGCCCGCCCCTGCGCCGAAGCCGGCGGCGCGACGGCCGTCAGAGCTCGAGCGGCTCGAGGCGGAGATCGCCGCGCGCGAGGCGGAGGTGAAGGAGCTCGAGGCGAAGCTCTCCGAGGACTGGGCCAACGTCGAGGTGCTCGCCGCGCACAAGCACAGCCGCGAGGCGCTGCAGGCGCTACTCGCGCGCTGGGAAGACCTGTTCGAAGAAGCCCCCGCGTGACGTTCGTCCCCGACGACTTCGCCGTCCCGGCGGGACTCGAGCACGACCGCTTCCGGCTGCGCATGCTCTCGGTCGACGACGTCGTGAAGGACTTCGACGCGATCAACGACATGGTCGACGGGCGCGGGGACACGCAGCCGCCGTTCGTGCCGACCGTGAGGGACAACCTCGTCGACCTGGGCTGGCACGAGAAGGAGTTCCGAATCCGGCGCTCGTTCGCGTACACGGTGGTCGCCCCGGACGAGTCGCAGGTGCTCGGCTGCGTGTACCTCAACCCATCCGACAAGCACGACGCGCGCGTGAAGATGTGGGTGCGCCGGAGCGCGTGGCAGGACGGCCTCGACCCCGTGCTCGAGGCGAGCGTCCGCGAGTGGATCGCGCGCGACTGGCCGTTCGAGAACGTCGACTGGGCCGAGCGCGGCTAGGCCCAGAAGGCGTCGAACGCCGAGTCGAGCGGCACCGCCGTCACCTCGGCCCAGAGCCCGTCCTCGATGCGGATGACGAGCGCCTGGTTCACGTCGAGGTCGATCCCGTTGCGCGAGCCGCGCGCCCGGTAGACGGCCACCGCCCACTCGTCGTCGGCAAGCACCGTGTGCAGTGAGCTGCGGTAGGTGCCGCCCGTCTCGAGGCCGGTGCGGCGCAGGAACTCGATCACCTCGCGCCGGCCGCGGTACTCGCCGCTCATCGCCGTGTTGCCGGGGACACGCCAGACGATGTCGCGCGAGAGCGCCGCGGACACCGCCTTCGCGTCGCTGCCGAACGACGCGAACACGCGCCGTGTCAGCGCCGCGTTCGGATGCTCGCTCACTCGGCGGAGAGCGTCGCCACCACGGCCTCGGCGATCACGCGCAGCGGACGCCCGGACACCTGGCTCGCCTTGCGCAGGCGGGCGAACGCCTCGTCCTCGGTGAGGTTCTCCTTCGTCATCAGGAGGCCCTTGGCGCGCTCGATCGCCTTGCGCGCGGCCAGCGCCTCGGCCAGCGAGTCGGCCTCCTCGCGTACCGCAGCGAGCTCCGCGTGGCGCGCCTGCGCCGTGTGGATCGCCGGCAGCAGGTCGGTCTCGCGAAACGGCTTCACGAGGTAGCCGAAGACGCCCGCCTCGACCGCACGCGAGACGAGCTCCTCCTGGCCGTAGGCGGTCAGCATCACGATCGGGATCGGGCGCTCGTCCATGATCCGCCGCGCCGCCTCGATCCCGTCGAGCCGCGGCATCTTCACGTCGAGCACCGCCAGATCGGGCCGCTCGGACACGGCCAGGTCGACCGCCTCGACGCCGT
Source organism: uncultured Thermoleophilia bacterium (assembly GCA_963758345.1). Taxonomy (GTDB): domain Bacteria; phylum Actinomycetota; class Thermoleophilia; order Gaiellales; family Gaiellaceae; genus JACVRM01. The sequence continues at coordinate 478,681 of CAVWVD010000003.1, forward strand.
CGCGCGCCTGCGCGCAGACCTCGAACCCGGCGCGCTCGAGCATCTGCGCCAGGTCGAGCCGGATGATCGTCTCGTCCTCCGCGATCAGGACACGCGCCATCGGCCGAGTCTAGGACTTCGTCCCACGGGTCTGTCCCCGGGGTGTATCCGGGGGCTGACCCAAGCGTTGGCGCCGCGCACACGCTTGGGTCAGCCCCCGCCAAAAACCGGCGGGGACAGACCCAGGTAGCCCCTACTTCAGGTTCTGGGCGAGGCCGAACGGGTTGCCGTCCGGGTCCTTGAACCCGGCGAGCTTGACCATGCCCTCGATCTCGTGGATCTCCTCCGTGAAGGTCGCGCCTACCTTCTCGAGATGCTTCTTCGCCGCGTCGATGTCCGCGACCGAGAAGTACGGCGCGGTCGCCGGCTCGATCGGATCGGCCGTCTGGCCGAGCCCGACGTGCACACCCGGCAGCGGTGTCGACAGCTCGCACCAGCCCCACTCGTCGAGCTTGTAGATCAGCTCGAACCCGAACGCCTTGCCGTACCAGTCGATCGCCCGGTTCATGTCCTTGACGTTCACCGAGATGGTGACCTCGCCCGTGTAGGCGAACGGCGTCTTGGCCGGCGCAGTCGTGGTTTGGCTCATGACTCCTCCTTCGCTTGTCGTTCGAACCGGGGGAAGGCGAGCTCGCCACGCGGCGTCAGCCAGGTCATCACTTCCGCGCGCATCCGGCCTGCCTGGATCGACGGGTCGAGCGCGACGAGCTGCCGCGTCTCCTCGAGATCCGTGTTGTAGAGCGACATGCCGCGGAAGGTCTCGTCCTCCTGGTCGTCGTACGGCCCGCCGGCTAGCAGGACGCCGCGCAGGCGCATCGCGTCGAGATGGGCGAGGTGGCCGGCCTGCAGCCGGTCGAGCTCCTCTTCGGCGTACTCGAACGCCCGCGGGCCGCGGCGCAAGAGGACAAGGGTGTACGTGTCGAACTCCATCCGGCTCCTTTCGACGACGACGAACGGGGCGGCCGATAATCGACAGCGCGATCACATCACTCGACGAACACCTCGACGCGGTCATCGACGCCGGCGTCCCCGGCGTCGTGGCCTTCGCCAGCGGACCGGAGGGCGAGTGGGCGCAGGCGGCCGGCCTGGCCGACGTCGAAACCGGGGCCCGGCTGACGACCGCGCACCGGTTTCCGATCGCGAGCGTGACGAAGACCTTCGTCGCGGCGGTCGTGCTGCAGCTCGTCGCCGAGGGGAGGCTCGATCTCGACGCGCCGGCGGGCGAGCACGGCGCGTCGGTCCGGCAGCTGCTCAACCACACCAGCGGACTGCCCGACGCGTGGGAGATCGACGAGCTGCTCGAGCCGTACCGCCAGGATCTGGCGTATAGACCGACGCGGGCGCCCGGCGAGCGGGCTGCACTCGCCCTTGCCAAGCCCCGACTCTTCGCGCCCGGCGAGGGCTGGTCCTATTCCGGAGCCAACTACGCGATGCTCGAGCTCATCGTCGAAGAGGTCACCGGCTCGACCCTGCGCGACGAGCTCGCACGCCGGATCCTCGAGCCGCTCGGCCTTGCAGCGACCGAACTGCCCGAGCGGAGCAACGAACCGAGTTGTTGCGCACGGTCCCTTCGGACTGGGACGAGAGCGAGGGCTACGGGCTCGGAATCGAGGAGATCACGTCGATCGGCGGCGAGCCGTCGCCGCACGGAGCGGCATGGGGCCACCTCGGCTTCCTGCAGCACACAACGATCGCGCTGTCGAGCGAGTCGGGCGACCGGCAGGCCGTATCGCTCTTCACCACCCACCCGCTCGACCAGGAGACCTGGGACACGATGGCCCGGCTGGCCTGGGCCTGCTTCAGCCTGGAAACACGACCTGCGCCCTGAGACCGCCCTCGGCCTCGAGCGTGAGCGTCCCGCGCAGCTCGTCGCGGACGAGCGCACGCACGATCGACAGGCCGGTTCCCTCGAGCTCGCCGCCGACCCCGGGCCCGGTGCCGTCATCGACGATCGCCAGCCGCACGGAGCCGTTGCGTTGCGCCAGCTCGACCCGCACGACCGGCCCGCCGTGCTCGAGCGCGTTCTGCAGCAGCTCGCTGAAGACGAGCGCCAGCGCAGTTGCGCGCGCACCCGCCAGCTCCACCGGCTCCAGCGACGTCTCAACGGTCTTCGAGACGCCGAGCCCCTGCACGAGCATCGCGCGCAGCCGGTCGAGCAGCTCGGCGAGGTCGACCTCCTCGTCACGCTGCTCGGTCAGCACCTCGTGGACTGCCGCGATCGCCAGGATGCGGTTCGCCGAGTCGCCGAGCGCCTTCGCCGGGTCGATCCCATCCGCCGCGCGCGCCTGCAGGCGCAGCAGCGACGCCACGGTCTGGAGGTTGTTCTTGACGCGGTGGTGGATCTCCTGGGCGAGCACGCCGCGCAGCACGGCGCGCCCGTGCTCGAGCGCCATCGCCGCCTGCTGCGCGATCGACGCGAGCAGCATGCGCTCCTCGTCGGAGAAGGGCGTGTCCCGGTCGGCCACGAGCTCGCCGATCTGGCGGCCCTTCCAGCGCAGCGGCAGCCGCACCGCGTGCTCGCCGGCGCGCCCCTCCGGCCACGCGATGCGCCCGTCCTCCAGCACCAGCGCCGCGCCCGTCGCTCCCACCGCGTCCATCGTCGTCTTGACCACGGCCTCGAGCGACTCCTCGAGGTAGAGCGACTCGGAGACCGCCAACGAGATCCGGGCGAGCGCCTCCAGCTCGGTGACGCGCCGCTGCGCCGCGTCGTACAGGCGCGCGTGCTCGATCGACTGCGCCACCTGGCCCGCGATGCCGAGCAGCAGCTCGATCTCGGCCGGGGCGAACTCACGCGGCGCGCGCGTGCGCACGTTGAGCGCGCCCTCGAGCTTGTCGCGCATGAGGATCGGCACCGCCAGGATCGACTCGTACTCCTCCTCGTGCAGGTTCGGGAACGCCTTGAAGCGCGGGTCGAGGTGGGCCTGCGCGGAGAGCATCACCGGCTCGCGTGAAGCGGCGGCCGCGCCGGTGATCCCCTCGCCCGGCCGCATCCGCGGGCGCCGGCCCGCCTCCTCGACGGACGCGCCGCGCGTCGCCCGCAGCACGAGCTCGTCGGTCCGCTCGTCGTACAGGTAGACGAAGCACGCGTCCGCCTCGAGCGCCTCCGCGACCTTGTTGGCGACCAGGTCGAGCACCTCCTGGAGGTCGAGCGTCGAGTTGACCGCCGCGATCGTCTCCGTGAGGAGGCTGAGGTGCCGTGCCGGAACGTTCACTGTTCCCAAGGGTAGGCCTCCGACCCCTTGGGTAGCTTTCCCGCGGGTGCACGACTACCTGCTCTTCATCCACGTGCTGCTCGGCTTCACCATGGTCGCGGCCGTGACGCTGTTCTGGGCGCTCGTCGTGACCAGCCGGCCGGGACGCCAGTCGCTGACCCCGGCCGCCGCCATGTGGCTCGGGCGGGCGGGAGTGATCACCGTCGGGATCGGCTCTATCGGCGTGCTCATCTTCGGCGTCTGGCTGGCGATCGAGGACGACCACTACCAGCTCTGGGACGGCTGGATCATCGCGGCGTTCGTTTTCTGGGCGATCGCCGTGCCGGTCGGCGCGCGGGGCGGGAAGTACTTCGAGCGCGCGGCGCGCGAGCCCGAGAACGCCGTCGCGCTGCGGCGGACCGGGCTCCAGCTCCAGGTGACGGCCAGCGCGGCGCTGCTCCTGCTCATCGTGATGATGATCTTCAAGCCCGGGGCGTGATGGTCGCCGTCACCCGCGCAACGGAGTGGGAGTGGCCGCTGTTCGTCCACGTGCTCGGCGCGATGCTGCTGGTCGGCGGGCTGTTCGTCGTCGGCGCGTCACTCGTGCTCGCGTGGCGGGCGGAGGACGGAGGCGACGTCGCCGCGCTCACGCGGTTCGCCTACCGCACGCTCTTCTTCCTCGTCCTGCCCGCGTTCATCGTCATGCGGATCGCGGCGCAGTGGGTGCTCGACAAGTCGCCGTTCGACGACAACCAGAACTGGGTCGGCATCGGCTTCCTCATCTCGGACATCGGCGCGCTCGCGCTGATCGTCTCCCTGGTCCTGGCCGGCATCGGCCTGCGCCGGGACACAAGCGGCGTGGGCAGCACCCGCGCGCGCGTCGTCACGGTCGTGACGCTGCTGCTCCTGGCGGCGTACCTGGTTGCGATCTGGGCGATGACCACGAAACCCACGTGACGACCGAACCGGTCGCGACGGGCGCTTACAAACCCCTAACGGGATCGCGTGCATTCTCTTTGCACGATCCGGGTACGGTCGGCTCCGTGAGCACGGTCGAGGTAGATCTCCGCACGACCGTCGGCTTCCAGGTGGCCGACGTCGCGGGACGCCTGCTCGGCCGCGTCGAGTGCCCGATGTACGGCACGCGCCCGGACGAGCCCGATGCGCTCTCCGTGCGTGCCCGCCGCTTCTTCGCGCAGCGCCGCATGGTGCCCGCCGACGCGATCTCGGGCATCGACGGCAACGAGCGCCGCATCGACCTGCGGGTCGAGCGCGACGCGCTGCCGCGCTTCCTCTAAGCCTTCCCTCCGGACCGTACAACGACCACGAGCTGCGTAAGCAGCTCGTAATCGTTCGGCGGCGGCCACGGCGCAATCGGAGAGCGCTCGCCGCCGCGAACCCGAATCACCCGGTGGCAAAACGACCACGAGCTGCGTAAGCAGCTCGCGATCGGCCGTCAGCGGCTCCTGCCGTCCGCCAGGTCAGCGGAGCCGGTGAACAGTTCCATTCTTGCGCTTTTCGGGGCCCTCCGTCTACGTGTCCGTTCGAGACAGGCGCGCGGGGGAGCCGAGGCTCCCCCGCGCCGCGTTCCGTTACAGGACAGCGAGGTAACGCTGCATCTCCCAGTCGGTGAGCTGGACGCGGTAGTCGTCCCACTCCTTGCGCTTGATCTCGATGTAGCGCTCGAAGATGTGCGGCCCGAACGCCTTGCGCACGAGGTCCGAGCCCGCGAGCTCGCCGATCGCCTCGCCGAGCGTCTCCGGGAGGGCGACGATCCCGCGCTCGGCCCGCTGCTCGGCGGTCAGGTGGTACAGGTTCGTCTCCATCGGGTCGGGCAGCTCGTAGCCCTTCTCGATCCCCTCGAGCCCCGCGTGCAGCAGCGCCGCGAAGGTGAGGTACGGGTTGCACGCCGGATCGGGGCAGCGAATCTCCGCGCGCGTCGCCTGCTCGTTCCCCGGCTTGTAGAGCGGGATCCGGATGAGCGCCGACCGGTTGCGCCGCGACCACGCGACGTAGACGGGCGCCTCGTAGCCGGGCACGAGCCGCTTGTAGGAGTTGACCCACTGCGCGAACACGGCCGAGAGCTCGCGCGCGTGGCGGAGCTGACCGGCGATGAACCCCTTGCCGACGTCGGACAGGTGCCACTGGTCGTCCTCGTCGAAGAACGCGTTGCGGCCGTCGGTGAAGAGCGACTGGTGCGTGTGCATCCCCGAGCCGTTCTCGCCGAAGATCGGCTTCGGCATGAAGGTCGCGTGGAAGCCGGCCTTCTTGGCGACCTCCTTGACGATCAGCCGGTAGGTGAGCGTGTGGTCGGCCATCTCGAGCGCCGGCGCGAAGCGCATGTCGATCTCGTGCTGCGACGGCCCCACCTCGTGGTGGACGTACTCGATCGGGATGCCCATCGACTCGAGCGCGCGCACGGTCTCGCTGCGCAGCTCGCTGGCGGCGTCGAGCGTCGTCTGGGCGAAGTAGCCGCCCTCGTCGAGCGTCTCGGTGCCCTTGTCGTCCTCGAACAGGAAGTACTCGAGCTCGGGGCCGACGTTGAACGTGTCGAAGCCCATGTCGCGCATCCGGTCGAGCGCGCGGCGCAGCACGTAGCGCGGGTCGCCCTCGTACGGCTCGCCGTCCGGCGTCACGACGTCGCAGATCATGCGGGCGACCTTCGTCTCGCCCTCCTTCCAGGGCATCAGCTGGAAGGTTCCCGGGTCGGGGATCGCGACCATGTCGGACTCCTCGATCGCGTTGAAGCCGGTGATCGAGGAGCCGTCGAAGCCCATCCCGTCGTCGAGCGCGCCCTGCAGCTCGCTCGGCGTGATGGCAAAGCTCTTGAGGTGCCCCTCGAGGTCGTTGAACCACAGGAGCACGAACTCGACCCCTTCCTTCTCGACGCGCTTCAGCACGTCCTTGCGGGCTTCCTCGCTCGAGGTCGCCCGGTTCCTCGTCTCGACCTGCGACATGCAAAAACCTCCTCTAGAAATGCAAAAAGCCCCGGGCGAGATGCGCCCGAGGCTTCGTCGCCTCCAACTACCTCACCCACTCTAGACGATCCGGCCGCGTACATTCGCGACGTGACCGGACGGATCCCTCCGGCTGAGCTCGTCGAGGCCGAAGCCTACTCCGCGTTCTTCGCGATCGCCGACGGTGCGCACACGACGCGGATCGGGGGTGCTGCAGCGCTCGCGATGCCCGGCGTGCCCTCGACGATGCTGAACCGCGTGGCGGGGCTCGGCCTCGCCGAGCCGGCAACCGAGGATCATCTGGACGCGATCGACGAGCTCTTCGAGCCGTTCGGCGTGCAGTACGCGATCGCGATCGCGCCGGGCGCGCAGCCGGTCGAGCTCACCGGGTGGCTCGCGGAGCGCGGCTTCACCTCCGGCTACGCGTGGACGAAGTTCTCGCGCGACGTGGAGGACCGGCTGCACGTGATGACCGACCTGCGCGTCGAGCTCGTCGACCCGGCGGCGGGCGACGACTTCGCGCTCGTCGTGCGTGAGGCCTACGAGCTGCCGGAGGAGGTGGAGACCGGTCTGGCGCGGACGCCCGAGCTCGACCGGTTCAGCTGTTTCGTGGCCTACGCCGGCGACGAGCCGGCGGCGGCAGGCGCGCTCGTCGTGGACGGTGAGACGGGCTGGCTCGGCTTCGGCGCGACGCGCCCGGCTTTTCGCCGTCGGGGCGGCCAGAACGCCGTCTTCGCCGCGCGCATCCGGCACGCCCGCGAGCTGGGCGCGAAGCGGCTGGTCACGGAGACGGGCGAACGCGTGATCGGCAGGCCGTCGAGCTCATACCGGAACATCGTGCGCGCCGGCTTCCGGCCGGCCTACGTACGGCCGAACTTCCTGTCGCCGTCCTGACGGCTCAGCGCTTCGCGAAGCGGTAGTGCGAGACGAGCCACTCCCGCCCGTCCGCGGTAGCCCCAGAGCCCGGCGCAGGCGAGGAAGAAGACGCGCCAGTTCGCCGCCCAGGCGGCGCCCCGCCCCGCGCCGTACGCGTCGTCGAAGACGGCCTCGACCTCGGCCCGGTTCGCGTCCAGGCGCTCCAGCCACGCCTCGGCCGTGCGCGCGTAGTGGGTACCCGAGACGCGCCAGTGGTCCTCGACCACGAGGTCGCGCTGGAACTGGAGCAGCAGGTCGTCCGAGGGCATCGTCCCCGCCGTGAAGAAACGCCGCGCCATCCAGCCGTCCTCGTAGGCGTACGCGAAGCGGTCGTGCGAAAACACGTGGCAGAAGAAGCGCCCGCGCGGCTCGAGCCAGGACGCGATGCGGCCCAGCAGCGTCTCGTAGTTGCGCATGTGCTCCAGCATCTCGACGGAGAGGATGCGGTCGAAGCGGCGCTCGAACTGGAGCGTCCGCACGTCGGCGGTGACGACCTCCACGTTCGGGTGGCGGCGCGCCTCGATGACCTCGCGCTGCGGCCGCGAGTTGGAGACCGCGACGATTCGCGACGAGGGATAGCGCTCGGCCAGCCAGCCTGTCAGCGAGCCCCAGCCGCAGCCCAGATCGAGCAGCGTCATGCCGTCCTCGACCTGGGCGCGCTCGCAGGTGAGCGCGAGCATCGCCTCCTCGGCGCCGGCGAGCGTGGCGACCCCGTCCGGCCAGAGGCAGGAGCTGTACTTCATCCGCGGGCCGAGGACGAGCCGGAAGAACTCGGGCGGCACCTCGTAGTGCTGCTCGTTCGCCTCGGCGACGCCCTCGGCGATCGGCGCCTCGCGGAGCCGCTCCACGAACGCCTGCTTCGCCTCCGGGCCGCGTCGGCGCTCACGCCAGAGCCGCGTCGCGCAGGCAGCGTGGATGCCCGCACGCAGGACCGGGTCGGGCACGCGGCCCGACTCGATCAGGCGATCGACGAGCGCTTCGGGAACCATGGCACGAAGACGGAGGTCTCCCGCTGGTACGCGCGGTACGCCTCGCCGCGCGAGCGCAGCGACGACTCCTCGGCGGGCGGGACGCCGGTGACGAAGAGGACGAGTAGAGGATCAGCACGGGCGCGAAGAAGGCGATCCAGCCGTACGGCGCGGGCACCGCGATCAGCGCGTAGGCGACCCACGTCAGCGTCTGGAAGAAGTAGTTCGGGTGGCGCGAGTAGCGCCACAGGCCTGCGCGCATGACCTTTCCCTTGTTGGCGGGGTCGCCGCGGAAGGCCGCCAGCTGGCGATCCGAGACCGCGTCTCGAGCGAGAAGGCGCCGATCCAGAGCGCGAGGCCGACCCACTGCACCGGGTCGATGGACGGAGTCGCCGTTGAACACGCCGAGCAGCGCCGGGATCGAGAGCAGCGCGGCGAGCGACGCCTGCGCGCCGTAGAAGACGGCGAAGCTGAGCTGCTCGTTGCCCCGCTCGCGCCAGCGGCGGCGCAGCTCCTGGTAGCGCGTGTCCTCGCCCTTGCCGAGCCGCTTGCGCACGAGCGAGGCGATGCGCGCGTTCTCGACCGCGACCGGAATCGCGATCAGCAGCCGCTGCGAGAGCTCGCCCGGTCCGAGCACGAGCGTAGAGCACGGCGAGCAGCGCGATCGCTCCGCCCCAGCCCGCGTCGACCGCGGTCGCGTCCCGCGTCCGCAGCTGGATCGCGTAGAGCACGGCGAGCAGCGCGAGCGCGACGCCCCAGCCGAGCAGGAGGAGCTCCCAGCGCGTCACAGGGCGCGCTGTTGAACGCGCGGGTCAGGGTCAGCTGCACGTCGCGCAGCGCCCGCGTGCGGAAGGCGACCTCGCAGAACGCGAGGTAGAAGTCCCACGTCCGGACGAAGCGCTCGTCGTAGCCGAGCGCGCGCACCTCCCCGAGGTGCCCGTGGAAGTTCGCGCGCCAGCGGCGCAGCGTCTCGGCGTAGCTCACGCCGATCTCGTCGAGCTCGTGGATCATCAGGCGCGACGAGCCGGCGGCTGCCGACGCGAGCGCGCCGAGCGACGGGATGAGGCAGCCGGGGAAGATGTAGCGCTCGATCCAGTCGGGCGAGGTCCGGTAGCGCTCCCAGCGGTCGTCCGGGACGAGGATCGTCTGCACGCACGCGATGCCGCCTGGGCTCGAGCAGCCGGTCGATGGTGGCGAAGTAGGTGCCGAACTGCCGCTCGCCGATCGCTTCGAGCATCTCGATCGACGCGACCTTCGTGTAGGCGCCCTCGTGCTCGCGGTAGTCCTGCTCGAGGATGCGCACGTCGAGCCCGGCGGTGCGCTCGCGCGCGACCTCGGCCTGCGCGGCCGAGATGGTCAGCCCGGTGACGTGGCAGCCGTACTCCTCGGCGGCGAAGCGAGCGAAGCCGCCCCAGCCGCACCCGATCTCGAGCACGCGGTCGGCCGGCTCGAGTCGCAGGTGCTCGCAGATGCGGCGGTACTTGCGCCGCTGGGCGTCGGCGAGCGAGTCGTCCGGCGACTCGAAGACGGCGCAGGAGTACGTCATCGTCTCGTCGAGCATCAGCTCGAAGAGGTCGTTGCCGAGGTCGTAGTGGTAGGCGATGTTGCGGCGCGCGCGGATGCGGCCGTTGCGGGAGCCGAGCCGGGGACGCGCGTCGAAGAGCTGCCGCAGCCGCGGGTGCCGCTCCGAGCCCCGCTCCGCGTTCAGGAGCAGCAGCTCGAACAGCGCCGGCGAGGTCGTTCGTGTCCCAGTCGCCCGCCTGGTAGGCCTCGCCCAGGCCGAGCTTGCCGCGCGTCGCGAGCCGGCGCACGAGCGCGAGGTCGTTGACCCGCAGCTCGACGGTCGGCCCGCTGCCGAAGCGGCGGCGCGTGCCGTCGGGGAGCGTCACCTCGAGCGTGCCGCCCTCGAGGTCGTGCAGCGCGCGCTCGAGGATCGGACAGTGCCACGCGCTCCAGCAGCCGCCCGCGCGGCGGCGGCTCCCGCCGGAGTGTCCGCTCGGTGACGCTCACCGGACCGACCCCTCGCCCGGCAGGAACTCGGGCTTGCGGTGGAAGGGCACGCGCTTGACGAAGAGCTTCAGCGCCTGCCAGTGGATGAGCGAGATGACCTGCAGCGGCTGCAGCGGGTAGCGCACGAGCAGCCGGGCGAGCGACGCGTTGGTCAGCTCGTTGCGGCGCGCCGTGCAGCACCGCGGTGAGCGGCCGCGAGCCGTCGTCCGCGCGCACATGGATCCGCGCCCAGACCTCGTCACCGGGCTGCGAGAAGGCGTACTCGTAGCTCGTGTCCAGCCCGAAGAACGGCGAGACGTGCAGGCGCTTGCGGTGCTCGTAGCGCAGGTCCGGCCCGCGCAGCACCTCGGGCAGGCGCTCGCCGAACGTGTTGTTCAGCTCGGCCACCATGCAGGCGAGCGACCCGTCGGCGCGGTAGCACCAGTAGAAGCTGACCGGGTTGAAGACGTAGCCCATGACCCGCGGCTGGGTGAGGACGAGCACGCGCTCCAGATCCGGTTCGCCCGTGAAGTCGCGCACCGCCTGCTTGAGCGGCGCGGCGCCGTCGAAGTGGTCGGCGTCGCGCAGCGAGACGACGTTGCGGCCGTTGTACGAGAAGGGCCGCAGCCGCCGCTCGAGCTCCGGGAGCTCGTCGAGGTCGAACAGCCAGGTCGAGACCGGGTAGCGGAAGACGTGACGGCGCGGCGCCCGGCGCGCGTGCATCAGCGTCCCGGTGTAGACCGCCGAGCGCATCACCACTCGACCCCGAGCCGCCGCGCGACTGCGACGCCGCTGGCCAGGCCGTCCTCGTGGAAGCCGTTGCCGAAGTACGCGCCCGCGTAGTGCGTCCGGCCGCCCTCGAGCAGCGGCAGCTCGGCCTGCGCGCGCAGCGTCGCGAGCGTGTAGAGCGGATGGTCGTAGACGAAACGGCCGAGGACGTGCTCGGGCGGGATGTCCTCGTTCAGCGTGAGGCAGTAGTCGCGCTCTGCCTCCAGGCCCTGGAGCCGGTTCAGGTGGTAGGTGACGGTCGGCCGGCCGTCGTCGCGCAGGCGGTAGTTCCAGGACGCGCGCGCGCGCTCCGCCTCCGGCAGGAACGAGGAGTCCGTGTGCAGCACCGCCTCGTTGCGCGTGTAGCCGAAGCCGCCGAGCACGCGCCGCTCGGCCGCGGTCGGGTCGTCGAGCAGGCCGAGCGCCTGGTCCGCATGCGTCGCGAGCACCACGCGGTCGACCTCGTGCGACTCGCCGTCCTCGGTTCGCACCTCGACGCCGTCGCCGTGCCGCCGCACGGAGCGGACGCCGAGCCCGAGTCGCAGGCCGCCGTCGAGCCGCGCCGCGATCGCGTCGACGTAGCGGCGGCTGCCGCCGGTGACCGTCCGCCAGCGGAAGCGGCCGAACCCGAGCATGCCGTGGTTCTCGAAGAACCTGATCGCGTAGGCGGCCGGGAACTCGAGCGCACGCCCGGGCGCGGTCGACCAGAGCGCCGACGTCAGCGGCACGAGGAAGTGGCGGCGGAAGCCCTGGCGAGTAGCGGTTGCGGTCGAGGTACTCGCCGAGCGAGGCGGTCTCCCAGTCGGCGCGCTCGAGCGAGCGCCGCGCCGTCCGCAGCCAGCGGCCGATCTCCCAGGCGAGCGAGAGGAAGCGCGGGCTCGCGGCGTTTCGCGGCTGGGCGAAGAGCCGCTTGCCCGAGTACTCGAGGCCGCAGCCGGCGCAGCTGACCGAGAACGACATGTCGGATTCGTGCGTCGCAATGCCGAGCTCGCCGAAGAGGCGGCAGAGCAGCGGGTAGTTGACGGCGTTGTGCACGAGGAAGCCGGTGTCGAGCGCCAGGCCGTCGCGAATCACGGTGTTGGCATGCCCGCCCGCGCGTACGTCGCGCTCGAAGACGAGTACCTCGTGGCGGCGGGCGAGCAGGTAGGCGGCGCCCAGCCCGGCGACTCCGCTGCCGACGACGGCGATCCTCACAGCGGTGGCGGCTGCATAGTTGGACAGATATTAGACAAACCAGTCTGATCGACGGCGCGCGTTCCCGGAACTCTCACGGAGGGTGATTCGCACGACCGGGCGTATCGGTCTGGTCTGGAGCGTGCGCGGTGCTGCTCAGAAGCTTTCGAGCAGGGTGGCGATCCCGTCGGCCCAGGCGTGGGCGCGCGGCAACGCGACCAGCCGGCCGCGCGGGCGAACGGCGACGGCGTGCACGGCGCCGGGGATCAGCTCGTAGGTGCCCTCGACGCCGAGCGCACGGGCGCGCTCGAAGCCGCGGCGAGAGCTCGCCGGCGAGACGCCCGGGATCCCGGGCAGCCAGCGGTCGAGCGAGCCGTGCAGGACGTCCAGGCCCTTGCCGCGCAGCTTCTCGACCTCGAGCCGGTCGGGGATCCACGGGGCGAGCCCGATCACGCGTTCGACCGACGGCTCGTCCGCCGAGGCGATCGAGACCGCGCCGCCCATCGAGTAGCCGAGCAGGAGCGTCCGGGGAGCCGCGACGTCCCGGACGGCGGCCCGCGCGTCCTCGATGCAGCTACCGAGCTGCTGCCAGGACTTGATCCGGTAGCGCACCTCCGCGAACGCGATGTCGGGAAAGCGCGGCGCGAGGTTGCGGACGAGCCACTCGACCGAGGCGCTCCACGTCCCGGGCACGGCTCTGGCCTGGCCGCCGTTCACGCAGACGACGACGCGCTCGCCGACGGTGTTCGTGACGCGCAGCTCGGCCCCGGTCGTGAGCCGGCCGGGCGCGCCTGGCGCGGTGTCTAGCCAGCGCCGTTCAGCCTGGACTGCAGCCCGCGGAGGGCGTCGTCGCCCATCCTCGTGAACGTCCCGCGCAGGAACGGCTCGACCACGCGGTAGACGCCCTTGAGGCGGATGTCGGCCTCGTAGGCGACCTGCGCGCGACCGTCCGCGCCGGACACCGTGATCGTGTCGTCGGAGAGCGCCTTGTCACCCTCTCCGTGCAGGACGATCCGCTGTCCGGGCCCGAGCTCGGTGACCACGTACTCGAAACGCTGGGTCTTGCCGCGAAACGGCGCGAGCACCTCGAACCGGCTGCCGACCGACGTCGGGGCCTCGGTCAGGCGGCGAGCCGAATCGATCCCGGGATCCCACTCCGCCGCATGCTCGAAGTCGGCCAGGTAGGCGAAGACTTCGGCTGGGTCGCGTTCGATCTCGATCTGCCGCCGGTAGCGCATCGACCGATCGTATGCGCGTGGCCCTAGGCTGGCGCGTCGGCCGGGAGGCAGTCGAACTCGGGCTCGCCTTCCTGATGCGCGATCGCGCGGCCGTAGAGCCACCGAGCCGGCGCGAGGCCGAGGCGGCCGGCGGTCGAGCGCCGGACGGATGCCCCAGTATTCCCGAGGCGCGCAGCGGTCCACCGCCCGCCTGGCCGACCGCGTTGGCCTGGCCAGCGATCGACTCCCCCGTGGCCCGCACGCTTCGAGTCCCGGATCTGCTGGTTCAGCCAGATCGTGAAGAGCGGCTCGCCCAGGCTTCGGGCGAGGAAGAAGCCGAGCATCGCACTGAGAGCGAGCCAGGACAGCCCGGTCGGGCGAAGACGAGCAGCGCCACCATCTCCGCGCCGGTGAGGACGAGCAGCCAGCCGGCGAAGAAGCCGAGCGCATGCCGGCGAGCCAGACGATCCCGAACCAGACGACGGCGTCCAGACCTCCGGCTGCCGGGAGGCATGACGTGCACCTCCTCAAGCCGGTCGAAGGCCTCGCTCGACATGCCCGTGAAGAGCTCCACGCCAGCAGCAGGATGACGGCGCCGCCCACGCATACCGGAAGCCGGCGAGCTCGTACCGGAACATCCTCCGCGCGCCCGGCTACCGGCCGACGTACGTGCGGGCCAATTTCATCTCGCCCGTCGACTTGGACTGGACGGACGAGCCTGTAGGGCACCGATCGATTGACTTTCGGAAATCGGAGTCTGCGCGTACCCTTGCTCGATCAGGGGTCTTGTCGTCATCGCAGCAGCGGTCGGCGTACTCGGCGTCTTCGCGTGGGCGCCGGCAGCCGAGCCTGCCTTTTCGGGCCAGAATGGCGAGATCTCGTATTCGATCATCCTGCCCAACGACTACGAAGGCGTCTACGGCGACCCCCGGTTCTTCGACATCGACGTCTGCACCATCCGCCCGTCGGATCGCACACGCCGCCGTATCACCGGCCCAGGTAGCAGGTCCACGTGGACCAACGCGGCCGCGTGGTCACCGGACGGCACTAGGCTCGCGGTTAGCCTTGAAGGGCCGTATAGCTCCGCGATCAAGCTCCTCGACGCGAACGGATCACACGAGGTCCGTCTAAGGCCCGCAGGGCATTCCCCCGCGTGGGCGCCGGCTGGCGACCACTTGGCTTACGTCGCGACGGATGTACCCTCGGGCCCAGGCCGGATTTCCATCATGTCGGCTGGTGGAGAGCCCGAACGCGTGGTCGCCGAACGCGGGGACGATCCGGCGTGGTCGCCAGACGGTACGAGGATCGCTTACGTCGAGGCCGACCAAATCGTGACAATCGCCTCCGACGGGACGGGGCACATGCAACTGACGAGCGACGGTCGTACGCACGCTTCGCCGAGGTGGTCTCCAGACGGCCGCACGATCGTCTACGCCGCTCAGAGCGGTGCCGACGCGGATCCCACGATCGAAACAATCTCGTCCAACGGCGGGACTCCCGCTCGCCTCACGACCGCTCACCGCTCCGTGCTTTTCGGCGGCCCGGGGTTCGTCAATCCAACGTGGTCACCGGACGGCACCAAGATCGCGTTCGTCTCGATGCAGGCGGACCGCGTGGCGACCGACGTATACGTCATGAACGCCGACGGTACTGGGGTCGAGGACGTGACGAAAAGCCCGTTCTACGAGTACTCCATCGACTGGCGCCCACTGCCGCCAACCGGCTTCATGCCCCGTAGCGCCGCCTCATGCGGAGTCGGAGGGACATCTGGCGCAAACACATTGGTTGGACGGCCACTCGACGATGTCGTCTACGCCCTCGGAGGCAATGACCGAGTCTCCACGCTCGGCGGCCGTGACATCGTGCTGGCTGGCAGCGGACGCGACAGCGTCTTCCTCGGTGCCGGAAACGACCTTGCTTTCGGCGAGGAGGGAAGCGACGTTCTCCACGGGGGAGGAGGAAGCGACTACCTCGAAGGGGACGGCGACAGCGACCGGCTCGATGGGGGGCTTGGAGACGACGAGCTCGAGGGCGGTCCTGGCCGGGACATCCTCGTCGGTGGCGCTGGAAACGACCTTCTCGTGGGCGGAGCCGGGCGCGATGAACTGCTCGCCGGCGACGGCAACGACGAGATCCGCGCCCGTGATGGGTATGCAGACGAGGTCAGTTGCGGCCGCGGTGCGCACGATCTCGCTTTCGTCGATCGACTCGACCGTTTCGTTGCGCGAGACTGCGAGCGGATCGTGCGCCGCTGACGCACGATCCGCTCGTCGGGTTGACTACTTGAGGGTCCAACCAGGGCCGATCGAGTAACTCGCAAATGTCCCGAAGCTCTCGAACCCGTCAGGGAACTTCACTTGCAGCGGCTCACAATCCCACGGGCCGCGGCCGCCGTTCCACCCGCTGAAGATCGCTCCTGAAAGAACGAACGGCACCGATGTTGCCGTCGCCTTCCAGCCGCCGATCTCCCAGCGTCGCCGGATCACGATGTTCGTGCTCGCATGCTCGCTCGCGATCGCCGTGTCGATGGGTGACGGTTTGGTCTTCGCTTCGGTACATGGCCATAGGGTCTCTATTTCTGTATCGCGCGGATAAGCCTTTCCGCGCGATAGCCGCTTTGCGCCGGATTCCCGGGCCCACCAATCCAACCCAGAACCAAGGTGCTTGTTCAAGTCTTCCGTTTGCTCCCAGAGGGGTGCTGCACGGCCGATGCGCGCGCCGCCGGTCGTCGTCGCGACGACTGGATAGGCACGCATGACGGCGTTGAAGCAGTTGTTGTTGCTGCATGCATCCGAGCCGTAATCCCATTGGACGCGAGTCCTGTCGTTGTATCCGATCTGGCGCGGTCTCAGTGGCTCAGTCGAGCCGAACACAGAGCCATCTCGCACCTCGGAGCGGTTATTTTTCTTGTTGGGCAATGCGAGCCCGCCCTTCGCGCCACCGAACACCTTGAGGCGAGAGAAGCCGCCACCTCGCAGAACGGCGACGAATTTTGGCTCCTTGATGTACCGAAAGGCCCCATCGCTCGTCGAGCTGAAAGTGGTCACGACCATCCACGCACGCACTACGTTCGACTGGAAGATGTACGTGTACGTGACCCGCGCCAGTGCATCGCCCGTCTGGTTCGTGTCGCCGTCCGCGTTGGGGCCAAATCCTGTGTTCCCCCACTCATCGCGGAACCAGACGGAGACCGCAAACCTGACATTCCCTTGACTGTCAAATCGCGGGTTGTTCGGAGCTCCTGAAGAGTTCAACTTCGGAGGATGCGTCACGGCGTAGACGCCGTAGTTCGCGTTTCCGTTTTTCCCCGCGCACTGCCTTCCTTCGATCACTGGGACCTTGCGCGCGTTCCGCACTCCGTCTGGCACGCTCGTGACGTCCGCCTCAGACTGAGGTAACGGGTCGCGCGTTACATCCCGCGATGATGGCACCTGTCCGGGCGGATTCGTGCTGCGGGCGTAGTGAAAGCCGAACGTGCCAAGGCCGCCGTTCATCCCGCCGAGTGGGCCGAAAGAAGTGGGACCAGTACTGAGGTCGTCTAGCGTCGTCCGAATCCGATCGTCACGGACGAGCGGGCGCGAGTTGAGCCCAGGCGGTTTCATGTGCGCGATGTAGCCGGGCCCGACCGTGAACCGTCCGCCCTGCTCGAAGTCATCGAAGCAATCGCGGTAGATGTCCCAGGTGCCATCGCAGTTGGTGAAGCTCCATGTCTGAGCGTTCGCGTTGTCGACAAACCCTGGCCCGCAGGGCTCCGTCGGCACGAAGGAGAGCGCTTGCGTGTCGTCCGGAATCTGGGCATCAAGTGGCCCCACCTGTCCGATAAATGCCGGCTCCTGAACCTCGGCTGTGTCCGGCGCCGCCTCGGCTCCCGACACGAAGAGGGTCGTGGACGCGAGGGGTGAGACGTTTCCTGCGCCATCCGATTCCTTGACTTCGAGGGCGACACCGCTGCCAGGCGCGGCAGCAACAGGGGCGGATGGATCGGCAGTCGAGAGCCAGTCGCTCCACGCCTGCGCGTCGACCCGATAGCGATAGTCGTAGCTTTCGGGGCCTGCGCCGTCGACATCGCCGGGCAGATCCGGATCGCCGCCTTCATCCCACGCAAGCGTCGCTATGCCGCCGCCCGTGTCGTAGGTCTCTACGCGGAAGCCACTCGGCGATGACGGAGCCGTTCGATCAACGAAGATCCGCCAAACCTCGTCGTCGCTCTGCTTGCCGTTCGAACCGAGCGCCTTGGCGACGAACACGTGCTCGCCCTCGGCGAGCTGCGACGTGTCGACGCTGCTTGTGGTCTCTACCTGTTGAGGACAGGCGCCCGGCCCGGCGTTGCAGGTTGCACTCGTCGCGATCTCGCCCGTCCCCGTCTGCTCCAGCCATGTCCGCTTGATGCCGCTGGGAAGATCGGCGGTCGCGCTTACGGAGTACGAGCCTCCGCTCGTATAGACCACATCCTCGTACAGTTCGCCACCGGGCGTGACCTCGGGCGCCTCGAGGTAGAGAGTGATCACGACGCTGCCAACGCCAGCTCCGGTTGGGTCGACGACGATGGAGTACAGGCCGTCGGCGGGCAGCGTCACGCTCCCGAGCGTCGCGCCGGAGCTCGTGACGCAGATGTTGTTGCTGAGCGTCGAACCGTCCGGGTTGAGTATGCGGGCGGCGAGTGCGCAAACGCCTCCACCTGTGATCGTGTTGGCGGTCAGCTTCACTGAGACGGGCTCGCTCGTCGTCCCGTCGAAGGTGAGCAATGCGCCGTGACCGGGCGAAGCGGTCGTAAAGGTGTACGGCGATCCCAGCGACGTGAGTTCGAGCGTCTCGTTTGCATCCGGCGGAACCAGATAGACGCTCGCCGTGATGCTGCCGAAGTTGAACGCCTGCGGGTCGACGACGACCGTGTATGTGCCGCTCGTCGGCAAGGCGGTCGTATCGATGTAGTTCGTGCTGCTTCCGTCGATGAACCGAGCAATGCTCGTCAGCGCCGAGCCATCGGGCGCCTTGATCCAGGCCGTCGTGTTACAGCATTGGCCGTTCGCGATCGTGTTGTTGGAGAACGCGACGAAAACGCGTTGACCAGCCGAAGCCGTAAACGTCGGTCCGAAGTTCTGCCCGACATTCGCCGTCGTCATCGATGCCGAGGCACCGGATTCCGTCGGGGTCAACGCAGGCGCGGGATCGGCGGGGGCGCTGTAGAGCGTCACGGTGATGCTGCCGACGTTGAACGCCTGCGGATCGACGACGACGGTATACGTACCGTTGGCCGACAACGTCGCGGTATCGACGAAGTTCGTCGAGCCCTCGATGAAGCGCACCATGCTGGTGAGCGCCGAGCCATCGGGCGCCTTGATCCAGGCGGTCGTGTTACAGCACTGGTTGTTGGCGATCGTGTTGTTCGAGAAGCCGACGAAGATGCGCTGTCCAGCCGAGCCTGTGAACGTTGGCGCGACGTTCTGTCCGGGCCCGGTCGTCGTCATCGACACCGACGCTCCGGCCGCAGTTGGGGTCACCGAGGGCGCGGGGTCAGGTGCCACGTCGTACAGCGTCACCGTGATGCTGCCGGTCTGACTGGCGGTTGGGTCGACGTAGATGGTGTACGTGCCGGCAGTAGGCAGCGTCGCAGTGTCGATGTAGTTCGTATTGCCCTCGATGAAGCGCACCATGCTGGTAAGCGCCGAACCGTCGGGCTTTTTGATGTAGGCGATAGTGTTACAGCACTGGTTGTTGGCGATCGTGTTGTTCGAGAAGCCGACAAAGACGCGTTGGCCGGCGGCTCCGGTAAAGGTCAGAGCGGCGTTCTCGCCGGCCGTGGCGATCGTTACCGTGACGGGCGCGCCCCCGGACGTGATCGTCGTGGTCACATCTGCCGAGGCGGGCGCGGCAAGCGTGACGACTGCGCCGATCACGATGGTGAGAGCCACCGCCCCGGCTACCACGTTGCGAGCCCTGAGCGCGACAGTAGAAGGCAAGCGTGAAGCCAGACTCCACAACCTCGATCGCAACTCGGAAAGTCGCTGCATCAGCGCGTCGACCGTTCGTCTCACGGCGAATCCCCCTTGGTCGTCTCGCGGGCTAAACCAGCCTGCCTCAAGCGATCGATTTACCTACTTCATTGCCTCCAGTCAAGGTCAGCGGCGCACAAAAACATTGGAAATTGCGGCATTGCGGTACGCCGCGCCGGAACACGGCCGATGCCCTCATGAGGTGGATGAAGATTTTGGCGATTTACTACAGATTTTGGCGCTTTATTACTCTTGGTAGTAGATCTATCCCACGCCGTTTTCTTAGCAGCAAAGCCGGCGCCTTGTCCGTCGTCGACTGCGAGAACCTCACGCCTGTAGCGTCGCCGCACGCAGTTGAGTTCCGGCCTCTAGCGAAGGCCAAGACGTAGACCTCCATCACCTCAAGGTGTACGAACTACAAGCCGCCGCGGCGTTTCCCGGCGGGACACTCTGCAGGGCTCTCCCCACGGTGTCCCGCGCGGCCATCGCCTTCGTTCAGATGTATGCCAATTCATCCAGAAGCTCGCCTAGCCCGACCGCTTCAGCTTGCCGTGGCGCTTCGCATGGATCTCGCCGCGGCGGAAGATCTCGAGGCCGAGCGGTATCGCCACCGCGCCGATGATCAGCAGCGGCCAGATGAACGGCCACATCTGCGAGACGCCCCAGCCGTCGAGGATCGCGTGGCGGATGCCGGCCAGCGCGTAGGTGGCCGGTGAGATCTTCGACAGCCACTGCATCCACTCCGGCAGCACCGACACCGGGTAGTAGACGCCCGAGACGACGAGCAGGATGCCCTGGCCGACGAACCCGATCTGCATGCCCTTCTCCGGCGAGATCAGCGGTAGGACGGCGGTCATCATCCCGATGCCGATGAACGAGACCGAGGCGATCGCGAGCACGACCAGCGCCGCCGCGAAGTTCGCGTCCGGCATGTGCAGCCCGAAGAACGCCGCGATGACGACGAAGACGATCGACGCCCGCACCAGCCCGTAGAGCACGGCGAACAAGCCCATGCCGATCAGGTGGACGGGCCGCGAGAGCGGCGCCATGAACGTGTACTCGATCGTCCCCTCCCAGCGCTCCCAGGCGACCGTCTCGACGATGATCTCGAACACGATCCCGAGGTACGACCAGATGACCGCTCCGATGAGCAGCTGGGTCGTGACGCGGTCGACGTCGATCTGCCCGCCGCTCGCCTCGATGCCCTTGGCGATGAAGACGATGGTGAGCGTGTTCGCCGCCGTCCACGCGAAGAACGCGAGCTCCCACCACGCGTAGCGCTTGACGAGGTACCAGTTGCGCTCGAGGACGCCGCCGAGCCCGATGAACTCGTGACGCAGTGCCTGTGCCGCTCCACGCATCAGGCCCACACCTCCCTCTCGTCGTCCTTGTCTTCTTCCCGCTCCTCCTCCTCGAGCGACGCGCCCGTCGCCGCGAAGAACGCCTCCTCGAGCGTCTCGGCGCCGTAGCGCCGCTTGAGCTCGTCGGCGGGCTCGAGGCAGAGCAGGTCGCCCCTGTGCAGGATCCCGACCCGGTTCGCCAGCGACTCGGCCTCGGCCATGTCGTGCGTGCAGAGCAGGATCGTGGCGTCGTGCGAGGCCCACACCTCGCGGATGAACTCCTGCACCTCGAGCTTCGAGCGCGGGTCGAGCCCGGTCGTCGGCTCGTCGAGCAGCAGCAGCACCGGTGACGTGAGCAGGGCCCGCGCCAGCGCGACCTTCTGCTGCATGCCGCGCGACAGGTTCTCCATCGACTCGCCGGCCCGCTTCGCCGGGAAGCCGACCCGCTCGAGGATGTGCGGGATCTTGTCCTTCGTGTCCGCGGAGGTCATGCCGTAGAACCGAGCCGCGTAGGCGAGGTTCTCCGAGGCCGACATCTTCTTGAAGAACGAGGCCTCGACCGACACGCGGTTCACGAGCCGCCGGATCGCTCTCGGCTCCTTGAACACGTCGTGCCCGAAGATGCGCGCCGTTCCGCCGTCGTGCAGGAGCAGCGTCGAGAGCAGGCGGATCATCGTCGACTTGCCCGAGCCGTTCTGGCCCAGGATGGCGACGCACTCACCGCGCTCGACGGTGAAGCTCAGGTGCTTGATCGCGGGCACGCGGCGGCGGCGCTTGGGACGCAACCGCCCGGCCTTCTCCTTGCGGATGAACTCCTTGCGGAGCTCGACGACCTCGATCGCGAGCGGGCCGTCACGCCGGTCCGTCACGCGCTCGTTCGTCGTCTGGTCTGTGTGGATCACGTGTTGCTCCTTTCGGATCGAGAACAGAGCGCGGCGCCTCACAAGGAGGCCCGCGCGCAGAAAACGGTTCTCAGCCCAGGCGCAACATCGAGCACCGAGGGTAGCGCGATGGGTGACCGCCGCGCAAGCGGAGACCGCTTCGCTCCACTCGAATGGGAACCCCCGCTGACGCGGGTTCCCCCCGAGCTCCCCCTCCCGGCTGGACGTCACACGCGACTTCGCGCGACGTGGCTCCCGCCCAGGCAAGCTGGGCTCCGCCCGAACCACGGCGACGGCACGTGTCCACCCCTTGACAGCCTCCCCGGGTCGTACGCTACGGTGGGTGCGGGCCGAAGATGGCCCGTGGCAGAGGCAATGGCGCCTCAGGACTCATGCGAGTCCTGGGGCTTTTTTTGTGGTCCGAGAGAGAGGAGAAGACGGTGAGTGGGACGGTGACGGAGTTCGGAGCGGGGCCGACGGCCGCCACGGCGGTGCGGGCACTGCGGCACGACGACTGGCCGGCGGTCAAGCGGATCTACGCCGCCGGGATCGCGGGTGGCGACGCCACGTTCGAGACGGAGACGCCCTTCTGGGAGGACTGGGACGCGGCACACATGGGCGGCCACCGCCTGGTCGCGCTGCGGCGCGGCGAGGTGGTCGGCTGGGCGGCGCTGTCGCGGGTGTCGAGCCGCGAGTGCTACGCGGGCGTGGCCGAGGTCAGCGTGTACGTGGCGCCCGGCGCGCAGGGCATGGGCGTCGGCACGACGCTGCTCGAGCGGCTGCGTGACGGACGCCGAGCTGGCCGGGATCTGGACGCTCCAGGCGGGGATCTTCCCGGAGAACGAGGCGAGCCTCGCGCTCCACCGCCGCTGCGGCTTCCGCGTCGTCGGCGTCCGCGCTTCGATCGGCCGCCTGAACGGCCGCTGGCGCGACGTCGTCCTGCTCGAGCGCCGGTCGGAGGTGATCCTGTGATCAAGGTCGAGACAGTCGTCATCCGCGAGCGCGTCGAGACGGTGATCGACGCGGTCGAGGACGCGACCGGCCACGTGGGCGTCACGGTGGTCGAGGCGATCGGCCACGGGCGCGAGCGCGGCATCACGCACGAGTACCGCGGGCGGATCTTCGAGTCGCGCTTCCTGCCGAAGGCCGTCCTCACGTTCATCGTCGACGACGCGATCGCCGAGGCCGTGGTCGCGGCGATCGCAGACGCCGCGCGCAGCGGCAACGAGTCGGGCGACGGCCTGGTCTGGACGACCGCCGTCGAGAACGTCACGCACAACCGGACCGGGCGCAGCCTGAAGGAGGTGGAAGTCGGATGAGCACGCTGCTCGCAGCAGCGTGTCGAACACGGACCTGACCATCGCTGCCAGCACGATCTGGGTCGTCATCGCCGCCGTGCTGGTCATGTTCATGCAGGCCGGCTTCGCGTTCCTCGAGGCGGGCCTGACGCGGATGAAGAACGTCGGCCACATCGCCGCGAAGAACGTCCTGATCCTCGCGCTCGCCTCGATCGTCTACTACTTCGTCGGGTTCGGCATGGCCTTCGGCGACGGCGGCAACGGCCTCGTCGGCGGCTCCGGCTTCATCCCGTCGATCGGCGAGCTGCTCGCGGTGGGCCAGTCGCCGTTCTCGTGGTTCAGCGAGATCCCGGGCGCGGCCGGCTACATGTTCGAGGTCGTCTTCTGCGCCGTGTCGCTGGCGATCGTCTGGGGCGCGATGGCCGAGCGGACGAAGCTGTGGGTCTACTTCGCCTTCGGCGTCGTCTTCACGCTCATCTACTCGCTGGTCTCCCACTGGATCTGGAGCCCGGACGGCTGGCTCTTCTCGAAGGGCATGCAGGACTTCGCCGGCTCGACCGTCGTCCACTACCAGGGCGCGCTCGCCGCGCTCGCCGGTGCGCTGCTGCTCGGGCCGCGCATCGGGAAGTTCGGCGCAGACGGGAAGCCGAACGCGATCCCGGGCCACAACATGGCCTTCACGACGCTCGGCGTCATCATCCTGTGGTTCGGCTGGTTCGGCTTCAACCCGGGCTCGACGCTCGGCGTCGACTTCGGCGGCATCGGCTTCTTCGCCTACGTCGCGCTGAACACGAACATCGCGGCGGCCGCAGGCGTGCTCGGTGCGGTGATCACGCTCGTGGATCGTGATCAAGAAGCCCGACCTCTCGATGATGCTGAACGGCGCGGTCGCTGCGCTCGTTGCGATCACGGCCGCGTGCGCGTTCGTGGCGCCGTGGGCCGCGATGGTGATCGGCCTCGTCGCAGGCGTGATCGTCGTGCTCGGCGTGCTGCTCGTCGAGCGCGTGCGCATCGACGACCCGATCGGCGCGATCTCGGCGCACGGCATGGCGGGCGTCTGGGGGACGCTGTCGCTCGGCTTCCTCGCGCTGCCGGGGCAGGCGAAGAGCCTCGCCACGGGACAGGGCGGCCTCTTCTACGGCGGCGGCTTCCACCAGCTCGGCGTGCAGTTCCTCGGCCTCGCCGCGGTCGGCGCGTTCACGTTCACCGCCTCGTTCGGCGTCCTGTGGCTGATGAAGGTGACGTTCGGGATCCGGACGGAGCCCGAGCACGAGACGGCCGGCCTGGACGTGTCCGAGCACGGCATGTGGGGCTACCCCGAGTTCTACATCCCGGTCCCGGGCGGCTACGGGACGGAGTCGCACGGCCATCTCGGGCCGCGCCGCATGCACACCCGCGCCCCGGCGACGGTCGTGGCGGCCACGGCCCTCGAGTCTCCCGCACTCGAGCCGCTGTAAGGGCCGTGTGGATCGGTGGGGCGGCGTCCGGGCCGCCCCACCGATCGCCTCTCGGGTCACGCCATCGAGAAGGTGACGGTGACCGAGGCGGTCGTGTCGACCGTGCCGGGCTCGATCGGCGTGCCGGCGTCCTTGGCGGCCGCGGCGCGCTCGAACATCGGGATCGGCTGGACGGCGGCGCCCTCGACGATCTTCACGACCTCGCCGAGATTCGCGTTCGACGCGTCAGCCAGCGCGACGGCCTTGCGCCGCGCGTCGGCGACCGCGTTCTTCAGCGCCTGTGCCTCCTGCGCGTTGGAGTCGCTGAGCGTCAGGCTCGGGCCCGAGACGGTGTTGGCGCCTGCGCCCGTGGCCGCGTCGACCACGGCGCCTGCGTCGGCGATGGTCGTCTCGGCGGAGACGCTGCCGTTCGCCGTGTAGCCCGTGACCTTCCCGTCGCCGTCGGTCTGCGGCCAGACGCTGACCTGCTGCGTCTGGATGTGCTCGTCGTCGATCCCGGCGGCCTTGAGGGCGGCGATCAGGCGGCGCATGGCGCGGGCGTTCTCTGCGCTCGCCTCGCTTGCGGTGGCGGCGCGGCTGTCGACGCCGAAGGAGAAGCCGGCGCGGTCTGGCTTCGCCTTGACGGTGCCCTCGCCGGTGACGGTGATCGTGCGCGTGATGCCCGCGTCGCCATGGGCCTTCTCGGGTAACCCGACACCGGCCAGCGCGGCAAGCACGAGCGCGCCGGCGGCGAGACCTGCGATGGCGGCGATCTTCTTCATTGGTTCCTCCGACTCTCGATGGCGTGGCAGATACGCCGCCGCCCGCCGGATCCGTCACCGGAAGTAGGTTCTGGGCGTGCGCTACCAGTTCGTCGACTGCGATCCGCACTTGGTGCTCACCGCACGATCAGTCGGGTTGCAGCACGCACATGCCCGCGCGGGCGCCAAGGTCGTTGTAGCTACAGCCGCCTAGAATCGAGAGTCGTGTCAGCGAGGAAGAAATGGAGCGAGCTGTCACCCCGCACTCGTCGCTTCATCGTCGCCGCGGGCGCCGTCGACGGTGCGCTCAAGGTCGCTGCGCTCGTCGACCTCGCACGGCGACCGGCCGCCAGGGTTCGTGGCTCGAAGCTGGCATGGGCGGTCTCGATCTCGCTGCTCAATTCCCTCGGCGTACTCCCAATCGTCTATTTCCTTCGGGGCCGGCGCGATTCGCCCTCGTCCTAGCGGATCGCACTCACCGCTCTGCCAACCACGCCAGTGTCTCCCGTCCGTTATCAGTTCGTCGACCTGCAAGCCGCACTTCCTTGCCGTGCCCCACAGAGCCAGATCGCGCGCGCCGCTGAGAGGTCGTCAGCCTTCCGGTGTCTCGAGCCTGCGGCAGCGTACGACGAGGTAGACGGGAACGAGGTCGTCGCTGTCGTTCTTGCGGACCCATTGACCAGTCGGTCGTGGCTCGGCTGTCTGCTCCACCACGAGGCCGTGTTCGATGAGACCGTTGAAGTACGTGGACAACATGCGATGGTTCGCTCCGACCCTGCCGCGAAAACCGGTGTTCTCCGCGCGCCACCAGCGCTCGCTGAAGTAACTCTCTCCAGGCGGCCAGCTACTCGGAGCGTCATCGCCCCAGCCGGGGAAGCACGGATGGAGGATCGAGAAGACAAACGATGTGTCCGGCTCCAGCCATCGCACGACGTTCGCTGAAACCCCAGCGAGGTCGTCAATGTCGGAAAGCCCGAAGTGGCAGGTGACGAGCTCGAACCTCTCTCCGGCAAGGGCGTCGGGTGACGCCGCGTCCGCTTCGACATACGCGATCCCCAGCGGGCTGTCGCTCTCAGACTTGCGGGCGAGCCCAAGGAGACCAGCCGAAACGTCCAGACCGACAACGCTCGCGCCATGTCTGGCGAGTTCGCGACTTACGCGGCCCTGCCCGCACGCGAGATCGAGCACACGTAAACCCACCAGGTCGGGCATGAGTTCGAACAGCACCCCGGCGACCAGGTCGCCATCGAGACCTTCGCCGACGCTTTCGTCGTAGAAGGCGGCAATGTCGTCATACCGCGCGTCGCCGCGTGACGAACTCTGGTTCATCACGAGGCCAGTGTGGCACGAGGTCGGTCCTCCCGCTGGCGCCGCCCAGGCGGCACCAGCTTTCGCCGCCGGTTAGCGACGCGGCACATCACTCACGGTCGTGCAGACTGGGCGCCGCATGCGGATCAGGCGGCTCACGTACCAATTCGTCGACTGCCGCTGGGACTTGGCCGATCCCGCGCGGGGCCGGGCTCTCTACGCGGAGGGCCACATCCCCGGCGCGGCGTTCCTCGACGTCGACGACGACCTCTCCGACCGGTCGGTGCCGAACGCGGGGCGGCACCCGCTGCCCGGCGCGGAACGGTTCGCCGGCGCGGCCGGACGGGCGGGGATCGGCCCGGGCGTGTTCGTCGTCACGTACGGCACGCTCGGCGGTGCCGAGCGGCTCTGGTGGCTGCTCCGCCACTTCGGCCACGACGCCTGCGCGGTGCTCGACGGCGGAATCGACGCGTGGCGCGGGCCGCTCGTCGCGGGCGACGAGGAGGTCGAGCGGGCCGTCTTCGCGCCGCGCGAGCGGACGGACGACACGATCGGCGCCGACGAGCTCGCAGCCCGGCTGGACGAGCTCGTCGTGCTGGACGCGCGCCCGCACCACCGCTATCGCGCCGAGCCGAACCCGATCGACAAGATCCCCGGCCGGATCCCCGGGGCGCTGAGCACCCCGTGGGCGAGCCCGCTGCCCGAGGTGCCCGAGGGCGACGTGGTCGCCTACTGCGGCTCGGGCGTGACGGCGTGCGTGACGCTGCACCGGCTCGCGCTGGCGGGGCGCGACGGGCGGCTCTACCCCGGCTCGTGGAGCGACTGGGAGCTGCGCGACCTGCCCCGCGAGAGCGGATGATCCCCCTCGAAGGCGAGTGGCAGCCGGCCGGGCCGTTTCTCGACACGGCGAGCTACGGGCTCCCGCCGCGGCGCGCGTGGGACGCGCTGCAGGCGGCGCTCGAGGAGTGGCGGTGCGGCCGGACGAGCTGGGAGGTCTGGGCGCCGTGGACGGAGCGGGCGCGCGAGGCGTTCGCGACGCTCGTCGGCGTGCCGGCGGCGACGGTCGCCTGCGGCGCGACTGTCTCGGAGCTCGTGTCGCTCGTCGCGGCCGCGGTCGCGCCGGGCTCACGCGTGCTGACGGTCGAGGGCGACTTCACGTCGGTGCTCTTCCCCTGGGCTGCGCGCGGGCACGAGCTGCGAGCGGTGCCGCTCGCGCGGCTGGCGGACGCGGTCGAACCGTCGACCGACGTGGTGGCCGTGAGCGTGGCGCAGTCGGCGACGGGCGAGGTGGTCGACCTCGACGCGGTCGTGGCGGCGGCCCGGGCAGTGGAGGCGCTGGTCGTGCTGGACGCGACCCAGGCGTGCGGGTGGCTCCCGCTCGAAGCGGGCATCGCCGACGCGGTCGCGTGCGCCGGCTACAAGTGGCTGCTGGCGCCGCGAGGGACCGCGTACCTGGCGGTCGGCGAGCGGCTTCGCGAGACGATGCGGCCGCTGCACGCCGGCTGGTGGGCGGGCGAGGATCTCTACGGGAGCGCGTACGGGCTGCCGCTGCGCGTCGCGTCCACGGCCCGGCGGTTCGACACGTCGCCGGCGTGGTTCTCGTGGGTCGGCGCCGCACCGGCGCTGGAGCTGCTGCTCGAGCTCGGCGTGGACGCGATCCACGAGCACAACGTGACGCTGGCGAACCGCTTTCGCGCCGGGCTCGGTCTCGAGCCCTCCAACTCGGCGATCGTGCGCGTCGAATCCGAGGGCGCCGCCGAGCGGCTCGAGGCGGCCGGCGTCCGGGCCGCCGTGCGAGCCGGGTCGCTGCGCGCGTCGTTCCACCTCTACAACACCGAGGCGGACGTGGACGCGGCGCTCGCCGCGCTGTCAGCGCTCCGGGTGCAGTAGCGCCGTTGCTATCTCGCGGACTCGCTCGAGCGTGATGCCGTCACGCTGGTCGACTGCGAGCGGGTGATCAGTGGGCTCGAGGACGACCAAGGGCCTTAGCCCGACCGGCCGCCGGTGCAGCATCGTCGCGAGGTTGAGCGTCGACGGCTCGTACAGCGTCAACTCGGTGGAGAGCCAGCCGAAGGTCGGCGGATCATGCTCCCGCCCGGGCGTCTCCCAGCTCAGGATTGCGCGCGTGAAACTCTCCTCGCTTTGCGACACCCAGACACCCCACTCGAACGGCTGCTCGACGCCGAGCACCGGAACCTGAATGAGGCCGCGAAAGAAATAGTTGTCGTCGATCTGGCAGTCGTCGCTGCCCAGGCTGCCGCGGCCGTTGCGCTCGAACTCCGCCCTCCAGTACACAGGCGCGTCGGCGTGGAACGCGAGCGGGAGGTCGTGCCACTCGCCGCAGCCGGCGCAGCGATACGACAGGTCGGGCGACGGCCCGCTTACGCGGCGACGGCCGAGCCGCCGGTGTTCGTCCCGAAGCTGTCGAGGTAGGGCTGCC
The DNA here is from genome assembly GCA_963758345.1 of uncultured Thermoleophilia bacterium. Taxonomy (GTDB): domain Bacteria; phylum Actinomycetota; class Thermoleophilia; order Gaiellales; family Gaiellaceae; genus JACVRM01. The sequence goes on from CAVWVD010000003.1 coordinate 507,355, forward strand.
AGCGCGTCGGGATCGTGTGCGCGGCGAGGCGGATGAACAACACCGGCGCGGGCGGGCGCGGCTTCGCGTGGAGCGTCATCGACACCTCCTCGAGCAGCCGGTCGCCCTTGCGCAGGTTGCACGGCGCGCACGACGTGACGACGTTCTCCCACTCCGAGCCACCGCCCTTCGAGCGCGGCACGACGTGGTCGAGCGTGAGCCGGCCGCTGGCCTCGCCGCAGTAGACGCAGCGCCAGTTGTCGCGCGCGAAGAGCGCGCGGCGCGAGATCTTGCGCTGGATGATGCGCGGGACCCGAACGTAGGTGAGGAGACGGATCACGTGCGGCCAGGCGTACGTGTCCGTGGCCGATCTGAGCGGCTCGTCGAGCTCCTCGATCACCTCGGCCTTGCCCTTGAAGACGAGCACGTGGGCACGCCGAACGGATGTCACGTTCAGCGGCTCGTAACTCGCGTTCAGGACGAGAACCTGCTGCACCCTTTGAAAAGTACCACCGGCCCTCCCTGCTGAACCACGCCCCGAGGAGGGGAAAGGCCTCGTCCGCCGGCGCGCCAGACTGGCTAGTAGAGGCCTTCGCGGCGGGCGTACCGCTCGGCGCGCTCGCGGTCGTACTGCTCCGCGTCGAACGAGGGGTCGCTGAGCGAGCGCAGGATCTCGCCGGAGCTCGGCAGCTCGGAGCGGTCGATGTGCTGCTCGGGGTTCCAGAGGTCGGAGCGGATCAGCGCCTTCGAGCACTGCGTGTACGCCTCCTCGACCGAGACCACGATCCCGAGCTTCGGCACCGAGCCCTCGACCGCGCTGTCGGAGAGCAGCTCGGCGTCGTCGGTGATGAAGCCGCGGCCGTTGACGCGAAACGAGTCGCCGACGCCGGGGATGAGGAAGAGCAGCCCGATCGACGGGTCGGCGAGCAGATTCGTCAGGGTGTCCGCAAGCCGGTTGCCAGGGCGGTCGGGGAGCAGCAGCGTGCGCTCGTCGAGGATGCGCACGAAGCCGGCGGGATCGCCGCGCGGCGAGACGTCGATGCCGCCGCCGGGCAACTTGGTCGCCACGCAGACGAACGGCGAGCGCTCGACGAACTGGCGCGTGAGGTCGTTCAGCCGGCCGGCGATCTTCGACGCGACGACGGCGGTGGGCGCGCCGATGATCTCGCGCAGCTCAACTTCGTCGGCGATCACGCGGGGGGACGGCATCGGCGCAACGTTAACCGCGCGGTAGGTCGCAGGCCTACTGCGACATCGCGCGCTCGACCGCCTCCGTCTCCTCGGGCGACAGGGCGATCGGGGCGCGGCCACGGTCCAGCTCCTTCACGTAGATGCGGGCGTGGTCGCGGCCCTGGATGGCGGTGACCACCACCCCGGTGCGACCCGAGTCGAGCAGCGCGATCGACGCCGACTGCTGGCCGCCGAGGCCCTCGAAGGCGTCGTAGCGGACGATCGACGTCTTCGCGACGGCGCCGTCCACGCGCCGGTCGACGCGCCCGAGACCGGCCGCCACCTCGTCGACGGCGCGGTGCAGGTCGTCGATGCGCCCCTGCAGCGACACGGCGAAGTCGACGAGGTCGCCGGTCTCGCCGCCGAGCAGCACCTGCTGGCCCGCCTTCAGCCGCCGCAGGCGCACCGCCTGCAGCACGACGACGACCAGCGCCGCCACGGCGACGCCCGCCGCCACGCCGGCCACCACCAGGGCCACAGTCGCGGTGTCCACGGCGGCAGCCTAGAACGAGAACGCGACCGGGTAGTCGTACGAGTTGTTGGTAGTGATCGCCTCGTTCTGAACCGGCTTCACCGCGACCGTGATGGTCGTCTGAGGGCCGATCGGCAGGTTGCTGTCCGGCACCGGGAACGTGACGTTGACCGTATGGCCGGAGTCGATCGCCGTGATCGTCTGCTTCTTCACGATCGGCTCGCCGGTCTTCTTGATCGTCAGCGTCACCTCGACCTGAACCTCCTGCACGTCACCGGAGTTCTTCACGGCAACCTTGAACGCCAGCCGCGTCGAGGCCTTCACGACCGTCAGCTTGTCCGTCGAGAGCTGCACCGGGCCGTTGTCCTGCGCCAACGCGGTCACCGACTCGATGCCGTTCCCGCGTCGCGCGCTCGACGGGATGCCCTTCGTCGCGCCGCTGATCCGCTTCCACACCGGTCGCAGCTGCGCGATCGACGCGAGGTTGTGATCCTCGAGGAAGTTCGAGTCCGGCACGGCCACGCCGGTCACGCCGCGGGACGCGAGCTCGCGCTTCGACGGATCCTTGAAGAGGTCGTCCCAGACCACGTCGCTGGCGACGAACCGGTTCGCCTGGTCGGCGAGCAGCGTCGCCGCCTCGCGCGCGTTGTCGTACTTCGCCGTCTGCCGGAACGCCTCCGCCATGCCGTTGAGCCCGCTCTTGCGGAGCTGGAGCGCGGTGATCATCTCCTGGTGCTCGGTGCGCAGCGCCCCCGGCGGGTTGATGTCCTGGGCCTTCGACACCGCCTGACCCTGGCGCGTGGCGAGGCCTGCCAGCTGCGCCTCGATCTCCGGGAGCTTGATGCCCTGCGTGTTGAGCAGGTCGGTGAACTGCTTGCCGACCGCCTGCGAGTCGTCGCCGACCGCCTTCACCTGGCTCATGTAGTCGCCGTAGACGCTCTCCTTGTTGTCGCCGCGGCAGCTGTCGACGACGAACACGAGCAGGACGACGACCACGATCGCGCCGACGACCGCGCCGACGAGGCGGAGCAGCGGCGTGTAGTTCTGCGGCGGCTCGTCGCTCGGACCACGCGGCGCCCGCCGCAGCGGAGAACGCGGCCGCTGCTCTTCCGGCTCGGGCTCCGGCTCCTCGAAGAAGTCGAAGTCGATCTCGTTGTCGCGCTCGCTCATGCGTCTCGCGGGCATGACTGTAACGACCGGCGCGGATTGGAAAGGACTTTGCGGGCCTGCAGCCAAGGAACCGTCCTGTGCCGTCCGCCGCCGCCGCTATCCCGCAAGATGCATTGGTCCTCGGCCGCTACCGCCCCGTCCAGCCGCTCGGCAGCGGCGGCTCGGGCTCCGTCTGGCTCGCCCGGGACGAGCTCGAGGGCGACGAGGTCACGCTCAAGATCGTCGCGCGTGAAGGAAAGGCGGCCGCGCGCGCCGAGCGCGAGCACGAGGCCGCATCGCGCCTCGACCACGAGCGCTGCCTGAAAGCGAGAGATTTCGGAACGGACGCCGAGCACTCGTACATCGCGTACGAGTACGTCCCCGGCGAGACGTTCCGCCACGCCCTGCGTGCCGGCCGGTTGAACGACGGTCGAACGGTGGAGGCCGGTGCGCAGATTCTCGAAGGGCTCGCGCATGCGCACGAGCTCGGGATCGTCCACCGCGACATCAAGCCGTCGAACGTGCTGCTGGCCGACGACGAGGACGCCGTCTCCGTGCGCCTCCTCGACTTCGGCCTGGCGCTCTTCGACGAGGCCGACACGCTCACGGCCGCCGGCGACGTGCCAGGCACGCTCGCGTACATCTCGCCCGAGCGGCTCAAGGGGCAGCAGGCGGGCCCGGAGGCGGACGTCTGGGCCGTCGGCGTCCTGCTCTGGGAGGCGCTCGCCGGCTTCCACCCCTACTGGACGTCGTCGATGCTCGAGACGGCGAAGCGGATCCAGGAGACGCCGCCGTCGCTCGGGACGGCCCGGCCCGACCTGCCGGCCCCGCTGATCGAGCTCGTCGACCGTGCGATGTGCCGCGATTCGCGCAAGCGGCCGAGTGCAACCCGGATGGCAGCGGCGCTCCGCAGCGCCTGGCGGAGCCGCGAGCGCCGTCGCCGCCCACCGAAGCGCACCCGCCGCCCCACGCCGCAGCTCCCGGCGGGCCGCGTCGCCGCCGTCTCGCTCGCGGCCCTCGCCGCCGGCTGGACAGCCGCAACGCTGCCGTTCTTCCCCGCGGGCTCCGCGTGGATCGTCGCCGCGGTCGCCGCCGGGCTGACCCTGCTGCGTGAACGGGCGGGGCTCGCGTTCGTGCTCGCCGTGCCGGTGCTCCCGCTCGGCAACGTGTCGATGGGGCTCGCGCTCGCGTACTCGGCGCTCGCGCTCGCCGTGCTCGTGCTCATGTGGGGCGAGCCGCGGGGCGGGCTGCTCATCGCGGTCGCGCCGCTGCTCTCGCCCCTGGCTGCCGTCGCCCTGCTGCCGATCGCGCTCCTGAGGGTCCGCAACCCGGTGCGCCGCGCCGCCGCGGCCGCCGTCGGCGTCCTCACCGTCGTCGCGGTCGCGGGCCTCGGCGACGGCGACCTGCCGTTCGCGCCGGCCGGCGCGCCCACGACGCTGCGGCTCGACGAGACCGAGAGCCCCCGCCAGGCGGCGACCGTCGTCGCGCACGCGCTCACTGCCCGGCCCGCGATCCTCGCCGAGGCGAGCATCCTCGCGGCGGCCGCCGTCGCGCTCCCCTACGCCCTGCGGCGCGGCTACTGGGCGCTCGCCGGCTACGGCGCCGGGCTGATCGCCCTCTCGCTCCTCCCGGCCGCCGGCCTCGCACCGGTTCCCGCCGTGCTCGCCGCCTCCCTCGGCACCGCCGTCCTCGCCGGCGCCGTCTACCTGCGCGAGGCGCAGATCCCGCCGGGCCAGGCGCTGGCGCTGCTGCGCGAGCGCTTCACGGGAGACGGGCTGGCCGACGGGCTCGTTCCCGCCCCGAGCCGCGCCCCGATCGAGTAGGAGGGCTTGGCGGAACAGGCCTCGTCGCAGCGGTGCGCTGGACGTTCCGAGGCTAGGACGCAGGGAGCGCTCGTATGCTTGCTATACGGGTGCGACCGAGGACAACGCCTCGGGGCGTCCAACGCGGCGCGGCGGCTCAGGTCTGTTTCGCCAATCGCTCCTGGGCCGTCAGTCCCGCGTAGCGGGCACTATTCCGCGCGATGAGCGTTCTCCGCAGCATCGAGGGCAAGATCGAGGCGCTGTTCGAAGGCGTCTTCGGCCGCGCGTTCCGGACGCACGTCCAGCCCGTCGAGCTGGCCCGCAAGCTCGCCAAGGAGATGGACGACCACCGCGTCGTCTCCGTCTCACGCGTGTACGTGCCGAACGAGTACGCGATCTACCTCTCGCCCGCCGACCGCGAGCAGTTCTCCTCGTACGAGGACTCGCTCAAGAGCGAGCTGCAGGAGTACATCGCCGAGCACGCGCGCCGCGAGAACTACGCGCTGACGACCCGGCCGCGCGTCCGCTTCGAAACCGACTCCGACCTCGGCGACGGCGTCTTCGGGATCGCGACGCGAATGATCGAGCCGTCCGACAACGGCGCGCCCGAGCCCGCGCCGGAGCCCGGCGCCACGATGATCTACCGCCCGGAGCCGGCGCCCGAGCCTGAGCCGGCAGCGGCGCCGGCCCCCGACGCGCCGCCCGACGCGCCGCCGATCCTGACCATGAACGGCTCGCCGCACCCGGTCGACAAGGAGCGGGTCGTGATCGGGCGCTCGAAGGACTCGGACGTCCGCCTGGAGGACCCCAACGCTTCGCGGCGCCACGCGGAGGTGCGGCACGAGGACGGCGCCTACTGGCTCGTCGACCTCGACTCGACGAACGGCGTCGCGGTCAACGGCCGCCGCACCAAGCGCGCGCGGCTGAACGAGGGCGACACGATCACGATCGGCTCGACGGACCTCGTGTTCGGCCCCGGCGGGTGACTTCGAAGTTCGCGAGGGGGGAAAGGGGGAGCAGCATGTGCTCCCGCGACACTTCCGAATACCGGTGCTAGGCGCGACTTCCACCGTCAACGTCGATGAGGCCCTGCTGGGCCTCAAGATCGCGTTCCTCGTCGTCCTGTACCTGTTCATCTGGCGGATCGTCCGCACCGCGAGCAAGGACCTGCGCCTGCCTCAGGAGAGCTTCGTGCTGACGCCCGAGGGCGCACGTGACCGCAAGGAGCGGCGCGCCTCCGGCCGGCTCACGGTGCTGAAGAGCCCCGCCCTCACCACCGGCCACCAGATCGGCATCGACTCGGCGCCGATCTCGATCGGCCGCGGCGGCCAGAACGACGTCGCCATCGAGCGCGACGAGTTCGCGTCGGCGGCGCACGCGCGCCTCACGCCGCAGCGGGACGGCGTCTGGGTCGAGGACGTCGGCTCGACCAACGGCACGTTCGTGAACGGCGAGCAGGTAATCGAGCCGCGCCGGCTCGTCCCCAGCGACATCGTCCGCGTCGGCGAGACCGAGCTGAGGTTCGAGCTGTGAGGATCGCGGAGCACGCATCGGCGACGCATGCGGGCCGCAAGCGGCGCCACAACGAGGACGCCTACGTCGAGCGGCCGCCGCTCTTCGCCATCGCGGACGGCATGGGCGGCGCCAACGCGGGCGAGATCGCGTCCCGGCTCGCGGCCGCCGCGCTCGAGGAGGAGGGCGGCGACGCGGCCGCGGCCGAGGAGCGCGTCGTCAAGCTGATCCAGGAGGCGAACCGGCGCGTGTTCCAGCGGTCGAACGAGGACGAGTCGGCCTCCGGGATGGGGACGACGATGACGGTTGCGATCGTCGACGACGGCGGCGTGACGATCGGCCACGTCGGCGACTCGCGCGCCTACCGGCTGCGCGGCGGCGAGCTCGAGCAGCTGACCGACGACCACTCGCTGGTCGCGGAGCTGGTGCGTAGCGGCCGGCTCACGCCCGAGGAGGCCGACACGCACCCGCAGCGGTCGGTGATCACGCGCGCCGTCGGCACCGACCCGGACGTCGACGTCGACGCGTTCACCGTCCCGGGCGAGCCGGGCGACGTCTACCTGCTCTGCTCCGACGGCCTGACGGACATGGTCGACGACGGCATCATCCGCGGCGTCTTCGAGGAGCATCCCGGCGACCTGCGGGCGGCGGCGAAAGCGCTGGTGGGCGCCGCGAACCGCGTCGGGGGCGACGACAACATCACGGTCGTCTGCTTCTCGCTCGGCGGCGACGACACGGGCGTCACGCAGGCGATGGACCTGCCGACGCAGGAGAACGCGCTGCCCGACGAGGACACGCTCTCCGGCCTCGAGGGGACGACCGTGGTCGTCCCGCCCGAGCCCGAGCCGGCGCCTGCAGCCGCTTCGCCGTCGCGCGGCTTCTTCGCGCCGGCCGTCCTGATCCTCGCGATCGCCGCGATCGCTCTGCTCGTCTGGCTGGTGCTGCGGTGAGCGCACGCAACCGCGAGCTCGTGAACCTGATCGTCGTCGGCCTGCTGATGAGCGCCGCCTTCGCGAGCGTCTACATCGCGCGCCAAGAGCAGGTCTCCTCTGCGTCTCTGACCTACGCCGCGTTCTTCTTCGCGCTCTACCTGATCGCCCACATGGTCGCGCGCTACACCGTGCCGTACGCCGACCCGTACCTGCTGCCGCTGGCCGGCCTGCTGAGCGCGATCAGCCTCACCGAGATCTACCGCCTGAACACGAACGACGCGTTCCGCCAGGGCCTCTGGGTCGTCGTCGGCGTCGGGCTCTTCGCGTTCGTGCTGATCGCGCTGCGCCGCGACTACCGGCGGCTCGAGTCCTACAAGTACCTCTTCGGGCTCGCGTCGATCTTCCTGCTGATCCTCCCCGCGCTACCGGGCATCGGCGCGACGGTGAACGGCGCCCGCCTGTGGGTGCGCGTCGGCTCGTTCCAGTTCCAGCCGGGCGAGCTCGCGAAGATCTTCCTGATCGTCTTCCTGGCCGGCTACCTGCGCGAGAAGCGCGAGGTGCTCGCACAGGGGCGGATCAAGGACTACGGCCCGCTGCTGGCGATCTGGGGCGCGGCGATGCTCGTGCTCGTCGAGACGAAGGACCTCGGCAGCGCGCTCCTCTTCTTCGGGATCTTCCTGGCGATGGTCTACATGGCGACCGGCCGCGCGCTCGTCGTGGCCATCGGGCTCGTCATGTTCGTCGGCGGCGCGGCGTTCGTCTACCACTACGTGCCGCGCGTGCAGGAGCGCGTCTCCGTCTGGCGCAACCCGTGGAAGGACGTGCAGGACACGGGCTACCAGAGCGCCCAGGCGCTCTACTCGATCGGCAACGGCGGCTTCGGCGGCACCGGCTTCGGCAAGGGGACGTTCTCGAACTCGGGCGGCGGCCAGCTGATCCCCGAGGTGAAGACCGACTTCATCTACTCGGCGCTGGCGCAGGAGCTCGGGCTGATCGGCGCGTCGGCTCTGATCCTGCTCTACATGCTGTTCGTGCTGCGCGGGATGCGAGTGGCGCTGCTCGCAGATGACGGCTTCTCGAAGCTGCTCGCCGCAGGGCTCACCTTCGGCTTCGCACTCCAGACGTTCATCATCGTCGGCGGCGTCCTGCGGATCCTGCCGCTGACGGGGATCACGTTCCCGTTCGTCTCGTACGGCGGCTCGAGCCTGCTGGCGAACTTCCTGATGCTGGCGGGGCTGCTGCTCGTCTCGAACCGCGCGAACGCGAAGGGCTACGCATGAACCACCAGATCCGCGTTCTGGCCGTGGTCGCGGTGGGCCTGCTCGCGTCGCTCATCGTCGCGACGACGTACTGGCAGGCGTGGGCCGCGACGGGCCTGGCCGACCGCCAGGACAACGCGATCCAGCGCGTGGCCGAGCTCTCGGTGAAGCGCGGGAAGATCTACGCGGGCCACACGCTCGTCGCGACCAACGTCAAGAAGCGCGTGAAGGGCCAGACCTTCTACTTCCGCAAGTACCCGACGCACGGGCTCTTCTCGCAGGTGGTGGGCTACTCAACGCAGGTGCGCTCGCGCGCCGGCCTGGAGCAGTCGCTGAACGACTACCTCACGAGCGGCAACACGAACCTCTCGACGGTGGTCGACAAGACCCTGGACAAGCTCCGCGGCAAGACGGTCACCGGCAACGACGTCTACCTGACGCTGCGCCCGGGCGCGCAGCGCGTCGCCTACCAGCAGCTCGGCGGCCGCTGCGGCGCCGTGGTCGTGCTCGAGGTCAAGACGGGCCGCGTGCTCGCGATGGCCTCGACTCCGACCTACGACGCGAACCTGATCGAGCGGGACTACAGCCGGATCGCCAACCGCCATGGCGGCTGCGGCGGGCCGCTGCTGAACCGCGCCACGGCCGGGCTCTACGCGCCGGGCTCGACCTTCAAGATCGTCACTGCCGCGGCCGCCCTCGACTCGGGCAAGGTAACGCCGGATACGACGTTCGACGACCCGGGGTACTGCGAGGAGTACGGCAAGCACGTGAACAACGCCGAGACGGGCGTGCCCTTCGGCCGTGTGACGTTCTTCGAAGGCCTGCAGCACTCGATCAACTCGGTCTTCTGCAACGTCGGCAAGGAGCTCGGCGCCCGGAAGCTCCTCGACAAGGCCAAGGAGTTCGGCTTCTACTCGAAGCCGCCGCTCGACACGCCCGACAGCGATCGGAGGTCGAGTGGTCTCTATAAGAACGGCAAGCTGTTCTTCCCGAAGACGGACTTCCAGGCCGACCCGGGCCGGCTCGCGTTCGGCCAGGAGCGGCTGCAGGTCACGCCGCTGCAGATGGCGATGGTGGCCGCCGCTGTCGGCAACGGCGGCGTCGTGATGAAGCCGCAGCTGATCGACAGGGTCGTGTCGCCGGGCGGCAAGACGGTGTTCCGGCCGAAGCCCGACGAGCTCAACCGCGCCATGTCCGAGCGGACGGCCCAGCAGATCAACGCGATGATGCAAGCGGTCGTGTCGGGTGGCACGGGCACGAACGCGCAGATCCCGGGGGTCAAGGTCGCGGGCAAGACGGGGACGGCCGAGACGGGCACCGCCGGGCGCAACACGACCTGGTTCATCTCGTTCGCGCCGGCCGACGACCCGAAGTACGCAGTCGCAGTCGTCGTCGAGAACCAGCCCGGCGCCGGCAACACCTATGCGGCCCCGATCGCCAAGGCTGTCTTGCAGGCACTCTTGCCGAAGGCGTCGAACTCGACTCCCTAGTCCATGGCCACCTCGGACACGATCATCAACACGCTCTTCGACGGGCGCTATCGCGTGCTGCGCCGGCTCGGCCGCGGCGGGATGGCCGACGTGTACCTGGCCGAGGACGAGCAGCTCGGGCGCCGCGTCGCGATCAAGATCCTCAACGAGCGCCACGCCGCCGACGAGCAGTTCGTCGAGCGCTTCCGGCGCGAGGCCACCAACGCGGCGGGCCTGTCGCATCCGAACATCGTCTCGATCTACGACCGCGGCGAGGCCGAGGGCACCTACTACATCGCGATGGAGTACCTCGAGGGCTCGACGCTCAAGGAGATCGTCACGGAGCGCGGCCCGCTGCCGATCGGCGAGGCGATCGGGTTCACGCGCGACCTGCTCGACGCGTTGAAGTTCGCGCACCGCAAGGGCGTGGTGCACCGCGACATCAAGCCGCACAACGTGATGTGCGACGCCGAGGGCCGCGTCAAGGTGACGGACTTCGGCATCGCGCGGGCGGGCGCGAGCCAGATGACGGAGGCGGGCTCGATCATCGGCACCGCGCAGTACCTCTCGCCCGAGCAGGCGCGCGGCGGCGCCGTCGACCGGCGCTCCGACCTGTACTCGGTCGGCGTGGTGCTGTATGAGCTCTTGACCGGCGAGGTGCCGTTCTCCGGCGACACGGCGGTCGAGATCGCGATGAAGCACCTCTCGACCGTGCCGAAGGCGCCCTCGACGATCCGGGCGGAGATCCCCGCCCCGCTCGACCAGATCGTCCTGCGCGCGCTCGCGAAGGATCCGGGCGAGCGGTTCCAGAGCGCCGAGGAGATGGACGCCGAGCTGGCGCGGGTCGCGGAGGGCTACCCGGTGAGCAAGGAGACGGTCGAGGCCGCGACGGCGGTGCTGGCGGGCGCCGGCCTGACAGAGATGTCGAGCGCACCCACGATGATCACGAAGGGGCCTCCCCTCGCGCCGCCGCCCCCGGCCTACCGGCCGCCGACCCGCGGCTACTACTACGAGGAGCCCCCGCGGCGCTCGTGGTGGCCGTGGATCATCGTCGGCCTGCTGGTGCTCGCCGCCGGCGGAGCGGTCTGGCTCGCGTGGGGGAAGATCCAGGACCAGCTCGACTCGAACAAGGCAGTGGCGGTTCCGAACGTCGTCGGGATCAAGGAGATCCTCGCCGTCCGCAAGCTGCGAGAGGCCGGGCTCACCGTGACGTCCGGCACGGGCGGGGAGAGCTCGATCAAGCGCGTCCCGCACCCGACCGTGCCGGAGGGGATCGTGATCTCCCAGGACCCGCAGCCCGGCGACAAGGTGCCGAAGGGCAAGCTCGTCGCGCTGCAAGTCTCGACCGGAGCGCCGAGCGTGAGCGTGCCCGATGTGCGCGGGAAAGACGAGATCGACGCGGTCGAGCAGCTCGCGAGCAAGAACCTGCGATCGAATAGCCACGAGGTGCCCTCGCAGAAGCCGCAGGGCACTGTGGTCGCGCAGGATCCGGCGCCGGGCAAGGTCGTGGCAGCGGGCACAAGTGTGCGGATCAACGTGTCCCAGGGGCCAGAGCAGGTCGGCGTGCCGAACGTGGTCGGACAGACCGCCGCGGACGCACAACAGACGCTGCAGGGCAGCGGGTTCGCCGTCGCGGTCTCCTCCATCGACTCGAACGAGCAGAAGGGCGTCGTCGTGCAGCAAAACCCGCAGGGGAATTCGGTGACGACCAAGGGCGCGAAGGTGACGATCTACGTCTCGAAGGGGCCGACCGCGGTCGAGGTGCCCGACGTCACCGGTCTCGACGAGCAGAGCGCCATCGACCAGCTGCAGGGCGACGGGTTCACGGTGCAGACGCGCGATCGTGTGACCACCGACAGCGCCGAGGACGGCAACGTGCTCGAGCAGCGCCCGGCTGCCCTCCAGAAGGTGAAGCCCGGCTCGACGGTGACGATCTTCATCGGCCGCTTCGCGGAGACGACGAGCACGACCACGACGACGTCGGACACGACGACGGTGCCGGCGCCGACGCCGTGACCGGGCGCATCCGCGTCGCAATCCTCACGGGCGGCCGCTCGAGCGAGCACGACATCGCCCTCGCCTCGGCCCGCTCGGTGATCGAGTCGCTCGACCCGGGCCGCTACGAGGCGGTGCCGATCGAGATCGGCCGCGACGGCCGCTGGGCGCTCGAGCCCGGCTCGCGCGGCGAGCTGACGAACGGCCGGCAGGCGATCGCGCCGGGCTCGGAGCCCTCCACCACCGACGAGCCCGCCGAGACGCTGCCCGTGCCCGTGCGCGAGACGACGCCGGCGATGCTGGGCGCGGTGGACGTCGTCTTCCCAGTGCTGCACGGGCCCTTCGGCGAGGACGGCACAGTGCAGGGGCTGCTCGAGCTGGCCGGCGTCCCCTACGTCGGCGCGGGCGTGACGGCCTCGGCGCTCTGCATGGACAAGGATCTGATGAAGGCGGTGCTCCGCGACCGCGGCATCCCGGTGACGCGCAACGTCACGCTGCGCCCGGGCGAGCGCTCGGAGAATCCGTACCGCTTCCCGGTGTTCGTCAAGCCGGCCCGGCTCGGCTCTTCGGTGGGGATCAGCAAGGCGGCGAACGAGGAGGAGCTCGCGGCGGCGGTCGAGCTCGCGTTCCGCCACGACGAGAAGGTGCTGATCGAGGAGTTCGTGGACGGCGTCGAGGTCGAGTGCGGCGTGCTCGGCAACGAGCATCCGGTCGCTTCGACTCCGGGCGAGATCGTCGCCCATGCCGACTGGTACGACTTCTCGGCGAAGTACGACGAGGGCGGCATGGAGCTCGTGATCCCGCCGCGGCTCGACGACGACGTGATCGACCGCGTCCAGGAGCTCTCCGTCCGCGCCTTCGTCGCGACCGACTGCGAGGGGATGGCGCGCGTCGACTGCTTCGTCACGGGCGACGGCGAGGTGCTGATCAACGAGCTGAACACGATCCCCGGCTTCACGTCCACGAGCGTCTACGCGAAGCTCTTCGAAGCGAGCGGGATCTCGTACCCTGAGCTGCTTGACCGGCTCATCCAGCTCGCGCTCGACCGGCACCGGCGCCGCGCCCGCCTCGCCTACTGACCACTTCGGCGCGCGCGTCGCCGCGCGCTACGACGACGACGCGGAGATGTTCGCGCCGGAGGTCGTCGACCCGGCGGTCGACTTCCTGGCCGGGCTCGCGAGCGACGGCGCGGCGCTCGAGTTCGCGATCGGAACGGGGCGGATCGGATTGCCGCTGGCCGCGCGCGGCGTGCCGGTGAGCGGCATCGACCTGTCCGAGGCGATGGTGGCGGAGCTGCGCTCCAAGCCGGGCGGCGCCGACATCCCCGTGGCGATCGGCGACTACGCGACCACGCGCGTCGAGGGCGAGTTCTCGCTCGTCTACGTCGTCTTCAACACGATCGGCAACCTGACCACGCAGGAGTGGCAGGTGGCCGCGTTCGAGAACGCGGCGGCGCACCTGCGTCCGGGCGGCTGCTTCGTCGTCGAGGTGGGCGTCTACGGCGTCTTCGGGCTGCGGCCGGGCGACCGCTTCCGCCCGTTCGACGTGAGCGACACCCACGTGGGCATCGACGAGTACGACATCGTCAACCAGGGCCTCGTCTCGCACCACTTCACGCTCGTCGACGGCGAGTGGGAGCGCGTCTCGATGCCGTTCCGCTACGGCTGGCCGGCCGAGTACGACCTGATGGCCCGCATCGCCGGTATGCGCCTGCGCGAGCGCTGGGGCGGCTGGAAGCGCGAGGCGTTCACGGCCGAGAGCGCGAAGCACGTCTCGGTCTGGGAGAAGCTCTAAGCGGGCCGCCGCGACCACTCGCGGGATGTCGACGGCACTTGTTTTCAGAACCCAGTCCGCGACCCACCGCAGGAGGGGCGACCAGTCTCGGCTGGCCGCCCCTCCAAGCTTCGCGTCAGTAGGACAGCACAACCCTTCCTACGATGTCACTGGCCTTGACGGCGCCGAATGTGCGGCTGTCGCACGATCGGCTCCGGTTGTCTCCTAGAACAAAGTAGGACTTTCGCGGGATAGTCACGTCAGTGAAATCGCGTCCGGTTCGCCCTGCCTCTACGTACGTCTCCAGCAGGCGGCGACCGTCGATGTATAGATCTCCGCGCCGCTGGCGAATCGTCTCTCCTGGCAGACCGACAATTCGTTTCACTACCGCCGCGTGTCTACATGGACCATCGTTGGCCTTCACGAGGATAATGTCGCCTCTCTTCGGTTGTCTGAATAGGTACGACAGCCGCGTGACAACGACGTGAGACGGGGTAAGACTTCGACATCCCTGGTTACCGGAGCAATGAAGCGTCGGCTCCATCGACGCTGAAGACACGATGTACAGGCGGGTCGTCATGACCGCCGCGGCGATGGCCACTCCCGCGCACGCGATGACCGTGACGCACAGCACCTTCAGGTGCTTAGGCCGCCGACGAATACGTGTATCCCTGTGAAGCATTCCTGTTACCGTTCGCTACTCGTGCCACCATGTTCGGCAGCGGCCGAGGACGCCTCCGCTTCCATCTCGGTCACATTGTGCGATCGCGTAGCCGTACGACGAGCCGTCGGACAACTGCGTCCCGTATGCCTCTGCCGGGGCGTTTTCGTTGTACGTAATCGAGATCCACTGATTGATCGCCGTGTAGATGAAATTGCTGTCGCGTAACCCAGTGCTTCTGGTCTGGTACGCCTGAGTACCCATGGAGCTGTTGGCGTTGCAGCCGTCGTTGATCGTGTACGGGTTCGTGTAATGCGTGCAATTGGAGACCGCGGACACAAGAGGCGTTCCGGCGGCAATGCTTGCGCTCGCCAAGTAGACGCCAAACACCAGTGCCATTGCATGGAGCGCGAGGATCGTGAGCGACTTCCGATTTCGGGGTAGTTCAACGCCGGTCATGTTGATGCCCTCTCTGTTCGAATGCATGGTCAGTCCGTTGACGTGAGCACCTTCGTCCTAAGAGGCGCCGCTTCCGGGCCCCGAGAACGAATGTGCCATCGGTCATTGCCAGGCGAGTTCCTGTCGAAAGGGCAACGGAATCGACGGTGCTAGCGACGATGCCGCCCCCCACCTGGTACGCACCGGTTCGACTTGGCACCGCCAGCGAGACAACCAGTGGCGTCTTTGAGGGCAAGTCAGCACAACTGAGATAGCCGGCTAGCGCGAGGCAGACACCGGACGACCCTGGAATCACGTACATGGGGCCGAGTTCGGTCGTCGCAAGAAGACGCACATTGTCGTAAGACGCTGGTGTCAGGCCGTAGCGCTCGATACCGTC
The DNA here is from genome assembly GCA_963758345.1 of uncultured Thermoleophilia bacterium. Taxonomy (GTDB): domain Bacteria; phylum Actinomycetota; class Thermoleophilia; order Gaiellales; family Gaiellaceae; genus JACVRM01. The sequence goes on from CAVWVD010000003.1 coordinate 522,426, forward strand.
GGTTGAGGCAAGATTGTTGATCGCCACTTGCGCAGCGACGGGGATAGCAACGGCAGGAAGTCGCGAGGCCGCCAATGACGACGGCAAATCAGCGGGCCCTCCCGACCCAGTTGCATGCGATGCACCGACGAAGCCTGCGGCGACGGCCCCGATTAGGGATACGGCAAGGAACGGGTTTCGCTTCATGACATCTCCTCTCTGTCCGAAAGGCCGGCCGAGCGAGCCTCAACGCCCGGTCGTAAGCGCCGTCCACAAGCGCATTTGACGTGTACGCGTGGCACAACCGAAATCACCGTTCTCCGGCGCCTCCTTTGCTGGCCGCGCGCAGGCGACCTGTGAGGGAACCAAGGCTCGCGACCATAGCCACTATCCTTAGTGGTGTCAAATGTGACCTAGGTCTGCCAGCGTCTTGCTAGCTCAGGGAATGTTCGTCAAACATGCGGCCTGTCTACGCATTGTCGTTGCTCAGACGTCAGCGCCTACTTCGGACGCAGCATGAACGAGGCCACCGGCGAGACCGCCGTCGCTCCGGCCAACCCGCGAGCGATCGCGACCACGTAGACCTTCTTTCCGCTTGAAGGAGAAGCCGTTGAAGAAGGCGCGATAGGGCGGCGAGTCGTCGACTCCGACCCGTGCAGCCGCCGGTCGCCGGTCCAATGCGAACGACATGCTCACCGGCGCCGCCGAGGTCGCGCTCAGCTGTCACAGGTCGGTCCGCTGGTCTCGCGCGACCGTGACGTTCGGCGCGGCGGTGGTGCCGGCGAGCTGGGTGCTTGCCTCAGCAGCAGTCAGTTGGCGCTTTACGCGGAGGTCCCGGAGGACGACCGAAAAGCCCGCCGTTGGGGCGGGCTTTCCGGCCGGGGAGAAGGACTTTGAGGCAGCCGGCTACGAGCCGTTGGCCGGCTCGCCGGGCTCGCCCTTGCCGGGGTAGTCGGCAGGCACGGTCCGGACGATCTCGCAGCCGCTCAGCGAGACGGGCTCGCCTGCGCGGACGACCGCGACGTCGCGGTTGCCCGGGCCGCAGTCGAGCGTGTCGAGCTGGCCGTCCTTCGCGACGGCATGCAGGCGGTCGTTGCCGTTCCCGCCGCGCAGCGTGTCGGCGCCCCAGCCGCCGAAGAGGACGTCGCGGCCGTCGCCGCCGTCCACGGTGTCGTCGCCGGTCCGGCCGCGGAGGAGATCCGGGCCGTTGCCACCGAGAATCGTGTCGTTGCCTTCCCCGCCGAGCGCGACGTCGACACCGTTGCCGGCGTCGATGGTGTCGTTCCCGGGTCCCCCGTAGATCAGGTCGCGCCCCCCGAGCGCATTCACGGTGTCGTCGCCGGCAAGCGCGGCGATGACGTCGGCACGGTTGGTGCCGTTCAGCGTGTCGTTGCCGTCGGTGCCGTGGACGCGGGCAGCCATGGCCAGCGAGGCCACCACGAGCGCGGCAGCGCCGACGACGACAAGCGGGACGAGCTTGAGCCTCATGCGGTGTGCTCCTTTCGGGACGTCACTCACATCCGGAGTCTCCGACGGCGCCGTGAAGCTGCTGTCAGCGGTTGTTCATGGTTCGCGAAAGCTTCTGTTAGGAAACAACCAGGGACTGTCCCAAGGTGTTCCGGGGCTGTCCCACAAGATGTGACTCGATCTTTGGGCCGACCAGGCTGTCCCAAGGTGTTCCGGGGCTGTCCCACAAGATGTGACTCGATCTTTGGGCCGACCAGACTGTCCCAAGGTGTTCCGGGGCTGTCCCACAAGATGTGACTCGATCTTTGGGCCGACCAGACACTCCCTATGACCCGATCTGATCCTTGGCCCTGTCCCCCAGCACACGCGTGCTCGGCCAACGGCTCGGGACAGCCCCGATACGGCCGGGACAGTCCCACACAGTCCTACTAGCGAACGATCTCTACGCGGGCGCCGGGACGCCGCCGGCGAGTGCGCGGCGCAGCTCGATGAAGAGCGCCTCGAGCATGAGGTTCGCCTGCAGGTTGAACTCCTCGAGCACCCGCCAGCGGTCGCGGATGCGCTCGGCCGCCAGCTCGGCTCCGGGCATGCGCGCGGGCGTCGCGTCCTCGCGGAGCTCGTCGAGCCGGTCGGCGTGCATGGCCGCGCCGGGCGCGCCCGATCCGACGACGACGAGGTCGCGAAACCAGGCGGCGAGCTCCTCGAGCGCGAGCAGCAGCTGCTCCCGCTCGGCGCCGCGCGCGGCGCGGCGTACCTGCTGCTCTGTCTCGCGGGCGGTCAGGTCGAGCCCCTCGAGCCGCGCCTCCATCTCGGCCTTCGCCTCGGCAGCCCGCTCCCGCGCTCCTGCGAGGACGACGGCGGCGGCCGCGGACGGGTCGAAGTCGGGGTCGAGGTAGCTGGCGCGCGCCGCGTCGAGCAGGGCCGCGCGCCGCGCCGCCGCGGCCGGGTCGAGCAGCCGCTCCACGCGGTCCAGCCGCCCCGCCGCGAGCCGGGCCACCGCGCGCGTCTCGGCCTCGCCGAGCCCGGGCGCCCGCCGCTCGACCTCTGCGCGCACCGCCCGCTCCGAGAGCCGGCGGAACGGCACGAGCTGGCAGCGCGACCGGATCGTCTCCGGCAGCGGCCCGAGCTCCTCGGCGACGAGCACGACGATGGCGTAGTCCGGCGGCTCTTCGAGATCCTTCAGCAGTGCGTCCGCGGCGTCCTCGTTCATGGCGTGCGCCTGGAAGACGAGGTAGACGCGCCGGTCGGCCTCGAACGGGCGCATGTGCAGGTCGCGGCGCAGCTCCCGGATCGGGTCGATGCGAATCTGGTCGCCGAGCGGCTCGAGCACGTAGAGGTCCGGGTGCGCGCGGCGGAGCGCCCGGCCAGGATCGCCGCCGAGCAGCGCAGCCGCGAAGGCGATCGCGACGTCGCGCTTGCCGACGCCGGGCGGGCCGTGGAAGAGGTACGCGTGTGCGGGCTCGGCGAGCGCAGCCGCCAGCAGGCGCTTCGCGTCGATTTGCTCGGGGACAGCCTCGTTCAGGAGCTCAGACATGCGCCTCGAGATCTTCGACGACCGCCCGGGCCACCTCCGCGACGGGGCGCGCAGCGTCGAGCGCGACGATGCGCTCCGGGAAGCGCTGTGCCAGCTCGGCGTACGCCTCATTCACGCGGGCGCGGAAGTCGTCGCCCTCGCGCTCGATCCGGTCGCGCGCACGGCCGAGCCGCCGCGAGGCCGACGCCGCGTCGAGCAGCAGGACGAAGGTCCTGTCGGGCAGCCGGCCGCCGATCGCGGGCAGGTTCAGCTCGAGCACCTCGTCGAGCCCGAGCCCTCTCGCCAGTCCCTGGTAGGCGAGCGACGAGTCGACGAACCGGTCGCACACCACCCAGGCGCCGCGGTCGAGCGCCGGGCCGATCACCTCGGCGACGAGCTCGGCGCGCGCCGCCGCGAACAACGCCGCCTCCGCCCAGGGCGCCATCGCCTCGCCCCCGAGTAGCAGCTCGCGAATCGCCTCGCCGAGGGCCGTGCCGCCCGGCTCGCGCGTGAGCACGACCTCGCGGCCGCCCGCGCGCAGGTGCGCTGCGAGGAGCTCGGCCTGTGTGCTCTTTCCCGAGCCGTCGACCCCCTCGAAGCTCACGAACATCAGCGCAGCTTACGAGTCCAGCACGATTCGAGAAGCGCACGCCCGAAGAGGATCGGTAGCCTCGGACCGATGGCCCTCCCCGGCACGGACCGCCTGGCCGCCCACGAGCGGCTTTCCACCGGCGCACTCGCCAACTGGGCGCGCGCCTGCACGCGCCATCCGTGGCGCGTGGTCTTCACGTGGATCGGGATCATCGCGGCGCTGATCGTGCTGGTCGCCACCGTGGGCGGCTCGCTGCGCGACGAGTTCGAGATCCCCGGCTCGGACACTCAACGCGCGACCGACCTGATCAAGAAGGAGTTCGCGTCCGAGCAGGGCTCGGTGCTGAACATCGTCTTCGCCGCCCCGCCGGGTGAGCGTCTGGACACGCCGGCCCGCAAGGCCGCGATCGCGGCCGCGATCGCGAAGCTGAAGACGTCCGAGTTCAAGCCGCAGGACGGCAAGGCGGGGCTCGAGAGCGTGGACGATCCCTTCAACAAGAACACGTTCTCGAAGAGCGGGCGCATCGCCTACTCCGAGGCACAGTTCGACCAGACGATCGAGGACGCCGACCGGACGCAGGTCGTCAACGTCGAGGACTACGTCCGCGACGCCGTCGCAAAAGCGGGGGTCACCGTCGAGTACAACGGCGAGGCGGAGTTCCCGCCGATCGAGCAGGGCACCTCGGAGGGGCTCGGCATCCTCGCCGCGATCCTCGTCCTGCTGCTCGTCTTTCGGACGTTCGTCGCGATGTTCATCCCGATCGTGCTCGCGATCACGGCCGTCGGGACGGCGTTCCTGCTGCTCTTCATCCTCGCCGGCCTGACCGACATCAACACGGTCACCCCGATCCTCGTCTCGATGATCGGGCTCGGGGTCGGGATCGACTACTCGCTGTTCATCGTCACGCGCTTCAGACAGCTGCTGCACGACGGGCTGCCGCCGAGAGAGGCCGCCTCCGAGGCGGGGTCGTCCGCTGGGCGCGCCGTGCTCTTCGCCGGCCTGACGGTCGCCATCTCGGTCACCGGCCTCGCGTTCTTCGGGCTCGACTTCGTCACGAAGCTCGGTATCGGCAGCGCGCTCGGCGTGCTCACGACGGTGCTGATCGCCAACTCGCTGCTGCTGGCCGTGCTCGCGCTGCTCGGGCACAAGATCGACAGGCTCAAGGTTCCGTTCATGAAGCCGGTGGCGGAGACCGAGGCCGAGCGCGAAAAGACGCTGATCGCGCGCTGGGGCCGCTTCGTCGGGCGCAACGCAAAGGTCATCTTCCCGGTCTTCCTGCTCGCCGGCCTCGCGCTGTCGTCGACGTCGCTGCTGGTGCGGCTCGGCGCGGCCGACCAGGGCACGCAGCCGAAGGCGCAGACGAGCCGGCGCGCCTACGACCTGTTGGCGGAGGGCTTCGGCCCGGGCTTCAACGGTCCGATCCCGATCGTCGTGCAGGTCAACGGCGACCAGCAGGCGCCCCAGCGCATCTTCGACGACGTCCAGGGCACGAAGGACGTCGCCTCGGTGCGCAAGCCGCAGTTCAACGACAAGAAGACCGTCGCGATCGTGTTCGTGACGCCGGGCTCGGCGCCGCAGGACGAGGCGACCGACCAGCTCGTCACCCGGCTACGCAAGGAGGTCGTGCCGAAGGCGACAGCCGGAGGCGAAGCGGTGGCGTACGTGTCCGGCCAGACCGCGGCCTTCAAGGACATCGCCGACCGCATCTACCAGCGGCTGCCGTTCTTCCTGCTCTACATCATCGGCGTCACGCTGATCGTGCTCGCGATGGCGTTCCGGTCGATCGTCGTGTCGGCGACGGCGGCGGTGACGACGCTCATGTCGGCGTTCGTGGGCTTCGGCGTCCTGACCCTCGTGGTGCAGGAGGGCCACCTGCTGGGCCTGACGGGCCTCGACAAGACGGGGCCGATCGAGACGTTTGTGCCGCCGATCGCGTTCGCGATCCTCTTCGGCCTCTCGATGGACTACATGGTCTTCATCATGAGCCGCATCCGCGAGGAGCACGTCCACGGGCTGGACACGCGGCACGCGGTGGAGCACGGGATCTCGGCGATCGGGCGCGTCGTCGTCGCGGCCGCCGTGATCATGGGCACCGTGTTCGCGGCGTTCATCCTCGGCGCCGACCGCATCCCGAAGGAGTTCGGGCTGCTGCTCGCGGTCGCGATCATCACGGACGCGCTGGTGGTGCGCATGACGCTCGTGCCGGCGTTCTTCGTCCTGCTCAAGGAGAAGACCTGGTACATCCCGCGCTGGCTCGACAAGGCGCTCCCGGACATCACGATCGAGCCGCCGCACAACGGCGCGCCCGAGCCTGCCCCGCAGCCGCGGCCGGCCGCCGAGCCGTCCTAGCCGAGCCGCACGCGCGGGTCGAGCCACGCGTAGAGGATGTCCACGATCACGTTGAGCAGGATCGCGGCAAACGCGATCACGAAGAAGAGCGCGGCGATCAACGGCAGGTCGTAGCCGAACTGCACGCCGACGCCGGGCGGGTACACGCAGTAGAAGACGCCGATCAGCACGACGAGCGAGACGCTGGGCGCGGCGGTCGACACGGCGGTCAACCTCGGGGCGAACGCAGTGTCGAACAGCTACGGGTCGGTCGGCCCGGAGCCGAACCAGGCGTTCTTCGACCACTACTACAACCACCCGGGCGTCGCGATCACGGCGAGCTCGGGCGACGAGGACTACGGCACGATCTGGCCGGCCGCCTCGCCGTACGTCACGGCAGTGGGCGGCACGGAGCTCGTTGCCGAGCCGACCACGGCGCGCGGCTGGAGCGAGTCGGTGTGGGGCAGTGCGTACCCGGGCGTGCTGCCGAACGAGGCGCAGGCAGCGGCTGCTCGATCTGGGAGCCCAAGCCGGCCTGGCAGCACGACGCAGGCTGCTCGCGGCGGACGGTCGCGGACGTGGCTGCGGTCGCCGACAATGTGGCCCTCTACGACTCGTCGCTGGAGATCGGTGGCTGGGGCGTCGTCGCCGGTACGAGCATCTCGTCACCGCTGATCGCGAGCGTGTACGCGCTCGCGGGCAACGCCAAGTCGATCGTGTACGGCTCGTACTCGTACAGCCACACGAAGGGCCTGTTCGACGTGACCCACGGCTCGAACTTCACGCCGAGCTCGGCGTGCGGCTACCTGTGCACCGCCGCGCCAGGCTATGACGGCCCGACGGGCAACGGCACGCCGAACGGCATCAGCGGCTTCTAAGTCCTCCTCGTCCACGGAGGAAGAAGGGGGCCGATTCGGCCCCCTTCCCGTTGCCGGGTTCGCGCGGCCGGCGTGGGCGACCCCCACTGCGTGCCTGGCACCGCCGCGCGCTACGGCGGTGCCAGGCACTGGAACAAATGTGTGACGGATGCGCCCGGTGGAGGCGCAGCGCCGTACCCTCGAAGCGTGGGCCGTGTCCTCCGCACCGAGCTCCCCGACGGCTACTTCCACGCGTACGCGCGCGGAACGGGACCGATGGTGATCTATCGCGACGACGAGGACTTCAAGACGTTCGAACGGATGCTGCGGTCGGTCGCGCGGAGGTTCTGCTGGACGCTGTACGCGTACTGCCTGATGCCGACGCACTACCACCTCATCGTCGAAGCGCGGGTCGACAAGCTCTCGCGCGGCATGCACCGCCTGAACGGCATGTACGCGAAGTACTTCAACAAGCGCCATGGCCGGACCGGCGCCCTCTTCCAGGGCCGTTTCAGCACGCGAGTCGTCGAGAGCGACGAGCACCTCGAGCGGCTTGGCTACTACGTGCCGGACAACCCGCGCCGCGCCGGCCTCTGCAAGAAGCGCGGCGAGTGGGCGTGGGCCTGGTCGGCCTACGACGCGTAAGCGACCGCCGCACGTCCTGACCATCCGAGCACTGGCCGCCGCGGGCTTGCCGATGCCTCGCCGCGCCGAGCTGCGACCTGGCGGTGCCTGGCACCGCCGTAGCGCTCTGCGGTGCCAGGCACGCTGGAAGGGGGGCCGCCGAGCGCCGCGACCCGCCTTCGGCCACTACGCTCGCGCCGTGGACACCAAGGACGCTGAGCGCGCCTACCCCGAGACGATCAGCGACGCCGGGCGTGCCTGGCTGCACTCCAAGCCGTTTCGCCACGACCCCGCCGAGACCTCACGCCTGCTCGTCGACGCGGCGATCGTCATCGCGCTCCTCGAGCTGAAACCGGACACCTCCTTCTGCGAGCTCGGCTGCGGCACGGGGTGGCTCAGCCGCTTCGCGGCGCGGCAGGGCGTCCGGGCGGTCGGGTACGACATCTCCCCGGGGATGGTCGACATCGCACGCGAAGAGGCGGCCCGCGAGGGCCTCGAGATCCGCTACGAGGTCGCCGACATGGAGACGCTCGAGCCGGACGAGCAGTACGACACGTGCCTGCTGTACGACGCGCTCCACCACAGCCGCCAGCCGGACGCCGTCCTTCGCACCGCGAGACGCGTCCTTCGTCCCGGCGGCCGCCTGCTCGTCGCCGAGCCGAACTGGATGCACCGCTACGGCGGCCGCGAAGCCGCACACCAGCACGGCGTGACCGAAGCCGGCTACACCCCGCGCCGCCTGAAGCGCCTGATCCGCGACGCCGGCTTTGACGACCCGACGCGCCTCCACCGCAACCGCCGCACCACCTTCACGAACGCGCCCCTCGACGTCGCGCGACACTTCGGCGGCCCGCTCGTGCTCCGCGCCCTCGGCCCGTTCTGGGCCGGTACCTGGATCCTGGCGACCGCGAAATGAGAGCGCTCGTCACCGGAGGCGCGGGCTTCATCGGCTCGCACCTCGTCGACGCCCTGCTCGCCCGCGGCGACGAGGTCACCGTCGTCGACAACTTCGCCACCGGCAAGCGCGAGAACGTCCGCGCCGAGACCACGCTGGCCGAGCGCGACATCCGCGAGCCCCTGGCCGACGTATTCACCGACGCCCGCCCGGAGGCCGTCTTCCACCTCGCCGCTCAGGCCGACGTCCGCGTCTCCGTCGCCCGCCCCGACTTCGACGCCGAGGTCAACGCGCTCGGGACGATCCAGGTGCTGGAAGCGGCCCGCGGGCACGACGCCCACATCGTCTTCAGCTCCACCGGCGGCGCGATCTACGGCGAGTGCACCGCCCCCGTGGCCGAGGACTCCGCGCTCCAGCCGCTCTCCCCGTACGGCACCTCCAAGCTCGCCGCGGAGGAGTACCTGCGCACCTACAACCGCCTCTACGACACCGGCCACGTCGCGCTGCGCTACGGCAACGTCTACGGCCCTCGCCAGGACCCGCATGGGGAGGCCGGCGTCGTCGCGATCTTCTTCAACCGCCTGAAGGCCGGCGAGCCGCCGCGCATCTTCGGCGACGGGAGCCAGACCCGCGACTACGTCTACGTTGGCGACGTCGTCGCGGCCACGCTCGCGGCCGCGGACAAACGAGGCGGCGTGTTCAACGTCGGCACCGGCCGCGAGACCTCCGTGGTCGAGCTGTTCGAGGCCTGCCGCGCCGTCTCGGGCGTCGAGCTCGAGCCCGAGTATGCGCCGGCAAGACTCGGCGAACTGGAGCGCAGCGTCCTCAACGTGAGCCTGGCCGCCGACGAGCTCGGCTGGCGCCCCGCGAGCACCCTCGAGGAGGGCCTCGCCGCCACCTGGGCCTGGGTCAAGAGCTAGGGCAGCTTCCAGCAGCGCGGCGCGAGCCACTTCGTGCTCGACAGCACCACGCCGGCGGCGTCGCGCAGCTCCACCCAGGCGACCGCACACGCGCACGCGTCCGGCCCGGAGCAGCCGACGATGAAGGCGTGATCCGGCGAGAGCTTGATCTGGTGCCGGTCGCCCTTGCGCCCGATCACGACCATCGACGCCGCCTCGTTCGGAGCCACGCCGGCGAAGAAGCGCCCGCTGACCGCCGCCGGGGCAAGCCCGGTCACCCCGAAGAACGTGGCCGGCAGCCGGCACCCCGTCCCGCTTGCCCGGTTGTCGACGAGCATGACGTTGCAGAGCATCTCGTCGGTCGTCCGCACCAGGTACAGCTTCACGTGGGTCTTCGCACGCCTGTAGCTGGCGACGAGCCGGGACTCGAGGATCGGGAGCCGCAGGTTGCGGAGCTTCGCCGGGAGCAGGTCGGCAGACGTCTCCGGCCGCAGCAGCGCGCCCGGTTCCGCCGAGCTCGCGTCGGCCTGCGCCTGCGCGGCGACGCCGAGGGCCGCGAGCAGCGCAACGAGCACGAGCAAAGCGGGGACGCGCACGGCCGAAGTGTAGGGGGAGCCGGCGGAAGGAGAAAGCCCCCGCCGGCCCGAAACGGGGTGCCATGGAGTCGACGCTCGCGCCCCCCGAGGCGCTCGTCCAGCCCTGGCGCACGGCCACCCTCGTCGCCGTCGGCGTCGCCCTCGTGGAGTTCGCGCTCGTCGTCGCACTCGCCGTCACGCTCCTCGGCTCCGGCGGCAGCGCCCCCGCCGCAACGCCCGCGAAGCACGCCGCGAAGCACCACCCGGCCGCCCCGGCGAAGATCCTCGCGCGGGAGAAGACCAGCGTCCTGATCCTGAACGGCAACGGCCGCGCGGGCGCTGCCGCCGGCGAGGCGGAGATCGTGAGGTCGATGCGCTACCGCGTCGCGGACGTCGGCAACGCGACGCGCTCGGACTACGGGCGCAGCACCGTCCTCTACCCGCCCGGCCGCGAGCGCGAGGCGCGCCGGCTGGCGAAGGACCTCGGCATCAAGCTCGTCGGCCCGCTCGACGGCATGAAGCGCTCGAAGCTCCACGGCGCCACCGTGGCGCTCATCCTCGGCCAGTAGCCTCGTCGAGCGAGCTCTGCGCGTCCTCGTCGCGGGGGTCGAGCGCCACCGCACGCTCGAGCGACGCCTTCGCGGCGGCCTTGTCGCCGAGCGTGTCGAGCTCGAACTGGCCCAGCGCGCGCCAGGTGAGCGGGTTCTCGGGCTGGAGGTCGGTCGCCTGGCGGTACCGGCGCAGCGCCTGCCCGGCGATCGCCCGGGCGTCGTCGTCTCGCCTGTCGTCCAGCGCCTGGAACGCGAGGCGATTCAACGCATCGCCCCACGCGATCAGGGCCTCCGCCGACAGGGGGTTGAGCGAATGCGCGTCCTGCGCGGCCGTCACCGCCGCTGCGTACCGCTTCGCCGAGAGCGCGTCCGCAGAGTCGGTGAGCTTCCGGTCGGCCGTCCACGGCGTCACCACCGAGAACAGCGCCACCACGACGACCGCCACCGCCGCGATCGCGAGCCACCGGCTCGGCGCCCGCCCGGTCGCCGCGCGCCCGGCCGCAGCCAGCGACGCGACCACCAGCACGACCGGCCCGGTCAGCGCGATGTACTCCCAGTCGAACTCGACGGCCGCGTGCGCGAGCCACGCCGCGCAGATCGCCGCGAGCGCGACGGCCGCCGAGCGCTCCGCCCCGCGCAGCCGTCGCACAGCGCACACGACCACGAACGCGGCCGCAACGAGCACGAGCGCGAACAGCGCGAGCCCCACCAGCCCGAGCTCCGAGAGGAACTGGAGCGGCAGGTTGTGCGGCTCGGACGCAACTGAGGTCGTCTCGCCGGCGAACGGCCGCCGTGCGATCGAGAACGTGCCAGCGCCCGACCCCGCGAGCGGATGGTCGCGAAACACGTCGAGCGACTCCTTCCACCACTGGAGCCGGTCGCTCGACCCGAGCCGGAAGAAGCGGCCCGGCCCCGCGTGGATCGTCAACGGCCCGGCCGAGGCTGCGATGCCGACCGCGAGCACGACGAGCACGACCACCGGCACCGCGATGAGCAGCACACGCCAGAGCCGCCGCCGCTGCTCCGCCGAGAGCCGCACAGGGTGGCGCCGCAGCCACCACGCCGCGCCGACCACCACGGCAGCGCCGACCAGGGTCGCCACTCCGAACACCGGCCCGTCGTGCACGCGCACCGAGCGCGGCTGGCGGTCGCTCGAGACGCCCGGCAGCGCAAACGCGACCAGCGCCGCCCCGAGCGCCGGCACGGCGCCGACCGCGAGCAGCCCGATGCTCTCGAGCCGCTCCCGCACGAGCACGAGCCAGACACCGACCGCGACCGCGGCGACGACCAGCCCGCCGCGCGAGAACGTCAGCAGCAGCGCGAGTGTCCCGCCGTAGACGAGGAGCAGCCCGGCGACCCGTACCCGCCATCGCTCGGACGCCGCGAGCCACAGCCCGAGCGGCAGCGCCGACGCCGCCATCAGCGCGAACGCGTTCCAGTAATCGATCGTCCCGGTCACGCGCGCGGTCGACGTCTGCGGTGCGAGCGTCGGGATCACCCGCCCGAGGAGCCCCCACGTCACCGAAAGCCCGATCGCCGCCGCCAGCACCGCCGCCACGACCCGCACGCCCGCGAACAGCCCGATCACGGCGAACGCCACGTAGGCCATGGCGAGGTTCGTCGAGTCCCACGAGCGGTCCGCCTGGATCGACCACAGAAGCGACGCGCCCGACCACAGCGCCAGCGCCGTCAGCCCGCCGAGGAACCACGTCCCCGCACGCCCCACGACCGGCCACGCGAGCCGCCCCCAGAGCGCCAGGAACGCGAGCACGGCGGCCGCGAGCAGCGCCACCGACGACACGAGCACCACACGAGGCTCGTTCGGACCGGCACCAACGCCGATACGAGGAGCGTTTGCGCCCCCGCTGAATAGGACACACAGGAGCAGAGCCACGGTGGCTAGCCCCGGCCCCGCGCGCGATCCGCGCCGTGCGGCAGGCGCCACCATCGCGGCGAAGGTACCATCGTCCGAGGCCGCCGGCCCCGGCTTACAGTTCGTTTACCGACGCATCACCCTCCGATCACTCTGGTAAGCAAGGCTCATACGGTGCCCCCCGCGGCTTTGAGGCTCTCGCGAGCCCTCGTGCTGCTCGCCGTCGTCCTGGTGAGCGCGTCCGCCTGCGGATCGGCGAGCGCGACGAAGCCCTGCTGGCAGCAGGTGCAGGACGACTGGACGGCCAACAAGCTCGGCTCGACGACCTACCCGGCCAAATGCTACGACCAGGCGATCAAGCACCTGGGGCGCGACCTGCTCATCTACTCGAACGCGCCCGACGAGATCCGCGCCGCCAAGCAGGCTGCCGTGAAGCAGAAGGAGGGAGACAACTCCCGCAAGATCGCCGGCGTCACGGGCGGCTCTGACGGGTCGAATGACGGCGGCAGCGGCTCGAGCGGCACCGACAGCGCGGCCGGCCCGCTCGGGGACGTCCTGAACGCAGGCTCCACCTCGGCCGACGGCATGCCGCTCCCGCTGCTGATCCTCGGCGGCGTCGCGGCGCTCCTCATCGCCATGGGCGCCTTCGGCGTCGCCAGCCGGCGCCTGCACGAGCGCGGCGACCAGTAGCCATTTCCCGCTCGTAGCGGAGAGTTCGTCGCCCGCGAGGGCCATTCCGTCCGCTCCGGTCCCTACCGTTGCTCTTCCGCTCGGGTCGCCCGTAGGACGCCCAGCGACAGGCAAAATTCATCTCTGGGAGGTAGAGCCTTGGCGTCCGTAGAGAACCCCGCAGCAGCGACCCTCGATACCGACAACCACGTCGCCGACGAGAAGGCGACCCTCGGTGTGCGCCGGTTCTTCACGATCGCCGGCCGCGACCCGTTCGAGGAGGTCGAGTGGGAGATCCGGCACGCGTTCATCCCGGGCAAGGACAAGCCGGTGTTCGAGCAGAAGGACGTCGAGTTCCCGAAGTTCTGGTCGCAGACGGCGACGAACATCGTCGCCCAGAAGTACTTCCGCGGCCGCATGAGCTCGCCCGACCGCGAACGCTCCGTGAAGCAGATGATCGGCCGCGTCGTCACCACCGTCGGCGCGTGGGGGCGTGACGGCGGCTACTTCGCGTCAGACGAGGAGGCCGACACGTTCGAGGCCGAGCTGAAGGCGCTGCTCGTCAACCAGTACGTCGCCTTCAACTCGCCGGTGTGGTTCAACGTCGGCTTCGAGGAGAAGCCGCAGTGCAGTGCCTGTCAGCCGTACCACGCGCTCGTCTCCACACCCGAAGGCATGGTTCCGATCGGCGATCTGGTCACGGACGCCGCCATCGGTCGCGAGGTCTACGACGCGAACGGGGTCACACGCGTCGTCGCCGTAGCCCACAACGGCCGCAAGCAGGTCTACCGCGTTTCCCTCCGCAACGGACAGTTCGTCGAAGCGACGCCAGACCACGTCGTCAAGGCGGTCCGCGAGCGCCGCACCGCGCCCGAGTGGATGCGCGTCGATCAGCTCGAGGTCGGGATGCGGATGCATCTGCACCCGCACCGCGCGAAGGTCCCGGCGCCCGCGCTCGTTGCCGTCGGCGCCGGGCTCGACGAGTCCGACGGTCATCCCGAGTTGGACGCTCAGCAGCGCGTCAGCGTCGCAGAGGCCGCTCTCGCCGGCTGGCTGCAGGCAGACGGCTTCGTCGGTCAGTACGAGACCGGTACGAACCGCTCGCTGACGATCGAGTTCCAGGTCGCGAACGACGACGAATTCCTTTGGGTCATGGACAACCTTGACGTCGCGCTGCCGCACATCCACCGCCGCGTCACCGACGTGGAGACGCACGACGAGTCGCTCAACTGTCGCCGGATCCGCCTCTATGGCGAGGTCCTGCGTGAGTTCGTCGACGACTGGCAGCTGCTCGACCGTGGCACGGACATCCGCGTGCCGAGCCAGCTCTGGACGGCCTCCCACGAGGAGATCGCCGCGTACCTGCAGAGCATCTTCCAGGCCGACGGGTACGTCACGGTCCAGCGGCAAGGCGGTAACGAGAACGGCCGCGTCGCGTTCGCTGTGATCGGCGAGCGCTGGGCCGAGGACGTCCAACTGCTCCTCAACGTTCTCGGCATCTACTCGCGCCGGCTTCGGAAGACAGAGTCACGCGAGGATCGCCATGACCTCCACGAGGTGCAGATCAGCATCGGCTCCGAGCGCGCCCGCTTTGCGCAACTCGTCGGTTTCGTCGGCGAGAAGAAGCAGCGGAAGCTTCTCGAGTCTCTCGGCCTCCGCGGCCTGAAGAGCTGCCCTGACCTGCGCGAGGAGGAGATCGTCGCGATCGAGCCGATGGGTGTCCAGGACGTCTACGACATCCAGACGGAGTCGGGCGAGTACCTGTCGAACAACGTCGCCGTCCACAACTGCTTCATCCTCTCGATCGAGGACTCGATGGACTCGATCCTCGACTGGATCCGCCGCGAGGGCGTCATCTTCCGCGGCGGCTCCGGCTCGGGCGTGAACCTCTCGAAGCTGCGCTCGTCGCGCGAGCAGCTCTCGAAGGGCGGCCACGCCTCCGGCCCGGTGTCGTTCATGCGCGGCGCCGACGCCTCCGCCGGCACGATCAAGTCGGGCGGCAAGACGCGGCGCGCGGCCAAGATGGTCGTGCTCGACATCGACCACCCGGACGTCGAGGAGTTCATCTGGTGCAAGGCGCGCGAGGAGGAGAAGGCGCGCGTGCTCGAGGCGGCCGGCTACGACATGTCGCTGGACTCGGCGGACTGGAGCTCGATCCAGTACCAGAACGCCAACAACTCCGTGCGCGTGACGGACGCCTTCATGGAGGCGGCCGCGAAGGGCAAGGAGTGGAACCTGACCGCGCGCACCGACGGCACCGTCGTCGAGACGCGCGACGCGCGCGAGCTGCTTCGCCAGGTCGCCGAGGCGGCGTGGAAGTGCGCCGACCCGGGCGTCCAGTACGACACGACCATCAACGCCTGGCACACGCTGCCGAACACGGGTCGTATCAACGCGTCTAACCCGTGCTGCTTCGTCGGCTCGACGCTCGTCGACACCGACGAGGGCTTGATCCGCTTCGACGAGCTGCTCGAGCGGAAGGCGGCTGGCGAGGCGCTTCCGCGCGTCTGGTCGCACGCCGACGGAGAAGCGATCCTCCACGAGATCATCAACGTTTGGATCGCGGGCGAGGCCAGGCACCTCGTGGAGGTCACTACGGCGTCCGGCCACTTCCTAACCTGCACGCCCGAGCACCGGTTCCTCACGACTGATGGCTACGTCGAGGCGAGCCGCCTTCGGACCGGCGCCGAGCTGATCGCGTTCGCGAATGAGGATCCTGGTCAGGACGGCGGGGTCGCCACGATGCAGCGAGTCGCAGTCCGTGACGCGGTCGCAACGGTCGAGCTGATCGAGCTCGCCAACCCGACGCTCGTCTACGACCTCGAAGCCTCGGAGGAGCACAACTTCGCTGTGGCGTCGCACGAGGGAACGACCGTTGTTGTGCACAACTCGGAGTACATGTCGATCGACGACTCGGCGTGCAACCTCGCGTCGCTGAACCTGATGAAGTTCCGCAAGGAGGACGGCGAGTTCGACGTCGAGGCGTTCGAGCACGCCGTCGACGTCACGTTCCTCGCGCAGGAGATCCTGGTCGGCTACTCGTCGTACCCGACGCCCGAGATCGAGGCGAACGCGAAGGCGTACCGCCAGCTCGGGCTCGGCTACGCGAACCTCGGCGCGCTGCTGATGGCGCGCGGGCTGCCGTACGACTCCGACGAGGGCCGCTCCTACGCCGCGGCGATCACGTCACTGATGACCGGCCGCGCGTACCGCAAGTCGGCCGAGATCGCCGCGCGCATGGGCCCGTTCGCCGGCTACCGGCCGAACGCGGCGCCGATGATCGGCGTGATGGCGAAGCACCGCGCGGCCGTCGGCAACATCGAGGACGCGCACGTCGTGCCGGCCGACATGCTCACCGCCTGCCGCAAGGCCTGGGACGACGTCCTGAATCTCGGCGAGGTGCACGGCTACCGCAACGCACAGGCCAGTGTCATCGCCCCGACTGGCACTATAAGTTTTATGATGGATTGTGATACGACGGGAATTGAGCCTGACTTTTCACTCGTCAAATCAAAGAAGCTTGTCGGTGGCGGCGAAATCACGATCGTGAACAAGACGGTTCCAATGGCGCTGGATAAGCTCGGCTATTCACCGAGTGAGGTCGAAGAGATTGTCGCGTACATCGACGAGCGCAACACGATCGTTGGCGCCCCGTACGTGAAGCACGAGCACTACCCGATCTTCGACTGTGCCATCGGCGAGCGCGCGATCCACTACATGGGTCACGTCAAGATGATGGGTGCGGTTCAGCCCTTCGTCTCAGGAGCCATCTCGAAGTGCGTAACAGCGGACACCGCGCTGACGACGACGGAAGGGCTCGTCCGCATCGGCGATCTACACCGCGGCGAGCGAGAGGACTCGTTCCGCGACATGGAACTCACGGTCGCCTCCCTCGACGGGCGGCGCTCGACAGACGCGTTCTACTACGGAGGCATGCGGCCCACGCTCGAGCTCACCCTGCGCTCCGGGCATCGGCTCACGGGGACTCCGAACCACCGAGTCCTCGTCGTCGCTGACGGAGGTGGTTTGGAATGGCGCCGGCTCGATGAGCTACAGGCGGGCGACCAGGTCGCCACGCAATACGGCGACGATCTCTGGTCGGAGATGCCGGCGCGCTTCGACGGCTTCACACCGAGCAAGCCGTACGGCTCGCAGAAGGCGCTCGCCCTTCCTTCCGAGATGACGGAAGACCTTGCCTTCTTCCTCGGCGCCTTCGCCGCGGAGGGCCACATCGCGCGCTCGAACTACACGGTGCGCATCGCCAATGCCGACGAGCGCGTGATCGACCGCATCGTCGCGCTCGGTCGGTCGATTTTCGGCATCGAGGCCCGAGTCAGCCGCACGCAGGGCAAGTGCCCGTCTGTCGACTTCAGCTCGAAGACACTGGTCGAGTTCTTCGACTACCTCGGCTGTGGTGATAGTTCGAGGACAAAGCGAATCCCGAACGCTGTGCTCCGCTCGCCGCGTCCGATGGTGCTCGCGTTTCTCGAGGGGTTGAGCCTTGACAGCTATCTGCCTTCCAGCGTCGCCAAGTGGGCGATCTGCCTGGCGTCGAACGGCCTCCTCGACGATCTCCAGGCGGTGCTCACGAATCTTGGAGTCCTCCATAGCCGCATCACTAAGCACAACCCCGAGTACGACCGATCGTTCGACGAGGTTTACGTCGCTGGACGCCATGCGCAGCGCTTCGTCTCGCTGCTGCGGTTCCCCGAGAACCACAAGCAAGCCCGAGCTCTGGAGTTCCTCGAACGAGAACTCGCCGGCAGCACGGCGGATGTCGTCCCCGGGATCAGCGGCGCTGACCTGTACGAGCTGATTCCAAAGGGCCAGAGCGGTCGGGCCGGCAAGGGCACCGGCACGTCGCTGAGGTTCCGGCACCTTCTCGACACCCGGACGAAGGCGGTCACGCACGCCTCGCTGGCGGCTGTTGCCACCGTTCCCGGCGTTGACCTCCCCGACTGGCTGCAGCTCGTCGTCGAGCGGAACCTGCACTTCAGCCCGGTGGTCGAGATCCGCGACGGCGGCGATCGTGAGGTCTACGACGTCTCGGTTCCCGAGACGCATGCGTTCGTCGGCAACGGAGTCGTCAACCACAACACAGTCAACCTGCCCGAGACGGCGTCGGTGGAAGACGTGTCCGCCCTGATCGCCGACGCCTGGCGCCTGGGCGTGAAGGCGATCGCGATCTACCGCGACGGCTCGAAGACGGCGCAGCCGCTGTCAGGGAAGGGCGAGGCCGCGACGCCGCCGGTGCCGCTGACGCAGCGCCGCCGGCTGCCGGACGACCGCGTCGAGGTCGGCCGCAAGTTCAAGGTCGGCGACTACGAGGGCTACATCCACGTCGGCCTGTACGAGGACGGGACGCCGGGCGACATCTTCGTCGACATCGCCAAGGAGGGCACGACGCTGGCCGGCCTCATGAACTCGTTCATGATCTCGGTCTCGCTCGGCCTCCAGTACGGCGTGCCGCTCGAGGTGTACGTCTCGAAGTTCGCCCACATGCGCTTCGAGCCGTCGGGCCCGACGAACGACGCCGACATCCGCATCGCCAAGTCGATCGTCGACTACATCTTCCGCTGGATGGGCAAGAAGTTCCTCACCGCCGACCAGCAGGAAGAGGTCGGCATCCTCTCCCAGGAAGTGCGTGCGCGGCTCGCCGCCGCGTACCAGGCAGGCGGAGCGCTTGCGCCGCCCACTGAGGGCGAGGGCGCCGAGGCGCCTTCGGAGGCCGCGCCTCCGGGCCAGACCGCGCTGTTCAACGCATGGGAGGACGCCGTGGAGTGCGCCAAGTGCGGCGGGCGGATGGTGCGGACCGGGTCTTGCTACACGTGCAGGGACTGCGGGACCAACACCGGCTGTAGCTAGTCCTGCACGAGGTTCGACCCTGCAGAGTTTGCGGGGTCAACACCAGAAACTGAATGCCGCTGCATTCAGTCCGTCCGGAGGGCGCCGTACTCTCCGTTCGAGCGGAGAGATCGGAGGTAGCGCGTGGCATTGCTCGAGACATTCACGTCAGTACAAAGCGCATTCGAGCACTTCGAAGCGACGGTGGTTCGCATTCCGCCCTCTGAGGACGCGGCGGCACAGGAAGTGCATCCCGCCTTGAGAGCACACATGCGCAAGGCGCTCGGCCCCCTCCTTCTGGAGGACTTCCTTTCAGGTTCGTATAGCCGGCGTGTTCAGGTTGCGCCGCGACTTCGTGACATTGACATCATATTCGCGCTCGCTGATCCCACGGGGGCGTTTGCTGCTTCGGCCACGGCCGCGTTGCTCGCGCTTCAAGCCGCGGCCGAAGGCTGTGACCTCATAAGCAGCACCGAGGTTCGTTGTCGTTCAGTCCGCGCGTACTTGAGCGACTATGACTTCACAGTCGACTTGGTGGCCGCGCGTGAGCCTTCGGCACAAGGGCTCCTGCTTGCGCGGCGGATTCCGGAGGAAGGGCACGACGACTGGACACCTGGGCACCCTCGAGGGCAAAAGCTCGCAGCGTTCCGGAAGAATGACCTCTGCGAGGGCATGTATATCCCTGAAGTCCGCATTGTCAAATTCTGGAAGAATGCTAACTGCCAGGCGTTCAGGAGCTACCACGCTGAATCAGTGCTCTACCACTCGCTGCCTCGTTCTTGCGCGCTTCCCGAAGCGACAGCGCGATTCTTCGACGCAGCTTACGATCGCCTGGCGCCTGAAGCGCGCACTGAGGACCCTGGGGCTCCTGGAGTATTCGTTGATGAGCGCCTCGAGCCTGATGAACGGCAAACCGCGCGGCGTGCTGTTGACAAGGCTCGACGTGACGTCTTCGTGGCAATGACAGCTACGTCAACTGTCGACGCTCTAAACGCATGGGCCAGAATATTTGGCCCGGCCTTTCCGGCCCCCGCTAATTCCCGCGAAACTCTCATCGACTCTCTCGCAACTCGAACTGCTGGCGTTAGTGGCCTCGGGGTGACGGCGAACCGTGGTAACAAGACGGTTCAACCGCGCTCATGGCGAGTGCGCGGGTAGCTCATCGGCGCTCCGCCGTCTGGTGGCGAACGGCTCCTGAACGGCGGCTTCGACTCGAGGGGGCGGCGTTTCAGGAGGACCCCTCCCTCCACCGCCTCGAAGCCGACGACTTCCTGACCAGCGATATCGCTTCATACTTGCTCGACCACACCGTCGCACCTCGAGATGTTCTTGGATACGAGGCTTATGCGGATGGCCTATTTGGCCGTTTTCGACTCCTCGCGCTGTTTCTCGAACCCCCAGACGTTGACCCGAAGGTCTTATGCCTCGACGGGCCCCGAGGTGACGCCGCTTCGCCACACCGCAACGGACAGCTCGAGCTCTGCCTCTATTTTCCCCTCGATCCACCAGAGAGACGATGGACGGAGTCGAAAGGACTTTCGGTGCTTTTCGCGATTGCACGTCAACACCTAGCGGCGGAAGAGATCTGGCGGCAGAATCATGAGTGGGTCATAGATGAGGCACCTCACGGAGAGACGGAAGCCGTAACGCAACCCCCGCGCAATGCCCCATGCTCGTGTGGCTCAGGAAACAAAGCGAAGAAATGCTGTTGGGGATGAAAACTCGGCCGTTCATTAGCTACAAGCGCGAGCGACAGGCGGAGGTCGCCAAGCTGCGCGACACCCTGTGCATTTTCGGGTCGGGTGGATGGACTGATGTCGAAGACCTTCGCCTCGGCACCCTGACCGAGGACGAGATCAAAGAGACCATTCGTAGCGATGTAGGCGGATTTCTTTGGTGGGGCACGCGGAGCGCGTTGGGTTCCCCGACGATTACGAAGATTGAGATTCCGGAAGCACTTGCGCGCGCTGATCGTGAACCGTTCCCAGTCGTCCCGGTCTTCGTCGATTTGACACCTTCGCGTGACCGTCGCGCCATTCGGCGCGCCATTGAGCGCTCTGCAGATCTACTCAACTTCAATGGAGTGCTTCCCGTGCCGAACGAGCGACCTGGCCTGTTTCGAGAGCGGGTCGCGAAGCGATATGTAGCTGATGCGATCGTCGCACGAGCCGAGGCTCCTCTCCGCGTAGCATTTCGGGTACACGGGCCTGGAGACTTCTCCGCAGATCTGACATGCGATTGGCGGAGCATCTTTGACGCAGAGGCGCGCTGCTTTACCCGGACCGGCGAACAAGTAGCCGTCGAGGCGATCGCAAACATCCGCGAAAGCCTCCAGCGGCGCGATCATGCGCCTGAAGTTCAGATTGATAGCGATCTGCCGCTCCCGCTCGCATACCTGATCGGCTACCAGTGGCGCGAGACGACAAGACTGCGTCTCTCCGCGATTCAGCGAACACGCACTTCGTATCGACTCACGCGCTTGTACGGTCGCGAGCGCCAAACGGCACAAGAGATCGTTCATACATTTTCTCGGAGCGGCCCAGTGGTCGTTGCCGCCATGTGCGGGGACGGGATGCCCAAAGCTGCGTTACGATATGCCGTCGAGTGCGGCGCACGCGAGCTGCGCGTCCTGCACGCGCCAGGAATGCTCTCGGGCGAGGAGATCCGCGGCTTGGCCGTGTCCACAGCTTCTGTCCTCCGCGAGCTTCGCGACCAAGGCGTTGAAAAGCACCTACTTATCTTCGGACCGAATGCACTGGCCATGGCCGTCGGTACGCGTTCGAATGCTGTGGGGCAGGTAATTGTTCCGTTCTGGCATGACGTGTCGTCCCGTTACGTGAACCCGATCCACGCGGGTGCGTCTGGGTGACGATTTCGAACGGGTCCGTCCGGAGCCTCCGATATAGATAGCGCCTTGGCGGCCCTGTCGAGACGCGGACGCGCATGACCCCCGGCGCCGTCAGCTTCACTCTCCCGGAACTCGCCGCGGCCGCTGCGATCGAATATCGAACGTCACATATGTGGCTGAGACGAGGCCTGATTCGGCCAAGCTTGGCAGCATCGTCCGGGTCTGGAACGGCGAACGTCTTCGACGAGTCTGACTTGCTCGAAGCGCGAATCTTGGCCGACCTACGGCGGCTCGGTGCGGAGATGAGCGTGCTAGAGCGAACAGCTACCGCATTGCAGAATCGTCCGGAACGCCTGCGCGGCGATGAGACCCTCATAATCAACGGTACGGTTGAGGTCCTCCACGAAGCCGAAGCTGGCACTTCGATTGCGGAGTGCTCGCCCAGCTTCGTTTTCGCTACTGCGCACGCTAAACGGGCGCTGGCGTACTAGCCCTTTAGACGCCGCCAGCACGCCGTGCGCCGGCTTCTCGTCGCTCTTCGCGCGAGTGCAACGCTCAAGGTCAGCCGTGCGTCGCTCCGCCGAACCAGACCTTCGATGCCACGCCCTAAAGAGGCCTTGCCGCTTCGTGCGCGCCCTGCCCCGACGGCTAGGACCGCGTCGCTAGCGGCTCGCTCGCGCCGCCGCGTCCAAAATGGAGCCTTGCGACACGCCCGTGAGACGATGGTGCAGCTCATACGCCATCGCCTCGGTAAGAGCTGCGACAAAATCAGTCGCGATGCGCTGTCCCTCGCTCGTCTGTTGAACCCGGTCGAGGAGCTCGCGCTGCGCGAGGGGAAAGAGCTTACGCCCGTCCTTCGCGTCCTCGGCCGCGTCAATGTAGATGCGATGCAGCTCGTCGACGACTCGCTCCTGACCTCGCTGGATCGTGGATAGCGAGGGGTCAGTGATCACGTAGAACCAGGCGAGTTCCTTCAGCACGGCCACTTCCGCGAGTTCGGCCTGGCCGATATCGAGTCGCTCGCCCCTGCGTTTCGCGGCGTCGATGAAACGGCCGATCAGGTACGAAGTCTGATATCGAAGGTTCGTCCGGTCACGACGACCTCCGCGATACGGCTCGATTAGCCCGAGTGGCGCCGCGGGATCTGTAAATAGCCGCGCGACTCCGGACTCAAGATCTTGTTCCGAAAGGCCCTGATCGCTGAACTTGGAACGCAGTCCTTTCCGGTTCAGACGATCGTCGTAGAAGCTCGCCATAAAGCGACGCCGCTCACTATCGTCGGCGCTGGCGAGCCGGTCAAGCGGAATCAAGCCCAGGCGAAAGAAGTCTTCGAGGTCGTGGACGGCGTAAGTGACATCGTCTGACCAATCCATGATCCGTGCCTCAAGCGACAGTTCGTCGCCTCTGGACCCAAAGCGAGCAAACTCGAATGCTTCCCTTTCGGTCTCGTACGCACCCCACTTCTCCTTCTTCTTCTTGCTGCCGACATGACGCAGCCACGGGTACTTGAGCATCGCGTTCAACGTTCGCCGTGTGAGGTTCAAACCGCGATAGCTGTCCGTTCTGAGCGCGAGAAAGTTGACGATTCGGAATGATTGGGCGTTGCCCTCGAAGCCGCCCCAGCCGCTCGAACGTTCGTTCAGCTTGACCTCGGCCAGGTGGCCGAATGGGGGGTGCCCGAGATCATGAGCGAGAGCCGCGGCCGCAGCCACCTCTTGTCGATCAGCCTTCAACCCAATGCGCTTGGCGAGGCGGCGCGCCACTTGCGAAACCTTCAAGGTGTGCGTCAGCCGGTTGTGGATCGTGACCCCCGCTTCAGGTGCGGCGATCTGGGTAATCCCCGATAGCCGCTGGAGTGCCGTCGTGTAAAGAAGGCGGTCGTGGTCGCGCTCGGCCTCGTGCCGGCTCGACGGCCGCCGTTCTTGTACCCGCCGGCGATACGGCCCCGACGCTGTCGCCGCCATGGGCCGCTGACTCTAGTCTGCGCGCAAGACGGACTCGATGCCGCTAGGCGACTGCAGCCTGCTCGTCGTCGGGTGTCCTGAGCTCGTCTCGGTTCAGGAGACGGAGTAGTGCGGCTCGGATAACTGCGTTATCAAGGTCTCCGACGCGAACGCGCACTGCCTCGCTGAGCTGCGAGATGGTTGCAGGGGGGTGCTCCCGCAGCAAACCAATGATGATTGCCTCAACGCGCTCGACCTCCGCCTGATCGGCGGCGTCAAGCTCCGCGAGAGAGCGCTGCTCATGTTCGTGCAATGCCATCGCGCCTCCTTGAGTCTGCCAGTTGCCCGCATCCCGAACTTAGAACATCAGGCGCATGGGCGCGCCAGATGTCCGTAATAACTTTGTTATACCGAACGCGCGTTCGGGACGCTAGCGAGCAGGCCGGACGGCAAGACAGCCGCCGGTCGGTGATCGCTGCCGACCCTTTCTCTTCGCGGACGCCCGACCCCGAAATGCCCGTAACAGGACGTAACGCAACGCCGCTCGGGTTCTTCGGCTTCATCCTCGTCCCGGTCTGGCTGATCGTGGTCGGCGTATGGCTCTTTCGGGCGCCGGCCGCAGCGCCGGTCACAGCCGTAACGGACGTGCCGGCTCCGGTCGGGGCCTAGACGGAGTTAAGGCTGCGCCGCCCTCTCGAGCGGCGCGGCCTTCCTCCCCCCTTCGCGGGACCAGTGGTAGCGGTCGCGCGAGGTTCTCAAACCCCCGCAGACCGCAACGCCGACTTTGTCCCCCGGCGCTGCGGTCTGCTCCCTTGCGCCCTCGCTAGGCGGACCGCCCGCTCGCCGGTGCCTCGATACGCGGCTCCTTGGCGGAGCCTGCGCTGCCGAGACGAGGCCTCGCGAGCCACGAGGGCAAATACCGCTTCCAGCCGGCGCGGGCGCTCCGGCGGCCGGCGCGGCCGGCCAGATGAATCAGGTGCTGCCCATGAGGAACTACCACGCTGGCTCCGATCCGTCGCGCTGAGGCGCCGATCATGGTTCGATCGGGCCCGTACGCCGGCCGAGTGCTGGAGCCGGAAAAAAAGAGAAGGCCGCCGGGGAGTGGGGCGAGCCGTCGTCGACCCTACCAGCGGCCCCGCCGGAAGTCTAAAAGACGCTCTTTCCGGGTTAGACTCGCCTCATTCGGAGGCGCGACTGAGCTACCGCGAGACCGACCACCTGCGCGTGCTGATCGCGAACGAGCGCAAGGACCGGCTGGCCCTCGTCGCACCGATCGTCGCTGCGCTCGGCCACGAGGTGATCGCCCGAGAGATCGAGGTCGAGGACGTCGGGCCAGTGACTGCGCGCGAACGCCCCGACGTCGCGCTGGTCGGGCTCGGCGAGAGCTCTGACCATGCGCTCGGCCTCATCGACAAGATCGTCCAGGAAGCGGCCTGCCCGGTCATCGTCCTGATCCACGCACCCGATCCCGTGTTCGTGCGGGAGGCGTCGAAGCGCGGCATCTTCGCCTACATCACCGACGCGGACGGCGAGGACTGGCAGAGCTCGATCGACATCGTGCTGCGGCGCTTCGCCGAGTACCAGGATCTCGAGGGCGCCTTCGGGCGGCGGGCCGTCACCGAGCGTGCCAAGGGCATCCTCATGGAGCGCCACTCGGTCGACGAGGCGGCGGCCTTCGACATGCTCCGTGAGCACTCCCGCGCCGCGAACCGCAAGCTGGTCGACGTGGCCTCGGCGGTCGTCGACGGGCACCGGCTGCTGCCCGCGAAGCCCGCCGCGGGCAGCTAGCGCGGCAGGCTCACAGCCACAGCCACAGCGACAGCCACGGCCTCGTCGCGAGGGGCGGGATGATCCGGCTCCGTCGCGGGCAACGCGCCGGTGGCGCGGTACACCTCGTAGGCCTTCACCACCTCGAAGTCGTGACGGCGCCGGCCGGGGAAGAACTCCCTGGAGAACGCCTCCCAGTCGAGCTCGGGCGGCTGAACCGCGGGAGCCCGGAAGGCTGCGGGCTGGCCGCCTTCCTCCTCCCATGCGTCGAGGCCGTCGTCGTTCGAGCGGTCGTTCACGCCGACATCGGGCGCGGGGACGAGGCGCAGGTGCGACTTGCGGCGCGACGGGCCGAACCTCGGGTCGTAATGTCCGTGCCGGCGGCTCGACTCGACCATCAGACGCTCCGCTCGACGACGAACCCGTC
Organism: uncultured Thermoleophilia bacterium; assembly: GCA_963758345.1. Taxonomy (GTDB): domain Bacteria; phylum Actinomycetota; class Thermoleophilia; order Gaiellales; family Gaiellaceae; genus JACVRM01. The sequence continues at coordinate 548,077 of CAVWVD010000003.1, forward strand.
CTGGTGGCGGGCCGCGCCGCAGACCGAGCACCGAACCACGTAGCTGCCGTGCTCCGCCGGAGCACCGTTCGGCGCGTGGCATTCGCAGGCCCACCGCGGCCACAGGGTCGTCACAGGCCGCATCGGCTGGACGCTCGAACTCGCCACGACGCCGCTCTCAGGTGCTGCGGCGGCCGGGGAGCAGGCCGAAGAAGCGTCGGGACGGGCGCTTGTCGGGCAACGTGGTCAGGCCGGCGATACGACTGTCGCTCGCTCCCGTGACCTTCTCGGGCGGGACCGGGACGTCGTGCGAATGATCCTGCTGCGGTGCAGTTGTCTGGCTCACAAGAGCCCTCCCTCTGACGCTGTTCGAGAACCCCGCGCGCCAGGGGTCTCCTGGCCAACAAGGCCTGGTGTGGCAGTCGAGGAGAGGAAGCGAAGCCTCCGCGGCTTCCGCGCTAGGTCTACGCGCTCCTCCACCGTAGCACGCATTTGTGACAATCCGAACGATTTCGGGCGCTCTGCGCGGCCGGCGGGCACGCGGCGCTGCTCCTCCGTCACCCCCATCGGGCGATGCCCTGACACGGGCGGACGGCGACTGTGGCCCGGGGTGACGCGAGGCCCGCGCACGCGCGCGGGTGAACACGAAAGAGGAGCGCTTCGATGACCACGCCGTTCAAGGGCACCGTCAACATCGACATCAAGGACTCGACGCCGGACTGGGCGCCGTACACGCAGCCGATGGCGCCCGACGGGGCGCCGAGCGTCGTCTACATCGTCCTCGACGACGTCGGCTTCTCGGCGATGGAGCCCTACGGCGGGCTGATCGAGACGCCGAACATCAAGCGGATCGCCGACCGCGGCCTCACCTACACGAACTTCCACACGACGGCGCTCTGCTCGCCGACCCGGTCGTGCCTGCTGACCGGGCGCAACCACACGACGAACGGCATGGCGTGCATCACCGAGGCGGCCTCCGGCTTCCCGAACGCGAACGGGCACATCCCGTTCGAGTGCGCGAACCTCGCGGAGGTGCTCGGCGAGCGCGGCTGGAACACGTACCACGTCGGCAAATGGCACCTAACCGCAGAGGACGAGATGAACCTCGCGTCGTCGAAGCGCCAGTGGCCGCTCGGCCGGGGCTTCGAGCGCTATTACGGCTTCCTCGGCGGTGAGACCAACCAATGGTATCCCGACCTGGTCGAGGACAACCACCCCGTGCGGCAGCCGTCGCTCCCCGAGGAGGGCTACCACTTCGGCGTCGACATCACCGACAAGGCGATCGAGTACATCCGCGACGCGAAGGCGATCGCTCCCGACAAGCCGTTCTTCCTCTACTACTGCCCCGGCGCCGCCCACGCCCCGCACCACGCGCCGCCGGAGTGGATCGACAGGTACAAGGGCACGTTCGACATGGGCTACGAGGCCTACCGCGAGCTCGTGCTCGAGCGGCAGAAGGAGCTCGGCATCGTCTCGCAGGACACCGTGCTCACGGCGATCAACCCGTACGCGGAGACCACGAGCCACGACGGCCGGCCGTGGGGAGAGCTCGACGTGGTTCGGCCCTGGGACTCGCTCTCGGACGAGGAGAAGGCGCTCTTCTGCCGCATGGCCGAGGTCTACGCCGGCTTCTTGAGCCACGCCGACCACCAGATCGGACGGCTGCTCGACTACCTGGAGGAGAGCGGCCAGCTCGACAACACGGCGATCGTGCTCGTCTCCGACAACGGCGCCTCCGGCGAGGGCGGCCCGAACGGCTCGGTCAACGAGAACAAGCTCTTCAACGGCCTCCCCGACTCGATCGAGGAGAACCTGAAGCAGATCGACGAGCTCGGCGGCCCGCGGACGTACAACCACTACCCGACCGGCTGGGCGTGGGCGTTCAACACGCCGTTCAAGATGTGGAAGCGCTACTCGAGCTACCGCGGCGGCACGGCCGACCCGCTGCTCGTCTCATGGCCGAAGGGGATCAAGGCCGCGGGCGAGGTCAGGACGCAGTACGCGCACGCGATCGACATCGTCCCGACGCTCTTCGAGGCGCTCGGCGTCGAGCTGCCCGAGGCGGTGAACGGCCACACCCAGAAGCCGCTCGAGGGCGTCAGCCTCGCGTACAGCTTCGAGAACGCCGACGCGCCGACCCGCAAGGAGACGCAGTTCTACTCGATGCTCGGCACGCGCGCGATCTGGCACAAGGGCTGGAAGGCCGCGACCGCCGTGCCGGCGGCGCCCGAGTCGTGGGGCGACTTCCACCAGCAGCGCTGGGAGCTCTTCAACACGGACGCCGACCCGAGCGAGTCGAACGACCTCGCAGCCGAGCATCCGGACAAGCTCCAGGAGCTGGTCGCGCTCTGGTGGGCCGAGGCCGGAGCCCACCAGGCGCTGCCGCTCGAGTCGCGCACCGCGGTCGAGATCCTCGGCGAGGAGCGGCCGCAGCTGTCCAAGCCGCGGAGCCAGTACATCTACTACCCGGGCGGGGCCGAGATCCCCGAGTCGGTCGCGCCGAACATCCGCAACCGCTCCTTCGTGATCGCCGCGGAGCTCGAGGTCGAGACCGACGAGGCCGGAGGCGTGATCTTCTCGCAGGGCTCGCGCTTCGGCGGCCACGCGCTCTACGTGAGCGGCGGCAAGCTGAAGTACGTCTACAACTTCGTCGGCGAGCAGGTCCAGGTCGTCGAGGCCGAGGAGCCGCTTCCGACCGGGAGCTTCTTCGTCTCGGCCTCCTTCGAGAAGGAGAACGAGGGCCTGCCGGCACAGGGGACGCTGACGCTCCGCATGCGCGAGGAGAAGGTCGGCGAGGCGACGATCATGACCCAGCCGGGCAAGTTCGGCCTGGGGGGCGGCGGCCTCGTGGTCGGCCGCTCCGGCGCCGAGCAGGTCACCGACGACTACGCGGGCGAGCGCCCGTGGCCGTTCGTCGGCGGCACCGTCAAGCGGGTCGTCATCGACGTCAGCGGCGAGCCGTTCGCCGACCTTGCGCGCGAGGCACGGGTGGCGTTCGCGCGGCAGTAGGCCGAGGGCGTGCGGCGCGCCCTCCGGTTTCCACGAACCGGGGGGCGCGCCGCAGCCGACGTGGCGCGGCGCCCGCACGAGTACGCTGGGCGACCGTGAGGCCGAACAGTGAGGTCGCTCGATGACCGCCGGCGGGAGAACACAGACGCGGGATCGTTTCCTGCGCCGCGCGATGCTGATCGCGGGTGCGCTCATCGTTGTGGCCCTGCTGCTCCTGGTCAGCGGCCACTGGATCATCGGCCTGATCGTCGCGGCCGCGGCCGCCGTCGCGACCTGGCTGTACCTGCAGGCGCGAACCGTCCGTTAGCTGCGGCGACGTTCGCCTCCCGCGTGCGGGAAGATCGGCCACGGCAAGCCCCCAGGTGAGGAGCACGCATGAGCAACAGCGTCTATCGCGTCACGGAAGTGATCGGCACGAGCTCGGAATCGTGGGCCAAGGCCGCGGCGAACGCCGTCGAGACGGCCGGGCGCACGATCCGCGACCTGCGCGTCGCCGAGGCGACTCGCTTCGACGTCACGATCAAGGACGGCAAGGTCGACGAGTACCGCGTCCGCCTCGGCATCTCGTTCAAGTACGAGGGCGGTGACTGACCGGACACGCGGCCACGAGGCGCCTGCACGGGTCTCGTGGCCGCCCCGCTACTCCTCCGTGGCGTCGTCCGTGGCGCGTGGGAGCCGCTGTGCCGTGAGTACGAAGGTGCCGACGAGGCTGAAGATCGCCCAGACGCCCGCGACCATCCAGCCGAGCAGGACGCCGACGACGAGGAAGATCGCCAGGTCCGAGAGGAACACGATCATCACGAGCCGGTCGATCCCGCGCCGCTCCGGTTCCGCCACGCCCCGACGTTCGGCCCGCGGGTGCTCCTTTCCTTCGGACTGAGAGGCAGCGCGGCCACGAGGCCGGCCACGGGCCCCGTGGCCGCGCGCCAGGACGCCTACGACCAGAACTCGTCCCAGGCGTAGAGGTCGAAGAAGTACTCGTGGCCGTCGACGACGCGGCCGTCCTCGATCTCGAACACGAGGCAGCAGTCGACGTCCAGCCGCTTGCCGTTCCGCTCGCCGGTGTTGCGGTGCATCCCGATGACGCGGCCGTCGGCGTCGGTGAGGATCTGCTGCAGCGTGGCCCTGAACGTCCCCGCCGTCTCGCTCCCGTAGCGCCCGAACTGGGCGAAGACCGCATCGCGGCCCCTGGTCGTGCCGGCAATCGGGCTGCGCCCAGGCGTGTGCCACGACGCGTTCTCGTCGAAGAGCCCGGTCAGGGTCGCCATGTCGGCGGCGTTGAACGCCTCGTAGCCGCGCCGGACGAGCGTTGCGTTCGGGTGCTCCGTGATCGTGGTGCTCATCGTCCCTCCTTCGTCGTCGGTACCAGGTGCTGCTCGAACGCCCAGCGGGTCGCCGCGGCCCGGCTGCGCACGCCTACCTTCTCGTAGGCGTGCTGGACGTGGTGGCCGACCGTCTTGGCCGAGATGCCGTTGCCAGCAGCATCTGCGCTCCTTCCTCGTCCGCGGCGCCGCCGATCGGCGCCTCTGGTCGGTCGAGTGTCCCGGGTGCCGGCGACCGGCCGCATCGGTCGAATGGCCTCGGCAGGCGCGCGCCCTAGCGTACGCCTGCGGCCTGGCGATCGGCGATGAAGGAGTGAACCGGCCAGAACTGCGGCGTGGGCGGCGGCCCCTCGACACCGATATCAGCCAGCGCCGGAGCAAGTTCCTCCTGCAGGAATCGGCGCGCGTCGTCCTCGGATTCCCAGACCTCGATCACACGCCAGCCGTTCGGCCCTTCTCCGGCGACGTGCACGTACCCGCCCGCCGGCACGTCACGACCAATCCGGGTGCGGATCTCGTCGTAGATCTCCCTGGTTACGCGCGGGTTCTCCACGAGCATGGCGATGGGCATATGCCCTCCTTTCGCTCGGCTCCGACGGATATGGGCCGGCCGCCCAGTGCGCGACACGGCAGCGTCGGACGCTTCTCCGACGACCGTAGCGAGCGGCCGGCCACGGCAACCGCTTTCTCACGATTGTCTGAGCATCGTCACCGCGACGAGGAAGTGATCGGCACGAGCTCGGACTGTGGGATCGAGCCGCAGCGAACGCCGTTCCGACAGCCGCGCGCTCGATCCGTGACCTGCGCGTCGCCGAGCCGGCCACTCCCATCGCGGACTGTGAGTTGCGGCGGCGATGACTTCGCCGCGACGCGAGGGTCTACACGGCAACGAACACGGAGGGCAGCAATGGGCGAGATTCACGTATGCGAGTGCATGAGCCTGGATCGAGTGATCGACGCGCCGGCTCACGACGAGCGGTTGCCGGTCACGGCCGGCACCGGCAGGGCATAGGTCGCCATGGCAGACCTGATCTACGCGACGATCGCCTCGCTCGACGGCTACATCGAGGACGCGAGCGGCAGCTTCAGCTGGGCCGCGCCCGACGAGGAGGTGCACGCGTTCGCCAACGACCTCGAGCGTTCGATCGGCACCCACCTCTACGGGCGCCGGATGTACGAGACCATGGCGAGCTGGGAGACGGATGCGAGCCTGGCCGAGCACTCGCCGATTACACGTGACTATGCGGAGCTCTGGCGGGCGGCCGAGAAGATCGTCTTCTCGCGGACGCTGGAGTCCGCGGCGACCGAGCGGACACGGATCGAGCGCGAGTTCGATCCCGACGCGGTGCGCGCGCTCAAGGCGAGGGCGACGCGCGATCTGAGCGTCGGCGGGCCGGAGCTCGCCGCCCACGCGCTCACAGCCGGGTTGGTCGATGAGCTCCAGCTGTTCGTGGTGCCCGTTCTGGTCGGCGGCGGCAAGCGGTCTCTCGCCGATGACATCCGGCTGAAGCTCGAGTTGCTCGATGAGCGCCGCTTCACCGGCGGCGTCGTGTGGCTCCGCTACCGCACGCTCCCCGAGGCTCAGGCAGCACGGGTCCCGTAGCGCCCGGCCCGAAGCCGGGTCAGGTCGCCTTGTTCCAGCCTTCCTCTCCGTACGCCCACGGCACGGCGGTGCCGCGCCGGAAGACGAGGTCGTTCGCCTCGTCGCCGGAGAACACGCCGATCGTGTCGCTGTCCGGGTACACGGAGACGGCCAGGCCTTGTCCCTTGATCGAGAACATCAGCGTCCTCGCCGGCTGGTCGCTCCGGTTCATGACCTTGTGCGCTCCGTCGGAGCCTCGCGGGAAGCAGACGATGTCGCCGCGCTCCAGCGTGTGCTCGCCGTCGGGTGCGCGCACCACGACGGTGCCGTCGACCACGAGCAGCCACTCCTCGTCGTACTCGTAGTGGTACGGCGACGAGCTCGTCCCGGGCGGCAGGTCGTAGATGAACATGAGCGTCGTCGCCGACGCCACCGCTTGACCGACGTCGACCCGGCCCTCGAGGTTCTCCGCCTTGACGATGTTCAGCGATTCCAGGCGGCCATTATCCCAAGTCTGGCCGCGGCGAAACGGCTATCGGATCTCCGTCGCCGAGGCCGAGCGCGCCGCGCAGGTGCACCTCGCTGAAGAGCTCGATCTGGTCGGCGGGATAGCCGGGCCCGTTCGGCTCATCGGCCTGGAAGGCGAGGCCGCGGTAGCGCCCCTCGACGAGGACGTCCGCGAGGTAGTAGCCCGACTGGCCCGTCCACGTCTCCCACTCGGGCGCGATCTCGGCGGCCGTCATGTAGCGCCAGCCTGCGTCCCGTTCGAGCGGGCGGGGCAGCCGGACGTTGAGCGTGCCCGGGACGAGATCGAAGCCGGCGATCCCCCGCAGCAGCGCCATGATCGCCGGGTCGGCCATCAGGCCGGCGCCCAGCCCGCGTCCCGGCTGCACCGTGCCGCTCAGCGTGCTCGGCATCCGGTAGGTCTACACGGCGCGCGACTGACGCAAACGCAGCGCAGCGCGTTGGGGGTCGTGCGATCGGCCCGCGCTGCCGATGACACCACATGGCCCGGCTTCGTGAACCGTCGCTCTTCCTGATCGTCCCGATCAAGGACGCGCGCAAGCTGACGGGGCTCGAGGCCGACGAGCTCGAGGCTGCGTCGCAGGTTCAGCGTCTCACCCGTGTCTCGGCAGATGGCAAGCGTGAGCCCGCCTTGCGCGTTCCCCGCGCCCTCCTGCTCGAGGCCAAGGCCGAGGCCGAAGCCGCAGCCGAAGCTGCAGCCGCAGCCAAAGTCTGAGCGGCGCTCGCGCTACCCGCGCGTAACGCGAACCCGATAGCCCTGCGGCGACGAGGCGAGCACCTAACCGTCCCGGGGGTCGTGAAGCGTCGGCACCTCGCCGCGGCCGAGATCGAGCGCGCCGTTCGTACGCGTCCCGCAGCGCGCGGCGGCAGGATCTGCCGGGCCGCCGCCGTCCTCGTGACGCCGCATGCGAAGTTCAGTGGAGTGTGTCGCGAAACCATCGCGCCGTCCATGGGCCGGACGGCCCACCGGCGCTACTAGGCTCGCGGGCATGACCTGCCCCAACTGCGGGCGCGAGAACGCCGCCGACGCGCGCTTCTGCGCCGCTTGCGGGGCGAGCCTCGCTGCGACCGAGGCGGAGGCGCGCAAGGTCGTCACCGTCCTCTTCACCGACGTGGCCGGGTCGACGGCGCTCGGCGAGCGGCTCGACCCGGAGCTGCTGCGCCGCGTGATGTGGCGGTACTTCGAGGCGGTGCAGGCCGTGCTCGAGCGGCACGGCGGCACCGTCGAGAAGTTCATCGGCGACGCGGTGATGGCCGTGTTCGGCGTGCCGGCGGTGCGCGAGGACGACCCGCTCCGCGCGGTTCGCGCGGCCGCGGGGATCGGCGACGCTCTGCGGGCGCTCAACGAGGAGCTTTCGCGGCAGCACGGCGTCGAGATCGTCACGCGCACCGGGATCAACACCGGCGAGGTCATCGTCGGCGGCGGGACCGGGGACCAGAAGCTGGCGACCGGCGACGCCGTCAACGTCGCGGCCCGGCTCGAGCAGGCGGCCCAGCCCGGCGAGGTGCTGCTCGGCGCGGCTACCTATGCGGCCGTCGCGGACCTCATCAACGCCGAGCCGGCGCCGCCCCTCGACGCCAAGGGCAAGAGCGAGCCGCTCGCCGCCCACCGGCTTGTCGGGCTCCGGCCTGACGTGCCCGCGTTCACCCGGCCGATCGCGACCCCTTTCGTCGGCCGGCGGGACGAGCTCGCGCTGCTCCGCGCCGCGTTCGACGACGCGGTCGCGAGCCGCTCCCCCACGCTCGCCACGATCGTCGGCACGCCCGGGATCGGGAAGTCGCGACTCGCGCGCGAGCTGCTCGACTCGCTCGCCGACGAGGCGCGGATCGTGATCGGCCGCTGCACTTCCTACGGCGAGGGCGTGCCCTACCTCCCGCTCGCGGACGTCGTGCGCGACGTCGGCGATCTCCACCAGCTCTTCGCGGGCGACGGACACGGCGACTTCGCGGCGCGGCTCGTCGCCGGGGCGGTCGGCGAGCGGCACGGAGGCGGCTCGCCCGACGAGACCGCCTGGGCGTTCCGGCGAATGTTCGAGACGCTCGCCGCGACGCGGCCGCTCGTGCTGGTCGTCGACGACATCCACTGGGCCGACCCGGCGCTGCTCGACCTGGTCGAGTACGTCGCGGACTCGTCGAGCGACGCACCGATCTTCGTCCTCTGCACCGCTCGCCCCGATCTCTTCGACGTGCGGCCGTCGTGGGCTGCGCCGCGTGGGGGCGCGACGCTCGTCGTCCTCGAGCCGCTCGGCCACGACGACGCGGACGAGCTCGTCGACGCGCTCGCGCACGAGCTCGCGCCGGAGCTGCGCGAGCGGGTCGTCGCGACCGCGGAAGGGAACCCGCTCTTCGTCGAGCAGCTGCTCGCGCACTTCCGCGACGACCCCGAGGCCGACACGGTGCCGCCGTCGATCCAGGCGCTCCTCGCCGCGCGCATCGACCGGCTCGAGCCGGAGGAGCGCGCCGTCGTCCAGCGCGGCTCGGTCGAGGGCCGCCTCTTCCACCGCGGCGCGGTCAGCGAGCTGCTCGATGACGCCACCGGACCTGGGGTCGGCGGCACGCTGCTGGCGCTCAGGCGCAAGGAGTTCGTACGCCCCGACCGCTCGCTCTTTCCCGGCGACGACGGCTTCCGCTTCAACCATGTGCTGATCCGCGACGTCGCCTACGCGTCGATGCCGAAGGAGCTGCGCTCGCGGCTGCACGCGCGGCTCGCTGACTGGCTCGAGTCGCGCAACGGTCAACCTGGCGGGTCGCGAGGAGATCATCGGCTTCCACCTCGAGCAGGCGTACGAGCTGGGCGGCGAGGTCGGCCGTCGCCAGCCGGAGCTCGCACTCCGCGGCGGGGGGCTGCTCGCGCAGGCGAGCCTGGCTGCGCTCGTCCGCGGAGAGCCGGTGCCGGCCGTGGCGCTCGGACGGCGCGCGAGCACACTGCTGGCCGACGAGCCGGCGCAGCGCGTCCGGCTTCTGCCGCTGCTCGGCCACGCGCTGCGGGAGTCCGGCGATCTCGCGGAGGCCGACGCCGTCCTCGCCGACGCCACCGAGCTCGCCCGTTCGCTCGGCGACGAGCCGAGCGAGCTCCGCGCCGCGGTGGAGCGCGGCCACCTCTCGCACATGCTCGGAACGCAGAGCGCGGACGAGCTGCGCGCCACCGCCGAGCGCGCCATCGCGGCCTTCGACACCAACGAGGATCTCTCCGACGCCTGGCAGCTGATGGGGACGGCCCGGCTGCGCGAGCGCGACCGTGTCGGCCAGCTCGACGCGCTCCTCCGCGCGCGCGAGCACGCGATCGCCTCCGGCGACGTGCTGCGCCAGATCAGCGCCTGGAACGAGGTCGGCGGCTGCATGCTCTTCGGCCCGACGCCGCTGGCCGAATGCGCGGAGTTCGCCGAAGCGGAGCTCGCGTGGGCGCGCGAGCATGACCTGCCCGCCGTCGAGGCGGATGCCCTGCTCGCCGGGCCGTACGTCGACGCGCGCCTTGGCGACTTCGCGACGGGGCGGGAGAAGCTGGAGCGGTCGAAGGCGATCTGCCGCGAGCTCGGCATCGCGTACGGCCTCGCCGAGGCCGGCATGGCGGGAGGCGAGCTCGAGGTGCTGGCCGGTGACCTGGCCGCAGCCGAGCGCGAGCTACGCGAGGCGATGGACGTGGCCGCCGGCATGGAGGCGGCTCATTACATGGCCGTCTACCGGGTGCGGCTCGCCCGTGTCCTGCACGAGCAGGGCCGGCACGAGGACGCGGCCGCGGCTCTCGAGGAGGCCAGGCCGCTGCAGGAAGGCATGCCGTGGTGGAAGAGCGGCCAGGCCCGCGTCCTCGCAGCGCGAGGGCAGCTCGAAGAGGCGGTGGCGCTCGCGCATGAAGCGGCGGCGCAGGAGAGCGGCGACCAGGACCCGACCTCGGTGGCGCTGACGCTGGTCGACCTCGCCGAGGTGCTCGTCGCGGCCGGCAACCGGGCCGGAGCCGAGGCGGCGCTCGGGCAGGCGGTCGCGCTCAACGAATCGAAGGGCAACATCGTGGCCGCGCACCAGTGCCGCGAGCGGCTGACCGCGCTGCAGCGGTGAGGCTCCTCGGTTCCGGCTTGCAGTGACGAGGCGGTATCGGACGCGACGCTTCTTCGAGACGAACGTCGTCTTCACGCGTCACCCGTCGACACATTCGCGAGAGAATCTCGGCGGTGGAGCGCGACGAGCACCTGAGAATGGCGTGCTTTCTCGCGCTCGACGTGCTGCAGGCGACGTGGGGAGCTGACATCCCTTATGCGGAGCTCGAGAAGGGCTTCGCCTATGTCGGCACGCGCGTGCCGTTCCTCAACCGCGCCTACGGCATCTACCGGGCTCGCGCCCAACGCGGACCGGCGGCGCTCTCCCTGAACAGCTCTTACCTCCAGCACCGCTATCAGGACGAAGAAACGTCGGACGGCATCGTCTATCGCTACCAAGACGGGCCGATCGACAATCACTTCAACATGTCACTCCGGCAGGCCCACGATCTGCAGACACCCCTCGTGTACTTCGTCGGGTCACGGAGGAACTGGTACCGCCCTGAATATCCGGTCTTCGTCGAGCGCGACTTCCCAGAGGAGCGCTCCGTGCTGCTGACGTTCGGTGCAATGCGGGGTCCGATGGACGAACGCGAGCCCGAGAAAATCGATGACCCTATCGAGAAGCGTTACGTGGTCCGCGAGGTGAAACGCCGTCTCCACCAGGCGCAGTTCCGGGGCGCCGTGCTCGACGCGTACGCACGAGGTGCACGATCTGCAGCCTGCGAGAGACAGGCCTTCTCGACGCGGCACACATCACCGCAGACGCGAGCGCGTCCGGCGACCCGATCGTGTCGAACGGTCTGAGTCTCTGCACCATCCACCACCGAACGTTCGACCAGAACCTTGTAGGCGTCACGGCCGACTACGAGATCCGCGTGTCGGGCCGCCTCCTCGACGATGACGACGGCCCGATGCTCGACCTGCTGAAAGGCGCGCACGGGCAGACGATTCGCTTGCCAAGACGCAGGAAGGATCATCCCGATCGCGAGCGGTTGGCCGAGCGCTTCGAACACTTTCAGGGAGCCTCATAGCGCGCCGCTCCCCAAGCCTCGTACGTCGACCGGCTCCCCGGAAGGGTGATTCACATCCCGTCGGTGCCTGCCACCGTGAGTTGGTCAACTGCGGCCAGGGGGTCAAGGAATGAACATCGGTCTTCGTCTGAGTACTGGTCTATGGTCGGGCGCGCTGCTGCTCGCTGCGTCACTCGCGGGCCTGCTTTTGGGCAACGCAACGCCCTGACGGGCTAGGCGGCAACAACGCCTCGGGCCAGGTCGAGCGCCTCGTTCATCGCGAGGCGCTCGCCGGCCGCGGCGGCCTGCGCGAACTCGTCCTCTGACAGCGCAGCTCGCGCCCGCTCCAGGTACTCGCCGCCCGGGGTCTCGGGGGAATAGGCGTTGACGATGCCCTCCCCGTGGGCGTAGACCTCCGCCGCGGCGGCGAGCTGCACCGCTGACACTGCTCGTTCCTCGGCCGCCTCGGTGGCCGCCAGGCCAAGGAGCGACAGCCCGACTCCGCGGACGCTTGCCACGTCGTCGTAGGCCTGCACCGTGTCGAAGAAGCGCTCACGAGCGGACGCGATGTCGCCCGTCTGCAGGTGCGTCCAGGCGAGCTCCGAGAGGATCCGCGCCTCCTCCGCGCGGTCGCCGATCGTCTCGTACCCGGCGAGCGCCCGGCTGTAGAGCGCGACCGCCTCGGCGAAGTCATCGCGACCGGCAGCCAGCCCCGCGAGGCCGCCGAGCGAGAGGCCGGCGCCCTCGTGGTCGCCGATGCGCTCCTGGATCACCAGCGCCTCCTCGAAGAGGGCACGCGCGCCGTCGAGGTCGCCCGTCGCGAAGTGCAGAATCCCGTCGACGCTCAACGCGAAGCCCTCGCACCAGGTGAAGCCGGCCTCGCGGCTTCGCTCGACGCTCTCGGCCGCCAGCTCCTGCCCTCGCTGGTCATCGAAGCCGAGCAGCCCGAAGCCGTGGCTCCAGCCGGCCATGCAGGACTCGCGAACGGCTCCGAGCTCGGTCGCGATCCGGTACGCGTCGCCCCACTCCTCGTTCGTCCGCTCGTACTCGCCGAGCATCCAGGACGCGAGGCCAGCCGTGAGCAGCGCGTTCGCGCGGCCCGCGGTATCGGCGTCCGAGCGCGCGAGGAATGCTGCGGCGCGCTCCCGGGCGGTGATGTTCCGGCCGCGGATGTGCCAGTACATCATCGAGTCGCCGCAGATCTGCAGGCCCTGCTCGAGCTCGCCGGCGGCGAGCAGCGTGTCGAGCGCCGCGTCGACGTTCGCGTCCTCGGCCATGCCGCGCTCGATCGACGCGAGCTGGGTCGTCCCCTCGACGCCGTCGCGGATCTCGCGCACGACCTCGGCATAGCGCCGCGCGTGCCGGAGCGCGACCTCGTCCCGCTCGCCGGCCGCATCGAGTTGCTCGCCCGCGTACTCGGCGATCGTCTGGAGCATCCGGAACCGGTCGCCGTCGGCTACGACGAGGGCCTTGTCGACGAGCGACTCGAGATCGTCCAGCGCGTCCTCGCCGGACACGGCCTCGAGGTCCTCGAACGTGCAGCCGCCGGCGAAGACGGCCATGCGGCGGAAGAGCCGCTGCTCCGGCTCGGTGAGCAGCGAATGGCTCCAGTCGATCGCGGCACGGAGCGTCTGCTGGCGCTCGGGAGCGTCGCGCGGGCCGGATGTCAGCACCTGGAGCGCGTGGTCGAGCCGCTCGAGCAGCGCCTCCGGCGAGAGGAGCCGTAGCCGCGCAGCCGCCAGCTGAAGCGCCAGCGGCAGCCCGTCGAGGCGCGCACAGATCGTCGTGACCGCCTGCTCGTTGTCGGCCGTCAGCTCGAACGCGGGCTTCACCGCCCGGGCGCGGTCGACGAAGAGCTCGATCGCAGGCGACTCGGGGAGCGGCGCCAGCTGGAACTCGTGTTCGCTCGCGATCCGCAGCGGCGTCCGCGTCGTGGTCACGACGCGCAACTCGGGACAGCGCTCGACCAGGCGGGCCACGTCCGGGGCGGCCGCGACGACCTGCTCGAGGTTGTCGAGCAGGAGCAGCGCCCGGCGGTCGCCGATCAGCGCGAAGAGGCCGTCCGCGAGCGTTCGGCCGTCCGCCTCCTTCACGTCGAGCGCAGCCGCGACGGCCGGGAGGAAATCCTCGGCCTCGGTCACGCTCGGCGAGGCCGACGAACGCGACGCCGTCGAGGAACTCGGGCGCGAGCAGCCATCCGAGCTCGGAGACGACCCGCGTCTTCCCCACGCCGCCGGGACCGGTGATCGAGACGACCCGTCGCTCGCGCACGAGCTCGGCCAGCGAGCCGAGCTCGCCTTCGCGGCCGACCAGCGGCCCCGTCGGCTCCGGCAGGTTGCTCGGCAGGCTCGCGAACCGCTCGCCCTTGCCCTCGAGCTCCGCGGGGTCGGGCACGGCCAGGCCCTCGGCGGCGACCGCGTACAGGTCGAACGGGCGGCCGACGTTCTTCAGCTTGAACCGCCCGAGCGGGACGGCGTCGAGCTCCGGCTGGTTACGGATCTGCTCGTAGGCAGAGTCGGAGAGCAGCGCGCCGCCGGGCGTGGCGAACGACTCGATGCGCGCCGCGATGTTCACGGCGAGCCCGGTGAGCCGGTCGGGCTCGACGATCACCTCGCCCACGTGAATGCCGATGCGGACCGGAACATCCGGCGCCAGGTCGCGCTGCACGGCGACCGCGGCCTGCACCGCGCCCAGCGCGCTTCCGAACATGCTCATCGAGCCGTCGCCGAGCCGCTGGACGATCGTGCCGCCGAAGGCGCCGTGCTCACGCTCCAGCGCTTTCCAGTACCGGTCGCGCTGCTCGATCCCAGCGCGCTCGTCCGCCTGCACGAGCGCCGTGTAGCCGACCATGTCCGTGAACATCACCGCCACGAGGCGGCGATCGAGCGTCTCGATCAAAGCGCGTTCAACCTACTCCTCTAGGTCGGCGTGATCGCCAGGTACGCGCCGGTCCCGTGGTCGCTCGCATCCTTGCCGCGCAGCGGCAGGACGAGCCGGTAGACCGGCAGCACCAGGACTTGTCCACGCGGTACTTCTCGGCCATCAGCCGATCGATGCGGGCGTGCTCGGGGTCGGGAAGGAACTCGGCGTGTGCGGTGATCGCGTCGCCCTTCGGCACACGCCGCGCGCGTTGCACGCGGCGACCATGCACGCGGGGTTCCGCCGCAGCCGCTTCGCCTTGTACGAGTCGGCGCCGGTGATCGCGAACAGGCGGAGGGACGCCGGTCGGCGCCCCTCCGCCCACGTGCTCGCGACCTAGCCGAAGGCCGGGTTCAGGGCGATCGAGATCCTGCGCGCGAGCTCCGAGTAGCCGGCGTTCGTCGGGTGGATGTCGGCGCCCGGGGCGCCCGGGCTGAACACGCCGCCGGGGCACTGGTTCGTGAGGACGCAGATCGTCGGGATGTCGGTCGCCTCGGGCGCGCCCGTCAGGATCGACGGGTTGAAGACCCCTAGCGGATCGGCGAAGCGGGCGCCGTAGGTCAGGGCCACCGTGCGCACCACGCGGTTGAGATCTCTGGCCGTCGCGTCGCCGCCGGGCAGCAGCGTCGGGTACGCGTTGTAGAACCCGAGCACGACGATCTCCGCCTGCGGGGCAGCCAAGCGCAGCGCGCCGAGGATGGTCGCCATGTTGGCGCCGATGTGGGCGTACAGCGCGCCGATCGACTGCGGCGTGATGCAGTTCGGGACGGCGCCGAAGCCGCACTGCTCAAGAAAGATCAGCACGTCGTTCGACCCGAGGTCGATCGTGATCGGATTCGTGTTCGGGTGCGCCGCGAGGAATGCGAGCGCGTCCGCAAGCTGCGAGCCGGGATAGAAGTGGTGCAGCCAGGCCTTGCTGAAGATGGCGCCCACGCCCGGCGCGGGCTGGTCACCGCAGAACGCGGGGTTCGGCACGAACGTGAAACCGGTGCCCGGCCCACGTCCGCCGCGGATGAACGAGTCGGTCGACTCGCCCGGGCAGCCGTCGTTCGTGGTCTTGATGCTCGGGTTGCGGAGCTTTAGCCAGAAGCCGAGCCG
This sequence comes from uncultured Thermoleophilia bacterium, assembly GCA_963758345.1. Taxonomy (GTDB): domain Bacteria; phylum Actinomycetota; class Thermoleophilia; order Gaiellales; family Gaiellaceae; genus JACVRM01. The sequence goes on from CAVWVD010000003.1 coordinate 563,555, forward strand.
GTCGACGTAGCCCGTGTTGAACGTCTCTGCGACGAGGTTCGGGAACTCGGCTCCGGCCCTCGCCGCCTGGTAGCCGTACGCGAGCGAATCGCCGAGCGCGAGGTAGTCGCTGCCGGGCTGCGACTGGGCGGCGGAGCTCGCAGGGACAAGTAGAAGCGCAAAGAGCGCGGCGGCGAGCGCAATCCAACCTGCGAGCGTGCGCCTGCCCGCGCGTACCGAACCGATCATGGGCCCTCCCTCGTTGGCCGTGAAGACTGCGTCAACCTAAACCAGTCCTCTCCCGCGCGCGACCCGAGCGGCTGGTCTAGACGCCTTCGGCGACCTGGCGGTCGTACTCGGCCTCGTCGTAGTGGCCCTGCGACTCGACGACGAGGCCTTCCTCGCCGATCGTCCACTCCTCGTAGCCGGGGATGCGCACGTGGTTGCCCGTCTCGGCGTTCGTGCCGTCGAGCGTCCAGTGGTACTCGACGACGTCGCCCCGTTCGCGCAGGTCGTCGAAGAGCACGACCATGCCGGGGAACGCGTCCATGAAGGAGCGCGCCGCCTCCGTGATCGCCGCGCGGCCGACGGACGCCGTGCCGCCGTTGATCGTCAGCGAACCGCCGGGCTCGTAGTGATCGGCCACGCGGGCCGGGTCGCCGCTGCACCACGCCGCCGTGTAGCGCTCCGCGAAGGCACGCACGTCTTCCATCGCGCCGACCCTACGCCTGGACGCTCGCCTCGGCGAGGGCCGTTCAGCGGAGTCGCGTGCGCCTTCGGGGGGAATCCTCAGGGCGCAGGCGGCATTGGCCGGTCGGCCGCGATGATCCGGCTGAGCTTCTTGTTGAGCACGCGCTCGCACGCCCGCTGCGCCCGTAGGTAGCGCTGTGTCGTGTGCGCCTGCGCGAACCCGGGCGCGGTCCGCTCGAACCCGAAGAACGCGCGCCCGCGGCTCAGGTCCTTCACGACCGGGGCGGAGAAGAAGTCGTACCCGCGGCCGGCCATGCACCGGGCGTGCTCGCCGAGCGCCTTCCGGGCCTGCGCCTTCGCGTGGGCCGACAACGGCTTCGTGCTGACGACGGGCTTCAGGTAGTGGAAGCACGCCTTCTCCGCCGCCTCGCGCTTCTTCGGGCCCGCTCGCCGCATCAGCTCCTCCTGGTGCGGCGTGAGCTGGAAGTCGCCCTTGCGGTCGGGGTTGGGATGCGGCACGCCGTGCGCCCGCATGCACCCGGCGAACGCAAGTGACGCCTTGTACGGATCGAGGCGCGCGGCGAGGTGTGAGGTCGGCCGCGGCCGCGTCGGGCGGCTCGGCGCGCGTCCGCTGCATGCGGACGCGAGCAACGCAAGCAGAACAAGTGACGCGGCCCAGCGCATCCGTACCGGTACTACACGCCGGGCCGCGCAGTCGTTCCGCGACCCGGCGCGACAGAGCTCTAGCTCGCCATGGCCGCCATCGCGGCCTTCGCGCGCTCCTCGATCTCCTCGGACGAAAGGTCCTCGACGTGGCTCGCCATCGACCACACGTGGCCGAACGGATCGGTGACCGTGCCGAAGCGGTCGCCCCAGAACATGTCCTCGAGTGCCATCTCGACGATCGCTCCCGCGTCGACCGCACGCTGGAAGGCGGCGTCGACGTCCTCGACGTAGAGAAAGACGCTCGCGGTCGGCCCGCCACGCTCGGTCGGCGGGCGCACGGTCGAGCCCGGGAACGGGTCGGAGAGCATCACTCTCGAGTCGCCGATCTGGAGCTCGGCGTGTCCGATGCGACCGTCCGGCGCGCCCATGCGAACGGTCTCCTCGGCGCCGAACGCGCGCTTGTAGAACTCGATCGCGTCGGACGCGTTCTCGACGGTGAGGTACGGCGTGACGGTGTGGTACCCGTCCGGAACCGGCTTCGTCATCGCAAATCCCTCCTCGGGGTCGGTCAGTGCAGGAAGATCCAGGCCTGGATCGGCACCGTGACGTCGGGTGGCCCGCCCTCGAGTACTACCCAGAAATCCGGGCCGATCACGTCGAAGGTATGGATCGTCGGCGGCAGCTGCGTGAGCGGGAACTCGGCGACCCACTGGGCGAGCGTGTCGCCCGGCGGCCGCGTCTTGCCGATCGCGCAGCGCACGGTCATCTTCAGGCCCGGCTGCTGCGGCCACTGGAGGATCTCGAAGTGGATCTTCTCGAACGTCGTGACGTCGAGCGCCGGCACGTTCAGGAAGATCTGCCCGAGCGAGTCGGTGTTGTACGTCCCGTTCAGGTCCAGGAGCTGAGGCGTCGCCATGGGCCGCTGGGCGGAACCTACCCCGTGAGAGGATCGCGGGCGTGACGCTCGACGAGCTCGGCCGCTGGCTCGACGTCTACGGGCGTGCGTGGGAGCGCAAGGACACGGACGGCTTCGCCGGCTGCTTCGCGGACGGCGCGCTCTATGCGTGGGGACCGTGGTCGGAGCCGCTGCGCGGGCGTGACGAGATAGCCGCGCGCTTCGACCAGGCGGTTGCAACGCAGGAGGGCATCCGCTTCGGCCACGAGCCGCTCGCGGTCACGCCCGACGGGCGCGGCATCGCGCGCTGGTGGGTGTCGACCGAGGACCCGGACACGGGCGACATCGGGGAGAACGAGGGCATCTTCCTCGTGACGCTGGACGGCGACGGGCTCTGCACCGAGTTCCGCGAGTGGTGGAACAGCCGCGCCCGTCGCGCGGGCGACTGACCGCTCAGGACACGTTCAGAACTGGGCGGCTTCGATGGCGCCTCTGCAGCGGTTGAAACGAGTCTTCGCCGGCGGCACCGCCGGAAACGGTCAGCTGACGGCGATCGCCGCATCGGCCCTGCTCGCGCTGGTCGCGGTGGAACTCGCGACGCTCCTCAACCTGCGGTCGCTCCTCACCGTGCACGCGTTCGTCGGGATGCTGCTCATCCCGCTCGTGGCCCTCAAGCTCGCGAGCATCGGCTGGCGGATGGCGCGCTACTACCTGGGCGCGGACGAGTACATCAGGCTCGGCCCGCCGCACGTTCTGCTCCGCACGCTCGTCGGCCCGGTGCTGGTGCTGGCGACGCTGGTGCTCTTCGGCACGGGCGTCGCGCTGCTCGTCCGCAACGAGCGGGAGGGGACGCTCGTCGGGCTGCACAAGGCTGCGTTCGTGGTCTGGATCGGCGCGCTCGGTGTCCACATGCTCGCGCATGCGCTGAACGCCGTGGGGCTTCTGCGCGAGCGCGTGCCGGGTGGTGCCATGCGCGTGGCGCTGCTCGGCGGAACGCTGGTGGCCAGCGTCGGGCTGGCCGTTGCGACGCTTCCTCAGGCGCAGGCGCTGAAGGATCACGTGTCGCATCGCTTCGACCCCGACGACTGAGACCCAGGAGCCTCGCGCGGGGCAGCGAAGGTCGCGCGGTGATCGGCACGCTCAACGAGGGCTCGCTGCACGCGCAGCTGAAGGACTGGTATCGCGAGCCCGGCGACCTGGTCGAGCAGCCGGTCGACGGCTACGTGATCGACCTCGTCCGCGGCGCGGCGCTGATCGAGATCCAGACCGGCGGATTCGCGCCGCTGCGGCGCAAGCTCGAGCGGCTGCTCTCCGAGCACGCGGTGCGCGTGGTCGTCCCGGTCGCGCTGACGCGGCGGATCGTCCGGCTCTCCTCCCACGGCGAGGTGCTCTCGGCGCGGCTGTCGCCGAAGCACGGGCGGCCCCACGACGTGTTCGCCCGGCTGGTCAGCCTGCCGGCGCTTCTCGCCCACCCCGGCTTCGAGGTCGAGGTCCTGCTCACGCACGAGGAGGAGCACCGCCGCCACGAGCAGGGCCGCGCGTACCGGCGTCACGGCTGGGTCGTGGCCGGCCGCTCGCTCGTCGCGGTCGAGGACCGGGTGCTGCTCGCCAGTCCGGCCGACGCGGCGGCGCTCCTCCCCACGCTGCCGGAGCGGTTCGACACCGCCGAGCTGGCCGCGGCCGGCGGCGTGACGCGGCGCCTGGCGCAGCAGATGACGTACTGCCTCCGTGCGATGGACGCGCTGCGGATCGACGGGCGGCGCGGCCGTTCGGTGCTGTACCGCCGGTAGCGCGCCGCTCCCAGCTCTACGGTCGGCTACCCATTCACGCTCTGGTCGACGAACGCGACGAGGTCGCTGATCTCCTGCTTCGAGAGCTGGTCGCCGAAGACCTCCGGCATGATGCCCTTGCTGTAGCCCTTGGCGATGTACGCGTTCGGATCGACGATCGACTCGCGCGTGAACTCCGGCAGCGGCTTGCCGGCCCGCTGGGCGTCGTCCGCGAGCTGCTTGTCGAGGTCAGGGCCGACCTGCCCGCCGGCGCCCGCGGCCGCGAGCGTGTGGCAGCTCGCGCAGCCGTTCGCATCGAAGACCTCCTTGCCCTTCGCCGCATCGCCCGACGCGGTTGTCGTGCTCATGGCGTGCGTCTCGGCCGTCGACCCGCCCGACTCGCTGCCACCGCCCCCGCAACCGGCGACGGCGAAGGCCACGACCGCCGCCAGGAGCAGACCTGTCGCTGCAACCCGCATGTGAGACCCCCATGACTGGTGCCTTGACCCGGCCCTTCCGCGTGAGGCGACGGTCAAACCTCCGGCCTGGAAGCACAGCGCGCCGCGGCGCAGCCCGATCGGCATCGCATCGAGGCTGCTTGCAGACTCGACCTCCGCCGGTGCAACGGGCAGCTCCGGCGCAGCGCGGATCGTCGCCCGTGGTCGAGGCCCGAGCGGCGGGTCAGACGTAGCGGCCCATGCCGCCGGCGACGTCGATCGACGCGCCCGTGATGTAGCTCGCGCGGTCGCTGAGCAGGAACGCGACCAGGCCGGAGACCTCGTCCGGGCGGCCCATGCGGCCGAGCGGCACCTCCTGCGCGGCGAGGCGGTCGAGGAACTGCTCGCGGGGCTGGCTCGGCGCGCGGCGCTGGTGGATGTTGTCCCACTGCGGCGTGACGACGAAGCCGATGTTGACGCCGTTCACCAGGATCCGATCCTTGGCGACCTCCATCGCGAGCGCCTTCGTGAAGTTGTTGCCGGCGGCCCGGTTGACCGACGTCGCGAAGAAGGTCGGATCCGGCATGCGCGAGTAGACAGCGCCGATGTTCACGATGCGGCCGCCGCCCGCCTGCCGCATGTGCGGGAGCACGGCCCGCGAGCAGCGGATGAGCGCCATGACTTTCACGTCGAAGTCGTGCTGCCAGTCCTCGTCCTCGAGGGCCTCGAAGTTGCCGGGATGCGCGCGGCCGGCGTTGTTGACGAGCGCGTCGATGCCACCGAGCTGCTCGGCCGAGCGGTCGACGAAGTCCTGGACCTGCGCAGGGTCGGTGACGTCCGCGACCTGCGCGTGCGTCGCGCCGATCGCCTCGCCCGTCGCCTGCACCTCCTCCTCGCCGCGCGAGCAGATCGCGACGCGCGCGCCTTCCTCGACGAGCTCACGCGCGATCGCCTCGCCGAGCCCTTTCGAGCCGCCGGTGACGAGCACGCGGCGGCCTTCGAGGTCGAGCTTCATCGGCCGCGCAGGTAGTCGTCGGACTTGTTCAGCCAGTCCTCGCGCGGCGGGGAGAACACATCCACGTCGAGCGTGTCCTCGAGCGCGACCGCCTCGTGCGGCACGTTCGGCGGGATGTGCAGGACCTCGCCCGCCATGACGTCGACGATCTCCGATTTGTCCTCGCCGAGGTAGAAGCGCAGGCCGCCCGAGAGGATGTACGTGATCTGCTCGTTGTGGTGCGAGTGCTGCGGGACGATGCAGTCCTTGTCGAGGTAGACGTGCGCGATCATCAGCCGCTCGCCGGTGATCAGCCGGCGGTGCAGGTCGGCCTTGAGCGGCTCCTTCGGCATGTCGTCCCAGCGGTGGTGCGTAGTCTCGCTCATGCGGCGCAGTCTCGCAGGCCGGAGGACGGCGACGCGCTGGCTAGGACCGCCCGGCCAGGTGCAGCATGTACTCGTCGAAGTTGAGCGGGTTTGGCGTCGTGCGGCGCCGCGTCGGCTGCTCGCCGGCCACGGGCTGATAGCCCGCGAACTCCGACTCGAGAACGCCCTCGCCGCCCGTGAGCCTGGGCAGCTGGCGCTGGAGATCGTGCACGCGGGCGGCCGGCAGCACCGTCTCGACGACCGCGAGCTCGCCGCGGACAGAGGGCAGTGCGACCGCGGCGCCGAGCCGCGCGAGCGCGGGGACGACGACGCCGATCGAGCCGGCCGGGATCTCGAGGGCGACCTTCGACGTCGGCTCGCAGGCGACCACTCCGGCACGCTGGAGGGCCTGCATGACGACGAGCGGCGTCAGCTTCCGGAAGTCCGCCGCCGTGCTGAGCGGGCCGCGCACCGACGCTGGCCCGTCCGGCGAGCTGTAGTTCGACTCGATCATGGTCACGACGCAGTCCGTGACCGACCAGCCGAAGAGGCCCTCCCGCAGCGCCTCGCCCACATATCGGCTCATGTACTCCGCGTAGGTCTCGCGCCGCTTGTAGACGTACAGGGGGATCGAGCGGTTGTCGACGGCGAGCCTGAACGCGTAGCCGGATCCGTCCGGGCCGGGCTCGATGCGGAGGCCGATCGTCGCTAAGAACGGGTTCGACTTGCCGTGCAGGTACTCGACGGCCTCGCCGATCCCGCGTGGGCGCTCGACGTAGATCGGCCTTGTCTCGCGGAAGATGACGCCGATCCCGAACTCCTCGGCGAGCGTCGCCTGGACGACCTCCTTCTGCACCTCGCCGTAAAGCGACAAGGAGAGCTCCTGGCGCGAGTCGTCCTGGCGGACGTCGATGAGCGGATCCTGCTCGGCCAGTTGCCCGAGCGCGACGCGCAGTCGAGCACGGTCGGCCGGGTCGTCAGGGGCGACGACGGACTCCAGCGTCGGCGGCGGGAACGCGTGGGCAAGCTCGGGCGCAGGCGCGTCGCCGATCCGGTCGCCGATCTGGATCTCGCGGAGCCCCCAGAGCTGCCCGATCTCACCGGCGGAGACGGCGGGGCGCCGCACCGCGCCGCCGCGCTCGAAGACGCCGACCGCAGTGACCTTGCCTTCGCCCTCGGCGCCGAAGTGCAGCCTGTCGCGCGTCCGCACGGTGCCCGAGAACATGCGGACGTACGCGACCCTTTCGCCGGCGGCGCCGCGCTCGATCTTGAAGACCGTGCCGGAAACTGGGGCATCGGCGTCTGCGGCGGCCGCCGGTAGGAGCTCGGCGATGCCGTCCATGAGCGGCTCGACCCCGGTTCCGGTGATGGCGGCGCCGAAGAAGACCGGGTTGACGAGCCCGCGCGCCGTCTGCGCAGCGAGCTGCTCGCGTAGCCGCGCGTACGGCACGCCGTCGTCCTCGACGAACGCTGCCAGCAGGGAGTCGTCCCGCTCGGCCAGCGTCTCCGTCACGCGCGTGCGGAAGGCGGTGTCGTCGGCGCCGCACGGCACGAACCGCGCAGCGCGTGTCCCGAGCTTCTCGACGCGGCCCATCGCCACGACCGCCGACGTCAAGCGCGCCACGAGCGCGTCCAGCACGCGGTCGTAGCCGGCGCCGGCCCGGTCGATCTTGTTCACGAAGAAGAGCGTCGGGATCCCGAGCCGCTGGAGGGCGCGCATCAGCAAGCGCGTCTGCGGCTGGACGCCCTCGACCGCCGAGACCACGAGCACGGCGCCGTCGAGCACGCTGAGCACGCGCTCCACCTCGGCGATGAAGTCCGGGTGGCCCGGCGTGTCGATCAGGTTGACAGTGACGGCGCCGATCTCGAACGAGACGACGGCGGCCTTGATCGTGATCCCGCGGCGGCGCTCCAGCTCGAGCGAGTCGGTCTGCGTCGTTCCTGCGTCGACGCTCCCGACCTCGCGGATCACCCCGGCTGCAAATAGCAGCCGCTCGGTGAGTGTTGTCTTACCGGCGTCGACGTGCGCCAGGATCCCCAGGTTCAGCGTTGCGCGCGACATGCGTCACATCCTTCGAGTAGGTCGTAAGGGCCTCGTCGTTGGACATGACTGCGCGCATCTCCGCTCCTCGGGTCGCTTGGCGGTCGCGGCGAATGGTACGCGGTTACGCGGGCTGGTTGCGCTCGGGCGCCCAGCGCAGGGCGAGGCGGCGGTCGGCCAGGTCGAGGTCGACGTCCGCGGCCACGACGCCTGCCTCGCCGTATGGCAGGCTCGCGAGCAGTGAGCCGTCGGGCGCGACGATGCCGGTGATCGAGCCCTGGTCGGGCGCGGCCACGTCCGCCTGGGCAACGTAGACGGTGTTCTCGAGCGCGCGCAACCGGAGGGCGCTCTCGTTGTACGGGTTCTCCGGATCGCGCCAGCGCGTCGGCCGCGAGCCGTCGTCCGTCCACACGTCGTGGGGGACGAAGATCACCTGCGCACCGCCGAGCGCGAGCGACCGTGAGATCTCCGGATAGCGGAACGCCTCGTGGCAGATCGCGATCCCGAACATCACGCCCGCGGCGTGGAAGAGGCGTCGGCCCGCCCCGGCCACGTAGTGCCGCTCCTCGTCCGGGTCGATCTGGGTCTTCGCCTGGACGCCGAGCTGCGTGCCGTCCGCGCCGAAGACGTACGAGACGATCTCGCGGCCCCCAGGCGTAGGGCGCTCGGCGCCGACGATCGCCACGACTCCCGCGCCGGCGGCCGCTGCGGCCACCTCTTCGAGGGCGCGCTCGAGCTCGCCGGCGTCCACGTGGCCGATGTCGGCGTGGCCGCGGTGGCCCGGCAGCCCCGTCTCGGGCAGGCAGACGATCTGCGCGCCGAGCCGGCAGGCCTCGTCGACGGCGGCCGTCGCCGCCGGCACGGCCTCGTCGAGCGTGGTCGTCAGCGGCGTGGACGCGACCGCGATCCGAACCGTCGCCATCGCACGAGCCTAGTAGCGCCGGGGCTCCCCGCGAGGAGCCCCGGCGCGCACTGGCTCAGCTCGCCGCTTCGGCGTACTGCAGCGACCCTGGCGTCGTGAGCAACTCGCCCGTCTCGAGCAGCGTCTTCAGGCCCGAGAGGATCATCGGCCAGCCGCCGTAGAGTTCGTCGTTTGCGCCCTCGCGCAGCTGGTCGTGCGTCACGACGAGCCGGCACGAGTCGGCGATCTGCCGGATCTCGTACGTGACCCGCGAGAAGCCTTCCTGCTCGACCTCGTCGCTCCAGCGGGCCTGCATCGTCTGCACAAGGCGGTTCGGCGGATCGGCCTCGACCGTCTCGCCGCCCATCAGCACACGCGCGCCGTCGGGCGTGGTCCCCTCCCACGCCGACCCGGGCGTCCAGTCGGCCTTGACGCGCACGCCGAACGAGTACTTCGCGCGCAGGTCGGGGTCGGTGAGGGCCTCCCAGAGCCGCTCGGGCGTGGTCTTGATGTAGATCTCGAACACCTTCTCCATCGTTGCCTCCAGGTTGGTCTTGAGCTCGCTGAGCTCGGCGGCCCACGGCTCGGCGTACTTGCTCACCCAGCGGTCGTGGAGAAGCCGGATCGGAACGGGGTTCAAGAAGTGGAGCTTCTCGCGGCCGCGCCGCTTCGTCGTGAGGAGGCCGGCCTCCTCGAGCACCTTCAGGTGCTTCATGACGCCGAAGCGGGTCATCGGCAGCCGCTGCTCGAGCTGGCCGAGCGTCTGCCCGTCCGCCTTGAAGAGCTCGTCGAGCAGGCTGCGCCTGGTCGGGCCTGCGAGCGCCCTGAACACCTCATCCACCCCCGGGCACTATATGTGACTGTTCGGTCACGTATCAAGGCCGAGAGGTCCGCGCGCTGGCCCGTCTTGGGCGGCCACGTCCCCGCAGTACCTGCTGGTGCCAGGTACGGGACACATCGTTAGCGGGGTGCTACACGAAGCGCACCATTGACTGCCGTCACTGCGGGGAGCAAGATCAAACCGTGACAAAGCTGCTCCGCGCAGCTCGCGCCACTCGACCGTGTAGGACAACGGTCTTGCTCATCGCGATCGCACTCACCCTCGCAGCGGCATCCGGGGCACAAGGCGGCAACAACTTCGGCGCCAGGTTCGTTACGAGCTCTTGCTGCACGCTGTACGGTGATCGCTCGGACATCCGCCTCCCAAGCACACAATTCGTGTTCCCGCCCAGCGGCGGCTTCGCGCTCATGCGGGTCGCAGCAGATCGGCCGGAAGGCATTTGGCCGGGGGGATCGGCCATACAGGTTGGGTATGCGGCCCGTAACGCTAACCAACAGTTCTCTGGGTGCGACTTGGCGCACGGCACTGTCATTACCGGCTTTTCGGAAACGCTACTGCCGTTCTATGGCTCACCGTTGTGCTCCTGGTATGGGGCGAACACGCTTCTCACTACCCACAAGTACTCGGTTAACAAGTACTCAGGCGATCAATGGATCACTTTCATCGACGGCTCTCTGAAAGATTCGGAGAACATGTGCGCGAGTTCCTGCGCGTCGTACCCGTGGGACTGCTGCTCCGACCGCGTGTTGGCTGGAGGAGAAATCGCTGTCGGCCCGTCCGCAGTTGCCCAGGTATACGGTTGCTACGGCTGCGACGGCAATCTCGCTTGGCAGCGCGCGACAGCCCCATCCGGTAACGGCTGGTTCACGATTCAACAGGCTAATCCGATCAACACCGACGGCCAGTGGCTTGTTCAAGCGCCTCCAAGCCCACTGGCCTTCTATCACGGCTACCCGTAGGAGTTCTGATGAGAAACAAAGTCCTCCTAATCGCAGCCGCCGCCGTACTCGCGGGCGCTGCGATCATCGCCTCGTACGCTGGCAGCGCAGGCGCAGAGGGAGGAGCTGTGCCGGCCGCGAAGACGCTGGCCGGCTCGACACACATGAACTTGCCAACCTCCGTTTCCGGCGGCTCGGCGGCGCAGAGGTCGGCCGCCCAGCATGCAGCGGACGCGTTTGGGGAGGACGACAACGTGGAGTCCGTCAACTTTGTCTCGCCCCCGGACGGCTTTACAGGGACTAGCTGGGTCGCCGTCACTGTTCAGAGTGACGAACTCAACTCGCCGGAAACCACGTACGCAATCTGGCAGGCGACGGCAATTGTCAGTGCCGTTCGCCACGAGATTGCCGGCTGGACGTTGAACGTCAAAACGCCAACGCAAGTATGGCCTCTGGGGTCGCATACTCTCCTTGACGGCCGCGCGACAGGCACGCCGTCCGCGCAGATCGTTGACACGATCCGGCAAGGTGCTAAAAAAAAGCACACACCGGTCTCGGTCATCAAGACGTATCAGCCGGACGGAATCGCTGTCGCAGTCGCTGTCACGACCGAAACCCCAGACGCATTCGCCGCCGATAAGGGTGCGAACGTCGGAACGTTGCTTCAGAACACAGACGGAGCTGACGACCTCCTTCTTGAGGTCAGGGACACGGACGGCGGTCTCGTTTCTCTGTCCGCGATGGCGAACCGGATCGGCTTCGGGACCGAGTACGTCGCCCCGAAGTATCGGAGCCTCGTTTACCGGTAGCGATCGAACGCGAGGGTCATCGCAAGAGAAGGTGTCCTGGACGCGCCGGAGCGGGAGTCTGGTCGCTGTCAGCGTGAAGCCGGCACTTTTTCCGCCCGCCGTCCAGGGTTGCCCGTGCACCAGGGGGCGCGGCGGTGCCACGACCGCGTCGGAGCGTCGCGCGGCTGGGCGCTATATCAGAGCAGCGAGGCGAGCCGCTCGACGCCGTCGTCGATCTGCGCCTCGTCGACCATGCTGAACGAGAGCCGCACCGAGTCGCGGCCGCGGCCGTCGGCGTAGAACAGCGTGCCGGGGACGATGCCGACGCCGGCCTCGGCGGCGCGGCGCGCCAGGTCGACCGAGTCGGTGCCAGGCACCGTCAGCCACGAGAAGAAGCCGCCGCGCGGCTCCGTCCAGTGGGCGACCGCGGGCATCGTCCGCTCGAGCGCGGCCAGCAGGCGCTCGCACTTGCGCTGGTAGAGCGCGCGCGAGCGTTCGAGCTGCTCGTCGATCCAGCCGCGGCGCACGTACTCCTCGAAGAGCCGCTGGCCGAGCGCACCGGCGCACTGGTCGGTTGTCTGCTTCGCGCCGACGAGCTGCGCGCAGATCTCAGCCGGGCCGATGGCCCACCCCAGCCGCACCCCCGGGAAGAACGTCTTCGACGTCGTGCCGGTCTGGACGACGACGTCCGGCGCCAGGCTCCAGAGGCTCGGCAGCGCGCCGCCGTCGAAGCCGAGCTCGCGGTAGGCGACGTCCTCGACGATCAGGAAGCCGTGCTGCCGCGCCAGCTCGGCGAGCCGCTCGCGCCGCTCGGCGGAGAGGCTCACGCCGGCCGGGTTCTGATGGTCGGGGATCGTGTAGAGCAGCTTCGGCCGGCGCCCGACCGCGCTCTCGAGCGCGTCGACGTCGAGCCCGTCGTCGTCGATCGCCACGGCGGCGAGCTCGACCTCGAAGCCGCGGAACGACTGGATCGAGCCGAGGTAGGTCGGCGCCTCGACGAGCACGAGGTCGCCCCGGTCGAGGAAGGCCATGCCGGCGAGCTCGAGCGCCTCGATCGCGCCGCTCGTGATGACCAGCTCGTCGTCGGCCGGCCGACGGCCCTGCAGCCGCTCGATCCGCCCGGCAAGTGCGTCACGCGTACCGGCGAGGCCCTGCGTGGGCGCGTACTGGAATGCGCTGACCTCGCCTGACTCCGCGAACTCCGCCAGCAGCGCGGCTGCCCGCTCACGCGGGAACGTCTCCGGATCCGGAAAGCCGCCGGCGAACGAGATGAGGTCGGGCATGCCGAGCATCGCCAGCACGGAGGCGATGCCCTCCCCGACGTCGCCGCGCGTCCGCGCCGCGAAGAGCGCCTCCCACCGCCGTTGCTCGGGCGTGACCGCCAAGGCTTCATCCTAGAACCGCGGCGCCGGACGGACCCGGCTCGTACAGTGCCGGCGTGTCCGAGACGTTCCGCACGCCGGCGGCGGGGTACGACCGGCTCGTCGGCCGCTACAGCACGCAGCTCGCAGCGCAGCTGATCACGTTCACGGGCATCGAGCCCGGCCTGCGGGCGCTCGACGTCGGCTGTGGCACGGGCCTGCTGACGGCGGCCCTTGCCGGCCGCCTGGGCGCCGAGAGCGTCGCAGGCGCCGAGCCGTCGGACACGTTCGCCGCCGCCGCCCGCGAGCGCGTCCCCGGAGCCGAGATCGTCCAGGCACCCGCCGAGAACCTCCCATTCGCCGACGACTCCTTCGACGTCACGCTGTCGCAGCTCGTCGTCAACTTCCTCGCCGACGCGCACGCGGGCCTGGCCGAGATGATCCGCGTCACTCGCGCGGGCGGCGTCGTGGCCGCGTGCGTGTGGGACTACTCCGCCGGGATGACCCTGCTGCGCGCGTTCTGGGACGCCGCGCACGAGGTCGAGCCCGACCGGGCGGCGGCCGCCGACGAGGCCAGCGTGATGAAGTGGGCCCGCGAGGGCGAGCTCGCGACGCTCTGGCGCTCTGCCGGGCTCCGGGAGGTTCGCGCCGGCGTGCTCACGGCCAGTGCGGCATACGCGAATTACGACGATCTGTGGACGCCGCTCGAGAACGGCGCGGGCCCGGCCGCGGCCTTCGCGGCGTCGGCCGACGGCGAGGCACGGGCCGAGCTCCGCGAGGCGCTCCGGCGGCGGCTCGGAGTCGGCGACGAGCCCTTCGAGCTGACGGCGAGCGCGTGGGCCGCCGCCGGCACGGTCGGCTCCTGACGACCTCGCCCGTCGCCGGCTAGAGGGGCGAGCGGCGCGACAGGGCCGGCGCGCGTTCTGGCAGGCTGCGGCCGTGGCCGTTCCGGAGGCGCATCTCGAGCAGACCGAGATCGGGCTGGTCACCAGCAGCGAGGGCTGGTTCGTGCTCAACGCCCGCGAGTCGATGTGGCTGCACGCCGAGGGCCGTTCGGCGATCTGCCATTTCGAGGGCCGGTCCTTCTTCGACCAGCTCGGCATCAACATCGGCGTGCACCAGCCGGGCGAGGCGATGGCGATGTACCACTGGGAGGCCGACCAGGAGGACTTCCTGGTCGTCTCCGGCGAGGGCGTGCTGATCGTCGAGGGCGAGGAGCGGCCGCTCAAGCAGTGGGACTTCGTCCACTGCCCGCCGGACACGAAGCACGTGCTCGTCGGCGCCGGCTCGGAGCCGTTCGTCGTCGTCGCGATCGGCGCTCGGGTGAACAGCGTCGACAACCCTGGCTGGGGCGGCTACACGCCCGACCCGACCGCCGCGAAGTACGGGGCGAGCGTGGAGCAGGAGACCAGCGAGCCCGAGGAGGCCTACGCGCAGCTCGTGAACCAGCAGCCGGCGCGCTACCGCGAGGGCTGGCTGCCCGACTGACATGGCGATGTTCCACGTCGTGCTGTCCCAGACGGGGCCTGACTTCGACCCGTCGCGGCCGCTCGAGGAACAATCGGGCTGGGCCGAGCACGCGGCCTACATGGACGGCCTGGTCGAGAGCGGCGCGATCGTCCTCGGCGGGCCGATCGGCGGCGGCCGGGTCGCGCACGCGGTCGCGGCCGAGTCGAAAGGGGCGGTGCAAGCGATGTGGGCGCGCGACCCGTGGAGTGGCACGCACCTGGTGGTCGAGACGATCGACCCGTGGGAGATCCGCCTCGACTCGCGCGGGCGCTAGACCAGGTCGGAGGCGAGCAGCTCCATGAACAGGCCGTCGTGCCAGCCGGTGCCGCCGGTGTCGCGCTCGTACTGCCGCATCACGCCGACCGGCCGGAAGCCCACCTTCTCGTACGAGCGGATCGCCGCGGCGTTGTCGGCGGCGGGATCGATCGTGATGCGGTGGTGGCCGCGGTCCTCGATCAGGTGGCGCACGACGCGGGCGAGCGCTGCAGTTCCCAGGCCGTGGCCGTGGTGTGCCGGGTCGAGGAAGATGTCGATGCTCGCGTGCCGGTACTTCGGCTCGTTCTCCTCGTAGAACTGGATGAGGCCGGCGACCTCGCCGTCGACGACGAGGACGAGGCGAACCGACTCCGGATCGTCGCCGAGCGGCCAGCCCGGCTCGGCGTCGTCCCACCAGTGCCAGACCTCAGGCGTGTAGCGGATGCGGCGGAGCGCCGGCTCGTCGTCCGCCTGCAGCGGGCGTAGCACGGCGTCGAAGTCGTCGATCGCGAGCTCCATGCGCGCATCGTCCCGGAACGCGCCCAGGCGTTGCGGTGAGGCCGACCGGCCCGGTGGACTTCCCTCCCGCCGCGCAGTCAGGAAGAAGTCAGACGCCCGGACCTACCGTGGCGGCGCAATCCACACGGGAGGTACCGAGATGCGCACCACGATCACCGGGCTCGCCGTCGCGTTAGGAATCGTCGCGGCCGGCGCAGCGCCCGCGCTGGCCGCGACGAAGACGCTCACCGGCACGGTCGGGCCAGAAGACACGATCACGCTCACGATGGGCGGGCACAAGGTCACCTCGCTCAAGCCCGGCTCGTACACGATCGTCATCAGCGACAAGGCGACCGATCACGACTTCCACCTCACCGGGCCTGGCGTCAACAGGACGACGTCTGTCGGAGCGACCGGCCGCACCGTCTGGCATGTCACGTTGAGGAAGGGCACGTACCGCTTCGTCTGCGACCCGCACGCGACGTTCATGAAGGGGTCGTTCAAGGTCACGTAGCGGGCGGCGACCACTCCATGCGCACGCGTGGGTGGTCGATCTGCGCCACCTGGAAGCCGAGCCGCTCGTAGAGCCGGCGCGCCGGGTTGTTGACCAGCACGCTGAGCCTGACGGGGACGCCGCGCGCCGCAGCGTCCCCGAGCACCCCGCGCACGAGCTCAGTGCCGAGGCCCCGGTTCTGCGCGTGCGGCACGAGCACGACCTCGTCGAGGGAGACGTGGTCGGGCTCGTCGAGGACAGCGACGTAGCCGACGCGCTCGCCGGCGACCTCGACGATGCGAACGGGGAGCTCGTCGAACTCGCGGTCGGCCTTCGCCCGCTCGGCGCCGTCATCCCAGCCGCCGAGCTCCTCGACGAGCGCGCGGAAGCCGGCGCGCCGCGTGGCGAAGAAGAACCCACGATCCGCCTCGGCCGCGGGACGGAGCTCGACGGGGCGCGCCATCCGCTGTGCACAACTTAAAGCGGTGCCTGGCACCGGTGTTCGTGGAGCCACGCCGCGGCGAGGGTCGCAGGGACAGGCCCCTGTGACGGTTCGTCCACACACCTTCACCGTCACCTAGCTCCGCTCCGGAGGGCAGAGACGACGTCCCCTCCTCGGGACGCGCCTACGCGGCGGGGAGCGTGAACGAGATGCGCGCCCCGCCGCCCGGGCGGTTCTCCGCCCAGATGCGGCCGCCGTGCGCCTCGACCAGGCCGCGCGCGATGGCCAGGCCGAGCCCGGCGCCGCGTGAGGTGCGCGCTGCGTCGCCGCGCCAGAAGCGCTCGAACATCCGCTTCGTCGACTCGGCGGTGAGCCCGTCGCCCGTGTCTTCGACGGTGACGCGCACGACCTCGGCGTCGGGCTCGACGAACACGGCGATCGAGCCGTCGTCGGGCGTGTGCCGCAGCGCGTTCGTGAGCAGGTTGAGCAGCACGCGCTCGATCTTGGCGGGCTCGAAGTTCGCCTCCGCGCGCGGGTCGACAGTCGCGCCGATCGCCACCCGCCGCGCCCGCGCCTCCGCCTCCACCCCGCGCAGGCAGGCGGACACAACGTCGCCCAGCTCGGCATGGCGCAGCTCGAGCGTGAGCGCGCCGCTGTCGATGCGGGCCAGCTCGAAGAGGTCGTCCACCAGCCCGGAGAGCGTCCGCACCTGCTCGTGCAGCGCCGGCAGGTAGTCGGCGGGGCGCGCGAGGCCGTCGTCGATCGCCTCGAGCATCGCCTGCATGTTCGCGAGCGGCGTGCGCAGGTCGTGGCTCGCCCAGGCGACGAGCTCGCGGCGCGCCTCGAACAGGCGCTGCAGGCTCGCGGCCATCTCGTTGAACGCCTCGGCCAGCGCACGGTGCTCGCGCGGCCCCGCCGCCGGCACGCGCGCGGCCAGATCGTGCGAGAGCCGCCGCGCCGCCACCACGACGTCGTCCAGCCCGCCCGAGATCGACCGCGCGACGAGCAGCGCCGCCGCGACGGCCGCACACGCCGCACCTGCGGCGACGATCAGCACCGTCACGTCGTGCGCCGATTCGAACATCACCACGCCGGCGACGACCACGGCCGCCAGCGGCAGCACGGTCGCCAGCAGCGCGAGCCCGATCAGCTGCAGCCGCACCGTCGCGAGCCGCCGCAGCCCGAACGCGCCTGCCACGCCGACGACGAGCGACCCCGCGGCGACGAGGAGCGCGAAGCCGATCACGGAACGAACCGGTAGCCCACGCCCCACACCGTCTGCAGGAAGCGCGGCTCGGACGGCGTCTCCTCGACCTTCTCGCGGAGCCGCCGGATGTGGACTGTGACCGTGCCCGTGTCGAACGCCGCCTCGTAGCCCCAGATCCGCCGCATCAGCTCGTCGCGGGAGAAGACGCGCCGCGGGTGCGTGGCGAGGAACCAGAGCAGGTCGAACTCCTTCGCCGTGAGACGGAGCTCGCCGCCGCCGCGCCTCACTTCGCGCTTCTCCGCGTCGACGACGAGGTCGCCGAACGTGATGCGCTCGCTCGGCGCCGACGGCGCCTCCGCGCGGCGCAGCACCGCGCGTACGCGCGACACGAGCTCGCGCGGCGAGAACGGCTTCGTGACGTAGTCGTCGGCGCCGAGGTCGAGGCCGACGATGCGGTCCTCCTCGTCGCCGCGCGCGGTCAGGAGGATGACCGGGACGGCGGAGCGCCCGCGGATCCAGCGGCAGAGCTCGAGCCCGTCGGTGCCCGGGAGCATGACGTCCAGCAGCACCAGGTCCGGCGTGGACTCGGCGAGCAGGCTGCGTGCCCGGTCGCCGTCGTCCGCCTCGACCGTCTCGAAGCCGGCGCGCTCGAGGTAGCGCACGACGACGTCGCGGACGATCGGCTCGTCGTCGACCACCAGCACACTGGGCATGGAGCCATTGTCCGTCAAAGCGAGCACGGCATTACACGCGGACGACGAACCAGCCGTCGACGTCGTTGCACAGCACCTGGTTGGGCCCCTCGTGTGCGTACGTGTAGACCGGCAGCCCGCGGTGCGTCACCTGGAGCCTGCCGTCGGGGCGCTTGACGACGCCGAAGGTGCCGCTGATCCCCGAGACGTGCTTCGGAACCGCGCTGCGCGAAGCGGCATAGAGCGGCGGCCAGAGCTTCGCGCACGAGCCCGTGCAGACGACCTTGCCCGCCTTCTTCTCGGTCGTCCAGTAGTAGAGGGCCTGGCGGCCGCGCGTGGCGAGGACGTTTCCGAAGCTCCCGCTCTTCAGCTTGATGGCCGGAGCCTTGGCCTTCATCGCGGCGCCCTCCTTCATGGCATCGCCGTCCTTCTTCATGGCGGCGTCGTCCTTCGCGAGCGCGGCGTCCGTGCCCGTCTTCGTCATCGCCGCGTCGTCGCCGGACGTCGAGTCGGACGAGCCGCCGCACGCCGCGGTGCCGAGGGCGAGGACTACGACTAGGAGCGTGATCTTCACGGCTTTCCTCCTGGAGGTCGAGGCCGGTGCTCGAATTTCAGCCCGGTGGGCGCGGCTTGTTCCTTACGAATCGGTGAAACCGGCGGGGCGGGCGCAGGGCCCGCCCCGCCGTGTGACTCAGTCGGCCGCAACACCGATCGTGCTGGCGGGCAAGCCGCCGGTCGCGCCGATCGGGGTCAGGCTGCCGTCGTGGTTGATGCGGTAGGCGTCGAGCTCGTGCGCGCCGCTGGCGAGCACGTAGAGGAACTTGCTGTTCTCCGCGGTTGCGACGTCGATCGGCGTGTTGCCGGTCGCCGCCGTCTTGCCATCCGCGTTCAGGATGCTCAGCGACCCGTTCTTGCCGACCGCGTAGCCGGTAACGGAGGCGCTGCCCGTGTTCGTCGCGTAGGCGTACTTGCCGTCGTCCGTGACGGCCACCCAGCAGGCCGCCGTCTCGGTGGTCGCCACGTTCGGGCTGATCGGGGTCACCGTGCCGTTCGCGGCGAGGTCGTACGACGAGACCACGCTCGCGTCAGGAGCGCCGCCGAACGCCTCGGACACGATCAGCCGCCCCTTGTTGTCGAAGTCGAACCCGAACGGCGTCTGGCCGGCGGACGCATTGACCGTGGGGCCGGTCGCGTACCCGCCGAAGCCGATGCTGTACGTGCTGATGCGGTTCGTCCCCTTCTCGGTGACCGCCAGCTGGCGGCCGTCGGGCGAGAACTGGATCTGCGCCGGCCCCGGCAGCGCGGCGCTCAGCGGCCGCGACGAGCCCGGGATCGGGATCAGGCGGTGGTGCCAGATCCAGAAGCCCGAGATGTTGGCGGCGGCGCCGCCGTCGTTGAGGACGTAGACGAGCTTGCCGTGCGCGGTGACGCTGATCGGGTGGACGCCGCCGGAAGGCTCCACGTCGCGCAGGCCCGGCCCGTACCCGTCGACTTTGAAGAGCGAGACCGTGTTGCTGCCCGCGTTGACCGCGAACAGGTGGTTGTGCTCGAGGACGAGCGCGCCCTGGGATCCGAGACCGCTGCCTCCGCCGAGCCCGCCCGTGAGGACGCTGCCCGCGGGGCTCAGCGAGCCGTCCGCGGCCCGGTCGAAGACGGCGACGGCGTTGCCGTAGCCTGTGCTGCTGTTCGTGAGCGTGTAGACGGTGCCGTGCGGCTTCGCGAATGCGTGCGGGTTCCCCCTCGCGAAGGCCTGACCCGCCGTGGCGAGGACGCCAGCGGCGAGGAGACTCGCCACCGCCAGATGCGTCAGCCGGTGCATGTGCGGCTCCTTTCGTCGATGCCCCCGACGCTAGGTTCGAGACCTTGCGAGGCCCTTACCAGCGTCTTACGAGTTGGTGAACTACGGCCAGAGGCGGGGCGGGCGGCGCTGCCCGCCCCGCCGTCGGAGGAAGGAGTCAGTCAGCCGCGACGCTCACGGCACCGGCCGGGAGCGGCGGCGTGGAGCCGAGGAACGTGAGGCTGCCGTTGCCGTTCACGCGGAACGCGTCGATCCGGTGTGCTGCGTTCGACAGCGCGTACAGGAACTTGCTGCCGTCCGAGAACGCCAGGTCGAGCGGGCCCGGGATCGTCGCCGCGACGCCCGCTGCGAGCGACAGCGACCCGTTCGGGGCGATCGTGTAGCTCGAGATGCTGCCGGTGCTCGCGTTCGCGGTGTACGCCCACTTGCCGTTGTCGCTGACCGCGACCCAGCACGCGGCGCCCTGGCCGTCGGGGACGCTGTTGATCGCCGTGGCCGCACCGTTGCCGGCGACCGCGTACGACGTGACCTGGCTGGCGACCGCCTCGGAGACAACGAGCCGGCCCTTGCTGTCGAAGTCGAAGCCGAACGGGGTCGCGCCCGCGGAGGACGAGACGACCGGGCCGGAGGCGTAGCCGCCGAAGCCGACCGCGTACGTGTCGATCTTGTTCGTCGTCTTCTCGGTGACGGCGAGCGTGCGGCCGTCGGGCGAGAACTGGATCTGCGCCGGGCCGGGCGCGGCGGAGCTCAGCGGCCGGGAGGAGCCGGCAAGCGGCACGAGCCGCTGGTGCCAGATCGTGAAGCCGCTGATGTTTGCCGCCGTCGTCGCGTTGCCCGCGTTCAGGACGTAGACGAGCTTGCCGTGGACCGTCGCGCTGATCGGCGTCGCGCCGCCGGACGGCTCGAGGTCGCGCAGCCCGGGGCCGTGCCCGTCGATGCGCAGCAGGGTGACGGTGTTGCTGCCCGCGTTGACCGCGACGAGGTTCTTCCCGTCGAGTGCGAGCGCGCCCTGCGAGCCGAGCGTCGCGCCGGTGCCGGTGCCGCCGGTGAGCACGCTGCCCGCGGCAGTGAGCGTGCCGTTCGGCGCCTGGTCGAAGACCGCGATCGCGTTCCCGGCCGCGCCGTTGGTGAGGGTGTAGACGCCCTTGCCAGGGCCGTGCGCCATGGCCTGGCCGGCCGCGGCGAGCGCGCCAACCGCCGCGAGCGCGGCGACTGCGAAGGTCTTGAGACGGTGCATCTGCAGCTCCTTCCGTTTGGAGCCACCGACGCTAGGAGGAGGATCTTGCGTGCCGCTTACTGGCGACTTACGAGTTTCTGAACCCGCCGGCGTTGGCTACCGCTTGACGCGGTAGCGCAGGTGAGTCACCGCCGGCGACTGGATCACGCGGGTGCACTCCAGGTCGAGCTGCGGGCCGTCGTAGTCACCGAAGAGTGGCGTGCCGTCGCCGAGCAGCAGGGGCGCGACGTGGATGTTCAGCTCGTCGAGCAGGCCGGCGCCGAGCGCCTGACCGATCACGCTTGCCCCGCCGCTGATCGAGACGCCACCGTCTCCGGCCGCCGCGCGCGCCTGCTCGATCGCGGACTCGATCCCGTCTGTCACGAACGTGAACGTCGTGTCGGAGAGCGTGAGCGGCTCGCGCGCGTGGTGCGTGAGGACGTACACGGGCACGTGGAACGGCGGGTCGTCGCCCCACCAGCCCTGGGCGTTCGAGTCCTGTTCCCACGGGCCCTCGCCGCCGCTGAACATGAGGCGCCCCATCACGACCGCGCCGTAGGCGGCCACCGATTCCTCTACGACCCGGGAGTCCTCGTTGTCCTCGCCGCCCTCCAGGCCGTGCGCCTCACGCCAGGCCCGGATCCCGAAGACCCACTCGTGGAGCCTCTCGCCCCCCGCGCCGAGCGGCTCCTCGTGCGTCGGGTTCGGCCCGGCGACGTAGCCGTCGAGCGACATCGAGATCTCTGCGAACACCTTGCTCACGGTTCCTCCAGTCGATCAGGGGCTGTCCCCCGGAGGGGGGCTGTCCTACATAAGGGAGACTCGATTTGCTGTCCCCGAAGGGGGCTGTCCCACAATCGGATTCTCGATCTTGGCTGTCCCCGAAGGGGGCTGTCCCACAATCGGATTCTCGATCCTGGCTGTCCCCGAAGGGGGCTGTCCTACACAAAGACTCTCGATTTAGAGACCTCGGCAGCAGCCGGAACTCATCGCCGCACGCGCTCGCAGTCGGCGGCGACGCGGTCGCTGCGGTCGGCGATCACCGTGTCCCTCCCGGCACCACAGGCGATGACGTCGGTCTCGCCGTCGCGCGCGTCGATCGTGTCGGCCCCGGCACCCGCCGCGATCGCGTCGCGGCCGTCGCCCGACCTGATGCGATCGGCGCCCGACCGCCCGCAGACGCGATCGTCGAACGGCGTGCCCTCGAGATGGCCCGCGCCGGGAAGGCCAGCCGCACACCGCGTCGTCTCGACTTCCAGGCTCACGCTGTTGTTCGACTGGAGGCTCTCCTGCTCGTTCGCCGCGACCCGGAAGGCCACGCGGCCGCCGAGCACGAGCCCCACCGCCTGTGTGACGAGCAGGCTGTCCACCCGGACCGTCACCTCGGCGCGGCGGCGAGGCGCGAGGTCGCCCAGCGCGCATGAGAGCGCGCCGCCGCGCGCGGAGCACGAGCCCTGGCTCGGCGCCGCGCTGCGCACCGTCGCAGCGGCGCTCGCGCTGACGAGGCGGACGCCCGTCAGGGGCTGCGTGCCGTCGTTCAGGACGGTGACGACCATCCGGCCGGCAGCGCCGAGCACGCGCGGGCTGCTCGCGACCACCGACACGTCGGTGCACGTCGCCTGGGGCGGCGCGCCGAGCGGCTGCCAGGCCGGGCGCCAGCCGGGCACGTCCGTCAGCGGGTGCTCGCACGTCCCGTCCGCGTTCGCGGCGAACACGCTGGTCTTCGAGCGCGCCTCGCGGTCGAAGGTCTCGAAGGCGAGCTGGCTCCCGTCGGCCGACCAGGTCGGGTTGCGGTCGGCCACGTCGCGCTCGGCGCTCTCGGTGAGGCGCCGCTCGCCCGTCCCGTCGGCGTTCACGACGTAGAGGTCGCGGCCGACGACGATCTGCGTGATGGGCGAGGGGCGGCCGTTCAGGGACGTGGTGAAGGCGATCTTCGAGCCGTCGGGCGACCATGCGGCCGGCTGGTCGAGCACGACACCGACCGGATCGTCGGAGAGCGTCCGCGACGCCCCGCCTCCCGCGTCGATCACCTGCAGGCGTCCGCGTCCCGCCTCATCCCCGATCTGGCGCAGATGGACGAACGCGATGTCGCGCCCGTTCGGCGACCAGGCCGGCCGCCGGTCGACATCGCCCTCCTCGGGATGCGTGAGCTGCCGGATCGCGCCGCCCTGGTCGACGACGAAGAGCCCGAAGCGGTTGTCGAAGCTGCTCGCGAAGACGACCTGCGGGCCAGGCGCCCAGGCGAGGTCGGCGACCTGGTTGCCGGTCGTCAGCCGCCGCACGGCGTTCGTGGCCAGGTCGATGACGTGAATGTCGAAGAGCGTCCCGAAGCCGTCGACGACCTCGCGGTCGAGGAACGCGATCCGGCGGCCGTCCGGCGACCAGGCCGGCGAGCTGCCGCCGCTGACGGCCACACCCGTCGGCAGCAGGCGGCTCGTCCCGTCGGTGCCGAAGAGCCACAGCTGCGTGCCGACGACCGCAGCGAGCGTGCTCCCGTCAGGCGACCAGGTCGCCGCCTCGGCGCCGGGGCACGGCGGGAGGGCGGTCGCCGGGCAAGCGCCGCCGAGCAGCATCGTGACCCCCGTCCCGTCGGAGCCGACGGTCAGCAGGCCGAGGTCGCCGACGAACGCGATCGTTGCGCGATCGGGCGCCGCGGCCGCCGCCGAGACGGCGAGCACGAGCGCGACGCCGATGACTGCAAGTCGAACCATCTGTCCGCTAGACGGGACAGACTCCCGCCTGCTTGCGCCGACCATCCCACACGGCGCCTGCCGGCGCGAGCGTCAGGCCGGCAGTGCGGCGCGGAAGACGCGCAGCCAGTTGGCCGCGAGGATCGCGTCGAGGCGCTCGCCCGAGTAGCCGCGCCGCTCGAGCTCCGTGACGAGCGTCGGGTAGCCGGCCGGGCCTTCGAGCCCCTCGATCGCATCGTCGGGCTGCATGCCCGGCGGGAAGAGCCCGCCGGGGATCTCCGTCATCCCCTTGGCGCGCGCGACCTGGCGGATGAAGTCGCCGCCGAGGCCCACGTGCTCGATCCCGGCCACGGCGACGGCGTGGTCGACGTGGTCGACGAAGCGCTCGATCGTCGGGCGGTCAGGGTCGACCGTCAGCGGCAGCGCCATCATCCCGATCACGCCGCCCCGGTCGGCGATCGCGCGCAGCTGCTCGTCGGTGAGATTGCGCGGCGTGTCGCACAGCGCGCGGCAGCACGCGTGGCTGACGAGCACGGTCGCCTCCGGTGCACGCGCGAGCACGTCGTCGAAGGTGCGCGGCGACGCGTGCGAGAGGTCGAGCATCACGCCCAGCTCCGCGAGCAGGTCGACGAGCTCCTCCCCGAGTGCCGTCAGGCCGCCATCGTCCTCGACGCCGAGCCCGTCCGCGAACGCGTTGCGGTGGTTCCACGTGAGCCCGGCCATGCGGACGCCGAGGCCCCAGTACGCATGGGCGAGCTGCGGGTCGCCCGCCAGCACCTCGACGCCCTCGATCGAGAGCATCACGCCGAGCCGCCCGTCGAGCAGGTCGAGATCGGCGGCGGAGAGCACGGGCTGGGCGTCCGGCGTCTCGGCGAGCAGCCGGTGGTACGCGGCCGCCTGCTCGAGCCCGAAGCGCAGCGCGTCCTCGGGCGTGCGCTCGTCCGCGGTGAAGACCGGACAGACCTGGAGGCCGACGCCGCCGGCGTCCAGCTCGGGCCGCCAGTAGCGGGCGAACGGCCGCTCCTCGCCGCGCCGGTGGACGAGCTCGGCGAGCAGGTCGTTGTGGGCGTCGACGATCACGCGCGCGCCAGCCCGTCCGCGTACGCGATGAACTCGCGCGTGCGCGCAACCAGCTCGGGGTCGGCCGGCTCGTGCACCTTCCGCCACGGGTCGGGACGATCCTCGAGGGCCGTGCGCACGAGCCCGTTCCACGCCGGATCGAGCGCGCCTGCCGCCCACTCACCCGCCTCACGCTTGGACGTCACGGTCCCCGTCTCGAGGCTCTGCAGCATGCGGCAGTACGAGAGCACGACGAGCGTCTGCAGGCGGCGGCTCCAGGGCCCGTGCGCATCGAGCCAGTCCTTCCACTCGTCCATGGCCCAGAGGATGTCCTCGCGGAGCTCGGCAGGAGCCACGGGATCGACGAGCTCCGTGGGCGGTGGCCCGGCGAGGACGACGCCGCGTTCGCGCAACGACCAGCGGACGACTGCCGTGTTGCAGTGGTTGTCGAGCACGAGCTCCGTCGCGCCGTTGTCGACGTACCACCACGGTGCGCGGCTGCGGTCGAACCTGCGCAACTGCTCACGAGGCGCATAGGACCCTTCGAGGTGCTGCGCCCACGGGCTCTCGAGGGCGAACAGCCGCTGATGCAGGGCCTGGAGCTCTGCGACCTGGCCCGGGCCCGGAACGTCCTCGGTCACGGCGATGAAGTCGACGTCCGAGTGCTCGTCACCGTCGCCGACCGCGAACGAGCCCTGCAGGTACAGGCCGACAAGGTCCTCGCCGAGCACGCCCCCGACACCGGCGGTGAGCTGCTCGAGCACTGCGTCGAGGTCCGGGAACGGCGTGAGGGGCACGGCTGAGCATGATGACGCCGATTTCGGCAACCATGCAGGCATGGAGATCGCCGCCGAGGTGCTCGTGCTCGTCGTGATGCTCGCCAGCGTCGCGGTTGTCGGGGTCGCGTTCTGGTGGGCCGCGAAGAAGGACGGCGAGGACGACGACGCGACGCAGCGCCGCCTCGGCATCCGCCGCAAGACCCGCCTCGGCAAGTAGTCAGGGCCAGCGCGGCTCGCGTCGCTCGGCGGGCTCCATGTCCCGCCATTCCGTGCGCACCGGCGCGAACACGTCGATCACGACGGTGCCCTCCGGCCCGGCGGTCGCCTCGTGCGGCACGTTCGACGGGATGACGTAGGTCGCGCCCGGGCCGAGCGTCTTGCGCTCGTCGCCGATCCGGAACTCGATCGTCCCCTGCAGGACGAGGCCGATCTGCTCGTGGTCGTGGCTGTGCTCCCGCGCCTGCGCGCCCGGCTCGAGCTCGACGATCCCGAGCGTCAGCCGATCGCCGTGGACGGAGCGCGCAAGGATCCTGTCCCAGACCTCGCGCGGCGCGAGCGAGCGGACGTCGTCGAACGTGCTCACGGCTCGATCCTACGCATGGGCGGGCAAACCGCACGTCGCCCACCCGCGTATGCCGCTCCACCGGGGGGAGAAGGCCCCGATCGGAGGGAGGGCAACATGATCAACCGCGATCGACGGCGCGCCGTTTTCGGGCTCGTCGCCGTCCTGGCCGTGGCGGTCGCTGCGTTCGGCGCGAGTGCGCTCCGCGCCAGCGACGGCGGCGCCAACCTCTACACCGTCACCAATCTCGTCTCGGACCAGCCCGGCGTGGCGCCGGTCCAGGACACCAATCTCGTCAACGGGTGGGGCCTGACGCGCCTCGCCACGAGCCCCTGGTGGGCCGCTGACAACGGCACCGACAAGTCGACGCTCTACAACGGGGCCGGCACACCGCAGGCGCTCGTCGTGAGCGTCCCCGGCGGCCCGACCGGCGCGGCGGCGAACGGCGGCTCGGCCTTCGTCGTGCACAACGGAGCGGCGTCCGGAGCAGCCCGGTTCCTGTTCGTCAACGAGGACGGGCAGCTGTACGGCTGGAGCCCGACGGTCCCCGCCGCCGGCTCGACGCAGGCGACGCTCGCCGACACCGTCCCCGGTGCGATCTTCAAGGGGCTGACCCTGTCTGGCGACCGCCTCTACGCGAGCGACTTCCACGGGAACCGCGTGATCGTCTGGGACTCCGGCTTCCACCGGCTCACCGTGGCCGGCGGGTTCATGGACCCGCGGCTGCCGGCCGACTACGCACCGTTCGGGATCCAGGCGATCGACCAGCGGATCTTCGTCACGTACGCACGCCAGGACGAAGAGGCGGAGGACGAGATCGCCGGCCGCGGCGTCGGGATCGTCGACATGTTCGACCGCGAAGGGAACCTGCTCGGCCGCGTCGCGTCGCACAACTTCCTGAACGCGCCCTGGGGCGTCGTACGCGCACCGGCCGGCTTCGGCGCGTTCTCCGGCGACCTGCTCGTCGGCAACTTCGGCGACGGCCGCATCCTGGCGTTCGAGCCGTTCGGCGCCTGCCGCTTCGAGGCGGGCATCAACTTCGGCGAGGCGAGCTCGCCGCGGCCGTGCTTCTTCGACAGGGGGCCGCTGCGTGGCGCCAACAACCTGCCGATCGTGATCGACGGACTGTGGGGGATCGGCTTCGGAGCGGGCAACGCCAACTCCGGGCCGGCCAACACGCTCTTCTTCGCAGCAGGGCCGGACGACGAAGAGCACGGGCTCTTCGGGACCGTGGTAGCGGGGTAGCGGGGCACGTTCTGTGGGGGCGGGAGGTCCGCCTGCCCCCACAGGAACATCATTCAGGGTCTGTCCCCAGGTGTATCGGGGGCTGACCCACAGTCGGACTCTCGATGTTTCTGTCCCCAGGTGTATCGGGGGCTGACCCACAGTCGGACTCTCGATGTTTCTGTCCCCAGGTGTATCGGGGGCTGACCCACAGTCGGACTCTCGATGTTTTCCCGGGCCGCTCGCCAGCACCAGTGCTTGGGTCAGGCCCCCTTGGCGGGGGACAGACCCGCGAGGGGCTGACCCACAGTCGGACTCTCGATGTTCCTGTCCCCAGGTGTATCGGGGCTGACCCACAGTCGGACTCTCGATGTTTTCCCGGGCCGCTCGCCAGCACCAGTGCTTGGGTCAGCCCCCCTTGGCGGGGGACAGACCCGCGAGGGACTGACCCACAGTCGGACTCTCGATGTCTGTCCTCGGCAAAGGGGCTCGCCCGACGCCTGCGCTTGGGTCAGCCCCCCTTGGCGGGGGACAGACCCATGGCGGGGGACAGACCCTTGGCGGGGGAAAGAGCCGTCAGACGAGGCGCTTGCGCAGGTGGATCTCGACGAGGCCCGGCGTGTGGCGCGACTCGTCGCGCCGGCCGTCCGGCTCGTAGCCAGCGCTCCGATAGAGCGCAGCCGCGGCCTCGGCGCGATCTGTCACCGACAGGCGCACGGTGCGCCCGCCGACCGAGCGGATCCACGCTTCGAGATCACCGAGCAGCCGCCGGCCGAGCCCCTGGCCGCGCGCCTCAGGCGCAACCCACATCGCGAAGACGTCGAATGTCTCCGCCTCCTCGTCGCGCACCCCCATGACCATCCCGACCGGCTCGTCGCCGCGGAGCGCGAGGAGCGTCGACCAGTCGTCGCCCGCCGCGTCGCGCGCGGCCCACCCGCGCCAGCGCTCTTCGGAATGGGCGGCCTCGCGGTCGTAGCTCGACCCGAACGACAACGGGTCGGTCTGGAGCGCCCGCAGCCGGACGGCGCGGAGCAGCTCCGCGTCGTCCGGGCGGACCCGTCGTACCTCTAGGTCGACCAGGGGCTGTCAGGCTCGTCGTCGGACGGCTCGTCGAGCGGGTCCGGCTCGTCGCCCTCGGGCTCGGGCTCGTCGGTCATGCGCCCATGGTGCCCTCAGTAGCCGTACGGCGACGTGGTGGTGGTCGACGGCGTGCTCGTCGACGCGGCCGCGGATCCCGAGACGCTCGCGGGCCGCCAGACGCCGACGTCACGGAAGCCGTTGCCGTTGACCTGGCCGGCGCGCTTGTCGCCGGTGAACGTGTAGAGCGGCGCGCCCTTGAAGGCGACCTGGCGCGTGTGATCTGGCCGGGTCGCGAGCGACAGGCCCTTCACGCCCGCAGGCGTCGTTCCGCGCGGGACGTGCAGCGGCTTCCAGAGCGAGAGGCACGTCGTGCCGGTGCAGATGAACCTCCCGTTGCGCTCGGCGCTCAGCGAGTACAGCGTCCGGCCGCCGAGCGTGACGAGGATCGTCGAGTGGAGCTTCGCGTTCTTCGCGGTCTTGACCACGGTCCGCCGGCCGGCGCCCGAGGAGCGCGTTGCGAGCAGACCGGCCGCCACGGCGACGAGCGCGACTGCGGCGACGACCAGGAGGAGGCGATTGCGTTTCATGAGGAACCTCCGATAGTTGCGTTGTGCAGGGACATACGGCCTGCCGGCGCGACGGGATCTCCCGCGCGGTCCTGCTTAACGCGTCCGCAACGCGACTACCCTTCGCCGCCGTGCTGCTCGCCGCCCTGCTCGCGCTCGCGTGCCCGCCCGCCGGCGCGGCGACGCACGTCCAGGCGCCCGGCGCGCAGCTGATCACCGTCGAGGCGCCACGCACCGGCACGACCCACGCGACGCTCCGCACCTGGGAGCGGCGCGGCGGCTGCTGGCACTCCACCGGCGGCCCGTACAGCGCGCGCGTCGGCTGGGCGGGTGTCCGCCGCAACCGGCACGAGGGCGACGGCACGACACCGATCGGCACCTTCGCGATCGGCCCGACGATGTACGGCAACGCGGCGAACCCGGGCGTCCGCTTCCGCTACACACGCCTGCGCTGCGGCGACTGGTGGGTCGAGGATCCCGCATCACCCGCCTACAACACCTTCCGGCACGTTCCCTGCGGGACCCGCCCGCCGTTCAAGACGCCGACACCGGACATGTCGAAGTCCCCGCGCGCCTACCCGTACCTCGCGGTCGTCGAGTTCAACATGCACCCCGTCGTCCCCGGCCGCGGCTCGGGCATCTTCCTGCACGCGCAGACGGGGTCGTCGACGAACGGCTGCGTGAGCATTCCGCGCCCGGACCTGGTGCGCGTGCTGCGGTGGCTCGACCCGAACGGGCAGCCGTCCATCGCGATCGGGACGACGGCCGGGCTCCGCCGCCAGCGCCCGTAGTTCGAGCACGACGACCGGGCCGAGCCGGTGCAGGCGCCCGCTCTCTGAAACTTCTCTGAACGGCCCTTGTCGCAAGATCAGGCCGGGCGTAGGCTCGGGCGACGGCTCCCGACCCGCGAAAGGAAGAGCGCATGGCGACGATGAGCAAGGCAATGGGCCGCTCGTTCGCCCAGCCGGACGAGACCGCCGAGAAGGGCGGCGTCCAGATCCAGGTCGTCTACCTCGGCGACATCAAGGTGAAGCGCGCCACATACCCGAAGGGCTGGCACTTCGCCGACGACATGGGCGCGCCGAGCTGCCAGGACAACCATGTCGGCTACATGGTCTCGGGCAGCATCCGCACGAAGATGGACGACGGAACGGAGTTCACCATCAACGGCGGCGACGTCTTCATGATCCCCGCCAACCACGATGCGTGGGCCGACGAGGAGAGCATCATCGTCCAGTTCGACGAGTTCGACTCGGCCGCGAAGCGGTTCGGGATCTAGCTCGAAGCGTCTCCGGAGGCGGGGCGGTCGGCGGCTCCGCCTCCGGGGTCGCCGTACAGCGCCTGCAAGCCGGCGCGCATCTGGCCGGGGCGCTTGGCCATCTCTCGCCCCATCATCATCCCCATCAGCGGTCTGAGCGCCCGGGCGAGGCCCTTGAGCTCGAGATCGATCCGGCCCTCCAGGTCGGTGCCGCCGCCCGCCGGCGTGAACGTGAACGGCACGTCCATGTTCATGCGCGAGCCCTCGCAATGGAACGCGACCCGGCGCGGGCGGTCGTACTCGGTGATCTCGACGTCCATCTCTCCGAGCCCACGGTAGGCGCCGTGGAAGCGCGTGCCGAGGCGGACCGGCCCGTCGGTGAGCATCGTCACCTCGCGCACGTCGGGCTGCCACTTTGGCTCGTTGCAAACGTCGGCGAGCATGTCGAAAAGCTGCTCCGGCGCATGCTCGAAGTGAGCCGTTTCGATCTCGGTGTGCATGCGCCGCGACCGTAACGCGATCCGGCCTCGCAGGACAAGTCGGCGTATCCTCCAGCCATGGCCAAGCAGACACCGGACGAGATGTGGGATGAGGTGCTGAACGGCAACTCGCCGGGGCTCAAGCGCATGCGCTCCATCATGGGCGCGATCCCGGCCGGGCCGCGCTGCAAGCTGTGCGCCGCGCCGTTCGGCCGTCCGGGGCGCACCGTCCTCAAGCTCATCGGGGCGAGCCCCTCGCCGCTCAACCGCCGCCTGTGCAAGCTCTGCATCAAGCACCTGCACGAGGGCCCGGGCGGCGCCGAGGTCGAGCTCACCGTCTTCTTCGCCGACGTCCGCGGGTCGACCGGTCTCGCCGAGCAGATGGCGCCGCAGGAGTTCTCGAAGCTGATCGCCCGCTTCTACGGAGCGGCGGCCAAGGTCGTCGACGCGCACGACGGTCTCGTGGACAAGTTCGTCGGCGACGCCGCAGTCGCGCTCTTCATCCCGGGCTTTGCGGGCGAGGAGCACGCGGAGTGCGCGATCGCGGCCGGGCGCGAGCTGCTCGAGCGGACCGGGAACGACGGCGACGAGCCGTGGATCCCGATCGGGATCGGCATCCACACCGGGATCGCCTTCGCGGGCACCGTGGGCGAGGGCGACGCGGTCGACTTCACGGCGCTCGGTGACACCGTCAACGCGGCGTCGCGGATCGCGGGCATGGCCGGGCCGGGCGAGCTGCTCGTCAGCGAGATGACGGCCGAAGCGGCCGGGCTCGATACCGTCGGGCTCGAAACGCGCACGCTCGAGCTGCGCGGCCGTGAGCAGCCGGTGGACGTCTGGGTCGCGTCGGCTCGTCAGCCGGCAGCGGTCACCGCGTAGAGCTGCCACTCGCCGGGGGCACGCCCTTCAGCGGGTGCGTCCCACGATCCTCGAAGCATGAACGCCTGGGCCGTCCGTGATCCTCACGCGTGGTCTCGCCCCATGGCCGATCGGACGTCGTCTCCTCCTTGACCTTCGCTCCGCAGAGCACGAGCGCGCGCGCCCGGTCCGGGTAGGTGGCGGCGAACGGCATCGACAGGGGCCAGTCGTGGCTCGTGGCAACATGGCTCGTCAGGCCATGTCCCGCGCCTGGCGCGCTCCGGCGCTCAACCCCGCGCCCGCACGCGCCGATGCTACGGTGTGTCAACGGGTCGGCAATCCGGCCGCCCGGTGAGATTTGCTTCTCGTTCCTCCTTCGGGTGTTTCGAGGTAGGCGGATCTCGAACCGAAGGGAGTAGAACAACTTGTCAGACGTCTCTTTCGCCGAGCTCGGCGTGTCCACACCCGTGGTCGGCGCACTCGCAGCTCGCAACATCCACGCACCGTTCCGCATCCAGACGCTCGCGCTGCCCGACGCGCTCGCGGGCCTCGACATCCTCGCCCGGTCGCCTACGGGATCCGGGAAGACGCTCGCGTTCGCAGTGCCGATCGTGGAGCGCACGAATCCCGACGACGCCCGCCCGTCCGCACTCGTCCTCGTCCCGACCCGCGAGCTCTGCGTGCAGGTGACGGAGGAGCTCGAGTCGCTCGCCGGCCCGAAGAAGCTCCGCATCGCGTCGGTCTACGGCGGCGTGCCGCTCAGCGCGCAGGGCAAGCGCGCCAAGACCGCGCACGTGATCATCGCGACGCCCGGCCGCCTCGAGGACCTCGTGCAGCGGCGCATGGTCGATCTCTCGCAGATCAAGATCCTGGTGCTCGACGAGGCTGACCGCATGCTCGACATGGGCTTCCTCCCGCAGGTCGACAAGCTCGTGCGGCGGCTGCCGCGCAACCGCCAGACGATGTTCTTCTCGGCCACGCTCGACGGCGAGGTTGGCGAGCTCGCGGACAAGTACACGAACAGCCCGTCGCGCTTCGAGGGCCGGCTGCCCGACGAGCGCACGCCCGGCGAGATCGAGCACCGCTTCGTGTCCGTCAAGGCCGACACCAAGGTCGAGACGCTCGTGGAGCACGTGCGGGCGACGGACGGCCTCACGCTCGTCTTCGTCCGCACGAAGCGCGGCGCCGACCGGCTGGTCGGCAAGCTCTCCCGCGCAGGCGTGGACGCGGTCGCGATGCACGGCGACCTGTCGCAGCGGGCCCGCGAGCGGGCGCTCGAGCGCTTCGAGGCCGGGAAGGTCAAGACACTGATCGCGACCGACGTCGCCGCCCGCGGCCTCGACCTCGACAACGTCACCCAGGTCATCAACTTCGACCCGCCGGAAGAGGACAAGGGCTACGTGCACCGCACGGGCCGCACCGGCCGCGCGGGCCGCAGCGGCACGGCTGTGACCTTCGTCCTGCCCGAGCAGCAGGCCGACACGAGCCGTGTCGCCAACCGCCTCGGCCATCGCGACCAGTTCGAGGAGGCCGGCATGAGCGTCGCCCGGCCGAAGCTCCTCTACACGAGCCGCCGCGGGCGCAACTCGAAGTGGTAACTGCTCGTCCCGGCTCGTAGCGCCGGGACACTCGCTCGCTCTATTCGACGTCCCGGCGCTGTGCGGCCGGGACGTCGCTCTATTCGAATGGGGAACCTCCGGTTCCCCATTCTCTTTCTCAGAAGGCCCGAGACTAAGCCGTTGAGCGGGGTCTCGCACCCGCGATGTATCCGCTGGTGTACCCGCGCCTGCGCGCGAAAGTCCCTGGCGGGTAGCACCGCTTCTGCTTAGCTGAGTCCAGCGCCGGAGATGAGCCACCGGCGGCTACCACGTCCCGCGCAGGACGAGAAAGTCGGCAACCCGGCTCAAGGACAAGACCGGAATCCTCCGGCGCCGCCGTCCCTAACAGGCGGAGCCTATTGAGGAGGCTCAGTCTTGCCTGACGCGGCAGCTTTGATCGTCTACATCGAGAATCTCGTGGACGCGCGCGTGGACTCGCGCATGTCGTCGCTCTACCCGCGCGAGGAGGACGCTTGGTACACCACCGCCGAGGCGGCCCGCTACCTCGGCATCGCGCTGGGAACCGTACGCAACCTTGCCTGCGCGGGTGTGCTCCCGCGCCACGGCCCGCCGGGCACGCGACTGCGCTTCCGTCGCAGTGAACTCGACCGGTACGCCGAGGAGCGACGCGGAGCGGGGGAACGCTTGTGATACCCGTGCGCTCGACCCATGATGTGAGAGACACATCAATCGGGGCGGCACCGCTTGCGACGGCCCGCCCCCGAGCCACGGAGGTACTAGCTCCATGACTGCTCTCAACTCTAGGGGGCGGCGGCACGTTCCGACCGCCACGAGCCACATCTACTTCTCCGTCCGCGCAGACGGGAGCAAGGCGTGGGAGGTTCGGCACCCGGCCGATGTCGCGGGACGGCGCCGGTACGAGACGCTGCCGCCCGGATCGACGCTGGCGCAGGCGAAGGCTCGCGCGCACGAGGTTCACGCTCCGAACACACGCCCCGTCGCCTCGGTTGCGACCTCGTTCAGCGAGGTCGTCACGGACTGGCGGGCGTCGCGGGAGATGCGACCCTCGTCGGAGGCTCGGTTCGACGGCATCCTCGACCGCCACGTCTTGCCGCGCATCGGTCGCATGAAGGTGCGCGATATCGACAACCGCACGCTCCTGCGCCTGTTGGCACAGGTTCCCAGCGCGAAGCTGACGTACAGCACGGTGCGCATCGTCCTGGCGCACGCCGTGGAGATGGGCGCCCTTGCCGCGGTGCCGAAGCTGCCGAGCAAGCGAGCGCCACAGGCGAGCAAGCCCCGCGAGCGCATCCTCTCGCCGGAGGAGGAGGCCCGCCTACTTGCATACGCGAAACCGCGCGGCCAGCTTTCGCAGGTCATCCGGGTTGCGCTCGGGCAGGCACTCCGCATCGGTGAGGTCGCCGGGCTCGACTGGGGCGATGTGGACTTCGGTCGCGCAAAGTTGCATGTCAGGAGGTCGGTGGACAAGCATGGCGCTGTCGGCCCGACGAAGGGCGGGCGCGAGCGGGTCATCGACCTGACTCCGAAGGCGCACGAGGCGCTGCTTGAACTACGGCGGCAGTGTGATGGTGTGGGACGTGTCTTTCGCAGCCGCGACGGCGGGCCATGGGCCTACGGGAACATCACGGCCGCCTTCGCTGCGGCACGCGACGCGGCGGCTATCCAGGTCACCGAGCACGGCCGGGTGACGTTCCACACGCTGAGGCACACGGCCATCTCACGGCTGGCAAACCACCCGGACATCCCGCTCGTCTACGTCCGCGACTTCGCCGGGCACGCGTCTCTCGTGACCACCGAGGGCTACGTTCATCACATCGAGTCCAGTGCGGTGACGACGGCGGCCGGAGAAGCACTCGCGGCGGTGGCGGTGTGATCGGGCGCGAGTACACCGTCGAGGTTCGGCAGGGCGGGCGCGTCTCGTTGAGGCGCGTCCTAGCCGTCTCGCCCGCACACGCGCGAGAGATTGCGCTCCGGGACTTCCCGCGGGAGGTTGGCGTCTTCCACCTCTGTCCGGCCTGCATCGGGGCGACCGGCGAGCTAGACGAGGCGTGCGAGGTCTGCGGAGGCATCGAGAGCGAGCGCTGGGGGATCGACCCGAGCAGCTTCGCCGGATGCTGCGTCGAGGTCGGGCCGGGACACGAGCACCCGGAGAGAGCACACAACTGAACAGTTCCGTGCGCGCTAAAGCGCAGGCGCGGCGGTCGTCAGTCATCGGCCACGATTTCAGCCGCAGGAGGGCGCCTGCGCCGACGCTCCGGGCAGGCGCGGGATCGAGCCACCCCCTCGGACGGTGAGATGTCCAAGCTCGTTTCCAGCTGCGTCTCGGGCGACGAGCGTCGTCGTGGGAGAGACGTCGTCTACGGACCCGACCGCTCCCGGGATCGGACTCACCCATGCGAGGAAGTAGCCGTTCCCAACAGCTGCGGGCGTCGAGCGACCGTCGGGGTAGATCACATCGAGTGATGCGACAGCCGAGGACGCGCGTCCGGTGATGTAGAGCGGTGTCTTCCCCGGGCGTCCGAGGAAAGAGAGACCTCCCTGCAACGCCCACCCGTCTGGGCAGCTCGCAGGCGGCCCCCAGTCGGCGACTACACCCGTCGCCGTGGAACTGATGAGTGCCGTGCCAACGACGCCCTCGGCGAACGTGAGCGCGTAGACGCGGTACTCGCCGTCGGGTGTATCGGCGCTCACCACTTGCTGCAAGCCCGTGAGCGTGTAGGCACCTTTGTTTCGGTCTGCAACGAACCGTTCAATGGCCTTGCGCGCATTGAGTGGTTGGCTCGGGTCGTTGACGAACTCCTGCGGCGTCTCAGAGAGGTTTCCGAGCAGCGCCAGCGATCCCGGCACAGCCAGCCCGAGCGCGAGAACCGTTGCGGCCAGGATGACGAGCGCTCGCAGCGTCACGGCGTGACGCCTACGCGGGAGGCGGCTGGGGGATGGCTGCGCAGCCCCGGCGAAGGCTTCAAGCATCAAGCGGATGTCGCCGTCCACATCTTCTCTACGTGAATGGCTCATGGGTGACTCTCTCCTTTGGCTGGCGGCGTCAAGTGGGCGGCGAGCGCCCGCCGCGCGTCGTGCAGCTGATGCTTCACCGTTCCGACCGAGCAGCCGAGCGCGTCGGCGGTCTCCTGCTCGGTCAGACCGACGTAGAGGCGAAGAACTGCGGTCGCACGCTGACGAGGCGGCAACGCGTCGAACGCCCCCTTCAGTTCGAGAAGCTCGATGGGGAAGTCGCTCGCCATACGACCGCCCGACTGCCGCACACGAAGTCCAAGAAGCGCGAACCGGCGCTCCCGCTTCGCTACTCGTAGCGCCGTCCGCGCAGCGATGCGCGCCGCGAACGCAGGAGCGGCTCCTGCCTCCCGAAGTCCCGGCAGTGATCGACTCAACTCAACGAGCGCCTCCTGCGCGGCGTCCTCGGCAACAGCGGAACCGGCACCCACAACGAGGCGAACCGTTCGGACCACAATCGGTTGGAGATCCACCAACAGTGCATCTCGCGCACTGGGGGCACCGCTCGCGAGCGCGGCTGTCTCGGGTGCTGACACCTCCATCGTCATCTATTCAAGTGCTGTCGCGACCGCAGAACGTTGGGTACGCCGCCCGATCTCACCCACCGGCGCCCGATCTTTCCCGCGCGCCTAAAGCATCCGCGATCCGTTCGAGATGCACGGCGCAGGCTTCGAGCGCCCGCGCCTGGCGAGCGGCGGGCTCGTTGTAGGCGTCGTCGTAGTGGCGCCGGGCCGCGCGTAGCTCGCGCTCGACCGTCTCGCGCTGATGCTCCTCGACGCGGGCAGCCCGTTCGTCGGGGCTGCCCTCCGTTGCGTCGTGGGCGGCGGCGAGTGCGCGGAGTTCGTCCTCGGTCACGATGCGCCCCACTTAGCGTGTTCGCGCTCCTCCATGCGCTGCATACGCTCGGCGTGTTCCCGATTCGCCTTCGCGGCCTCGGGGTTCTGCGCTTCCCAGTTCTCCTGCGCGCGGGCTCGCTTCGCGTCGAGTGCGGCCTGCGTGGCGGCCTGCTCGGCGGCCTCGCGTGCGATGACGGCCTCCGAGCCGGGCAGGAGCATCACGTCGCCCGTTGACATCGAGCCGAGGCGGGATACGAGGTCGGCGCCGTCGATGCCGAGGTCGTGCGGGATGTCGTATTCGAGGGCGATGGTTTTGGCCGCTCTGTACGCGTCGGTCAGACCGTTCAGCGCGGGCTCGAACACGAATCGGCCCGTGCGCGTGATGACGCTCGCGGTCAGGTCGGCGGGGTTGGGGTCGCGCGGCATGTTGCGCCACTGCTCCTCCGTCGGGCCGTCGCGCTTGATGAGGACGCGGCCGTCGGCGGCATCGGCGGCTTGCCGGGTCTGCCACTCCTTGAACGCGTCGCGTTCGCGTTTCGCGGCCTGGCGCTCCCGCGCGAGTCGGCGCGTGCGTTCCTCGGGCGTCTCGTCCAGGTCGAACTCGGCGTCCTCGTCTCCGACCTCGGCTGCGGGCTCGGCGTCCGCCTGAGCGGCGGGGCCGGGTGGTGCTTGCGGCTCAGGCTCGGGCGTCGCGTCGGCGGCGGTGAAGACCGATGCGGGCGGTGCGCTCGGAGCCTCCGTCTCGGGCTCGGTGGTGGTGCTCTCGATGTCGCTCACGCGACCTCCTTCTACCCCGCGTCGGCGGGGTGCGACTGGCTCTAGCTGAGCCGGTGGAGGCGGTGACGCGTGAAGGAGCCCACGGTGTGATTCTATCGCGCCGTGACGCGCGGATCGTCTCGGCGGCGTCACGCACGGGGCCGGTGACGCAGACGCGAGAGCGTGACGCAGCGTTACGTCACGGTCACGGCCGCCGGATCGCCAGCGTGGTCGAGCGAGGCAGCTCGCACACGTCCAGGCGAGTTGAGAAGCTGTTTCAGGGCTCCGAGTGCTGCACAGATGAGAGACAGGTTGAGGGACGATCGGGCGGCGCTCCGGCGGGAGCGTGGCGGTGTGCCCGGCAGCGGGTACGCGACGGGTACACGACGCCGCAACACGTGGAGCTATGCGGCGTTGCGGGAGAGGGGAGAACGCAGTGTTCTCCACTGCCTTCGACGGCGCGCCTGCGAGCGCGAGGAGCCCGAGTTGACAACGGCGAACGCTTGGCGGGCTCCCTCAGGCAAACCGGCGGGTGACCAGTTCTGACGGACGTGCCAGCGCATCGAGCCTGCACCCGCCTGCCGTCCCCCGAGCCCGACTGACCTAGCCTCGCGGTGGTGCTGCCGTGGCGGTCGAAGTGGGAGACAGTTCAACAACCTCGTCGCCGGGGTTGACGAACACGTACCGGGTGCACCACCAGCCGCCTGTCGCTGCCCGCACGCGGGCGGTACACAGGACAGGGTTCG
Organism: uncultured Thermoleophilia bacterium; assembly: GCA_963758345.1. Classification (GTDB taxonomy): domain Bacteria; phylum Actinomycetota; class Thermoleophilia; order Gaiellales; family Gaiellaceae; genus JACVRM01. The sequence goes on from CAVWVD010000003.1 coordinate 601,815, forward strand.
CGCCGATCCTGTCGGTCGTCTGGACGTACCCCACCGGCGAGTTCACCGGAACGACGTGTCGCCAGCCGTACAGACGATTCCCGCTCGATGGCATCGTCGGATGGCGCGACGAGAGATGTTGCTGCACGGCCCAGAGTGCGACAGTGACGATGACGCTGACCGCAATGGCGATCCACGCGCCCGGACGCACCATCCGCGACGACGACGCGCTACCGCCCGAGTAGTAGAAGCGTGCGCGCTCGTCGTCTCGCCAGCGCGCCCAGTCGCGGTCTTGCCAGCCCACGGCGGGAATATCGGTCGCGCTTCCAGTCCACCTGAGCCTTGTCGCCAGCCAGACAAGTTGTAGGAACTTATGACCATGCCCAACAGCCCGCTTGCGATTGACCCCTTCCTGGAGGTCATCCTGTGGGGCCTCGGCTTGGCCGCGTTCCTGTACGCCGTGGGCTATGGCGGGCACTTGCTGTTCGATGACGAAGTGCACGAGAATCGGCGGCGACGCAGAGAACAGCGAAAGCGAGAGATGGCGGCGCCCATGAAAATCCAAACTACGCCGACCGAGCCGTCCACCTTGAGTTCGCCGTCGGTCGCATCATCGGCGCCGCCGCCGAGTCCACCCATGCCACCCACGCGCACATACCGGAATTACTCAGAGGCTGAACTGCTCGATTTGCGGAGAAGCCTCCAAGACAACGTGCTTGTGGCACTTGCCCGCGAGAAGAAGGAGTACGCCAGACGGGTGGGGCCGGGGTATTGGAGCGGCGGAGGCTACGGAGAGATAGAGGAAAAGAGAAGAACGTCTGGAACCAAATCACGGGCATCAATGAAGAGTTGGCTATCCGGCGCGGCGAGCGCGGCTGAGGCAGACGCACCTGGCGCCTCCGCCTAGGAGAGGGCGGCTGCCTCAGCGACCACGGACTGCGACCAGACTGCGCTCACGATCACAGGCGAAGCTCAGACCTAGCTGGTAGTCAGCTTCTCCTCGGGGAACTTCAGCGTGCGGCCCTGAGTCTTCAGGATGATCAGCGCGGTCTTGGACGTGCCAGGCGCCATCGTGATCTTCCCGTCGAAGTAGACGTCCACGTTCCTGCCGCCGGGAAGGTTCTTCAACTTCCAGGCCACTCCGCCGGGCACTACATGAGGGCTGTTCAGGAAGCTCGCAGCGCCCACGACGTCGAAGCTCTTGTTCTGGAACGCGACCCCCTGGAGCTGAAGCTCGACGCTTACCTGGTGCGGGTACTTGTTGAGCCAGGTTCCCACGTTCAGCCTGAAGTGCTGGACTGAACCGGTCTTCACTCGATAGGTGGGCTGGAAGTAGTTGTAGACGATTCCGAGCTTGCGGTTGATGCCGTTGTTGTCCGGCTTCGAGCCGATGGCACTACCGCCAAGCCCGATGAAAACGACTGCGCCGACAAACGCTGCCAGCAGATGACGCATGCTTCCTCCCCCTCTCGGCCGCATCGCTCCACCGTAAATCTCGCGTCGGTCAGTGTCTACCTCGGAAGGCCCCCTTCCGCGAAAGACAGAGAGCGAGTGTTATCTCTCCTTCTCACTGTTTGTTGTCCTTCTCGGAAGGGGGTAGGGCGCCGAACACGGTGCGAGCCTTGTCGGCACGCACGCGCCAGTCCGCCGCGAGCTTCTCGGCCGACTCCTGCGCGTCGTTCGACTCAAGCACACCGAGTGCCTGCCAGTTTCGAGCGCGCGCTTTGCAACCTTCCAGTTGACCGCCGAGACGCGAGCGACGCCGGTAGTACTCATCGGCTCCTTGGCGGCGGCGACCACTTGGAGCACGGCGCGCCGCGCGACCGGCATTGACGACATGGCCACCGTGGTGACGATGCGCATGACCTGCTCGGACGGGCACTGCAGCGCGACCAGGCCGAGCGCGAGCATCCGAAGCTGTCCGGTCAGGCGTCCCGGATCTTCCACGTGCGGCACGCCGTTGATGTCGCGCGCGCCGAACGGGTCACGCGGACCGTGCCGCGTCCGTAGCAGGCGAGGTTGGCAAGGTCACCGATGCGCTCCCCGAACTCCTCCGGCAGTTCGAGCCCAGCAGCGACCCGAGCCCGAGCGGCAGCGATGAACTCGGCGGCAACGTTTGCGGCTGCCGCTCGAAGCTGCTCAACGTTCTGACGCTCGCCCACGAGGTCAGTCATCCGCCGTCGCTGCTCCTCGCTCGTTTCTGGAAGGCGGTAGTAGACGAAGCGGTCACCGAGAGCACTCGCATAGGCGGTGAAGTTGTCGATGGCCGGGTGCAAGCGGCGACGACCGAGAGCCGTCCCTGCCACTCGCCCCTTCCGTCTCCGTTCTCCCTCACGTAGCGACCGTCGTAGATGTCGCGCAGGGCCGCGAATAGGTCGGACTTGGTATCGCCGGAGCGCGAGTTGTCTCCGAGCATCGAGGAGAAGTCGGTCACCACGAGCAACACGTCCACCGTGCCCTGGTAGCGCATGAGGAGACACCGTCGCCAGCTTCGGCGGACGTGCCACCCGCAGGAGCCCTGGCAGCGTGAGGTCGTTGACGCGATCGACCGTGCGGCGCGGTGGGCCGAGCGGCTTCCCTGTTCGACCGGCCGGATGCCGTCGAGCAGCTTGACGTGCCTGCGTCTTCCCTCCCGAGGGCGGGCCGACCACCATGAGCCACGGCGGGTATTCGGCGTCCTGAATCACGGGCGTGACTCCGGCAGCGAGGACGGCGTAGATGTAGTCGAAATCCTCGATGGCGAGGTAGGCGGTCAACGAGCCGATGAGCACGTTGTCGCGCGTGAAGTCGCGCATGCCTTCGAGGTCGCGGACGACCTCCGCGATGAGGCGCTCGTGCTCGGGTGCGAGCCTCTCGGCTCCTCCCGAGCGCCACACGTGGATCACGTCGACTCGGCATCCAGGCCGACCCACGCGTCGATGGCATGCATGCCTTCGCACGACATGCCCTGCTCGGTGAGTGTCCACCCTGCCGGGACGTGCCAGGCAGGCGGTAGTGCTATGGCGTTGCTCATGTTCTCTCCTTGGTTGACGCTTGGGCTATGTCAGCCCGTGAGCGCCACCGGGGAGAGAAGCCGGTGGCGTCCACGTCTCACCCGAAGGAGAGACGAGCATGAAGGAGCCGGGCGTCCACTCGATGCGCCACCCGTGTGCCCTGAGCACGTCGAGCGCGTCATCCTTAGCGTCGGGATCGCCACTTTCGTAGGCGACGACGTACGCGGCGAGCGGATCGGCTACCGCAAGGCTTCCAGGTTCCACGGGAGCCCTAGCTGAATCAAGTGAGCGGTATTCATCTCCATCACTTTAGCCGCCTGTGTTGTCCCTACGGGCTAAACCGTGGCTCCCCACGAGAAACACGAAGGGCGCGACCCGCGCGCCCTTCGAAGATGAATACGACCTGACTTGACTCGCTCACGGGGCTCAACCGTGAACTTGAAATCAGTTTAGCCGCCGACGCCATTCCTTTGGGCGTAAATCAACGGTGAGATACCCCGCAAAGCCGCTCCGCAAAAGGGTTTGGGGTAACCGCGTTGATGAAATCGGAGTTACCACGCTATTAGTAGAGCGTGGCACACGCACACATCCAGCGGCTCAAGAAAGCCCTAGGGGACGCACAGGCGCAGCACGTGAGCGACCAGGCGCTAATCGACGCGCTCGTGAACGCGGCGAAGTCGTCGCCCGAGGCGATGGAGAAGTTGCTCGACACCTACAAGGCAACGGTGCGAGAGAACCGCAGCGACGTATCAAGCGCAATCGAGAGCGCGCTGTTCAAGTCGGCGGCTGAGCCCCGGCGCGAGCCTCTCGACCGCCGCTGGCACGAGCACCATCCCCCTCGGCTCATCCGGGCAGGCGCAAAACCTTCCCAACGTGCGCAAGTCGGAGAAGACGCCGAGCGCCGACGAGCAGAGCCACATCGACGCGACCGCTGCGCGCATGCGCAAGGTGCGCCGCGACGTACGGAGGGAACGATGAGCGACAACGACAGCGGCCCCGGCCAGTCCTACGGACTCGGCTCGAAGGCTCACAAGTACCCGCAGGCCGAGGACGGCCGGCCGGTGAAGCCCAACGAGCGCGACCCCAAGACGGGCTACCCAAGGGACACCGACTACTTCAACGGGACGAGCGAGGACGAGTCATCGTGAGCGCCAAAGGCCGCTCAATCGAGACCAGAGTCGGGGACGCCCTCGAAGCTTGTGCGCGGGCGCTGGCCTCGTTGGCCCAAACGAACGCACAGCACTTCGAGTTAGCGCGCTCCGCGACCGCGAAGTCAATGGACGCGTACGCCGAGACGCGCGCGCTACAGGAGGCGGCCATCCGCCGGTCGATCGAGGCGCACCAGGCCCTCATGGAACGCCACCAGCAGGTGTCGGAATGGCACGAGCTAACAATGGCGGCAGCCGGTGCACGCGCGCCCGACTTCGTACCCGACGCGTCCGCGCCGGGGAAGGAGCGGCTCTAGTTTCCGTCCACCCAAGGGGCGCGGGAGGTTCGTTCGAGTTTCCTCCCGCGTCCCGCTTGCCCTGAGGGAAGGCTCGAGGTGCTCGACGCGCGAAACAAAATGATTGATCTCCGTATCGAGGAAGTCTCTGGCGTCGGGTCACCGTCGAACGGCTTCCTCGGCTGGCTCATCCCTTCGCGGGTCGCGAAGTCCCGCCAGCGGAGCGAGGCGATCGCGAAGGCGGTCGAGCGGCTACGCATGGCGTGCGGAGATGACGACCTGTTCAACGCGCTCAAGAGCGGCAGCGTCCTGCCCTGGAATGGCGTCAAGTACCAGGGCGTCCTGCCGGTCGCAAAGGCCGCGCCAGAGCACGACGCCGTTGGGGTTGCGCCCGAGCCCGCTCCTGCGCAGGAGAAGGTCGAGGCTGTGGCTCCGGCTTCGGAGGCGCAGCCCGAGCCGGAGTACGACGAGGACGTGCTGGATGCCGTCGAGGAAGTCTGCGTGCGCGCGAGGAGCAAGCCATCGCCCGCAACCCAGGCGTCTCGGTGAAGCAGCAAGGCTCGAAGTGGATGGTCGTGGACGCGGATGGCGACAGCGTGGACACATGGTTCCGATCGGAGGACACGGCCAATGCGCGGCTGGCCGATCGCCTGACGATCGCCGCAAGGATCATCCGCGCCGACGGGCCGGTCGACTGATGGACGATGCGTTCCGCAGCCTCCTTGTTCCCCGTCGCTCGACGCTCGCGCGCGTGAGAGAAATCATCGAGTCGCCACGCGGCCCGATCACGAAAGATACCCGCTTGGCTGAACAGGCGGCGGCCGTGTTCGGCTACGTGAGCCTCCTTCTGGCCGACGGCTCGGTCGAGTACATCCAGAACGTCCAGGCGATCGCGGTCGAGCCGCTGCCCGGCTTCTCGGGCAACGGCGAACAGACCAAGAAGGTCGCGCACGACGGCCGACAGCACGTGGGCCAAGATGACAACCCGACCACAGGCAAGTTCGTGCCCATGCCCCACGAGCCCAAGTACGTCAAGGTGCCGGGCGTCCCGATTCCGGTCGCGATCAACGACACGCGCGAGGGCATCCCGTGGTCGCTCGACGGCGGCAAGGGCGCACCCTCAGGCGGCGGCGACTCCGAAAGCGGGCATTCGGCCTACGACCCCAACGGGGATGCGGGCGAGGGCGACCCACAAGGGCTGCGCGCAAGGACGGTGCGCTGGCTCTTCGGCTAACGGAGGTACCTGTCGCTCCGCAACGTGGGAAGTCGCCCACGCGCATTAGACGCGCCTGGCGCCGATGACAGTCGTCGCCTAGCTGTCGCCGTCGTCCGGGTCGGGTGGCTGACGGAGATACCCCTTCGCCTCCCTGTGAGGCCGCCCGTACTGCTTGAACTCTCGCGCGAAGGCGCGCGGCTTGTACTGCGTCGTCTCGAACTTCGTGAGGTCGAGCCTGTGCATGTCTTCGTTGTCCTGCCCGTCCTCGCGGTCGAAGTAGACGACTCCGAAGATGAATGTCTTTGCCTCGGGCCACGTGAACACGGTTCCCAGGAAATCGTTGCGCGATGCTTCGCGACGCCCGAAGCCGAAGCCCTCCGGGAAGTAGCCCGGATGCGCTTGCGTCGCACCAACGGCCATACCGGCCGCCTGGTTGTTGAGTAGGTCATGCCAGGCTTGCGGGTCTACGGGCTTGCTCCGACTCATCCGCGCCAGGGTAGCCAGGTTGCTCTTGTCCGAAAGCGCCCGTCCGGGGTCATCGGCGCTACGCGTAGTCCCAGTCCTCGCCGCGAACGGCGCCGGGGCACTCCTCTCCGAGGTCGGCCAGGAAGCTGCTTGCGAAAGTCCGAACGGATCCGTTTGGAAGCGTCCGTCCGCGTCTGACCTGAAGTCTGTACGCGGTCGCGACATCGAGCTGCGAGTAGGACGAGAAGACGAGAATGTTCGTCGTCCGCGTCATTGCGACGAAGAAGAGCCGACGCTGCTCCTGAAGCTGCGCTTCCTGCTCGTCGAGCGATACGCGGTCATCGACGCGAGGAACGACACCCTCGACTAGGCCTGCGAGCACGACCAGATCCGCAGTCAGCCCCTTGGACGCATGCATGCTCATCACGCGAACCTCGGCGGCTTCCAGCGGGACTTCTCTTTGCGAAACGCCGTAGCGCACGGCGTTCGCGATTTGAGCGACATCATCGGTCTCGTCCAATGCCGCGACCGCAGCCTCGCGAAGGAGCGCCAACTCGGCATCGCCCTCGGGGAGGATCTCATCGACCACAGCCTCGGCGTTCTCGCGAATCTGCTCCAAGCCTTGGAGGGCGTCGCGGAGTTCACGCCATCGCTCGACCCCGCCCCCTGTGTAGGGAATCCGGAGTTCATCGGCGTCTAGGCGACGGAGAACGTCCCAGACGTCGGCGTCGTGCTCGCGGGCGGCGGCGAGTAGACGGCGGTACGCCGGTCGCCGCTGCGTGGTACTACCGATTGCTAGCCATGCGCGCAACGCGAGCCGGTCTCTAGGGCGTCCGACGAGGGTCAGAAGCGTCACCGCTTCCTGCGCTGCTGCCGTGGTTACGGCCTCCTCGCGGAAGAACGAACTGCAATCGACGCCTTCCATGCGAATCGCGTCCCTGATGCCGTATCCGATCTGGCGACTGTTCGCCAGGACGAGACACTTGCCCGCGTCGATCCCTTCCTCAATGTTCGCGACGATGAATCTGGCGAGACCTCCCGCCTCGTCGGCGGTCGAGCGCCATTGAACGTTGTGGATCTCTCCCTCCGGGTTGACGCGCCTCGGAGCGAGGGGGCCACGCGCCCGCCCCGGATTTCTTTCGATGAGCGTCTGCGCCATGCGAACGACCCGATGCGGGCACCGTCGACAGATCAAGAACTCCACGTCGGTAGTGCCCGGATGGCCAGCGGGGTACTCGCGGATGCCTTCCGGGTTCGCCCACTTGAAGCTGTAGATCGACTGATCGTCATCACCGATGACGGCTAAGTCGCCGTCACCGCTGAGCAAGTCCAGCACCTCCTGCTCGGCACGGTTGAGGTCTTGATACTCGTCCACGAGTACGTGGTCGTAGGCAGTTCGTTCGTCCGCCTGCGGGTTGTTGCGCAGGTAGCTGAGTGCGACGGGAACAACCTCGCCGACCAACATGGCTCGGTGCCATCGCAGGCTACGAAGCAGCGCGTCCTGGAACGCCTGATCTAGCCCCGCGACAGGCTGTCCGGGGTCTTCGGTTTGCCGTCGAGCCCAGGCGGCCTCGTATGCGCGGACGAGATCATCGCGTTCGGTGAGGGTTCCGAAATCGCCTTCGAGGTCTGCCACCAGGATGCTGCGTTCGAACTTCAGCGCGATCCGTGGCACTCGCCCCGTCGCATGAAGCACGCGTTGGCGGGTCAGGATCGAAAAGCACAGACTGTGCAGCGTTCGTGGAACCAGCTCGTCGGCCGCCGCTTCGCCTAGGCGGGTGACCGCAGCTACCAAGTCTCTGGCGGCGGTTCGCGCGAACGTGACGACCAGAATCCTGTTCGGCGCGACACCGTCTTCAAGGAGTCGCGCCAACCGGCGAATCAGCGCGAACGTCTTGCCGGTGCCTGGCCCGGCTAGCGCGCGGAGCGATGCCGACATAGAAGCCGCGAATACTTCCGACGGGTCGGGCGCTCGCTGCTGGCCGGGCACAGGTGGCATCTACCCTCGCTCTACGTTTGGGGTCTGAGCGGCCCCGCAAGATACGGCCGCTGGGCGAGCAGCGATTCAAGATGGCTCTCGACCCAGGGCTCGATGGAGGGTCTCTCACGCTTCTCGTTGTGCTGCTCGTACCACCGAACGGCATCACCAGTGAGGCGGCCGCTTGTGGCGAAGATGAGCACATCAATCGGCGGTGGCTCCCAGAGCTTGACGAGGGTGAGGGTCTTCGAGATGTCGTCGGGCGTAATGGACTTCGAGCGTTGGTGCCTGCACTGAATGATCACGCGCTGCCGAGTGACGCCGCTGAGCGGATCGGAGAGCACGCGCTGGACAGAAATGTCTCGTCCGCGATCGGGCGCGCGCGTCTGCATGAGCCACTGGGGGTTCTCGTAGCCCTGAGCGTCGCTAACGATGTTGAAGATAAGGCGTTCGAACCCTTCGTCTTCGATCGAATCCCAGGCGAGCGCGGTCGTGACCGCGCCTGTCGGTCGTGACGCCACAAGTTCTGCGAGATCCCCGACCTGCACCGGCATCGGCTCGTGCTCGCTGTAGAGGCTTTCCTCGATGTCCTTGCGAACGGAAGGCCAATCGTGCTCAGCGATGTCAAGAAGGTCGACGTTCTGCCCCCATGCCATGTGCCGGGCGAGGTCACCCCACGCCCGCGTCCGGCTCACGGAACTACCGATTAGGCGCTCAACCTCGCGGATGCTCGCGGTCATCAATGGCCAGTTGGGATCATCGACGGGCTGGTTGTCGCGCTCAACGCCGGGCACGAGTGATTTCAGAAGCGTTTCGATCTCGATCACAAGGTCTTGCGCTCGTTGCCGAACAAGCTCCCGGCGAGCGCGATTGAAGCGGAAGCGGTATTCCCGGATTGCCTCTCCCGGAGCATTGACCCCTTGCTCGATCGACGTGATGGCCGTGACCTCACTGAGGTCATGAGCGTCGTACCGGCCCTGGGCAATCTCGTCAAGCGACCACGGCGCATCTGTGATTCGCCACCCATCGATCGCAGGGAGCCCCTCCGCGAGAACATCGAATGAGCGACGGAGATCCTCGTACTCGACCCCCTCAGGCGCACTCCCAACGAACGCGATGCCTGCGGGAACCAGCGCGATGAGTCTCTGCCATACGGTTTCGAGCCGCTTTAGGGTCGTCTCAGTAGCGTCGAACTGGGCTAGGGCCGCATCCAAGTCCACAGCCGGAGTCTCGCATTGAGCCACTGACCGGACGTGACCGAGCGGTAGTTGTCCCGGACACGTCGTGATGCGGCATCACGGTGCGAGCCTACGCTTGGTCTCGCGCGAGTTGCTGAATCACTGCGTCTAGCTCGTCGTGCGGAAACATCACCTGTAGCGCGCTGTTCTTACCCGGCAGCGCTCCCCGCGTCCCGGTAGAGGCACGGGCAAAGTCCTCGGCGTGCGGCTCCGAGGTCAGCAATACGATCACTTCCGTCGCCCCGTCTAGAACCGCGAAACGGACATACGGCCTACCCCACTCGTGCTTCTCGATCAGGTGCGCGAGGTACTGAAGCTTCTCCCGCTCGTTATCCAGAGCCACCGAGTGGTCGTCAGGTCTCCCGCGGCTCTCCGCCCCCGGAACGTTCCCCCACCACAGAAAGTTGTCAGGGATCGGCTCGCCGCGTGTAACCCACGAGCCGTGTTCCTCGATGTAGGCGGCGGCGTTGCGTAGGTACTCAGGGTGCTCTAGAAACAATCCGAGTCCCGTATTGCAGCGATGACACGCGAGCGCCCGCACCCTCTCTGTTCCGTGGTCATGCTCAATCTCCAATGGGCCGACTGACGTTTGATGCCGCTTGCAGATCGCGCAGGACTCGTGCTGCTCCGTGAGCATTTGGAGGTACTCGTCGTTTGTGATGCCGTACCGCTCGACGGATTCGGGCAAGTTGCTGTATCCGAACCATCCGCTGCCCGGCGGAATGGGAACATGCCCCTCTTCGTACAGGTCGTCCTCGATCACGCAGCAAGGATCGAGTGCTCGCCGGACAATGCGCTTCAGCCGGGGGTGTCGTAACTCGATTCCGCGATGCGGAAGCCGAGCGGGTGGTGAGGCTCGGGCTCATCACGGACGTAGATCACTTCCACGCGGGAGAGTTGCGATTCGTCAATGAAGATCAGGCGGTCGCTTGGGTACGCCGTCTTCGGATCGTCCTCACCTTCAATCATCGAATGCAGCAGGACGCGTGCGTCGTCTCGTCGGCTTTCGACTACTCCGACGAAGCAGGGCCTCGGGTCACCGACGAAGTACGCAACGACAGCCGCACGGTGCCCCTGAGGCGCATTGGCCTGCATGCCCTCGTAGTTGCGAGCCACGGCGCGCCAGAACGGATTGACGAACGACCCCACGTCAGGACGCTAGCGCGGGTGCCCGACGGAACCCGCACGTTCCGCCCGGCGAGGTGGGCGTCCTGGTCGGGACGGTTCCTTCGTTCAGTCGGAAACGTGTACCCGCCGCGTACCCGTCGGGGGCCTGACGTGCAGTGATACGGCATGACACGGCGGGGTGGAACCCGCTTCCAGACGCGGCACATGACGCGGTATGAGCCCGTGGACAGAACCTCCGGTTCCCCCCTCGAGCTCCCCCCTCGGTACCGCAAAGCAGACGCGACTTCGCGCGACGTTGCTGCGGCGGGCAAGCCCGCCTCCGCCGGTAAGGGCGACTTCTACCTGGCTACGATGGCGCTGATGCTCGGCTTCTCGGTCTTCCTGATTCCGCTGATCCTGCTGCTCGCGGTCATCGTCTTCTTCCTGGTCCTGATCATCCTCGGACGGGTCGCAGGCGGGCGGCCGCTCCGCGCCGTGATGAAGGTGCTGATGAAGGTGCCGATCCTCGGCAACGCGCTGCAGAAGATGTCGCAGGCAGCGCTCGAGCGGCAGAACCCGGAGCTCGCGAGCGCCGTCAAGAAGCTCGACCGGATGAACGCGGCCAGCGACCCGCAGCGCGCCCAGCGTGCGCTCAACCAGTTGACGCCCGAGGAGCGGCGCGCCTACATGGCCGCCGTCGAGGAGCAGGGCGCGATGCCCGAGCCCGCGAACCGGGCCATGCGCCGCCAGATGGCGAAGCAGAAGAAGCGCCGCTAGAGGGAGACCGCTGGCGCTCTATTCGAAGGGGCAACCCCTGCTTCGCGGGTTTTCCCCTTCGAGCTACCCCTTTCCCCGCTGACGTCAGACGCGACTTCGCGCGACGTGGCTCCCGCCCAGGCAAGCTGGGCTCCGCCGATACGCCGCACAACGGTTCCGGCAGACTTGCGGGCATGGCCGGGCTCGCCGCCTTCCTTGCCGTTGCCGTCGTGGTGATCGTCGCGCCGGGTCAGGACACGGCGTTCACGATCAAGAGCACGCTGGCCGGCGGCCGACGCGCGGGAGTTCTGACCGCGCTCGGGGTCTCGACGGGCCAGGCCGTCTGGACGCTCGCCGCTAGCGCCGGGCTCGCCGCGCTGCTGATCGCGTCCGAGCCGCTGTTCCTGGCCCTGCGCGTCGCCGGCGCCGCCTACCTCCTGTTGCTCGGCGGTCAGGCGCTCCTCGCAGCGCTCCGCCGCCGGCCCCGCGAGCACGCCGCGAGCCACAGCACACCGATCCGCCCGCGCGTCGCCTTCCGCCAGGGCGCGCTGAGCAACCTCGGCAACCCGAAGATGGCGGTCTTCTTCACGAGCCTGCTGCCGCAGTTCGGCGGCACCTCGTTCGCGGCGCTGCTGGGTCTCGGCCTGCTGTTCTGCGCGCTGACGCTTGCGTGGCTCTCCGCCTACGCGGTCGTGGTCGAGCGCGCCGGCGACGTGCTGCGCCGCCCCGCAGTTCGCCGCGCGATCGACGCCACGGTCGGCGTCGTGCTCGTCGCGTTCGGCCTGCGCCTCGCGACCGAGCGGCGCTAGCGGGAGCCGAGCCCGTGCGCCGCCAGCCAGGCGCGCACGGCGGGAAACATGCCGGGCGCGAAGCGGCCCGACAGCAACATCTCGGCCGTCAGGCCCGTCTGCGTCTCGACCAGCGCGTGATTCGCGTTCGCGAACGTCTGCACGCTGAAGTCGCGGCCCGCGTCCGCGCCGAGCGGCGCCAACCGGTTCGCGGAGAGGTTGGACGGGATGCTCCGATCGAGCCCGCCGAACACCCAGAGCGCCGGGATGTGGAGCGCGCGGATCCACGGCACCGGGTCGACCCCGCCCGGGCCGCGGCGTTCGACCTCCGCCTCGATCACCGCGTCAGGCACCGTCGCCGGCGCATCGCCCCGACCGGTCAGGTTCTGCCAGGTGTCGGTCTCGTCGGCGGTGACGGTCGGCCCTGCGAAGGCGACCATGAAGCGGACGGCAGGCTCCCGCGACGCGGCGAGCGGCATGATCCAGCCCGCCTGGCTGTGGCCGGCGAGGCCAACCCGGGCTGCGTCCACCTCGGGCTGCCCTGCGACCCAGCGCACGGCCGCCTGCGCGTCGCGGGCGAGCCGGTCGATCGTCGGCGTCGTCGGCGACTCTCCGGGGTAGCGCCCGGACGATTGCGCGACACCGCGCTTGTCGTAGGCGAGCACCGCCACGCCGGCATCGACGAGCAGCGCCTGAAGATCGGGTAGGTACGCGCGCTCCGTCAGTCCCGACCCGGTCACGAAGGCAACCGCCGGATGGCGGCCCGCGCCCGGCGGAACGGTGAACGTGCCCGCGAGCACGGCGCCGCTGCTCGTAAAGCGGACCTCGTACTGACGGACCGGCTGCCGGGCGAACGCTGTTCCCGCGACCGTTCCCCCGCCCGCATCGAAGCGCGCGCTCGCGAAGACCGGATCGCGGGTCGACCAGCCGGAGCCCAGCTGGAAGGCGGGGCCGTTCCCGTAGACGCCGTGCATCGTCCCGGCTGCGAGCTCGTCGGCCCGCGCTGGCCCGTAGGGGTCGTCGACCACCGCCCACCGGGCGCTGCCGCTGCCGAAGTAGCCGCGCGCGAACAGCGCTGCCCCGCTCCCGCGGCGAAGCACGAACGTGCCGCGCGCCGTGCCCTGGCGGGTCGACCCCGTGAGGCGGCCGCCGCGCAGCGTCCCGTCGAACGCAAGCGCCGGACGGCCCGGCACCGTGAAGCGGACGTGTGCGCCGCTCGAGCGAGCGGTCACCGTTTGCGCGTCGGCGTGCCCTACTCCGAGGGCGACGACGGCCCGAGCACCGGAGAAGCGGACCGCAACGTCGACCTTGTAGGCCTTGCCGACGGAGTACGTCCCCACCCAGTCGCCGCGGGGTGCGGCGGATCCGCTTCCGGCCGCACCGGCGATCGCGAGAGGGAGCGCGATGATCAGCAGTCTCTTCAACATAGTGCGCAGGCGCAGCAATATAGCGCGGACACGCAGTACCTGTCCAGGCCGCCTATCATCGGAGGCGTGGAGATGACCGACCGCCGGCTCTTCCTGCAGGCGTACTCGCTGGCGCAGTCGACGGGCGCCATCGTCGAGCGCGAGCTCGATGCCGTCGGCCTGCCCTCCTTCCTGTTCGGCCTGCTCTCGCAGGTGCACCGCCTGCAGCCGGTCGCGCCCACGCAGATCGCCGCTGCGACGGGGTCGCCGCTGACGACACTCCGCGACAACATCCAGCGGCTCGTCGACCGCGGCCTCGTGCGCCGGTCGCCCAACCCGGCCGACAGGCGCTCGTACCTCCTCGAGCTGACGACGCGCGGCGACGTGCTGGTGCGCGCGGCGAGCGAGCCGCTCGAGCGCGCCTACGCGCTGCTCGAGGAGCGCCTTCCGCGCCCGCTCGCGGAGTACCAGCAGCTGCTCGACGAGCTCGCGGCCGCGGCTGAAGAGGCGCTTGCTCAACAGTCTCGGTCGATACCAGCCTGACGTTTGCGACGATGGCCGGAGTGCCTGCCCGCGACCAGCCGCACGCGCTCCTGCGCGCGATCCCGCTCTTCGGCGTGCTCGACGCGGATGCCGTCGAGCGGCTCGCCGCCGCACTCGAGCACCGCTCCTTCGGAGAAGGCACGGTCGTGATCAACGAGGGCGACCGCGGCGACTGCGTGTACATCGTCGCCGAGGGCGAGCTCGAGATCTGGCACGACGGCCGGCCCCGTGCAGGCGTCGTCCGCGGCGACGTGCTCGGCGAGATCGCGCTCACGAAGGACGTGCCGCGCACGGCGACTGTCCTGGCGGTGACCGACGTCGAGCTCTGGGAGATCGGCCGCGGGCCGTTCCTCGAGGCGGTCGGGCCGAGCGCCGCCGCGCAGCTCGAGGCGCAGGCGCTCGCGTCCGAGCGGCTACCCCGGCTCGAGTCGTAGCGTGGTCAAGCTGCCGTACGACGATCCGGGCGTCCCGGACCGGCGGTCGCCCGTCCGGTTCCTGCTCTGGGTCGGGGGCCAGCAGCTGCCGACGCTGCTCGGCGGCATGCTCTTCGGCGTCCTCTGGATGCTCGCGCAGGCGCTGATGCCGTTCGCGATCGGCGCCGCCATCCAGAAAGGCATCGCAGACCACGACAACGAGGCGCTCGCGAAGTGGACCGCCGTCCTGCTCGGGCTCGGCGCGATCCAGGCGGTCGCGGGCGTGCTCCGGCACCGCTTCGCCGTCACCAACTGGATCCGCGCCTCGTTCCGCATGGCCCAGATCGTCGGCCATCACATCGCGCGCACCGGGCCGGCGATCCGCGGCCGCCTCTCGACCGGCGAGGTCGTAGCCACGATCTCGAACGACGCGATGCGCGCCGGCGCGGCGTTCGACATCACCGCGCGACTGGCCGGGTCGGTCGTCGCCTACATCGCGGTGGCGATCATCCTGCTGTCGTCGTCGGTGGTGCTCGGCGTGATCGTGCTCGTCGGCGTGCCGATCCTCGTGCTGGTGCTCGGCACGGTGATCAGGCCGCTGCAGCGGCGCCAGGGCGACCAGCGGCACGAGGTCGGCGCGCTCACCGCACTCGGCGCGGACACAGCCGCCGGGCTGCGCGTCCTACGCGGCATCGGGGGCGAGCAGGCGTTCTTCGACCGCTACCGCCGGCAGTCGCAGGACGTGCGCCAGGCGGGCGTGCGCGTGGCGACGCCGCAGTCGACGCTCGACGCGGCGCAGGTGTTCGTGCCCGGGCTCTTCGTCGTGCTCGTGACCTGGATCGGCGCGCGCTTCGCGCTCGACGGGAAGATCGGCACCGGCGAGCTGGTCGCGTTCTACGGCTACGCCGCGTTCCTCGTCATCCCGCTGCGGACGGCGGCGGAGGCGGTCGACAAGATGACGCGCTCGCTCGTCGGCGCGCGGCGGATGCTGGACGTGCTCGCGATCGAGCCCGACGTGCACGATCCGGCGCAGCCCGCGGAGGAGCCGCCGGCCGGCGTGCCGCTCAGCGACCCCGAGTCGGGGCTCGTCGTCGAGCCCGGCACGCTCACCGCGCTGGTCTCGTCCGAGCCGCACGAGACCGCCGAGCTCGCCGACCGGATCGGGCGGTTCGTCGACGACGGAGCGGCACTCGGCGGCGTGCGGCTGGCCGACCTGCCCATCGCCACCGTGCGGCGCCGCATCGTCGTCAGCGAGGCCGACCCCGTCCTGTTCTCGGGCGCGCTTCGCCAGGCGCTCGACCCGTGGCATCGCGCCGACGACGGCGCCCTGGAGACCGCAATCGCGGTGGCGAACGCCGAGGACGTGGTCGACGCGCTCCCCGAGCGGCTCGACACCGTCATCGACGAGCGCGGCCGGTCGTTCTCGGGTGGCCAGCGCCAGCGCCTCGCGCTGACGCGGGCGCTGCTCGCCGACCCCGAGATCCTCGTCCTCGTCGAGCCGACGAGCGCGGTCGACGCCCACACGGAGGCGCGCATCGCCCGCCGGCTGCGTGAGGCGCGCTCCGGCCGGACGACGGTCGTCGTCACCGCGAGCCCGCTCGTGCTCGACCGGGCCGACCGCGTCGTGCTCGTCGAGGACGGGCGCGTGACCGCAACCGGCCGGCACCGCGACCTGCTGCGCGAGAACGCCCGCTACCGCGAGATCGTCACACGGGGTGGCGCAGAGTGAACGAGCTCCTGCCCATCGCCGAGGGCCCCGAGCTGCGCGCGCAGGCACGGCGGCTCGGCCGGAGCCACCGCGGCGGCCTCGCCGTGGTGATCGGTCTCAACGGAGGCGCCGCGGCCGCCGGTCTCGCCGGACCGGCGCTGCTCGGCGCGCTCGTGCAATCGGTGCAGGACGGGACGACGACGAGCCACGTCGACAAGCTCGTAGCCGCACTCGCCGCGTTCCTGCTCGTGCAGACGATCCTCACATGGTTCGCGCGGCGCGCATCGTTCGTGCTCTCGGAGCAGATCTTCGCCGAGCTGCGCGAGGACTTCATGCGGCGCGTCCTGGCGCTGCCGCTCTCGACCGTCGAGCGCGCCGGCACCGGCGACCTCGTCTCGCGGACGACGGCCGACGTCGACGCGCTCGCGCGCACGATCCGCTTCGCCGTCCCCGAGATCCTGATCGCGTCGGTCACGGCGACGCTGACCGTGGCCGCCGCCCTGCTCGTGAACCCACTCGCCGCGCTCTCGTGCGTCACCGGCGTGCCCGCGCTCTGGGTCGGCACGCGTTGGTACCTCCGCCGTGCGCCGCAGACCTACCTCGCCGAGCGGGCCTCGTACGCGACGCTCGCCGGGACGGTCAGCGAGATCGTCGAGGGCGGACGCACGATCGACGCGCTCGGCCTCGGCGAGGAGCGCGTCCGCCGGATCGACGCGGACCTCGCCAACTCGGCCCACTGGGAGTTCCGCGGCCTCTACCTGCGGACGATCTGGTTCCCGACCGCCGAGTTCGCGTACGTGCTCCCGGTCGCGGCCGCACTCGCGTGGGGCGGCTGGCTCGTCTCGGCCGGCCACGCCACGCTCGGCGAGGTGACGGCGATCGCGCTCTATGTCGTTCAGCTCGCCGACCCGGTCGACCGCCTGATCTCGTGGCTCGACGAGATCCAGGTCGGTGCGAGCTCGTTCGCGCGGCTGGTCGGCATCGTCCGCGTTCCGCCCGACCGCTCCGAGGGGGACGAGCGCCCCGGCGACGAGCGGCTGCGCGCCGACGACGTGCACTACGCGTACGTCGAGGGCCGCGACGTCCTGCACGGCATCGACCTCGACCTCGAGCCTGGCGAGCGCGTGGCCGTCGTCGGGCCGTCAGGCGCGGGCAAGTCGACGCTCGGCCGTCTGCTCGCCGGCATCCACCCGCCGCGCGAGGGCAGCGTCGAGGTCGGCGGCGTGCCGCTGGTCGAGCTGCCGCTCGAGACGCTCCGCCGCGAGGTCGCGCTCGTCACGCAGGAGCACCACGTCTTCGTCGGCACCCTCGCCGACAACCTGCGGCTCGCCCGCCCGGAGGCGACCGACGAGCAGCTGCTGGCCGCGCTCGACGCGGTCGACGCGCTCGACTGGGCCCGGGCGCTGCCCGACGGCGTCGAGACGGTCGTCGGCGCCGGCGGCACCGGGCTCACGCCGGCGCAGGCGCAGCAGCTCGCGCTGGCGCGGCTCGTCCTGGCCGACCCGCACACGCTCGTGCTCGACGAGGCCACGTCGCTGCTCGACCCGCGCGCGGCGCGGCACCTGGAGCGCTCGCTCGCCTCCGTGCTCCGGGGGCGGACCGTCGTCGCGATCGCGCACCGCCTGCACACGGCGCACGACGCCGACCGCGTGGCGGTGGTCGAGGACGGCCTGCTCAGCGAGCTGGGCACGCACGACGAGCTCGTCGCGCAGAACGGCTCCTACGCCGACCTGTGGGAGTCGTGGCACGGCGACGGCACGCACAACGGGTCGGGCAGCGGCTCGCTCTCCTAACAGGGACAGTCCCTGTAAGGAAGGCCTACGTCCTGATGCGCCAGATCGTGTTGCCGCCGTAGTCCGGCGACCAGACGTCGCCGAAGTTGACGTTCAGCACGAACGGCGCCTTGCCGACGTGCAACGTGCTCACCACGGCGCCCGTCTCCGGGTCGAGGCGCGTGACCGTGCCGTCCTTCAGGTTCGGGATCCAGATCAGGCCGTCAGGCGCCAGCGTGCCATCGACCGGCTGCATCCCCGTCTTGACCGTGGCGAGGACCTTCCCGCTCGCGACGTCGATGTGCGTCGCGGTGCCGTCCTGGCCGTTCGAGACCCAGAGGGTGTCGCTGTCGCCGGAGAACCACACCGGCGCCGTGGTCCCGATCTTCACCTTCGTCGCCCGGTTGGTGGCCGGGTCGATGCGGTAGACGCTGTCCGAGAACAGCGTGCCGACCCACACGGAGCCGCCGGCGAAGGCGAGCCCGGCCGGCCCGTTGGGGATCGCGATCGTCTTCACGACACGGTTTGTGGCCGGCGAGACGCGCGAGACGTCGTTGCTGGAGTTGTTCGTCACCCAGACCGAGCCGGCCGCGAACAGCACGTCGTACGAGCCTTGCCCGATCTTGATCCGCTTCGTCACCTTGCGCGAGCGCGGGTTGATGCGCACCAGCAGGTTGGTCTTGAAGCCGTGCGTCCAGAGGCTCCCCGCACCGGCCACGATGGCGCACGGCCCTGCCGCGACGGGGATCTGCTTGCCGACGACCTTGTTGGTCTTCGGGTCGATCACCGAAACGGTGCTCGGGGTGTAGTTCGTCACCCACAGGAGGCCCTTGGCGGCGACGGACGCGCAGGGCGCACCGCCGACGCGGATCTTCGCGATCACCTGCGGATCGGTGGACGGCGAGGCCGCGGCGACTCCCGCGACGGCGAGGACGAGCAGCGAGCTGAGGACGACACGACGCACCATCGGCAAACCCCTTTCGGACGACGTTACTGCCGGATGGTACTAGTTACTGCCGTTCGGCAGCAACTGCGCGCGCCGCTTCCTCGAGGGCAAGGAGCGCGTCGGCGATGTCCGCGAGTGGGCGGCGGGAGGTCGCACCGATCGCCTTCACGTTCTCCGCGATTCGCGGCGCGATCGTCTCGACCATCCGGCCACCCCGTTCGGTCGTCCGCAGGAGGTACGAGCGGCCGTCGGCGGGATTGGGATGCCGCTCGGCCAGTCCGTCCTCGAGGAACCCGGCGACGAGGCGCGACACGGTCGTCGGTGGCAGGCCGAGCGCGACAGCGAGCTCTGTCGGCGTCCGGTCGGGGAAGAAGTGGACGACGCCGAGCACGCCGTACTGCTCGCCGGTAATGCCGGTGTCTGCCAGGACACCGTGCATGAGCTCGCGCACCGCGGCGGTCGTTCGGGAGTGCTGGAAGAGCACGTTCTCTGTGCCGGCGGGCGGCAGGCGCGGGGGCAGCTCGCGGGCGGCCATGGGGAGATGCTGCCAGATGGAACTACTGCGGGAGCAGCTTGCCGGGGTTCATGATCCCGTGCGGGTCGAACACCGCCTTGACCGCGCGCATGAGCGGAAGCAGGTCGCCGTGCTCGCGCTCGAGGTACGCGATCTTCCCGAGGCCGATGCCGTGCTCCCCCGTGCAGGTGCCGCCGTGGGCGAGCGCCCAGTCGACGATCGCGCCGTTGAGGGCGCGGGCGCGGTCGAGCTCGGCGGGATTCGCCGGGTCGAGCATGAAGAGCACGTGGTAGTTGCCGTCGCCCGCGTGGGCGGCGATCGTCGCGGGGACGCCGGCGCCGTCGAGCTCCGCCCGCGCGTGAGCAAGCGCTGCGGGCAGATGCGAGACCGGCACGCAGACGTCCGTGGCGAAGTGCTCCTTGCCGGGCGACGCGGCGACGAGCGCGTGCAGGACGTTGTGGCGCGCCTGCCAGAGCCGCGTACGGGCGGTCGGGTCGCGCTCGGCGACGAAGGCGGTGGCGTCGCCGGCCAGCTCCTCGAGCGCCTCGACGTCGCCCTCCACGGCGGCGGGCGCGCCGGCCAGCTCGACGAAGAGGCTGGGCGCCTCGTCGAGCGACGTGCCGTTGAAGCCGTTCACGGCCCGCATCGTCTCGGCGTCGAGCAGCTCGAGCCGCGTGACGGCGAGGCCGGCGCCGGCCGCCGCCACAGCGGTGGCACAGGCCTCCTCGAGCGAGCTGAACGCGATGCGCGCGGCAACCGCGTGCTCGGGGATCCCGTGCAGGCGCAGCGCGAGCTCGGTGATCACGCCGAGCGTCCCCTCCGAGCCGACGAAGAGCGCGGTCAGGTCGTAGCCGGCAGACGACTTGCGCGCACGGCTTCCGGTCCGGACGACCCGGCCGCCGGGGAGCACGACCTCGAGCGCCAGGACATGCGCGCGCATGCCGCCGTAGCGAACCGTGGTCGTGCCGCTAGCGTTCGTGGCGGCCATGCCGCCGAGCGTCGCGTCGGCGCCCGGATCGACCGGGAACTGAAGCCCGTCGCGGCCGAGGCGCTCGTTCAGGGCAAGCCGCGTGACGCCCGCTTGCACGACCACGGTGAGGTCGGCCGGCTCGACCGTCAGGATCCGGTTCAGGCGGCTCGTGTCCACGCTCACGCCCCCGGCGACCGGGATGACGTGGCCCTCGAGGCTGGTTGCGGCCCCGTACGGCACGACCGGCACGCGCTCGCGGTCGGCCCACTCCAGGAGGCGGGAGACATCGTCCGTGGATTCCGGGAACACGACCGCGTCGGGCCGGTGGGGCCGGTGGTAGGTGAGGTCGCCGGCGTGCTGGTCGAGCACCGAGTCGCCCTCGGCGACGCGGCCCGGCCCGAGCAGCGTGGCCAGGTCCCGGGCGATGCTCACCGGCGGTAGGCGCGGAAGCCGTTCGCGATCGCCGCGGGCAGGCCGCGCCGGGACGTCGCGAGCGCGTGACGCAGGGCGGCCGGCGCGCCGGGGCCGTGGACGCCCTTCCCGTGGCCCACGAGGATGTGGAGCGGCTCGAGCGCGCCGAGCTTCTTCGGCGGCGTGAGGCGCAGGAACGGGTGGACGCCCAGCTCGTCGCCGGGCGCCACGAAGTACGGGCGCGTCCCGAGCGCGTCGGCGACGGCGAGCACGCGGCCCGGCTCCCACCAGAGCGCCCGCTCCCGCCAGACGGGCGTCGAGACCACGCGCGCCAGCGAGAAGGGCGTGTCGGCGTCGTCGCGCGGGCCGATGTGCGGGACGCCGTAGCGCGCAGCGAGCGCCGCGCAGTCGCGCTGGTGCCGGTCGAGCAGCTGGACGACGCCGCGCGGCTCGCCGGCCGCGCGCACCCGCTCGTCGAGGCCGGGCACGTCGAGCGGATCGATCAGCCAGACCCCGCCGTCGACGACGAGCGCATGCGAGGTGCGCGCCCGGGTCTCGCGCAGCCCCCAGCCGAAGCCGCTCTCGAACTCGTCCACCCAGCGCACGTCCACCGGCAGGACGGTAGCGTCGTCGCGTGGAGCCCGAGGAGGAGGCGCACGCGGACGTGCACGACATCGCCTCGCGCGGGTTCGGACGGGGCGCGGCCGACTACGAGCGCGGCCGGCCGGGCTATCCACCCGAAGCCGTCGAGCTGGTGGTGCGGGAGCTCGGCCTCGGCCCCGGACGCTCGGTGCTCGACGTCGGCGCGGGCACCGGCAAGCTGACGCGGCTCCTCCCGGCGACAGGGGCGCAGGTGCTCGCGCTCGAGCCCGTGGCCGGCATGCGCGAGCAGCTGAGAGCAGCCGTGCCGGGCGTCGAGCTCGTGGAGGGCAGCGCGGAGGCGATCGCGCTCCCCGACGCGTCCGTCGACGCGATCACGTGCGCGACGGCGTTCCACTGGTTCGACGGCGAGCGGGCGCTCGCCGAGTTCCACCGAGTCCTGGTCCCCGAGGGGCGGCTCGCGCTCCTCTGGAATGCGCGCGACGAGTCGGTCGAGTGGGTGCGCGACCTGCACGGCGTGCTCGCGGAGGCCGTGAACGAGAACTGCGACCCGCCCGCGCGCGAGAAGGCGCAGGAGCTGCTCCACCTCGACTGGCGCGCGCCCTTCACCGACACCGACTTCTTCCGGCCGGTGGCGCAGCGGCTCATCCCGCACGTGCACGAGGCAGACGTGGACACGCAGGTGGCGCGGTTCCGCTCGGCCAGCTTCATCGCCGTCATGCCGGACGAGACGCAGGAGCGCTTCTCGGCCGCGCTCGCCCGCTTCCTGCGCGACTCGGCTGCGACGGACGGCGACCTCGTCCGCTTTCCGTACGTCTGCGAGATCTACATCTTCGCCGCGGACTGACAGCCGGCGATCAGCGGAACAGGTCGCGGTCGGGCGGCATCACGAGGTCGGTGGCGCGCCCGTCTCCGGCGACGTCGAGGCCGCGGACGATCGCAGCGGGGATACCTGCGACCTTGCCCATGACGAGCTCCGCGGCGCCGGCGATCTCGTCGGCGACGGCGATCATCGTCGTCTGCAGCTCGTAGCCCGTCTCGTCGCGCGTGCCCCGCAAGTCGAGCAGGGGCGTCAGGCCGGCCGCCCCGATCGCGACATCGGTCGTGCCCTGCCGCCACGGCCGCCCGAACGAGTCGCTGACGATCACCGCCGCATCGCGCCCCGTGCGCTCGGCGAGCGATGCGCGCAGCCCGGCCGCGGAGGCGTCGGGATCGACCGGCAGGAGGACCAGCGCTCCCGGCCCGGGCGCGTTGGACG
This sequence comes from uncultured Thermoleophilia bacterium, assembly GCA_963758345.1. GTDB lineage: Bacteria > Actinomycetota > Thermoleophilia > Gaiellales > Gaiellaceae > JACVRM01. The sequence goes on from CAVWVD010000003.1 coordinate 624,320, forward strand.
CGTCGACGCCGGCCGACGCACATACGAAGCCGTGCCGCGTCTCGGCGATCACGAGCGGCGCGCGCGTGCGCACGATGCGGGCGGACTCGCGCAGGATCACCTCGACCTGGCGCGGGTCGTGGTCGCCGGCGAGCTCGCGCGCCCGTGCCGACGGCTCGACGCCGTCGAGCTCGACGACCCGGCCCTCCACCTTCGACACGGCCTTCTGCGCGACGACGACGACGTCCCCGTCGGCGAGCCCGCCTGCGCGCTCGGCTGCCTCCGCCAGGAGCCCGGCGAGGTCATCCCCTTCCGCGAGGGCGGGAATGCCCTCGAGCGGGATCACGCGCAGCTCGGTCAATCGGGCAGGTTCGTGACGCGGATGCCCGCCTGCGTGCCGAACGCCTTGTTCACGTTCAGGAGCACGGCGGTGAGCCCCTCGAGCGCGCGCGCGTTCGAGAGCGGCCCGGCGTCGATGGCGCGACCCGCGACGAGCCGCCCGCCGAGGTCGAGCACCAGCTCCTTCGCCGCGCGATCGTCGCCGCAGACGAAGACGTCCTCGTCCGGCGGCTCGGGGGCGGCGAGGTGCGCGGCCGCGAGCGACTGCAGGCCGGCGACGACCGGTGCGTGCACGACGTCGGCGATCTCCTCCGCGAGCGCACGGCCCATGCGGCCCGGGTGCACGCCGCTGTCGTCGAACCGCAGGTCGGCGGCCACCGACAGGAGCGGTGTGTCGCCGATCGCATCGGCCAGCGACCGCGCGGTCTCGAGTGCGGCGGCCGAGCGCGTGGAGAGGACGACGAGGTCGGCGCCGCGGACGATGTCCTCGTTTCGCCCGCCCTCGACGCCGTAGACGGCGGCGAGCTCGCGGGCACGCTCCTCTTCGCGCGAGCCGATCGCGACCTCGCGGCCGAGCACGCGCAGGCGCTGCGCGAGCGCGCGGCCGAACGAGCCGGTGCCGCCGACGATCGCGACCTTCATGCCGGCGCTCCGGCGACGTCGAGCACGGCCTCGGCGACGCGGCGGCGCGCGTCGGGCTCGTCGAGCAGCGTCGGCGTCACGACCGTGCGCACGTCCAGGTCGGCCGGCTCGTCCTCGGGGTCGATGACGAGCGCGTCGAGGAGGCCCGGGTAGCAGGACGCGACGTGCGCGGGCGTCGTCCCGCCCGCGAGGCGCTCGAGCATCGAGGCGGCGGGGCCCTTGACGGCGCGGCCGCCGATGAGCGGGCTGACGGCGACGACCGGCGCGCTCTGGGCTGCGAGCGCGCCGCGGATCGCCTCGACGGCGAGGATCGGGTGGATGCTCACGTACGGGTTGCTCGGCGCGATCGCGATCACGTCCGCGGCTGCCAGCGCTTCGAGAACGCCTGGTGCGGGCTCGGCGCTCGCGGCGCCCTCGAAGCGGACGCCGTCGACCGGGTCGCGGTGGCCGCGCCGGACGAACCACTCCTGGAACTCCCAGCTGCCGGCCGGCGTGTCGAGCCAGGTGCGGAGGCGGTCGTCGGTGGCGGGGAGCAGCGCCAGCTCGAGCCCGGCTGCGGCGGCGAGGCGTGCGGTGACAGCCGAGAGCGGCTCGCCGGCTCGCAGCGCCTCCGTGCGGGCGAGGTGCAGCCCGAGGTCGCGGTCGCCGAGCGCGAACCACCCGTCGGCGCCAAGCTCCCGCATCGTCTCGAGCGCGTGCCAGGTCTCGCCCTTGCGGCCCCAGCCGCGCTCGTCGTCGCCGAGGCCGGCCAGCGTGTACAGCACGGTGTCGAGGTCGGGCGAGACATGCAGGCCGGCGACCTCCAGGTCGTCGCCCACGTTGACGATCGCGGTGACCGAGCGCGGATCGACCGTCTCGGTCAGGGCACGGAGGAAGCGCGCGCCGCCGACGCCGCCGGCGAGGACGGCGACCTTCACGCGGCGGCGAGCAGGCCCTCGCGCGCGGCCGCCGTCGCGGGGCCGAGCCGGCCGTCGAGCGCCCCGAGATCCTCGAGGCGGTCGACGTCGTGGGCGAGCGCGTCGAGCTTCGCCGTCACCCACGGGACGCCGAGCCCGTCGGCGTGGTGGCGGAAGCGCGCGGCGCTGTCCTCGCCGTACAGCCGCTCGAAAAGGCGAGGCGAGGCGAGCGCGAGCGCGTTCGTCGTCCCGTCGGCAGCCTCGACGATCGCCAGGCCGCCCGCCGGGAGCAGCCCGAGCAGCGCGAGCAAATCGGCGGGCTGGGCGCAAGGGAGGTCCGCGTTGACGACGAGGACGGAGCCGTCGTCGAGCGTTCGGAGCGCGTGGGCGACGGCTTCGCCCTGGCCCCGGCCCGGGTCGTCCACGATCTGCACCCCGGCCTGGACGGCGAGCGAGCGCGCCTGGACGGCTTCGCGCGGCGTGACGAGCCAGGTCTCGCCGACGGTGGCGCTCGCGGCGAGCACATCGGAAAGCATCGCGTGCGCGAGCGCGCGCCGATCGGGGAGCGAGATGGAGGTCAGCCGGCGCTTGGCGTCGGCGCCCCGGAAGGGCACGACAATCCTCGGCACATGGGGAGACTATCCAGCGTGAGCACTCCTACGGGACCGGACAACGAGGCGCTTGCAGGCGCACTCGAGCACCTTGCGGGGCTTCTGGAGCTCGCCGAGGCGTCGCCGCACAGCGTGCGCGCATATCGGCGGGCGGCCGGGCTCGTGCGCGGGTCGGCCACGCCGGTCGCCGAGCTCGTCCGGCGCGGCGAGGCGCAGCGGCTGCGCGGGATCGGGCCGTCGATCGAGCAGCGGCTGGTCGAGCTCGTGCAGACGGGCAGGCTGCGCGAGGTGGACGAGCTGGAGGAGCGCGTGCAGCCCGCGCTCGTCGGTCTCGGGCGGTACCTGGGGGTGAACCCGCGGCAGACGGCGCTCATCGGGCGGACGCTCCGCGTGACCAACCTGGACGATCTGCGCGCGGCGGCTGCTGCGGGGCGCCTGCAGGAAGTGCCGGGCATCGGGCCGGCGAAGGAGCGGCGAATCATGGCGGCGCTCGCAGCGGAGGCACGGCCGGAGGTCGCCGGCCGGACGCCGCGGCTCAACCATGCGCGGGCGGTGATGGAACGCATTGCGACCGAGGTGCGCGGCGTCGTGGCCGGCGACGTGCGGCGCTGGCGCGACCAGCCGCGCGAGCTCGCGGTCGTCACGTTCGCGCCGCATCCGGAACCGGTGCTGGACACGTTCTGCTCACTGGCAGAGGTCGTGACCGTGATCGAGCGAGGCGAACGGGGCGCGGTGGGCGTCACCGTCGACGGGATGCCGGTGCAGCTCGTCGTCGCCGAGCCGGGCTCGTTCGGGACGGAGCTCCTGCGGGCGACCGGGTCGCGCGACTACGTCGAGGCGCTGGAGCCGCTCCCGGAGGCGGTGGACGAGGAGGGCGTGTTCGCGGCGCTCGGGATCCCGTGGTGCCCGCCGGAGCTGCGCGAGGCGCCGTTCCGCGGCGCGCCGCCGGTGCTCGTGACGGTCGACGACATGCGCGGCGATCTGCACACGCACACGACGTGGTCGGACGGCAAGTCGACGGTGCGGGAGATGGCCGAAGCCGCGATCGAGCGCGGCTACGAGTACCTGGCCATCTGCGACCACACGCGCGCGGTCACCGTCGTGCCCGGGCTCGGGCCGGACGACGTGCGCCGCCAGGCCGAGGAGATCCACGAGACGAACGAGCTGGTCGCCCCGTTCCGGGTGCTGCGCGGGATCGAATGCGACATCCTCGCGGACGGCACGCTCGACCTTCCCGACGACGTCCTGGCCGAGCTCGATTGGGTCATGGCATCGGTGCACGCCGGCCAGCGGACGCCGCGCGCCGAGCTGACGCGCCGGGTCGTGACCGCGATGGAGCACCCGGCCGTGTCGGCGCTCAGCCATCCGACCGGCCGGATCATCAACCACCGGCCGCCGAACGACGTCGACCTCGAGGTGGTGGTCGAGACGGCGCTGCGGACCGGCGTGGCGCTCGAGGTGAACGGCCTCCCCGACCGGCTCGACCTGCGCGACGAGCACGTCCGGCTCGCGGTCGAGGCGGGCGCCGAGCTCGTGTGCAACACGGATTCCCACTCGGTCCGCGGCCTGCGGAACATGGAGTTCTCGGTGGCGACGGCGCGCCGCGGATGGGCGACCGCCGCACGTGTCGTCAATACCCGGCCGCTGGCGGACGTCCTCGCTCGGCGGGCGGCTCGCGCGTGAAACAGGGAGGTACCCCTCCCATTCGGGGCGGGGTCTGGAGCCCCTTACCCGCCTCCCACCGCGGAGGCTAACGGCGCAAAGCGCACGTGTCCGTGGCGATTCTGTGCCGACTTTGGGCTAAGCGCCGGAGCCCGGGCCGGTGGTCGACCACTCGCCGACCTCGTACCAGTGCGTGTCGCGCAGCGCCTTGGCGACCGCTGGATCGGTGTGGTGCTGGTTGAACACGTGGCGCTCGCGGTCGCAGCAGATCTCGGCCTCGTTGGCCAGGACGCCCTCGAGCAGCACGAGCGCCTCCATCGGCAGCTGTGCCTCCGCGACCGTGTAGTGCTTGAACTGGAGATCCGGCGCCAGCTCGAGCAGCTCCGGCCAGTCGGGACACGTCCGGGCGCTCATGCGGCGGACACCGTACTGGCGTCCCCGGCCAGCGACCAGCGGCCGTCCAGGCGCACCAGCCCGCCCGCCGACTCCTCCTCCGAGTACACGACGAAGCTCGCCGCCGCGAGCCGACGGTGGTAGACGTGGCTGCCTGCCGCGTCGGCCAGCGAGACGGCGAGCTCGAAGCGGCCGTCGGCGAGCGGGAGCGAGTCGACCTCCCATCGGACCCAGGCATCGCCGCCCGCCCAGCCAAGGTCGGCCAGCGGCTGGCTCGACCCCGCGATCAGGCCGCCGGCGCGCGCGTGGATCTCGATGCTCACCTGCGGCGGCGGGCAGCCCGGGTCGACGTGCACGCGCAGCAGCGCGACGAGCGGCTCGCCCGCCAGGTACTGCGTGCGCGTCTCGCCCCCGTCGTCCTCGAGCCGGACGTCCGTGACGCGCGCCTCGCCGCTGCCCCACTCCTGCAGCCCCGCGCCGCGCTCCTCCGGATCCTCGTCCTCGGCGAGCAGCGCCTGGTAGCGGGCGATCGTGTCGCGCGTCGGCCCGTCGAGCTCGAGCCGCCCGTTGCGCAGCAGCAGCGCGCGCTCGCACAGGCTCTCCACGGCGGCCGCCGAGTGCGAGACGAAGAAGATCGTCCCGCCACGGCTCTTGAACTCGAAGATCTTCCCGAAGCACTTCCGCTGGAAGGCCTCGTCGCCGACCGCGAACACCTCGTCCAGGAGCAGCACGTCCGACTGGAGGTGCGTCGCGACCGAGAAGCCGAGCCGCATGTACATGCCCGACGAGTACGTCCGCACCGGCGCGTCGATGAACGTGCTCGAGCTCCGCGAACGAGACGATCTCGTCCATCCGCTCGCGGACGAAGCGGCGCGACAGGCCGTGCAGCGACCCGTTGAGGAACACGTTCTCACGGCCCGTGAAGTCCGGGTGGAAGCCGGCGCCGAGCCCGAGCAGCGAGCCGATCGAGCCGCCGACCTCGATGCGGCCCTCGGTCGGCCGGAAGATGTCGGCGATCAGGCGCAGCAGCGTCGTCTTGCCCGAGCCGTTGCGCCCGACGAGGCCGACCGACTCGCCCGGCTCGACCGTGAACGAGACGTCGCGCACCGCCCAGACGTCGCGGGCCTGGAGGTGCTTGCGGCGGACGACGACCTCCTTCAGCGTCCGCGTCCCCTGGCCGAAGAGGCGGAAGCGGCGGCTGACGTTCTCGGCGACGACCGCTCCCGTTTTCACGGGTTGAGCGTAGCGGCGTGACCTGCGGTGAGCGGCAACCGCTGGGCCTGCTCGCGCACTCCGGCGCGCGGTTCTTTACAGGGACTGTCCCTGTTAGGAACTCGCCAGCACGCCCGAGCCGTTTACAGGGACTGTCCCGCTTTGGAACTGCCGCCCGGGGCGCCGCCTTTACAGGGACAGTCCCTGTAAAGGGGTTGCCATCGCGTCGCTAGACGCGCGCCTCGACCGTCGCGGCCTGGACGAGCTCGGTGAGGCGGGTCAGCGCGTCCGGGGTCGGTCTGCGGGCAGGACGCCGTGGCCCAGGTTGAAGATGTGGCCCGGCCGGCCGCCCGCACGTTCGAGGACGGCGCGCGCCGTCTGCCTCCGCGCGCTCCCACGGGCCGAGCAGGACGGCCGGGTCGAGGTTGCCCTGCACGGCGCGGTCGTCGCCGACGACGCGACCAGCCGTCGTCGAGCGGGAGCCGCCAGTCGAGCCCGATCACGTCGCCGCCCGCGGCCGCGAGCGAGCGCAGCAGATGCGTGGCGCCCGTTGCGAAGTGGATCGTCGGCGCGGCGACCGCGCCCAGGATCCGCGCCGAGTAGCGCGCCGCGAACTCGGCGTAGTCCTCGACGGACAGGGCGCCGGCCCACGAGTCGAAGAGCTGCACCGCGTCGGCGCCCGCCTCCACCTGGGCGGCCACGTAGCGCGCGGACGCCTCGGCGAGCTTCTCCATCAGCGCGTGCCAGACCTCCGGCGCGCCGTACATCAGCGCCTTCGTCTTCGCGAACTCGCGCGACGGACGGCCCTCGACCAGGTAGCCGGCGACCGTGAACGGCCCGCCGCAGAAGCCGACGAGCGCCGTTCCGGGGTTGAGCTGCTCGCGCACGAGGCCGCACCGTCTCGAGCACGAACGGCACCGCCTCTTCCGGCTCCGGCACGCGCAGCGCCTCGACGTCGGCCATCGTCTCGACCGGCTCGCGCCACGACCGGCCCGACGCCCTCGACCAGCTCGACGTCCACGCCCATGCCGAGGACGGGCAGCATGATGTCCGCGAAGAGCACGGCCGCGTCCACGCCGTGCCGCCGCACCGGCTGGAGCGTCACGTCGGCGCACAGCTCCGGCTGGCGGCAGATCTCGAAGAGCCCGAACCGCTGGCGCACCGCCCGGTACTCGGGCAGCGACCGCCCGGCCTGGCGCATGAACCAGACGGGCGTCCGCTCGACCGGCTCGCGCCGGGCGGCCCGAACCAGGAGGGGCGCTGTCACCTTCCTAGACTAGTTCCGTGGCCACGCCTGCCCCGACCCACGCCGTCCCCGCGGGCCCGCTCGCCGTCCGCTGGCTCGCGCACGACCTGCCGCCGCAGCGCGCGGGCGCGACCGCGATCGGCACGATCGAGCTCGAGAACGCCGGCACGGCCGCCTGGCGCTCGCGGCCCGGCCGCGACATCCACCTCTCGTACCACTGGCTCGACCAGCTCGGCAACCCGATCGTCTGGGCCGGCGCCTTCATCCTCCTGCCCGAGCGCGTCGCCCCCGGCGAGCGGATCACCGTCTGGGTGACCGTCCGCGCGCCGATGCCGCCGGGCGCCTACCGGCTCGCCTTCGACCTCGTGAACGAGGGCCGCTACTGGTTCCGCGAGCTCGGCAACGAGCGCCTCGAGCTGGACGTCGACGTCCTGCCGGGCATCGCCCGCCGCGCGCTCGCCGTCTCGGTCGCGCCCGGCGACGCCGACCTGGTCGCGCTGACGCAGGCCGCGCTCGCCGCCCAGGAGGAGCCGATCTCGCCCGAAGGCGACGCGACCGCGTACCTCGCGGCCGGCGCCCGGCCCGCGCCCGACTGGTCGCGCCGCATCCTGGACGCGCACGAGGAGGGCTTCGTCGCCGTCGGCGGCGCCGTGCAGGTCGAGGGCGGACGGCTGGAGCGCCGCGCCGCCGCGAAGGAGCTCGCCCCCTGGAGCCCCGGCTTCGGCCGCGTCGCCCGGCTGGACGCTCCCGCTCCTCTGCCCGTCGCTGCTCGCGGGATCGGCCGAGCCGGGCCCGGGCGGCCTTCCCGCCGTCGAGCTGGCAGCCGTCGACGGCCCGGCGCTCTGCGACGGCCGCATCCGGGTCGCCGTGCCGGCTAGAGCTGTGCGACCAGGTGGTCGTCCGTCCGCGTGAAGACGAACGCGCCGAGCGCCAGGGCGACGACCGCCACGCCCACCGCGTAGAGGACCTCACCCGCGCCCGGCAGCTCCCCGAAGAAGAGCGGGGCGCGGATCCCCTCGACGATCGGGGTCAGCGGGTTGCCCCAGTAGAGGACGTCGACGAGCCACGCGTGGTCCTGCACGGCGGGGAGCGTGTCGAACGACCAGAAGATCGGCGTGAGCAGGAACCAGGGCAGCAGGAGGGCGGCGACGATGTAGTCGACGTCGCGGAAGAGCGCGTTCGCGCAGGCGACGACGACGGCCAGGCCGCCGACGAAGCCGACGAGCGGCACGAGCAGGAACACGCACGCCCAGAACGTCGTGCGGGTGTCGGGCAGCAGCCAGAGCGTGAACGGGAGGATCACCACGAGCATCACGACGAGCGTGAACACGTTCGCCGCGACGATCGAGAGCGGCAGCAGCTGACGCGGGAAGCGCACCTGCTTGACGAGCGACGCGTTGCCGACGAGCGAGCTCGTCGCCGTCGACACGGACGTCTGGAAGAAGATCCAGGCGAGCAGGCCGGTGAGGACGAAGAGCGGGAAGCTCGGGATCGAGTCGATCCCCTTCGCCTTGATCAGGAACGAGAACAGGAGCGTGTAGACGATCATCAGCAGCAGCGGGTTGATCATCGTCCAGGCGACGCCCAGGACCGACCCGCGGTAGCGCACCGCGAAGTCGCGGCGGAACAGGTCCGAGAAGAGATTCCAGTAGCGGAGAACGTCCGCGTACACGCTCATCGATCCCTAGTCTAGGGGCGCATGCCCGGACGGAATCCCGCATGATCCAGCGCTTTCGGCGGCCCCGCGGGCCGCAGGGCGGCCGGCTCGGCGAGCCTCGGCCAGGATTTCGACCGCGGCCACAAGGACTACGTCGCGAATCTCACGCCGGGCAACCAGATCTGGCTGCGCACGAAGCCGTTCAGCGCGCCGCCGAACTTCGAGCTCGCCACGTGCCTGCGGACGTTCTCGCATGTGGTCGAGCAGCTCGGGCTCGGCCTGCGCGCGCAGGTGCTGGACGTCGGCTGCGGGCCGGGCTGGATGTCGGAGTACCTGGCGCGCTGCGGCTACTGGGTGACGGGGGTCGACATCTCCGAGGACATGGTCGGGATCGCACGAGAGCGGGTCGCCGCCATCCCCGGATCCGTCGGCGAGGGGATCGAGCCGCAGGCGGAGTTCCACGCCATGCCCGTACGCGACATGCCGTGGGAGAGCCGCTTCGACGCCGCCGTCCTCTACGACACGATGCACCACTTCGACGGCGAGGTCGAGACGCTGCGCGTGATCCTGCGCACGCTCGCGCCCGGCGGGCGGATCTACATCCGCGAAGGGCGTGAGGCCCGTGCCCGGGCTCCGAGGACGAGCGCAACCTCGTCGCCGAGATGGAGCAGTACGGGACGCTCGAGTCGCCGTTCGACCCGGAGTACCTGCGCTGGTCGGTCGAGGAGGCGGGCTTCGTGGACGTGCAGCAGTTCATGGAGGTCGACCGGCTCGTGCCGCTCGACGACGCCGGCGCGGCGGTGGGGCTGCTCACCGGCTGGGCGCGGATCCGCGCCGGGCCGGCGGAAGCCGGCGACGAACACGCTGATCGCGACGAAGCCGGTCGCCGACACGGGCGGCGCGGACGCCTGGCGCGCGCGGGTCACGGTCGCGGCGGCGCCGGCAGGAGGCGCCCGACGGCTCGCTGCGCGTGCTGCTGCACGTCGAGAACACGGGGCGCGCCTTCTGGCCGGCGCCGACGGCGTTCCCGTACCCGGAGGGCATCGTCAACATCGGCCCGTACGTGCTCGCGCGACGGGCAGCGGGTCGAGCTGCCGCGCGTGACGCTGCCCGCACTCGCTCCCGATCGGCGGGGCGGTCGACGTGGAGCTGGTCGTCCCGGCCGAGCACCGCGGGCGCGACGAGGTGCTCGTCGACCTCGTGCGCGAGGGCATCGCGTGGTTCTCCGAGCCGGACGCGCCGATCGCGCGCGTGCGGCTCGACTGACGGCGTGCGCGTCGTCGTCGACGTCACGCCGCTCTTCAACAGGCTCACCGGCATCGGCTGGTACTGGGTCGGGATGCTCGACGGGCTCGTGCAGGCGTCCGAGGGCGAGCACGAGATCGTGGCGTTCTCGGTCACCGGGCCGCGGCGGCGGCGGGCGGTTGCCTCGGCGCTCGACGGGCTGGCGGTGAAGCGGCGGCTGGTGGTCGTGCCGCCGTCGGCGGGCGTGTGGCGGCGGCTCTGGACGCGCGTCGGCCGGCCGCCGGTCGAGCGCGTGGCCGGGCCGCTCGACGTCTTCCACTTCTCGGAATGGATGCAGCCGCGCCAGCGCGGCGGCGTGCGGACGACGACGATCCACGACCTCGTGCCGCTGCGGTTCCCCGAGTGGGTCTCGCCGGTGACGCGCCGGATGCACGCCGAGCGCGACGCGATCGCCGCCCGCGAGTGCGACGTGATCGTCTGCAACTCGCGCCACACCGCCGGCGACGTGCACGAGCACCTGGGCGTGCCGGAGGAGCGGCTGCGCGTCGCGTACCCGGGCCTCGATCCGGCGCTCGGGCCGGACGGCGACGGCGAGTCGCTGGGCGCCCCGTACGTCCTGTCGGTGGCGACCGACGAGCCGCGCAAGAACCTGCGGGCGGCGGTCGAGCGATCCGCATCCTGCGCTCGCGCGGGTCGGAGCTCCAGCTCGCGCTCGTCGGCCAGCCCGGGTGGGGCGACCAGGTCGAGCAGGAGCCCGGGATCGTGCGGCTCGGCTACCGGACCGATCTCGCGGCGCTCTACCGCGGGGCGGCGGCGTCCTGCTACCCGTCGCGCTTCGAGGGCTTCGGCATGCCGGTCGTCGAGTCGATGGCGTGCGGTACGCCGGCCGTCTGCTCGACCGATCCGTCGCTCGACGAGGCGGCCGGCGGCGTGGCGCTGCGCGCGGACGCCGACTCGCCGGAGGCGTTCGCGGACTGCGATCGAGCAGGCGGTCGCGCGCCGCGACGAGCTACGCGAGCCGGGCCTGCGCCATGCGGCGCAGTTCACGCGGCGCGCGTGCGGCGAGGCCGTCCTGGCCGCGTACGACTCGGCGCGCTGAGCTTGCCGCGGCGCCGGCCGCGCCCAAGTAACACTCTGTTACAAGGCCAGGTCGGACTGCGCCTCGCCACGCTCATCGGCGCGCTGGAGGCTGCGCGGTGCCGAACCGGGCTGCAAGTAACAAACTGTTACAAAGCTGGTTGGGCGGGGTCGGCCGCTGAGTGTCCAGTGCCGGTCGGCTGCGAGGAGTGGCCCGGCTGCGAGACTCCCGGCCGTGTCCGAGAGCGGCAACCGGCTGCGCGGGGCCATCGACGTCTCGCCGCTTGCGCTCACCCGCGCGGGGACGGCGCGCTACGTCGTCAACCTGCTCGCGGAGCTCGAGCGGCTGGGCGAGGTCGAGCTGCGCCGGGTGCATTTCGACGGCGGCGGCCGCCTCGCGAAGCTGGCACGCGACGTCGTCTGGTACCCGGCCGTGCTGCCCTTCGCCGCGGCCCGCTCGCACGTCGACTTCCTGCACTGCACGACGATCCGCGCGCCGCTCGTGTCGCGTGTCCCGGTCGTCGTGACCGTGCACGACGTGTCGCCGCTGCGCCGGCCGGAGGCGTTCAACCCGTGGATGCGCCGCTACACGTCGCTGACGCTGCCGCGCATCGTGCGCGCGGCCGCGGCGGTGATCACCGTCTCCGACTTCCAGCGGCGCGAGCTCGCCGCGGTGACGGGGATCGACGAGTCGCGCGTGCGCGTCGTCCCGCAGGGCGTCGGCGCGCCGTTCACGGGCGATGGGCCGGCGGCGGAGGGCGACTACGTCCTCGCCGTCGCGACGCACGAGCCGCGCAAGAACCTGCCGCTGCTGGTCGAGGGCTTTCGCCGCTCGGGGCTCGACTGCGAGCTGCGGATCGCCGGCGAGGCCGGCTGGGGCGGCGTCGACGTGGGCGGCGAGCGGGTGCGCCTGCTCGGACGAGTCGACGACGAGGAGCTCGCCGCGCTCTACCGCGGGGCGCGCTGCCTCGTCTACCCGTCGACGTACGAGGGCTTCGGCCTGCCCGTGCTCGAGGCGATGGCGGCGGGCACGCCGGTCGTGTGCCCGGCGGGGCCGCCGTACGACGAGTTCGCGGACGGCATCGCGGTGACGTGCGACCCGCTCGACGCCGACTCGATCGCCGCCGCAATCAGCGAGTCCGCTGCCCGCCGCGCCGACCTGGGACCGCGCGGACGGGAACGCGCAGCGGCCTTCTCGTGGGCCAGAACTGCCCGCGCCACGCTGCAGGTGTACCGCGAGGTGGCCGCTTGAGCCAGCTCTGTGGACAGATCGGCACGCATTCGAGGCGAAGGACATGGCCGCTCGAGACCACTTGCAGGGACAGTCCCTGCAAGGTGGCCGGCGGGGACGCGTCTGTGAAACACGTGGCCGGATGACGGCGCCGTTGGTCGTCGTCGACGCGGACGTGCTCGGCCGCCAGCGCACGGGCGACGAGTCGTACGTCGAGAACCTGCTGCGCGAGCTCGTGCCGATCGCCGGCGACCTGCGCATCGCCGCCGTCACGCGCAACCCGGCGGCCGTCCCCGACGGGAATCGAGCCCGTCGAGCTCGCCGCCACGAGCCAGGTGGCGCGGATGGCGTACCGGCTCCCGCGGCTGCTCAGGGAGCTCAGGCCGACCTCGGCGCACTTCCTCCACGTCGTGCCGCCGCTCTACCGCGAGCGGTCGGTGCTGACCGTGCAGGACCTGTCCTTCGAGGCCGACCGCAAGCTGATGGGCACGCGCGACCGGCTCATGTTCCGCACGCTCGTCAAGCCGTCCGCGAAACGGGCGGCACGCGTGCTGACCGGCTCGGAGCGCACGCGCGACGACCTCGTCGAGCGCTACGGCATCGACCGCGGCAAGGTCGTCCTCACACCGTACGGCGTCGACCCCGCCTTCACGCCCGACGGCCCGTCGCCGAACGGCCGGCCGTACGCGCTCTTCGTCAGCGCGCTGCACGCCCGCAAGGACCCGCTGTCGGCTGTCGAGGCGCTGGCGCTCCTGCCGGAGGACCTGCGGCTCGTCATGGTCGGGCCCGACAAGGGGCTCGGCGACGCCGTGCTGGAGCGCAGCGCCAGCCTGGGGCTCGCCGGCCGCGTCGACCTGCGCGGCCACGTCGCCAAGGACGAGCTGGCGGCGCTCTACCGCGGCGCGCGCTGCCTCGTCTTCCCGTCACGCTACGAGGGCTTCGGACTGCCGATCGTCGAGGCGATGGCGTCCGGCACGCCCGTCGTGACGACGGCCGCCGGCGCGACGACGGAGGTGGCGGGCGACGCGGCGGTGATCGTCGAGCCGGGCGACCCGTGCGCGCTCGCGGGCGGGATCGAGCGCGCGCTCGCCGACCGCGACCGGCTGGTCGCCGCCGGGCTCGAGCGGGCGCGCCTGTACAGCTGGGCCGAGACGGCGCGCCGCACGCTCGCCGTCTACCGCGAGCTGCTGTGAGCGTCGCCGGCGTCGTCGTCGTCCACGAGCCGCGGCCGGAGCTCGAGCGCTCGCTCGCCGCGCTCGCGCCGCAGGTCGACGAGCTGGTCGTGGTCGCCAACCTGCCCGGCGACCTCCCCACCGACGCCCGCGTCATCCGCAACGACACGCCGCAGGGCTACGCCGCCAACGCGAACCGCGGCATCGCCGCCACGACCGCACGCGCTGATCGTCGTCGCGAACCCCGACACGGAGGCGGCGCCGGACGCAGTCGCGACGCTCGCCGCCTTCGCGGAGGCGCACGAGCGCTGCGGCGTCGCCGGCCCGCAGATGCGCTACCCGGACGGCACGTGGCAGCCGTCGAGGCGCAGCTTCCCGACCGTCGGCGGCACGCTCGTCCGCCGCACGCCGCTGCGGCTCCTCGTCGACCCGTACAAGCACCAGCGCCGCCACTACAACCTCGACGAGCGGCCGACCGAGCCGGTCGAGGCCGACTGGATGCTCGGCGGCTTCCTGCTCCTGCGCCGCACGATGCTCGAGGAGCTCGGCGGCTTCGACGAGGGCTTCCGCCTCTACGGCGAGGACATCGACCTCTGCTACCGCGCCGCCCGCGCCGGCTGGGAGCGCTGGTACGTGCCCGGACGCGCTCGTGACGCACCGCCACGTCGCGGTCACCGACCGCCGCTTCCTGACGCGCCGCACGCTCTGGCACTGGCGCGGGATCGCGCGCTTCGTGCGCAAGCACCCGGAGGCGCTGCGCTGAGCCGCTACCCGGGGACGTACGCGAAGGTCGGCCTGGCGCCGAGTGCGCGCGCATCGGCAGACCCGTAGTCGGCGGGCGAGAAGGTCGGGTCGATCGTGACCTCGACGCGGGCCGGCAGCCGCTTCACGGGCAGGTCGAACGTCTTCGACCCCGCCGCTGTGGATCGTCCAGCGGACGGTCTTCGGGTCGTTCAGCACGACGTAGCCGCGCTTGTCGACACCCGGGTACCCGTAGCGGATCTTGACCCGCCCCGGCTTGTCGGGGCCGGTCCACGCCTCGCGCGACAGGGTGACCTGGAGCTTGCCCGGCTTGCCGTCGGCCGCGTACTGCGTGTACGCCGCCGTTGAGCCCATCCAGCCGTCCGCGAAGATGCCGCTCGTGCTGTTCTGCAGCCGCAGCGGCAGCTTCGCCTTGTAGAGCGCCAGCGGCGCTCCGAGCGCGGTGCCACCGGTCACGAGCTGCTCCCCGAAGATCGACGTGCCCTGGTTGACGACGTAGTAGCGCTCGGGCGGCTCCTCAGCGGCGCCGGTGTAGCCGACCCGGTGCAGCTCGCCGGTCGTCGGGTCGAGGGTGAGGTCGGTGCCGGGCAGCGGGCAGATCTCGGACTGGGCGATCCGGTAGACGCGGTCGACGCTGCGGTTCCAGAACTCCGTCTGGAGCTGGACGCCGGACGCCGTGTACTGGTCGGGGTGCGACGTGATGAGCATGGCGACGTCCGCCTTGCGGCCGACGGCGTCGTCGACCCAGGTCGGGTCGGTGCCGGCGAGCTGGAGCGTGCCCTCGGAGAGGAGCCGGGTCTGCGTCAGCGCGGGCCGCGAGAACGCGACGAGCGTGATCGCAACGCCGAGCGGCAGGGCGATCAGCGCGATCCTGCGCGGCACGAGGACGAACGCCGCCGCCGCGACCGCTGCGACCGCGCCGACGGCCCAGATCAGGCGGTCCTGGTCGCCGCCGAAGTGCACCGTCCAGCGCAGGAACGCGTAGAGCGAGAGCGTGTTGACCGGCAGCGACCCGGCGAACAGGAAGTCGCGGAACTCGTGCAGCAGCCAGACGACGAGGCCGCCGGCGACCGCCGCGCTCGCGACC
Source organism: uncultured Thermoleophilia bacterium (assembly GCA_963758345.1). Taxonomy (GTDB): domain Bacteria; phylum Actinomycetota; class Thermoleophilia; order Gaiellales; family Gaiellaceae; genus JACVRM01. The sequence continues at coordinate 639,531 of CAVWVD010000003.1, forward strand.
GTCGCGGCGATCGGCCGCCGGGGAGCGCCACGCCCGAGCCAGGCCACGAGCCCGAGCAGGAGCAGCGGCATGGCGTAGAAGCTGTAGCGCTCCACCACCCAGTGGGCCGTGCTCGCCGCGAACGCGCCGACCTGGAGGGCGATGAGCGCGACGCCCGAGGCGGCAACGGCGATGTACGCCCGCTCGGCGTCGGTCTTCGTCCGGCCGAGCACGCCCTGCACCGCGAGGAGGAGCAGCGCGGCGAAGGGCACGACGCCGACCGCCAGCGACAGCTCGCCGAGGTGGAGGATCGCCCAGCGGAAGACGTCGCGCCAGGGGTAGACGTTGTTGCGCACGTCCGCGTACGACCCGAGCGCGGTGTAGAAGTAGCCGGTCGTCACGCGCTTGTAGAGCAGGAAGGCGAGCCCGACCGCCGCCAGCGCGCCGACCATCCGCCCGTGGAGCAGGGCGCGCCGGCGGAGTTCCGCGCGGGGCAGCCCGGCGCGCCAGTCGAGCGCCAGCACGAGCACCGCGGCCAGGACGAGGGTCGGCACGAGCACGACGTTCTGGTAGCGCGTCGCCCAGGCGAGCCCGACGAGCACGATGGCGAGCGCCTGGAAGCCGAGCCGCGGCCGCTCGAGCGCCAGCGCGATCCCGAACGCGCCGGCCAGGAAGGTCGGGTATGCGGCGTTCTCGGTCATGATCAGCCCGTTGAACGCGTAGGCCGGGACGAGCAGGACGAGGAGCGTCGCGAGCACGGCCCAGGGCGGCGAGGCGAAGCGCCGCGCCCACAGGTAGGCGGGCACGCCCGCGAGGCTCATGGCGGCGACGTTCAGCGCCTTCGCGGCCTCGTAGCTCGTGTCCATCCTGGCCGCGAGCCAGCCGGGGGCGATCAGCAGCGGGTAGAGCCAGCCGAAGTCGAGGTGGACGCCGCGGTAGGCGTAGCCGTCGCCGTCGGCGAGCCCGCGGGCGATGCCGGCGTAGATGAACTCGTCGCAGAGGATGTTCGGCGCGACGACGTCGCGCACCATCGACTCGCGCACCACTGCCGAGAGCAGGATCAGCCCGGCCGCGATCAGCCCGTAGAGGACCTCCGGCGAGGGATGCCTCAGGCGCTCGACGAAGGCGCTCAACGCGGCGGCAGCGGACGGAAGACGACCTGGGCGCCGAGCTCGCGCGTGTCCGAGAGGCCGTAGTCGGCCGGCGAGAAGGTGGGCGCGACCGCGACCTCGACGCGGTACGGCGCCTTCGGCGTGGGCAGCGTGACGACATGGCGCTGGAGGCGGTGGAGCGTCAGCGTCTTCTGGGCGGTGACCTTGCCGATCTGCGCGCCGCCGGCGCCGTTCGAGGCCGCGGGCCCGACGCGCACCGTGACCTTGCCCGGCACGTCCTTTCCGCCCCACGCCTCACGCGAGAGCGTCACGCTCATCCGGCCCGGCCCGCCCGTGTAGCCGGAGTACGCGGCCTGCGCGCCCATCCAGCCGTCGCCGTAGACGCCCTCCACGGAGCTGGCGAGCCGCAACGGCGGCTGCACGCGGTAGAGCGTGAGGAGCGACTTCGAGGCGAGCGGCTTCCCGGCGAGCGTCAGGCCCGACGAGGTGACCGCGTACCGCGGGGAGCCGATGCCGGGCGCCGTGATCGCCCCCGTGGCCGGGTCGACCGAGCCGACCTGCTCGACGAGCGGATCGCGCACCTGCGGCCCGAGCCGCACCACGTCGCCCACGTCGCCGTTCCAGAACTCGGTCTGCCAGAGGATCATGTCGTCGTAGCCCGGGACACGCGCCGCGTCGTAGAGGTAGGGCGCGTGGACGCCGCCGCCCGCGGCGTCGTCGATCCAGTCGCGATCGCCGGCGCCAGCGTACCCGGCGAGCGACCGCGCGTAGTCGCGCACCGCGCCGTACACCGGCCAGGAACTGAACGCGAGGAACGCGGCCACGCCGAGCGGGAGCACGACGGCGAACCGCCGCGGCACGAACAGGAAGGCGGCGGCCGCCACCACCGAGCCGGCGAGCAGCAGCGTCTGCGCCGCGTCGACGCCGCCGTCGAGGAGCTGCGCCGCCCGCCACACCGGGATGAGCGCGAACGTGTCGGAGAGGATCTGCACCCCGAGGAGGTCCTTGAGCTTCACGTCGAGCAAGAGCAGGACGGGGACGACCGCGGCGGCGACGGCGAGGACCGGTGGACGCTCGAGGCCGCGCGCGATCCAGAGCACGAGCGCGAGGAAGAAGAGCGGCGCGAGCGGAAACATGTAGCGCTCCTCGATCCGCAGCGAGAACCGGGAGGCGAAGAGCGCCACCTGCAGGACGACGAGCGGGACGGCGGCCGTTGCGACGGCGAGGAACGCGCGCTCGGCAGGCGTGGTCGAGCGGCCGCCCGCGGCGATCCCGACGAGCAGGAGGAGCGCGCAGGCGGGCACGACGCCGACCGAGAAGGCGAGCTCGGCGAAGTGGAGCGTGAGCCAGTGGAGCACCGTGCCGAGCGCGTAGTCCGCCCGCGCGACGTCGGCGTAGGAGCCGAGCGCCGAGGCGAGGCTCCGCCCGCGCGCCGACTCGTAGCCGGCGAAGAGCACGGCGCCCGCCGCGAGCACCGCGAACGTAGGCCAGAACGCCCGCAGCGTCGCGAGCGCCCGCCGCCCGCGCGGCCCGTCGCCTGGCGCCAGCGCGTCGAGGAGCGCCTTCACGAGGATCGCCGCGGGCAGCACGGCGAGCAGCACGATCGCCTGCACGCGGACGCCGATCGCCAGGCCGACCGGGACGAAGACGACCGCCTGGCGCCACACGGCCGGCCGCTCGAGCGCCGCCGCCATCGCGAACGCCGACGCGACGAAGAGCGGGAAGAACGCGTTCTCGCTCATCAGCACGCCCGTGTAGAGCATCGACGGCATGACGAGCACGAGCGCGACCGCGGCGAGCGCCCAGAGGGGCGGCACGAGCCGGCGCGCCCAGAACCACACCGGCACCACGACCGCGGTCATCACCACGACGTTGATCGCCTTCGCGAGCCCGTACGCGTGCGGGATCGTGTCGGTCACGAGCCACGCGGGCGAGATGGCGACCGGGTAGAGCACCGCCGGCGTGCCGGCGGGCACGCCGCGGACGAGCAGGTCGCCGCTCTCGGCGAAGCTGCGCGCCATCTCGCCGTAGATGAGCTCGTCGAGCAGGATCCAGGGCGTCACGATGTTGCCGGCCATCCAGATCCGCACGGCGACGATGAGCAGGAGCGCGCCGCCCGCCAGCAGCACGACCGGCGAGACGCGCGCGCGGACGGCAGAACGCGGGGCCGCCAGCTGCTCAGTCGCCACGCGTCACCTCGCCGACGGCGGCGGCGATCGTGCGCAGCCCGGCCGGGTCGACGCCGACGTCGGCCGCGGCGCGCGAGACGTCCTCGAGCAGCGCCTGCTCGACCGCGGGGCGGCCGGCCACGTCCTCGGCGGCGGCGGCGTACGCGGCGGCGACGCGGCCGACGTCGTGCTCGGTCCGGGCCAGCTCCCGCGCCGCCTCGCCCATGGCCGCGCGCGCCTCCTCGTCGCCGGCCAGGCGGTCGAGCGCGGCGGCGAGCGCGTCGACCTCGCCCTCGACCGGCACCTTCACGGCGGCCTCGGCGGGAAGCTCGGCGAACCAGCCCACGTCGGAGACGGCCACCGGCCGGCCGGCCGAGAGCGCACGCAGGACGACCCCTGACGTCTCCCCCATCGTCGGCGAGCGCAGGCTGACGCAGACGTCGGCGGCGGCGAGCACGCGCCAGAGCGTCTCCTCCTCGACGTAGCCGAGCACGTCGACGGCGCCGCGGCTCGCCCCGAGCTCGCGGTCGACGTCGACGCCGGCCGCGCGGCCTGCGACCACGAGCCGGGCGTCGGGGTGGCGCTCGCGCAGCCGAGCGAAGGCAGCGAGCACGGAGCCGAGGCGCTTCTGCGGGTTGAGGTGCCCGAGCACCGAGACGAGCGGGCGGCCCGCGGCCTCGTAGGGCGCGACGTCGGGCGGCGTCCAGGCCGGGTGCGGGATACGGAACACAGGCCCCGCGTAACCCGCATCGCGCACGCGGCTCTCGACGTAGCGGGAGTGGACGATCACGCCGTCCGCCGCGGCGAGCGCCTCGCGTGCCAGTGGGAAGTCGGGCGCGCGGCGCTCCCAGAGCGGCGGCACGAGCCCGTCGATGACGCCGTGGGCGAGCAGCCGGCCGACGACGCCCGCCTCTCGCTGCATCGCGTCCAGGTAGCCGGGGCCGTCGCCGCGGCCGACGGTGACGCCGGCGACGAGGTGGTGGAGCACGTACTCGTGGAGGACGACGAGGCCGCGCCGCTCGCGTAGCGCGTCGAAGATCCAGCCGTGGGCCTCGGGGTTGTTGCCGATGTGGAAGAGCTCGAGGTCGTGGCCGCGCCCGGCGCGCTTGCCCCGCCGCACGACGTCGACCTCGAGGTGACGCTCGAGCGCCGGCAGCAGCAGCGCGCTGTAGGCGGCGATACCCGATTCCTCGGGCGGCAGCGGCGACCAGTAGCCGATCTTCACGAGCCGAGAAGCGTGTCGACGACGCTGTCCCAGGTGAGCTCGCGGGCGATCGCCCTGCCGCGGACGCCCCAGTCGCGCGCCTCGTCTCGGTGCTCGTCGAGCCAGCCGAGCGCGCCGGCGAGCGCGGCCGGCTCGGGCGCCACGACGAGCCCCGTCTGGCGGTCGGCGACCGCCTCCAGGGGGCCGCCCGCGTCGTGGGTCGTCACGACGGGCTTCTCGGCGAGGAACGCCTCGTAGGGCACGAGGCCGAGATCCTCGTCGATCGGCGCGTAGTAGACGGCCAGGCAGGTCGCGTAGAGGTCGGCGAGCTCCTCCTCCGAGACGCGGCCGCTGAACGCGACGCGCCCGTCGAGGCCGAGCCGGCCCGCGAGCGCCTCGAGCCGCCCGCGGTCGGGCCCGTCGCCCGCGACGACGACGCGCAGGTCGGAGGCGGCCGCAGCCTCGAGCAGCAGGTCGACGCGCTTGGCCGCGTCCAGGCGCCCGACGGAGAGCACGAAGTCGCCGTAGCCGTCGCAGCGGTAGGCGAGCGCCTGCGGCGGCGGGACGAGCACCTCCGCCTCGAGCCCGGTCGACTCGCGCACCCGCTCGGCGACGTTGCGCGAGATGGCGAAGAGCCGCCGCGCCTCGCCGAGCGCGTTCCGGTCGAGCCGGTGCACGGCGCGCAGGGTCGCGCGATCCTGCAGCGAGTCGCCGAACTGGCCGAGCGCCGTCCCGTCGAGCTCGTACGCCTGCCGAAACTGGTGCACGAGCCAGACGACCTTGTTCGGATGGCGGACGGCGTAGGACGGGAACTTCGTGGCGATCACCAGGTCGACCGGCTCGCCGTTCGCCTCGGTCAGGTCGAGCAGGCGCCAGAGCAGCGGCTCCGTGAGCACGCGTTCGTTCGGGTACCACTTGAACGGCACGGTGACGAGCTCGGCGCGGTGGCCGCGGCGGGCGAGGTTGGCGGTCAGGTCGCGCGCCAGGATCTCGGCGCCACCGGTCTGGAACGGCACCTGCGGGAGACAGACCGCGATGTTCATCTCCGGGCGACGACCGCGTAGTCCTGCGGCCCGAAGACGACCTCGTTCAGCCGCCGCACGTTCGCGTCCTCGGCCGCCTGCGCCTCGGCGAAGCCCTCGCCGGGCGGCAGCGGCACGGGCCGGAGGCGCTCGGCGGCCGGCGGCTCGTTCAGGTAGCGGGTCTCCTCGACCTGCAGCCCGGCCTGGCGGACGAGGAAGGCGAGCGTCTCGGGGACGAGCGGCTGGGCATGGGTGAGGTCGGCGAAGTAGTGCTTGAGCGCGACGAGCGACACCGGGTTCGGCGTCTCGGCGAGGAGCACGCCGCCCGGGCGCAGAGAGGCCGCGGCGAGCTCGAGGAAGCGCACCAGCGTGGGCGGCGGCAGGTGCTCGACGACGTGGGCCGCGAAGATCCCGCCGAGCGAGCCGGGCTCGACCGCCTCCAGGTACGCGAGCGCGTCGCCGTGCTCGACCTCGAGGCCCTCGCCCCTGCAGAAGGCGGCCATGTCAGCGTCGGCGTCGACGCCGCGGGCCTCGATGCCAGCGTCGCGCAGGAGCACGAGGAACTCGCCGCGCCCGCACCCGACGTCGAGCACCGGCGCGGCGCCGCGGAAGTCGTCGAGGTAGTGCGCCTGGCGGCGGCGGATCTCCTTGCGGTCGGCGCGCATGCGGCCCTCGAACGCGAAGTAGTCGAAGGGAGCGGCGGCCGGCGCGGAGGCGGCGAGGGCACGCTCGGGCCCGGCCGTGCCCGCCGGCCGGCGCTCGACGCGCAGCAGGCGGTCCTCGAGCTCGGTCGCACGCTTCGCCAGATCGGCCCGCGCCGCCTCGAGCTCGCTCTCGAACGCAGCCCGGAGCTCGTCGGCGCGCTCGGCCGTCCGCTCGTCGGCCTCCCGGCGCGCGGCCGACACCTCGCCCGCGGCCCAGGCGGTCACGTCGTCGACGAGGCGCAGCACCGTGCCGTTGAAGGCCCGCTGCTCCGCGGCGATCGGCTCCACGTACCAGCGCGTGAGCTTGCGGATGATGACCTTCGCAGGCGCCGTCGCGGCCCAGCGGAGCGTGCCGGCGGCGCCGGGCCGCCGGTGGAAGGCGCGGTCGCCGCTGACGGCCGCCAGGCGCCCCGTCTCGATGCGTGCGGCTTCCCACGCGGGCCGCCCGCCACCATCGTCGTGGGCGGAGGCGTCGAGCTCCGCGCGAAGCTGCAGGATGACGCGGTCGACGTCGTCGTCGGTGACAGGCGTTGCTCCCACCCCGGGATCCTAGGTCGGCGGGTCGGCGCCTTCGCGTCCGTCGACCTCGTGCTCGAGCAGCGCCAGCCGCTGGGCGAGGATGCGGTTCTGATCCGAGAGCTTCGAGATGACGGTCGAGTAGTGGAGCAGCACCACGAGGATGAAGAACGCGGCGAGGATGAACAGCGCGGAGGGCGGGTACGCGATGCCGACCGCGTCGCTCAGCGTCCCGAGCAGGCTGCGCCAGAGCGCGAGCACGAGGATGACCGTGCCGGTGAGGATCCACAGCAGTGCGTAGCGCTCCTGGAGGCGACGCCGCCGGATCAGCTCGAAGATGACGAGCAGCAGCACGAGGGCGCCGGCCGCCGCGAACAGCGAGACGCGAAGCGGGGTCACCGATCCTCCTTCGGGTAGCGCCGGAAGAGCCCGACGAAGAGCGCGAGCAGCACCTTGCTCATGTAGACGAGCGAGTAGATCCCGCCGATCGACGACGTGCCGCCCGCGCGCGGACGCATCCGCACGGGCACCTCGACGACGCGCAGCCGGTGGCGGTGCGCGAGGACGGTCGCCTCGGCCTCCGGGTAGTCGTGCGGGTAGTCGCCGGCGAAGAGCTCGAGCGCGCGGCGGTTGACGGCGCGGAAGCCCGAGGTCGGGTCCGTGATCCGCTGGCGGACGAGCATCGACACGACCCGCGCTAGGATGACGATCCCGATGCGGCGCACGGCGGACGAGCGGTAGCTCTCCTCGCCGGCGAAGCGCGAGCCGACGACCATGTCCGCGTCGCCGGCCACGATCGGCGCGAGCAGCTTGGGCAGCTCGGCCGGATCGTGCTGGCCGTCGCCGTCGACCTGGATCGCGACGTCGAAGCCCGCGTCGCGCGCGTACTGGTGGCCCGTCTGGACGGCGCCGCCGATGCCGAGGTTGTAGGGCAGCTGGAGCACCTCGGCGCCCGCGGCCCGGCCACCTCGGCGGTCCCGTCGGCGGAGCCGTCGTCGACGACGACGACCGCGAGCTGGCGGTCGAACTCGCGCAGCTCGGCGATCACGCCGGCGATCGCGTTGGCCTCGTTGTAGGCCGGCACGACTGCGATCGCCCGCACGGCGGCGAACGGGCTGGAGGCTCTCGGCAGCGCCTCGGCGATCTGCTCGGTCACGGTGCCGCTGATGATAGGGAGAGTCCGGGACGCGTCCGTTGGGAGCGCCGCCCGCGGACGGCGCCGGTAGCCTCTCGGGCCATGCCCGACCCGACGCAGCCGGCCACATGAGGGTGCTCGTGACAGGCGCGGCGGGCTTCGTCGCGTCGCACCTCGTTCCCGCACTCGAGGGCTCGGGCCACGAGGTCTTCGCGCTCGCGAGGCCCGACCAGGCCGGGGAGCTTCCGGGCGGGTCGCCGGTGCCGGTCGATCTCCGCAGCCCGCTCGCCGACGCCGGTCTGCCTGCGGTCGACGCGGTCGTACACCTCGCCCAGGCGAACGTGCCGTTCCCCGACGGGGCGAATGCGCTCTACCGAGTCAACACGGCGGCGACCCAGGAGCTGCTCGACCATGCGCGACGTACCGGGGCGCAGCGGTTCGTGTTCACGTCCTCGGGCTCGGTCTACGGCTTCGGCGACCGGGTCTCGACCGAGGAGTCGGAGCTCGCGGGCGCAGATTTCTACTCCACGACGAAGATCCATGCCGAGCGGCTCGTGGCGCTCTACCGCGAGTTCTTCGGCACGACGGTGCTCCGGCTCTTCATGCCGTACGGCCCCGGCCAGCGCGGCCGGCTGGTCCCCGCGCTGATCGGCCGCGTAGAGCGCGGCGACGCGGTGACGCTGAACGGCGGCGGCCAGCCGCGCAGCAACCCCACGTACATCGACGACGTCGTCCGCGTGATCACAGGCGCCCTGGAGTCGGACGGGCACCAGACCCTCAACGTGGCGGGCGACGACGTGGCCGGGATCCGCGAGCTGGCCGAGCACATCGGCGCAGCCCTCGGCCGGGAGCCGGTGTTCGAGACACGCTCGCCGGACGGCCCCGGCGACCTGCTCGCCGACAACGCGCGCATGCGCGAGCTCCTCGGCGGCGGCACGCTCGTCGGGCTCGCCGACGGCCTCGGACGCGCGGTCGCCGCAACGGTGCCGGCAGCGTGACGGTCGGCGTCCAGACAGAGCCGGCGTTCGCCAACGTCTTCCGCTGCACGGCGTGCGGCAGCGAGGAGCTGCGCGCGGACGGCGACGCCCTCGTCTGCGGCGGCTGCGCACGGCGGTTCCCGGTCGTCGAGGGGACCCCGCGCTTCGTCGGGTCGCTGGCCCCGGGGGTGGCGCAGACTCAGCGCGTCTTCGACTTCGAGCACCGCCGTTTCAGCGACTCCTGGTCCACGCCGCTTCGAGCCTCGCCTCGTGGATCAGTTCCTCGAGGAGTGCCGGTTGCCGCGGGAGTTCTTCGACGGCAAGCGCGCGCTCGATGCGGGCTGCGGCTCGGGCCGGTGGAGCTACGCCTTGTCCGAGCTGGGCACGGAGCTCGACGCGTTCGACCTGACGAGGGCGGAATCGAGGCAGCGGCCGAGCAGCTGGCGGAGCGGCCGAACGTCTCGGTCTGCCAGGCAAACATGTTCGAGCCGCCCGTTCAGACCGGCAGTCTTCGACTTCGTCATGAGCTGGGGGGTCCTCCACCACACGCCCGGACACGCCGCGCGCGTTCACCAGCTCGTCCCGCTCGTCAGGCCAGGCGGGACCTTGTACGTGATGGTCTACGAGCGCCGCACGCCGATATGTTCTTCGGCACCGAGCTCGTGCGGCGGGTCATGCGGCGCATGTCGGACGAGCGCCGCTACCGCGGCCTGCCGGCACCTCGTCCTGCGCAGCCCGACGGTTCGCTGCCTCGCTGTGGAGGCTCCTCATGGTGGAGTACCTGGATCCCGAGTCGGGGGTCGACGCCGAGACGCTCCAGTTCGGGCTCTTCGACGCGTACTCACCTCGCTACAACCACCTCCACACCGGGCCCGAGGTGGCGGGTTGGTTCACCGAAGCGGGGTTCGGCGACGTGCAGATCGTCCCGCTCCCCGCGGGCTCGGTGCGTGTCCGCGGCATCAAGCGCGGATGAACGAGCAGCTCCTCGCCACCCTCGCCTGCGCGGCGTGCCGCGGGCGGCTGACCCCCGACGCAGAGGGCGACACCTCAGGCCTCGTGTGCGTCGAGTGCGGACGACGGTTTGCCGTCAGCCTCGGGCGGCCGGTCGTCCTTCCCGACGACGTCGACGCGGCCGGCTGGGCGGAGTGGGAGGAGAAGCAGGCGAAGGGCCTCGAGTCGTATGAAGCGCCCGACCCGGAAACGAAGCGCTTCTTCGACGGCGTGGCGCGCGAGTTCGCCGCGTTCTGCGAGATGAGCGGAGTCGTGCTCGACGTCGGCTGCGGCATCGAGCCGGATCCGCAGTATGCGCCGACGGGAGACGGCGTTACGTACATCGGCGTGGATCCGCTCCTGGCCTCCGAGCCGCCGCCGTTTCCGTTCGTGCAGGGCGTCGCAGAGGCGCTCCCGTTCGCCGACGCCTCGTTCGACTGGGCGCTGAGTGCCACCTCGTTCGACCACTTTCCCGAGCCCGAGCGTGCGCTGGCGGAGATACGGCGCGTTCTCCGACCCGACGGCCGCTTCGGTGCGTGGCTGGGAGTCGTCGACCCCACCTACCTGGCCCGTGTCGACGCGGCGCGCTTCTCGCTGCCGGCGTTCGGCCGCAGCACCGCGACCGAGGTCGGGCGCCTCCTCCGGGAACGGCAGGTCGGGACGGTTGTCCGGACGGCGTGGCGCCACGGCGTGACGAACCGGGTCGCGGCGCTTCGTGCGGCGTACGCCCGCCGCCGTCACGCCGACGACCGGCTCGCACAGGAGTTCTCGGAGCGTATGGAGCAGCACTTCCGCTTCTACCGCGAGGAGGAGTTCGTGGACCTGCTCGCGCGAGGCGGCTTCGAGATCGAGCGCTCTTGCCGGGTCGGAGACCTCGCCCACGGCGACTCGCTCTTCGTCGTCGCGCGCCCCGGCACACCGTGAAGCCGGGCGGCAAGCGGGCGGCAATCACCCTCCTGCACCTCGTCGCCGGCGTCCCGACGGTGGTCGCCTACGCCGCGACGGTCGTCCCGTACTCCCGGCTCCGCCGGATCGTGAAGCGCCGCCGCGGCTCGCTCCCTTCCATCCTCTGGGGGCCGACCCCGATCATCAACATCCGCTACAGCGCGCTGGCGGACCGCGCGTACGGGTACCGGAGCGAGACGCTCGTGTACGGCGTCTACCGCATCAACGCGGGCGGTGACTTCGACCACGTGCTCGACCGCTTCGTCCGCATCCCGCTCCTCGGTGGGCTGGTGCCGTACGCCGCCTTCGTCTGGGCCGGCTTCCGGTTCGACGGCTTCGGCTTCTTCTTCGACGGCGGCCTCCTTGGCCACACCCCCTGGTGGCGCACCGAGCTCGCGCTGCTGCGCCTCGCCGGCAAGGTGGTGGTCGTCTACCCGTACGGCAGCGACGCGCGACTGCCGTCGACGACCCGGCGGCTGGGCCGCTGGAACGCGTACACCGACGTGCCGCCAGGGGCCGAGGACCGCGACGAAGCGGCCGTGCGGGCGCGCCTGGCCGCGTTCGCCCGGCACGCGAGCGTGATGCTCGGGTGCGCCGACCTGGTCGAGGACCTCCCCCGCATGGACGGCGTCCTCCTCTACCCCTTCGACGGGCGCGGGTGGGAGCCCGTCGACGCGCCTGACGACGGCGTCGTGCGCATCGTGCACTCCCCGAACCACCGCCACTACAAGGGCACCCGCTACCTGGAAGCGGCCGTGGCGGCGCTTCGCGAGGAGGGATTGCCGATCGAGCTCGTGCTGGTCGAGGGGGTCCCGAACGAGGATGCCCGCCGCCTCTACGCCGCCGCCGACATCGTCGCCGACCAGTTCCTGATCGGCGCGTACGCGCTGTTCGCGATCGAGAGCATGGCCCTCGGCAAGCCCGTCCTCTGCTACCTGAACGATCGGTTCGCCCCGGCCCACCCCGAATGGGCAGAGTGCCCGATCGTGAACGCGAGCCCCGACACGCTCGCCGACGTGCTGCGGGAGCACCTTGCAGCCCCGGCGCGCCGGCGCGAGCGGGGCCGGCTCGGGCCTGCGTACGTGGAGCGGTACCACTCCCTGGCGGCCGTCGGCCGCGTGATGGACGGGCACTACCGGCGCGCTTGGGGCCTCTCCGCCGCGGCGGACGGAGCCGCGGTCGCCGCCGACGATCCGCACGGATGACCTTCCGGCGCCTCGCCCGGGACGTCGTCATCTACGGCTCGGGCGGGGTCGTCCTGCAGCTGCTCGCGTTCCTGACCGTCCCGATCTTCACGCGGATCTTCGTGCCCGCCGACTACGGCGTCATCGAGACGATGACGACGATCGTCGCGATCGCGGGCATCTTCGCCGTGCTGGGGCTCGACTCGGCCGCGCAGCGCAGCTACTTCGACTACCCCTCCGACGCCCACGCCGAGCAGCGCTCGGTCCTCAGCACCGCCTTCTGGACGATCACGCTCGCCTCCGTCACGACGGCCGCGGTGGGAATCGCGCTCTCCGGCTGGATCTCGTCCGTGTTCTTCCCGGACGACCGCTTCGCGACGGTGATCGCGCTCGCTTTCGCGGCCGTGCCGCTCGGGACGACCACCGCGTTCTGCCAGGAGGTCCTCCGCATGCGGCACCGTCCTGCCGCCTACACGGCGATCGCGATCACCGCGGGAGCCATCTCGGTCGGCCTGGCGCTCGTGCTCGTGGCGAGCTTCGACCGCGGGCTGACCGGTTACTACCTGGGCTTCGTCGTGGGCGGCGCGGCCGCGGTGAGCCTCGGCCTGGTGCTCGTGCACGGCGCGCTGGGCTTCACGGCGAACCGCGCGAAGCTCCGCGTGATGCTCGCCTACGGCCTGCCGCTCATCCCCGTCGCGCTGTCTACCTGGGTGCTGCTGCTCGCGGACCGCTTCTTCCTGCTGCACTTCTCGGGCCTGACCGACCTGGGCCTCTACGGGCTGGCGGTGCGGCTGGCCAGCCTGCTCTCGCTCGCCGTCACGGCGCTCTCGCTCGCGTGGGCGCCGCTGATGCTCGAGCTGCACCGGCAGGATCCGGAGGAGGAGCGGACGCTCCGCGCGCGGACGCTGACGTACGCGACGGTCATCCTGTCGTTCGGGGCAGTCATCATCTCGGTCTTCGCGCGGGAGTTCTTCGAGACGATCACCGGGCCCGACTACGAGGAGGCGTACAAGGGCGTCGGCCTGCTGTCGCTCGGGATCGTCATGGTCGGCCTCAACAGCATCACGATGAGCGGCATCGCGATCGCGCGGCGGACGACCTACTTCGCGCGCTACGCCGTCTACGCGCTGGTCGTCAACACGGCGCTGAACTTCGCGCTGATCCCCCCGTTCTCGGTCGTCGGTGCCGCGCTGTCGACGTTCCTGTCGTTCGCGTTCCTCGCGGCGCTCTACTACCACCGGGCCCAGCAGCTCGGCAACGCGCCGTTCGACGGCCGGCGGATCGTGACGACGCTCGCGGCGGCCGGCGTCGTGATCGCGGCCGGGCAGCTGCTCGTCGTCGACCCGGTCTGGCTCGGCATCCTCGTGAAGCTCCCGTTGCTGGCGGCCTTCCCGCTGTTGCTGTTCGCCTTCGGCGTTGTCGACCGCGAGACGATCCGCTTCGTCCGCGCCACTGTGGGAAACCTCGCAAGCCGTGGGTCCGGCGAGTGACACGCGTCCTGCATGCCGGCAACGTCGCGAACAACGCGTACCTGAACGCGAAGTTCCAGCGGCGTGCGGGGATCGAAGCCGACGCGCTCTGCGACGAGCTTCACATCCTCAGCCTCCCCGAGTGGGAGGACGCCGGGCTCGTGGGCGTCTACGACGACTACGCGCCGCTCGAGACGATCGCCGCCGAGCATGGGTGGAGCAGGCCCCCGTGGGTGCTCGCGCCGGATCCGCGGCAGGCGCGGCCGCGCTTCAAGGGCCAGCACCTGCTCCAGGCGCGGCTGCGCGCCTACGCGCTCGACCGGCTGCGCCGCCGCGGCGTCGAGCGGATGCTGCGCGCCGACTACGCACCGCTCCGCGAGGTGCTCGGCCACGACCTCGGCCGGCTCGACCTCGGGCGTGCCGGCGTCTCGCTCTTCATGTTCGGCCTGCCCTGGGGCGGCGCCGAGCAGCTGTTCCGCCGCTACGACGTCGTCCAGGCGTACGCGACCTACCCGATCTACCCCTACCTCGCCGCCCCGGACCGGCCGTACGTGGCGTTCGAGCACGGCACGCTGCGCGAGATCCCGTTCGAGGACTCGTGGCGCGGCAGGCTGATGTCGGTCGCGTACCGCCGCGCCGCGAAGGTCGTGATCACGAACCCGGACGTCAAGGCGCAGGCAGACCTCCTCGGCCTCGACAACTACGTGTTCATCCCGCACCCGGTGGACGAGGAGAAGTACACGCCCGGCCCCTCGGGCTTCCGCGACCGGCTGCAGGCGCGGGAGGCGTCGCCACTCCTGTTCTCGCCCTCACGGCACGACTGGGACATCAAGGCGAATGACGCCATGCTGCGCGGGTTCGCGGCGTTCGTCCACGCGGCCGGATCCCAGGCGCTGCTCGTGCTGAGCGAGTGGGGCGGCGAGGTGGAGCGGAGCCGCGCCCTGATCCGCGAGCTCGCCGTCGAGCGCAACGTCGAATGGCTGCGCCCGCTGACGAAGGTGGAGCTGATCGACGCGTACCGGGGGACGGACATCGTGCTCGACCAGTTCCTGATCGGCACCTTCGGCGCGGTCGCGCCGGAGGCGATGGCCTGCGGGCGGCCGGTCGTGATGGCGTTCGACGACGAGATGCACAGCTGGTGCTTCGACGAGCTGCCGCCGGTCATCCGGGCGCGGGCGCCGGACGAGATCGAGCGGGCACTGACCGAGCTCGGCCACGACCGGGCGAAGCGCGAGGAGCTCGGCGCGCGCAGCCGCTCGTGGATCCAGCGCCACCACGGCTGGCGGCTCGTCGTGGAGCGGCACCGCGCCGTCTACGACGAGATCCTCGGCCTCTAAACGCCGGCGACCGTCGGCAGCTGGCTCGGGTCCGGTGTGCGCGAGCGCTCCAGGAACGCGTCGCACCAGTGGGAGAAGTTCAGCAGCGACCAGAGCAGCAGCCGCCGGTTCTCCTCGCCCGCGCAGGTGCTCGCCGACGAGCGACCGCACGGTGTCCGGGCGCAGGAAGGCGTAGATCGGCGAGTCGTCGTTGTCGACGACACGCCGGACGTAGTCGATGCTCTCGCCGCGGAACCAGGTCGCGTCGGGCCCGGAGAACCCCTGCTTGACCTGGTCGGTGACCTCGTCGGGACGTAGCGCTTCATCACCTCGCGCAGCAGGATCTTGCCGTCGCGCGACTTCTCGAACAGCTTGCGCGTCTTCGGCCCCGGCTCGTTCTCGTCCAGCCGCACGACGTGCTGGAGATCCCGCAGCTTGAGCCGCACCGGCAGCCGCTGCGCGAAGTCGACGAGGTCGTTGTCCAGGAACGGCACCCGCGTCTCGAGGCTGTGGGCCATGCTCAGCTTGTCCTCGACGACGAGCAGGCCGTGCAGGAAGGTCTTCGCCTCGAGGTAGAGCGAGTAGTTGACGTACTCCTCCGGGCTCTCCGGCGCGCGGACGTGGTCGGGCAGCTGGGAGCGGAAGACGTCGATCGTCCGGTAGTCGGCGACCTGTCGCTCCACACGTCCGGCTGGAAGAAGTCGGGCATGTACCGGTTCGGCAGCAGCCGGTGCCAGAAGCGGTAGTACTTCTCGACGTAGTGCTCGAAGTCGTCGTTGACGACGGCCCGGTAGTAGCGCCAGGGGTAGCCGGCGAACAGCTCGTCGCCGCCGCTGCCCGAGAGCACGACCTTCACGAACTTGCTGGCGAGCCGAGCGACGTAGTAGTTCGGGTAGCTCTGGCCGACGCGCGGGTCCTCGAGGTGCCAGACGAGCGCCGGCAGGCAGCGCTCCATGTCGCCCGCCTTGAGGACGGTCTCGTAGTGCTCCGTCTTGAACATGTAGGACATCGCCTCGGCCTTGCGGCGCTCGTCGAAGGCGAGCTCCAGTCCCGGAAGCCGACGTCAGGTCGAACCCGCCGGTGAACGTCGCGAGGTAGGGGAGCGCGCGCGCCGCGAGCGCGGTGATCGACCCCGAGTCCATGCCGCCGGAGAGGTAGGCGCCCACGGGGACGTCGCTGACGAGCTGGCGCTCGACCGCCTGGCGGAAGAGCCGGTCGAGCTCCTCCAGGTACTCCGTCGTCGGAGGTCGAGCCGTCGTCCTCCGTGAAGCGGAAGTCCCAGTAGCGGGTCGGCGCGGGAACCGGCTCGTCGGGGCTCAGCCGTCAGGTAGCAGCCCGGCGGCAGCAGCTTGACGCCGGCGAAGAGCGTGCCGTCCGAGAAGACGTTCTGGAAGGTGAAGTACTCGAGCAGGTGCGGCAGGCTCACGTCGACGCGGAACGCCGGGTGCTCGAGGAACGACTTGATCTCCGAGCCGAAGAGGAGTCGTCGCCGACCTCGGTGTAGTAGACGCGGCTTGACGCCGTAGCGGTCGCGGGCGAGGAACAGCTCGCGCCGGCGGCGCGTCCCAGATCGCCAGGCCGAACATGCCGTTGAGCCGGTCGAGGCACGCGAGGCCCCACTCGCCGTAGGCGTGCAGCACGACCTCGGTGTCGGTGTGCGAGCGGAAGCGGTGGCCGGCCCGCTCGAGCTCGGCGCCGCAGCTCGCGGAAGTTGTAGAGCTCGCCGTTGTAGGTGATGACGAGGTCGCCCGGTCGCGTCGGTCATCGGCTGTGCCCGGCCGGCGAGAGGTCGATGATCGCGAGCCGGCGGTTGCCGAGCCCGACCGGCGCCGTCGACCAGACTGCCCTCGTCGTCGGGGCCGCGGTGCGCGATCGCGCGCGTCATCGCGGCGCACGATCGCTCGTCGGCGACCGGACCGCCGTTCAGGCTGAGCGCGCCGGCGATGCCGCACATGGCGCTACGCGAGGCTGCTCGGAAGGCGGCGTCGCAGCTCGCTGCACGACGATCGCCTGCTCGTCGTCGGTCATCTGCGGATAGAGCGGCAGTGCGAGCGTCAGCCGGTCGGCGAGCACGCTGCGCGGGAAGTCCTCGGGCCTGAGGCCGTACTTGTCGCGCGTAGAGGCCGGTGAGGACGGCGCAGTGCGTGCCCTGGCGCGTCGCGATCCCCGCGCTTCTCGAGCTCGGCCATGAGCGCGTTGCGCTGCTCGGTGCAGCGCGTGGACGTTGTCGATCGTCGGCTCCTCCGGGCGGAACAGGCAGACGTACGCCTGGTAGCCGTGCACGTGCCGGCCGGGGCGACCGGGGACTGCAGCCACCGAAGTCGCGCAGCAGCTCGTCGTAGCGCGGCGCGCGCTGGCGGCGGTCGTCGAGGATCGTCGTCGGCCGGTCCATCTGCGCCGCGCCGAGCGCGCCCTGCATGTCGGTCATGCGGTAGTTGAAGCCGAGGTGGTCGTAGTCGGAGAGCAGGAACGCGCCGCGACGCCGTCGTGGCGCGCGTGATCGGACTTCGAGGCGCCGTGGTCGCGCAGCGAGCGGACAGCTCGGCGAGCGTCGTCGCGGTCGGTCGTGACCATTCCGCCCTCGCCGGTGGTGATCGACTTGCGCGGGTGGAAGCTGAAGCGCCGGCGTCGCCGAGCGTGCCCGTGTGGCGGCCGCCGTACCAGCCGCCGAACGCAGCAGGCGGCGTCCTCGACGCACCCAGAGGCCGTGCTCGCGCGCCAGGTCCAGGATCGGGTCGATGTCCGCGCAGAGCCCGAAGAGGTGCACCGGGATGATGCCCGACCGTGCGCTCGGTCAGATGAGCGCTCGAGCTGCGCCACGTCGAGGTTGAACGTCTCGAGCTCGACGTCGCAGAAGACGCGGCGTCGCGCCCATGTACTCGACGACGTTCGCCGTCGCGACCCAGGTGAACGCGGGCACGATCACCTCGTCGCCGGGCTTGAGCCCGAGCGCCGCGACGGCGATGTGCAGCGCGGTCGTGCAGGAGCTCGTCGCGATCGCCTGCTGGCGCGCCGGTGTAGGCGCGAATTCGTTCTCGAATCGCGGACGTACGGGCCCTGCACGACCCAGCCGGTCTCGAGCGGCAGCTGGACCGCGCGCAGCTCCTCCGGCGCCAATGAGCGGCTTCGTGATCGGGATGCGCGTCTGCGTGGCCATCGCGGCTACGCAGCCGCCTTGGCCCGCGTCGCCTCGATCACGTCGCGCAGCCCCTCGTCGAGGCCGTAGCGCGGTGACCAGCCGAGCGTGCGCACGAGCTTCTCGTTCGAGCCGACCCGGCGCTTCATCAGCACTCGCTGCTCGAGGTCGTACGTCGGCTCGACGTCCGAGCCGGTGAGCGCGATCAGGCGCTCGGTGATCTCGCGCACCGACGCCTCGCCGCCGCTGCCGACGTTGAACGCCTCGCCGCTGACGTCGGAGGCCATTGCCTTCACGTTCGCCGACGCGACGTCGGCCACGTGCACGAAGTCGAATGACTGGCTGCCGTCGCCCGCGATCACGGGCGACTCGCCGGCGAGGATCTTGCCGAGCACCGCCGGGATCAGGCCGCCCGGCCTGGCGCGGCCCGTAGACGTTCATGTAGCGCAGCGTGACGAAATCGAGGCCCTGCGCATCCTTGAAGGCGCGCAGGAAGTACTCGCCCGCGAGCTTGGACGCGCCGTACATCGTCCAGGCGTCGAGCGGGTGCGTCTCGTCCATCGTGTCGTCGGTGTCGCCGTAGACCGAGGAGGCGGACGAGTAGACGACCTTCTTCACGCCCGCGTCCTGCGCCGCCTCGATGACGTTGAACGTTCCGACGATGTTGACGTCCAGCGCCAGGCGCGGGTTCTGCACCGACGGGCCGAGCGGCAGCACGGCGAGGTGGAAGACCCCGTCGGCGCCGTTCGACGCCTCGGCGAGCGCGTCGGTGTCGCGAACGTCGCCCTCGATCACGCGGACGCGGCCGCTGTCCACGGCGCCCTCGAGGTTCTCCGCGACGACCTTCTGCTCGAAGACGACGATTTCGCCGGCGCCGGCCTCGATCAGCGCGTCGACGACGTGGGAGCCCACGAACCCGGAGCCCCCGGTCACGAGAAAGCGCTTGCCGTCGATCTCCATACGAGAAGCGGCCGGACGGGCCGGCCGAGCGCGCCAAGCCTAGCAACGGCGTCCGTATGCTCGCCGCTTGCCCTTACGCGTTCTTCATACCCCCACGAACACGGCAACCATCCGCAGGGGCTCGCCCGGGCGGAGCGCGAGCTGGGTCTCGACAGCCGCGTCGTGCAGCTCTGGGGCACCTGGTTCGACTACGACGCCGACGAGGTGCTGGCGCATCCGGGCGACGGCCGCGTGGCGGTCGAGCGGCGTCGGTGGGGGCTGCTCCGGCGGGCGCTCCGCGACTTCGACGTAATCCATTTCAACTTCGGCAGCTCGATCCTGCCCGCGGCAGCACCGCCGCCGGCCGGCCACTCGCCGCACCGCCCGCCTGCTCGCCGCGGGCCCGGCCGCGTACGCGCGTGCCGCCGGCCTGCGCGACCTGCCGCTTCTGCACCGCGCAGGCAAGCGGATCGTTGTCACCTACCAGGGCGACGACGCCCGGCAGGGGACCGGCTCCGTGCCGGCGTTCCACCGCCGGCTGGCCGAGGCGGCGGGCGACGGCTACTACACCGTCGCGGACGACGAGCGAAAGCGGCGCGCGATCGCGCAGTTCGAGCGCTACGCCGATCGGATCTTCTACCTCAATCCGGACCTCGGGGCTGTTCCTGCCGGAGCGCGCCGAGTTCATGCCGTACGGCCACGTTGACGCGCGCGAGTGGCCGGCGCCGGGGATCATCGGCCGCGACGGCCCCCCGTGTTGTCCTCCACGCTCCCAGCCACCGCGGGATCAAGGGGACGCGCGTGGTGACCGCCGCCGCCGAGCAGCTGCGTGCTGAGGGCGTCGAGCTCGACTTCCGCCTCGTTGAAGGCCTGCGCCACGAGGAGGCCGTGCGCGCCTACGAGCAGGCGGACATCCTCGTCGACCAGCTGCTCGTCGGCTGGTACGGCGGCGTCGCGGTCGAGTTCATGGCGCTCGGCAAGCCGGTCGTGTGCTTCCTCGCGGACGAGTGGACCGACCGCTACGCGCCCGCCGAGCTGATGGCCGAGCTGCCGATCGTGCGGGCCGATCCCGAAAACAGTGGCGGCCGTCCTGCGTGACCTGCTCGGCCGGCCGCGGACCGAGCTCGCGGAGCTTGGCCGCCGCGGGCGGGCGTTCGTGGAGCGCTGGCACGACCCGCTGCAGCTCGCATCTCGCACCCGGGACGCGTACAACGACTAGG
Organism: uncultured Thermoleophilia bacterium; assembly: GCA_963758345.1. GTDB lineage: Bacteria > Actinomycetota > Thermoleophilia > Gaiellales > Gaiellaceae > JACVRM01. Next base: position 659,547 of record CAVWVD010000003.1, read on the forward strand.
TCGGCGGTATCCTCGCCGGCATGTGCGGTATCGGCGGGACGGCAGGCGGCCGCCCCGATCCGGCGCTTCTTGAGCGTATGGCGGCGACGATGGAGAAGCGCGGCCCGGACGGGCAGGGCATCTGGCACGACCACCTCGTCGGCTTCGCCTTCCGCCGGCTGGCGATCATCGACCTGCACGAACGCTCGAACCAGCCGCTGCACCTCGGCCCGCTGCACCTCGTCTTCAACGGCGAGATCTACAACTACCGCGAGCTGCGCGACGAGCTGCGCGCGCTGGGGCACACCTTCGAGACCGAGGGCGACGGCGAGGTGCTCCTGCACGCGTGGGCCGAGTGGGGCGAGGGCGCGCTCGACCGCGTCAATGCCATGTTCGCGATGGCGATCTGGACGAGGGGAACGGCGGCTCGTGCTCGCGTCGGATCCGTTCGGCGAGAAGCCGCTCTACTACGCGCGCGCCGGCCGAGCGGCTCGTCTGCGGCTCCGAGATCAAGGCGCTCTTCCAGCGCCCGGCGTGCCGCGCGCGGCCGACGACGAGGCGGTGGCGCCTGTTCCTGGCGCGCAACGCGATGCCGGCGACGGGGCGGAGCTTCTTCCGCGGCGTCGACGCGGCTGCCCGGCCGCGCACCTGCTGCGAATGGCGCGACGGCCGCGTCAGCGTCCGCCGCTACTGGGAGCCGCGCCCCGTCGAGGTGCCGTCGCGACTACGAGGACGCCGTCGACGAGCTGCGCGAGCCTGCTGACCGACTCGATCCGGCTGCGGCTGCGCAGCGACGTCCCGTCGGCACCTCCCTGAGCGGCGGCATCGACTCGTCGACCGTCGTGATGCTCAGCGCCGAGCTCGCCGGCGACCACACGCGCCACGCCTTCACGGCGCCGCTTCCCCGGCTGGGAGCGCGACGAATGGCGCTACGCGGCCGAGGTGGCGGAGCGGCGCTGGCGTCGTCGAGCACCACGGCATCGCGCCGACGGCCGAGGACGTCGCCCGCGACCTGCGAGCAGCTCGTGCTCGACCACGAGGAGCCGGTCGCGATCGCTCAGCATCTACGCGCAGTGGCGCGTGATGCAGGAGGCGAGACGCGCGGGAGTGACCGTGCTGCTCGACGGCCAGGGCGGCGACGAGCTGTTCGCCGGCTACCCGCCACTCGAGCGGCTTCGCGCTGCGCGAGCTCGGCGCGCGCGGAGCGCTCGCCGAGGCGCGGGCCGACCGGAGCGTGGTCAGCCGCGCGGGTGTCGCGCTCGCCGATCGACCACCTGCCCGAGCGCCTCCGCCGGATCGCGCGCCGCCGGGTCGCGACGCCGTACGCGGCGAGCGTCCGTCGTGGCGGCTCGGCGCTGACCGACCCGCTGAACGGCGGCCCCGGCCGTGACGGCGGCGACCGCTGCGCCGCCAGCTGCTCGCGAGGCTTCGGGACCCGTCTGCCGCAGCTGCTCCGCTACGCCGACCGCAAGCTCGATGGCGCATGGAGCGCGAGGTGCGGCTGCCGTTCCTCGATCGCCGCGTGGCCGACTTCGGTCTCTCGCTGCCGGCCGCGTTCGTGTACCGCGACGGCGTTGCGAAGCGGATCGTGCGGGACGTGGTGCGGGACTCGTCTCCGACGAGATCCTCGACCGCCGGGACAAGGTCGGCTTCGAGCCGCCGCAGCGGCGCTGGCTCGCCGAGCCGGTGCTGCGCGACCGCGTCGCCGAGGTGCTGCTCGACCCCGCGGCACGCTCCCGGGGGCTCTACGACACGGCCGCGATCGAGGCCGACGCCAGCAGCGGCGAGCTGGCGCGACAAGGACGGCATCTGGCGCGCCCTCAACGTCGAGCTCTGGTTCCGCGGGCTCGTCGAGGCCGGGCCGGCCTACGACACGACCGAGTCGATCACCGCCGCGAGCCGCGCCGCCACTGCGTCGTAGCGGTAGGCGGCCACCGCGCCCTCGTCGCGCACGGGCAGATCGCGGGCGAGCAGGCGCTCGAGCGCGGCCGCGATCAGCGCTGGGTCGGTTGCCGACGTCGCGATCCCCGTGCCGGTCTCGGTCACGATGCGCGCCGCCTCCGTCTCGTCGCCGAGCACGAGGATCGGCCGGGCGGCGCCGAGGTACTCGTAGATCTTCCCTGTCGCGACGCTGCGCCGCGTCGAGCCCTCAGTGACGATCAGCAGGCTGTCTCCGGCACGCTGGAGCGCGAGCGCCTGTGGGCGCGGCAAGGCGCCCACCGCGCGCACGCGGCCGGCGAGGTCGGGGGCGGCGAGGAGCGTCTCCTCGTCGGCCGACAGCGGTCCGGCGAAGACGACCTCGAGCCGGTCGGCGACCTCGGCCGGCAGCCGGCGAACGGCGTCGAGCAGTGGGGCCGGCGTCGAGCGCGCGATGGCCATCCGCCCCGTGTGGACGAGTGAGTGGCGCGCCGGGTCGAGGAGCGGCCCGGCGAGCTCCGGCACGTGCTCCTCCGGGTCGAAGCCGTTGGTGACCAGCTCGGCGCGCACGCCGAGGCGCTCGCGCGCGTCCTCAACGATCGGCCGGGTCACCGCGACGACGACGTCGGCCCGACCGAGGAGCCGCCGCTCGAGCCGGCGGTCGGCAGCCCGCTGCGGCGACGTCGGGAAGGGCGGGTGGGGTGGTTCGAACGTCCAGCCGTCGCGGAGCTCAGCGATCCAGGGCATGCCGCGCCGCTGAAGCGAGTCGCCGACCAGGTGGACCGAGGGCGGCGGCGACGACGTGATGACGCAGTCGAAGCGCTCGAGGCGCCGTGCCGCGGCACGCGCGTACGGGAGCCAGGTCACGACCGCCAGGTCAGGCACGACGACGAGCTCGAGCCGGCTGGGACGGCCGTACGTGGCGGCAGCCTGGCCGCCGAGCGCGTCGAAATGGCCGCGGCGCCAGTTGAGCCGGGACGTCAGCAGATCGCCGGTACGGACGACCTCGTGCGCGCCTTCGATCTCTCCCTCCCCGGCCACGGCCGACGTGAGCACGGTCACCTCGTAGCCGAGGCGCGCCAGGTACTTCGTCATGCCCGCGGTTCGTCGGGCGGCGACGAGCGTCGACGGCGGCGCGTACTGCGCGACGTACAGGACCGACCGGCTCACGGTGCGCTCGCGACCGAATGCAGGAAGTCGCCCTCGCCGGCGACGAGGTTCGCGCCGGCCGTGACCGGCGAGAGGAGCAGCACCGTCCCGATCTCGAGGTAACGGGCGGCGCCGCGCCGACGCCGCCCGAGCAGGCGGTACTCCGCGCTCATCGGCAGGCCGTCGGCGCTCGTCGACGTGGCCGTCCGCACGGAGGCGAAGCCGGCGCGGCCGAGCAGACGGCGCAGGCCGTCCTCGGTCAGGTGCGAGCGGTGGCGCGGCAGGTCGAGGTGGAACCAGGCGTCGCGGAACCGGCGCGCCTGCCACGAGCCGAAGTTGGGGACGGTGACGAGCACGGCGCCGCCCGGCGCGAGCAGCTCGCGCGCCCGCACCAGGACTGCGCAGGGATCGACGACGTGCTCGAGCGAGTGCTGGAAGACGGCGGCGTCGTAGGGCGGCTCGAGCACTGCGTCGTCGAGCGTCCCGACCTCGGTCCGCACGCCGCGGGCGCGGGCAGCGCCGGCCGCCGCGGCCGACGGCTCGAGCCCGGTCACGTCCCAGCCGAGCTCGCCGGCCACAACTCCAAGGTCGCCGCGCCCGCTGCCCACGTCGAGCAGCCGGCCCGCCGGTCGTTCGCGCAGGACGCACAGCGGCAGCCGCCGGAGCGCGCGGCGGTAGCGCCAGCGGAAGAGGCTGGTCGCAGCCGCGCGGAGGACGGGCTGCGCCGGCAGGCCGTAGGCGACGTACTCCTGCGGATAGAGGCTGCCGAGCTGGTCAGAACGCAGTAGCGGCGTCGTGAGCCCGCTTCCGCAGTCGGTGCAGACGTGCACGTCGAAGCGGCCCGGGAGCCCGTGCATCCGGTCGGTGCCGCTGAACGCCGGGCGTGCCGGTAGGGCCGCGGCACATGCGGGGCACTGCAGGGAGCCCGTCTCCATCGGGCGCGAATCCTGCCTGCGCCGGGACGGGCCTGACGATTAGCCGTCCCGGATTGTCGGCAGCACCGCCGTCAGGGCTGCGTTCAGTCCCTACACGCGCCCGAGGCGACGTTGCTGCGCGACGGCCTCGCGCAGCGTGACCAGCCGCTGCGCGGCGCGCTTGCGATCGCCCGTGCCCGCGGCCCGCTCGCGGCGAAGCGCCCGCAGGGCCCGTCCCGCCAGCCGCCGAGGATCGCGCCGGCCGATTCGCGGCTGTGGAGCTGCGCGAGGGTAAGGACGTCGAAGGCGAACGACGTGAGACTGACTTTGCCAGAGCAGCCGCCGGGAAGGTGTCGCGCCGCGTTGACAAGCGGTTCCGGAGCCCTAGTAAAGGCGGGTGACCGAGCGCTGCGGGCCGGAGGCGTGCCCGAATCGTGCCGGATCGCGCTCGCCGGATGCAAGACGATCCGCCCTGGACGCGAAGGCAGTAGTCGGCCTCCTCGCCGTACATGAAGATCGGCTCGTAGAAGCCGCCGAGCTCGAGGAACTCCTGCCGCCGCACCATCATCAGCGCCCCGGAAGCCGCCGGGACGTCGATCGGCCCGCCGGGCGCCGCCCGCGCGGAGCGCTCGAGACGCCCGACTACGGCGCCGTGTTCGGCGCGATGGAGAGGCCTGCCGCCTGGATCATCTCGCCGTCCGCGAGAGGAGGAGGCCAGTTGAGATCGAGATCCTCGTGTCGTAAGAGCCCGCGCGAGCGGCGCGTCCCAACCCGGCTCGACCTCGCCGTCGAAGTTGACGAACGCCAGCAGCCGCCCAGTGGCGGCCTCCGCGCCGCGGTTGCACCCTACGCAGAAGCCGACGTTCTCCTCGAACCGCAGCGCCCTCGCGCGTGGCCACGCGTCTTCGATGCCTTCCCAGCTGCCGTCGGCCGAACCCGAGTCGACGACGATGCACTCGACGTCCGCGTGGGTGTTGCGTGCCAGCGCCTCCAGCGCGCGCCGAGGCAAGCGGCCCCGTCGTGGTTGACCAGGACGACCGAAAGCTCCATCA